>NZ_JACJKA010000001.1 GCF_016900355.1 Bacteroides mediterraneensis | reverse complement strand
CATCTACAGCACATTATACCACCAAAAGGCATGGACATAGGAAAAACATAAATCATACTCTATGAAAAATGGCAAAACGATGATTATATAACGAAAAAGAGGATGCATCATTTTGACACATCCTCTTTCGAAAGTGTGATTTTTTAAGTAAAAGGTTATTTAATGACGTTCAGTTCTTTTCCTACTTTGATGAAGGCCTGGATAGCCTTGTCCAAGTGGCATTGTTCATGACCGGCAGAAAGCTGTACGCGGATACGGGCTTGTCCTTTCGGCACTACCGGATAATAGAAGCCGGTGACAAAGATGCCTTCATCCTGCATACGGGCTGCAAATTCCTGTGAAAGTTTGGCGTCGTACAGCATAACTGCGCAAATGGCACTCTGTGTAGGCTTGATGTCGAAGCCTGCTGCAATCATCTTGTCACGGAAGTAGTTGACATTGGCCATCAACTTGTCGTGCAAAGCGTTGCTTTCTTTCAGAATGCGGAACATTTCCAAGCTTGCTCCTACGATGGCTGGAGCCACAGAGTTGGAGAACAAGTAAGGGCGAGAGCGTTGACGTAACATGTCGATAATTTCTTTCTTTCCGGTAGTGAATCCACCCATGGCACCACCAAAAGCTTTTCCAAGGGTACCAGTGAAGATATCAATTTTGTCGTACACATTGAACTGTTCTGCCACGCCGTGTCCTGTAGGCCCTACGACACCAGCTGAATGAGATTCATCCACCATAACCAGTGCATTGTATTTCTCTGCCAGTTCGCAAATCTTGTCCATCGGGGCTACGTTGCCGTCCATGGAGAATACGCCGTCGGTAGCGATGATGCGGTGGCGTTGTGCTTGTGCTTCCTGCAAGCAACGTTCCAAGTCGGCCATGTCGGCATTGGCGTAGCGGTAGCGTTTGGCTTTGCACAAGCGTACGCCATCGATAATGGAAGCATGGTTCAGTGCATCAGAGATAATGGCATCTTCTTCTGTGAAAAGCGGTTCGAACAGACCCCCGTTGGCGTCAAAGCAGGCGGCATATAAAATGGTATCTTCTGTGTGGAAATAGTCGGAAATAGCTGCTTCCAACTGTTTGTGAAGGTCTTGTGTACCACAGATGAAGCGTACAGACGACATACCATATCCGTGAGTATCCATTGCTTTCTTGGCAGCTTCAATCAGACGTTTGTTGTCGGAAAGTCCCAAGTAGTTGTTGGCGCAAAAATTAAGTACTTCCTCTCCTGCATTTACTTTGATGTCTGCACGTTGTGGAGTGGTAATAATGCGTTCATTCTTGTATAAGCCGGCAGCTTCAATGTCGGCAAGTTCCTTTTTCAGGAAGTCTCTAAAATTGGTATACATATATTGATATTAAGGTTTTACTAATGCAAAGATGCAATTTTTTTATTTAGAAAAAAAGAAGATTGGTATTTTTATTTTATCTATAATAAGTTTTGTATATTTGCCATGTAATTTTAAAATCCAACATGTAAATGAAAAACATTTTAATAATTGGGTCTACCGGACAAATTGGTTCGGAACTTACCATGCTTTTGAGAAAGAATTATACAGGTAATGTAGTAGCTGGATATATTCCTGGAGCTGAACCTAAAGGCGAGTTGAAGGAATCTGGTCCTTCAGCCATTGTGGATATAACCAATTCGCAGCAAATAGCCGATGCGGTAACGAAATATCAGGTGGATACCATCTATAATCTGGCGGCCTTGCTTTCAGCCGTAGCTGAAAACAAACCTCAGCTGGCTTGGAAAATCGGATTGGGCGGTCTGTTCAATACGTTGGAAGTGGCTCGTGAAAAGAATTGTGCCGTCTTTACGCCGAGTTCTATCGGTTCGTTTGGTCCCGGAACTCCGAAAGACAAGACCCCTCAGGACACCATACAGCGCCCTAAGACTATGTATGGTGTGACAAAAGTTTCTGGAGAATTGCTGAGTGACTATTATTTCACCCGTTTTGGAGTGGATACTCGTTCGGTTCGTTTTCCGGGATTGATTTCTTATGTGACTCCTCCGGGAGGTGGAACTACTGACTATGCGGTAGATATTTATTATTCGGCGGCTAAGGGAGAGAAGTTCGTTTGTCCGATAGCGGCAGGTACTTATATGGATATGATGTACATGCCGGACGCATTGCGGGCGGCTATTGAGATTATGGAGGCGGATCCGGCCAGACTGGTGCATCGTAACTCATTTAATATTGCTTCCATGAGCTTTGAGCCAGAAACAATTTATCAGAATATCCGGAAATATGTCCCCGGCTTTGAAATGGAATATCAGGTAGATCCTTTGCGCCAGGCTATTGCCGATTCATGGCCTAATTCTTTGGATGATACTTGTGCCCGTGAGGAATGGGACTGGAAGCCTGAATATGACTTGGAGGCGATGACTAAGGATATGCTGGCCAAGTTGAAACAGCGTTTCGCTCATTGATGCTTCCTGCGACGTGAAACGATTAATCCCCTCATTCTTTCGTTTATAAATAAAAAGAACGAGGGGATTATTTATTTTAGTTCTCAATAAATAGTGCGTTGAAAAAAGTTTCAATGGATGTAGGCTTCACGTAATGGAGTGTATGTCCTTTTATGGCTATAGAATCCATAAGAGTGTATAAGCCTTTATGTCCGTCAGCAGATAGATTCAGGATTTTTTCTTTGTATATGTTTTCAATTTCTGGGCTGTAAGTATTTTCCGGTAGATTCTTGAATTCACCTATATAGGCATTTTGTTCGAATATATTGTGGGTGGAAGACGTGAAGTCAAAACGGCTGGGTTCTGCTGCGTAGAAGATATTCTGTCGGAAGCAGGTACTGTCCGCATATCCTTCCCATGAATCGGAGGTTATCATGGTTCGGTCTGTGACGATATCGGGCTTAGGGTTAGCATGTACAATGTTTCGCTCAATTAAGGTTCTTTTAACAGGTCCAGCTATGTGAATGCTGGGTGAAAACATTCCTTGTCTGGTCTTTTTAGGACGTATGCCATCACCTATACTAATATTATATCGGACAATGCTTCCGATATTTCCACAGCTGTAATCTTCAGCATCTCCATTATTACATATTAGGACCATTCCTCCATAATTGTCGTGACTGTAGTTGTATTGTATGAGTGTGTTCTGGCAATTATAGTCGGAATCGAATCCTTGTGCATCCCAAGGTGCTTTGTGATGACATACCTCATTGTATTGTATGATGGTGTTGTCACAACTCCATGGCCAGATACCGGCCGCTGCTTCTGTCATGGGAAGGGTATCAAGAGAGTTGCACATTAGGTTGTATTCTATCAGAGTACTGTCGCATCCGATAGGGACGATGCCATCACCTGGAACTTCTTCAATAAGATTGTTACGGATAATAGTATGGGTGTTGGGATACCAGTTTTTCCGGTCATAATATCCGTCCCAAATCATGGCATTGCGTGCACACCGTAGGATATGGCAGTTTTCAATGGTCAGGCTGTCAAAACGTGAGCGGATACTGTCACCGCCATTAACTATCAGAATTCCACTACCGCCTCCTTCTTCTTTGACAAGAGAACCATTGACATCCCGTACGGTGATGTTATTAATTCTAATATTATGTGATGTACCATAATTCATACATTCTACTTTCAGGCCAGTACGTCCGGCTAAAGCTTTCTCTCCAGTATTGACTATTTCCAAATTCTGAATGGTCAGATAATCGGAATTGGAGATACATACAGCGTACATGGAAGAGTCATTTCCTATGATACGAGGGTTTTGTTTTCCTTCACCATAAGCATCGATAATGACTGGAGCTTGTGGTGTACCTGTTCCTGTTATATTGAGTTCGCCTTTAAAAGTTTCGCCACGTTTGAATAATAATTTGCTGCCTTCTTTTAGAGAAAGGTTTTCTACGCGTTGCAACGTTTTCCATGCGCTGCTGGCAGAAAGTCCGGAATTGTCATCGTTTCCGTTTGTGGCATCCAGATAATAGATTGGGGGAGGAGAACTGCAACCCATTATACATAGAGATGCTATTATGAGTAAGTTTTTTATTGTATTCATGATGATGGAAAATGAAAAAAGTCACAGGTAGGCATGGAGCTCCTGTGACTTTTATTTAAAGTAATTTATTTCAGGTTTTCATTCAGGTCGGCATCGAATGACGGGATGGTTGCATAGTTGCGTGATTCATTCCAGCTGCCTGTCACTTCAACACCTTCTGTTAGAGAAAGTCCTGGGGCAACTTCTACTGGTGCATTGGCTTGGCGTGAAGCAAAAGTATTCTTGAGGTCATCCATGCGGAGCTGGTCGTTGGCACGAACTACGAGAGCTACATAATATCCCTGACTTCATATCCATGTTCCTTTAAGCATTTGTTGGCAAATGTTGTCGGGTCATTAGAATAATTTTCCGCTTTGTCTACTCCTTCTCCGTAGGCACGGTCCAAAACTTTCTGTAAACATTGTTTGGCTTCTTCATTCACAGAACCGCTACGTGCTTGTGCTTCAGCATACCACAGCAATACCTCACTATATGAAACCAAGTATAATGTTTGGCTACAGATACCGTTGTTCATGGTGTATTCCCGGTCGTTATAGTCTTTCATTGCACTGCCATCCGTACCTCCTCCATATAGTAAGGTGCGGAACATTGGGTGACATTCGTTGAGGATAAAAGCACCATTGTTGTCTTTCTGATACCAATCAATTAGCTGATCTTTATAGGCGTTCTTTTCAACCAAGATCTTACCTCCGTCACTTCCATAGATGGCATCTTTTCGTGGTCCTTCCGGCATTTCTTTCCAATATTTGATTTCGCCTACAGCATCTCCCCATCCACCATTGGTGACAGATTCGTATGCTTGGCAGACTGAGTTCCAAGAGTCTAATCCAGACCATCCCCATGGATTGTCTTTGTTGAACTTAATGGCTACAACACCTTCTTGTGAGTAGGGGTTGGATACATACATGAAACGGTCTTTGTAATTGGGCTCCAGTTTATAGTAATAGTTATTGCTTGCTACACCATCAATAACCGCTTTAGCCATTTGAGCAGCTTTGCTATAGTAAGAAGCTTCATTCAGAGGGTAGCCAGCTCGCGCCATGTAAACGGCGGCCAATACTGCTTGTGCAGCTCCTTTATTAATATAGTTGTTTAGTCCGTCTGCAACCCGTGGAGAAGAGGTATAGGCATAAGGTAAAATACGCTCAGCCTCTTCCAGGTCGCTGCATATTTGAGCATAAATCTGTGCTATTGTAGATTTTTTGACATTAAAATCCAAATCCGTGGTAAGAATCAAAGGGATTTCTCCGTACCAGCGTACTAGTTTAAAGTAGGCTACAGCTCTCCAGAAGAGTGCTTGTCCTTTTCCAATATTAGCTTCTTCTTCACTGATAGGCACTTTTTCTACATTATTAATAATGAAGTTTGCAGCTTTAATGATTGCATAATTGGTGTTCCATGCACTTTTTGAATCAGCGTTGTTGTCATTCACTTTATAACTGTCGAATTCCCGATATACATCTTTGTTTCCACTGGTGAGTGCGGTCAAATCGTCTCCCATCCAGTTGGGAGACAAGGTATGTGTACCGTTAATAGAATATTGCACTTGCGCATATAGTACGTTGATGGCACCATCCAGGTCATTTTGTGAGGTAAAGTAATTTTCGGGTACCATTTGTCCCTTCGGGTCTTCGGTCAGGAAGTCACTGCAAGAGGTCATGGCTACTGCACAAGCCATTAATGCGCTTATAAATATTTTTGTTTTCATAATGTTCGATTTATTAAAAGTTCTATGCTTTGTGATATTAGAAATTCATCTTTACACCAAAGGTAAAAGTTCTAGGAGTAGGATAACCACCTATATCTACACCGCTGCTCACATCTACACTCTTTGAAGAATCGTCTGTAAAGGCTGAAGCTGTAGGATCCATACCTTTGTATTTGGTAATGGTAAACAGATTCTGGCAGCTGACAGACAAGCGGATGTCTGCAAATTTAGTCTTAGATTTTGGGAAAGTATATCCAATACTTAAGTTTGCTAAACGTACATAGCTGGCATTTTCTACCCATTGGGTTGAATTGGCATAGTTAGTACCTCCATTCAGCAAGGATGCAAATTTTGCATTTTCAGGATTGACATCCCAGTTGTATTCATATGCTTCTTTTGTATTGATGAAAGAGGCATCTGAGATGGAAGTAGACATGGCATAGCGTACCAAGTTCATACGATCCATTCCGAACGCTCCGGTCAGGAACATGCTTAAATCCCAGTTCTTATAATTTACTGTATTGTTCCAACCGAAAGTGAAGTTTGGGTTGGCATTGCCGATTACGGTGCGGTCGCCTGCATCAATGCTTCCATTATTGTTTAAATCTGCATATACATTCTTGCCGTCTTCGCTAATTCCTTCCCAAATATATCCGTAGAAAGAACCAATGCTGTATCCCGGCATAACGATAGTTGACTCATCAGCCATTTTATCAGCAGGAGTTTTTCCGTAAATATATTCATTAGTTCCTAAGCTTTTCACTTCATTCTTCAGGTAGGTACCTGTCAAAGTGGAGTTCCATTGCCAGTCTTTCGTTTGGATAAGACGGGCATTGATAGAGAAGTCGATACCTTTGTTGTCAATACGTCCCACATTTGCCAGATAATTACCGCCTCCGTTATATCCAGGAATAGGTTCCTGCATCAAGCAGTCGACTGTACGTTTGTAGAAATAGTCGAATGAGAATGACAAGCGCTGGTTCCATACCGCAAATTCCAGTCCTAAATCAAACTGTTTGGTTTTTTCCCATGTTACATCGGGGGTGGGCAATGAAGTGGGCCAGTAGCCATAATACAGTTGGGAAGAAGTTCCGTAGTTTGTATAAGCTTGTCCCAGTAACCCGAGTGTAGAATATGAGCTAATACCTTGATTACCAATTATACCATAGCTGGCACGCAATTTCATGTTCTGTATTGCATGGAAGTCTTCCAGGAAAGGTTCGTTGCTGATGTCCCATGCTGCAGCGATAGACGGGAAGTATCCCCATTTGTTTTTGCTGAATTTGGAAGAACCATCGGCACGGAATGTAGCTGTCAAGGTATAGCGGTCATTGTAGTTATAAATCACACGTCCTACGCCTGATAGCAAGGTTTCTCTTGAATAGCTGTTGCCTAATGTTTTTGTACCTGCCATGTTTACATTCCACCATCCTACCGCTTCTGTGGATAGATTGTTTCCACCGATATTCATGTTACGGTACTCAGTAGAAGTTGCTTCCCATACAGCCGTAGCAGTCAGGTTGTGCTTGCCGAATTTTTTCATGTAAGTGAAATTATTCGTTGATTGCAGCATCATCCGGAAGGCATCACTGTTGCCCATGCTGCTGATGGCTGTAGGGCCTGCCTTAGCAGAAGAGAAAGAATATGATTTGTTATCCTGATAATCGAATGCATTGGTTGTCGTAAATGTTAATCCATCGATAATCTTGAATCGCAGTGACAGGTTACCGGTGGCTGCATAAGTGCGCAATTCATTGTCTGTGGCTTCGATGGCCGCCAGCGGGTTGCCTCCGGTGGTGTTTTTACCTACATTATATTTCCCATCTTCGGTAAACATGTCCATTGTCGGGTCATAGTTCAGCGAATTGAATATCGGGTTTCCTTTGCTGGCAATGTAGGTGTTTCCGTTTCTTACACCATGAGTGAATTGTATGTCGGTGGTAACTGTCAGCCATTTTGTTACCTCAGAATTTAAGTTGACACGTGCAGAATACCGTTCATTGTCTGAATAGCGAAGTACACCTTGCTCGTTCACATAGTTTGCGGAAACGTAATATTGCGTTTTCTCGCTACCTCCTGAAAGGGCCAGCTTATAGTTTTGTACCAGACCTGAACGGAACATTTCATCCTGCCAGTTGATTCCTTTCTTGCCTGTTCTGAGTGCCTCCAGTTCGCTGTCAGAATAGCCGTTTCCTGGATACCAGAAGTTATATGCATCAGCATATTCATACGGGCTGAGCATATCATAGTGTTTGTATACGTTGGATACTCCTACTGATGCGTCAAAAGTGATCTGTGTCTGTCCGGCCACACCTGTCTTTGTGGTAACCAATACAACTCCATTTGCGCCTCGAGAACCGTATATTGCAGTAGAGGATGCATCTTTTAACACCTGAATAGATTTGATATCGTCCGTGTTCAGTCCGCTAAGACCTCCTTCACGCACGATACCATCTACTACGTACAAGGGCTCGTTGCTAAGGTTTACAGAGTTGGCTCCACGGACACGGATTCGGATGTCTCCACCGGGTACACCACTGTTTTCCACTTGTACGCCGGAAACACGCCCTTGGAGAGCTTCGGAGATACGGGTTACAGGCTGGTCTTTAAAAGACTTGTTGTCCATGACAGCCACGGAACCTGCCAAGTCGGCTTTACGGACGGTTCCGTATCCTACTACGACAACTTCGTCTAGTGTTTCAGTATCTTCTTTTAAGGTAAGCTTCAGTGATAATCCGTTGCGGTCAATTTTTACTTCCTGGCTTTTGTAGCCTATATAAGATATATTTAATGTGGCTCCGGCACTGACTTCGAGTACAAATTTTCCATCAAGGTCTGTAATTGTTCCATTGGATGTACCTTTTTCCACAATGCTGGCTCCAATAACAGGTTCTCCATTTGTGTCGGTGATAATTCCGGAAACTTTGTAGGTGTTGTTTTGTTGAATACCGGTTGGTTCGTTGGAAATGTTAGCTTCGATGTGAGTAGAATAGGCTATGAGCAGTCCTAATGCTAACATTTTACTTACATTGAGTTTTCTACGTTTCATAATATTAAAGTTTAAAGTTTGCTTTCTTTGGTTGAGCATGCTCAAAATTAGTTTTATGAAGGCGATGGGGCGATGAAAAAATAGCAGAAAAGGATAAAAATCAAAATTTCATCCTTTTCTGCTATTTTTTCATCCATTTCTGGTGTGGCTGATTCTTTATTCTTTGTCGTATTCCTTGTTCGTGGTGTATTCTTTGGGTAGAAATCCAAATTTTTTCTTAAAGCATTGGCTAAAGTATTTAGGATCATTAAATCCTACGGAATATGCTAGCTCAGACACTCGGATTTTCTTCTTCTCTTCCAGCAGACGGAAAGCAGCCTGTAGACGTATGCTTGATATGAATGCCAGCGGTGTCATATCGGTCAGTTGTTTCAGCTTTTCATTTAATGTACTTCTTGACATTTGCATTTCCTTGACAAATGTCAAGGTATCGAAATCCACATCGCTTAAGTGTGCATTTACACATTCGACTGCTTTCTTTAGAAATTCTTCATCTTGGCTTGTATAATCCACATGCTTGGCCTCGAAAATCAGTTGCTTTTTGGAATTACCGTTGTGAGATTCACTTTTCTTCAGCAGGTTATCTATTTTGGCAAGTAAGACTGAAATATTCAAAGGCTTACATATATATCCGTCAGCTCCCGCTTCGTATCCTTCTATTCTGTCCATATCGCTGGTTTTAGCGGTTAACAGGATGACTGGAATATGTTTTGTTTCGAATTTCTCTTTTATTTTCTTGCATAGCTCAAATCCGTTCATTCCTGGCATCATGACGTCAGACACGATTATATCTATATTTTTGTCTTCCAGTTGGAGCAAAGCTGTTTTGCCGCAAGAAGCCTCTGTAAGGTCAAAATGATCTGTAAGGATACGTCGCATTACATTCCGTAGGTCATCATTGTCTTCCACCAATAATAAGGACGGTTTTTCTTTATTGGCGTTATGTGTCGGAAATGTTTGGATAGCATTAGCAGATGAATGGTCTGTTGTTTCCTGTGGTATGTTTGATTCTATGGTTTCATGACTTTTGTTTTCTTCGTCAATTTCTTCTTTGCTATATGCCTCTTTGTTTATGGGTATTAATACGGTGAATGTGTTTCCGTTTTCTTTGTCACTTTCTACTTTGATTTGTCCGTGGTGCAAAAGAGTGAGGTCTTTGGTTAAAGACAATCCTATTCCTGTTCCAATGGTATGGAATTTACGATACTCTCCTTCATAAAATCTTTCAAACAAATGTTTCAGTTTACTTTCAGGTATTGGTTCTCCTGGGTTGCTGATACTTATCTGGAAAAGATTTTGTTCGCGATGATAAGCTTGGGTTATAGTAATTGTCTTATTTTCTGTAGTATATTTGGCTGCATTGGATAAAAGGTTGTAGATGATTTTATCTAATTTGTCATGGTCAAAATACCCTTGATATTCTGTCTCCATATTTTGGAATACGAAGTGTATGTTTTTTTTTCGGACCAGTGGAGTAAAAGCCTGTGCGGAGTGTTGAAGGAAGCTGGTCAGGTTTCCGTAAGAAACTTTCAGTTTCTGACGTCCGTTTTCCACTTTCCGGAATTCCAGTATTTGCTGTATTAATCGTTTTAGCCGCAATAGGTTATCTTCTATTTCCGGTAGTGAGTTTCGGGTCTCTGGAAAATGTATTTTTATTTCATCAATTGAAGCAGATATGATAGATAATGGGGTAAGCAACTCATGGGTGATATTGGTGAAGAATTGTAGTTTGCTGTGATTGATTTCTTCGTTTTTCTGCCGTTGTATATTGGCCAACTCTACCATTTGTTGCAGGTGGATTCTTTTACGTATGATTCTGTAGGTATACCATACCAATAAGGAGAGTAAAATGGCATAGATGCAATAAGCCCACCAAGTTAACCAAGGAGGAGGCAAAATGGTAATGGTTACAGAACGTACGTTGTTCGACCATAATCCATTGGGATTACTTCCTTTTACATAGAAAGTATAAGTACCTGCAGGAAGGTTATTATAGAATGCAGCTGGTTGATAACCTTCTGTAGAAATCCATTGATTATCATATCCTTCTAATTTGTATTCATATTTATTCAGTATGGGGTTGATATAGTTTAATACTGAAAATCCGATACTGAAATTATTCTGTTTGTATGAGAGAGTGATATGTTGTGTATATTCCAAGGATGAATCCATTATTTTTTGTAGTTCTGTGTCTGTCATGTGTGAAATGGATGTATTGTATATTTTCAGGTCGGTTAATACCACAGGATATGAAACTGTATCATAATTGATTCCTTCCGGGAAGAAACTGTTTATGCCATGTACCCCTCCGAAATACAGTTTGCCGTCTTCACCTTTTGCACAAGCATTTCGATTGAAGATGTAGTCTTGCAGTCCGTCTTCGGTAGTGAATACTTGTATGTTTTTTTCTTTTTTCGTTTTATCAATATGAATCATTTCAGAAGTCATGGTAACCCATAGCCCTTTCAGGTTATCTTCAAGTATGCAAGATACTACTTCTCCTTTTTTCATTGTATTGGGCAATGCATTCTGGAAACAATCTTTGTGAGCATTGTAAACATTTAGTCCTTTCCCGTTGGTGCCTGCCCAAATGGTATTTTCACTGTCAATGTACAATGCCATGGCTCCCACTGCCTCTGCGTTTCCTAAATTGATGCTGTATTGTTTGGTTACAAATTTATGGTTCTTAGGAGTGATTTTCCAGATACCTGAATTAGGGGTTGCAGCCCAGATATTGCCGTCTTTGTCTTCTTGTAAGCGGAAAATAGATTCTTTGGGTGGGATATATGCATTGTTTTCTATCAAGTCATTCAGTGCGTACATTTTTCTTTGGGGGGTGAGTAAAAAGATGCCACTGCGCGTGCCTAACCATATATTTCTTTTGTTGTCTTCCAGTACGGAATAGATACACACGTCCGTCAGCTGTGGATAGGAGTCTATATTTATCTCCTCTACCTTTTTTCCATCAAGAATCCAGAGTCCGTCATCCCATGTGGCAAAGCAGTATTCTCCTTTTTCTCTAAGACGGATGATTTCGTTGACAGTAGATACGGGAGGTAAGTTCCTGAATGCTGGCATTTGATTATATGGGATGACCTCATGGCTTTGCATGTTGTATTTTATGAATCCGAACCCCATGATACTGATCCAAATCCAGTTTTTGTCAATGGGGCAAATGGCCCGCACTGACGCACTGGGAAAGATGTCGCGTATGCTTCTGAGTGAGTTCAAATTGAATTTCCGAGGGTTTGTATTTGCTACCCGGATTCCTCCGCCGAGCATTCCGACCCACATCAGTCCGTCGGCACTGGATAGCAGTGCGTCTACTTCATTGAAAGGAAGATGTCCGCTTTTGTCGCTTGGATAGTAATTGGTAAATGTCCCGTTTTCCGATTCCATGATACTGAGTGCACTTCGAGAGCCAATCCAGAGTTTTCCGGTGTTTCTGTCTTGAGTGATGGCATAGATGATGTTATCGGCGATGCTTGAAGGGTCGTTTTCATCATGCGTGTACCGGACAAATCCATAATGTTGCATGTCATATGGATTCTGCATTTTTAATAAGCCATATCTCCATGTTCCAATCCATATATTTTCATTCTTATCTTGAAAAATGACATGTGCGGAATTGCCGGGACATACATTGTGATAGGTATAAAGCCGTTGCTGTGTAGGGTCATAGCGATAGAGTCCTTGGCTCCATGTGCCAATCCAAATGTGTCCTCTCTTATCTTCTAATATGGATTTGACGTCAATGTTTGTTTCAAACTTATATTGGGTGAAGTTGGCTTCATTTTCTTTTTTGATGAATAAGCCTTTATTGGTTCCTACCCATACCGCTCCTTTGTGTGTACACGTGACTGTCTCTACATTTGTCACTTGAGGGTGTGGGAGTGAAATATTTTCTATTTTATCATTCCTTTTATTCAGTTTGTATAATCCGTTGTGTGTGCCAATCCATAAATTGCACTCGTAATCTTCTGCAATTGCATTGATGAATCCGTCAATCGATTTTTCACTGTCATCAGGTTCGGCGTGATATACTTTTGTGGAATACCCATCATAACGTACCAGTCCGTTATAAGTGGCGATCCAAATATAGCCTTCTTTGTCTTGAAAGAGATTCCGTATTTCGTTTGTAGGGAGTTGTATGAGGTTTCTTAGCGGACTGAAATTAATATATTCTTTGGTCATGTTAGGAGCTCCCCATCCCAAAATGGAAATTATAGCAAATAGTTAAAGTAAAAGAATATGTCGTTTCATGGTATTATGCAAATAATAAACACAAATTTATAAATACTATTTGTTAATACAAAAAACGGAAGAATAGAGTTTTATCGTTTCATTTATCCGGAGAGGGGATATCGGGTGTACATAGGGTTTAGATATAAAGTAAAAAATCCTCTTATTCCAAGTGGAAATAAGAGGATTTTATGTAAAATGATTTGAATTTTATCTCACTTGGATTACCAGATAGCGAGAAACGCTCCAGAATTCGTTCGGATTGTTGATTTTCAAGGTCAATTGTCCTTTGTCATCCTTTGCCAGTTCATATGAACTTTGAGGATGAGTAGTCAGCAGTTCAGCACGTTTGGAGTAAAGTTTGATTTCTTTAACCTTGCGGATGTCTATCTGCGTGAAATAGTCCTTGTTGAATTCATTGTCTTTCAATACATCACCTTTCTTCAGGATTTTCTGATCCTTCAGTTCTGATTTTGTGCCGTATACATACCAAGCAGTGTTCAGTGCTTGATCTTGTGCTTCCACTGTCTTTGTCTTAGATTCGTTTTCTGCACTCAGCTCGTCTACATTTTTGTTCAAGTCCATTACGGCTTCGTCGAGTTCGGCAATGCGGATGTTCTTGGCGGCCAGTTCTGCCTGCAAGGTTTCAATCTGCTGCTGTTTGGCAGCCAGTTCTGCAGTCAGGTTTTTGATTGCTTTTTTCAGTTGTGCTGACTGGTAGTTGCTTTTCTTCAGCTGTGCCTCCAGTTTGGCAATCTGTTCACGGTTTGATTTCAGTTTTTCACTGATAAAGCGGATGTCTTCTTTTATTTTGTCGGCAGATGACTGGCTCTCGAGGGTACCTTCTTTCAGATCTACACGGTTCTCAGCTTCATTGATTTCACGGAATCCTTCCTGGATTTCATTAAAAGATCCCATAATCTCATCCAGCTCCGCGTCGCGGTTGGATAGTTCAAGCATCAGTGAGTCGTTTTGGGCTTGCAATGAGCTTTTTTCCTGGCTGGAATTGTTACATGCTGTCAATAATGCGGCAGCACATAAAGCAGATAAAACAACCTTTCTCATAACTTTATTGATTTAGAATTATAATTTAGTTTTCTTTTCCTCCGAGTATAATGACAATTTCTCCTCTTGGTTCAGTTTCTGTGAAGTGTGCAATGACTTCCTGCAAAGTACCCCGAACGCTTTCTTCATGTATTTTGGAGATTTCCCGGCATACAGATACAGGGCGGTCGGCTCCGAAAATCTCGGCAAATTGAGTTAATGTCTTTACCAGCCGGTAGGGAGATTCGTAAAAGATCATGGTGCGGGTTTCCTCTTTCAAGGCATTCAACCGGGTCATGCGACCTTTCTTCTGCGGGAGGAAACCTTCAAAGCAAAAACGTTCGTCCGGCAGACCGGAAGAAACCAATGCCGGAACGAAGGCCGTAGCTCCCGGCAGGCATTGTACTTCTATGCCGTTTCTGACACATTCCCGTACTACCAGAAAGCCGGGGTCGGATATGCCCGGAGTACCCGCATCGGAAATTAAGGCTACAGTTTGCCCTCCCTTAATGCGGTTGACAATACTTTCTACCGTCTGGTGCTCGTTGAACTTGTGGTGTGACTGCATGGCATTCTTGATTTCATAATGCTTCAGCAGGATACCCGATGTACGTGTATCTTCAGCCAGAATCAGATCCGCTTCTTTCAGTATGCGGATAGCGCGGAAAGTCATGTCCTCCATATTACCTACCGGAGTAGGAACGACATATAGTTTACCCATTTTCTTCTCTTATATGTGATAAAGCAAAGGTAAAAAGTTTTCGTTTTCACGCGTCCGATTCTCTAAACATTTAACAGAAGTTTTCTCTTTGTAGGGGCTTTTCGATGCTATTTTATAAAAAAACGCCGATTTTTCGGTGATTTCAACGTATCGTTGTAATTTTGCATTTGTTTATAGAATGAAGTAATATGGTAGTATTTTCAGAAGATCACCGGGAGGAGACTTGCCGGAGAGGAAGGATAGAAGTGATATGTGGTTCCATGTTTTCGGGGAAGACAGAAGAGTTGATCCGGCGTTTGCGAAGGGCCACCTTTGCTCATCAGAGGGTAGAAATCTTCAAGCCGGCCATAGATACCCGTTATTCGGAAGGGGATGTGGTGTCGCATGATAACAATAGTATAAAATCAACTCCCATCGATTCTTCTGCGAGTATTCTTTTGTTTACTTCGGAAATAGATGTGGTGGGGATTGATGAAGCGCAGTTTTTTGACGATGGATTGCCGGAGGTTTGTAATGAACTGGCCAATCAGGGAGTCCGTGTGATTATTGCCGGATTGGATATGGATTTTAAAGGAATTCCTTTTGGTCCGATGCCGGCTTTGTGTGCCATCGCCGATGAAGTCACGAAAGTGCATGCCATTTGCGTAAAATGCGGCAACCTGGCTTATGTGTCGCATCGTACGGTATCGAACGATAAACGGGTGCTGTTGGGTGAAAAGGAGGAATATGAGCCATTGTGTCGTTGTTGTTACCAAAAAGCACTGAAATCAGAAAAAACAACAAGTGTTTGAGATACAGGGAGATATGAAATAACGTGAAATTTTTTCGGAAAAATATAGAGCCAATATTTGGTAGTTATGATAAAAACATCTACCTTTGCACTCGCAATCGGGAAATGACCGATGCAATAAGGGATTGATTCGCTAGCTCAGCAGGTAGAGCACAACACTTTTAATGTTGGGGTCTTGGGTTCGAGCCCCAAGCGGATCACAGAAAAAAAGAGAGCACGAAGAGTGGCTCTCTTTTTTTGTTTTTAAAATTTGGAGCCAATTCATATTCTGATGCAATAAGGATAAAATAATAGTGCCGTTTTTTTGTGCGATTTAAAAAATTTGTATATTTGTCTTACTCTAAAAGAGAAAGAAAATATTAGAAGCGTTTTGACATTATCCACAAGTTCAGGAAATCCCCAATTTCGAAACGATAACAATGGATAATACAAAGACGCTCCACGAACTATTTATATTTGCACTTCAGCATCCGAAATGTATGTATATATAGGCGTGGGGCTTTATGTATTACTCGGTTATCAAGTATGGGGATACTTCTGAACAGGTAATGCTAAAGTTCCCCACGCTTCACCTTTTATAATAACGGCTTTTAGGGGAAGTAAGCTGACAATTGGATTGGACATGAAAGCATTTTTTGTGGCAGACACTGACTCCTATTGTAATCAGATTGTTCTTTTTTATTTTTTCTTCGTTTTTTTGTGTTGTCTTGAACTTTTCAGACAAATTCTGTGCCATTTCTCCTTTTTATAATTATGCGTGGCGGAATGATGGGAGGTTGTGGACCATCTCCCCATGAAAAAAGTAAGATTTGGGACATGATTTACTGCATGCTGGAGGATATTCGCACTGCCAGAGCCCTGTTGTATACCGACGATTTTGACAAGATTCTCCAACGGTTGGAACTGATCGAAAAAGAAATAGATATTTTGTCCGTCTTGTTAGGTGAGGCCTGACAAAATTTCCGTATTCTTCTTCTCTTTATTGACAGTATGTCATTATTAGTTGTTAATTCAATACAAAAAGGGAAATTATGGATAAAATAATAGAAGAAGTTGTCAATGAGCAACTTAACAGTGAGGTGTGGTCTTCAGGGCTTTATACGGCTTTTCAATTGTATTTTAGTGAGCAGGGTATGCCGATGCTTTCCTCTTGGTTGGGAGTACAGGTACAGAAAAAGGCTGGACGCATTCGTAAGATGGCTGAGTATCTATTGTCTGTGGGCGGAGAAGTGTGCCTGGAAGCACAAAGCTTCAGGCCGGAGCACTGGCAGAATCCAATGGGAGCATTGGATGCTTTCTTCTCGCATGAGCAATATTTTCAGCAACAGGTGACAGATTTTCTGAACTGGGCTCATGAGGTAGACGATGCTTCTTTGCGTTGTCTGGCCTTTGATTTGTATGCAGATGAAGTACAGGTTAGTGATTTCATTTTGGAATTGCTGCAAATACTCTCGAAAGGGAGGAGGAGGATGTTGCCTTTGGAATAAAAAGATGAAATTACAATATAAACATTTAAAGTTGAATAATAATGATGTGGCATATCATATATTATAAAAGAGAATAGGTCTTGAGCTGATATGGAAAGTTTTGATTTTGAGGAGGAGCTGATAGCCTTGGAGGGAAAGCTGCGCAGTTATGCGTATTTGTTGTTTCCCCAAAAGGAGGATGCTGAAGATTTGATACAGGAAACCTTGTTACGAGCACTGGAGAATAGAGAGAGGTATAATGAAAATGCTAATTTTAAGGGTTGGTTGTATACGATTATGCACAATACTTTTATTAATATTTGCAAGTCGAAAAAATATTATCTGTTTATGAGTTTGTCCGATAACAATGTAGATGCGGAGATGGTACGGGCAATGGAGTTTGCGGATGATGAGTATGGCTTTAAGGAGGTTTGTCAGGTAATCGATGAGTTGCCTGAACATCTTCGGATAGTCGTTGCAATGAGGTTGAAAGGATTCAAGTACCTGGAGATTGCGAATCATACCGGAATTCCGATAGGGCTGGTAAAGAGTCGGATCTTTTATGGGAAAAAGAAATTGAAGGAGATGCTGGATGAGTCATAAAATAAAAGAGCGTACCGGGATGACCGGTACGCTCTTTTATTTTGTCTTTTTTTCAGGGAATAGACTGAATTACGCGTTAGCACGCTTTTCCTGAATTCTGGCTTTCTTACCAGTAAGTGCACGCAAATAATACAATTTAGCGCGACGAACTTTACCCACTTTGTTGACAGTGATGCTGTCGATAGCCGGAGATTCCAATGGGAAGATACGTTCAACACCCACTGTGCCTGACATTTTGCGTACAGTGAAACGTTTCTTTTCACCGTGACCTGAAATTTTGATAACAACACCGCGGTACAACTGTACACGTTCCTTGCTACCTTCAACGATACGGTATGCTACTGTGATAGTGTCACCAGCTTTGAATGAAGGATGCTGTTTGCCAGTAGCAAATGCTTCTTCTGCAATTTTAATTAAATCCATGTTTTGTAATAAATTAAATTGTTTGATCGTTACAACGCAACATATCAAGTAACTCTTCTTTGACAGCGATTGCGCGAAAGCGGTGCAAAGATAGCGCTTTTTTGTGATGCAGCCAAATGTTTCGTGCGTATTTTATTAAAAAATGAGAACTCTTCCGGATAGCTTTTGTCATTCTTTTGTCAGTGTTTCTTTTTTCGTTACTTTTGACTCCAAATAGATTTGTGTATGAATTGTTTAGAGAAGAAATTAGTAAAAGGTATGGTCCTCGGAGTCTTTGCCGGATGGTTGCTAACAGGCTGTAGCTCGGGCTATTCACTGGTGGGAGTAGAAGGCGGACGGATAGCCATTACCGATAAATATGACCGGAATCCGGATTCGGAGGCTTTGAGTATCTTGAAACCCTATCAGCAGAAAGTAGACAGTACCATGTCACCGGTCATCGGGCATTCGGCAAAAGACATGGGGGCGTATCGTCCGGAATCCCCGTTGTCGAACTGGATTGCCGATGTACTTCGCCAGGCGGCCTCAAAAGCCAATGGCAAACCTGCGGATGTGGCAGTCATGAATATGGGAGGCATCCGCAATGCGATGCCGGAAGGCGAGATTACCTATGGTACCATTTATGAAATCGCTCCTTTTGAAAATGCCTTGTGTGTATTGACCATGGATGGGGCTACGTTGAAGGAACTTTTCACGGAAATTGCGGCAGTGCATGGCGAAGGGCTCAGTGGGGCCTCATTAAAGATTGACAAAGAGGGAAATCTGCTGGAGGCGAAGGTCAACGGACGACCGATTGAGCCAAAGAAACTTTACACGGTGGCTACCATTGATTATCTGGCCGAAGGAAACGACCGGATGATGGCGTTCCGGAAGGCAAAGTCGAAGACACTTCCCAAGGATGCGTTGCTGCGTACGTTGCTGATGGATGCAGTAAAGCAGTGCGAACAGAAGGGTCAGTTTGTGTCGGCCCAAGTAGAAGGAAGAATCAAAGTGAGTGCGTCCAATTGAAATAGAAGAAAAATATGAAAAAGATATATTGCTTATGGCTGATGTGTTTGCTGGCAGGTGTGGTGGCAGCCCAGTCGGTAAAAGAACTGTATATATTCCACACGAACGACATGCACAGCCGCATCGAACCTTATGCTTCTTACTTTCCGGATTCCGTGGTGGCAGGAAAAGCGGGCATTTTGCGCCGGGCAGCCTTCGTGCAGGAGCAGCGGAAGGAACACAAGGATATGCTGTTGTTCGATTCCGGCGATTTTTCCCAGGGAAGTCCTTATTATAACCTGTTCAAGGGAGAAGTGGAAATCAAGATGATGAACGAGATGGGGTATGATGCCGGTACCATTGGAAACCATGAGTTTGATTTCGGCCTCGACAACATGGCCCGTCTGTTCAAGATGGCCAAATTCCCTATAGTATGTGCCAATTATGATGTGACCGGAACCGTGCTCGAAGGACTGGTGAAAGAATATGTCGTGCTGGAACGCGACGGTATCCGTATCGGGGTGTTCGGATTAAGTCCGGAACTCGACGGACTGGTGGCACATGCCAATTACGGAAATGTGAAGTTTGAAGACCCGGTGGCAGAAGGTCAGCGGATGGCTGATTTGTTGAAAAATCAGGAGCATTGTGACCTTGTGATTTGTCTGTCGCACTTGGGCTGGGAAGGCGAACCTTACTCGGATGTGGAGCTGATAGAGAACACCCGCCATATTGACCTTGTGCTGGGTGGACACTCTCATTCATTCTTCGACGCACCGAAATTCTATAAGAACCTGGATGGGATAGAGGTCCCCGTACAGCAGATGGGGAAAAGTGCAGCCTTTGTGGGAAGAATGATTGTCAAGATGCAGAAGAACTAAAAAATGAAGATGGAATGATAAGAAAAAGTTTGTGGAGCCTGGTGTGGTGCTGTCTGATGGTCACGGGCCTCTTCGCACAGGAACCAGCTCTTTTGAAGCAGATACATGATACGGAAGCTTGCCGGAAATGGGTGGACAAGCAAATGCAGCGCATGACCTTGAAGCAGAAGGTGGGTCAGCTGTTTATTTATACGCTCCAGCCGGTGACGACCCAATACAATAAGAATGTGCTGCGGAAAGCCATAGAAGACTACGCCATCGGAGGATTGCTGTTTACCGGAGGAGAAACCGGAAAGCAGGTCCAGCTCACGAATTTTGCCCAGTCGTATGCATCGGTGCCGTTGATGATTACGTTCGACGGAGAATGGGGATTGGGCATGCGTCTGGAGAATACACTGTCGTATCCGTATAATCGGGTCTTGGGATGTGTGCAAAATGATTCCTTACTTTATGCTTATGGAAAAGAAGTGGCCCGCCAATGCCGACTGATTGGAGTACAGGTCAATTTTGCCCCTGTGGCCGATGTGGATAACAATCCGAATAATCCGGTCATCAACTTCCGGTCTTTCGGCAGTGAGGCCAGGCAAGTGGCTCGGAAGGTGGTGGCTTATGCCACCGGCCTGGAAGCAGGGGGGGTGATGTCGGTGTGTAAGCATTTTCCGGGGCACGGAGATACGGAAATCGACTCGCATAAAGCATTGCCGGAACTGAATTTCGACCGTGACCGGTTGGACAGTGTGGAGTTGTATCCCTTCCAGAAAGCCATTGAAGCGGGCGTCGGTGGGGTGATGGTGGGGCATTTGCATGCGCCTGCCCTGGGCGAAAAGCCGGCTTCCATTTCGGAAGAAGTGATTATGCATACGCTGGTCGATGAGTTGCATTTCCATGGACTGGTGGTGACGGATGCCTTGGAAATGAAAGGAATTGCAGGGCATGAAAATGTCTGTGCCCAGGCGTTGGCAGCAGGCAACGATGTGCTGCTGGCTCCCCGGAATCTGAAGAAGGAAATCGACGGAGTGATGTCTGCAATTAAGAAAGGTACGCTGACGGAAGAAGAGATTGACCGGAAATGCCGGAAGGTGCTGACCTTTAAATATGCCTTGGGACTTTCTTCCTGGAAGGAAATTCCGACCGAAGGCCTTGAAGAAAAGATTGCCACTCCGGAAGCGTTGGCACTTCAGCAGAAGTTGTCGGAAGCGGCGGTGACGGTGGTGAAAGATTCGCTGGCCCTGCTCCCGCTCGATTTGTCTGTGTCGGGAACGGTTTTGTTGAGCGTGTCTTCTTCCTTGTCGGAGGCCTATCCGTTCTATCATCAGTTGCATCAGGATTATCCGGTCAGCTGGCTGCATGCGAATGTCGATTCGCTGGAGGCAATCGGGGCTCGTTTGCGCCCGGCACAGCGGGTACTGGTAGCACTGCATTCGCAGGAGGTGGAACCGTATGTGCCGCTGTTGGAAAAATTGGCAGCTGACAAACCGCTGGCTTTGGTTTGTTTTGGCGACATGAAGACACTGGAAAAAATGCCTGAAGTGGTTCGCCATGCCTCGACGGTTATCTTGGCTCATGTGGATGAGGATTACGTGCAACGCCATGTGGCTGAATTGTTTTTAGGCAATGCGTATGCCGATGGACGTCTTTCCATTCCGTTGGCCGGGCTGTTCAGGGCAGGAGACGGACTGACGGTAGACCCGGATACTCCCCGTAGGTATGATCCGGAAGACGTAGGGATGGATGCTTCCATACTGGCAAATATTGACAGCATTGCGGAAGAAGGAATCAGGTTGGGAGCCTATCCGGGCTGTCATGTCATGATTCTGAGAGAAGGACTTCCGGTGTACAACAAATGTTTTGGAAACTATACGTATGAAGGCGGGATGCCGGTGAAGGAGAACAGTCTGTACGACTTGGCTTCACTGACCAAGGTGACGGCTACGCTGTTGGCCGTGATGAAACTTTATGACGAGGGCAAGTTCGGACTGACCGACCGGGTATCGGATTATTTGCCCATCTTGAAAAAAACGGACAAGTCTCGTCTCACCATCCAGGATTTGCTGTTCCATGAATCCGGATTGCCGGCCTACCTTCCGTTTTATGAGGAGGCCATCGATATGAAGTCTTGTAACGGAGCCTTGTTCCGTAAGAAACCGGACAAGACCCATACGCTGAAATTGGCAGAAAACATGTATGCCTGCCCGGATTTCCAGTACAACCCGCAATGGGTGTCACATACTCCGTCGGCAGACTATCCGCTGCAAGTGTCCGACAGCTTGTTCCTGAACAAGGAATTCTGTCGGGAGGTGGTGAAGCAGATTGTAGAAAGCCCGTTGAAAGGGCGGTCGTATCGTTACAGCTGCCTGAACTTCATGCTCCTGAAAGAGATGGTAGAGAAGATTACGGGGACTCCGATGGATGTGTACCTGGACAGTGTGTTCTATGCTCCGATGGGGTTGAGGCATACCGCCTTCCTGCCTTTGCGCAAGTTCAAGAAAGAACAGATTGTACCCTCTGTCAAGGACGATTTGCTGCGTGGCGGACCGTTACAGGGATTTGTGCAGGATGAGGCTGCTGCCTTTATGGGCGGAGTTTCGGGAAATGCCGGCTTGTTCTCTACGGCTCACGATGTGGCTCGGATTGCTCAGATGTGGCTGGATAAGGGGATTTGCGGAGACAGAAGATACTTGAGCCGTGCCACATGTGAACTATTCACCACGCTGAAGTCGCGCAACAGCCGCTGGGGACTGGGATTTGACAAGCCCGATGTGGAAAATCCGGAAAACAGTCCGTGCACGCCTGAAGCACCCGCTTCCGTCTTTGGCCATACCGGTTATACGGGAACTTGCGTGTGGGTGGATCCAGACAATGAACTGGTTTTTGTGTTCTTGAGTAACCGGACGTATCCTTCTGCCTTGGGAACGAACAACCTGGTGAAGTACAACATCCGCACCCGAATGCAACAGGCAATGTACCAGTCGATAATGCGTTGACTCTATTTAGACGAATTATAAATTGTACTGAATTGGATAGAAAATGTAAAGTGGATGTGACAACTGAAAGGAAAAAGATTAACTTTGCACTATCAAATTAGGACTAATAATAACTTAACTTTTTTACAACAATGGCTTACGTAATTAGTGACGATTGTATCGCTTGCGGTACTTGTATCGATGAATGCCCGGTTGGCGCAATCTCAGAAGGTGATAAATATTCAATCAATCCGGACGCTTGCACAGAATGTGGAACTTGTGCTGACGTTTGTCCTTCTGAAGCAATTCACTTGGGATAATCGAATCGTCTGTATGACACAAAATAAGGGAACCCTGCTAAAGGATTCCCTTATTTTTTTGCTTTTTTCTGGGGAATATGGTGTCAAATCAGGTCCTGTAAAAACGCCTTTGCGTTTCGGTTAAAACGCAAGTACATTTCAACTAAAACGCAAGTGCGTTTTGCTTCAAACGCAAGTGCGTTTTTTGAAGCATAAAAAAACAGCCCCGAAAGATTTTCGGAGCTGTTATGTAATCGTCTCTTTTTCTGTTTGTTATTTCAAACGAGCCAAAGTTTCCTTGATACGACGCATAGATTCTACGATGTTTTCGTCAGAAGTAGCATAGCTCATGCGGATGCATTCAGGCGCACCGAAAGAAGTACCGCCTACGCAAGCCACGTGACCTACTTCCAGCAAGTACATAGCCAAATCATCGGCATTGTTGATCACACGGTCGCCGTCTTTCTTTCCGAAGAAAGAATCGCATTTCGGGAACAGGTAGAAGGCTCCCTGCGGCACGTTTACTTCAAATCCCGGGATTTCTTTGGCCAGTTTCACAATCAGGTCACGACGGCGTTCGAATGCTTTGCGCATTTCCTCTACCGGAGCCTGAGTGCCTGTATAAGCAGCTTCAGCGGCTTTCTGTGATACAGAGCAAGGTCCTGAAGTATACTGTCCCTGCAATTTGTTCACACCTTTTACAATCCATTCCGGTCCGGCGATGAAACCGATACGCCATCCTGTCATAGCGTATGCTTTTGATACACCGTTGACGATGACTACACGGTCTTTGATGTCAGCAAACTGAGCGATGCTTTCGTGTTTGCCGATATAGTTGATGTGCTCGTAGATTTCATCCGCAATGACAATCACACGTTCGTGCTTGGCAATGACTTCTGCCAGTCCTTTCAGTTCTTCCTTTGAATAGACTGAACCTGTCGGGTTGGACGGAGAGCAGAGAATCAGCGCACGTGTTTTCGGAGTGATGGCAGCTTCCAGCTGGGCCGGAGTAATCTTGAAGTCCTGTTCGATGCCTGCACGTACGATGACCGGAGTACCTTCGGCCAGTTTCACCATTTCCGGATAGCTTACCCAGAAAGGAGCCGGAACAATCACTTCGTCACCTTTGTTGATCAGTGTAAGGATGGTGTTGCAGACAGACTGCTTGGCACCGTTTGCACAGCTGATTTGTGCGGCGGTATATTCCAGACCGTTTTCATTTTTCAATTTTGCCACGATGGCGTTGCGCAGTGCCGGATATCCGGCTACAGGTGAATAACGAGAGTAGTTTTCGTCAATGGCCTTTTTAGCGGCTTCTTTAATATGGTCCGGAGTATTGAAATCCGGTTCTCCCACACTCAGGTTGATGACGTCAACCCCCTGAGCTTTAAGTTCACTACTTTTCTGTGACATAGCCAGTGTAGCCGAAGGCGACAGGCTGTTCAAACGATCTGAAAGTTGGTTCATTTTATTGTGTTATTAAAGTTGGAAATTTTCTTTGCAAAAGAAGCTAATTTCTTCCATATATAAAAGAAATTAGCTTCGAAAAAGGTTTATTTTCTGTCTCCAAGTATGCGGAGAAGATAAATGAACAAGTTGATGAAGTCGAGATACAGGGTCAAGGCTCCCATCAGGGCTATCTTCTGCGTGGTCTCGTTCACTTCAATGTCGTCGTGCGACAGGAGTTGCTTGATTTTTTGCGAATCGTAAGCGGTAAGTCCCACAAACAGCAGCACGCCGATGTAAGAAATGATCAGGTCCATCATCGAGTTGTGGAGGAACATGTTCACCAGTGAGGCGATAATCAGTCCGATGACTCCCATCAGGCAAAGGCTTCCGATGCGGGTAAGGTCTTTCTTGGTGATATAGCCAAACAAGGCGGTTACTCCGAATGTTCCGGCCGTCACGAAGAAAGTGGTGGCAATGGAGCTGAGGGTATAAATCAGGAACAGCACGGACATTGTGACTCCGTTCAGCACCGAATAGGCGATGAACAGGAGGGTAGCCGTGGTGAAACTGATTTTATGTATGCGGGCAGAAAGATACATCACCAAGGCTACTTCGGCAATCAGTAAGCCCCAGAATAGGATGGAGTTCTGCATCATGGTCTCAATGAGGGTGTATGATTTAGCCACATACATGGCCACAAAGCCTGTGATGACCAGCGCCAGCGTCATCCAAATGTATACACTGCGAAACAAAGCCGTTTGTGCGGCTTTGCTGGCAAAGCTTTTTACTAAATTGTTTGTTTCCATAGGTCTTGATTATTTATTGAAATGTAAGGTATGTCCCATTCTGTCTTTTTTGGTACGCAGGTAGCGCTCATTGTACTTGTTGGGCGTCACTTCAATGGGCACGTTTTCTACGATTTCCAGTCCGTAGGCTTCCAGTCCCACACGTTTCACCGGGTTGTTGGTGAGCAGACGCATCTTGTGGATACCGATTTCGCGAAGAATCTGTGCACCTACTCCGTAGTCACGTTCGTCGGCCTGGTGTCCCAAGCAAAGGTTGGCATCTACTGTGTCCATTCCTTCTTCCTGCAGCTTGTAGGCTTTCATCTTTTCCATGAGGCCGATGCCGCGTCCTTCCTGGTTCAGGTAGATGATGGCTCCCTTTCCTTCTTTTTCGATTTGCTGCATGGCTTTGTGCAACTGTTCGCCGCAGTCGCAGCGCATGGAACCGAAGATGTCGCCGGTAGCGCAAGATGAATGTACACGTACCAGTACTGGTTCGTTTTCAGAGAAAGTACCTTTGATTAGCGCCACGTGCTCCAGTCCGTTGCTTTTCTGACGGAAAGGAATCAGACGGAAGTGTCCGTATTCGGTCGGCATGTCTACTTCCACTCCTTTTTCTACCAGTGATTCTTGTTTCAGGCGGTAGGCAATAAGGTCGGCAATGGAAATCAGTTTGAAGCCGTATTCGTCGGCCATCTTCTTCAGTTCCGGCAGACGGGCCATCGTGCCGTCTTCGTTCATCACTTCCATCAGGGCAGCGGCAGGGTAGAGTCCGGCCAGGCGAGCCATATCCACGCACGCTTCCGTATGTCCGGCACGGCGGAGTACGCCTTTGTCTTGTGCATACAGCGGATTCACGTGTCCGGGACGTCCGAAGGTTTCCGGCTTGGAAGTCGGGTCGGCCAGTGCGCGGATGGTAGCTGCACGGTCGGCAGCCGAAACTCCGGTAGTACAGCCTTCCAGCTTGTCGATGGTTACGGTGAACGGCGTGCCCAGTACAGACGTATTGTTAGACACCTGATGTGGCAAGTCCAGTTCTTCGCAGCGGGATATAGTGATAGGGGCGCAAAGTACACCTCTTGCATGTTTCAGCATGAAATTTACTTTTTCCGGGGTAATCAGTTCGGCAGCTACCACCAGGTCGCCCTCGTTTTCGCGGTCCTCGTCGTCTACGATGATGACGAATTCTCCTTTGCGGAAATCTTCGATTGCCTCTTCAATTGTATTCAGTTTGATTTTCTCCATAATGATATGATAGTTTAGAATGATTTTTTAATTCTTTCCTGTATGTCACGGCTGGTCTTGACAATGGTTTTCAGGTCCTTGTCCAGACGTACCCGGTAACGCCAGATATTCAGCCAGATGAGCAGTCCGGCTGGAACAATGATACCAATCAGCAGATTGAGCCAGCGGTTGTCCGACACGCTTTTATGCGCTTTGATGGATAAGAACGGATAATTGTTCAAGAAGTTCAGCACCACTCCGTCTTTGGTGTTGGACAGTTCTTCTATCAGCGCTTCCATCTGCTGGCTGATTTCCTTGATGGCATCGTCATGCTTGTTGTTGGTAAACACCTGATAGTAGTTCGGCGGCCCCAACAGCTTGTGGGTGTTCCCGTAGGTCTCACACTTCCGGCAAAGGTCGTCCAGTTCCTGGCAGATTTTGTTGTAATCAGGTGTATGGATAATGACCTCTTTCTTGAAAATGTGGCGTGATACCCGGATGCCTAAGAGTTTTCGGAAGAAGGCTGCATAGACATCGATGTTGAACACCACGGAATCCTTGTTCGACTTGTAGGTGAGGAATCCGCCCAAAGGTGCCAGGATGAGGGTACTCATCCAGGTACCCAGCACAATGTTCATCTCTCCACTTTTGGCCACACGGGTGGCTCCAGAGTCGATGATGTAGTAGAGCACAAAGATCAAGACCGAAATCACGACCGGCATACCCAGTCCTCCTTTACGGATGATGGCTCCCAATGGGGCACCAATAAAGAAGAAGATGATACAGGCCAGTGACAAAGTGATTTTCTTGTGCCAGTCTGATTGGTGACGGCGGATGTTTCCGTCGGCCTCTCTTGTCATGTAGCTTTTCATGCTCCATTCTGAAATGAGTGAAGAAAGCCGCATTTCAGTGGTGTTGAGGGCCTTTAACCGCTGTGCCGATGTCATGCTGTTCAGTATACTGTCGGTATTGATCATGCTCAGATGTTCTGTCTGGATTTTAGTGGAATCCGTTTTGGTAAGCAGCGGTTTTCGGTACGTCGTTTTCATGGCGTCCGAGTACATGGCATGCCCCACACTGTCGGCATACATGTTCAGGGAGTCGATGGCCAGCGAGATTTCACGCATGTTTTTGATGTCCGAACGCTGGTTCAGGAAGTTGCCATCCACCATTTCAAAATTGGTATCGAAAGCAATCAAGGTATGCTTTTCCTTGAATGTTTCCCGGCGATAGGGGACGTTGCGCGAGATGACTGATTGGGATTTCAGGTTCTCAAACTGCTCTCCGTTGTACAGATGCAGGTACAGATGTTTTTTGTCGGCAGTCAGTTCCAACTTTCCTTCTGCTGCCCAGATGATGTGGGCATTCTCAAATCCATCGGAAAAATTGTATATCAGGACGTCTTTCAGGATACCTGTTTCACGGTCCTTGTGCTTGACGTAGATGTTATATCCTTCAATGTCACTATAGAATACTCCTTCCGGAATGTCCACTTCCGGTGATTTTTGTTTCATGGAAACCAGCAGGGTCCAGAGTTCCTTTTGGGCTCTCGGACCAATGACGTTCTGAAAAAAAAACGACATGACTCCCAAGAACATGCAGAAAAGCACGACCGGGCGGATGATGCGGAGCAGAGGAATACCAGCTGCCTTCATGGACAACAGCTCATAACGCTCTCCAAAGTTTCCGAATGTCATCAAGGCAGCCAGCAGGATGGCCAGTGGGAGAGACAATGGAATCAAAGTCAGTGCTGATAAAAAGAAGAATTGAGCCAATACGCTCATCTCTAAGCCCTTTCCGACCAGTTCGTCGACATATCTCCATAGAAACTGCATCATGAAAATGAACAGGCAGATAAAGAATGTCCCCGAAAAGAGCATCAGAAAACTCTTTAAGACGAATATATCAAGTTTTTTTATGCGTAGCATTCCTGTTTAATATTATCAGCATGCAAAAGTAGCACAAAAAACGGACAGCAAAATAAAGTTTTGTATATTTTATAGATTTATACTCCGAAAACTCTTTTCAAGGTTTCTATTTGAGAGTCCCAAAGGCTGCGTACGTCTTCTTCCTCTCCGGGTTCAGCAAAGTCTGTAATTTCCAGCGAATGGTCGGTAGTCAGTTCGTTGTAATGGATTTTCATTTCGAAATAGCTTTTGGCCTCGTCATCATCCAGCCAGTGAAAGCGAATGAAAAATTCCGGGCGGCTGTTGACTACGATGGCTTGCCGTGTCTCCGTTTTTCCCCAGTGGAATGTATAGGTTTTTCCTTCTTTTGTCACTTGGTCGGCAAACCAGCGCTGCAGGCCGGCGGTCGTACTGATGGCATTCCATATGATGACACTGGAAGAAGGATTCAGTGGATATTCTATTTGTGTTTTTCTTTTCATGACGTTTTTAGTGTTTTTATTTGTATTTTTTGCAACGGTGGCAAATTAAAGTATTTTTTTGTTCACTCCATAATGATTGGAGATATTTTTTTAGGAATTCTAATCGTCTCAAGTTGTTTTTTTAAGGCATAAAATAAATACTTTACATCGAAAGGTTAATTGGGGCAAATGGTGGAAATTGCTTGTTTATAGTGCTTTACTAGCGGATAAAGTCGGACAATATGTGGCTTCTTTCCGAAAAAAGAGTAAAAAAGGGAGGATAAATTTGCGCAATTCAAAAACTTGCTCTATCTTTGCACCCGCAATCACGAAATGATGGCGGGATAGCTCAGCTGGTTAGAGCGCATGATTCATAATCATGAGGTCCCCGGTTCAATCCCGGGTCCCGCTACGAAGAATGATTTAGCCGTTGGGTGGCTTCCACGCCTGGCGGTTTTTTTAATGGAATGGCGGGATAGCTCAGCTGGTTAGAGCGCATGATTCATAATCATGAGGTCCCCGGTTCAATCCCGGGTCCCGCTACAAAAAAAAGACATTCAGTGAGTTTTCCCTGAATGTCTTTTTTTTATGTTTGTTTCTGAAAGTCATTTCCGGCGTGTCTTCCACAGACGTGTCATGTCTTCCAATGTCTTTCCCTTCGTTTCTGGTACCAGTCGCCATACGAAGATGGCGGCTATGACACAGATAGCTCCATACAATCCGTACACAAACATGTGTCCGAATTTGTCGCCCATGTCTCCGGCACTCATGTTATACATCGGCAGGAAAGTAGAAGAGACGATGAAATTGAAAATCCACTGGAAGGCTACGGCGATGGCTACAGCTGCTCCACGGATGGTGTTGGGGAAGATTTCGGCAATGAGCACCCAGCAGATAGGGCCCCAGCTGAACATGAACGAAGCACTATAAATCATGATGCTGATGACAGGTATCATCGGAGAAAGTCCGCTCACGGCATTGCTGAAAGCGACTCCGAAGGCACCGATAGCCATACCAATGGAACCGTAAATCAGCAGGGGCTTGCGTCCCCATTTCTCCACAGTAAAGACAGCCAGCAGTGTGAACAGGATGTTGACGATGCCCATGAATACGGTCTGTACCATTGGGTTGCCCATACCCATGCTTTCAAAGATGCGAGGGGCAAAATATAAGACGGCATTGATGCCTACGGCTTGTTGGAATACACTCAGCATGATACCAATGAAGATGACCATCCAGCCGTATGTGAACAGTTTTTCTGTTTTTTCATTGGCGGTGTCTTTGATGTCTTTCAGGATGGCCTTGGCCTGTGTCAGTCCGTTGATACGGCTCAGTACAAACAGCGCTTTTTCGTCGCGTCCGGTCATAGCCAGGTAGCGCGGTGTTTCGGGAACAAAGAATACCAATAGTGTGAACAATCCGGCAGGGACGGCTTCACTGACAAACATCAGGCGCCATCCGGTTTCAATGCTCCAAGCAGCTTCGTCCGGATTCATAATACGGTTGACTCCGTCGACGATTTCCACAATCGGATTCAGGTGGTCGCCCAAGATAAGGAAGTTGACAAAATAGACTACCAGTTGACCGAAGATGATGGCAAACTGGTTCCAGGAAACCAATGTGCCACGGATGTTGCTGGGAGCAATCTCAGCGATATACATCGGGCAGATGGCTGATGCCAGTCCTACACCTACACCTCCCAGCACACGGTAGAAGTTGAATGCCAACAACAGGGAATAGGAAGGGTCTCCATGTGGAAAAAAGAGAAATTCCGGATAGTATGACCCCAAGGCTGACAGGAAGAACATGACACCTGCGGCCAACAGAGATACTTTTCGGCCAAACCGAGACGCAAAGAAGCCGGAAAGCGCACTACCAAGGATACATCCTAACAAAGCACTTGAGGAAGTGATGCCGTGCCAGGTATCGGTGTAGAGGAAATCGTCGGCTCCTATGAAAAAAGCCTGAAGCCCTTTTTCTGCACCGGAGATGACAGCTGTGTCATAACCGAACAACAGTCCGCCGAGAACGGCTACGAGTACGATGGAAAACAGATAGGCTCTGCTTCCTTTTTCTGTGTAATTCATAATGAAAGGCTTTTTTAAGGAAAAAGATAACCGGCATACCCGGTCGGGGGAAGATGAACTTCACCGACGGGCATGCCGGTTGAACGCTGAAAACTCAGCACATTAGCAATACATGTTTACAATAGCTTCGTACAATTCTTGTTTTCCGCTGGTCTGTTTCGGTTCACCTGCTTTCTTAGCGTAGGCTACTACATCTTCCAGAGTCAGCTTGCCTTCTTCAAATTCTTTTCCTTTACCGCTGTCGAATGAAGCGTAACGGTCAGCAAACATCTTCTTGTAAGGAGATTCTTCGAGCAGACGGGCTGCATTTTCCAACGCACGAGCCATGGCATCCATTCCGGCAATGTGTGCGATGAAGATGTCTTCCAGGTCGGTAGAGTTACGACGTGTCTTGGCATCAAAGTTCGTACCGCCGTTGCCCAGACCACCACCACGGATAATCTGCATCATAGCCTGGATCAGTTCATAGTTGTCGATAGGGAACTGGTCAGTATCCCATCCGTTCTGGTAGTCACCGCGGTTGGCATCGATAGAACCCAGCATACCGTTGTCTACAGCGACAGCCAGTTCGTGTTCGAAGGTATGGCCAGCCAGCGTAGCGTGGTTCACTTCGATGTTGACCTTGAAATCTTTATCCAGTCCGTGAGCTCTCAAGAAGCCAATTACAGTTTCAGTATCTACGTCATACTGATGTTTGGTCGGTTCCATTGGTTTCGGTTCAACCAGGAAGGTACCCTTGAAACCTTTTGCACGTGCATAGTCGCGAGCCATTGTCAACATTTGTGCCAGATGGTCTTTTTCACGTTTCTGGTCGGTATTCAGCAAAGACATGTAACCTTCACGTCCACCCCAGAACACGTAGTTTGTACCGCCTAGTTCGATAGTCGCATCGATGGCATTCTTGATTTGTACAGCAGCACGAGCTACTACGTCGAAATCAGGGTTGGTAGCAGCACCGTTCATATAACGGGCATGGCCGAATACGTTGGCAGTACCCCATAACAGTTTGATACCTGTTTCTTCCTGTTTTTTCTTGAGGTAAGCCACGATTTCCTTCAGGTTAGCTTCGTATTCTTCAATGGTATCGGCTTCGTCGCACAAGTCTACATCGTGGAAACAGTAGTATTCGATACCGATTTTTTGCATGAATTCAAAGCCTGCATCAGCTTTTTCTTTAGCAGCCTGTACTTTATCAGGATTTCCTTTCCAAGGGAATTTCTTGGTACCGCCACCGAACTGGTCACCGCCTTCTGCACACAAAGTATGCCACCAAGCCATTGCAAACTTCAACCATTCTTTCATCGGTTTGCCCATGATGATTTTGTTTGCGTCATAATAACGGAAAGCCATCGGGTTTTTGCTTTCTACACCTTCAAATTTGATTTTTCCGATTCCCGGAAAGTACTCTTTTGTTGCCATAATATTTTTGTTTTTAAAGTTAATGTATGATTATTTTTTTGTGATAGTTTCAAGACATTCTTTCCAACGAGCGTATGCGTCGGCGTAAGCGGCTGCGTCAGAAGCCTTCGGTTCGATAACCGCGAGCTTGTCGAGGGTGGCAAAAGCTTCCACATGGTCTCGGTAGATGCCTGCACCCATTCCGGCTCCTTTGGCGGCACCTACAGAACCGTCGGTGTCATACAGTTCGATGGTAGCTCCGGTCACTCCGGCCAGTGTGTCGCGGAAGAGCGGGCTCAGGAACATGTTGGCATGTCCGGCGTGGATTTTCTTTACGTCCATTCCCATACCTTTCATGATGTCAATGCCGTAGCGGAAAGAGAATACGATTCCTTCCTGTGCGGCACGCAACAGGTGACTGCGGTTGTGCAGGTTGAAGTTGACACCTTGGATGGAACAGCCTGTTTCCTGGTTCTGCAACATGCGTTCTGCACCATTCCCGAATGGAAGGATGCTGATGCCGTCTGCTCCGATGGGGGCCTGTGCGGCTACTTCATTCATTTCTGCATAGCTGAGATCGGAAGCGAGCGTACGCTTCATCCACGAGTTGAGGATGCCTGTACCGTTGATGCAGAGCAATACCCCCAGACGTGTTTGTGAAGGAGTATGATTGACATGTGCGAAGGTGTTGACACGTGACAACGGGTCGTAGTTCACACTGCCGTTCACTCCGTATACCACTCCCGATGTACCGGCAGTAGAAGCAATTTCTCCCGGATTGAACACATTCAATGACAATGCATTGTTCGGTTGGTCACCGGCACGGTATGTGACCGGAGTTCCCGCTTTCAGTCCCAGTTCGGCAGCAACCTTTTCAGTCACTTTACCTTGTTCGGAGAAAGTCGGACGGATGTCAGCCAGCAGGGAAGCGTCGATACCATAGTAGTTCAGCAAGAAATCTGCTACCTTGTTTTCCTTGAAGTCCCAGAACATGCCTTCCGACAATCCGGATACGGTGGTACAGATTTCCCCGGTCAGTCGCATGGCAATGTAGTCGCCCGGAAGCATGACTTTGTAAATCTTCGCATAAACGTCCGGTTCGTTTTCCTTTACCCATGCCAGTTTGGAAGCCGTAAAGTTTCCCGGTGAGTTGAGCAAATGAGAAAGGCACTGTGCTTCTCCTAATTCCTGAAATGCCTTCTGTCCGTAGGGTACGGCTCTGGAGTCGCACCAAATGATAGAAGGACGAAGTACCTGCTGGTTTTTGTCCACGCAAACCAGTCCGTGCATCTGATACGAAATACCGATGGCTTTGATTTCTTCTGCCTTGGCTCCGGATGTGGTCAATACAGCCTGTGTAGCCAGTTTCAGGTTTTCCCACCAGCTTTGCGGATCTTGTTCAGCCCATCCTTGTTTGACGGCAAGGATAGGGGCTTCTGTTTTTGGGAAAAAAGCAGAAGCGGCGCATTTCCCGGTTTCTACGTTTACTAGACTCGCCTTGACTGACGAGCTTCCTATGTCATAACCTAATAAATACATATTTTTATATCGTTTTTTGATTATCTTCTTGTTTTGTTGTAGATTTTCCGGTCGAACCGGTAATATCTTGCGGCACGATGGGATACTCCCTGTTCATATTCCTCCAGCGGTACGATGTATTCCATCATTGAAATCTTTTTGTGGAAGTTGCGTACGTCCAACGGTTTGCCGAGAATCACTTCGTAGAGCATCCGGAGCTGTAGGGCCGTGAACTTGCGTGGCAGCAGTTCGAAAATGCACGACGGGTTGAATTCGATGTGGTGACGGATGAACTTGATGGCCTCTGCAATGATCAGGTTGTGGTCGAAGGCCAGGTCCTTGATATCCTCAAGAGCCACCCATTCAGCCTTGTACTCATCCAGGTTCTTGTTTAAGGTCTTGTCTATTTTGACCAAGGCCAAATAGGCGATGGTGACAATCCGTTCCACTTTAGCCTTCTCAGCCCGTTCCAACCAATGTATGTCTTTGGGATTCTTGGTACGGTCTTTGGATCCGAACGCCTTGAATTGCATCAGATTTACGTTTTTGAGACCCGTCAAATCTCGAAGTACCCGTTTGGCGGCATCGTCCAGATCTTCATCCATATAAATCAGGCTTCCCGGAAGCTTCATGTCATGGAAAACTTCTCCACTTTCTTCCCCCACACGTTTGACGAGCAACACTTTCAGTTTCTCTCCGTCAAACCCGATGACCACGCAGTCTACCGAGATATGATTGTTGGCTAATTGTCGTGTGTATTCCATAAGCATTTTTTTGTCTTCATTGCAAAGAACGTTTTTTTTATTGAGATATGCAAGTGTATTTTTGATTGTGTAAATGCTTATTGTTCAATAGAATGAATATCTTAGTATATACAATATCATAATTCTTTGTTTTTGTATTTCTTACAATATGTATTCAGGGTGATTTCTCGTTTCAGTCTTTTTCTGATTGTAATGAATTTGAAGTGGCAAATATTCAGTGTCTTAAGCGAAAGGTAGACGACGTGGAGTGCAGGTTACTTATTGTATTTTTTGTGGTGTGGCATGGAAGGCCTGTCCGATGCCTGTATGGGGTAGGGATATTGGTATTTTTTGGATGTGTTAAAAATACAAAAGAGAAAAAATTGTACCTTTGCGTAGTTTTTTAGAGGAAAGATTATGATAGAAGATTCAATGAAACTGATTATGCTGGGCACTGGAAATGCTGCCGTAGTGAACTGTTACAATACCTGTTTTGCACTTTGCCGTGGAGAAAACTATTTTTTGGTGGATGCCGGAGGAGGAAACGGTATCTTGTCGCAACTGCAGAAAGCTCATATCCCTTTGAACCACATTCATGAGATTTTTGTGACGCATGCCCATACCGACCATATTTTAGGAGTGATATGGATGATTCGTGTGGTGGCGCAGGCTATTCAGAAGGGAGAATATGAAGGCACCCTGCGGGTGTACGGCCATGAGAAGGTGGTCAAGGTGCTCGACTGGATTTGCCGGATGACATTGCCGAAGAAGATTGTGGACCGTCTGGGAGAAGACATTTTGTTGTGTGAGGTAGAGAATGGAGGCAAGTTTCAAACCATCGGTCTGGAAGTAGAATGTTTTGACATCGCTTCGACCAAGGAGAAACAGTTTGGTTTCCGGACTATGCTGCCCGACGGACAGTCATTGGTCTGCCTGGGTGATGAACCTTACAATGAATGCAACCGTCACTATGTGGAAGGAGCTGATTGGTTGCTTTGTGAAGCGTTTTGTCTGTACGAAGACCGAGAACGATTCAAACCTTACGAGAAACATCATAGCACCGCACTCGATGCCGGCCGTCTGGCTGCTCAGCTTGAGGTAAAGAACCTGTTGCTGTATCATACGGAGGACAAGACACTGGCTACCCGGAAAGTCCGTTATACGGCGGAAGCGGCTTCTCAGTTTGGCGGAAAAGTATATGTGCCGGATGACTTGGAAGAAATTTTACTATAAGGTAAGATTGTAATTACTGTATAGAAGTGGAAGAGTTATTACGGAGTAATGAGTAGACTACTACGAGGTAGTTTCAAGAGGATTTAAACGAAAAAAGAGGTCATTCTCCTGATGGGAGTGACCTCTTTTTGATAGGATACATTTTATTCTTATTCTTTTTCTTTTAAGCTTTCATCAATGGCCTTGATTTTACCCAGTACCAGTTCCATGTCTTTTTTCAGACGTTCAATCTTACGGGTGATATCGGCCACCAGTGTGTTTCCTTTCTTGGAAGAAGAGTTCAGGAATCCCAAGTTGTTTTCGTAGGTCTGGATGTCGTTCTTCAGCCCTTCGTAAGTGCGAACCAAGCGTTCACGGTCACGATACAGATTGCTTTCCTTGTTGCCGCTGGTGCGTACGTTGCTCAGGCGTTTTTCTGTTGCCGACAGGTGTAGACGGTCGAACAGTTTGTCTACCAAGCCGTGGAATTCTTTGTACAGGCGGTCTTTTTCTTTGAAAGGTACGAAACCGATGGAGTTCCATTCCTTCATCAGGGCGCGAACCTGTTCTGCGGTAGCTTCATCAGCTGTTCCGGCAGCTTCGAGGGCAGCCATCCGTTTGATGACATCTTCCTTCTTCGCTTGATTTTCCACTTCTTCTGTACGTTGTGAAGAAGTCGCCTTGTTTTTCTGTTCAAAGAAATAGTCGCAGGCACCGATGAAACGTTTCCATACCGTATCCGAATGCTTCTTGGCTACCGGACCGATGGTTTTCCATTCCTTCTGGAGTTTGGTCAGAATGTCAGCTGTCTCTTTCCAGTCGGTGCTGTCTTTCAGGGCTTCCGCCTTTTCACAAAGCGCCTTTTTCTTTTCCAGGTTGGCCGCCATGGTTTCCTTTATAGATTTGAAGAATGCAGCTTTCCGGCGGAAGAACTCATCGCAAGCAGCCCGGAAGCGTTCAAAAATCTTGACGTTCATCTTCTGTGGCGCATAGCCGATGGTTTTCCATTTGGCTTGCAGAGCCAAGACTTCTTGTGTCTTTTCTTCCCAGTCGGCAAAAGTGGTAAACTTGTCGTATTCCATACTTTCCACGATTTCACAAATCACGGTTTTCTGGTCCAGGTTGTTCTGTTCCTTTTCTTTCAGCTCCTCAAAGTGCTGCTGATGACGTTTGTTGATAACCGTGGAGGCCGCTTTGAAACGGGTCCAGATAGCTTCGCGCAAATCTTTGGCTACCGGTCCAATGGCCCGGAATTCCTGGTGAAGTTTCTGTAGCTGGTGGAAGGCCGAAATGACATCGGGTTCATCGGCCAGCTTCTCTGCGGCTTCGCACAAGCGGGTTTTCAGCTCCAGGTTCTTCTTGAAGTCGTATTCACGGAACTCGTTGTTCAGCTTTACCATGTCGTAGAATTTTTCGGTATAAAGCTGATACGTTTTCCAGAGCTCGTTGACTTTAGCTGCAGGTATTTGTCCGATTTCGTTCCATTCCTGTTGGAGTTTCTTGAAATCGTCGTAAATCTTGTTTGTATCTTCTTGTGATTCGGTCAGGTATTTCATTCTTTCCAGAATGCCCAGCTTTTTAGTCAGATTTTCTTCTTTTTCCTTTTCCTGCGCAGCAGCCAAGGCATTTCTTTTTTCCTTGATGGCATTCATGACCTTCTTGAATTCTTCTTCAACTGGTTCTGCTTGCGGGATAAAATCGTCTGCATTTCCTCCTGCTTCGATGAAAGCTTTCCGTGCCGCTTCTGATTTGGCCTTTTGAAGTTTGTAGAATGTTTGTTTGAGGGTGTCGATTTCCTGTTTGTCGGTCAGGTCATTCTTTTCATTGATTTCCTTGAGGCGTTGCACCACTTCTTCCAAGGTCTGTTTCGGAGTGTACGTATCCTTTTCGGTTTCTTCCATAGTAGGAACCGGGGCTTCAACGGGTTTTTCCATTGGCGCCTCAGTTAATGGGCGGTTAGTTTCGTTTACTTCCATCGTATATAGATTTTAAAGAGTATAATTCTTTTGTTTGTATATGTGTGTTTATAAAAAAACTCTTACAAATTAAAGAAATAAAATCTGATTTTCATATTTTTTCAGTGGAAAACTTAAAAAATAGAATGATTTTTCTGAAGAGATTTGAATAAATAGGAGGATTTCCGTCGTTTTTGAGGGGTGAAAAAAACGCCTTTGCGTTTGAAGGAAAACGTAAAGGCGTTTTGTTCAAAACGTAAAGGCGTTTGAAGTAAAATGTACTTGCGTTTTACTCCAAACGCACTTGCGTTTTTTGGGGGAGATTTTTAGGCCAATAATACAGTGATTCCCATGTACATCAGCATACCGATAATGTCGTTGGTGATGGAGATGAACGGTCCGGTGGCAATGGCCGGGTCGACCTTCAGTTTTTCCAGGGTCATGGGGACCAGCGTGCCGAATATAGAGGCGAACATGACGACGGCAAACAGGCTGATGGACACGGAGTAGCTTACGGTGGCATTGGCTCCGAAACGAATGAAATTGTAGATGTACACCAGCATGGAGATGATGGTGGCATTGATGAGGGCCACTACTGATTCTTTGAGTACCTGCTTGAAAGTGTTTTCGGCGCTCAGCGAACTGTTGGCCAGACCCTGTACCACCAAGGCAGACGATTGGGTTCCTACGTTTCCTCCTGTACCACCAATCAGCGGAATGTAGAGAGCCATTTCCGGATGGGCTGCAAAAGTGGTGTCGAAGTTCCCTAAAATCATGGAGTTGCCGATTCCTCCGAGCATACCGATAAGCAGCCAGGGCAGGCGGGCTGTGGTCTGACGAAATACGCTGTCGTCAGTTTCTACGTCCTGTGACAAACCGGATGCCAACTGGTAGTCACGTTCGGCCTGTTCACGAACCTCATCCATTACGTCGTCGACGGTGATTCGTCCTACCAGACGGCCGATGCTGTCGACTACGGGAACGGCTACCAGGTCGTATTTCTCAATGGTCTGTACCACTTCTTCAATCGGAGTGTCTACATGGACGGAAATCGGGTCTTTTTTCATCACGTGTTTCACCTTGGATACCGACGGGCTGGTAATCATCTTCTTCAACGGGAATACTCCTCGCAGGCGTTCGTCGTCGTCTACTACATATACATAATAGATTTCGTCCATGTCTTCGGCCTGCAGACGCATCTCGCGCAGACACTCAGGCATACTCCAGTTTTCGTTCACAATCACCATTTCCGTACCCATCAAACCACCGGCGGTGTCTTCGTCGTATTTCAGCAAGTCGACGATGTCGCCCGCCTGTTCAATGTCTTCGATGTGTGAAAGCACTTCTTCCTGCTTGTCTTCGTCCATCTCTCGGATAATGTCGACGGCATCGTCCGAGTCCATGTAATCCACAAACCGTTTGGCGATGGTTTCCGGAGGCAGGATTTCGAGGAATTTCTTTCGGGCATCCTCGTCCATTTCAATCAATACGTCGGCTGCTGTTTCGTTGTCCAGCAGCAGGTAGATGAAGCGGGCGTCTTCGGCGTCCAGCTCGTTGCATAGTTCGGCAATGTCGGCCGGGTGATGGTCTTTGAGTACCTCTTTCAGCTGGTCGGAATCTTTCTTCTCAATCAGCTCGGTGACGGTTTTGATATCTTCGCTGTTCATCTCGTAAGTTTCAGAAGAGTTCTTTTATTGTAGTCTGTTGTCTCGTGTGCAGGGTTATTCCGCTTTAGGAGCGGAAGTTTGCAGGGCCTGTTCCACCCGGTTGGTCAGGTCGATGAAGTCTTGCACGGATAATTGTTCCGGTCGCTTGTTGAAGATGGGGTCGGCGCTGAGCGGGTTTCCCTTGTCCAAAATGGATGAAATGGAATTGCGGAGTGTCTTGCGGCGCTGGTTGAACGTGGTCTTGACAATCTGCTTGAATAGTTGTTCGTTGCAACCCAGTTCCTTGGTTTCGTTGCGGGTCATGCGGATGACGGCGCTCTTTACTTTTGGGGGAGGGTTGAACACGTGCTCATGCACCGTGAACAGGTATTCCACGCTATACCAGGCCTGTATCAGCACGCTCAGGATACCATAAGTCTTGTTCCCTGGGGATGCGGCAATACGTTCAGCCACTTCTTTCTGAATCATACCCGTACAGCAGGGAATGAGGTCCTTGTTGTCGAGCATCTTGAAGAAAATCTGGCTGGATATGTTGTAAGGATAGTTCCCGGTCAAAACGAAAGGCTTTCCGTCGAAAAGTTGCCGGAGATCCATTTTCAGAAAATCCTGTTCGATGATGTGGTCGCCCAGCTGCGGAAAGTTCTCGCGCAGATATGCCACCGATTCAAAGTCCAGTTCCACGACTTTGAGCGGGCGCTCTTTCTTCAGCAGGTATTGGGTGAGTACGCCCATTCCGGGGCCTACCTCGAGAACGGGAAGTGCCGGGCAGGCATCTACCGTGTCGGCGATGTCTTGCGCCACTTGCAGGTCTTTCAGAAAGTGTTGTCCTAAAAACTTTTTAGGTTTTACTAATTTCATGCCTCAGGTTTTAAATGTTCATATTATCTTTGTATCTTGCAAAGTTAAATATAAATCTTTATATACCGACTGATTTTGGAACGAACAGGTTTAAAAAAAATAATAAACAAGGTCTTTCAGATTGCCCTTCCGCTGGTGTTGGGAGCGGCTATTCTGTGGTGGACCTACCATGATTTTGATTTCCGACGGGTGTGGAGCGTGCTCGACGGGGGGATGAATTACGGCTGGATGGCTTTTTCACTGGTATTCGGTGTGTTGGGACATTTGTTTCGCGGATGGCGCTGGAACCTGACGTTGGCTCCATTGGGCGAATATCCGAAAGTGGCAAACAGTGTGTATGCCGTGTTTGTATCGTATGCGGCCAATCTGGTGGTACCCCGTGTAGGCGAAGTGTCCCGTTGCGGCATATTGGCAAAATATGATGGCGTTTCTTTTTCCAAATCGTTGGGTACGGTGGTTACCGAGCGATTGATTGACAGTCTGTGCGTCATCCTCATCACGGTGGTTACTCTATTGCTCCAGTCGCGTATTTTCGCGGCATTCTTCGAGAAGACAGGAACGAACATGGGGTTCTTTACCGGACTTTTCACATCGACCAACTTTTATATTACCTTGACCTGCCTGTTTGCTGCGGGAGTACTGTTTTTCTTTCTGGTCCGTAAGTTGGCCATTTTTACGAAAGTGCGGAGCATTCTGAATGATGTATGGGCCGGATGCCTTTCCCTCCGCCATGTGAAACGCCCTTGGCTATTTACCTTATATACTATAGGTATATGGGCTTGCTATTTCTTGCAGTTCTATGTCAGCTTCTATTGCTTCGATTTCTCGGCTTCGCTGGGATGGATGCCGGGGCTGGTGATGTTCGTGGTAGGAAGTATTGCAGTGGCGGTGCCTACTCCCAATGGGGCGGGTCCGTGGCATTTTGCGGTCATCACCATGATGATGATGTATGGGGTTGATAAAGATGATGCAGGAATATTTGCCCTGTTGGTGCATGGTATTCAAACCTTTTTATTAATTTTGCTTGGTATTTATGGCCTTGTGGCCTTACCTTTGGTAAATAAGAAACACGCCGGAAAGTAATTTGCTTGCCGGATAAAATCAAATAACAATATGGACGAAATTCTTTCTTTGGCTCCGCAGAATGTGTGGAAGCATTTCTATTCGTTGACTCAAATTCCCCGTCCGTCGGGACATTTGGAAAAAATTCAGGCCTTCTTGCTGGATTTCGGTAAGCAGGTGGGTGTGGAATCATTTCAGGATGAAGCCGGAAACATTATCTATCGGAAGCCGGCTACTCTGGGCATGGAAGACCGTAAGGCCGTTATTCTGCAGGCCCACATGGATATGGTTCCTCAGAAAGACAAACATACACAGCATGATTTTGAAAAAGACCCTCTTTCAGTCTATGTAGACGGAGAATGGGTGAAAGCAAAAGGTACGACTTTAGGTTCAGACGACGGTATGGGTGTGGCAGCCATCATGGCAGTCATGGAAGACAAGTCGCTGAAACACGGTCCGCTGATGGCACTGATTACGGCCGATGAAGAAACCGGTATGTATGGTGCTTTCGGTTTGAAACCGGGTACGGTGGAAGGAGATATCCTGTTGAACCTGGATTCTGAAGAAGAAGGACAGCTTTATATAGGTTGTGCAGGTGGCGAAGACCTGACAGCTACATTGGAATACAAGGAAGTGGAAACCGATCCGGAAGACGTGGCGCTGAAAGTGACGTTGAAAGGACTGCGCGGTGGTCACTCCGGTATCCAGATTGGCTGGGGACATGCCAATGCCAACAAACTGATGGCACGTTTCATGAATCAGGTGATTGCTTACGATGAGGCTTGCCTGGTATCTTGGGAAGGCGGTAACATGCGCAATGCCATTCCGCGTGACTGTGAAGTGGTAATTACCGTACCGGCTTCGGAAGTGGATGATGTGTTGGCTTTCGTAGGTGAATGTGAGCAGGTATGGCGCGATGAATATGCGACCATTGAAGACAACCTGAGCTTTACGGCTGAGCGTGTAGACTTGCCGAAGATGATGGTGCCCGATGAAATCCGCGACAACTTGGTAGATGCTATCTATGCTTGTCCGAATGGAGTGGAACGCTTTATTCCGACCATTCCGGATACGGTGGAAACTTCTTCCAACTTGGCTATCGTAGAAATCGGTAAGGGAAAAGCTGCCATCAAGGTGCTGACCCGCAGTGCTCGTGAGTCTATGAAGGATTACCGCAATACAGCAATTGAAAGCTGCTTCTCTATGGCTGGTATGCACGTAGAACGTTCTGGCAGCTATTCTGGTTGGGAACCGGATGTGAATTCTCCGATTCTGCATGCTATGAAGGATGCTTACAAGGCACAGTTTGGAGAAGCACCGGAAGTGAAAGTGATTCATGCCGGACTGGAATGTGGTATCATCGGTGCTATTGTGCCGGGATTGGATATGATTTCATTTGGTCCTACGCTGGAATGCCCGCACACTCCGGAAGAACGTTGCCATATTCCGTCAGTAAAGAAATTCTATGACTTCTTGGTAGCTACTTTGGAGAATACGCCGAAGAAATAAATTTTTGGCCCCCAATATAAATAGATACGGAGAGAATCTGGTTCGTATGGAATCTGGATTCTCTCCGTTTTTTGTATCCTTGGAAGAGGGCGTTTTGCTTCTTTTAATTAAAATCTATGCAGTAATATGGGAAATCTGCTTTATCTTTATAAGAAACCAATGAAGTAAAATTTAAAATTAAAGGATATGAACAGATTATTCTTGCTAAGCGTCGTTTGGTTGTGGGCTCTTCTTACCCCGTTGGTCGGGGCTGCTCAGAGTTATGACCGTCTGTGGAAAGAGGTAGAAGAGAGCCGTAAGAAGGATTTGCCGAAAACCCTGATTTCACAGGTAAATCAGATTTATGAAAAAGCAAGGAAGGAAAAGAATACGCCACAGTTGTTGAAAGCCTATCTTTCACGTGTGGAATGTCAGATAGAATTGACGCCAGACAGTCTGCCGAAGGAACTTCAGTATATGAAAGATTGGGCGATGGAAGAGAACGATCCTTTGCAAAAAGCAGTGCTGATGTTCCTGACAGGATATTATCTGCTGGAGTCAGATTCGGAAAAGACGGACAGCGTGCGGTATTATTTCGACCAGTCGGTCAAAGACAAGGATGCCTTGATGGCTGTTTCAGCTGCGGATTTCCGCCCTATGGCGAGGGTTGGAAAATGGAGCCAGCGTTATTTCGGCGATACGATGTACGACTTGCTGTTGCGGCAGGCCATTTATCAGTGGAAGATGAATGGCCGGGATAGCAAGGAGGTGCAGTGTACGGTGTACGATGATTATGAGAAGTTGTTGGAGCAATATAAGGCTGTAAACAATCGGGAGGCTGAGTTGTTGACGCGTCTGGAACGGTTGGATGGCTGGCTGCACAGGGGATGGAAGTATCCGCAACAGGTATCGGACACACAAGCGGTGGAATGCTGGAAGTCATGGACAGAAGCCTATTCCGGGTTGGATGCTTGTGCGGCCGTATACATCTGCTGGGCCGATTTCTATCACCAAAAACAGGATTATGTGTCCGAAATGAAAGTGATTGAAGAAGGTTTGAAGCGTTATCCTAAGTCGGAATTTGCCGCCGACTTGAAAGACAAGCAGCGTATTGTGTGCATGCCTTCACTTTCGGTGCAGGTAACCCGACCTTATCCGCAGGCAGAAACGGAACTTCGTGTCGTCAGCAAAAATCTGAAAGGGGCTACGCTGGAATGGTATAAATTGAATCTCAAGGCATCTTCTTCTGTGTTTGCCAATAGTGTGGACCATGCAGCGTTAATCAAGAAATATGGCAAACTGGTGGACAAGGTGCGGCTGGACTTGCCGGATACACCTGATTATAAGGATTCGGTATCAGTCTTGACTCGTCGGATGCCGGAGGCTGGGATTTATGTGTTGAAGTCGATTCCCGATGGCTATAAGGATAAGACAGGATACGATGTGGTACATCTGTCTTCACTCCAGGTGGTTTCTTTCCCGATGGAAGGAAATCAAACGGAATGCCATGTGGTGGACCGGAAGACCGGTTCGCCGGTGGCTGGAGCCGAACTGGTGTTCTATTCGATTTCGGTACCGGGCAATTATACGGTATATAAGACTTATCTCACAGACAAGCAAGGGAAGGCGGTTGTGCCGGATATGAAATCACAGTTATGGATGCATGTACGTACCGCAAAAGATGATTTTATGGAAGTATCTTATTGGTCCAGAAGAGTCTTGTCGACTGTCAATCGTTCTCAGAAAACGACCGACCGGATGGATTTGTTTACCGACCGGGCGCTTTACCGTAAAGGGCAGACGGTCTATGTGTCGGGAGTAGCCTATACGCAGGAAGGGGATGAGGTACAGGTCCGCAAGGGTGCGGCTGTTTGGCTGGCATTGCGGGATGCCAACAACCGGGAAATCGCCCGAAAAGAATTGACGACCGATGATTTCGGGGCATTCTCCACGGAATTTCAGTTGCCGTCGGAAACCTTGGCCGGTACCTTCCGTATTGAATCGGACAAAACTTCTTGTACTATTCGTGTGGAAGAATACAAACGTCCGACGTTTGAGGTAACTTGGAAAGACGTACAGAAAACCTATACCATGGGCGATTCCCTGACGTTGGAAGGGACAGTGAAGAAATTTTCCGGCGCTCCCGTGCAAGGTGGCAAGGTACGTTATACTTTGACGCGTTCGAAAGCGTGGTTCTGGCGGGCGACTGCAGAGGAACAACAACTGGCGGAAGGAGAATTGACAACCCAGCCGGATGGAACCTTTGCGGTAAAAGTCTGTTTGGTACGTCCGGATACGGAAGTCTCTTTGGGATGGGACGGATTCTATCGTTACCAGGTGAAGGCGGAAGTGACGGATGTGGCTGGAGAAACCCAGGAAGGGCTGATGGTGCTTCCGGTAGGGGAACATTCTGTAGGTTTGCAAATCAAGGGGCTGAGAGAAAAGGTCGCTCGGGAAAAACTGGAGAAGATTCAGGTGCAGGCTTTGAATCTGCAACGGCAACCGGTGATGCTGCAGATGCTTTGTCGTCTTTATGTCTTGAATGAGGCAGGAGAGAAAGGGCAGACCGTGTGGTCGGATACGGTATCGTCCGCTCAGCCTTTCTTACCGGAAGAATGGAAGAAACTGGCTTCCGGAAAATACTTGCTGGAGGTTTCGGCCCGTGATGACCAGGGACGTCCTTGCCGTACAGAACAGGAATTCATTCTTTTCTCTTTGAGTGACAGTGTTCCTCCGATAAAGACCGTGGAATGGTTCTATCAGGACGGTACGGAACTGCGTGTCGATCAGCCGGTGACGTTGTACGTGGGCAGTAGTGAACCGAATGTGCACCTGTTCTATCATGTGTATAGTGGAAATAGGATGCTGGTATCAGAGGTGCAGGTCTTGAATCAGGAAATCCGTCCGTTCTCCTATACTTGGAAGCCGGAGTACGGCGAGGGTATCACTGTGAGCTTCGGCTTTATGAAGGACGGCATCTGGTATTCCAAGCAGGTGGCTTTGAAGCGCCCGGTTCCTGAGAAGAAATTGACCTTAAAATGGGAGACCTTCCGCGACCGTCTGCGTCCGGGTACGGAAGAAACCTGGACGATGCGGATTTTGGATGCTTCCGGTAAGCCGGCAGATGCCCGTCTGTTGGCTACGTTATATGATGCTTCCCTTGACCGTTTATGGGAGAATCCATGGAACTTTAACTTAAGTTTTAGTCGCTATACGCCTTCGGTAATACCGTTTATTCAGCAGGTGAGCAGCGTAGCAATGGCTTATTCTCCATTCTATACTTATTCGTTGTCATCGGTCTATGTGCCGGATAACTGGCAGTTATACAGTAGTTTGTGGATTCCTTCCTTGCGACAGTACAGAAGTTTTACCCGCAACGGATGGATGATTCGAGGAACGGGAATCATGATGAAGGCAGCTGTAGCGGCACCGAATAGTATGATGAAAGAGGATGTAGCTTTGGCGGAAGAGGGATTCTCTCAAAATGATGGGATATCGCGTGTGGAACTTCAGTCGGAGACAGTGAATATAGAGGTTGAGTCGGATCTGACTTTACGGGAAAATTTTGCGGAAACCGCTTTCTTTTATCCGGATTTGCGTACCGATTCAACTGGTACTGTACGGTTGGTATTTACTGTTCCAGATGCGTTGACCCAGTGGCGGTTCCAAGGATTTGCCCATACTCGTGACATGGATTATGGACTGATGCAGGCTGAAACCCGTACTGAAAAACCGTTTATGGTTCAGCCGAATTTGCCTCGTTTCCTTCGTAAGGGAGATAAGGCTTCACTGGCAGCTTCGTTGATGAACTTATCTACCGAGGAGGTGAAAGGGAAGGCCCGGCTGGAGCTGGTGAATCCGGTGGATGGAAGCTTGGTCTATCAGTCTGTCCAGGACTTTCAGGTAAAGGCCGGAGAGACGGGCAGTGTACGCTTTGCCTTTCCAGTAGATACAGATTGTGAGGTCTTGATTTGCCGGATGCAGGCAGAAGCCGGGGAGTTCAGTGACGGAGAACAGCATTATCTGCCGGTCCTGACCGATAAGCAGTGGATTACTGAAACTCAGTCGTTGCAGGTAGAAGCGGGGCAGTCTCAGCAAGTGAACTTGGAGAAGATGTTCAACGGGCAGAGCAAGACTGCTGAAAATTGCCGGTTGACCATTGAATTGACCTCTACGCCAATATGGTACGCCGTACAGGCTCTTCCGGTGGTAGGCACTCCACAACAGGACGATGCGTTCTCTTGGGCGACTGCCTACTATGCTCAGACGCTGGCACAGAAGATTGTGGAACTGAATCCGCAGATTCAGACGGTGTTTGATGCGTGGCGGAAACAAGGCGTGAAGAAAGAAACCTTGTGGAGTGAATTGGAGAAAAAGCCGGAAGTAAAGAATCTGTTGCTGGCAGAAACTCCTTGGCTGGCTGAGGCGGCCAGTGAGCAGGAACAACGGCAGCGGATTGGCTTGCTGTTCGACTTGAACACGATGAAGTATCGCATGGAGCAGACCGTACAGAAACTGGCTACCTTGCAAAAAACGGATGGAAGCTGGAGCTGGTTTGGTGGTATGCAGGGCAGCCGGATGGTGACTACCCAAGTGACGGAATTGCTGGCTCGTCTGAAATCTATGCAAGTAGGATTGGACGTACGGGTATCGGATATGTACCTGAAAGCGTTGAATTATCTGGAAGAAACTTTTTGTGAGGAATATCGGCAATTGAAGGAAAATGAGTCGAGAACAAACGGGAAACTGTTTCCCAGTGGCTTGGCTGTGAGATATTTGTATATCGTGTCGTTGGATAAGGCTGCTTCGGACAGGGTACAGCCGTCAGCCAAGGCATACATGGTAGCGAAACTGGAAAACCGTTCCAGCGAATACACCATTTATGAGAAAGCCATGATTGCCCGTATTCTGCAGGCACAGGGAAAGACACAGCAGGCTGAAATCCTGGTACATTCCATCAAGGAATACACGGTGACTACCCCGGAAATGGGCCGTTATTTCGATACTCCGAAAGCCTTGTATGCTTGGAACGGATATCGGATTCCGACGCAGGTGGCTGCCATGGAAGCTATCCAACGGATAGAGAAGGATGAAACGATGCTGAACGAGATGAAACACTGGTTGTTGAAACAGAAGCAGGTGCAGTGCTGGAGTACGCCGCTGGCTACGGCAGATGCCCTTTATGCTCTGTTGTCGGATGGAATGGCGTTGAAAGAAACCGGAAAGATGGAGGCAAAGGGTATAGATATCCGACTGGAGACTCCGGACGACGGACTGGGCTATATACGTCAGACTTGGACTGGAAAAGCTGCGGAGGAAAAGGCACTGACGGTCAGCCAGACGGGAAAAGGTGTCGGATGGGGAGCGGTCTATACCCAATACTTGGAAGAAATGGACAAGATTCAGTCGTTTGAAGGTGACGGCTTGAAGGTTTCACGGGAGTATATATATAAAGGTAAGACTTTGAAGCGGAAAGCGACGTTGCACGTCGGCGACCGGCTGACGGTTCGCTTGACTTTCCGTACCGACCGGGATATGGACTTTGTCAGTCTGAAGGATGAACGGGCAGCCTGCATGGAGCCCGTAGAGCAATTGTCGGGTTATGTATGGAAGAATGGCTTGGGCTATTATCGGGCACCCGGAGATGCTTCCACTTCGTTCTTTATGGACCATCTGCGGAAAGGTACGTATGTGATAGAATACGAGGTCTATATAGACCGTGCCGGAACCTATCAGGCCGGTACGGCTACTATCCAGTCAGTCTATGCACCGGAATTTGGAAGTCATACAAAAGGAGAGGTTCTTCAAGTGGAATAAATCAGTCCGGGCAGGTGTTTCCTGCCCGGATTTTTTTGTGTCGTAGGCTCGGCGGAATAAATTTTCAGACTTGATTTTGCTTGTTTCTGTTTTCTCTTTATCTTTGTTTCCATAATTTAGAAAGAATAAAATCAATGAAACGTATATATACTCTTTTCTTGTTGTGTATGGCTGCCTGTTTTTCTTTGTTTGCACAGCCTAAAATTACTTTTGACATGCAGACGAAAGATTTGGGGTATGTCTTGTGGAGAAATCCGGCCACTGTTGTTTATTCGTTTACCAATACGGGTGACAGTCCCTTGGTTATCTCTAACGTAACGACCTCTTGCGGCTGTGCCAAGGCTACTTGGACAGAAGAACCGGTCCCGGCTGGCGGAAAAGGGAAGATTACAGTGGTGTTCGATGCAGAAGCTATCGGACATTTCTATAAGGATGTGGGCGTGTATTGTAATGCGTCTCCCATGCCTATTTATCTGGATTTTAACGGAGAAGTGACGGCCGATGCCAAGAACTTTTCGTTTACTCATCCGTATGCCATCGGAGCTATCCTATTGAACATGGATGAACTGGACTTTAATTCGGTGAACAAAGGAGACCATCCGGTAATTGAACTGCAGGTGGCTAACTCTTCCAATAAGGCGTACTCGCCCGTACTGATGCATTTGCCTCCTTACCTGGAAGCTACGGCAGTACCGGAAAAGTTGGGACGAGGAAAAGCAGGTAAAATCCAGGTTACGTTGGATTCAGAGAAACTTCCGAAATTGGGTATTACCCGTGCTTCCGTCTATCTATCCCGTTTCCCGGGTGATAAAGTAGGAAGTGAGAATGAAATTCCTGTATCTGTGGCTTTGTTGCCCGATTTCTCCAAACTGACGGAACAGCAGAAGAACAATCCGCCGCAGATTACCTTGTCGGCCAAGGAATTGCAGTTTGTAGATTTGAAACCCAATCAGAAGAAATCGCAGACCATAGTCATTTCAAATACGGGTAAGTCTAACTTGAACATTCAGGATATGCAGGTGTTTAGCATGGCGCTGGCCGTGAAGCTGAACAAGAGGGTACTGAAACCGGGAGAATCTACGAAAATGAAGATTACCGTGCTGGCTCACAACCTGTCTCGCGTGAAAGGAACTCCGCGTGTCCTGATGATAACCAACGATCCTAACCAACCGATGATTACCATCCGTGTGAAAGCCCGGCTGAAATCGTCGGATAAATAAAATATATATGGAACACCCCGAAAACAACGAAGCTTATAAGGGGTTAACTGTAAACCAAGGAGTGGAACAGCCCTCCATTGTTAATCCTTATCTGAAACTGAGAAAGAAACCCAAACGTCGCCAGTACACGGCTGCGGAGTATGTGGAAGGTATCGTAAAAGGCGATGTGACCATGTTGAGTCAGGCCGTGACGCTGGTGGAGAGTGTAAAACCGGAGCATCAGGCCTTGGCGCAGGAAGTCATTGAAAAATGTCTGCCTTATTCCGGTAATTCCATCCGCATCGGCATCAGTGGGGTGCCGGGTGCCGGAAAGAGTACGTCGATTGACGTATTCGGCTTGCATGTATTGGAAGAAACTGGAGGCAAGCTGGCCGTGCTGGCCATCGACCCCAGTAGTGAGCGCTCCAAAGGAAGTATCCTGGGCGACAAGACCCGCATGGAAAAATTGTCTGTACATCCCAAATCCTTTATCCGTCCGAGTCCTTCTGCAGGCTCATTAGGAGGAGTGGCCCGTAAAACCCGTGAGACCATCATCTTGTGTGAGGCAGCGGGGTTCGACAAAATCTTTGTGGAAACGGTTGGAGTAGGGCAGAGCGAGACGGCCGTCCATTCCATGGTCGATTTCTTCCTGTTGATTCAGTTGGCAGGTACGGGAGACGAGTTGCAAGGCATTAAACGAGGCATTATGGAGATGGCCGACGGCATTGTCATCAATAAGGCCGACGGAAACAACATTGAAAAAGCCAAGTTAGCGGCCACTCATTTCCGCAATGCTCTTCACCTTTTCCCTGCTCCGGAGTCTGGATGGACCCCTCAAGTGCTGACTTATTCCGGTTTTTATAATATCGGTATCAAGGAAATCTGGGACATGATTTACGCCTACATTGATTTTGTGCGCAAGAACGGATATTTTGAACGTCGGCGGAACGAACAGGCCAAGTACTGGATGTATGAAACCATCAACGAGCATCTGCGCGACAGCTTTTATCAGAATCCGCAGATTGCTTCTCTGTTGCCTTTGCAAGAGCGGGAAGTGCTGGAAGGAAAATCCACTTCTTTTTCTGCGGCGAGGAAGCTGCTGGAACTCTATTTCGCGGGTTTGAAATGAAAATATTGCATAAATATGTAGATTCTTTTACAATTCTTTGTGGACTGAGTAAAAATAAAGAAGAAAAGCCAGAGATATCATCCTGCACAATGAATTAATATGTAACTTTGCGGACCAATTTTAAGAAATCATGCAAAGTGAAACCAAACCGATTATAGAGGTAAAGGGCGTATCGAAGTTTTTTGGCGAGAAAACAGCCTTGGATAACATCAACCTGTCCATCAAGAAAGGAGAGTTTGTAACCATACTGGGACCTTCAGGCTGCGGCAAGACTACCTTGCTGCGCCTGATTGCCGGTTTCCAGACGGCTTCGGAGGGAGTTATCTGCATTGCGGGTAAAGAGATTACCCAGACTCCGCCTCATAAGCGTCCGGTGAATACCGTATTCCAGAAGTACGCATTGTTTCCCCATCTGAATGTGTATGACAACATTGCTTTCGGACTGAAACTGAAGAAACTTCCGAAAGACGTAGTGCTGAAGAAGGTCAAGGCTGCCCTGAAAATGGTGGGAATGACCGACTATGAGTATCGTGACGTGAATTCGCTTTCCGGCGGACAGCAGCAGCGTGTGGCCATTGCCCGTGCCATTGTGAACGAGCCGGAGGTGCTGTTGCTGGATGAACCCTTGGCAGCCCTCGACCTGAAGATGCGCAAGGACATGCAGATGGAGTTGAAGGAAATGCACAAGTCGTTGGGCATTACGTTCGTGTATGTCACCCACGACCAAGAAGAGGCTTTGACGTTGAGTGATACCATCGTGGTGATGAGCGAAGGTCGTATTCAGCAGATTGGTACTCCTACTGATATTTACAATGAACCCATCAATTCGTTCGTGGCCGATTTCATTGGCGAAAGCAACATCCTGAATGGAGTGATGGTGAAAGACAAACTGGTGCATTTCTGCGACTGTGACTTTGAATGTGTAGATGAGGGCTTTGGCGAGCAAGTGCCGGTTGATGTGGTGATTCGTCCGGAAGACTTGTACATATTTCCGGTATCAGATATGGCGCAGCTTCGCGGCGTGGTACAGTCGTGCATTTTCAAGGGAGTACATTATGAGATGGTAGTACTTTGCCACGGATACGAGTTTGTGGTGCAGGATTACCACGCATTCGAGGCAGGTATGGAAGTGGGCTTGCTGGTAAAACCTCACGACATCCATATTATGAAAAAAGAGCGGTTGTGCAACACCTTTGAAGGTAAGTTGCTCGATGCCACCCATGTGGAGTTCTTGGGTTGTGAATTTGAATGTGCACCGGTCGACTTGCAGAAAGTACCTTTAGGTGAAGTGCAGGTAGAAGTGGATTTTGACAAGATTGACTTGCAGGACGATGCGGAAGACGGTACATTGACAGGAGAAGTGAAATTCATTCTTTATAAAGGAAATCATTATCATCTGACCGTCTGGTCGGACTGGGATGAAAATGTATTTGTCGACACCAATGACGTATGGGATGACGGAGACCATGTGGGGATATCCATTGCTCCGGAAGATATCCGGGTACGTGTAAAACAGGAGGAACGATGAACAAGCTACGTTTGTTTTTTCTGTCACGGAGAAGCTGGACTTTGCCCTACTTGATTTTTTCAATCATCTTCGTGATTATTCCGTTGGTCCTGATTGTGATTTATGCCTTTACGGATGATATGGGCCGGATTACGTTGGATAACTTTCGGAAGTTTTTGGCACATCCGGAAGCCGTCAATACCTTTGTGTATTCCATCGGTATAGCCTTGCTGACGACTATCGGTTGTATTGTGTTAGGTTATCCGGCGGCGTGGATTCTGAGCCGGAGCCGTTCCAGCTATTCCCGTACGCTGATCATGTTGTTCATCCTTCCTATGTGGATTAACATCCTGATTCGTACGCTGGCTACCGTGGCACTGTTCGACTTTGCCAGTCTTCCGTTAGGTGAAGGAGCCTTGATTTTCGGAATGATTTACAATTTTATTCCGTTTATGATTTATCCCATTTACAATACGCTTCAGAAAATGGATCCCAGCTATGTGGAGGCAGCGCAAGATTTGGGAGCTAATTCGTTCCAGGTGTTCTGGAAGGTGGTTCTTCCGTTGTCCATGCCGGGGGTCGTGAGCGGCATTATGATGGTGTTCATGCCTACCATCTCGACCTTTGCCATTGCGGAACTGCTTACCATGAACAACATCAAACTGTTTGGTACCACCATTCAGGAGAATATCAACAACAGCTTGTGGAACTACGGAGCGGCGCTTTCATTGATTATGCTCTTCCTGATTGCCGCCACCTCTTTGTTTAGTGCCGACGAAAAAAGTGATTCGGAGAAAGGAGGGCAGGTATGGTAAAGAAGATCTTGATGCAGACCTATCTGTGGGTGTTGTTGCTGATGCTGTATGCACCAATTCTGATTATTGTGATTTATTCATTCACCGAAGCCAAGGTGTTAGGTAACTGGACAGGCTTTTCATTCAACCTGTATCGCTCGTTGTGCAATACGAGTGCCCATCATTCGCTGATGAATGCCTTGGTCAATACGGTAGCCATCGCTTTTATTGCCGCTACGGTTTCTACCCTGCTGGGTAGTGTGGCTGCCATTGGCATTTACAATCTGAGAGCCCGTAGCCGGAAAGCCATGGGATTCATCAATACCATTCCGATTCTGAACGGAGATATCATTACCGGTATTTCCCTGTTCCTGCTTTTCGTGTCATTGGGCATTACCCAGGGTTTCACGACCGTGGTGCTGGCACACATCACTTTCTGCACGCCCTATGTGGTGTTGAGTGTATTGCCGCGCCTGAAGCAGATGAATCCGAACCTGTATGAGGCAGCACTCGATTTAGGAACTACTCCCATGCAGGCCTTGTGGAAGGTGATTATCCCGGAAATCCGTCCCGGAATGATCAGCGGTTTCCTGCTGGCACTGACCATCTCCATCGATGATTTTGCCGTGACGGTGTTTACCATCGGCAACCAGGGACTGGAGACGCTTTCTACCTATATTTATGCGGATGCCCGCAAGGGAGGATTGACACCGGAACTCCGTCCGTTGTCTGCCGTGATTTTTGTGGTGATTCTGGTGCTGCTGATAATTATTAACCGTAGAGCTGACAAAGCAAAGAACAAATGAAACAGAAGATGAAAAGGTGGAGCTGGTGGGCCTTGCTCTGCATGTGTTGCCTGCTGACAAGCTGTTACAATACGGATGAGTCGCGCGAGAATGTGCTGAAGGTGTACAACTGGGCCGATTACATCGGTGAGGGAGTGCTGGAAGATTTCCAGAAATATTATAAGGAACAGACGGGAGAAGATATCCGCATTGTGTATCAGACTTTCGATATCAACGAAATCATGCTGACCAAGATTGAAAAGGGGCATGAGGATTTTGATGTGGTCTGTCCGTCGGAATACATCATCGAGCGGATGTTGCATAAAGGATTGTTGCTGCCCATCGACACCGTTTTTGCCCACTCACCCAATTACATGAAGGGGGTAGCCCCTTACATTCGTCAGCAGATAGACAAGCTGACGGTGCCGGGCGACCAGCCGGCCAGCCGGTATGCGGTCTGTTACATGTGGGGTACGGCCGGACTGTTGTACAATAAGAAATATGTCTCTGCGCAGGATTTACGTTCCTGGGGGTGTCTGTGGGACAAACGTTTTGCCGGGAAGATTCTGATGAAGGACTCTTACCGGGATGCGTATGGCATGGCGTTGCTGTATGCCCATCGGGAAGACTTGAAAGACAGTACCCGCAGTGTGGCCAGTCTGATGAATGACTATTCACCGGCCTCTATGGACTCAGTGGAAAAATATCTGAAACTGCTGAAGCCCAATGTGGCAGGTTGGGAAGCCGATTTTGGCAAAGAGATGATGACCAAGGGAAAGGCATGGATGAACATGACTTGGAGCGGCGATGCCCAGTGGGCTATTGAAGAAGCTTCGGCAGTAGGAGTGGATTTGGGATATACCATTCCAGAAGAAGGAAGCAACGTGTGGTACGACGGCTGGGTGATTCCCAAGTATGCCCAAAATCCGAAGGCTGCCAGTTATTTCATCAACTTCCTGTGCCGTCCGGATATCGCTTTGCGGAACATGGAAGAAAACGGGTACGTCAGTTCCATTGCCGCTCCGGAAATTATGGAGGCTTGCATTGATTCCACTTTGGATAAGGAAGTGGATGCCAGTTACTTCTTCGGTCCGGAAGCCCGTCACGTGAAATTGCGGAACACCCAGTATCCCGACAAGTCGGTGATAGCCCGTTGTGCCATGATACGCGATTTCGGCGACAAGACTGTAGATGTGCTGGAAATTTGGTCGCGGGTGAAAGGAGACAACCTGAACAGTGGGCTGGTCATTCTGATTCTGCTGGTGTTTGTCGGACTGAGTGCCTGGCAGATTCGTCGTCGCTGGCTGCGCTATAAGCGGAGCCATTACAAGCGTTCGCGCCGGAAGCTTCGCCACAAGTAAGTCACAAATTGAGGGAACCAAAAAGAAACCTCCTTTCCGGGTGCGCCCGAAAAGGAGGTTTCTTTTTATGTGATATAAGGGAATATCAGATAGACAATTCATGCAATACGTTCACCAGTTCACGGTCAATCGGCTTGTCGTTCTTGATAGCCTTGGCAAACGGTACGTACACAATCTGGTCGTTTTCGATACCGATCATTACGTTGCGCTGGCCTTCCATCAATGCCTGGATGCTGGCTACACCCATACGGCTGGCGATGATACGGTCGTGAGCTGTCGGACGTCCACCACGCTGCAAGTGTCCCAGAATGGTGACACGAACATCATACTGCGGATATTCGTTCTTCACACGTTCCGCATAGTGCATGGCTCCACCCGTGATTTCACTTTCGGCTACCAGTACGATGGAACTGTTCTTTGATTTACGGAATCCGTTGTTGATGAATTCTTCCAGCTGGTCTACTTCCGTGTTGAATTCCGGAATGATGGCTGCCTCTGCTCCGGCAGCGATGGCACCGTTCAATGCCAAGAAGCCGGCATCACGTCCCATCACTTCCACGAAGAACAGACGTTCGTGAGAAGTTGCGGTATCACGAATCTTGTCCACTGCATCCAGAATCGTGTTCAGGGCAGTGTCATAACCGATGGTCGTGTCTGTACCAAACAGGTCATTGTCGATGGTGCCGGGAAGTCCGATGCAAGGTACGTCAAACTCTTGTGCCAGCAGACGGGCACCGGTCAAAGAACCGTCTCCACCGATGATGATGAGGGCATCGATGCCTTCACGTTGCATGGTTTCGTAAGCGATTTGACGTCCTTCTGGGGTACGGAATTCCTGACAACGTGCGGTTTTCAGGATTGTACCTCCTAATTGTATGATATTGCTGACATTTTCAGTCTTAAATTCCTTGATTTCACCCGTAATCAATCCTTTATAGCCTCTGTAAATACCTTTTACTTTCAGTCCGTTGTAGATAGCGGAACGGGTGACGGCTCTGATTGCGGCATTCATGCCTGGTGCATCACCTCCGGAGGTCAGAATACCGATACATTTAATAGTTCCCATAATTGTTAGTTGTTAGTTTGATTTTTATGAAGCAAAAGTACAAAAACTGTTGCTATTTTGCGGTGAATTTCTTCCTTATTCTTCGTTCATTATAACTTTTTTACACGCTTCCATCAGCCATTTAGGCGTAGAAGTGGCTCCACAGATTCCAATGGAATGTGCACGTGACAATATGCTCTTGTCAATCTCTTCCGGTTTGTCAATCTGATAGGAGTTGGGGTTGACTTTCTTACATTCTTGAAAGAGGATTTTTCCATTGGAACTTTTGTGTCCGCAGACGAAGAAAATCAGGTCATGGCTGGCCGCGAATTCCCGGATGTGGGGCATGCGGTTGGCCACCTGCCGGCAGATGGTATCGAAATATTGGAAAGAGGCTTCCGGAGAGATGTGTTCCTCGATATAGGAGACAATCTGGCGGAACTCGTCGAGCGACTTGGTGGTCTGTGAATACAGCCGGATGTCTTTCGTCATGTCGAGTTTGGTGACTTCTTCAAGTTTCTCAATGACAATGGCTTTTCCTTGTGTCTGTCCTACCAGACCGAGTACCTCAGCATGGCCGTTCTTCCCATAGATGACAATCTGTCGTTCCCGCCCGCTGGGAGTCGTGTCATATTCCTGCTTGATTCTTTTTTGCAGGCGCAGTACTACCGGGCAGGTGGCATCGATGATTTCAATCTGGTTTTTGCGGGCCAGTTCGTAAGTTTCGGGTGGTTCGCCGTGAGCACGCAGCAGTACCTTTACATTCCGCAGGCGGGCAAACTCTTCGTGGTTGATGGTAATCAGTCCCAGTTTTTTCAGACGCTCACATTCCTGTCCGTTGTGCACGATGTCGCCCAGGCAATATAAGGGTTCTCCTTTTGCCAGTTCTTCTTCTGCCTTGGAGATGGCCGTGGTCACTCCGAAACAAAATCCGGACTCCTTATCTATTTCAATGTGATGCATGGGTGGCTTTTTCAAATTGTTCCTTTAACCATTCTTTCTGTTCGGGAATCGTCATTTCGCTGTTGTCCAGCAGGATGGCGTCGTCGGCCTTGCGGAGCGGGCTCACTGTCCGGTTTTGGTCAATGCGGTCGCGTTCTTCCACGTTGTGCAGGATTTCATCGAAGGAGGCTTCCTGTCCTTTGGCCTTGAGTTCCTCGTAGCGGCGCTGGGCACGGATCTGTGCGGAAGCGGTCACGAAGATTTTCAGTTCGGCGTCGGGAAAGACTGCGGTACCGATGTCTCGCCCGTCCATGACAATCCCTTTTTCCTTGCCCATTTCCTGTTGCTGACGTACGAGTGCCTCCCGTACGAAACCGAGAGCGGCTACCGGGCTGACATGGGAGGAGACTTCCATGGTACGGATGCGTTCTTCCACGTTTTTCCCGTTGAGGAAAGTCATCGGGCGCTGGGTTTCCGGGTTGAGCTGGAAGGAAATCTGGATTTGTCCCATCTGCTGGCGGAGCGCTTCTTCCTGAATGCTTCCGTCGGCATTAAACAATCTGTTTTCCAGACAATACAGTGTAACGGCCCGGTACATGGCGCCGCTGTCTATATAGATGTATCCGATTTCTTTGGCTAAGTCTTTAGCCATGGTACTTTTCCCGCAGGAAGAGAATCCGTCGATGGCAATAATAATTTTTTTCATGTTTCGGCTTCGATAAAATAGATTTCGCATTGACAAAGATAGTGTAAATCCTTTGTATATCGGATGTTTTGGATAAAGTTTTTGGCGTCTCTTCCTTATAATATAAAGTAGAAATTCGTTTGGGATTCCAGAGATGAAAAAACGTTGTAGCAATGATTCGGATACCTGTTTGTGTTTTTTTACGTTTCCTTTCCGGAAAACCTATGTTTCTCATGTCGGAAACGTAGGTTTTCCCTGCGTGAACCCTACGTTTCCGCACAGGGAAACATAGAACACGTAAGGCGATGTGCTGATTATTTCAAGTGCGGAATAAAAAATATGCATTGTTTTACATTATTTTTATGTCAGGGTGGTGGAGTTTCGGGGATTTATGCTACCTTTGCCACGTATAGAGTATTAACCTTTAATAAACACATTTATGGAAGTCAAAAAATCGCCTAAAGCGGACCTCGAGGGAAAAAGAACCACGTGGTTGTTGTTCGGCTTCATACTGGTCTTGGCAGCGATGTTCGTAGCGTTCGAATGGACAGAACGTGACAAGCAGATTGTTACCGAAACAGGTATCGTCGAACCTATTTTTGAGGAAGAAATGATTCCTATCACTGAACAGCAGGAACAGCAGCAGGCACCGCCTCCTCCTGAAGCTCCGAAAATGGAAGAAGTGTTGCAGATTGCAGATAACGATGCAAATGTACAAGAATCTACTATCCAGTCAAGTGAGGATGACAACACGCAGGCTGTGGAAATCAAGTATGTGCCGGTTGAAGTGGAAGAAGAAGAACCGGAAGAACAGCAGATTTTCCAGGTAGTAGAAGAGATGCCGGAATTCCCGGGTGGTATGGCTGAATGTTTGAAGTTCATTGGTAAGAATATCAAATATCCGACTATTGCACAGGAAAACGGTGTACAGGGACGTGTAATCATCCAGTTTGTGGTTAACCAGGATGGTTCTATCGTTGACCCGGTGGTGATGCGTAGTGTAGACCCGTACTTGGATAAGGAAGCGCTCCGTGTGATTAAGATGATGCCGAAATGGAAACCAGGTAAGCAGCGTGGTAAACCTGTACGTGTGAAATATACCGTACCTGTAACCTTTAAGTTGCAGTAATCTAATGATACTATAAATTGAAGTAAAGGCTGCATTTTTGCAGCCTTTCTTTTTTCTCCTTTATAAAAACTTATTCCCATGAAACAATATACCAGCGAACAATTGTTGCAGCAAATTCATGAATACATCGGACAGCTTTCTTACAAGCGGAAACCGATGGGTTTGTATGAACCGATAGAGTATGTGTTGGGACTGGGCGGAAAACGCCTGCGTCCGGTGTTGATGCTGTTGGCTTATAATTTGTACAAGGACGATGTGGAACGCATATTTCCGCAGGCTGCCGGCATTGAAACCTATCATAACTTCACGCTTTTGCACGATGACTTGATGGACAAGGCCGACATGCGGCGTAACAAACCGACTGTACATAAGCGGTGGAACGAGAACACGGCCATCCTTTCAGGAGATGCCATGCTGATTCTGTCCTATCAGTTTATGATGCAGCAATGTCCGGCAGAATATGTGGGAAAGGTGATGGAGGTGTTCAGCCGTACCGCACTGGAAGTTTGCGAAGGACAGCAGTGGGATATGGAATTTGAAGAGTTGACGGATGTGACGGTAGAGCAATACCTTGAAATGATTCGTTTGAAAACCTCTGTGCTGTTGGCCGCCGCCTTGAAAATCGGAGCCATCCTGGGAGGTGCACCCGAAAAGGATGCGGAACTTCTGTATGACTTCGGGGTGAAGATGGGACTGGCTTTCCAATTGCAGGACGATTACCTTGATGTGTATGGCGATCCAGCTATATTCGGCAAGAAAATCGGAGGGGACATTCTCTGCAACAAGAAAACCTTTATGCTCATTACGGCATTGGAGCAGGCGCAGGAAGCTGACAAAGAAGCACTTTTGGGATGGCTGCATGTGGAAGACTATGCACCGGAAGAGAAGATCCAGTCAGTAACCGCTTTATATAATAAGGTGGGTGTGGCGGCTATCTGCAATGCTCGCATTGATACGTATTATAAGGAAGGATTGGATTTGTTGGAGCAGGTGGACGTAGAACCGGCCCGTAAGGAAGAACTGAAGGCTTTTGTCTGCCGTTTGATGGATCGTAAACTGTAAGAAGATGAATGCACTGATTGATACCCATACGCATCTGTATACTGAGGAATTTGATGAAGACCGTGGGTTGGCGGTGATTCGGGCGGTAGATGCGGGCGTTACCCGTCTGTTCATGCCGAACATTGACGATACTACGGTGGAGGCCATGCTGTCGCTGTGTGACGCGCACGACTTCTGCTTTCCGATGATTGGTTTTCATCCGACTTCGGTCGATGAGAACTGGAAGGCACGGTTGCAGACGGTGAAACAGTATCTGACAGACGGTCCGCATCGTTTCTATGGCATCGGTGAGGTGGGAATCGATTTGTATTGGGACAAGACTTTCCGTAAGGAACAGATGGCTGCATTCGAGGAGCAGGTGAATTGGGCCTTGGACTACAATTTGCCTTTGATTATCCATTGCCGGGAAGCCTATCCGGAACTGTTGGAAATTCTGGCTGCCTACAAGCAAACAGGTTTACGGGGCATTTTTCATAGCTTTACCGGTTCAGTCGAGGACGCCTCCCAGCTGTTGGAATATGAATCGTTCATGCTGGGCATCAACGGTGTGGTAACTTTCAAGAAAAGTACCCTTCCGGAGGTTTTGAAGAATGTGCCTTTGGAACGCGTCGTGCTCGAAACCGATTCTCCTTATCTGGCACCAGTTCCTTATCGTGGAAAGCGGAATGAAAGCGCCCATTTGGTAAAGGTCGCCGAACGTCTATCCGAAATTTATGGCATACCTTTGTCGGAAATTGCGGCCCAAACCACGGAAAATGCTTTAAAAGTCTTCACAAATACGGAGAAAAGTTTTTAAAGTTTATTAATTTCGACTTCAAAAGTAAACTTTTGCAGGCTTGATGTTATGTAAGACGAAAAAAAAGAATACATTTGTGACTGAAATCAGCAAGGGGATAAAAAACGTTGAAAGGAGCCTCCGGCTGATTGGAAAAAGGAGAGGTGCTCGAGTGGTTGAAGAGGCACGCCTGGAAAGCGTGTATACGCCAAAAGCGTATCACGGGTTCGAATCCCGTTCTCTCCGCGAAAAAGAGAAAAACAATTAACAAACTATTAATTAATTAATCTTAAAAATTAGACACACAATGAAAAAGTTATTTGCAATTCTTGCAGTGATGGGAGTCCTCTCGTTTGGAATGACTCAGACAGCTATGGCTCAGGATTCAACAGCTACAGCAGCTCCGGCTCAGACAGAAGAAGTAGCGGCAGCTGATGAAGCAGCAGCACCTGTAGTTGTTGAAGAAGGTGGTATGCACAAAGAGTTAAAAACTAAGTTTATTGAAGGTGATGCAGGCTTCATGTCATTGGTTGCTATCGCATTGGTCCTTGGTTTGGCTTTCTGTATTGAACGTATTATTTACTTGAGCTTGGCTGAAGTTAACGTGAAGAAATTGATGGCTAAAGTTGAAGAAGCTTTGGAAAAAGGTGATGTAGAAGGTGCAAAGACTGTTTGCCGCAACACTCGTGGTCCGATTGCTTCTATCTGCTATCAGGGTCTGATGAGAATCGATGAAGGTCTGGATGTAGTTGAACGTTCTGTAGTTTCTTACGGTGGTGTTCAGGCTGGTTACCTTGAAAAAGGATGCTCTTGGATTACATTGTTCATCGCGATGGCTCCGTCTTTGGGATTCTTGGGAACTGTAATCGGTATGGTTATGGCGTTCGACCAGATTCAGATTGCTGGTGATATCTCTCCGACAGTTGTTGCAGGTGGTATGAAAGTGGCCTTGATTACTACAATCTTCGGTTTGATCGTTGCTTTGATTCTTCAGGTGTTCTATAACTACATCTTGTCTAAGATTGAAGCTATTACAAGTCAGATGGAAGATTCTTCTATCACATTGCTTGACATGATCATGAAGTATAATCTGAAATACAAAAAATAATTCGTACAATGGCTAAATTATCATATAAAGTATCTTACTATGTGTTCTATGTCTGCATAGCCGTTATATTGGTGGTGCTGGCGATGTTCTACTGCGTAGGATATGATGTAACAAATGCAGCCGGCTTGACCGAACCGACCAATACGCCGGCATTGATGTACCTGATGTATGGTATGTTCTTCCTCTGTGTGGCAGTAACAGTGATTGCAGCTGCAGCACAGTTTGGAGCAGCTTTGAAAGATAATCCGAAAGCAGCAATCAAGTCTTTCATGGGACTTATCTTGTTGGCAGTGTTGCTCATCGTTACTTATAATATGGGATCTGATGCAGCCGTTACAATGGGTGGTGGTACAGTATATGACAACAAGGTCATGCTGAAAGTGACAGACATGTTCTTGTATTCTACTTATGCATTGCTTATTGTTGCAGCAATCGGTACATTGTTGAACTTGATTGGTGTTTTTAAACAGAAATAATTATTCATTGAGTTAAAACGGAGATTGATAAAATGGCAAAAGGGAAAAGAAAAGTGCCGGGCATTAATGCCAGTTCAACGGCAGATATTTCTTTCATCTTGTTTATATTCTTCCTTATTACAACTTCAATGGATACTGACCGTGGTTTGGCAAGACGATTGCCGCCACCTCCTGAAAACACAGAAAATCAGGAAGATGTGATTGTAAGGGAAAGAAACGTTCTTCAGGTACGTATCAACAAGGATGACCAGTTGATGGTAGGAGGAGAATGGTTCGATATAAAGCAACTGAAAGAAAGAGCAAAGGAATTTATTTCCAATCCGAATAATGATGAGAATTTGCCGGAAAAGCATGCTAAGCAGCTTCCGTTCTTCGGTAATGTCATGATTACGGATAAGCATGTAATTTCTGTACAGAACGACGTGGGTACAAGTTATGGCATGTACATTCAGGTTCAGAACGAACTGGTGGCAGCTTACAATGAATTGCGTAACGAATTGGCTATGTCGCAATTTGGTAAGTCTTTGGCAGACTGTTCTGAAGATGAAAAGAAAGCTATAACTGACTATTATCCGCAGAAGATATCTGAAGCAGAACCTAAAAAGTATGGAGGAAAATAAACATGGGAAAATTTAATAAGACCGGTAAGCGTGAAATGCCTGAGTTGAATACTTCTTCTCTGCCTGACCTTATCTTTACCATGTTGTTCTTCTTCATGATTGTAACAACCATGCGTGAAGTTACATTGAAGGTTCAGTTCAGAGTGCCTCAGGCTACGGAACTGGAAAAACTGGAAAAGAAATCCTTGGTATCTTTTATCTATATCGGAAAACCGTTGAAGGAATTCCAGAAGACAATGGGTACTACAGACCGTATTCAGTTGAATGATAAGTTCGCTGAATCTTCAGAAGTACAGGACTACATCTATCAGGAACGTGAAAACATGAAAGAGGAAGACAAACCGTTTATGACTGTTTCCCTGAAGGTAGATGCTAATACCAAGATGGGTATCGTAACAGAAGTAAAACAGGCTCTTCGTCAGGCATACGCACTGAAGATTAACTATTCAGCTACTCAGCGTCAGTAATAGTTTTATAAATATGAAAAAAAGGCTGTCTCTTATGAGGCGGCCTTTTTTTGTGTATCTATTCTATGTGTTAGTTTGAGTTGGATGATACTTGGCTGAAGAGTAGAGGTAGCAGGAGTATCGGGGCTGACTATTTGAGTATAGCTTCCGATAATTGATACTTGGATATACTATTTTTAGTGATGGAAAGATGATATAAAGTGTTATATCTTTATTTGGTAAGGAAGGAAAGCATAGCGTTTTTCTTTCTCCAGTAATACATCCAGCCATATATATCGGCTAATGCCCATCCGATAGGGATTGACCACCAGATGCCGTGTACACCAATGGAAGGGATGGCAGCCAGTGCATAGGCCAACACCACTCGGGTTCCTAAAGAAAGAATCGTTAAAATGATGGACATTTCTGGCTTACAGACGGCTCTGTAGAATCCGTACCATAAAAATAAATACCCAATACCGAGGTAGAAACTGCCTTCTATCCTCAAGTATTCAGTACCGATACGGATAATTTCCGTTTCTTCAGGAGAGATGAAGATTTGCATCAGTTGCGGTGCAAACAGGAAGATTGCCAGTGAGAGAAGCAGGCAGAAGAGAGTGGTTATTCCAAATGCACTTTTTATACCTTTCAGAATGCGGGCATTTTTGCCGGCTCCGTAGTTTTGTGCAGTGAAAGTAGAGAAGGCGTTCCCGAAATCTTGTACAGGCATATAGGCGAACGAATCAATCTTTACGGCTGCTGTAAAAGCGGCCATGACAGCTGTGCCGAAGCTGTTGACAAGGCCTTGAACCATGAGGATACCGAAATTCATGACAGATTGCTGGATGCAAGTCAGTGAGGCATATGAAAAGACTTGTTTCAGGAGCTGCCTGCTGACCTTGAAATCCTTTCTGGAGAGTCTGGTTTCTGGAACTTTTTTCCAGCAATAGAAGCATAAGCCAACGGCCGAAACAGCTTGGGAAATGATGGTCGCTGCCGCAGCTCCTTCTATTCCGTAATGAAGTTTTACAATAAACCATATATCCAGTACAATGTTTAATACCACGGAAATGGCTAAATAAATGAGAGGAGTCAGTGAATTACCCAATGCGCGTAGAAGATACGCATAGTAGTTATAAAGATAGACAAACCAGATTCCCATAAAAATGATTTTCAGGTAGTCGTAGGTCATATCCTGCAACTCTTGTGGAGTTTGCATGAGGGTGATAATATCTTGTATATAGTAGCAGGAGAAGGCGAATATAATCAGTGTGGAAGTCCCTGTAATCAGCAGGGAAGCAGCTTGTGTACGTCGCAGGCTTTCGTAATCCTTGGCTCCGTAACGCATGGAGAACAGCGCGCTGCATCCCATGCATAATCCGATGAAGATGGAGGTGATAAAGACCATGAGTGTGTATGAGGAACCCACAGCGGCTAAGGCTTTTGCTCCCAATGTTCTTCCGATGATGAATGTATCGGCAATGTTGTATCCTTGCTGGAGCAAGTTTCCTAAAATAAGCGGATAGGCAAGGTTGAGCATGCTTTGTGTGATGCTGCCTGAAGTAAGGTCCTGCGTGCGACTGGTTTGCATAGTGGTAATTGGAACATAAATAAAAATGGATTTAATAAACCTCTTTTTCGGTTTTATTAAATCCATTCTCGTGTGCGCCTGATAGGACTCGAACCTACACGTCTCACGACACCAGATCCTAAGTCTGGCGCGGCTACCAATTACGCCACAGGCGCGCATACAGAAAACGATTTCTGCATTTGCGGAGGCAAAGGTAGAAATAATTTCCCTATTCTCCAAATCTATGGGTTAATTCTTTAACAATTTGATGGCGGTTTCAATAAGCGTGTCTTTTCCCCGTTGCATGTCTTCGCTTGTCATATCTACTTTTACATCTGGGTCGATACCGAATTCCAATTGGTTCATGTCCGGGTCGAACATGGGACTGGCTGAGAAACGGATAGACCATCCGTTGGGGATTTCGGAACTGAATGGCAGGCCGGAACCTCCTCCGGTTTTGTCACCTAAAGTAGTGACGTTGGGAAACTGCCGCATGGTATTGACAAAGTCGTTGGTGGCACTGTACGAACGTCGGTTGGTCAGTACCACGGCCTTTTTCTGCCAGCGAATGCTGTGGGACGGTTCCTGATACACCGGTTTCGGGTCGGAAAAATCATTGTGGCCGGGGCCCGTTTTGTGGCGGATATAGCCTACCAGTACCTTTTCGTTGGTAAATCGGGCAGCCAGCTTTTGGGCGGTAGTCAGGCTGCCTCCTCCGTTATTGCGCACGTCGATAATCAATCCGTCGCAGATTTCCAGTTTCTTCAGCATCTGGTCCAGATTTCCGTCACCGATACCGTCAGAGAAACTCTCACAGTATACATAGCCGATGTTGTTGTCTAAAATCTGATAGGTGAGTCCGGAGGTGATGATGTAATCCTTTCCGAGGTAATTGCTTTGGATGCTGTCGCTAAAATTGCGCGGATAGGCGTCAAACCATTCCCGGTATTGTGAGGTACCTAAGGAACTGCTCAGGTTCACATGGCCGTCTTTCAGTTCATTGACCATATCCGAAAGGACTTCGAAAAGATTCTCCCAGCTCATTGAGGAAGAAATCCGTTTGGCATAGCGGGTGTGTACCTCGTCCCAGTCCAAGCCATACACTTCTTTTTTATAATCCAGAAAACAGTATTGTTCGTCGATGATTTTCCAGAGCGATTCGAAGTTGGCTTCCGGCGTATTGCCCTGTATGTCTTCGCGGATACACGAAGAGAATAAGGTGCAGGTCAGCACCAGCAGGAGGCCATATAAGCGGAAATGATATATTTTCTTCATATCAGTAGGGAGTAACGTTTGAAGGCATGGTGATTCGGTTCTTGCCTTTCAGCAAGTAGAAATTCTTCACAAAGCCAATCATGAAATCATGTGAGTAAGTGTGGTATTTCAGGTGGTTGACCTTGGCCTGCTGGAGGTCGCAGACATAGGCTACACGCATCGTGACCTTCCGGATAGGGAAGTCGAGGGTCACCATCTGGCGGAGGGACGGACTGTTGTGAAGGGAAGTAAACAGTACGTTCTTTCCCTTGTGCCCCAAGGAGAACATTTCGTAGTATGACTGTCCGAATTCGGGCGAGAACATGGCTCCTAATAGTGGAAGATTGGCCTGGTAACGCGCCACCAGCGGATAATTGCCGATATGGAACTTGTAGATAGCTATGCCGGAGATGCCCAGACTGCCGTATGCCTTGCCCTGTGCCGGATTGTTTGAATTACGCGTATTGTACACAAATCCCCCGTTCAGGTCAATTGTCGGGCCGGCCAGCAGCTTCAGTTGCTCGTTGAGCCGGAACTGATAATGGAGAGCATAACTCCAGTTCAACAGTCCGGTATACATGTAGCCCGTTTGACTGGGATTGTGTGTGTACGACATGTAGGCCTGCAACAGATTCTGTGCCGATACATTTCCATTCATCAGCCGGGTCATGCGCATATTCTCGCGCAGGATACGTACCTCCGGCCCTTTGTATTCCAATGGAGAAAGATACGTGTCGAGCACATTGCTTACGCCTGCTCCGTAGAGTACGGAACGCATCACGTAGCGGGTCGCGCGCAAGCTGTCTTCCTGTGCATGAAGCACAAAGGCCGACAGGCAGGCGCAGAGTAGAAAGAAAATTCGTTTCATGCGGTTAAAAGAGTTTCATTTGTCCGTCGTCTTCCTGGATATCCTCTTCTTCAGCTCCGTCTTCCTCTTCTTTTTCCGGTTCTTCCGGTTCCGGCTCCGGCATGCGGGTCGGTTCCAGTTCGGTAATCCGGTCGACAGTATAAGTGGTCAGACGTTTGCCCTTGGCTTTGAAGCTCTTGACACCCACAAAGTCGCTGGCTTCCAGCACGAGTGCTTCCCGGAAGCTGTCGTGTCCGCCAAAATCGACTTGTATGCGCGGGTACACCTGACAAGTCAGGAGGATGAGTTGGGTATGTTTGTTGTCGCCCAGGAAATTCTGTTTCTTGTTGGTCGCTTCGAAGGTGAACCGTTTCAGGTACGGATAATTCTGCTGGTCAGCATCATAGAGTACGGCTGTCCATACCTTATCGGGATTGAACTTCTCGATGCAGAGAATGTCCGGATCATAATGGTTGTTCAGGTCGAAGTTCGTGGTGTAGAACTCTCCGTTCTTTTGAATAACCAGGATACTTTCATCGCTTTGGAATTCGCCCAAGTACTGTCCTCTGCCGTCGTAGTTGAGTCGCAGCACGTCGTGGTCGAACCATACCTTTCTGCCGCCGAGTGTGGAACCTCCTTTCTGTTTCAGGCTGATTTTGTGTACCTCGGCCTTGGTAAGCAGATTACCCATCGACTGCTTGCCCTTGATGTGGATGGTGCTGAAGTCCTTTTCGAAGGTCGGTTTCTTGATACGGGGCGTTGGGCGCAGGATGACCCGGATGACTTCCGCTTCTCCGTTGGGATTGGCTGTGAAGTAGACAATCTTGGAGCCTGGCGTACCTTGTGTCACGTCGTACTCCCGGTCGCGGATGATGGAGGTCACATTGAAGCGTTTGATATAATAATACCCATCCTTTCCGTCACGGTAAATGACGTTGTAGATGGTACGTTTGTCGTTCTTTTTGAATACGTTGACATACAGGATGTTCTTCCCGACAAACAGCTTGTCGGACACACGGACAATCTTATACTTTCCGTCCTTGTAGAAGATAATCACATCGTCGATGTCGGAACAGTTGCACACATACTCGTCTTTTTTCAGTCCCGTACCGATGAAGCCTTCTTCCCGGTTGATGTACAGCTTTTCGTTGGCTTCCGCCACTTTGGTCGCCACGATGGTGTCGAAGTTGCGGATTTCCGTACGACGAGGGAAATTCTTTCCGTATTTCTCTTTCAGGTGCTGATACCAGTCGATGGTATATTCCGTGATGTGTGCCAAGTGGTTGTCAATCTCCTCCAGCTGGGCTTTTAAACGGGCGATGAATTCGTCCGCCTTGTCCTTGTTGAACTTGAGGATACGCGCCATCTTGATTTCCATCAGTTTGAGGATATCTTCTTTCGTCACTTCGCGCACGAACTGCGGATAAAACGGAGTCAACCGTTCGTCAATATGCTCGCAGGCTGCATCCATGGACTCTGCCTGTTCGAATTGCTTGTCCTTGTAAATCCGCTCTTCGATGAAGATTTTCTCCAAGGACGCAAAATGCAAGGTTTCCAGCGTTTCGTCCCGCTGTATTTCCAGTTCTTTCCGGAGCAGGGCCAGTGTGTTGTCGACCGATTTCTTCAGCACTTTGCTCACCGAGAGGAAATGCGGTTTCTTGTTGTCGATGACACAGCAGTTGGGAGAGATGTTCACTTCGCAGTCTGTAAAGGCATACAAGGCATCCAATGTCTTGTCGGACGAGACACCCGGTGTCAGATGTACCAGAATCTCCACCTTTCCGGCCGTGTTGTCGTCTACTTTCCGAACCTTGATTTTTCCCTTTTCGATGGCCTTCAGAATAGAATCAATCAGAGAAGAGGTCGTCTTCCCATAGGGAATCTCGCTGATGCACAATGTCTTGTTGTCGAGCTTGGAAATTTTGGCCCGTACGCGTACCACGCCTCCTCTTTCGCCGTCGTTGTAGCGCGATACATCGATGGAGCCCCCTGTCTGGAAGTCCGGATAGAGCTGAAAGTCCTCTCCGTGCAGGTAGGCAATGGCTGCATCGCACAATTCGTTGAAGTTATGGGGAAGAATCTTGGAAGAAAGTCCCACGGCGATACCTTCTACTCCCTGAGCCAGCAACAGCGGGAATTTCACCGGCAGGGTGACTGGTTCCCGGTTTCTTCCGTCGTAGGAGGCCTGCCATTCCGTGGTTTTCGGGTTGAACACCACGTCGAGGGCGAATTTGGACAGCCGGGCTTCGATGTAACGGGGAGCCGCTGCGCTGTCGCCCGTCAGGATGTTACCCCAGTTTCCCTGGCAGTCAATGAGCAGGTCTTTCTGTCCCAATTGTACAAGGGCGTCTCCAATGGAAGCATCTCCGTGTGGATGGAACTGCATGGTGTGTCCCACGATGTTGGCCACCTTGTTGTAGCGTCCGTCGTCCAGGCGTTTCATGGAGTGGAGAATGCGTCGCTGCACCGGCTTCAGTCCGTCGTTGATGTGGGGTACGGCACGCTCCAGAATCACGTACGAAGCATAGTCCAGAAACCAGTTCTGGTACATGCCGCTCAGCTGGTGCTTCACCGCCTCGTCGGTGGTCGATACAGGTTTGTAGTCAGAGTGTTCTTCTTTTTCAGGCAGGTTTGCCGTTTCCTTTTCGTCCTTGTCAAAAGTATCTTCGCTCATATTCAAATGGGTCCTATGTAAAAGAGATTCGGGCAAAGTTACTGAATAATTCTGTAAGGTGGAAATAACTGACTTACAATTCTGGACCTTGCAAGGGGCATTTTTAGGGAAATTCCTTTGCGGAAATACCTCGACACGAACGTGACGAGAGGTAGACACGGACGTGACGAGACCTTGACACGAACGTGATGAGGTCGTTGCACGTTCGTGTCAAGATAAGAAGTCAAATATCGAACAGCTTATTGCTGCTTGCGGTAGCTGCGGATGGCCCAAACATATAGCAGAACGGCAAAGGTGGAGAGCATGGAAAGCTGGAAGCCGATGTCGCCGATGTGGCTGCCCTTCAGATAGACCATGCGCATGATTTCCATGAAGTAGCGCAGCGGATTGAGGTACGTGATGTATTGTGCCCATTCCGGCATGCTGCTGATAGGAGTGAACAGTCCGCTCATCAGAATGAAAATCAGCATGCAGAACCACATGACGAACATGGCTTGCTGTAAGGTGGAAGAGTAATTGGAGATGACCAAGCCCAGCCCCGACATGACCAGTGCGAAAATCAGCGTGGTCAGATAGATGGTGAGGATGTTTCCTTCGGGTGTCAGTCCGTAGACCAGCCAGGCCAGCAGCATGCACAGGTTCAGTACCACAAATCCGATGGCCCAGTAGGGCAGGAGTTTGGCGAGGGTAAAGGTGAAACGGCTCACCGGACTGACATTGATTTGCTCGATGGTACCTGCTTCTTTCTCGCTGACCACGTTCAGGGCCGGGAGGAAGCCGCAGAGCAGTACCAGTATCATGGTCATCAGGGCAGGTACCATGAACACTTTGTAGTTGAGGTACGGATTGAACTGGTAGCGCACGGAGGCGGGTGAGGGCTGCGGATTGAGAATTTGTTGCAGGTAGGTGCTGCCCAGTACTCCTTTGGTACCGTTGACCGTATTGACGGCAATCAGGGTGGAAGGACTGACGCCGCGGGCCTGGTCTTTCTCAAATCCTCGGGGGATTTCCAGCAGCATGTCCACCTGGTCTTTTTCAATGGCGTTCAGGCCTTGTGCGTAAGAAGCAGGCAAGGCAGTCAGCTGGAAGTAACGGGAAGCCTCGATGCGGTGTACCAGCCGTTGGGACGAGGGACTTTGGTCGTGGTCAATGACGGCAATGCGCAAGTCCTCGATTTCCAGTGTGGCGGCCCATGGCATCACCAGCATCATCACGCAGGGAAACAGTAGGATGAGGCGGGGCAGGAAACGGTTGCGTTTCAGTTGTTTGAATTCTTTTTCTATCAGGTAGCGTAACATCATAAGCTTGCGGTTTATTCCAGTCGGTTCTTGAATTTGCGGGTGGTGGCTGCAATCAGGACTACGGCCATGAGGCACAACACAGCCACTTCCTTCCAGACGTAGACAAAGGGTACGCCTTCAATCATCAGTCGTCGCACTGCTGCCACGTACCAGCGTGCCGGAATGAGGCAGGAAATGGCCTGAAGGATGCCCGGCATACTTTCTACCGGGTAGATAATGCCCGACAGGATAATGGTCGGGATGAGCAGGACCATGGCCGAGACCAGCAGGGCTGCCACTTGGGTATGCGTGACGCAGGAAATCAGCAGTCCCAGTGCCAGCGATACGAAGATGAACAGCAGGGAAACTCCCAGCAGGATCGTCAGACTTCCGGATATCGGCACGTTGAGCACAAAGACCGAAAGCAGCAGGATGGTAGTCAGGTTGAGCAGGGAGAGTACGAAATAGGGTACGGATTTCGACAGAATGACAAACAGCGGATTGACAGGGGAGACCAGCAGCACTTCCATTGTACCAGTCTCTTTTTCGCGGACAATGGAAATGGAAGTCATCATGGCGCAAATCAGCATCAGAATCAGTCCCATAACCCCCGGTACGAAGTTGTAGGCACTCTTCATTTGCGGGTTGTAGAGCAGCTTGTTGTAGGCTACAATCGGCATCCCTTCCGTTCCTCCTTTGGAGGAGAAAGCGTCAGCGGGCCGGATGGTTTGCAGGGCTTGTCGGAGAATGGTTTGGGCATACGTACTCCGGGTGACTGCCAGGTTGGGCTCCGTGGCATCGGCTAAAATTTGTATCTGTGAAGAATTGAAGCGGAACCGGTGCAGGTCGGAGGGGAAAATGACGGCCAGCTCTATCTGGTTGCGCCGGAACAGCCGTTCAATCTCATCGGGCGACTGAACGACATATTTCACCGTGAAATACTCGCTGGCATCCAGTTGCTCTACCAGTTTCCGTACATCCGTCTGAAGGGAGGGAGTCAATACGGCAGTCTGTACATTGCGTACCTCGGTAGAGATGGCAAAGCCAAAAAGGATAATCTGTATAATCGGCATGCCTATCAGTATCAGCATGGTGCGCCGGTCGCGCAGAATGTGATGGAATTCTTTTCTGACAAAAGCAATAAACTGTTTCATAGTCGTTCGGTTTGAGCGTGAGTAAAAGCCGCATCTCCCCGTTGGGCTTCGCGGGCCAGTTTCTGGAACACTTCGTCCATGTCTCGGGCTTGGAAGCGGGCCTTCAGTCCGTCGGGAGTATCCAGGGCGCGGATGTGTCCGTCCACCATCATGGAAATGCGGTCGCAATATTCTGCTTCGTCCATGTAGTGCGTGGTGACGAAAATGGTGATTCCCTGATCGGCAGCCTGATAAATCAGTTCCCAGAACTGGCGGCGGGTGGCGGGATCTACGCCTCCGGTGGGTTCATCCAGAAAAACCAGTTCCGGGCGGTGGAAAATGGCTACCGAGAAGGCCAGTCGCTGTTTCCAGCCTAAGGGCAGGGAACGGACCAAGGTATGTTGTTCCTCGTAGAGGCCGATACGCCGCAAGGTCTCTTCGGTGCGGGTCGTAATTTCTTTGGCGTTGACTCCGTAAATACCTCCGAACAGGCGGAGATTCTCGCGGACCGTCAGGTCTTCATACAGCGAAAACTTCTGGCTCATGTAGCCGATTCGTCGTTTTATTTCCTCGCTCTGTGTCCGGACATCGAATCCCATCACCTCCGCTTTCCCTTCGGAAGGTAGGCTGAGGCCGCAGAGAATGCGCATAGCAGTGGTCTTTCCGGCTCCGTTGGCTCCTAAGAAGCCGAAAATCTCTCCCCGCTGTACCGAGAAAGAGATGTGGTCGACGGCGGTAAAAGTGCCGAACCGTTTGACCAGATTGTCTACCTGGATGAGGGGGGCGGCGTTTTCGACTGCCGTTTTTCGTTCCAGTCCGGGAGGACACAGAATGTCGCTGAATCGGGTCAGGATAGTTTCCGGGCGGTCGATACCCTTGATTTCTCCTTCATATAGGAAGGCTACGCGGTCGCATCGTCGGGCTTCGTCCATGAAAGGGGTGGATACCACGAGGGTGATGCCTTCCTGACGGAGACGGGCCAGCATTTCCCAGAATTCCCGACGGGATACAGGGTCTACTCCGGTGGTCGGCTCATCGAGAAGTAGGATTTGGGGAGCATGGACCAGCGCGCAGCACAATGCTAACTTTTGCTTCATGCCTCCCGACAGGGCGCCGGCTCTCCGGTCTTTGAACGGAGCAATCTGTCCGTAAATCGGCCGAATCCGTTCGTAGTTCTCTTCCACGGTGGTGTGAAAGACGGTCGCAAAGAAACGCAGGTTTTCTTCCACAGTCAGGTCTTGGTACAAGGAGAAACGTCCCGGCATGTAGCCTACGCTTCGCCGGATGGTGCGGAAGTCGGCCAGTACGTCGGCATGCAGTACATGAGCCGTTCCCTGGTCCGGCTTCAGTAGAGTGGTCAGGATGCGGAAGAGTGTACTCTTTCCGGAGCCGTCGGGACCGATGAGTCCGAACAGTTCGCCTTGCTTCACCTGGAAAGATACGTCGCGCAGGGCCTGTACCTTTCCGTAGCTTTTGCTTACGTGGCTGACTTCAATAAGGGTTTCCATTTGTGCCCTCCTTTCAGAATTTGACTTCGCCGTACATACCCAGTTTGATGCGCCCGTCGTTGTGGACGGCTATCTTGACGGCATAGACTTGGTTGGCACGTTCGTCATCGGTCAGGATGGTTTTCGGGGTGAATTCGGCTTCTTCGGAAATCCAGGTCACTTTGCCGGGGTAGGTGTTCCGTTGTGCATCGCCAAAGTCGGCAAATACCGTGACCTCACTTCCTAATTTTACGGAGGCCAGTTGCCGGGAGGTGACGTAGGCCCGCAGGAAGATGTGTTCCGTGTCGGCTATCTTGAACAGCGGTTTCCCGAGGGTAGCCAGTTCTCCCGGTTCGGCATATTTGGCCAGAACCGTTCCGCTTATCGGGGCGGTGATATGGCATTTCTTGAGTTGGTCTTCGATTTGTGCTACTTGGATGGCTACCGATGAGCTTTGTTCCGTCAGGCTGGCAGTGGTGTTCCCTAAAGAAGATACCTGTGCCTCCAGTTGCCGGTTGAGTACCGCCAGCTGGGCGTCCCAGTCATCCAGCTGTTTGCGGTTGGCTGCCTGTGCTTTCAGCAGGTTTTCCACCCGGTTGCGTTCCCGTTGTGCGGTAGCGATTTGTTCCTTGGTGGCGGCAATCTGCCGGTGAATGTCGGGGCGTTGGTTTTCCACGGACTTCATCTGTGCCTCCAGCTGACGCTTTTTCAGGTAGAGCTGTACGGTGTCCACCAGCCCCACTTCAGTGCCTTGGGTAAAGTGCATCCCTTCTTCGGCATTCAGGTAGAACAGTTTTCCGGCAGTTTCGGAAGAGACCACAATTTCGGTTGCTTCAAAAGTACCGGTCGCATCAAAGTTGTCTTTCTCTCCACAGGCGGTGAGACAGTATACAGTAAAGAGGAGGAGTCCATATTTTGTTTTCATATTCGGAATATTTTGAACGGTTGGAAAATAAAAATTAGTTGGTGAGGTGTTTTCGCTGGTGCAGGTGCATGAGCAGTTGGATTTCGTGGAGTACTTTTGCCTGCCGGGCCAGGTTCTCGGCCGTGATTTCTTTCAGCAAGTCACTGACACTCAGGGTACCGTTGGCCACTTTGGCCTCGGCAGAAAGCCGGATGTTTTTCCGCAGCCGGATTATCTCTTCGTCCTCTTTCATCTGTTGCCGGAGGGTCTGGATGGTGCCGTCCTCTTCCGCCAGCTGTAGGTGGGTATGAAACAGAAACAAATCTCGTTCGCTTTGGATTTTCTGGAGCTGGTTATCCAGCTTTTTCCGGTCGTTTTTCAGGGTATACAGACTTCCGAAATTCCACGTAAAGCGGGCTCCGACCAGATAGTAGGCCCTGAACTTGTCTTTAAGAATGTCCAGTCCCGGATTGCCGTAGGCTCCTTGTGCGAAAAGGCTGAAAGAGGGAAGATAGCCGGTCTGTAATCCTTTTCGATGCACGGAGACGGTCTGCTCCTGTGCCTCGTACCATCGGAGTTCAGGACGGTTGACGATGCCGGTCGTTTCCAAGACAGCCTCAGGCCGTTGGAGGTGCGTGTGTGGCGGAAGCTCTTCCCCTGTCAGCAGAGACAACATACGCAGGTAGGCACTGCGGTTGCTTTCCAGCTGGATGCGTTGCTGGCGGGTTTGCAGGATTTCTACTTGCACGGCATCCACATCGGCGTCATTGGCTGTACCGTTGGCGCGATAGGCTTGCACATCCTTCAGGCTCCGGGTCAGTTTTTCTTCGAGTAACGTGTGTTGTGACAATTGTTCGTCGAGTAAGAGAATACCGAAGAAAACCTGGTTCACTCTTTCTTCCAGTGCATACAGACTGTTGTCAAGCTGTCGTTCGCTTTCCTCTGTTGCGGCCTGAATCTGGGCTTTCTGGTTCCGGATTTTTCCTCCGTCCCACAGGTTCTGTCTGACTTCAATCATTGCCTGATATTGGTCTTTGGGCAGTCCTTTGCTATCAAGTCCGGGGATATCAAAGGGGAAGGTGGTGGCTTCACTTTGATAAGAGATTTTTCCACTCAGACTAATCTGTGGCAAGTTGCCTTTTCCTGCATTCGATAAGGTATATTCTTCCGAGAGGCGGAGCAGGTCATATTGCCGGGCTTGCGGGTAATTCTCACGGGCTTTTTGGCGGCAATCTTCCAATGTGACTTGTGCATGGACGATGTGACTGAAGCCCCATACGCACAAGAAGAGAAACATTCGTAGCATACGCATTCAATCTTTGTTGAGGCAATAAGACAAAGATACAGGGATTTTATGATATCTTTTGGTCCTATATGTGTGACGGAATGTTCTTTTTGTTAGATAATTGCCTGTATATAGCCCTGAAATCGAGTGAAATATTATCTTTGCAGGAAATTGTGTCTGTAAAATGAAATCGAATCGTCTGTTGTTGCTGGCCTTGAGACAAATGCGTGAGCGGGTGGGAGAAAGCCACAATGCCTATCGTTTTCTGATTCCGGAACTGGGATTGCTCCGTTCCATTCATGGGATAGCCGATGTGGGCCGTTTCCTGTCTGTGGAGGGACAGCCCTACCGTCTGACGGAGGGGCGGGTGGTGTATTTTCGTGCCGGTACGCTTCGTTTGCGTATCAACTTGCGTGAACTGGAGTTTAAGGCGGGAGATTTTCTGGTAGTCTCTCCTGGAACCGTATTCGAATTTCTATACATATCGTCTGATTTGGATTTAGCGATGTTGGCTTTTTCCAACAGTCTGATGGAAAGCTGGCAGAAAGAAGATTTGTTGCAGGTCTATTTACAAGGCAGACTGTTTCTGCATCTTTCATTGACTGAGCAGGAGAGTCGGCGGATGGAGCAGATTTTTGCCTTGTTGTGGGAGGTAGTTCACGACTGGCCGTTCCCAAAGGAATCCGTACAAAGCTTGATTTCTCTTGTTTTTCACCAGACGGATGGTTTCAGAGGGCGCAAACTGGAAGCGGGCAAACAGAAGCGTAGCCGGCAGGAGGAAGTGTTCAATCGCTTTTTGGAATTGGTCAACAAATATGCCGTCCATGAACGGAACTGTGCGTTTTATGCCGACCGTTTATGCCTGACCTCCCGTTATTTGAGTACATTGGTGCGGCAAGCCAGCGGGCGGACGGTGATGGACTGGGTCAATGAGGCTGTGATGCAGGAAGCCAAACTGATGTTATGCCACACCGACAAGCTGGTGTATCAGATAGCCGACGAACTGAATTTTCCCAATGCTTCGTTCTTTTGCAAGTATTTCCGGCGTATGACAGGAATGACTCCCAAGGATTATCGGGAGGAGAACGGATGAGCGATTGTTTAGGATGGGAGTTTCGAAAGAGGCTGTCGGTCCGTACGAAGGGTTTTCAATACCGGAATGGTCAACGGGAGTGACATCAGGAACGAACACAAATCGGATACGGCCTGACACATCTCCACTCCTTCCAGTTGCAGGAAATACGGAAGAACCAGTATCAGCGGAATGAAGAACAGTCCCTGGCGGGCAGACGATAAGGCCACGGCCCGTTTGGGTTGGCGGATGGTTTGCAGAAGCATGTTGCACAGGATGACCCATGCACCCAGTGGGAGGGTAATAAGTTGCCAGCGTAAGGCATCAGCTCCTACTGCGATGACTTGCGGGTCTTCTTTCCGGAACCAGGATATGATTTCCGGCGAATAAATAAAACCGATGATGGAACAGATGGCCAGGAAGATAAGACCTACTTTCACGCAGTACTTGAATCCCTGAAGTACTCGGCGGTTCAGACCAGCTCCATAGTTGAATCCGCAGACCGGTTGGAAACCTTGTCCGAAACCGATGACGAAGGCATTGATGAACATGCAGATGCGGGTGACGATGGACATACCAGCAATGGCCGCATCCCCGAAGTTGCCGGCGGATACGTTCAGCAGGATGGTAGAAATACTGGCCAGTCCCTGTCGGCACAAGGAAGGGCTTCCTCCGTAGACAATCTCTTTCAGATAAGCTGGAGTGGGCGTAAAATAGCGGTAGTTGATACGGATGTTTTCGCCTTTACGATCCATGAACATCAGGATGGTAAAGCTGCATACCTGACTGATGAAGGTAGACCAAGCCGCTCCTGCAATACCCATGTCGAATACGAAAATCAACAGTGGGTCAAGGGCAATGTTCAAGAAAGCTCCCACTGTAATTCCAATCATGGCATATACGGCATTTCCCTGGAAACGCATCTGGTTATTCAGTACCAAGGAAGAAGCCATGAAAGGAGCTCCTAACAGGATAATGCCTAGATACGTCTTGGCGTAGGGTAGGATGGTAGGGGTAGACCCTAAGGCTATGCAAATTGGTTCCAGAAAAAGCAATCCGAAAAGGGCAATCAGAAAGCCGATAAAAAAGGCGCAGAAGAAACCGGTAGCCGCCATTCTCTCCGCACTTCGGTAGTCTCGGGCCCCCAGCCGTCGGGAGATAAAGTTGCCCGAACCATGTCCACAAAAGAAACCGAATGCCTGGATAATGGCCATGATGGAAAAGGAGATACCTACAGCCGCGGTAGACTGGGTATTGATTTTTCCGACGAAGTAAGTATCGGCCATGACATAGAAAGAGGTAACCAGCATACTGATGATGGTCGGAATGGCCAGTCCACGGATGAGGCGTGGTACCGGTGCCGTGGTCATAAGGGTATATTTATCTTGGGGCATGGTTGTCTGTTTGATCGAATAGAACAGCAGCAAAAGTACGAAAAAAACGGCAGTATGGAAAGTTCAATTCAACCAAACTTCGGTTGGATAGAGGGAGGTGGGCATAAAAAATCCTCCTTATCGACTATTTTAAGGGGATAAGGAGGATTTATGGTAAATAGAGTTGCTATTTTTTGTGTAGCAGGATTAGAATCCGGCCAGTTCAATCACTTTGTCTACTGCAGCGGTCAGACCATCCGGATTTTTACCTCCGGCAGTTGCAAAGTGAGGCTGTCCACCACCACCACCTTGAATCAGTTTGGCAGCTTCGCGAACCAGCTGTCCGGCATTCAGTCCGGCTTTCACCTGGTCATCGCTCATGGTGACAGTCAGTAGCGGTTTGTTTTCAAATACGCTACCGATTACCACGAACAAGTTTTCAGCGAACTGTCCTTTCAATTGGAAGGCAATGTTCTTCACTGCATCGGCTGGCATCGGAAGAACGGCTTTGATGACTTTCACACCGTTGACTTCTTTGGCGTTTTCAATCAGCTTGTTCTTTACGGTGGCTTCTTTTTCTTTCATGAATTCTTCTACCTGTTTCTTCAGACCGGCATTTTCGTCGATGTACTTGGTAATGGCAGCCTTCAGGTCTGGAGCATTGTTGAACAACGCTTTCAGGTCGTTGATGGTATCTTGTACGGTATCGAACATTTCTTCAACCTTGGCACCGGTTACGGCTTCAATACGGCGTACACCTGCGGCTACAGAGCTTTCTGACAAGATTTTCACCATACCAATCTTTCCGGTAGCCGATACGTGTGTACCTCCACAGAACTCGATGGATGAACCGAACTGTACGACACGTACTTCGTCGCCGTATTTTTCACCGAACAGAGCGATGGCACCCAGTTCCTTGGCTTTTTCAATCGGCAGGTTACGATATTCTGTCAAAGGAATGTCTGCACGGATCTTGGCATTGACCAAGTGTTCCACTTCACGCAGCTGTTCCGGAGTCACTTTCTGGAAGTGAGAGAAGTCGAAACGCAGAGAATCTGGTGTCACCAAAGAACCTTTCTGTTCTACGTGTGTACCCAGTACCTGACGGAGGGCTTCATCCAGCAAGTGTGTACAAGAGTGGTTGGCGGCACAAGCGGCACGTTTGTCGGTATCCACACAAGCCATCATCGGGGCATCCAGATGTTCCGGCAATTTCTTGGCGATATGAATCGGAAGGTTGTTTTCCTTCTTGGTATCGATGATGTCGATGGTTTCAAATTCGTTGACCAGTACACCGGTATCACCTACCTGACCACCACTTTCTGCATAGAACGGAGTTTCGCTCAATACAATCTGGTAGAGGGTCTGGTTTTTCTGTTTGATTTGGCGGTAACGCAAGATGCTGGTTTCATATTCTGTGTAGTCGTAACCTACGAATTTGGTTTCACCTTCCTTCAAGGTTACCCAGTCGCCTGTTTCTACGGCAGCCGCATTACGTGCACGCTGTTTCTGTTTCTGCATTTCTGCTTCGAAACCTTTCACGTCGGCTGTCAGACCGTTTTCACGAAGAATCAGTTCAGTCAAGTCGAACGGGAATCCGAAGGTATCGTATAATGTAAAGGCATCTACTCCGCTGATTTCAGTCTTTCCGGCAGCTTTTGTTTCGTTCATAATCTTGTCGAGCAGACGGATACCTGTTTCCAAGGTGCGGAGGAAGGATTCTTCTTCTTCCTTGATTACTTTTTCAATCAACGGTTGCTGTGCTTTCAATTCCGGATAAGCAGTACCCATGTTTTCTACCAGTACAGGTACCAGTTTGTACATGAAGGCCTGTTTCTGTCCTAAGAAAGTATAAGCGTAACGTACGGCACGGCGCAGGATACGACGGATGACGTAACCAGCCTTGGCATTAGACGGCAACTGTCCGTCGGTAATAGAGAAGGCAATGGTACGGATGTGGTCGGCTACCACACGCATGGCTACATCCACTTTCGGATCCTCGCCATATTTCTTGCCAGACAAGTCACCGATTACTTTGATAATGGGCTGGAAGATGTCTGTATCGTAGTTGGAAGTTTTTCCTTGCAGGGTGCGTACCAGACGTTCAAATCCCATACCGGTATCGATCACTTTGGCTGGAAGCGGTTCCAGGGTTCCGTCTGCCTTGCGGTTGTATTGCATGAATACGAGGTTCCAGATTTCGATGACCTGCGGATGGTCTTTGTTTACCAGTTCGCGTCCCGGAACGGCTGCTTTTTCTTCGGCTGAACGGGAGTCGATGTGGATTTCAGAACATGGACCGCAAGGACCTGTATCACCCATTTCCCAGAAATTATCGTGCTTGTTACCGTTGATGATGTGGTCTGCAGGGAAGTACTGTGCCCAGTAGCCGGCAGCTTCATCGTCACGGGCAAGACCTTCTTCAGGGCTTCCTTCAAATACGGTAACATACAAGTCTTTCGGGTCCAGTTTCAATACTTCTACCAGGTATTCGTATGCCCAGCCAATCACTTCTTTCTTGAAGTAGTCGCCGAATGACCAGTTACCCAACATTTCGAACATGGTGTGGTGGTACGTATCGTGACCTACTTCTTCCAGGTCATTATGCTTTCCGCTCACACGCAAACATTTCTGTGAGTCGGTTACACGTTTGTATTTAGCAGGATGGTTGCCAAGTATGATGTCCTTGAACTGGTTCATACCGGCATTGGTGAACATCAGCGTAGGGTCGTCTTTGATGACCATCGGTGCAGAAGGCACAATCTGATGTCCTTTTGACTCAAAGAATTTGACGAATGAGTCACGGATTTCATTTGCTGTCAACATAGTCGTTATATTGTCTTGTAGTTAATATTCTCAAAATTGATTTGCAAAGATAATCGGTTTTATTATTTTTGTCTGTATGTTTGGTGCAAAAACTTGATGTTTTGTTGCTTAAATTTTTCCAAAATCGAACGACATGCGTAAAGTCTACTATATTTACAATCCGAAAACACGTACTTACGACCGCATTTATCCTACCATGCGGCAGCGTGCTTTGAGCTATCTCAGGCAACTGTTTGTGGGAATGGGATTAGGGGCCGGAAGCTTTATCCTGTTGTTATGGATTTTCGGGTCTCCTTCGGAGAAAGACCTTCGGACAGAGAACTCCCGGCTTTTGTCGCAATATGCCATTCTTTCTTCCCGTTTGGAAGAAGCGGAAGGAGTGATGCAACGTTTGCAGCAACGCGACGACAATATTTATCGGGTCATGATGCAAGCCGATCCTTTGCCGGATGAACAGCGTTCGGCCGCAGTCAACAATGAGCGTTACAAGGAATTGATGGATATGGCCAACAGTCGGTTGGTGATTCATACTACACAGAAAATGGACGACTTGGAAAAGAAAATTTATGCCCAGTCGAAATCATTTGATGAGGTGGTGGCGCTTTGCAAACAGCATGATAAAATGTTGGCAAGCATTCCGGCCATACAGCCGGTGGCCAATAAAAACTTGAAACAGACGGCTTCCGGATATGGTATGCGAGTGGACCCCATTTATAAAACGGTGAAATTTCATGCCGGAATGGATTTCTCGGCCAATGTGGGTACACCGGTCTATGCTACCGGTAACGGACGGGTGAGGCAGGCCGGATGGGACGGGCTTTATGGAAATTGTATCATTATCGACCATGGGTTCGGATATGTAACCCGTTACGCGCATCTGAATAAAATTGAAGTGCGAGTAGGACAGCAGGTCAGCCGTGGAGAAGTAATCGGGGAAGTCGGTTCTACCGGAAAGAGTACAGGACCTCATTTGCATTATGAGGTGCGGGTGAAAGGCAAGATTGTCAATCCGGTCAACTATTATTTCATGGACTTGGATGCGGATGAGTATGAGAAGATGATTGAACTGGCCGCAAATCACGGACGGGTATTCGATTAAAGAAAAATGACGTATGGCTTTGAAAACAGAAAAAGAACTGAAACTATATTATTCCATCAGTGAAGTGGCAAAGATGTTCGATGTGAATGAATCGCTGCTGCGTTATTGGGAAAAGGAGTTTCCGATGATTTCTCCTAAAAAGACGGGAGGAAATGTCCGTCAGTACCGGAAGGAAGACATCGAAAACATTCGGCTGGTGTATCACCTTGTGAAGGAAAAAGGGATGACGCTGGCAGGGGCCAAACAACGTCTGAAACAGAACCGAGAAGAAACCTTGCAGACAGCCAATGTGGTAGAACGCCTGAAGCGTATCCGGGAAGAACTGATGAGTATGCGGAAAGAATTGGATTACTTGACTTGATTATAGGAATATTTGAAAGAAAAACGGCATGCAGAGGAGAAGAGTTTGCATGCCGTTTTTTTATTTGATCAGATGGCTTTCAGCGATTCCTTGCATATCCCGTTGAGTCCGCAGCTCTCACATTTGGGGGCGCGAGCCGTGCAGACGTAGCGTCCGTGGAGAATCAGCCAGTGGTGTGCGGTAGGAATCAGGTTTTCGGGAATGTATTTCACCAGTTCCTTTTCGGTAGCCAGCGGGGTGGTACACGTACGCGGAACCAGTCCGATGCGATGGCTCACACGGAACACGTGGGTGTCTACGGCCATGGCTGCCTTGTGGAAGACAACACTTTGGATGACGTTGGCGGTCTTTCGCCCTACGCCCGGCAGTTTCACCAGTTCTTCCAGCGTGTCGGGTACGGTGCTGTGAAAATCGCGCACCAGCATCTGAGCCATGCCTACCAGGTGTTTGGCTTTGTTGTTCGGGTAGCTGACGCTGCGGATGTATTCAAACACGACTTCCGGAGTGGTGGCAGCCAGGGCCTCCGGTGTAGGGAAGTCGTGGAAGAGAGGAGGGGTAATCATATTGACTCGCTTGTCGGTGCACTGGGCACTCAGGATGACAGCTATCAGCAGTTCAAACGGGTTGTTGTAGTGCAGTTCGGTTTCGGCCACAGGCATGGCTTTCTGAAAATATTCAATGACTTTCTGATAAAGTTCTTTCTTGCGCATAATTTGTCAATAAATTAAAGGTGTGGATAAATCAATACCATTTCTTTCGTTTGAAAAACAGGTAGACTGCGACTCCAGTCACGAGCATGATGCCCCAGGCCATCAGGTACCCGTATTTCCATCCCAGTTCGGGCATCCATTCGAAGTTCATCCCCCAAATGCCGGCCAGGAAGGTCAGCGGAATGAAGATAGTGGATACGATGGTGAGCTGTTTCATGATGTTGTTCATCCGCTGGTCGTTGTTCGACAGGTAAAGGTCGACCAGGGCCGAAATCATATCACGGCAGCCGTCGAGGGTCTGCAACACGAATTGCAGGTGGTCGTTCACGTCGGTAAAGAACGGGCGGTTGGCCTTGTGGAGTAGCACGTTGTCCGTATGAAACAGTTTGTTCATCTGTTCCTTCAGCGGAAGGATGCACTTCTTGATGAGGCGGGCATTTCTTCGGTAAGGCTGTATGTCTTCCAGTTTCAGGTCGCCCCGGGTTTCGGGCGAAAGTAGCGATTCTTCCATGTCTTCCAGTTCATCTTCCATGCGGGAGATGATGGACATGAAGCTGGTCATGACGCTGTTTAGGGCCACACTGAGCAGGAAGTCCGACTGGCGATTCCGGATTTTCAGCGTATTGTTTTTCAGGGCTGTATGGATTTCATTGAAGAAATCGCTGTCATGCTCCATGAAGGTAAGCACGAAATTGCTACCCTGTACGATGCAGAGTTGTTGCGGCACGTACGTGTTTTCCTCGTGTGCCGACAGCTGTTTCAGGATGACCACGTTGTAGGTCTCGTGTTCCTCGATTTTGGTCAGGTGTTCGGCGTTGAGAATATCCTGCGTGGTGAGGAAGTTGATGTGGAAGAAGTCGCATAGATCCTGTATCACCTGCGTGTTCTGCAATCCGTAAACCTGGACCCAGTTGATGGCATCGGCTTGGATAAGCGGCTCCAATTCTTTCATGGACGTTCCTTGATGGAACTCTGCTTTTTCGGCGTTGTAGGTACAAAGGTGCAGGTGTGTGGGGGTATGGCTGGCTCCCGTATAATTCAGTTTCTCACTCAGCTGGTTATTCTTTGTCATGACCTTTCAATATTTAGTCGATTCTTTTCAGTGAAAGTTCTTTTCTGTCAATATACTTGTCGAAGCGGAAGGAAGGCATACCCAAAGCCATACCGGCATGAATCGTACAGCCTTCAATGCCTAACAGCTTCTGCAATTCTTTTTTCCGGTTCATGCTGGCTGCTGTGCATACAAATCCGGTGTAGAACTGGGCCACGCCGAGGGCTTCGGCCATCAGCGACGCATTCTGGTAGGCCAGGTTGCAGTCCTGGCATCCGAAACGGGCTTTCTTTTCCGTGTAGAAGAAGAGGACCGCTGCAGCTCCGCGAAGAATGCCGTCGTTTCCTTTGTCAAACTCTTCTTGCAGTTGCTTGAACACCGGAATGTAACGGTAGTTGGAGGGCATGATGGGCTTCAATATCATCTTCACCAAGGGATTTTCCACTGTACGTACAATGGACATGAACGTACCGAGGGTGAGGCGGCTGATTTCCGTCAATGTTTCCGGGCGGGTAATCAGTACCATCTTGACTTCCTGCGCATTGGTGGCAGTCGGAGCGCGGTGAGCCGCTTCAATGATGCGTTGTAAGGCTTCTTCCGGAATCCGTTCTTTGGAAAACGCCCGGTTGGAGCGGCGGGAACGCATCAGCAGTTCCACCTGGTCGGCAGTAGGCAGCTGGTTCCGGTCGAAGGAGTGGACTCTCTCCGGTGGAAAATCGGAATGGACGATGGAGTTTGTCGGGCAAACAGCCACGCACTGTCCGCAACTGATGCAGTTTTCGGTATTTACCTCTATGCCTTTGTCTTCACGGAAGGTGAACAGCGCCGAAGGACATATTCTGACGCATTTTTTGCAACGTATGCAGGTATTTTGATGAATCTGTATTTGAACCATTGTCTATAGAATGAGTTTAGCTACATGATGCACAAAGGTACGATTTTTATTTGTTTTTCTCCTTGCATTTAAGGTCTTTCTCCGAAGAGATTTTTCTGTCCCACAGTGTGGGATATAAAAACCACAGTGTGGGATACATATTTCACAGTGTGGAATACAAATCCCGCAGTGTGGGACAGAGAATATGTATGGGCGAAAAGAAGTAAGTGAGGTGGTGTTTGAAGCTATTGGAACGGGAAAGTGTGATTATGCGGATGAAACTGCATGGCAGTCCCGAAAATTCTTTGTATCTTTGCGCCCGATTAAAAGAGAACATTTACATGCGATGCCGTGAATAGCGGTCGTGTATTCTAGAACACCACGTAAAAAACAGGAGCGATGAAAAAAGAAAATCTCGTATCAGTGCCTTTTATGGTTTTGGGCATTGTGTTTTGTGTCTGCCTGGTGGCGGCCAATCTGTTAGAAACCAAAGTCGTACAATTAGGTCCGATTTCCGTGACCGCCGGACTCATTGTTTTTCCGATTTCTTATATTATTAATGACTGTATTGCCGAAGTGTGGGGCTTCCGCAAGGCACGTCTAATTATCTGGATGGGATTCCTGATGAATTTCATGGTGGTGGCCATGGGACAGCTGGCCGTAGCCCTTCCTGCCGCTCCGTTCTGGGAGGGGGAAGAGAGCTTCAACTTCGTGTTCGGCATGGCGCCGCGTATTGCTGCTGCCAGTCTGGCGGCCTTCCTGGTAGGTTCATTCATCAATGCGTATGTGATGAGCCGCATGAAAGTGGCTTCCCATGGAAAGAATTTTTCGGCCCGTGCTATCTTGTCGACCGTAGCCGGTGAGGGAGCCGATTCACTGATTTTCTTCCCGCTGGCGTTCGGGGGACTGATGCCGGTGAGTGAACTGGTCAAGATGATGGTGGTACAGGTGGTACTCAAAACCCTGTATGAGGTGATTGTGTTGCCGGTAACCGTACGCGTAGTGAAATACATCAAGCGGGTGGACGATACGGATGTCTATGACGAGCACATCTCATACAATGTATTAAAAATCAAGGAAATTTAAAGGATATGATGAATCAGAACGAGGCCCTTGTCGTATTCAGCGGCGGACAGGACTCTACTACCTGTCTTTTTTGGGCGAAGAAGCATTTTAAGAAAGTACATGCACTGAGTTTCCTCTACGGACAGAAGCATGAAAAAGAAGTGGAACTGGCACGCAAGATTGCAGAGAAGGCAGGCGTGGAGTTTGACGTGATGGATGTGTCGTTCATCGGTCACCTAGGCAAAAACTCGCTGACGGATACTTCCATCCACATGGATGAAGTGAAGCCGAAAGATTCTTTCCCGAATACGTTTGTGCCGGGACGGAATCTGTTTTTCCTGAGCATCGCGGCGGTATATGCCCGTGAACGAGGAATCTTCCATCTGGTGACCGGAGTTTCACAAACGGACTTCAGTGGTTATCCGGATTGTCGCGATTCGTTTATCAAGTCGCTCAACGTGACGCTGAACCTGGCCATGGATGAGCAGTTTGTAATTCATACACCGTTGATGTGGATTGACAAGGCGCAGACCTGGGCTCTGGCCGATGAATTGGGCGTACTGGATTTAGTACGGAACGAAACACTAACATGCTATAACGGCATTCCGGGTGACGGTTGCGGACATTGTCCGGCCTGCAAGTTGCGCCGCGAGGGACTGGAAAAATATTTGGCTTCAAAAGAAAACAAATGAGTATGGAAAGAAAAGATGAACTGACTTTGTTAGGCAACAAGAAAACCGTATATAAACAGGATTATGCCCCGGAAGTGCTGGAAGCATTTGTGAACAAGCATCCTGAGAATGATTACTGGGTGCGTTTCAACTGTCCGGAGTTCACCAGCCTCTGTCCGATTACAGGGCAGCCGGACTTCGCGGAAATCCGTATCAGCTACCTGCCGGATGTAAAGATGGTGGAGAGCAAGAGCTTGAAACTGTATTTGTTCAGCTTCCGTAACCACGGAGATTTTCACGAGGATTGTGTGAACATCATCATGAAGGACCTGATCAAGCTGATGGATCCGAAATACATTGAGGTGACAGGAATCTTTACGCCACGTGGGGGGATTTCCATCTATCCGTACTGTAACTACGGCCGTCCGGGCACGAAGTACGAGGAACTGGCCGAGTATCGGATGAAGAATCATGACTTGTAAGCCAAGTGGCTGAAAGATAAAAGATAACGGGCGGAGAAACTGATTTTGAGGTTTCTCCGCCCGTTGTTATGTGGATGAAATGAGTTTTTAAGAGAGTTCCAATCCCAAAGCCTCCTTGAGTTTCAGCAGGCTGGGATTCTTTTTGCTCATCATTTGGAAACGCTCTACGTGGCTGTAGGCCCGTACGTTTTCATTGGCTTCGCTCACCCGCGTGGTCATCTTGATTTTGCGGTTGTGTAGCTTCTTTTGCAAGTGGGCTTCTATCTGAGGAGCCAGCTGCTGCATGTATTTCTGGACCATGCCATTGTCTACAGCCACTTCAAAGGTATGCTGGTCGGCCAGCAGATGCGGGTGCATGTTTCTCATACGTCCGGCATTGGCTGCTTCTTCCTTGGGTAGCAGGCTGGCAAACTCACGCCAGTAGTAACCCAAATCTTTTTCATTGAAAATATAGTCTTCCCAGTTGTCGGCCGCAGGTGACACCGAAGCTTGCTGTGCGGCAGGTTGTGAAGCCGGTGCAGCGGGTTGAGCCTGCGCTTTCCGGATAGACATTCCCAAACTTCCAGCCTTGAAGACCGGTGCTTTTTTTTCGGTTGCCGTTTTCGGAAGCGGACTGGCTTTAGTGTAGGGCACTTCTGCCTGCTTTAAAGTGGTCGTATAAGGCTGTGCCTGTGGAGCCGGTTGAGCAGGTTGAGGCTGCGGAACCGGTTGAGTTACCGGAGCGGCTGTGGCAGTTGGAGCCGTGTGGGTCTGCTGTGCCGCGGGCTGACCGGCTTGTGCGGTGTGGAAAACGGGAGATAATTGTTTCTTAGGGCTACGCCCACTGCCCGTGTCTTCCGGTTCGGCTGTCAGCTGTGCCAACTGAATCAATGTCAGTTCCACCAGCAGGCGTTTGTTTTTGCTCTGGCGGTAATTCAGGTCGCAGTCGTTGCACAGCTTCATGGCCTTGTACAAGAACTGTGGGGTACATTTCTGTGCCTGTGCCTGGTATCGTTCGCGGATGGAAGCCCCCGTTTCCAGCAGTTGCAGGGTGGCCGGATCGCGGCTCACCAGCAGGTCGCGGAAATGAGACGTCAGTCCGGTGATGAAATGATTGCCGTCGAATCCCTTCCGGAGAATGTCGTTGAAGATCAACAGACAGTCGGAGACTTTATTCTCCAAAAAGAAATCCGTCAGTTTGAAATAATATTCGCAGTCCAGCACATTCAGGTTCTCGATGACACTCTGGTACGTGATGTGTCCGTTGGTGAAGCTCACCACCTGGTCGAAGATGGAGAGGGCGTCACGCATACCTCCATCGGCTTTCTGTGCAATCACGTTCAAGGCTTCCGGTTCGGCTTCGATGTGCTCTTTGCGGGCCACGTTCTCCAGGTGCTCCACTGTGTCGCTGACCGTGATGCGATTGAAGTCATAAATCTGGCACCGGCTGAGGATGGTGGGCAGAATCTTATGCTTCTCCGTGGTAGCCAGGATGAAGATGGCGTGCTGGGGCGGTTCTTCCAAGGTTTTCAGGAAAGCATTGAAAGCCGCCGTAGACAGCATGTGCACCTCATCGATGATGTACACCTTGTATTTACCGATTTGTGGCGGGATACGTACTTGTTCAATTAGTGAACGGATATCCTCTACCGAGTTGTTGGAAGCAGCATCCAGCTCATGGATATTATAGGAACGCTGCTCGTTGAATGCCTTGCACGATTCACATTCGTTGCAAGCCTCTCCTTCTGCCGTGGGATGCAGGCAGTTGATGGTCTTGGCAAAGATACGGGCGCAGGTGGTTTTTCCTACTCCTCGCGGACCGCAGAACAGGTAGGCGTGCGCCAGTTTATGGTTGGCAATGGCATTCTTCAGGGTCGTGGTCAATGCACGCTGTCCTACCACGGTGTCGAACGTAGACGGGCGGTATTTGCGTGCCGATACGATATAATTTTCCATGAGTTGATTCGTTTTTGATTCCTTGATATTTCTGCAAATGTACATAAAATCTCTTTCTTGTCATGGACTTGCTGCGAAATAATTTCTATCTTTGCAAGGTAATAAAGTAGGAATTTTTATGGGTAAACTGGCTAATATCTGGGCTTTTATCGGAAGGCATAAATACCTGGTCACCGTGGGTATCTTTCTGTTGATTATCGGGGTACTGGACGAGAACAGTCTGATACGCCGTATCGCACACAAGCGGGAGATTCATCAGTTGAATACGGAGATTGAGCGCTACCGGAAGCAGTATGAGGAAGACAGCAAGATGCTGAAGGAGATTACCTCGAACAAGGAAGCGTTGGAGAAAGTGGCTCGCGAAAAGTACCTGATGAAAAAGGAAAACGAGGATATTTTTATTTTTGAGGAAGACAAGTAAATGAATGCGAAGATGAAAGACAAACTGGCTGTCGCAGGTGCGGTAGTGTTGTTTATCGGACTGGTGCTTCAGTTTTTGAGACTGGAGTGGGCGCCGTATGTGTATCTGGTGGGTGCCTGTCTGTTTGCCTATGTGCAGCTGGTGTCAGAATATAAGGGTAGTAGTGTGGTAATCCGTCGTTTGCGACGCCAACAGCTTCTCGGTGCGATGTTGCTGGTGCTGACAGGCGTAGTGATGTTGCTTTGGAAACGGAACGAATGGATTGTCTGCCTGACCATTTCTGCGGTGCTGGAGCTTTACACGGCTTTCCGGATTCCGCAAGAGGAAGAAAAGGAAAATTAATCGCGAAAAGCCTATGAAGGAAAGATACTGGAAATATTCACTGGTTGTGTTTATTCTTGGGCTGGGATACCTGCTGTTCCGTCAGGCACAGCCTTTTATGAACGGTATCTTAGGTGGATTTACGCTCTACCTGTTGTTGCGTAATTTTACGTTCTGGCTGCAGACGAAGATGAAACGAGCGTTGGCGGTGTGGCTGGTGACCATCGGGGTGACCCTGTTTATTCTGATTCCGCTTTCCTTGTTTACGTGGGCCATGGTGAGTCAGGTATCCAAGATGCATTTTGATACGGAGGCGATTGTCAGGCCGATAGGAGAGGTAGTAGACTTTATCAAAGAACGGACTGGATTTGATGTAATGTCGGAGAAGAGCCTTTCTTTCTTGGTGTCGCAGGCTTCTTCCATCGGACAGTCGGTGATGAGTGGAGTCAGTGACTTGCTGATTAATCTCTGCGTGGCTATCATGCTGATGTTTTTCATGTTGTATGAGGGCAAAAACATGGAACATTATATTTCCACCTTGCTTCCTTTCAAGGCTGAAAATAAGGTTGAGGTGTTGAAAAAGGTACAGCTGATGGTGCGCTCCAATGCCATCGGTATTCCGTTGCTGGCCATTATCCAGGGGCTTATCTCTTTGGGAGGCTACTTGATTTGCGATGCGCCCAATCCTTTCCTGAGTGCCATGCTGACGGCTTTTGCTTCGGTAATTCCCATTGTGGGTACCGTCCTGGTGTGGGGGCCGATTACGGTGTATTTCTTGATTGTGGGCAATTGGGTGAGTGCCTTGATTATGTTAGGGTACGGGGGACTGATTGTCGCTCAGTGTGATAACCTGATTCGTTTCATCTTGCAGAAGAAGATGGCCGATGTGCATCCTTTGATTACAATTTTCGGAGTAGTGGCCGGTCTTCCTCTGTTTGGTTTCATGGGCATTATTTTCGGGCCGTTGATGGTATCCCTTTTCCTCTTGTTTGTGGAGATGTTCCGCAAGGAGTTTTTGTTGACCGATGAAGACAGTTCTGAAGTCAGTCAAGGTTGATCTGGCTGTCCAAGAACTGCAGGACTTCCTCTTTCTGTTCCGGGTGGAACCAGGTGATTTCGGTATCTCTCTTGAACCAGGTCATTTGTTTCCGGGAGTAAATCCGTGAATTCTGTTTGATTTTCTCGATGGCAAACGGGAGGTCCCATTCCCCGTCCAGGTACTTGAAGATTTCCTTGTAGCCTACGGTATTCAGTGAATTAAGCTGTTTGTAAGGATATACTCGTTTGGCTTCTTCTAACAAGCCTTCTTTCATCATTTCGTCCACACGCTGGTTGATGCGCTGATACAGCTCTTCACGGTCGCGGGTCAGTCCGACTTTGACAATCCGGAAAGGACGTTCCTTCTGCGTACGGGTGCGGAAAGAAGTATAGGTTTTTCCCGTCATGTAGCAGATTTCCAATGCATGAATCACTCTTTTGGGGTTTTTCAGGTCCACAATTCGGTAGTATTCCGGGTCAAGCAGCCGCAATTCGGCACAGAGCGCCTCCAGTCCTTCCGTCTCATAGCGGTGAATCATCAGTTCGCGGGTTTCCTTGTCCACAGTCGGAATGTCATCAATACCTTTGCACACGGCATCCACATACATCATGGAGCCACCGGTCATGACTACTACAGGGTGTGTTTGGAACAACTCGTCCAACTTTTTCAGTACTTCCGTTTCATACTGGGCCGCGCTGTAATAGTCGGTCAGTTCCAGTGTCCCGACAAAATAATGAGGCACTCTCGCCAATTGTGCGGGAGTGGGGGCAGCCGTACCGATTTTCAGGTCCTTGTAGAGCTGACGGGAATCGGAGGAGATAATCGAGGTATGGTAGTGCTCTGCAATGGAAAGGCTTAATTCTGTCTTTCCTACTCCTGTAGGGCCGATGAGTACAATGAGGACGGGCTTTTTCATGAGTGATGGGTCTTAGGGAAAAAAGAAATGTCATTCTGAACCAAAGCCCAGGATGACATTCTTGTAATATTGTGTTGAGTATGGAAAATCAAGACGGTTAGTATTTGTCTTCGTCGTAAGGATTTCCGCTTCCTTCGTTGATGTCGAAACCTTCCGGATCGAAATCTTCCATGTCGTATTCCTGGTCTCCGTAGAAATTCTCATCCAGGTCGAGTGCGGCATTGGTATTCATCTGTTCGTCGAAGTCGATGGTCTGTTTCGGAGCTTCTCCAGTTTTGCGGGAGCATACTGCCTTGTCCAGGTCTTTTCCGGTAATGATTTCCGACAATTCAATGAAGAATACGCGTTCTGCCAATGGGTCAAAGACATACAGCAGTTTCTGCTTTTCGTCTTCCAGCAGTTCGCTGAGACGGGTATCTTTCATCACGTAGGTATCTTCTTCCGAACTGCCTGCACCCATGTCTTCCAGTGTGATTTCAGTTTCTTTTTCCCAGTCATCGTCGCAGATAAAGAAAGAAGTCATTTGATCGTCCTTGTATCCGGTTGACTTCAAGATAGCTTCGTGCAGGTCATAGAAGGAAGCTTCAGAGTCTATTTTGATTTCTCTCAGGAAATCGTCGACTTCGTCAGATATGATTCTAAATTTGTATACCATTTTTTGTTTGTCTTTGGTTGATGTGGTAAATATACAAAATCTTTTTTATCGGATGATGCCTCGCTGTGAGTTTTCTACAAATGAAAGAATATATTCTATTTCTTTGCTCATCGGAACTTCTTTGCGGATAGCTTCGAGGGCATCACTTACCATTTTCCCACTGTTGTAGATGAGGCGATAGGCATTATGAATATTTTCAATTAGTTCGTTGGAGAATCCTCTGCGTCGCAGACCGACAATGTTGATACCGCAATATGCGATAGGATCTCTTCCGGCAATGATGAATGGAGGAATGTCCTTGCTGAAACGGCAGCCTCCCTGAATCATGACGTAACCGCCTACCCGGCAGAACTGGTGCATCAGTACCGAAGCGCTGACAATGGCGTTGTCATCAATGATGACTTCTCCGGCCATTTTGGTCTGGTTGCCGATGATGCATCCGCTTCCTACAAGGGTATCATGGGCCACGTGTACGCCTTCCATCAGGAGGTTGTTGTTGCCGACGATGGTTTTACCTTTGGCGGCTGTGCCTCGGTTGATGGTCACATTCTCACGGATGGTATTGTTGTCACCGATTTCCGCAGTGGTTTCTTCTCCATGAAACTTCAGGTCTTGCGGAATGGCACCGATGACGGCACCTGGGAAAATGCGGTTCCCGTTTCCGATACGGGAACCATATAAAATGTTAGCATTGGGCATGATGACGTTATTGTCACCAATCACCACGTTTTTGTCGATAAAGACAAAAGGACCTATTTCTACGTTTTCTCCGATTTTAGCTTCGGGGTCTATATATGCTAAAGGGCTGATCATGTTACTTGTTTTTTACAATTTGTGCCATAAATTCGGCTTCGCAGACAATCTTTTCTCCCACGAAAATATAGCCCTTCATGGTCGATATGCCGCGGCGAATGGGCGCCATCAGTTCAACTCTGAAAATCAGGGTATCGCCCGGCACTACTTTTTGGCGGAATTTCACATTATCTATTTTCAGGAAATAAGTAGAATATCTTTCAGGCTCGTCTACCGAATTGAGCACCAGCAAGCCTCCTACCTGTGCCATGGCTTCAATTTGCAGCACCCCCGGCATGACCGGTTCCTGCGGGAAATGTCCCTGGAAGAACGGCTCGTTGGAAGTGACATTTTTGATGCCGACGATGTAATTGGCACCGATAGCGATGACTTTGTCGACGAGTTGGAACGGATAGCGGTGAGGAAGCAGCTCACGGATGCGGTTTACATCCATCAGCGGTTCTTCGTTGCAGTTATAAATCGGTGCCTGAATTTCATGCAGGCGGATTTCTTTCCGCAGCTGACGGGCGAACTTGTTGTTGATGGTATGTCCCGGACGGGTCGCGATGATGCGTCCTTTGATGGGTTTACCTACGAGGGCCAAGTCTCCGATAATATCCAACAGTTTATGACGGGCAGGTTCATTCGGCCATACCAACGGAATATGGTTGATGTATCCCAGATGGCTGGCATCCATGTGAGGTACACCCATCACATCGGCCAGCTTGTCAAAGCTTTCCTGCGTCATCTGTTTTTCGTAGATGACGATGGCGTTGTCCAAGTCTCCTCCCTTGATCAGTCCTGCGTTCAGCAACGGTTCGATTTCGCGGACGAACACGAAGGTACGTGCTGAGGCGACTTCCGTAGGGAAGTCTCCCATATTCTCCAACGTGGCATATTGGTTGGTCAGGATTTTGGAGTCGTAAGAAATTAATGTATTGACACTGAACTTGTCATCCGGCAATACGATGATGGAGGAACCCGTTTCCTCGTCACGGAATTCAATTTTTGACTTGATGATGTAATAGTCTTTCGGAGCAGCTTGCTCTTCGATGCCTACTCGTTTGATACATTCCACATAAGCCTTGGCGCTACCATCCAGGATTGGGAATTCCGGTCCGTTTACCTGAATCAGACAGTTGTCGATACCTGCTGCATACAAAGCAGCCAATGCATGTTCTACGGTACTAACTTTTACCCCGTTTTTTGCTAAAACTGTGCCGCGGGTAGTATCCACTACGTTTTCGGCTACCGCATCCAGAATCGGCTGGTCGTCCAAATCGATTCGCTGTATTTTATACCCGTGGTGCTCTGGGGCAGGATTGAACGTCACGGTAAGTTTCACTCCAGTGTGAAGTCCTTTTCCGTTGAGCGAAAAGCTGCCTTTTAAGGTTTGTTGTTTCAACATGGGTTTATTTATTTAGTTGTTTTTTTAATTCTTCAATTTCTTTCTGCAAACGTCCGAGTTCTACGTACATATCCGGAAGTTTCTTGTAGATGGCGGCGGAGCGTGCAAATTGTTTCGGGTCGATGGCCGGGTATCCCATCAGCGTGGAGTGTGATTTGGTATTCCCCGGGATGCCGGACTGTGCGCCGACTGTGACGTGGTCGCCCACTTTGATATGTCCTGCCACACCTACCTGTCCGCCGAACATACACCATTCACCGATTTTGGCCGATCCGGCTACTCCTACCTGTGAAGCCATGACGGTGTTCTTGCCTATTTCTACATTGTGTGCCACTTGGATGAGGTTGTCCAGCTTGACCCCCTGGTGAACAAGCGTAGCTCCCATTGTCGCGCGGTCTACACACGTATTGGCACCTATTTCTACGTTATCTTCAATAATGACAATACCAATTTGAGGAATTTTCTCATATCCTTCCGGTGCCGGAGCAAAGCCGAATCCGTCGGCACCGATGACCGCTCCCGCATGCAGGATACAGTTGTTGCCGATGTGGCAGTCGTGGTAAACGGTAACATGTGGATAAAGAATGGTGTTTGCCCCAATTTTAGCATGACTTCCCACCGTTACTTGCGGATGTATGTAGGCATTGTCACCGATTTCAGCTCCTTCTTCAATGCAGGCAAAAGGACCGATGTAGACATCTTTTCCGATTTTCACATTTTCAGCAATGGAAGCTAATGAGCTGATCCCTTTCTTTTTGGGCATACTCATTTCATAAAGCGTCATCAGCTTGGCCAGACTTTCGTAGGCATCGTCTACCTTTATTAAGGTAGCCTTGATTTCATGCTCCGGATGAAAGTCCTTGTTTACCAATACAATGGTTGATTTTGTATCGTATATGTAATGAGTGTATTTAGGATTGGATAGAAAGGATAATGCTCCCGGTACGCCTTCTTCGATTTTGGCGAAGGTATGTACTTTGGCATTTTCATCTCCAACGATGGTTCCTTGGATATATTCCGCAATTTGTTTAGCTGAGAACTCCATATTTGATTTCTTTTGTTCCTTTGTTTTCCTGGTTGTTTTTCAAATCTTTGCTGCTTGGAAAAGCATACTTACTACTTAATTATGCAAATTACGTGTTTTTTTTTTATATATCCGTGAAAAATGCCAATTATTTGCCGGATATGTCTGCTGATTTTAAGACTAAACCTCCCTGATAGGCCTATTTTTAGCTTTTTTTATGGTGGAAGGATACAAAAGAAGCATAAAGACTGCATGCACAAGCAGGAGTCTTTATGCTTCTTGAAAATGGGGTAAAAACAGAATTTTAGAGGATATTTGCCAGCTGTTTTTCCATCTGCTGCTGTACTTTGTGAGCTTCTTCGCCAGCTACTTTGGCAAAGTTTTCAGTCTTGTCGGCATAGATGATGGCACGGCTGGAGTTGACAATCAGTCCGCATTCCTTGGTCATACCATATTTGCAGACTTCTTCCAGTGAACCACCCTGTGCACCGATACCCGGTACCAGCAGGAAGTGGTGGGGGACGATTTTACGGATGTCTTCAAACATGCGTCCTTGAGTGGCACCTACCACGTACATCATGTTCTGGTCGTTGGCCCATTCCTGTGATTTGCGCAATACTTTCTCGAACAGACGTTCGCCTTCTTTGTCTTCTGTCAGCTGGAAGTCGTGTGAACCTTTGTTGGAAGTCAGTGCCAGCAGGATGACCCATTTGCCTTCGTAGGTGAGGAACGGAGTCACACTGTCTTCGCCCATGTAGGGAGCTACTGTTACAGAGTCGATGTTCAGTTCTTCAAAGAAGGTACGGGCATACATGGCCGAGGTGTTACCGATATCACCACGTTTGGCATCGGCGATGATGAATTGGTCAGGATAGTTTTTCTTGATGTATTCCACTGTCTTTTCGAAAGCGATCCATCCTTTTACACCCATGCTTTCATAGAAAGCTAAGTTAGGTTTATAGGCGATACAGTAAGGGGCAGTGGCATCGATGATTGCCTTATTGAAAGTGAAAATCGGGTCTTCTTCCTTCAGAAGGTGTTCCGGAATTTTCTTGATGTCGGTATCCAGTCCTACACACAAAAAAGATTTTTTCTTTTTGATGTTTTCAAATAATTCCTGTTTGTTCATAATTCTTTTATTAATAATGTGACTTTATTGTTCACGGTAAGGGGTAAAATGATACACCTTTATTTATAATTCGCTTTCTTTCAACCGTTCCGCGTTCTCGGCCACAATCAGATGGTCGATGCAGTCCTGAATGTCGCCGTCCATGAATGCCGCTAAATTGTAGATGGTGTAGTTGATGCGATGGTCGGTGATACGTCCCTGTGGATAGTTGTACGTACGGATTTTGGCCGAACGGTCACCGGTACTCACCATGGTCTTTCGTTTGGAAGCGATGTCATCAATGTACTTCTGGTGCTCCTTGTCGTAGATGAAGGTACGCAGACGGCTCAGGGCGCGTTCCTTGTTCTTCGGTTGGTCGCGGGTTTCAGTACACTCGATGAGGATTTCTTCCACAATACCCGTGTTGGGGTTCTTCCAGTTGTAACGCAGGCGGACACCCGATTCTACCTTGTTCACATTCTGTCCTCCGGCACCTCCGCTTCGGAAAGTATCCCATTTGATTTCGCCTTCGTTGATTTCCACGTCAAAGGGTTCAGCTTCGGGCAGTACGGCTACGGAAGCAGCGGAAGTGTGCACACGTCCCTGGGTTTCGGTGGCCGGTACACGCTGTACGCGATGCACGCCCGATTCGTATTTCAAGGTTCCGTATACTTTCTCTCCGGTGATGGAACAGATGATTTCCTTGAAACCTCCGGCAGCTCCTTCGTTGGCACTGGATACTTCCAGTTTCCAGCCTTTGCGCTCACAGTATTTGGAATACATGCGGAACAAATCACCGGCAAAGATGGCGGCTTCGTCACCTCCCGTACCTCCACGGATTTCCAGGATGGCGTTGCGGTCATCCTGCGGGTCGGCTGGGATAAGTAACAGCTTGATTTCTTCTTCCAACTGGGGAATACGGGCTTCGCAGGCTGCCGCTTCTTCGCGGGCCATTTCCTTCATTTCCGGATCGCTTTCGCCCATCATCATTTTGGCTTCCTCCAGCCCGTTGAGGCATTGCAGGTATTCCTTGCGGGCAGCCATCAGGTCGCCCAGCTCTTTATATTCTTTGGTCAGTTTGACGTATCGTTTCTGGTCGGCTATCACGTTCGGGTCTGTAATCAAGGTCGATACTTCCTCGAAACGTGATACCAAACCGTCTAATTTTTCCAGTAATGTATTGTTTTCTGCCATTCTAATGGAATGCTTATACAGTTGAGTGATGAGATTGGTCTTGGCTTACCATAACCTGCCATAGGCCATCCAGGTAAAGAAAACCAACAATATGAAACCGAGCAAGATGAGCGGCAAGTCTCTTCGGGCTTTCCATTGAAACTCTTTAGTCCCAAAGTATTTCCCAAATACAAAGGAAATGACAAACCCTGGGAGTCCAAAACTAACCATCTTGAGAAAAGGAGAGTCAAGTTCAATGCTAAGATAGAAAAGGACAACCCATACGATGAGTAATCCGGCACTGACAAGGCATCCCTGCTTTTCTTGCGGTTTCATCTAATCGTAAGAGGTAGCTGGTTAGTATTTGAATTCTCCGAATTCAGAACGAATAATCAGTTCCTTGTGGTCACTTTCTTCGATGCGTCCGATAATCTGGGCATCGATGTTGAACGACTTGCTGATTTCAATAACCTGCTCTGCATGTTTCGGTGACAGGTAGACTTCCAGACGGTGTCCCATGTTGAACACTTTGTACATTTCGTCCCATTCGGTACCGCTCTGTTCCTTGATGGTGCGGAACAAAGGAGGCACAGGGAAGAGGTTGTCTTTGATGACCCGGCAGTTGTCGCCTACGAAGTGCAACACTTTTGTTTGGGCGCCGCCTGAGCAGTGAACCATACCGTGGATTTGCGGACGCAGGGTATCCAGCAGTTTCTTGACTACCGGAGCATAGGTACGGGTCGGAGACAGCACCAGTTTGCCGGCATCCAGCGGAGAACCTTCTACCGCATCTGTCAGTTTCAGTTTGCCACTGTAAACCAGTTCTTCAGGTACAGCATGGTCATAGCTTTCCGGATATTTTTCTGCTAGGTATTTGCTGAACACATCGTGACGGGCACTGGTCAGACCGTTGCTGCCCATACCGCCGTTGTATTCTTTCTCATAAGTTGCCTGACCGTAAGAGGCCAGACCCACAATCACATCCCCCGGGCGGATATTGGCGTTGTTGATGACATCCGCGCGTTTCATACGGCAAGTCACTGTACTGTCCACGATGATGGTACGGACCAAATCGCCTACATCGGCGGTTTCTCCACCGGTGGCATAGACACCCACTCCCATTTCACGAAGTTCGGCCAGCAGTTCGTCTGTGCCGTTAATGATGGCTGAAATCACTTCACCCGGTACAAGCAGCTTGTTGCGTCCGATAGTAGAAGATACCAAAATATTGTCTACGGCACCTACGCACAACAAGTCATCGATGTTCATAATCAGAGCATCCTGTGCGATGCCCTTCCATACAGACAAGTCGCCGGTTTCTTTCCAGTACAAATACGCCAGTGAAGATTTGGTACCGGCTCCGTCGGCATGCATGATGTTGCAGTATTCCGGGTCACCTCCTAAAATATCAGGAATAATTTTACAGAATGCATTCGGGAAAATACCTTTGTCAATGTTCTTGATGGCGTTGTGTACATCTTCTTTCGATGCAGATACGCCGCGCTGCATGTATCGTTGATTGCTCATGAGTATAGTAAGTTTGTTTGTTTCAATTGAATGTGCAAATTTAGTGAATATTCCTTTTATTACCATGCGTTTCGGAATAAAATGCATCAGTATACGGTGACACCTGCCGGGGTGATGTTTCCATCGGGTGCCAGCAAGCTTAGTCGGAAGAATCCTTTGCCGATTTTCTGAGGAATGTCTTTCTCGGGCTGGGTAGTCCGGAGAATCTCAATTCCTGTCGCTTCACTGACGATCAGGGTATAGCCTTTCGGAAGTACGGGGAGTCGTCCGTATAAGATGGAAGGCTCGTCTTTGGCTGGGGCATTCAACGCCAAAGGGGCACTTTCGAATCCAAAGCGGTTGACAGCCGTCACGGCCCAGTAGATACCTCCATTTTGTGACGGGCTGGAAGTGAACGTGTACTGGCAACTGTCGGTCCGCGAGAGAATCAGATTTTGGGCTTTCTCGGTATCGACGGGATATGTGTCGGAAGCATATACGCGATAGTAGATTCCTCCCGGCTGGCTTTCAGAGGCCTTCCAGGTCATTTGGATATTCTCTCCTTGCAGTTTCACGCTGGGGGCGGTGGGCGAAGCGGGAGCAGTCTGTGAAGCCCATCGCATAGGCGGAACCACGGCCGGGTAAGCATAGAAGTTGCCTTTCAGTTCATCCAGTATTCCTTTGGTATTGCCGAGCATGAATTTGTTGCGGAAATAAGCCTGTCCGTCCAGTCCGATGCGGCGGGTGAAATAAATCTGACGGATAATCTCATCGATTTGCCAATTCTGTTCTTTCGGGTGAAGGAAATAAATGCCCAGTCCCGGTACAATCCATCGGTTGTGCTTGTTTTCCTTCCAGTCGAGGGCAAAGGGATAAAAATGGTTTCCCTGGAAATACATCATCGGGAAAAGAGCATCCTGAATACCCTCGTTCAACCATTTCTGGGCATCCTGATAGACCGTTTCATAGGCGTTCCATCCGAAGGAGGAATAGCGCCGGGTGTCATTGAACTTTCCGATGGGGGAACTGCTTACTTTAACCCAGGGTTTCAGTCGCTTGACTTCCGTATAAATCCGTTGGACAATATGCGTAATGTTGTCTCTTCTCCATTGTTTCAGGTCTTGTTTCTTCCCGTATTTGCGGAACGTGTCTTTGTCGGGAAATTTTTCCCCTTGCTCCGGGTAGCGGATATAGTCCAGATGAATACCGTCTACGTCATAGCGTGAGACGATTTCCTTGGCTATCTGACTGAGGTATTCGGCCGTGCCGGGATTGCCGGGGTCGAGGTACCAGCTTCCGTTGAACTGTTTGCAGAGTTTGGGCTGCTTTTTGACGACGCAGTTCTTCCCTAACAGGCCAACCTGTCGTTTGTTGCCGATAGGAATACATACCAGCCAGGCATGAAACTCAAGGCCCCGCTTGTGACATTCTTCGATGGCAAACTGCAAGGGGTCGTATCCGGGATTTTTTCCTGTATGGCCGGTCAGGCTTTCCGCAAAGGTTTCATATGCAGAAGGATAAATCACATCCCCTCGAAGTCGGGTTTGGAAAAGTATGGTGTTGAAATGGGCCGCCTGCAACGCGTCCAGCTGTTGGATGAGTTCTTGTTTTTGTGCTTCGATACCTTTGGGAGAATTGGCTTTTCGGGTGGGCCAGTCCATTCCTCCGAGCGTGGTCAGCCACGTGGCACGGATTTCTTCTTTGGGCTGTGCCTGTGCGAAAAGAAAGCTGCTTATAAATACTAAAGTGAGGAGAATTCGCATGTCTGATTAAAATTTCCGCAAATATAATCAAAGCTGGTCGCAGAGGCAAATTGAAGATACAGTTTTCTAATTAGGCTATTTCGAGGCCTTTTTTTATATTCTTTAAATAGGACACTTTTATTTCTTTATAGAAGGATATTATTTCTCTGAGTGATAAAATTTATCGTTATGTCTTGCATTTTATTTCTTTTTATTACTTTTGCCACGAAATAAGAGATAAACCGAAATCTATGGTAACATTTACTATCGCATTAGTTTTACTGGTGGTAGGATATTGGGGATATGGAAAATACATAAATACGTTGTTTGCACCTGATTCTGCCCGAAAAACTCCGGCACTGACCATGACAGACGGGGTTGACTTCATTCCACTTCCTACGTGGAAAATTTTTATGATTCAGTTTTTGAACATTGCCGGTTTGGGACCCATTTTCGGGGCCATCATGGGTGCACAGTTCGGCACGGCTTCTTATCTGTGGATTGTGTTCGGTACCATTTTTGCCGGTGCGGTGCATGATTTTCTTTCCGGCACATTGTCGTTGCGGAACAACGGAGAAAGTTTGCCGGAGATTATCGGTCGCTATCTGGGGGTACGGACCAAAAATGTCGCTTGCGTATTCACCGTCTTGCTGATGATTTTGGTGGGAGCCGTGTTTGTGTCTGGTCCGGCTGAACTCTTAGCGGGGATGACGCCGGCTTCCTTGGATGTGTATTTCTGGGTGGTGGTCATTTTTCTGTATTATATCCTGGCCACCATGCTTCCCATCGACAAGATTATCGGACGCATCTATCCGTTGTTTGCGTTTGCCTTGTTGTTCATGGCGGTAGGTATTTTAGTGATGCTGTATGTGAAAAGTCCGGCGCTTCCGGAAATGTGGGAAGGCTTCGGCACGAAATACGAGAAAAACCCGATCTTCCCGATGATGTTCATTTCCATTGCCTGTGGGGCAATCAGTGGTTTCCATGCCACACAATCGCCTTTGATGGCCCGCTGCATTACCAATGAGAAACATTGTCGTCCGGTGTTCTACGGGGCGATGGTGACCGAAGGCATTGTGGCTCTGATTTGGGCCGCCGCTGCCACGTACTTCTTTCAGGAAAACGGGATTGTGGACAAGGTGACGGGAGTGGCTTATTCAGGAGCCAAGGTGGCCACCGACATTTCCAAGGATTGGTTGGGTACTTTTGGAGGTATCCTGGCCATTTTAGGTATTGTGGCAGCTCCGATTACGAGTGGCGATACGGCCCTCCGTTCGGCCCGTCTGATTGTAGCCGATTTTTTCCATGTGGAACAGCGCTCCATCGGGAAACGGCTGGTTATCAGTATTCCCATTTTTGTGGTGACAGTGGCCTTGCTGATTTATAGTTTTGGCGATGCGGAAGGTTTCAAAGTCATCTGGCGCTATTTTGCCTGGTGCAACCAGACGCTGTCGGTCTTCACGTTGTGGGCCATTACGGCCTATCTGGTGGGAACCCGGAAAAATTATTGGGTGACCCTGATACCGGCCTTGTTCATGACGAGTGTCTGCTCGACTTACTTGTTCATTGCCCCCGAAGGCTTTTCACTGGGAGGAGAAATTTCCTATGTCATTGGCGGAGTTTGTACGTTGGTGGCAGCAGTCTGGTTTGTCTGTTGGTTCCGCCGGGTACGTTCCTTGTAAGGATTTTTGTTTGGCTGTTCAGCAGATTATGGCTACTTTTGCAGCCGGTTAAGGATAAAAGTGATTTCAAATGAAAAAGAGTTTCTTTATAATGTGTGCCATGATGACGGTTTCGGCTGGGATGATGGCGCAGAAGAAAGATTTCGGCTATAAGTTTTATGGCCAGGTACGTACAGACTTGTTTTATAACAGCCGTTCCAATTCGGAGACTGTGGACGGACTTTTTTATATGTATCCAAAGGATGTGGCCCCCGATGCGGATGGAAAGGATATGAATGCAAAGCCCGACGGTAATTTCTATACCTTATATACTCGGTTGGGAGTGGATGTGACCGGACCCATGTTCGGTAAGGCCAAGACCTCGGCAAAGGTGGAAATCGACTTCCGCGGTTCAGGAACGACCTATTCGCTGATTCGTATCCGTCATGCGTATTTCAACCTCGATTGGGGAAAATCTGCGTTGCTGGTAGGACAGACCTGGCATCCTTTGTACGGAGATGTGTCGCCTGATATCTTGAACCTGAATATGGGGGCTCCTTATCAGCCTTTCAGCCGTGCGCCGCAGGTACGTTACCGTTTGACGGAAAAACATTTCGTGTTGACGGCTGCTGCCGTATGGCAGTCGCAGTATCTGTCCGTCGGTCCGTCTTCCAATGAAGCAGGAGCAACGGCTACACAGAAAAACCAGAGCTTCATCAAGAATGGATGTACCCCGGAATTTTATTTGGGCATGAACTACAAACGTCCGGGCTTGCTGGCCGGTGCAGGTGTACACGTTTCTTCCATTACGCCGCGTACACAGTCGGAATATAATGGAAAGACCTACAAGGTGAGCGAACGCATTACGGGAGTTTCGGCCGAAGCTCATGTGAAATATACTCACCAGCGTTTCCTGCTGGCGGCCAAAAGTGTGTTGGGCTCCAACCTGACACAAGCCAGTACCATCGGAGGTTACGGCATCATTTCTACCGATGCCCGGACGGGAGAACAGGAATACACGCCGGTACGCGTATCCCATACTTGGTTGAACATGATGTACGGAAGTACGTTCCGTGGCGGTATCTTTGCCGGATACTTGAAGAACCTGGGAGCTTCGAAAGAAGTGACCGGTGTACTGGGTACGGGAACCGATATTGACCAGTTGAACACCTTGGGCGCGGAATTCACTTACAATCGTCCGAACTGGAAGATTGGCGCAGAATATACCTGGACCGGTGCCTGGTATGGAGATTATACCGCAAAGGCCCGTGTGACCGATACGCATCTGGTGAAGAACAACCGTATTGTACTGACTGCCTTGTTCCAGTTCTGAGACAAGCTGCGTCTGCTGTGCGTAGGATAGCGGACGTAACTTGAAAAGTGTAAGTTGAAGATAAGCCCTTGTATTTCTACAAATTTCATGTTAAAAATCAAGTAAAGGTTATAAATATTGAGATTATATAAAGAAAATGTATTACCTTTGCATGAATACAAAAACATAGAAGATGGGACATCATCAATTAGACACCTTAGACGAACAGATCCTGCGCATGATTGCAGGCAACGCACGTATTCCATTCTTGGAAGTGGCACGCGCGTGTAATGTATCGGGAGCCGCTATTCATCAGCGAATTCAAAAGTTGACGAACTTAGGAATTCTGAAGGGTTCAGAATTCATCATTGATCCGGAAAAGATAGGCTATGAAACTTGTGCCTACATCGGTTTGTATTTGAAAGATCCGGAACAGTTTGATTCCGTTACGGAAGCTTTGAAGCACATTCCGGAAGTAGTGGAATGTCATTTTACGACCGGTCAGTATGATATGTTTATCAAGATTTATGCGAAAAACAATCATCACTTGCTGGAGATTATTCATGACAAACTTCAGCCCTTGGGCTTGTCACGTTCGGAAACCATCATTTCTTTCCGTGAAGCCATCAAACGCCAGATGCCGATTATGAATCTGGCGAATGACGACGATTGACGCGTGAAGCTTATTTTTGGATACGTTCGTAATCAACGAAACTATAAGAGTAGAGATGCTTTTCATCTGTCGAATGGCATTCTCTACTTTTTTCTTGCCATACAGTGGGGTCTATCTCCGGGAAAAAGGTGTCGGCGGGCACTTGGTCATCTTCCACTTCGGTCAGATAGAGACGGTCGGATAGCGGAAGGGCTTCCGTGTAGAGCATGGCTCCTCCGATGACAAATACTTCTTCTTCCTCCTTGCACGATTTCAGGGCTTCTTCCAGCGTGTGGAAGCATTCAGCTCCTTCAAAGTGTAAATCTTGTCTGCTCAGCACCACATTTCTCCGGTTGGGAAGTGTGCCTTTGGGTAAAGATTCAAAGGTGTGACGTCCCATGAGAATGGTATGTCCGGTGGTGAGTGCCTTGAAGCGCTTCAAGTCATTGGGCAGCCAGTAAAGCAGTTTGTTCTGATAGCCGATACCTCGTTTCCGATTGATGGCGGCAATGATGGATAAGGTCATATTTCTGTTCTTTAGAGTGGGTTATACGGATACTTTTCCCGCAATGTGCGGCCACGGGTCGTAGTTTTCCAGCTGGAAGTCTTCGTATTGGAAGCTGAAAATGTCTTTCACGTCCGGATTGATTTTCATGGTAGGCAAGGGGCGTGGAGTACGTGTCAGCTGTAAATCAACTTGTTCCAGGTGGTTCAGATAGATGTGGGCATCGCCGAGCGTGTGGATGAAATCACCTGCCTTCAGTCCGGTGACCTGTGCCATCATTTGTAGCAGCAGGGCATAAGAGGCGATGTTGAACGGTACGCCCAGGAAGGTGTCTGCACTGCGCTGGTACATTTGCAGGCTCAACCGTCCGTTGGCTACATAGAACTGGAAGAACGCATGACAAGGAGGAAGGTTCATGTTGTTTAAGTCGCCTACGTTCCAGGCACTGACGATGATGCGTCGGGAATCTGGATTATGCTTGATGGTTTCCACCGCTTCCGAAATTTGGTCGATAAAGTGGCCGTCGTATCCGGGCCAGGAACGCCACTGATAGCCGTAGATGTGGCCTAAATCGCCGTTCTCATCGGCCCATTCGTTCCAGATTCTGACTCCGTGTTCCTGTAGGTATTTCACGTTGGTATCTCCTTTGAGGAACCACAACAGTTCGTAGATGATGGATTTCAGGTGGAGTTTTTTGGTGGTGACGAGCGGGAAGCCGTCTTCCAGGTTGAAGCGCATCTGATGTCCGAACACGCTGATCGTGCCCGTGCCGGTACGGTCGTCTTTGCGTACGCCCTCTGTACGGATGCGGTGCAACAGGTCGAGATATTGTTTCATGATTGGATTTTTTGTTTTTTGCAAAGGTAGCTAAATTTTTTTATTTTTGCCGGCATAACAAATTTTGCGAAAGTCATGAATTTACCTGCTGATTTTGTCACCCGTACCCGCCGGTTGTTGGGAGAGGCTGACTTTGCCGCTTTGACGGAAGCCTTGAAAAAGGAAACGCCGGTCAGTATCCGTATCAACCAGGATAAGTGTTCCTCCGTTCCTGCCGGCAGTACGCCAGTACCCTGGTGTCCGGAAGGATATTACTTGTCCGGACGGCCGTCGTTCACCTTCGACCCGTTGTTTCATGCCGGATGCTATTATGTGCAGGAGGCTTCGTCCATGTTTCTGGCACAGGCGCTCCGCCAGTATGTGCACGAACCGGTGGTGATGCTCGACTTGTGTGCGGCTCCCGGGGGCAAGTCTACGCTGGCCCGGTCCGTGTTGCCGGAAGGCAGCCTGTTAGTGGCCAATGAGGTGATGCGCAACCGTTCGCAGGTGCTGGCCGAAAACCTGATCAAGTGGGGGCATCCGGAGGTGATCGTGACGAACAATGATCCAGCTGACTTTACAGAGTTAGGCCCGCTCTTCGACGTGCTGCTGACCGATGTGCCCTGTTCGGGAGAAGGAATGTTTCGAAAGGATGAAGTGGCGGTGCAGGAATGGAGCATTGACAACGTGGATACTTGCTGGCAGCGTCAGCGGCGTATCTTGCGCGATATATGGCCCTGTCTGAAAACGGGCGGTTTACTTGTATATAGTACGTGTACTTACAACCGGGAGGAAAATGAGGACAATGTGGCGTGGATTGTCCGCGAGCTGGGAGCCGAAGTCTTGCCGTTGGAAGTACAGCCGGAGTGGCACATTACCGGAAACCTGACAGAGGAGGAATTTCCAGTGTATCGTTTCCTGCCGCATAAGACGACGGGAGAAGGTTTGTTCCTCGCCGTGCTGCGGAAAACATCGGAAGAAGACCGGGAATGTGCCCGGGTAAAACCGGCTGGCAAATCGGCCAAGAAAGGAAAAGGAGGAAAAACGCAGGTGCTTCAGGTGCCGCGGGAAATGCAGAACTGGATATGTGAGGCAGAAAAATATGTACTGAAAGTAGAAGATACGGAAGCGGTAGCTTTTCCCGCCGCTTATGGAGAGGTGTATGAACTGTTGAAGAGCCGGCTCAAGGTGTTGCATGCCGGAATCACGCTCGGAGAATGGAAAGGAAAGGATTGGCAGCCTTCGCATACGCTGGCCATGAGTACGACGTTTCAGCGGGATACGTTTCCGCAGGCGGAACTGACTTATGAACAGGCTATTGCATATTTGCGGAAAGAGGCGGTCGTGCTTCCGCCGGAGGTATCGAAGGGCTATGTCACGTTAACTTACCGGGGCAGTGTGTTGGGATTTGCCAAGAACATTGGCAACCGGGCCAATAATCTGTATCCGCAGGAGTGGAGAATCCGGAGCGGTTATTTGCCGGAAATAATTCCCGATTTATTCGGTTTCTGTGTAGTCCCTGCGTTTGAAACGTAAAATGTAATCGGTTGAAAATCAGCGACTATTTCGCTTTGTCCAGTGTGAGCGGAATGCCTTGGTAGAAATCCAGAATCTTGGTGCGGAACAGGTAGTCGTATTTCGCCTGTACGCAGTCGGACACAGCTTTCATCCAGTTGGTGCGCGCTTCGTTGTATTCCGTGGCATTGGCCTTCCCGTTGGCGTATTTTTCCTTCATCAGCTTGAAGGAGGCTTCTGCGGCTTCGTCAGCCGTCTGGCTGCTCTGGTACTTGCTTTCGGCATTGACCGCATTGTAGTAGGCCTGCTGGATTTCCTTGTAGAGCGCTTTCTTGCTTTCCTCCAGTTGCCAGCTCAGGGTGGTTTGTTCCAAGCGTGCCGTGCGGACGCGGTTGCGAGTACTCAATCGGTTGAAGATAGGAATGCTCAGTGAAAATCCCAGATATTGGCTGAAGTTGTCTCTCAACTGAGAATGGAAACTGGAATTTTCTCTCCCAGACATGTTATAATAACTCGTGCTCAGGCCGGCCCCGAAGCTGAGTTGAGGATAATAGGCACTTTGAGCAATACGGATGCTGCGGGCTGCGCCTTGCAGGCGGTACTGTGCGGCCTTGATGGAAGGCTTGATGAGCAGGGCCTGGTTGTAGATGTCGGTCGGCGAGGTCAGGGTACCGAATAATTGTTCGGGCTGGATGTCGGGACTGACAATCCGGAAGTCCTCGGGCGAAGGCAGTTCCAGCAGTTGGCTGAGGTCGAGCAGAGACAGGCGGTAATCATTCTCTGTCTGTACGAGTGAAAGCTGGTCTTGTGCCACGCGTGACTTGGCTTCATACAATTCCGCTTCCGAAGCTTTCCCGTTCTGGAAATAGGCTTCTTTCTGGGTGAGCATTTCCTGGCTCAATTCCACCTGCTGGCGGGCAATCTTGACCAACTCTTCGTTGAAGAGCACTTGCAGGTAGGACGAGGTCACCTGAATGCTGATATCCTCTTTGGCCTTGTTCAAGTCTTCCGTAGCTGCTTGCAGGTTCAGTTTGGAAAGGGCGATGTTGTTCGGAATCTGCATACCGGTGAACAAAGGCACGCTGGTACTCAGGTTGAAGCCCGTGTTCTGGGTGTTGATACTCTGGTAGGTATTGTTGGCCTGGAGGCTTCGTCCGAAGTTGAACGAGTGGGACGCACTTCCGTTCAGGTCGGGCAGACGGCTCCACTTGGCGGTATTCAGTTCCACTGCGCTTTTGTCGCGGGCAGCTTCCTGCTGCTTGACGGTCAGGTTGTGGGCAACGGCATATTCAATGCAACGGGTGAGATCCCATGCTTTCTGTGCCTGAAGGGCATGGGTGGCCAGAAGACTGAAAGTCAGTACGGCCAGTGATTTCAGGTTTCTTTTCATGGCTTACATTTCTTTTTTGAGTCCTCTGACTGATTCGTTGGATTTCAGTCCGCTTTTGATTTCAATGTTTACCCCGTCGCTGATGCCGGTCTGTACCTGGCGGCGGATGAATTTCTGGGTAGGTACGCTGTCGGTCAGTACGTAGACAAAGGTAGAGTCGCCGCTGAATTCAACAGCACTTTCCGGAACGGTCAGGGCATGGTTGGCCCGCTGGAGTTCGATTTCTGCGTTGGCACTGTATCCGGAGCGGATGGTCACGCTGTCGGGCACCGTGATGGCTGCTTTGATTTCAAACTGGTTGGCCCCGTTGTTTTCCACGCTTTTCGGAGAGATGTATTCCAGTACGGCATCGAACTTCATGTTCTGCAAGGCGCCCAGTGTGATTTTGACGGGGATGCCTTCGTGGATGCGTCCTACTTCTGTTTCGTCCACATTGCCGCGGAAGATGAGGTCGCTCATGTCGGCTACAGTGGCGATGGTGGTACCGTCGTTGAATGTGTTACTCATGATAACCGAGTTTCCCACCTTGATGGGCACGTCCAGAATCAGTCCGTCGATGGTAGAACGAATCAGGGTACTGCTGAAAGAGGCACTGCTCTTGGTGATACCTTCCTTGACAATCTGCAGGTTGTCTTTGGCGGCTTGCAATTCTTCGCGGGCCTGTTTGGCAGCCAGCAAGGTCTTTTCGTATTCCTCGCTGCTTACCAGCTTGCTTTTATAAAGTTTCTCCATACGTTCCAGGTCGGTTTCTGCCTGCCGTCCATTGATTTCGGCCAGACGGACACGGCTTTCGGCCGAATTGAGCGAACCCAGTTCGGGAATGACCTTGACCTTGGCAATGATTTCACCTTTCTTCACCGTTTGGCCGGCCTCCTTGTATACTTCCGAGATGATACCCGAAATCTGAGGCTTGATTTCTACCTCGTCGCGGGGTTCAATTTTTCCGGTGGCTACGGTGGTTTGCACCAAATCCGTGGTCTGTGAATGGAGAATTTCATAAGCCGTTTCTTTCGGCTGTGATTTTTGATACAGGAACACGAAGGTCCCAATAAAAATCAGTGCAATCAGCACCAGTGAGATGATTTTGATGTACTTTTTCATGATGAACTTTGTTTTTTTTTCGTTTGTTTTGTGGTTTTATTTATTCGTCGCGTATGGCCTCAATCGGTTTGATGCTCATGGCCCGATAGGCAGGTGCCAATCCGGCCAGCAGCCCTAATACGAGCAGAAGTACGCAAGCTCCGATGGCTTGCCAGAAACTGATCTGGAAATTCGTGGGTGCAGTGGGAGTAGAGGTTCCCATCTCTGTCAGGTTCAGGAGGAATACGGCAAAGGTGATACCGGCCATGCCTGCCAGGATGGTCAGAACCATGCTTTCCGACAAGATTTGTGACAGAATATCGTTGGGACGGGCTCCGATGGCACGCCGGATACCGATTTCAGTGGTCCGTTCCTTGACGGTCACCATCATGATGTTGCTCACGCCGATGGCTCCGGCCAGCAAAGTGCCGAGGCCGACCATCCAGCCTAAAATCTTAATGCCCGAGAACAGGTTGTCTACCATGCTGAACATGGCTTCCGCATTGACCAGAATCACGGCTTGTCCGTCGTCGGGATGAATCAGGTGAGCCTGCTTGACCACCTGTTCCACTTTCTTTTCTACTTCTCCAATGGAATAGCCTTTGCGGGCCGTGTAGCAGAGCAGCTGCACTTTCTGTCCGAAGTTGTAGTTCTGCTGCATGGTGGTGAACGGAATGACGACTGAGGTTTCCGACTGTCCTTGTATGGAGATGTTTCCGACGGCCATGCTGACCCCGATAATCCGGTAGTAGATACCGTTGACCTCGATGAATTTTCCGCAGGGGTCTTCTCCTCCCGGGAAGAGGCTCTCATAGATACGCTTCCCGATGACACACACTTTCCGTTGGTCGCGGATGTCGATGTCGTTGATGAAACGTCCGAACACGATGTTCGGTTCTTCAATCTTCTGGTACTCGGGATACAGTCCTTTCAGCGTTCCCGAGATTTTATTTTCGTTGTAGATGGCGTTGATGCCCCATTTGGCCAGGGTGGCAGTCACGGTTTCCAGTTCGTTGACCTGTTTCCGGACCCGTTCCACATCTTTGTTTTCCAGGTCCCACATCCGGCCTTGCTGAAAACCTTTGTAAGCCTTGCTGGTCTTGTTGGCGCCCAGAAAACCGGAATTGGTGGCAAAACCTTCAAACTGGCGCGAAAGCAACTGTTGAAGGCCTTTCGCCCCTCCCATCAGGGATATCAGCATGAATATTCCCCAGAAGATACCGAAGGCCGTCAGGAAACTTCTGGTTTTGTTGCGGGTGATGGTGAGAAGAATTTCTTCCCATGTATCTAAGTCAAATCGTCTCATGGTTAGTCTGCTCTAAGTGCTTCAATGGGTCGGATTCTGGCCGCTTTTCTTGCCGGGAAAAGTCCGGCCAGTGTGCCGGCGATAACTAAGGTCAGTGTCGCCTCAATGGCAATGGAGAGGTCGACCGTCGGGTTCTCGAAAAAGGTCATGGAAAATACCCCCATGTCCATGGTCTGTTTCCCGGCCACCTGGTTCATGTATTCCGTGACGGCAATGCCCGCCACCATGCCGATATAGCCGAAGAAAGTCGTGATGGTCACACTTTCCGAGATAATCAGCCAGAGGATGGACATCGGCTTGGCTCCCAGTGCCTTGCGGATGCCGAACTCATGGGTCCGTTCACGGACGGTGATGAGCATGATGTTGCTCACTCCCACGATGCCGCTCAGCAGGGTAAAGATACCGATTACCCAGATGGCCGTGTGCAGAATTTGGGTGGCCGTCTGTTGCTGAAGGTACTGAGTGAAACGGTTCCATATCCAGATGGCGCCGTCGTCGGTGGGAGAGAATTGTTTTTTCAGGCCCAACGTACGTCGGTAATCGGCCTCAAACTGGTTGTTTAACGCTTCATTGGCCAATCCTTGGGTAGTGAACGTGATGTTGTCAATGCTGTCTCCTTTTTGATAGATGGTTTGCAAGGTGGTGAAAGGTACCAGTGCCGAAGGAGAGAAACTGTTCTGGTCCTTGTAGATGCCTACCACCTGATAGGAAACCCCTTGTGCGTTGAGGTACTTCCCTATAGGAGCGGTATGTGGGAACAGGTTCTTGACCGTCTTTTCGTGGAGGACAATGACTTTCCGCTTTTCCTCTATGTCGCGTTTGTTGATGAAACGCCCTTCCTTTATCTTGATGGCCTCGAGCGAAGGATAGTTGGGAAGTACCCCGTCCAATTCGATGCTGAGGGCCTCTTTACCATAGGTAAGGGTGACATCGCTCTTGCTGACGGAGGCACCCGTTTCTAAGATATGGTCGGGGAAAGAAGAGGCCGTCAGTTCCCGGTCGCTTTCTTTCAGGTAAATGCTCCGTCCTTCTTGCATGCCTTTATAAGGTTCTGAAGTTATGCCCGGATAGATTTTCATGGAGTTCATGAGCATACCTTCCGACTGGTTCTCAAATGCATGGATGAGGCCGTTGCCTGCTCCGAGCAGGACAATCAGCATGAAGATTCCCCACGCCACGGAGAAACCGGTCAACAGCGTGCGCAACTTGTTGCGCATGATGGTTCCGTAGATTTCGTGTATCAGTTCTGTCATGGCAGGGAAATTTATTTCATGAATCCGTTTTGTCCGAACGGAGAAGCATGATGGTCCATATTGTCTTCAATGCGTTCTATCACTCCATCTTTTATGTGGATAATCTTGTTGGTCTGATTGGCTACCCCGCTTTCATGGGTAACCACGACGATGGTCAGTCCGTCCTGGTCGTGCAGCTCTTTCAGGATGTTCATGACTTCCACCGAAGTCTTACTGTCCAGTGCTCCAGTCGGTTCATCGGCCAAGATGATTTCCGGTTTGGATATCAAGGCTCTTGCAATGGCCACACGCTGTTTCTGTCCGCCCGACATTTCATTGGGCATGTGGTGCGCCCATTCTTTCAGTCCCAGCTTGTCGAGGTACTCCATGGCCAGCAGGTTGCGCTTCTTCCGGCTGACTCCCTGATAGAAAAGTGGAAGAGCCACATTCTCCATGGCGTCCTTGAACGAAATGAGGTTGAATGACTGGAAAATAAAGCCGATCATCCGGTTGCGATATTCAGCGGCTCTGGTTTCACTGAGGTCTTTGATGAGTACATTGTTCAGGTAGTATTCGCCTGAATCGTAATTGTCCAATATTCCAAGAATATTCAATAAAGTGGATTTCCCGGAACCGGATGCTCCCATGATGGAGACGAATTCTCCTTTGTCGATGTGCAGGTTGATGCCTTTGAGTACATGAAGGGGAGTACCGTTGTTGTAAGTTTTGTGAATGTCTTTGAGTGTAATCATTTGGTTTGTGTTAATACATTTTCAATACTATTTCACAAATGTAGAAAAAGTGGTATGGATTCAAAAATAATAGGTGAAAAATTTGTTCCGTTTTTACTGATTATTTACTTTTGTCCATAGATAATTAACCCTAAATAGAGAAATGTCATGACAATCAACATGGAAAAACCTTATGTAGTAGGTATGGACATTGGCGGAACAAACACTGTTTTCGGTGTGGTTGACTCACGTGGCAACGTGTTGGCATCTGATTCTGTCAAGACTCAGCAATATGATAATATCGAAGATTACGTCGATGCAGTATGCAAGAAGCTTCTTCCCTTGCTCTCACAGTTTGGTGGAGCTGAAAAGGTAAAAGGTATGGGAGTAGGTGCTCCGAATGGAAACTATTATAGTGGAACCATTGAATTTGCTCCAAACTTGCCGTGGAAAGGTATTATTCCGTTGGCTTCCATGTTTGAAGAACAGTTGGGTATTCCCACAGCCTTGACCAACGATGCGAATGCGGCTGCCATTGGTGAAATGACGTATGGTGCGGCCCGTGGTATGAAAGACTTCATCATGATTACCTTGGGGACAGGTGTAGGAAGCGGTATCGTAGTCAACGGACAGCTGGTGTATGGTCACGATGGTTTTGCCGGTGAACTGGGCCATGTGATTGTGGATCGTAACGGTCGTGCATGCGGTTGCGGACGTAAAGGCTGTTTGGAAACTTACTGCTCTGCTACGGGTGTAGCTCGTACAGCACGTGAATTCCTCGTACAGCGTACAGAACCCAGTTTGTTGCGTAACATTCCGGCAGATGAAATCCAGTCGAAGGATGTATACGATGCAGCCGTGAAGGGCGACAAGCTGGCACAGGATATTTTTGAATTTACCGGACGTATCTTGGGAGAAGCGTTGGCCAACTTTATTGCCTTCTCCAGCCCGGAAGCCATCATCTTGTTCGGTGGTCTGGCCAAATCTGGCGATTACATCATGAAGCCGATTCAGAAAGCAATTGATGAAAACGTACTGAAGATTTATGCCGGAAAGACCAAACTGTTGCTCTCTCAATTGAAAGACGCTGATGCGGCCGTATTGGGAGCCAGCGCACTGGGATGGGAAGTAAAGGAAAACTGATCCGTTATTTTGAAATAGAAAAACAGCCTTGGCGGAATGAAACCTGCCAAGGCTGTTTTTTTTACGATTATCTCTCTGAAAATGCGGTCCTCGCAGAAGGCATGCAGAAGGATAATACATCTAATTCTAACCTAAATAATATTATGAAAAACCTTTTTTATTCAGTTGCAAAAATAATGATTCTGTGTTATATACACACGTATTTTATGGGTTTTTGTATCAGAAAAAATTCACAGATGGGTGTCTGATTCAATAATTTGGCGGGAGAAATGTAAACAATGTAAATAAAGTTTGTATCTTTGCGCCAAATTTATAATTGAAAATAATATGAGTTATAATTTGCTGAAAGGAAAAAGAGGTATTATTTTTGGTGCCTTGAATGAACAGTCTATCGCATGGAAAGTAGCAGAAAAGGCTGTAGAAGAAGGTGCTGTCATCACATTATCTAATACCCCTGTAGCAGTACGTATGGGACAGGTATCTGATTTGGCGAAAAAATTGAACTGTGAAGTGATTCCCGCTGATGCCACCTGCGTAGCAGACTTGGAAAATGTATTCAAACGTTCAATGGAGGTTCTGGGCGGTAAGATTGACTTTGTGCTTCATTCTATCGGTATGTCTCCAAATGTTCGTAAAAAACGTACATACGATGATTTGGACTATGATATGCTGGCAAAAACATTGGATATTTCTGCCGTATCATTCCATAAGATGATTCAGTCTGCCAAGAAATTGGATGCCATCAATGAGTATGGTTCTATCTTGGCTTTGAGTTATGTGGCTGCACAGCGTACATTCTATGGCTACAATGACATGGCCGATGCCAAAGCTTTGTTGGAATCTATTGCACGTAGCTTCGGTTATATCTATGGCCGTGAACATCATGTGCGTATCAATACCATTTCTCAGTCACCGACCATGACGACTGCCGGTTCTGGTGTGAAGGGTATGGACAAGTTGTTTGACTTTGCCAACCGCATGTCTCCGCTGGGCAATGCTTCAGCTGATGAATGTGCTGACTATTGTATTGTGATGTTCTCTGACTTGACTCGTAAGGTGACGATGCAGAATCTGTTCCACGATGGAGGTTTCTCCAGTGTAGGAATGAGTTTGCGTGCCATGGCTACTTATGAGAAAGGATTGGATGAATATAAGGATGCGGATGGTCATATCATTTATGGATAATCATTAAATGTAAATGTATCGGTTTATTTTTATATTACTGAGTATAATCGTCTTGTCTGCTTGTCATTCTGATGAGCAGCAAGGCGATTTTTCGTTTACAGGAATAAAAATAGCCCGATATGACCGCCTTCAGTACGAGGCTACCGTACAGAACAGTTTCTTCTCCTTGCAGCGGATGAACACGGAGTTTGCCCAGGAAACCCGCTTGCTGATAGAGGATGTGCTGGATTTGGGAGCCGTAAATACGCCCGATATCAATGAGCGTCTTTGCGCTTACTTTTCAGATTCCATTTTGGTACATCTCATGGAGGATGTGGAAGAGAAGTTCAAGGATATGTCTCCGTTTGAGAAGCAATTGACACGGGGCTTCAAGAACCTGAAAAGGGAAATTCCCGACTTGCCGATACCGAAGGTGTATACACAGATTTCAGCCTTGAACCAGTCGATCGTGGTGAGTGACAGTGTACTGGGTATCAGCCTGGACAAATACATGGGAACGGAATATCCGCTTTATAAGCGATATTATTATGCGAACCAGCGCCGTTCGATGTCGCCGGATGACATTGTGCCCGATTGTTTTACCTTTTATCTGCTGGGGCAGTATCCTTTTCTGTGGATGGAAGGTCATCGTTCGTTGATGGACATCCTGTTATACCGAGGAAAGATTGCCTGGATTGTGGAGACAATCCTGGAGGGGGAGGTGGATGGAGAAATAGCCTTGGGTTATTCTCCGGAAGAAATCGAATGGTGTGAAGAATATGAGGACGAACTATGGGAAGGAATGGAGCAGAATCACTACATGGAAGCTACCGACCCGATGGTGATCCGTTCTTTTATTTCGTCGAACACCAGACTTTCATTCAAGGGACAGACAATACCTCCCTTCTTAGGGATATGGCTGGGTATGAAGAAAGTCGAGAAATATATGAAAAATCATCCGGAAATAGGAATGAAGAATTTGCTGGAGAATACGGATAGCGCCAGCATCATGGAAGATTAAACTAATAGATTGGAAGATTCCTTATGGAAGTTGCATTGTATTTGCTGCCTGTCACCTTGGGAGACACGGCCATTGAAAAAGTGTTGCCCTCTTATAACCGGGAAATCATCGTGGGTATCAAGCATTTTATTGTGGAAGATGTACGTTCGGCACGTCGCTTTCTGAAAAAGGTGGATGCGGACATCAATATTGATGAACTGACTTTTTATCCGTTGAACAAGCATACTTCTCCTGAGGACATTGCAGGTTATCTGACACCATTAGCCCAAGGAAATGCCATGGGGGTGATTTCTGAAGCGGGATGTCCGGCTGTGGCCGATCCGGGAGCGGATGTGGTGGCGATAGCTCAACGCCGGAACCTGAAGGTGGTGCCTTTGGTGGGACCTTCTTCCATTATTCTGTCGGTCATGGGTTCCGGATTTAACGGACAGAGTTTTGCTTTTCACGGGTATTTGCCCATCGACCCGGCCGATCGTACCCGTCGGTTGAAAGAGTTGGAAGCTCGCGTGTACAGCGAGAATCAGACCCAGCTGTTTATTGAAACGCCGTATCGCAATCATAAGATGTTGGAAGAGATTCTGAAAACCTGCCGTCCGCAGACGAAGCTGTGTATCGCGGCCAATATCACGTGCGAGGGAGAGTATATCAGAACCAAGACCGTAAAGGAATGGAAAGGACATTTGCCCGATTTGAACAAGATTCCTTGCATCTTCTTGATTTACAAATAATCTTTTCTTTTTATTCGAATTCTTTCCACACTTGCGCCACAAGTTGCAGGCGTTCACACTCAATCATCAGTTCCTGACTGAAGCACGTGGAACTTTTCTTGATGTCTTCGCAGGTAAAAAATTGTCCTCCGGAAAAGGGAAACTCGTTTTCCTGGCTGACTGGAAGGATGTATAGCTGTATGAAGGCAGGCAGACTTCCTTGTGTCCGGTAGCTGAGAATCAGTCGCGGATGGATTTTCTTGTGAGGAGCTTTTGCTTTTTTGCAGAAAGGTTGCTGCTTGAGGAGGTGCTTGGCATGTTGCTGGCTTTTGCGTAAAGGACCTTCAAACAGCGATTGGATAGGAGCATCCCAGATGGAAGGTTGCGCCGTGTGAGGCGTGAGGTAAATCTTCCCGTTGCAGATGGGGATAATCCGGATGATGTGTGGTTCCTGTGGCGACTGGGTAGCCGCAATCTGTATACCGACGATATTGATGAACAGGCAAAGCAGATAGATGAGGGTAGGAATCAGGTAAATGACGCCAAAGTTATGTTCCGGCGAGAAAGGAATCAGTTCGTGCTGCAGTGCAAACAAGACAATCAGATGGATACTGGAAAGAACGACAATCAGTTTGGCCTCCAGCAGGTAGGAGAAAGTAAAGTTGAGATGGAACTTTCTCAGGAAGTTACGGTATAGTTCAGGGGCTGTCACATGGATGAAAGCACATACCAGCAACATGAATTCAAGGGTGGGTGTCAGGCTGTTGTGAGGAATGTATTCGTATCCGGTAAACAGCCTTAGCAGGAAGCAGGTGCCGATGCCGATGGTACCTTGCAGAAGGAAAAAATTGAGTGCTTTCAGGCGCAATACATCATAGAGTACACCGGCAAGGCTGATTCCCAGTCCGATTCCTAACATGGTAGTGGTAGGGAAAATATGAATCCCTATCAGCGTGATGATGGTAGGAAGCAGTCCGAATGAAACGATTTTGTCCTTGTATTTAAGCAATAGATTCATAGCTGAAGAGTACCTGTTATAAATTTTGAACAATTGAAAAAAGTGAATTGTTCAAGATTTCCGCAGATGTTTTTCAGCATGGTAAGAGGAGCGTACCAGCGGTCCGCTTTCCACGATTTCAAACCCTTTTGCTTCACCGATTTCCTGATACTTTTTAAACTGGTCGGGGTGGATGTATTCAGCCACGGGATAATGCTTGGCCGAGGGTTGCAGGTATTGTCCGATGGTCAGGATGCGGCAACCGTTCTCCAGTAGGTCGTCCATGGTTTCTTCTACTTCGGCAGGCGTTTCTCCAAGTCCGACCATGATGCCCGACTTGGCCTTCAATCCATTCTCTGAAATCTGGCGGATGACCTTCAGGCTGGTGTCGTAGTTGGCCACACTTCGTACTAACGGACTGATACGGCGGACGGTTTCCATGTTGTGCGACAAGATATCCGGGCGGGTGTCGATGACCTGCTGCAACAGTTCGGCATGGCCTTGGAAGTCGGGTATCAGGGCTTCAATGGTGGTTCCCGGACACAACTCCCGGATGGTACGGAGGGTAGCGGCCCAGTGGGCGGCTCCTAAATCTTTCAGGTCATCACGGTCGACTGAGGTGATGACCGCATGGTTGAGTTTCATGAGCTGGATTGATTCTGCCACATGTTTCGGTTCTTCCGGGTCTAACGGAAGAGGTTTTCCGGTGAGGGTGTTGCAGAATTTGCAGGAACGGGTACATATGGCTCCTCCAATCATGAAGGTGGCAGTTCCCTTTCCCCAGCATTCTCCTAAGTTCGGGCAACGTCCGCTGCTGCAGATGGTGTGAAGCTTATGGGTATCGACGATGCGTTTGGTCTCAGTGTATCGGGCATTCGTGCCGATTTGTATTTTCAACCATTCAGGTTTTTTGATATGTGTCATAATGAGAAAACTGATTGCAAGAAAAACGGACGACGCCAAAGGAAGAACCTCTGGCGTCATCTGTGAATAGGATATGGATTATAAGTTCTGCAGGAAGAAATTAGCCACTCTGTTCATTAAGTGGTTACGGGTGTTTCCTCCAGAGATGCCGTGGTTGCGGTTCGTGTAAATCTGCGTCTCAAACTGGACATTGGCCTGTATCAATGCTTCGTTGTATTCCATGAAATTTTGGAAATGTACATTGTCGTCGGCACTTCCATGGATGAGCAGCAGTTTTCCTTTCAGTTGATGTACCCGGTTGATGGCAGAAGAACTGTTGTATCCGTCGCCGTTTTCTTTCGGGGTACGCATGAAGCGTTCGGTGTAAACCGAATCATAGAACCGCCAGTCGGAGGGGGCAGCAATGGCTACACCAGCCTTGAAGGCGCCTGAACCTTCACTCATGGACATCAGGGTGTTGTAGCCTCCGTAGCTCCATCCCCAGATACCAATACGGCTTCCGTCGATGTAAGGCAGAGTGGAAAGATATTTGGCTGCCTGAGCCTGGTCGATGGCTTCTTTCACGCCGATAGAGAGGTAGGTACATTTCTCGAAGGCAGCACCTCTACCTCCGGTGCCTCGTCCGTCTACGCAGACCATGATGTAGCCTTTGTCACACATTACGGCTTCGAACATGCCGCCGTCGCCGAAACTGCCGATACCCCATTTGTCGAGTACCTGCTGTGAGCCCGGGCCACTGTATTGGTGCATGATGACCGGATATTTCTTAGACGGGTTGAAGTTGACAGGTTTCATCATCCAGCCGTTCAGTTCCACGCCTTCTTGGGTCTTGAACGTAAAGAATTCTTTGGTAGGCATGTTCAGCTGGGCTATTTTGCTTTTCAGCTCTTTGTTATCGAGCAAAGTCACCATTTCCTGTCCCTTGTTGTTGTTTAAGGTGATGAGGGTCGGTGTCTGGGCGCTGGAATATGTGTTGATGTAATAGTTCAGGTTCTTGCTGAACAGGGCATTGTTGGTACCGGTGCGTGTAGACAGTTTGGTTTTCTTGCCCTTTCCGTCGATTTTATACACTGCTGTGCGTAACGGGCTTCCTTCGTTGCTGGTGTAGTAGAACACGTTGGCCTTCTGGTCCCATCCTAAAAATTCCTTGACTTCAAAGTTGCCTTTGGTGATTTGTTTCACCAGGTTTCCTCCGATGGTGTAGAGGTAGAGGTGGTTGTATCCGTCGCGTTCGCTCATCAGAACGATATGTTCCGGATAGAAAACAATGTCCGAATAAGCCTGTTCCTTGATGTATTGTTCTGCCTCGTCGCGGATGGCCACTTTGCAGATGGCACTGCGCGGATTGGCCATGTAAATATCGAACCGGTTCTGGTGACGGTTTAGGGTCATGATAGCCAGTTTCTCGGGATCGCTGGTAAATTTAATGCGAGGTACGTATCCGTCGGAATCAATGGGAAGTTCCATTTTGCGGGTTACGTGGCTCTTGATGTCGAACGTGTGTACGCTGACTTTGGAGTTGGATACACCGGCTTTCGGATATTTGTAGTTATAGCTTCCGGGGTAAGTGGCATATTCTTTCTTTTCCGGTGCCATACCCTTGTACCATGGGAAAGAGAACATCGGTACCTGGCTTTCATCGAAACGGATGTAGGCAATCATGCGGCTGTCGGCGCTGAAGTCGAAAGCACGGTTGAAGCCGAATTCTTCTTCATACACCCAGTCGGGGATACCGTTCAGCACTTTGTTGTATTCTCCGTCTTTGGTCACCTGCGATTCGCTGTTGCCGAAAAGCAGTTTGATCAGGTAGATGTTGTTGTTGCGTACAAACGCAATCTGATGGCTGTCGGGGGAGAAGAGAGGTACCTGCTGCGGACCGTTGTTTGACAGCGGTTCGAGCGTACGGTTGTTCACGTTGTACAGATAGTACACGGCCGTGAAAGAGCGGCGGTAGATGGGCTTCGTTTCTGTTTGAATCAGAATCAAGCTCTCATCGGGCGACATGATGTAGTCGTCGAAGCTTTTGAGTGTACTGTTCCGGGCAGTAGCCACATCGAAGATGGTTGCCACTTCCTTGCCCGTCTTAAACGAATACTTGACGATGCGCTTATGGTCCTTGCTGATTTGCGTGTAGTGCTCGCCATCCAGCATCGGTTTCAATCCATATATACTTTGTGCGCGATAGGTACCGTTGACTACGTCTTGCAAGGTTACCTTTTGTGCCTGTACACTGACCAGACACAGCAACGCATAAAAAAGTACGAAAAGTTTTTTCATGACTGTCTTATTTTTGTTTTACATCTGTTTTTTCTTCTGTAATCGGAGGAGCAGGCTCAGGTTCCGATGGCGAAAGTTCCTCCTGTGGTTCTTCCGGCTCCTCTGCCGGAGTTTCTTTATCCTTTATGCCGAAAAGCCAGCGGAAGAAGCGCACCAGGAAGTTCCGTTTCTTGGGTTTTGCTTCTACAGCCTCTGAGGTGGTAGACGACGGTACTGCCTGTTTGAGCGTGAGACTGTCGGTCGGTGCTACCAGGGTCGTATCTTTCTGCAATGAATCTGTCGTCAAAGAGTCTGTCAGAGCAGGTGGTACGGTTTGAAGCGTAGTATCCCGTTGGAGCGAATCCACCGGAATGGGGTGGAATTGTTTCAGGCTGTCTTGGGGAACGACCGGTTTTTGGGGAACTTTCGGTGTAGAAGCTGACTTGACCGGTTGAGGCCGTTTGAACGGTACCGGTACGGAATATTTACAGCGTACCGGAATGCCATGGTCTTTTGCCGGAATCCAATCAGGCATCACCATAATTGCATCCAGGGCAGCCGTATCCAGACGGGCGTCCAGTCCTCTGACGATACTGGGTGAGGTGATGCTTCCATCTTTTTCTACCACAAATTGAATCATGACGGCTCCTTCCTTTTGAGTCTTCTCCGCCAGTTCGGTCGTACGGGCTTTCCGCTTGATGTAGTTGAAGAACTCCTTCATACCACCCCGATATTCCGGCATGGTTTCTACCACATGATAAATCCGGTCGGCTCCCTTCTTTACCATCCGTATTTCCAGGGGCTGGTCGGGCTGTTGCAGAAAGGCTTCACTGTCCAGGTATTTGTTCTCCATGCTTTCTGCCCGGATCATAATCAGGTGACTGTAGTCCGCTTCAATGGTAAATTCTCCATTCTTATTGGAGAAGGTGTGTCTGCCTGTACCTTGTACGCTAATCTCTGCATGCGGAATGGGTCGTCCCCCTTCTTTCAGTATGCCTTTCGCTGTGAAAGTTTTTCCGCTTTGTTTGAACTTGACCAAATCTTCCGGACGGTCTATGCGGATGATTGTATCTTGTGCGGCTTGGTCCAGCCGCAGGGATTTGAGGGGCTTGTTGCGGTCAGAAGGGAGATAGAAATTGGCGGTACGAGTGTAGTTCTTGTCAATCATTTGCTCAAAATCAATCAGTCCCTGTTCGTCGCTGGTATATTCGTTGCTGTTTCCGATTACTCTCAGGATAATGCCTTGCTGGGGATCGCCTGCGGTATTGAGTACGGTAATGCGGAAGCGTTGCTTTTGCTCTTGAAGAGTGGCTGCTTGCATGTTCAGAACGGTCATCTGAAGAAAAGCAAGTCCTGCCAGTATATAATAAATAAGCTGTTTCATAACTACATTCGTAAATATCCGCAAAGCTACAAGTATTCTATAGTATTCGCTCGTACTCAGATGTTAATAAAAATAAATTATCCGGCTTTGCAAACGATACAAAACCGGATAATAGGGATGATAGGATGCGTTTAAAGTTCGTGTGAAGTCTTTGAGGCCAGTTTTCGCAGTTTACACATGCGCAGACGTTCCAAGGCATGCTGGCGGCTCAAGATGATTTGTCGGCGATAGACGAGGCAGGTGGTAAAGAAATACACTAATGTCTGTATCCAGAGAGCCTTGTACTCGAACAGTACTTCGGGTAGCGTGGCTCCCATGTTGTTGATTCGCACGAAACCGTTGATGCCGAAGGTGGAAGGAAACAAATAAGAAAAGCCCTTCCAAAAGGCAGGTACGGCTGCTCCCGGCCAGGATATACCGGAGATAAACAACAGAGGTACCGAGGTAAATACATAAATCATCATGCACGATTCTCTGTGATGGATGAAGATGGAGCAGGTCATGGCAAAGAAGATACAGGCCAGTACGTAGGGCACGGCAAATGCTAACAGAGTAGAAGGCTGGGCTATCTGTACCAAACTGAACATCTTCGGTACCAGACACAGGATGTAGGCCGTCACAATGGCATATACAAGGAAATAGGCCAGGGCCTTTCCCCCTACAATGCGTATCGTTCCCTGGTATTGCCGACTGATGGGTACTAAGTCGCGGAAACGGTTGTTTTCGCGGGCTGTACCGGCCGAGAGGCCGACTCCCAAGAGTAAGGTCTGCTGGATAATCAGCATCAATACGGCCGGAAGCAGGAAGCTGGCAAATCCGTCCTGGGGATTGAACAGCGAGATATCTTCGTATTCGATGGGGGCCGTACTGACTTCGTCCTGGCGTTCGGTGGTATTGCCCAGGCGTTTGATTTGGATTTGTTTATTGAGCGTCAGTGAGGCGTTGGTACTGGCCAGCACCAACGCTTTGTAGTAGAGCATGCCGCTCATGTCACAATACACGCTCACGGTGGTCTGCTTTCCGGAAGCAATGTCCTTGCTGAAGCTTTCCGGAATGTAGACAAGACCGTAGACCTTGGTTTCTTTCAACAGAGTCTTGCCCTCTTCCAGGTCGGCGCAGTGGGATTGGATATGCACGTCGGCACTGGCATCGATGGAGCGGATGAATTCCCGGCTCAGGGCAGTATTGCTGTGGTCAATCACGGCCACCGGTACCTCACGTACCATTTCGTTCGTGTAGATGAACGCATACACCAGCGGATAAGCCAACGGAACCAGCAGGAAGAATATCAGCACTCCCTGGTCCTTGAAGACCGCTTTCAGTTCTTGTGCGCAAATGTGGAAGAGTCCTGAAAAGCCTTGTCGTATGGTTTGTCGTAATGATTCTTTTTTCATGACTGCAAGTGTATTAAGGTATATAGACGTAATGGAGCATGGCCGTGCGCAGCTTCTTCAGGATGAAGAAAGGCAGCAGCATGAACAGCAGCAAGGCTGTTACCGCATGCCAGGCGTATATAATCGGGTAACCGTTCAGCGCCAGGTTCACGTAAATCAGAAAATAGTGTCGCAAGGGGAACAGCACAGACAACGCCTGCAGGGTGGGGTGCATAGCCATCACTGGGAAGGTAAATCCGGAGATGGAGAACGAGATGACCCCCCAAAGTGAAGCCGCACTCAGTGCCAGTCGCAGGGAACCGAACAGTCCGAAGAGAAAGACTCCGAAGGCTTGTGAGGCCAGTACCAGCAGCAGTCCGGCCAACAGCATCGGAAAGATTCCGCTGTTGCACGGGTAGTGCAGGAAGCCATACAGGTATACGTTGTAGAAGGTGGCCATGATGAAGAAGGTCACCGTCTGTGGAAACAGCTTTCCGGTCAGTGCCGTGACAATGGAGTTGTCGGCCATTTGCATCAGCTCCTTGGCCGTGTTTTCCTTGAGTTCCGTACCGATGGTATACACGGTGGTCAGGAAAATCAGCAGCATCAGGATACCCGGAAACAGGGTGTTACACAGATACACCGAGTAGTTCAGCCACGGATTGTTCAGGGCGTGCGTGGAAATCACCACGGGTTGCAGGAAGGCCAGTGCTTGGTCTTCCGTTGCACCTTTGGCCAGCAAGGTAGCCTGTCCGATGGCGGCAGAGGCCAGTTCAGACATGGTGCGCTGGTCTTTGTAGAGCAGAGACCCTGCTATCAGGTAAGAATAGTTGATATAGAACGACACTTTAGGCTGCCGTTGAGCCAGAGCCTCCTCGGTGGTTCCTTTCGGGATATAGTAGAATGAATAGATTTCTCCTCGTTGTATGGCTTGTCGTGCTTCCGTCACACTCGGATAGTGTGCCACAATCTGCGTCTGCTGGAAGGCATCCAGGTTGCGGATAATGCTACGTGTCGTGGCGGTGTTGTCGAGGTCCACCACCCCTGCCGGCAGATTGGTCGGCAACCCGTTTCCCATCAGTGTCGTGAAGAACAGGAAACAGAACACGGGCGCGATGACCATGCAGAACAGGTACATGGGTTTGGTGGCTATACGAAGGATTTCCCGTCGTACAATCCGGAGAAAACATTGACAGGTGGTTTTCGACATGGTAATTTTTACTTTTCAATGATGGCAGACATGCCTGGACGCAGGTTTTCTACCGTCTGTACGGGTTTTGCCTTTACTTCAAATGTTTTCAGGTCGAACTGACCGGTGGTCTTGGTCGCCTTCCAGGCGGCGTAAGTCCCTAAGTCTTTCATGACGGTCACCTGAAGTTCTACGTCCTTTTCCAAGGCCGGCACATACGCTTTGATTTTGTTCCCTACGGCAAAGTCTTTCAGGAAGTCTTCCCGTACGTTGAAGGTCAACCACATGTCGTCCAGCTGGGCTACGTTCATGATGGGAGCGCCGGTACCCACCAGCTCACCGACTTTCGGGAAAATCTCTGAGATTTCGCCATCGGCTGCGGCGGTCAGGTAAGTTTCCGATACGTAAGAAGAAACTTCGGCTACGGCTCCTTTGGCACGTTCTACCTGGGCAGCTGCCATGGCTTTATCCTCCCGCTGGGCACCGTTCTTGGCCATGGTGTACTGGGCGTTGGCGGCACGTTCGGTGGCTTTCATAGCCTCATATTGTGCTTTGGCTTCGTCTCTTTTCTGTGCCGTCATCACCCCTTCTTCATAGAGGCGGTTCACACGGTTGTAGGATTTCTCGGCAATATCCAGTCCGGCTTTGGCTTTCTGCCACATTTCGTAGGCAGCCTGCAACTGTTCACTTCGGGTACCGCGCAGGGCTTTTTCGTTCAGTGCCTGAGCTGCCTGTTCGGCTGCCTGTGCCTGCGACAGTTTGGCCATGACGTCGGGCGCTTCGAGGATGGCGAGCGTATCACCTGCCTTCACTTTGTCTCCTTCGCTGACAAAAAACTTCAAAACACGTCCCGGTACCTTGCTGGATACTCGGTATTCTGTGGCTTCTGCCTGTCCCTGGATGATTTCAGGACCTTTCCCCAAGGTGAAGAATCCGATGATACTCACGATCACAATCACGGCTAACAGTGTGAAGAAAGCCAGCATGATATTGTTGCGTTGTGTCTTTTCCATATTGTAGTGTTATTTTAAAATTCCCATTGATTTATTCAGATACAATTCACTCATTTTGACGTCTATTTGTGCGTCGATTTTGCCAGACTGGGCCGAGAACCAGGCCGTCTGTGCTTCCAGTACGTTGCTGGTCGGGATTACCCCTTCTTTAAATCCTAAGTTGGCATAGCGCAGGTTTTCTTCTGCTTTTTCCATGTTCTTTTCGGCCAGTGCCAGCTTCTTGGTCGATTCGTTTACCTTGTAGGAGTTCTGGGTGACTTGCAGTTCCACTTTCTCCTTGACGTCTTCCAGTTTGTAGCGGGCGATGTTGGCTTCCGCTTTGGCGGCTTTTACCTTATAGATACCTTCTCCCCAGTGGAATACCGGGATTTTCACGATGACTCCGGCTGCCCACATACCGCGGAATTTGTTTTCAAATCCGTTGACCAGCGACGGGTTGGTCACCAGATAATTGGCAGTCAGGGCTACCGACGGAAGGAACTCCGAACGGGCGATGTTGACTTTCTGACGATAGATTTCCGAAGCCAGTTCCAGACTCTTCAGCTCTTCGCGGTTGCTCAGGGCTGTACTGATGTTCGCTTCGGTATAGGTATTGGGCAACGGCAGGTCTTTCATGCTTTCGTCGGCCAGTTGGAATTGGCTGTCGAGCGGGAGTCCGCAGAGCTGGCACAACAGCATCTTCGACAAGTTCAGTCCGTTGTCTACCTGCGTCAGCATCATTTCGGCCTCGTTGACTTTCACTTTCACGCTGAGTCCATCGGCTTTGGTGGCTACGCCTTCGGCAATCATCTTGTCTACATCCGAGTCCAGTTTCTGTACCAGTTCCAGAAAGTTTTCAGCCAGTTTTTTCTTGTTGACGAGCGAAATGATTTGCCAGTATACCTGGTCGGTTTGTAGAATCAGGTCCTGCATGCCGGTGGCGTGCTGTGATTCGGCCAGGCGTTCAGCATATTTGGTGATTTTGTTGTAGGCAATGATTTTTCCTCCCATGAACAGAGGTTGGGTGAGGGTAGCTGCTCCAATGGTCAGGTTACGCGTATCCGTATGGAAGGCATCTACCAGACTCTGGCCGATGCTGTTCAGTCCGGAGGTGAGTCCGGATACCGCTCCGGGCAGGAGTCCTTGCAAACCGGCAGCAAGTCCGGGGTTTCGGGCTGCCAGTTGCTGCATGGCTGCTTGAAATTCGGCTGACTGCATGCCTTGCTGGAGCTGTCCGCCGACCGTGGTGCCCAAGCTTCCGAGGGTTTGTTTCTGCGCGTCGCTTAGCAGAGAAATTTCTTTCTGCGTACGCATGTAGCCCCCTGTAAGGTCAATCTTGGGCAGATAATTGGTAAAGGCGGCTTTCTTCTCATAGTGGGCGGCATTTACCTTCTCTTGTGAAATCCGTAACTCTTTGTTATTGGCCAGGGCAAGTGCCCGGCAGCTGTCCAGGGTAAGTACCTGCTGGGCGTGACTGCTGAGAATTGTACTGAGCAGTAAGAGTAAACTTGTAATTCTTTTCATTACTGATGCTGACTTTATATTTGGTTGCTTATGCAACGGTGCAAATGTATGACATTACAACAAATCGTCAAAGCATTTTGTTGAAAAGAAATGGTAAATTAGCTTTATTTTGTTAAGGTGCAGGGAAATCTGTTTCCTTTATTTGATCAGGCTGAGACGTGGTTTACGGGCAATCGGGTCAACCAGCACCTGTATCCGACGGGCCTGGCGGCTTCGGCTGAGCGTAGCGGCCTCTGTTTCTGTGGCAGTGGTCGGGAAAGTTCCGTAAGCCATTTTGTACAGAATCGGTTGCATGAGCGGGTCAGTGTCGGAGCCCAACTCGCCTAAGTCACTCTCGTAATTTTCTTCGGCTTCAAAATCGGGCTGAAGGCCGTTAGTAAAATAATCATAATACCCTTGCGAGTTGCTCAGGTAGGTCGTGGTGAGCCACAGTTCGATACCCGGAGCCGCTTCATTGGTGAACAGTTGCTGGGCTACGTTCTTTCCATACGTGGACATTCCCACTTGGAACAGACGTCCTTCCATGTAAGGTTTCAGGCAGTTGATGACAATTTCGGAAGCAGAAGCCGTATTGCCGGAAGTGATGACATACAGGTTCTGATAGGAGAGGCTGGTTCCTCCCGGCAGCAGACTGGCATCGAAATTCAGCGTTTCTGTTTTGTTGAGCTTATCGTTGTAAGTCATGTGCAGGAAAGGTTGCCCCATGGCAGTGGCAGGAGCCAATGCTGTACTGAGCAGTTGCGAGGTGCTGACGTAGCCTCCCGGGTTGTAGCGCAGGTCCAAAATCACGTCGTCAAACTGTTGTCCACTCATCTGCGAGAGGACTTCTTTCAGCAAATCCGTATTCTCGTCGAATTCGTTGTAGAGCAGGTAGAAGGCTTTCCGGCTTCCGGAAGAGACGATTCCCGTCTTGAGCACGTCTTTTTCCTCTACATAACGAGGAGCCGGCATCTGTACCGTACCGAGCGTATCGAATTCAATATAGTTGAACTCTGGATCATCCACCTCTTCAGGATAAGGATTGTATTTCCCGAGTGTGAAGCTGTATGCTTTTGTCGGTTGTGTGATATAAGTGGAATAATCGCTTTTAGAGATTTTTTTGTTGTCGATGGCAATAATCCAATCTCCCCGTTTCAATCCGGCTTCTTCTGCAGGTGAGTCAGGCTGAATATATAATATTCTTAGAGCATTACCTCCTCCATAATTAGAAGATACCAAAGCCGCTTCCATTCCGAAGCAGGGATAGGTACTGGTGGCACGGGAAGATACAGAATCTACATGTGAAAACACATAACCGTTTTTCTGGTCTCTGGAAGAGGCGGCCGAAGCCAGAAATTCTGCGGGCTTTTTGAAAAAGTCCAGCTTTTCTTCCGCCGGGATGTCCTCGTAAAAGAGATAATTCTCTTGCATCACCTCGTAAATCCATGTCTTTGTAGCAATCAAGGCATAATATTCCCCTGAACGGTCTTCACCGCAGGAAGAAAGTAAGCCCATCAGTGCGAGGCAACTATATATCAGAAAGTGGATGCGTTTTCTCATGTTTTCCAGATTATTTCATTCTGAATGAACCCTGTCCGATCATGTTGCCATCGGCAAAGATATACACCTGATAAGTACCGGCTGCTAAGAACTCTTCTACGTCCCAGTATACAGTAACTGTCTGTTCCTCACCTGTGTATTCAATGTATTTTTTGATAGAGTAAGCAATGTTTCTGTCCTCGTACTTGAACTGGTTGCTGGCACTCTTGGTCAGCACTTCGTTGTCCGGTTTGGCAATGCGCAGGTAAAGGGTCTTGTTGCCGGTCTGTGCCGTGATGTTCTTGACAATAGTAAACGAGATGGCAATCTTCTTGACGTTTTTCACCCGGTCGGTCTGGCGTCCCCGTTTGTTCAGGGTCTGTACCCGGATGTTGGTGGCATCCAGCTGTGCGGCTAAGGTTACTTTTTCATTCAGGCTCTTTTTCTCCTGCGACAGGTTGGAAATCTGTGCGGTAGCCGCTGAATATTTAGTCTTCACTTCCTGATTTTCCTGCATCAGGGCCGCGTTGATCTTGTTCAGGGAGTCAATCTGCATCACGTAGCTCCGTAATACGGCGCGCACAGTCTTCAATTCTTTCTTCAATCGCATGATTTCGGCTGCATCGCTGGTTTTCACCTGGCGGAGTTCTTCCAGCAGGCGCTGTGTCTTCAGCTTTTCGCTTTCCAGTTTCTCGCGCAGGGAGTCGTTGTTGATCTGTACCTGTAGCTCGTCGTACTGGGTGGCAAACGTGCTGTATTCGTTTTCCATTTCTTGTTTTTCTACCTCGAAGAGCTGGCTCATTTCTTTGTTCTTGCGCGCTTCGTTTACGGCAAAAAACGATACTATGGCTGCAATGACAGCCAATATGATAATCGCGATAATCAGTTTCTTATTATTCATGATTCCGGTTTTTGCATTTGGCGCAAAAATACAACATTTATAGATACCATCTTTTATTTTTAGAAAAATTATGGGGATACCAGTATGGCGGGCAGGGTTTCCCCTTTTTCCCACAGGCAGAAGGTCAGGTGGGGGAAGAGACGCTTTCCGCTGTCGAGTATCCATTGGTTGAGTATTTTCGGCAGAAGTTCTTTCTCTTCGGTGATGCTGCCGTATCTTATAATGGAATCGGATTGAAGGGCCTCATTAGGAGATCCTATGGGATCTCGTGTAAAGCCTGACGAATAGTAGCAGCACCGCAGGAGGGTGTTTCCCCTTGTAGTCAGGCATATGGGATGGAGGTGGGAGTAGCTGGCTCCGGTTTTGGCTTTGATGTAGCAGTTTTGTATGGTTCCGTCCTCGCAGATGTTGCAGAGCAGTCCGCTTTCGGTGGTTACCTTGTTGAGCAAACAGTCGGTAGCTGCACAGTTCAAAATGGTGCCTCCTTGGTTATAGCGTGTTAGTGCGTTTCCTTGAGGCAGTTCGCTTTTTAGCTCAACACGGTCTACGTGACAGTTTACGATGGTGCCTTCATTCCAGGCTGTCAAGCATGCAAAACTACTTTTGGATGGAATGCATTCAATGGTGCAGTCACGTAGCGTGCAATGATTGATTTCTCCCTGGTTGAATCCGACCAGAAAAGCGGCTTTTTTCGTGTCGGAATTTTTATTGTAAATGGCTTGGTTAAGAGTCAGGTTTTTCACTACACCAGTGGCAGACAGGCCACTGAACAATCCGGCGTAGTAATTGGGGTTGACAGACTGCTCAAAACGTAGGTTGGTGAGGCTGTGTCCTTGCCCGTCGAACGTGTCGTTGAACAGCCTTTTCTCCGAGCTGGCTGCCGTGCCATATTCTCCAATCATTTGTACGAGAGCCGCTTCTTCGGGGCTAAAGTTAAGGTCCTCGTTCAGATAATAGGTCATGGTTTCTCCCGTCTTTTCGCCAAATTCTTCCAGGGTCCGCTGGCCATAGGTTTCTCCGTTGATTAAATGAGTGAAGGCAATAAAGTCTTCCACGGAAGAAATGCCCAAATCATCACTGACTCGCTTGATGGGGCAGATATAGGTATGGCCGGATTGGAAGGGATAGTCTTCCAAGGTGCTTTCGTAGACGGTGCCGTCGGCTGTGTGAATCCGTATCTGAATGGACAGGGTGGCAGGGGGAAGCAGGAAGGTATATTCCCGATCCTTGCTTTTCTCCATGCAGAGCGTCGTGGCGGTGGGCTGGCAGATGACTTCTCCCGTTTCCGGGTTAATATCTGTCACGGAAACGGAAGGGATGAACTCCATCTGGCTGAGTTGCTGATTCAGACGGGAGGATACGGTAAACCGGATTTGGGCGAACAGATGCCGGAAAGAAAGGTGGATACTTTCCCCGTATGTACATTCTTCTTGGGCAATGAGTTGGTCGCACAATTGTCCGTCCTGATAGAAAACCGACTGGTTCCGGTTAAAGGGAGGGCAGAAGGCGGTGAGGGTTGCTTTTTGTGATGTATTTTCCCATTTCGGCAGGCCGCTGCCTTCCCACCGGGTACCGTTGTAGGAGAGTTCTACGGCTTCGGCCTGTAGTCCTCCTTGACTGTAAAGGGTGAGGCTGCTGCCTGCGAGGATATTCTCTTGTTCCGTGGTGTAAGTGCGTGAGGAGGCAGAAAAGGGAATGATGGCTGTGCCTTCTATGAACCAGGGAAAGGATATTTTTTCCGAGCTTTCTTTGCAGCAACTGAGTGTACACAAAAGCAGGAGGAGGATAAGTTGTATTTTGAGATTCATGGATTTCCTTTTTCTATTATAAACGCCGGTGCCTGGTTTCGTTTCCCGATTCTTTCGGGTAATTGAGGGTAAAGTTGTGTGTTCCATCGAAAAACTTTACCTTTGCGGGCATTAAGGAAACGTTTCACGAAAAATATGGGAAAAGGAAAATTAGCGAAATTCGCAGATATGGCGGAATATCCGCATGTGTTTGAATATCCGTACTCGGTGGTGGATGAGGTACCTTTCGACATGAAAGGAAACTGGAACAAGGATTTCTTTAAGAACGAGAATCCGATTGTCCTGGAGTTAGGGTGCGGACGCGGGGAATACACCGTAGGACTGGCACGACGCTATCCGGGCAAGAATTTCATCGGGGTGGACATCAAGGGAGCCCGCATGTGGACGGGAGCCACCGAAGCCTTGCATGAAGGCTTGAAGAACGTGGCTTTTCTGCGTACCAACATCGAAATCATCGACCGCTTCTTTGCGCCGGGTGAGGTGAGCGAAATCTGGCTGACTTTCTCAGACCCTCAGATGAAGAAGGCTACCAAGCGACTGACTTCCACTTATTTTATGAACCGTTACCGCCGTTTCCTGATTCCGGACGGACTGGTACACCTGAAGACGGACAGTAATTTCATGTTTACCTACACCAAGTACATGGTGGAAGCCAATCATTTCCCGGTGGAGTTTATCACCGACGATTTGTATCACTCCGGCATGGACGATGACATCCTGAGCATCCGCACTTATTACGAACAGCAGTGGCTCGACCGCGGACTGAACATCAAGTACATCCAGTTCCGTCTGCCGCAGGAAGGAGAACTTCAGGAGCCCGACGTAGAAATCGAGCTGGACGATTACCGGAGCTACAACCGAAGCAAGCGAAGCGGACTGAAAACAAGCAAATGATTCAAAACTAAAAAGATATGACACTTTATCCGAAATTGATTATGGACGCACTGGCTACGGTGCGTTATCCGGGCAACGGAAAAAATATTGTGGAAGCGGAGATGGTGGCCGACAATCTTCGCATTGACGGGATGAAGGTCAGTTTCTCGCTGATTTTCGAGAAGCCTACCGACCCTTTCATGAAATCAGTCGTCAAATCGGCTGAAACCGCTATTCATACCTATGTGTCAAAGGACGTGGAAGTGACCATTGCCACCGAGAGCAAGCAGGCTGCCCGTCCTGAACCGGGCAAGATGCTGCCGCAGGTGAAGAATGTGATTGCCGTGTCTTCCGGTAAAGGAGGAGTCGGTAAGTCGACAGTGGCTGCCAACCTGGCCGTGGCTTTGGCGAAATTAGGCTACAAGGTAGGTCTGCTCGATGCGGATATCTTCGGCCCTTCGGTACCTAAGATGTTCCAGGTGGAAGATGCCCGTCCGTATGCAGAAGAAGTGAACGGCCGCGACCTGATTGTACCGGTCGAGAAATACGGCATCAAACTGCTTTCCATCGGTTTCTTTGTAGACCCTGATCAGGCTACGTTGTGGCGTGGCGGTATGGCCAGCAACGCGTTGAAACAGCTGGTAGCCGATGCCAACTGGGGCGAACTGGATTATTTCGTGTTGGATACCCCTCCGGGCACCAGTGACATCCACCTGACTTTGCTCCAGACCCTGGCCATTACGGGAGCGGTGATTGTCAGCACCCCGCAGCAGGTGGCTTTGGCCGATGCACGCAAGGGCATCAACATGTACACCAACGACAAGGTGAACGTGCCTATCCTCGGACTGGTAGAAAACATGGCCTGGTTCACTCCGGCCGAACTTCCGGACCACAAGTATTACCTGTTCGGCAAGGAAGGTACCAAGCGTCTGGCAGAAGAACTCCATGTACCTTTGCTGGGACAGATTCCTATCGTACAGAGCATTTGTGAAAGCGGCGATGCAGGAACACCGGCCGCCCTTGATGAAAACTCCATCACCGGCATGGCCTTTATGGATTTGGCTCGCAACGTGGTGACACAGACCGAAAAACGCAATGCCGAGCAGGCACCTACAGAGATTGTGCATACACATTGATACTTAATAAATGTAAAAAGAGAGCGGTGGCAGAAAATGCGCACCGCTTTTTTTATGCCGTTTCCGGGCCTTTTTTGTCGGGGTTGTCGGGGTTGGCAGGCATTTTTATAACTTCTATATAGTGGGTGTGGAAAAATACAACTTTTATATTTTTCCACACCTGTATATAGGAAGTTTAGAAAAACCGGTGCCAACCCGTCAACCCGTCAAGGCTGGGGTGGTCAGTGGGGTTTTTTAGCTGTCCAAAAACGCCAGTGCGTTTGGACTGAAACGCAAGTACATTTCAGGTAAAACGCAAGTGCGTTTGGGGGAAAACGTAAAGGCGTTTGATTTGAAACGTAAGTGCGTTTTTTTAGACTTTAGAAGTGTTTACTGCTTATATATTTTCTTATTTTCCTTTTATGTAGCATAATCTGGTTATCTTTGTAAAGTGGTGTGTATCTATGAATAAATTTGAAATATTTAAAAACGAAAAATAAAATATCCCTATGGCGAAGAAAAACAATACGGCAGAGATTGGTTTTGAAAAAGAAATTTGGAAAGCGGCAGACCTGTTGCGAGGAAATCTTGATGCTTCAGAATACAAGTCTGTAGTTTTGGGACTTATTTTCCTGAAATACATTTCCGACCGCTTTGAAACGAAATACAAGGAACTGGTGGAAGAAGGTGATGGTTTTGAGGAAGACAAAGACGAATATACTTCCGAAAATATCTTCTTCGTGCCTCAGGAAGCCCGTTGGTCGGTAGTGGCAGAAGCAGCACATACCCCTGAGATTGGTACGGTGATTGACAATGCCATGCGTCTGATAGAAAAAGAGAATCCACGCCTGAAAGGAATTCTGCCCAAAAATTTTGCCCGCCCTGAGTTGGATAAGCGTAGACTGGGGGATGTGGTGGACCTTTTCACCAACATTCAGATGAAAGAACATGGCGACACGAAAGACATTCTGGGGCGTACTTACGAATACTGCCTTTCCAAGTTTGCCGAAGCCGAAGGCAAGCTGGCGGGCGAGTTCTACACGCCTGCCTGTATTGTGCGTACGTTGGTCGAGGTGTTGCAACCCTTTAGCGGTCGCGTGTACGACCCATGCTGTGGGTCGGGCGGTATGTTTGTGCAGTCGGCCCGGTTTATTAGCGAACATCAGGGCAATCTTAACAACATTTCCGTGTTCGGTCAGGACAGTAACCCCACCACGTGGAAAATGGCACAGATGAACTTGGCTATCCGAGGCATTGAAGCCGATTTGGGCAAGTTTGCTGCCGATACTTTCTTCGATGATCAGCATCCTACGTTGAAAGCCGACTATATCTTGGCCAATCCACCTTTCAATCTGAGCGATTGGGGAGCCGATAAATTGCAGGAAGATTCGCGTTGGCGCTATGGTATTCCTCCTGCCGGCAATGCCAACTTTGCTTGGCTTCAGCACATGATTTATCATCTCTCTCCCCGGGGGCGTATCGGTATGGTATTGGCCAACGGATCACTTTCCTCCCAGTCGGGCGGCGAAGGTACGATTCGTGAAAACATCGTCAAGGCCGATTTGGTGGAAGGTATTGTGGCGATGCCTTCTCAGTTGTTCTATACCACAGGTATTCCCGTTTCGCTGTGGTTCCTCAACCGCGCGAAGAAGCAACCGGGGAAAATTCTCTTCGTCGATGCCCGCCAGATGGGAACGATGGTGACCCGCAAACTGCGCGAGTTGGACGAAGAAAAAGACATTCAGCGTATTGCCCGCACTTTTGAAGCGTTTGAGGCAGGCACATTGGATCCTGAAAAGGGATATTGTGCCGTGGCTACACTCGATGACGTGGCCAAGCAGGATTATATCCTCACTCCCGGCCGTTATGTGGGCATTGCAGAGACCGAGGATGACGGTGAACCGTTCCAGAAGAAAATGGCACGGCTCACTTCTGAGTTGTCTGAGATGTTTGAGAAATCGCATCAGTTGGAGGACGAAATTCGGAAACAGTTGGGGAGTATCGGGTTTAAGATTTAAAGTATTGGGTGGATTATGGAAGAACTTAAAACATATAAATTAGAAGAACTAACTATAGGTAAAGGAGAATATGGAATAGGTGCATCAGCTGTACCATTTGACTTGTCTAAATATACGTATCTTCGTATTACAGATATTAATGATGATGGAACTTTAAACAAGCAGAATCTTATGTCTGTAGATGATATCAATGCATGTAATTATATACTTAAAAAGAATGATATTGTTTTTGCAAGGACAGGAAACAGTACTGGACGTTCATATTTTTATGATGGTTCTGACGGTGTATTGGTTTATGCAGGCTTCCTTATAAAATTTTCAATTGATGATAATAAGGTAAACCCAAGAATCTTAAAATATTATACACATTCTAAACCTTATTTTGATTGGGTACATTCTTTTGATACAGGAGGAACCAGAGGTAATATCAATGCTAAAACTTATGGAACAATGCCTATTATGTTACCTCCGAGATTTGTTCAAGACAAAATTGTTTCTATCTTATCATCTCTCGATGACAAAATCGAACTAAACCGCCGCATAAATGAAAATTTAGAGCAGCAGGCACAAGCCTTATTCAAGTCTTGGTTTGTAGATTTCGAACCATTCAAGAACGGCAAGTTTGTGGATTCGGAACTTGGGAAGATTCCGGAAGGATGGAAGATAGGAATATTATCTGATATTGCAAATATTACGATGGGGCAGTCTCCGAGAGGTACAAGTTATAATGAAATAGGGAATGGCATAACTTTCTATCAAGGTCGTGCAGATTTCGGTAATAGATTCCCTTCTATTAGATTGTTCACGACAGAACCAAGTCGTTATGCAGAACCGCATAGCGTATTATTAAGTGTGAGAGCTCCTGTTGGTGATATTAATATTGCTGTTGAAAAATGCTGTATAGGTAGAGGATTAGCATCCATATTGAGTAAAGACAATCATCAATCTTTTATCTTATACACAATGTATTCCTTAAAGAAAGAATTAGATAAGTTTAATTCTGAAGGTACTGTATTTGGTTCCATAAATCGATTTTCTATTGAAAATTTAAAGATTGTTATACCACCAATAGATGTTATGGATGAGTTTGAACATTTAGTATCTAAAATAGATGATCTGTTATTATATCTATTTCAAGAAACTACACGTTTGGAACAGCTTCGTGATATTCTTCTTCCCAGACTTATGTCCGGTGAACTCAAAATTACTGATATAGAATAAAAGTTTGAGTGAGTAATAAGTATTATTAAATAACTAGTGTAAAATCTGTCTGATAATGAATAACATATTAACACCTTGTATAATACAAACAATCATAATCTGTTGTACGATTATCATCGTTGTGGCTATCGGTGTTTCTGCATATCGAGTACATCAAAAGCAACCGAGAAGTTGGGGGTCTTACATATACTATGCAAGTATTTTGACTTTGCTCGGTATTGTAGTATTTTCAAATGCTTTTTATGGGAATAGAAATGTTTTGGATTTTGTTTCGTTAGCATCAGCTCTGATATCCATTATACTGGCTGTGGTTACAATTTTATATTCATTTTATAGTAATAGCCAGTCTGCAGGTCAAGTAGAAATCTTAAATAATGCAGCAAAAAGTGTAGAAGAGGCTACATTGTCGTATTCGGAATCTGCAGAGAGTTTACAAGAAAATATTAGTAAGATTATTGCAGCTGTAAATCGAGTTGAAGAGAAAACTGATAGAATTATTGACATGACATTAGGTTCTGTTTCTGGGGCTAATAATCATCTCATAAATTTTGACCTGGAAGCTTATATCAAAGGATATGTTGACTTAGCATCTCCTGTGGGGGTCGTGGCGATGTATGCATGTATAAAGTCTAAAGACGCGAATAAGGATTGGAATTTGGATTTATTTACAAGTGAAAACAATCAATTTTATTGTAGCGGTTTTCTTATATCTACTACAAGTGCTGGATTTATAACGTTAACTATTGACTTCAGTAATGGCAATGTATCAGTCTCTAATTATGTAGAAATAATAAAAAAATATATTTTCTCAAAGATAAGTACATCTGTTTTTGCTGATGATTTACAAAATGTAAAGAATAATATTGACCGTTACTTTGAAAACGCTCAATAATAAATGGACATAAAATCAGACTTAAAAGTTATTTGTGTATAATTGAATATGAAAACTGATGATGATAATATATTGAACGGTGATAGTATTTCCATATCTTCTCTGTCAGAATACACAGACGCTATCACTTCAATCAGAAATAATATTATCGAAGATGGCAAATCTGAAACGTTGTTTTTTCGTGGGCAAAGTAATAAATCATGGGATATAAGGCCAAGTATTTTTAGAGATTCCTTAATCTCTGTAGAACATAAGATTATACAAACTGCAATTGCTCGAGTTCCACAAGAGTTTCGGGAATGTTCATCTGCTTTCGAAGAACTGACCAAATTGCAACATTATGGTCTGCCTACACGATTGTTGGATATTACAATGAATCCTTTAGTCGCTTTATATTTCGCATGTTTACCCACCGCAAAAGTTAAAGATAAAGAAGGGAATGAGGTCTATCCTGATGGTATTGTCTATATTTGTACAGGATATGAGGAACATGAAAAATCATATAAAGCTAAAATATTATCTGAGATTACTAAAATAGGCTTTGATGGAGATTTTACTCTAAAGGATTTAAAAACAAGTCTTGGACTAAATAAAGATATTGATCCAGAGTCTTTTATAAAATTGATACAAGATGCAATTTTTGTAATGCCAAGTTATAGTAACTCTAGATTAATACGGCAAAGTGGAGCTTTCCTTATTTCTGGTGCAATTAATGTCATAGTAGATGAACATAATTTGTGGAACAGCAAGGTTGCTAAAAGTGTGAAGAATTTGAATCAAGAGATTGATAAAAAACATATAATCATACCTCAGGACTCAAAAGAAAAACTTTTGGATGAATTGGATTTTTTTAATATTAACGAAAGTACACTGTTTCCTGAATTGGAACATCAAATGTCTCATATCAAAAAAGTTGGGGCAAAATGGGTGAAGACAGAAAATCCTTCATTTATAAAATATGAATCAGACACGAGGGTTTCACATTCTATTACAGAGAATGCAACTAAAAAGATAAAAGAAGAAGACGTAGTTAAAATCTTTAATAAATTGGGAATTCCTAAATTATATAGGCCCGCTTTACTTAAAGTCATCTTCGAAATTCAGCAATATCCAGATTGGAATCAGAAAATAAATACTTATAATGAATTAATAAAGGGGTTGAAACATATTCTAAAAGACTTCGATAAAAATAGATCAAGAACTCTTGCAATGCAAATGGCTGACAGATTGATTTCAATAAGCAAATAACTATGTCATTCATAGAAAATTACTATCTTTGCGATAGTCGCTCCCTAATAATATCAAATTATGGACAAAATAGAAATAAAAGGATATAAGTCTTTCCGGAATCTGACACTTGACTTGCTTCCCATCAATATATTGATAGGTTCAAACGGATCAGGAAAAAGTAACTTCCTGTCCTTCTTCGAGTTTCTGAATCGACTATATGAACAAAAGCTCACGGAATATGTGGCACTGGGAGGAGGCATAGACAAATACTTCTTTCAGGGCAGCAAGGTTACGGATACGATTTGCGCCACAATTTATTTCAAAGATAATTTCTATTCATTTGAACTGAAAGAAGGAGACAATAGATTTGTTTTCTCTAAAGAAAAGCTGGGGTATCACAATTCGTCTTTTGATATAGCCAGTTTTGGGAATGAAGCCAATATCAAGTCGTATAACGGACTGTCAAGAGGTGAATACATCAAGAAATACCTGTCTGAGATAAAGAAGTATCATTTCCATGACACGGGCAAAAGCTCCCCGTTCACCAAAGAAAGTCACATTGTGAACGATGTGTATTACCTGTATGAGAAGGGGGAAAATCTGGCGGCTTTTCTGTATGGTATCCGAGAGAATTCTCCTATTACCTACAAACGGATTGTACGTGTCATTCAGAGCATTGCTCCTTATTTCAGCGATTTCTATTTCAACGTAAGTGCAGCCGATACGGTTCGCCTGCAGTGGACAGATAAATTCAGCTCGACCATTTATGGACCGACGGACCTCTCCGACGGGACAGTGCGATTCATTGCATTGACAACGCTGTTCTTGCAACCCGTTCCACCAAAGGTCATTATCATTGACGAGCCTGAACTGGGATTGCACCCCCTGGCTATTCAGAAACTAGCCGGCCTGATAAAATCGGTTGCAGGCAGAGGGACACAAGTCATTATAGCGACTCAAAGCGCGGATTTGATTACTAATTTTGATGCCGAAAATGTGATTACCGTCAATCAGGTTGAAGGTGTGTCAGTGATGGAAAGGCTGAAGCCTGAAAGTCTGGAATCCTGGCTGGAGGACTATACACTGGGCGACTTGTGGAAACAAAATATCCTGAAAGGAGGGCAGCCGAAATGAAAAGACTGATTATCATCTGTGAAGGAGCTACGGAACAGGCGTTCTGTAATGACGTGCTTCGCGATTATTTCTTGACAAAGGATATTTTGATTGAAGCTCCTACCATCAAACATTCGAACGGTGGTATTGTGGCATGGGATACTCTCAAGAAACAGATTATCAAACACCTGAATGAAGGGAATTGTACCGTTTCCTTGCTGGTGGATTATTACCGCATCCGTGACTCTTATCATTTCCCGGGATGGATGGAAAGCAAGGGAATAACTAGCCTGTATGACCGGATGCATTTTCTGTTTGGACAGATGGCATTGGATATGGATGAAAAACAACGACAAAAGTTTATCCCTTATATTCAACTGCATGAATTTGAGGGATTGCTGTTCAGTGACATTTCCGTATTTCCCAGAAACTTTACAAAAGAGCAACTTGATTTTCCGCAGTTGGAACGTGCGGTAAATGATTTCAAGACTCCGGAAGAAATCAACAACAGTCCTGCTACGGCACCTTCGGAACGACTGAAAAAAGCCATCAACGGATATGATAAAGTGACGGATGGAGCTTTTCTGGCTTTGGAAATAGGACTGGAGACTATCAGAAAGAAATGTATTCTGTTCAACGAATGGATTGAACGGTTGGAAACTTGTTAAAACGGATGCGTCATGTCATTCACGGAAGATAATTACGAAAAAGCGTTGATAGCCCTTTTCGAACAGATGGGTTACCAGCATTTGTATGGACCGGATATTGAACGAGATTACTATGTACCATTTTATGAAGAGCAGTTGTTGACAAGTCTCGGCAATCTGAACAGAGGGAAGCCGCGGGCTGCCATACAAGAAGCGATAGTCAAACTGAAGGATATAGACACCGGAAGTCTGACCCAGAAAAACGAACTGTTCATGGACTATTTGCAACACGGTATCGAGGTGTCGTACTTCGATGGAAAGGAGCAGCGCAACGACTTGGTGTATCTGATAGACTATGCCCATACAGAACGAAATGATTTTCAGATTGTCAATCAGTGGACATTTGTGGAACATTCGGAAAAACGGGCTGACCTTATTGTGTTTGTCAACGGACTGCCTTTGGTAGTGATGGAACTGAAATCACCTTCGAGGGAGGAAACGGATGCCTCGGAGGCTTATCGGCAACTACGTAACTACATGCAGGAGATTCCTTCGCTGTTCGTTTACAATGTGTTTTGTGTGATGAGTGACATGGCCTGCTCGAAAGCTGGAACCATTACCAGCAAGGAAGACCGTTACATGGAATGGAAAACTAAGGACGGAGATTATGAAAGTACGGATTTTGCGGACTATGATACATTTTTTGAAGGGATTTTCCAACGTGAACGGCTGCTGGACATTATCCGGAATTTTGTCTGCTTTTCAAAAGATGAAGCAGGGGCAGCTAAAATACTGGCGGCCTATCATCAGTATTTTGCCGTGAAGAAAGCCATCGAAAGAACCAAAATTGCGGTGCAGAATGACGGTAAGATTGGAGTTTTCTGGCATACCCAAGGTAGTGGAAAATCCTTGTCGATGGTGTTTTATGCTCATCTGTTGCAAAACGAATTGTCGCAACCCACTATCGTGGTGATTACTGACCGTAATGACCTTGACGACCAGCTTTATACGCAGTTTGCCAAATGCAAAGATTTTTTGCGTCAGGAACCTGTACAGGCCAAGAGTCGTGAAGACTTGAAATCGCTGCTGGCAGGGCGTGAAGCCAACGGTATCATCTTCACCACCATGCAGAAGTTTGAAGAGTCGCCCGAACCGCTTTCTCTCCGAAAAAATATTGTGGTGATGACCGATGAGGCTCATCGTGGACAATATGGTTTTGAAGAAAAGATCCGGATGACGAGAAACAAGAAAGGGGAAGAAGTGGCCAAACGGGTTATAGGTACCGCCCGGATTATTCACGATTGTTTGCCCAATGCCTCGTACATCGGCTTTACAGGTACACCTATTTCTACAAAAGACAGGGATACGGTAGAGGTGTTCGGCAACTATATTGATGTGTACGACATGACACAGGCGGTGGCCGATGGAGCTACATGTCCTGTCTATTACGAATCGCGTGTGATTAATCTGAATTTGGACGAAGCGACCCTGAAAGCCATTGATGATGAATACGAACTGTTGGCCGACGAAGGGGCTACGGAGGAACAGATAGAGAAGAGTAAAAAGGAGATGTCGCATCTGGAAGAAATTTTAGGTGCGCCTGCTACCATTGATTCTTTGTGCCGTGATATACTGAAGCATTACGAAGGAAACCGGCAATATGAGCTGACGGGCAAAGCCATGATTGTGGCCTATTCGCGCACGATAGCCATGCGCATTTATAACAAACTGTTGGAACTGCGTCCCGATTGGGGTGAAAAAGTGAAGGTGGTGATGACGGCCAGCAACAAAGATCCTGAAGAATGGCATGCCATCATAGGCAACAAACAATACAAAAAAGAACTGGCCAAGCGCTTCAAGGATGATGAGGACCCGATGAAGATTGCCATCGTGGTGGATATGTGGCTGACAGGATTTGATGTGCCGTCGCTGGCTACCATGTATGTGTACAAGCCCATGAGTGGGCACAACTTGATGCAGGCTATTGCACGTGTGAACCGGGTATTCAACGGTAAGGCAGGTGGTTTGGTTGTGGATTATATCGGCATAGCCAAGGCTTTAAAGGAAGCTATGCATGATTATACCCGGCGTGACCGTAAAAACTTTGGTAATCCTGACATTAAAGAAACGGCTTTGCTCAAGTTTAAGGAGAAGTTGGAAATATGTCAGGATTTGTTTCATGGCTACGATTACAGCCGCTTCCGTACTGCATCAGATGCAGAGTGTGCCCAAATCATAAAAGGGGGTGTAAACTTTATCCTATCGGCTGAAAAGCAGGAGCAGCAACAGTTATTCTTGAAAGAAGCGATGTTGTTGCACAACTCTATTACGTTGTGCCGTAGTTTGCTGGATGAACCGCAACGCTATGAAGCTGCATTTTTTGAAACCGTCCGTACTTTGCTTTCACGGATGACAGGAAAAGGAAAAGTCTCCAAACGTGAAATCAATGCGCGAATTGGTGAGTTGCTCAAGCAAAGTGTCAAGAGTGATGGCGTAATCAATCTTTTCTCGGACGTCAAAGCGGAATTTTCATTGTTCGATGCTACATTCTTGGAGGAGGTTTCCAGAATGAAAGAAAAGAATATTGCAGTCGAATTATTGAAAAGGCTCTTGGCCGAACGGGTTTCCTTGTATCAAAAGACAAATATCGTGCAAGCAGAAAAATTCTCTGACCTGCTGAATCGTTCTTTATCGAACTACCTGAAAGGACTGCTGACCAACGAGGAAGTGATACAAGAGCTTTTGACACTGGCAAAGGAAATTTCCTCATCCGAATCGGCTGGGAATGATTTGGGACTTACGAAGGAGGAGAAATCTTTTTACGATGCCTTGACCAAACCACAGGCTGTGCAGGATGTCTATACCAACGAGCAACTGGTGGCCATGACCAAAGAATTGACGGAAATTCTTCGCAAAAACCGTACAATAGACTGGCAAAAGAAAGAGTCGGCCCGTGCGGGTATGCGTAAAATGGTGAAACGGCTGTTGAAGAAATACCACTATCCTCCTGAAGAAGCCGCTAATGCACTTGAAACGGTGATACGCCAATGCGAGCAGTGGACGGATAATGAACCCACTGTAAATGAACCGAAAGTGTATTACTTTGGTGGAGTTGATCATTCAATGGCAGCGGAAGAAGACGTGGAATATCATAAAAAGTAGTATCTTTTTAAAGTTACGATTTGTTCACTCTTCTTTGAACTCCAGTTCCAACTGGATGGGCCCTGAAACTGTAGCAGAAGCGGTGTCCTTTTCTTCCGGAGGATTGGATACCGACAAGCCCAGCAGGCGGATGGCATGCTGGCTGTGGTCTACTCCCTTCAGCAGCCGTTTGGCCAAAGGGAGAATTTCTTCCAGGCGTTGCAGAGGCTGCTTGACACTGATGCTGCGGGTAATCTGGGAAAAGTCGTCGAATTTCACCTTCAGGGTGAGGGTATTTCCCTTGAAGTCCTTGGCTTTCAGCCGCTCGATGAGTTCACGTGCCACGTGATACAGTTCGATGATGAGGGCCATCTCGGCCGAAATGTCTTTTTCCAGCGTGTGTTCGCAGCCGATGGACTTACGGATGCGGACGGCTTCCACGGGCCGCTCGTCAATGCCGCGGGCGAAATTGAAATAGATGAGGCCGTTTTTCCCGAACTGCCGTTGCAACATTTCCAGGGAACATTGACGGAGGGTATCCCCGTTGTAGATGCCCAGCGTGTGCATCTTCTTGGCCGTGATGGGGCCTACCCCCCAGAATGCCTCGATGGGCAGATGCCGGATAAACTCTTCAGCCTGGTCGGGATGGATGGTGCAGAGGCCGTCGGGCTTCCGGTAGTCGGACGCAATTTTAGCTAAAAATTTATTGTAGGATACCCCGGCTGAAGCTACCAAATGAAGTTCCTGGCGGATGCGCTGCTTGATTTCTTTGGCGATATCTACAGCCAGGGGAATTCCTTTCTTGTTGTTCGTGACATCCAGAAAAGCTTCATCCAGCGAGATAGGTTCAATGAGGTCGGTATATTCGTGGAAAATCTCGTGTATCTGTGCCGATACGCTTTTGTACACCTCCATTCGGCCCTCTACGAAAATCAGTTGCGGGCACAGTTTCTTCGCTTTCTGGGACGACATGGCAGAACGTACCCCGAATTTGCGGGCCTCATAGCTGGCGGCTGCCACTACGCCCCGTTTTTCCGCATGCCCCACCGCAATGGGCTTTCCTTTCAGTTCCGGATGGTCGCGCTGTTCGACCGACGCATAGAAGGCGTCCATGTCTATGTGGATGATTTTCCGTTCGGTATTCATGGAAGGGCTGATAGCTTTTCTGCAAAAAAACAAAACATTCTTGGGATATCCTAAAAATCATTTGTATTTTTGCTGTTTGTAAAATCGCTTTTAGAGACTTTTAGACCACAAAAACGAAAGATATTATGATGAAAGATGAAATTAAGAAAGCCTGCGAGGTGATGCAGAAGGGAGGGGTGATTCTCTACCCGACGGATACCGTGTGGGGGATAGGATGCGATGCCACGAACGAGGAGGCGGTGAAGCGTGTGTTTGAAATCAAGCAGCGTGCCGACAGCAAAGCCATGCTGGTGTTGGTGGACAGTCCGGTAAAAGTGGATTTTTATGTACAGGATGTGCCTTCGGTGGCCTGGGACTTGATTGAAATGACGACCAAACCGCTGACCATCATTTACGATGGGGCACGCAACTTGGCTCCCAATCTGATTGCGGCCGATGGAAGTGTGGGCATCCGCGTCACTTCGGAAGAGTTTTCCAAACAGCTGTGTTTCCGTTTCCGCAAAGCCATCGTCTCTACTTCGGCCAATATTAGCGGTCAGCCGGCTCCCGCAGTGTTTAGTGAAATCAGCGAAGAAATCAAGCAGGCGGTAGATTATGTAGTAGATTATCGCCGGGAAGAAACCGGACATCCGAAACCGTCCAGCATCATCAAGCTGGGCAAAGGGGGCGTGGTGAAGATTATTAGAGAATAAACAGTTCCTTTCATGAAAGTGGTAGATGAAAAAAACGGACTGCTGCAAGGATTTCTTCATTGGAGGGAGAAACACATAAAAGATAAGCAGTTCGTCTTGATTTTAAGTTTCCTGGTAGGAATCTTTACGGCCTTGGCCGCTTTTTTGCTGAAATTTCTGGTGGAATACATCAAGGAGTTCCTGACAGAGAACTTCGATTCCACGGGGGTAAACTGGTTATACCTTGTATATCCGGTAGTGGGTATCTTTCTGACCGGACTGTTCATCCGTAAAGTGGTACGCGATGACATCAGCCACGGTGTGACTAAAATCTTGTATGCCATTTCGCGCAAGCAGAGCCGTATCAAGCGGCACAATGTGTGGTCGTCTATTTTTGCATCGGCTATCACCATCGGTTGTGGTGGATCTGTAGGAGCCGAGGCGCCGATTGTGCTGACGGGTTCCGCCATCGGCTCGAATTTGGGTAGCATTTTCCGTATGGACCACAAGACCCTGATGCTGTTAGTGGGGTGTGGAGCTGCCGGAGCCGTTTCGGGCATTTTCAAGGCCCCGATTGCGGGAGTCGTGTTTACGTTGGAGGTACTGATGATTGATCTGACCATGGCTTCGCTGCTGCCGTTGCTGATTACGAGTGTGACAGCTGCTTCCGTGTCGTACCTGCTGACGGGTACGGAGGCCATGTTCCAGTTTCATCTGGACTATCCGTTCTCGCTGGAACGTATTCCTTACGCCATTGCACTGGGTATTTTCTGCGGACTGGTTGCCTGGTATTTCACCCGCTCCATGAACTGGATTGAGAACATTTTCCGCCGTTACAGCAATCCATACGTGAAGTTTGTCATCGGTGGAGCGATGCTGAGTATCTTGATTTTCCTGTTCCCACCGCTTTACGGTGAAGGATACGATACCATTTCATTGTTGCTCAACGGTACTTCTTCGGCCGACTGGGATACGGTGATGAACAACTCTCTGTTCTACGGCAATTCGCATTTGCTGGTGCTTTACCTGATTTTGATTATCCTGTTTAAGGTATTTGCTTCCAGTGCCACCAACGGAGGTGGCGGTTGTGGTGGTATTTTCGCACCGAGTTTGTTTTTGGGATGTATCGCCGGCTTTGTCTTTTCCTACGTCTGCAATGAATCCGGTTTGGGCGGTACGTATATTCCGGAAAAGAACTTCGCCCTGATGGGAATGGCCGGACTGATGTCGGGTGTCATGCATGCACCGCTCACCGGCATCTTCCTGATTGCCGAACTGACCGGAGGTTACGATTTGTTCTTGCCATTGATGATTGTGTCTGTCTGCTCTTATTTGACCATCATTGTATTTGAGCCGCATAGTATTTACTCCATGCGTCTGGCCAAGAGCGGTGAGCTGATTACCCATCATAAGGACAAGGCGGTCTTGACCATGATGAGCATGGAAAGTGTGATTGAAACCGATTTCCAGGTGGTGCGTCCGGACATGGACTTGGCCGAGATGGTGAAAGCCATTTCAAAATCTGCTCGTAACCTGTTCCCGGTGGTAGACGTGCACAACGAACTGCTCGGAGTGGTGGTTCTGAACGACATCCGTAACATCATCTTCCGTCAGGAACTGTATCATAAATACCATGTGGAGAATTTTATGGTGGCTCCGAAGGCACGTATCATAACCACGGACTCCATGGAAGAAGTGATGGACAAGTTTGACAAGACCGGATCCTGGAACCTTCCGGTGGTAGATGAAGACGACAAGTACATCGGCTTTGTATCCAAGTCACGCATCCTGTCGACCTACCGTCAGGTGATGGTGGACTTTTCAGCAGAATAAACAACAACAAGAAATATGGAAAAGAAAGACTTACGAATCGTATATATGGGTACTCCTGAATTTGCCGTGGAAAGTTTGAAGCGACTGGTGGAAGGAGGCTATCAGGTGGTGGGGGTCATTACGATGCCCGACAAACCGATGGGACGGCATGGCAGCGTGCTGCAGGCGAGTCCGGTGAAACAATATGCCGTATCGCAGGGACTGAAGGTGCTCCAGCCGGAAAAGCTGAAAAACGAAGAGTTTCTGGAAGAGTTGAGAGCTTTGAAAGCTGACTTGCAGATTGTGGTGGCTTTCCGTATGTTGCCGGAAGTGGTATGGAACATGCCTCGTTTGGGAACTTTCAATCTGCATGCCTCTTTGTTGCCGCAGTATCGTGGGGCTGCTCCTATCAACTGGGCGGTCATCAACGGAGAGACTGAAACCGGAATTACGACCTTTTTCCTGAAACATGAAATCGATACCGGAGAAATCATCGACCAGGTACGTATCCCGATTGCCGATACCGACAATGTGGAGGTGGTGTACGACAAGCTGATGAAACTGGGCGGTGACCTGGTAGTGAAAACCGTGGATGCCATTTTGGAAGGCAAGGTCAAGACCACACCGCAAGAGCAACTGGCCAAGGCAGAAGAATTGCGTCCGGCTCCGAAGATCTTCAAGGAGACCTGCCGTATTGATTGGACTGCCGGCGTGAAGAAAGTGTACGACTTTGTGCGCGGACTTTCTCCGTATCCTGCCGCATGGACGGAATTGCATCAGGGCGAGGCCGCTCCGGTGTCGTTAAAGATATTTGAGACCGAAAAACTTTTCACGCCGCATACCCTGAAACCGGGCACGGTGGTGACGGACAAAAAAACCTATTTCCACATCGCTTCTACCGATGGCTTCCTGCGGGTGTTGTCGTTGCAGCTGGCCGGAAAGAAACGGATGGACGTGGCCGATTTCCTGCGCGGGTATCGCCATGTGGAAGATTCTTTTGTAGAATAGAGAAAATCGCAAGAAAATAATAGAAGGTGGCAGTTAGACACATCCTGCCACCTTTTTTGTTTTATACGTTGTATCTTTTCTTTTCGTTAAAAAACGATTTCATAAGGAATTTATTCGGAAAAGGTGCAGTATTTTTGTGTGTTCATCATTTATTAACCAAAGCACGATAAGCTGGATATGACGGAAGAAGAATTGGCATCGAAATGCAAGCAGGCCGACAATCAGGCTCGCAAGGAGTTGTATGAGCGGTATGGAGGCTCCCTGATGGCCATTTGTCTCCGTTATATGGGTAACCGGGACGCGGCGGAGGATGTGTTGCATGATGGATTTATTCGGATTTTTCAATCCATCGGCCAGTTCACTTATCAGGGTAACGGGTCATTGAAGGCGTGGCTGTCGCGTGTGATGGTGAACGAAGCATTGGGTGCTTTGCGGAAACAGAACCAGCTGGCCCAGCAGGAAGTACTGATGGAACAGTTGCCCGATACGGAAGAGGCGGAGGAAGGCATGGACGACATCCCTCGGTCGGTATTGATGAAAATGATTGCGGAGCTTCCCGACGGGTATCGTACGGTATTCAACTTATACGTGTTTGAAGAGAAAAGCCACAAGGAGATTGCACAGATGTTGGGCATTACCGAACATACATCTTCTTCGCAGTTTTATCGTGCAAAGACTTTGCTGGCGAAAAAAATAAATGAATATAGAAAGAGTTTATAGGCATGAAGAACGAAAAAGAGTGGACTGAGCATTTACGTAACCGGATGGAGGGATATACCGAACCTCTTCCCGAAGGCCTGTGGGATACGCTGGCCGAGGAACTGGAGGTGCGGCAGACTCCCAAGGTGATTCCGATATGGAGACGTTGGCAAGTAGCAGCTGCCGCCGCAGTGGTGGTGCTGTTCGTATCCTCTTTGACCTATTGGTTCTGGTCCTCGCCGAAGGCTGATTTCCAGCAGCAGGAGCTGGCGGTAGAAGTGGAAAAGACACCTCTACCGGAAACTGAACCGGTGAGGGTCGAGGAGCAGATAGCGGATGCGCTCGGGCTGGAAAGCAGCGGGGAGCAACCTTCCGTACAACCGGTCTCCATTCATACTGTGCCAGCTGCCTCCCTACGAAGAAGTGTGGGAGAAGAAGTGGAACGGATGCCGGAAGCAGTCGATCTCTTATCGGTGGAGGCAGTGCCTGCGGTGGATAATGGACAGCCGGCTGAGGCGATAGAAGAGGAACCTGAACAAAGTCGGACAACGGTACAGACCGCTCAAAGCCGTAATCAACAATTGCGGCAACAACGGGTGGCCGACCAAAAACGCATGAAACAGAATGCCGTGGCTGCAAAGAAAAAGGCAACCCAGTCATCTGGCTTTTCTATCGGTGTGGGAGCGGGAAATACGCCCTACAGCGCATTGAATACTTTTGACGGAATGGGTAGCTTTGTGTCACGCTCTGCTTATCGCACCATTTCTGCTTCGCCTATCTCTCCGTCAGAAAACAGTGGACTGGCTTACAGTCAGGTGCTGCTGGAAAATGCGATTCAGTCTCCTCAGACCAGTGTGAAACATCACATGCCGGTGACGGTCGGTTTCTCGGTGGCCTGGCATTTTCATGAGGACTGGGCATTGGAGACCGGACTGAATTATACGCTGCTTTCTTCTGACATTCATTCAGGCGCTAAGTCGTATGTAGAAGAAACTCAGAAATTGCATTACATCGGGATTCCGGTAAGACTGCATCGTTCCATTTGGAAAAATAACTGGCTTTCAATCTATGCTTCGGCAGGAGGAGCTGTGGAAAAATGTGTATCAGGAAAATTGGAAAGGGTGACAGTGACCAATGGAGGAAGCCACGTGACTGAAAATGTTTCGTTGGATGATAAACCGCTGCAATGGTCGGTGGCTGCGGCGGCGGGTGCTCAGGTGAACTTTACTTCCCGGTTGGGGCTTTATCTGGAACCGGGAGTGGCCTATTATTTTGATGACCATAGTGGGGTGGAGACCATCAGAAAAGAGCATCCGTTTAATTTCAACCTGCAGCTGGGACTACGTGTGAATCTGACTAAATAAGGTTTTCTTCTTGATTTATTAAAAGATATGACTACCTTTGTAAAGATAAGTGGGATTAGTAAAATAAATCAATGAAAGATATGAAAGTAGCTCCTTCTTTGCTGTCTGCAAATTTTGCGGATTTGAAGAGTGACCTGGAAAAAATCAACCAAAGTGAGGCCGATTGGCTGCATTTGGATATTATGGACGGTGTGTTTGTGCCCAATATTTCATTTGGCTTTCCGGTCTTGAAATATGTGGCAGAGCTTAGCCAGAAGCCTTTGGATGTGCATCTGATGATTGTGCAGCCGGAAAAGTTCATTCCGGAAGTGAAGGCTTTGGGAGCCATGATGATGAATGTGCATTATGAGGCGTGTCCGCATTTGCATCGGGTGATACAGCAAATCAAGGAAGCAGGAATGAAGGCAGGGGTGACCTTGAATCCGGCTACTCCGGTTGCTATGCTGGAAGACATCATCATGGATGTAGACATGGTGTTGCTGATGAGCGTAAATCCCGGATTCGGCGGGCAGAAATTCATACCGAATACCTTCAAGAAAATCGCACAGCTGCGTGAAATGATTACCCGTTGTCAGGCATCGGCTCTGATTGAGGTGGACGGAGGAGTCAATGTACAGAATGCACCTTTGTTGAAAAAGGCGGGTGCCGACGTGCTGGTAGCAGGAAGTTCTGTTTTTCGGGCACCGGATATGGGGGAGGCCATTCATCAGTTGAAAAATGCAGAATAAAGATTGAAAACTTCATCTTCTTGGATCGTATACCCTTTGTTCCGGTTGACCTTATGTATGGCAACCGGAATTTTTGTATTCGACAGTTTTTTGCCGGAGGGCATCGTGTGGCCTTTCTGGACAGGCTTGGGAGTGGGGTGCCTTTTGTTGTGGGCAGCGTTGCTCCCTGGATTTTCCTGGCGATGGCGTTGGCTTTTCGGGGGAATAGTCGGACTGGCTTTTTTCTTATTGGGAGGCCTTTTGGTGATGCACCAGCGGGATAGTGTGGAGTATGCATGGGAGGAGGAAGCGCAGGTTTACCAAGGAATCGTGGAGACGGTACCCGAAGTGAGGGGAAAAACCTTACGGGCGGAAGTGTATGTGGAAGGAAGGTACCTCGGTGAAAAACAATGGCAGCGGGTGGATCGCCGTATCCTGTTGTCGTGGTTGCCAGATTCTTTGATGGAACCGTTAGCATGTGGCGATACGCTTTGTTTTTATGCGAAGATTGCTCGTCCTCTCTCGGAAAAAGAACTGACGGGATTTGATTATGGGGAGTATCTGATGCGGAAAGGCATCAGTGGAACGGGATTGGCGTATGCCGGTAACTGGAGGTGTACGGGCCGTCCCCATACATTGACGTGGATGCAGCAGGCCCGGGTCTGCCAGCAGAAGATCGTGGAAATCTACCGGAGCTGGCACTTGGAGGAAGACGTGCAAGCTGTGGTTTCAGCCCTGACCATTGGAGACAAAAGCGAGTTGAGTGCGGATTTGAAGCAGGTGTATAGTGTGGCTGGAGCCAGTCATGTGCTGGCCTTGTCCGGGCTGCACGTGGGCATCCTTTCGGGATTCCTTTTGTTGGTATTGTATCCGCTGACGTACTGGAGGTACGGACGGCAGGTACGGATGTTGCTGGTGGTGGTTTTGTTGTGGGGATTCGCTTTCATTTCAGGACTGAGTTCCTCAGTAATGCGGGCTGTGGTGATGTTCAGCCTGTATGCTTTGGCTTCTTTTTGTACCGAAGAACGTTTTTCGGGTTTTCATTCGCTGATGCTGGCCGCGTTCTTGATGTTGTGCTACAACCCGTTCTTTTTGTTCGACCTCAGTTTCCAGTTGTCGTTTGCAGCCGTATTTTCTATCTTAGCATTTTATCCGCTGTGTACACACTTATTACAGATACAGAACCGGCTGCTCCGTTATGGGTGGAATCTGCTTTGCCTGTCAGTGTCGGCGCAGTTAGGCACTTTGCCTTTTGTTCTTTGTTATTTTGGCACTTTCCCGACGTATTTTCTGCTGGCCAATCTGATTGTTTCTCCGTTGGCCATGTGTATCCTGGTACTGGCATTGGGGGCTTTGGCTCTTTCCTGGGTGCCTTGGGTGGGAAGCGGTGCGGTGACATTGCTGGACCTGGCTACACAGTTGCTTAATGCAGCGATGAGAGGGGTACAGAGCTTGTCGGGTTCTCAGATTACGTCGGTGTATTTGTCTGCGGGACAAGCCTTTTTACTGGTTGGAATTTTGGTTTGCCTGTATGGGTTGTGGCAGGCCGGCCGTGACCGTAGGGCCTGGCATTGGATTTCATTGGGGGTAATCTGCAATCTGTTTGCTGTATGGGGCTGGCTGGACAGTGTACATCCGGACTCTACCCATTTGTATTTTTCCCGTGCGGAGGTATATACCCGTCGGGGATATACAGTGGCTGTGCATCGGTCTGATTCCGGGCTGATGCACATCGGCTCCTTGCATATCGGAGTCTTGAAAGACGGGCGTTGGAGTGCATGTGAAGCTTCGCGGCGTCTGCCGTTGGATTATGTGTATGTCTGCAAAGGATTCAAAGGTCGGCCGTCGCACCTCCGTAAATTGTTTGCTATCCGTCGGGTTGTTCTGGACGCTTCCCTGAGTGAAGGTTACCGGGAAATGTGGATAAAAGAATGTCAATTACTTAAAATATCTTATACTGACCTTTCTGCGCGAGGTTCTTATTCCATAGTGCTGTAGTTTCTGAAAATAAATTTGTACTTTTGCTGCTTCAAAAATAGTATAAGCTTAAGAAAAAGAATATGTTGTCAAAAGTGATTCTTCAGGCGAACATCGACAAGGTGGAAACCTATTTTGACCGGGCTGATAAAATCGTGATTGTCACGCATGTATCTCCCGACGGTGATGCATTGGGCTCTTCATTGGGTCTGTATCATTTCCTGTCAGTACATGAGAAAACAGTCAACGTGATTGTTCCGAATGCCTTTCCTGATTTTTTGCGTTGGATGCCAGGAGCAAAAGATATTATCCGTTATGACAAATATATGGAGTTTGCCAATAAATTGATTGCGGAAGCCGATGTAATCTGTTGCTTGGATTTCAATGCTTTGTCGCGAATTGACCAAATGGCGGATGCAGTACGGGAAGCACCGGCCCGGAAGGTGATGATTGACCATCACTTGAATCCGGAACCTTTCTGCCGGATTACCATTTCCCATCCGGAAATCTCTTCGACATCCGAACTGATTTTCCGCCTGATTTGTCGCTTGGGATGTTTTGACGACATAACGATGGAGGGAGCCGAATGTATCTATACTGGAATGATGACGGATACAGGAGGTTTTACCTACAATTCCAATAACCGGGAGATTTACTTCATCATTGGTGAGTTGCTTTCAAAAGGAATCGACAAAGACGAAATCTACCGGAAGGTATTCAATACTTACTCTGAAGGTCGTCTGCGCTTGATGGGTTATGTGCTATATGAGAAGATGCAGGTCTATCCGCAATTCCGTTCGGCACTGATTTGCCTTTCGAAAAACGAACAGAGCAAATTCCAATATGTGAAGGGGGATACGGAAGGCTTTGTCAATATGCCGCTTCAGATGAAAGGTATCTGCTTCTCTGTATTCTTACGGGAAGATACGGATAAAAACATGATAAAAGTATCACTGCGTTCGGTAGGGGCATTCCCCTGTAACAAAGTGGCTGCCGAATTCTTTAACGGTGGCGGACATTTGAACGCCTCGGGAGGAGAGTTTTACGGTAGCATGGAAGATGCCATAGGCTTGTTCAAGCAAGCATTGGTGAAATATGAAAGCTTGTTGTTGAAAAATTAGTGTAAATAACTTATACTTGACAATATTATACATATTTGGGTAAAAGGGAAAGGGTGTTTTGAAGACATTTTACTACATTTGCCTTTGTAAATTGATACAGATGATATGAAAAAGAACTATTTGCTCTTGGCTGTAATGGGCCTGATCATGTTTGCTTTGCAGAGCTGTAATAACGGAAAGACTTACGCTGAGATGAAGGAAGAAGAGGCTGATGCCATTAACAAGTATATTTTGGAAAATGACATCAAGGTCATTTCGGAAGCTGAATTTGCGGCTCAGGACTCTACCACAAAAGAAAATGAATATGTGTTGCTGGATGAAAGCGGAGTCTATATGCATGTGGACAACCGGGGGCCAGGAAAAGAAGTGCTGGGAAACGGTACGTACGACATGGTGGTTCGTTTTGTCGAAGTGGCGCTTCAGACAAGATCTGATTTGGGCATGACAGAAGGAGATACACTGCTGGCCAATATGCACGTGGCCAATCCTTCTTATACCATTAATGGAGAAGACTTTAAGCTGACCATCAGCGGTGAATCTTATTCCGCTTCTTTTACCCGCAGTGATTCTTACAGCATGTATGGTACGTATGGCACGGTAGCAATTCCTTCAGGATGGCTGATTCCGTTGCGTTACCTGAAGCCGGGCCGGACAAATAATTCTGACAAGATTGCCCGTGTGAAACTGATTGTGCCCCATAGTGAAGGTACTTCTTCGGCCACTCAGTCGGTGTATCCTTGTTTTTATGAGCTAACCTATAACATGACAAGATAACCTAAATAATTAAAACCTTTTATTTATGACATTAATTAAATCTATTTCCGGCATTCGTGGTACAATAGGCGGCCATGCCGGTGAAGGATTGAATCCGTTGGACATTGTGAAATTCACTTCCGCCTATGCTACATTGATTCGGAAAACTACGACCATCAAGAGCAATAAAATTGTAGTAGGTCGTGATGCACGTATTTCCGGAGAAATGGTGAAAAACGTGGTTTGTGGTACATTGATGGGGATGGGATTCGATGTAGTCAACATCGGACTGGCTTCTACTCCGACTACAGAACTGGCGGTGACTATGGAAGGTGCCTGCGGTGGTATCATCCTGACTGCCAGCCATAATCCAAGACAGTGGAATGCCCTGAAGCTGTTGAATGAACATGGAGAGTTCCTGAATGCGGCAGAAGGAAACGAAGTGCTGCGTATTGCGGCTGCCGAAGAATTTGAATTTGCCGATGTAGACCATCTCGGTAAATACCGTGAAGACAATACATACAACCAGAAACACATCGACAGTGTGCTGGCTTTGAAGTTGGTGGATGTGGAGGCTATCCGTAAGGCTAACTTCCGCGTGGCTATCGACTGTGTAAACTCAGTGGGAGGTATCATTCTTCCTCAGTTACTGGCACAGCTGGGCGTACAGCACGTAGAAAAGTTGTACTGCGAACCGACAGGTGATTTCCAGCACAATCCGGAACCGTTGGAAAAGAACTTGGGCGACATCATGGGATTGATGAAGAAAGGAACGTGTGACGTAGCCTTCGTAGTAGACCCGGATGTAGACCGTTTGGCTATTATCTGTGAGAATGGAGCCATGTACGGAGAAGAATATACCTTGGTTACTGTAGCCGACTATGTGTTGAAACATACACCGGGCAATACGGTATCTAACTTGAGTTCAACCCGTGCGCTGCGTGACGTAACCCGTAAGTATGGCATGGAATACAATGCCTCTGCAGTGGGCGAAGTCAATGTGGTAGCCAAGATGAAAGCCACTCATGCCGTGATTGGTGGAGAAGGAAACGGTGGCGTGATTTATCCGGAATCTCATTACGGACGGGATGCCCTGGTAGGTATCGCTTTGTTCCTGAGCCATCTGGCTCATGAAGGAAAGAAGGTGAGCGAACTGCGTGCCACTTATCCGAACTATTTCATTGCCAAGAACCGTATTGACCTGACTCCGGAAACCGATGTAGATGCTATTTTAGCGAAGGTGAAAGAGTTGTACAAGAACGAAGAAATCAACGACATCGATGGCGTGAAGATTGATTTCCCTGACAAGTGGGTACACCTCCGTAAGAGCAATACAGAACCGATTATCCGAGTATATTCAGAAGCTTCTACGATGGAAGCTGCCGAAGAACTGGGCAAACAGATTATGGACATCGTGTACAGCCTGGCCAAATAAAGGGACTTTATACGTTTATTAAGCAATAAGAGGAATCCCGGAACGAGGTGGAAGTGGTACTTCCGTCTTCTTCCGGGATTTTTTTGGTAAGTTTGAATGAATAAGAAGTTGTCTTGTGTGATTTATTCCTTTTTCAACGTGATTTGAGGGGTAGAATGGGTTGGTTGGGAGTGTGATTTTTCATCGTTTTCCGTCAGGCGGGAATCGGACTTGTTTTCCTGAGGAAAGTCCGGAAGGAACAACGCATAAAAGAAAGGCAGAATTACTTTTTGAGTTTCCATGACATTTGTTTTTAGGGGTTTCACTATGAAAACGCAAGCATATAGAAAAATCCCTATGCGGAGACTGTTAAAATAATCTAATCATCTACCCAGAGCAGGTCGCTCATAATGCCATCGGAGATAAATATGCCGCTTTCAGTCAGCTTCAGAATATGGTGGTCCCAGGTGAGTAGGCCTTGCTGCAGATGTGGAGCAGCCATCTGCATGCAGTAGTTGTATAGCGTTTCTCCAAATGTGTTTTTCAATGTATCGGTCGGGATTCCGTAAGCTGTACGCAGGCGGGTGATGATAAAGTCGTTGTAGCGGGTATAGAGGTCGAGCTCTTCTTTTTCCTGGAAGGGAGTTCCTTGTTGTATTCCTTGTATATATTGGGAAAGGGAAGCCACATTCCATTGCCGGGAAATTCCGTCGTAAGAATGGGCCGACGGACCGCATCCTAAGTATTTTTTTCCGGTCCAGTAACTGGAATTGTGACGGGAATAATATCCAGGCCGGCAGAAGTTGGAAATCTCATAATGTTCATATCCGTGGGCTTTCAAGGTATGAATCAGTTCCTTGAACAAGGTTACACTTAAATCTTCGTCCGTTTCTTCCACTTTGTGCGCTTCTTTCAGTTTCCATAAGGGAGTACCTTCTTCATAAATCAGGTGATAGGCAGAAATGTGCTCCGGATACATATCTATGGCCGTTTGCAGGTCTTTCTGCCAGTCTTCCAATGTTTCTCCCGGCAGACCGTACATCAGGTCGATGCTGATGTTCTGAAATCCGGCTTCCCGGCAGCGCTGGTAAGCCTGTTGAGCCTGTACAGCGGTGTGCCGTCTGTGAAGCAGGCGGAGTGTCTCTTCCTTGAAAGTCTGGATACCCATGCTCAGGCGGTTGAACGGAAGGGTGCGGAGCATGGTCACATATTCCGGTGTCAAATCGTCCGGGTTAGCCTCCAGCGTAATTTCGGCCTGGGGATTTACCGGATATACCTTATATATACAGTCGAACAATCGGATGAAATCTTTTTTTTCTAATTGGGACGGGGTACCGCCTCCCAAGTAAATGGTATCTATGGTTTCTCCCCCGAGGTATTCTTTTCGGAGTTCCAGTTCTTTGGAAAGCGCCTGGATATAGGCCTCTTTCTTTTCATTTTCGGTCGTAGAAAAGAAGTCACAGTAGATGCAACGTCGTTTGCAGAAGGGGATGTGAAGATAGATTCCAGCCATGATTGTGTATTGTAAGCGTACGTTTTGTGGGTGTAAAGATACAGATAATTTACGGGAAGGACGAAAAACTTTTGGCGAAGTATGTCTGAAAACACAGTTTAGTAACACGAAACTTTTTATTGCTTTTCTGAATTATAATCTCTAATTTGCACTTCGTTAAAAAATAAGAGATATGAAACGCATATCCTTTTGTTACTAAACTAAATCTTGAAATACCATGAAAGTATATCAGACAAACGAAATTAAGAACATTGCCCTTCTCGGTAATGATGGCTCAGGTAAAACCACTCTCACAGAAGCTTTGCTCTATGAGAGTGGTATTATAAAACGTCGTGGAAGAATTACTGCCAAGAATACGGTGAGTGATTATTTCCCGGTAGAGCAGGAATACGGGTATTCAGTATTCTCTACTGTGTTTCATGTGGAATGGAACGGGAAGAAACTGAATATCATAGACTGTCCGGGAAGTGATGACTTCGTGGGTGCTGCCATTACGGCATTGAATGTGACTGATACTGCCATCCTGTTGCTGAACGGGCAATATGGTCCGGAAGTAGGTACTCAGAACCACTTCCGCTATACCGAGAAATTAGGTAAGCCGGTGATTTTTCTGGTGAACCAGCTGGATAGTGAAAAATGTGATTTTGACCATGTACTCGAACAGTTGAAAGAAAATTATGGCTCTAAGGTTGTCCCGGTTCAGTATCCGCTGAGTACAGGACCTGGCTTCAATTCGTTGATTGATGTACTTTTAATGAAAAAATATTCCTGGGGACCGGATGGTGGAGCTCCTACCATTGAAGATATTCCGGCAGAGGAAATGGAAAAAGCACAGGAATGGCATAAGACTTTGGTGGAAGCTGCTGCCGAACACGATGAAAGTCTGATGGAGAAATTCTTTGAGGCAGAATCACTGACCGAAGATGAAATGCGTGAAGGAATTCGTAAGGGATTGGCTGCCAGAGGAATGTTCCCGGTATTCTGCGTCTGTGCTGGAAAAGACATGGGTGTCCGTCGTTTGATGGAATTCCTGGGTAACGTGGTTCCGTTTGTGGACGAAATGCCTGTGGTACACAATACTCGTGGTGTACCTGTACCTCCTGATCCGAATGGTCCGACCTCTCTTTATTTCTTCAAGACTGCCGTAGAACCCCATATCGGTGACGTGCAGTATTTCAAAGTCATGAGTGGTGTGGTACACGAAGGGGATGACTTGAATAATGCCGACCGTGGCTCGAAGGAACGTATGGCCCAGCTGTATGTCTGCGCAGGTGCGACCCGTGAGAAGGTGGATGAACTGCGTGCAGGAGATATCGGGTGTACGGTGAAACTGAAAGATGTGAAGACTGGAAATACCCTGAACAGTAAGGATTGCGAAAACCGATTCAACTTCATCAAGTATCCGAATCCGAAATATACCAGAGCCATCAAGCCGGTCAATGAGGCCGATACGGAAAAGATGATGGCGGTATTGAACCGCATGCGGGAAGAAGACCCGACTTGGGTAGTGGAACAGTCGAAGGAATTGCGTCAGATTTTGGTACACGGGCAGGGAGAATTCCACTTGCGTACGTTGAAATGGCGTCTGGAAAACAATGAAAAGTTGCAGGTACAGTTCTATGAACCGAAGATTCCTTATCGCGAAACCATCACTAAGGCTGCACGGGCTGACTATCGTCATAAGAAACAGTCGGGTGGTGCCGGACAGTTTGGTGAAGTGCATCTGATTGTAGAACCTTATTATGAAGGTATGCCGGCTCCGGAAACGTATAAGTTCAACGGACAGGAATACAAGATGAATGTGAAGAGTACGGAAGTCATCGACCTTGAATGGGGTGGTAAACTGGTATTTGTCAACAGTGTGGTTGGTGGTGCCATCGATACCCGTTTCATGCCGGCCATTCTGAAAGGTATCATGAGCCGTATGGAGCAGGGTCCGCTGACCGGTTCTTATGCACGCGACGTGCGGGTTATCGTATATGATGGAAAGATGCATCCGGTAGACTCCAATGAAATTTCCTTCATGCTGGCAGGTCGTCACGCCTTTAGTGAAGCCTTCAAAAATGCCGGTCCGAAGATTTTGGAACCGATTTATGATGTGGAAGTATTTGTGCCCAGTGACAAGCTCGGTGACGTGATGAGTGATATGCAAGGACGCCGTGGTATGATTATGGGTATGACCAGTGAAAAAGGTTATGAAAAGCTGAGTGCCAAAGTTCCTTTGAAGGAAATGTCGAACTATTCTACGGCATTGAGTTCACTGACGGGTGGCCGGGCTTCCTTCATCATGAAGTTCGCCAGCTATGAACTGGTTCCGACGGATGTACAGACTAAGTTGATGAAAGAATTTGAAGAACAGGAAAAAGACGAAGCATAATTGCTAGTTGTGATTTTTGTAGATAAAAATGCCGTGTTTCTTAAAAACACGGCATTTTTTTGTTTAACTTAGCTTAAACAAACTGGCTTGTTTATTTGTTATTAATCTAATGTTTTATTATTTTTGCAATGTGCGTGTGTGAAAAAGTGAGGATGATGAATGTTTTATAAAGTAAAATCCGGATTTCGGTTAATATACGACAAACCCCTGCTTAAAGCTTGTTAAGTGGCTGGCGCCATATTCAGGAGGTTGTTAAATTTGCCCATATGAAAAAATCTACTATTTGGATATTAGGAGTGGTAATGGGACTGTCTTTTTTAAGCTTGCTTTATTTGCAGGTGAGCTATATTGAAGAGATGGTCAAGATGCGTCGCAGTCAGTTTGAGGAAAATGTGAATCGCAGCCTGGGTAAAGCTGTGCATAACCTGGAACTGGTAGAAACAAAGAAATATCTTGAAAAAGATGTGGCGGCGCAAGAACGGGCAGCCCTCCTGTCAAAGCGGTATCAGGAGGGAAACGATGCGGGAGAAAATGTGGTGGAGCATCACCAGTACACCATTACGGCTCCCGACGGTTCTACTTATTCTACATTTGAGCTGAAAACCATCATGAACCGTCCGGCCAATGTGCCGAAGGTGATGATTTCTACCGGGAGAACGATTCCGCAGACTTCACGTGCCTTGCAGGAAGTATTGAAGGAGCGTTATGTGTATCAGCGTGCGCTGCTGGATGAAGTGGTGTATAATATTCTTTATACGGCGAGTGACAAACCGCTGAAGGAAAGAATAAACTTCAAGCAGCTGGATCATTTCTTGAAAACAGAATTGTTTAATAACGGGATTGACATTCCTTATCATTTTTCGGTGACGGACCGGGATGGAAAAGAAGTCTACCGTTGTTCGGATTATGTGCATGATGACGAGAAAGTTTATTCCCGATTGATTTTTGAGAAAGATCCTCCGGCTAAGATGGGGTTTGTGAATATCTTTTTCCCGACGTTGGATAATTATATTTTCAGTTCGGTGAAATTCATGATTCCTTCCATCATTTTTACGGTGGTGTTGCTGATTACTTTTATTTTCACCATCTATATCATTTTCCGCCAGAAACGTCTGACAGAAATAAAGAATGATTTTATCAACAATATGACTCATGAGTTCAAGACACCGATTTCGACCATTTCATTGGCTGCGCAGATGCTGAATGATCCTGCGGTCGGTAAGTCGCCTGTCATGTTCAAGCATATTTCCGGAGTCATTAATGATGAAACCAAGCGTCTGCGGTTCCAGGTAGAAAAAGTGCTGCAGATGTCCATGTTTGAACGGCAGAGCGTGACGTTGAAGAAGAAAGAGATTGATGCCCATGAACTGATTAACGGAGTAGTCAATACGTTCCGGTTGAAGGTGGAAAAGAACAACGGCACGCTGGATGCGGAATTAAATGCCGAAGACCCTGTGATTTTTGTGGATGAGATGCATTTTACGAATGTAATCTTTAACTTGCTGGATAATGCAGTGAAATACAAGAGTCCGGACCGGGATATCGCTTTGAAAATCCGGACATGGAATGAGTCGGGTAAATTGTGTATATCCATTGAGGATAACGGCATTGGCATTAAGAAAGAAAATTTAAAGAAGATATTTGATAAGTTCTACCGTGTGCATACGGGAAACTTGCATGACGTGAAAGGGTTCGGATTGGGACTGGCCTATGTGAAAAAGATTATTACCGATCACAAAGGTTCTATCCGGGCTGAAAGCGAACTGAATGTAGGAACTAAATTTATAATTACGATACCACTATTTAAAGAAGAATAAGATATGGACGACAAATTGCGTATTTTGTTATGCGAAGATGATGAGAATCTTGGCATGCTTTTGAGAGAATATTTACAGGCAAAGGGTTACAATGCTGACCTTTTCCCGGATGGAGAGGCTGGTTTCAAAGCCTTCTTGAAGAGTAAATATGATTTGGTTGTAACGGATGTGATGATGCCGAAAAAAGACGGATTTACTTTAGCGCAGGAGATTCGTCAGGCTAATGCAGAAGTTCCTATTATTTTCTTGACGGCAAAGACCTTGAAGGAAGATATCCTGGAAGGCTTTAAGATTGGAGCAGATGATTATATTACGAAGCCTTTCAGTATGGAAGAGTTGACTTTCCGTATCGAAGCGATTTTGCGTCGTGTGCGTGGCAAACGCAATCGTGAAAGTACGGTATATAAGATTGGTCGCTTTACATTTGATACGCAGAAACAGATTCTGTCTATTGGTGACAAGCAGACAAAACTGACTACGAAAGAGTCTGAATTGTTAGGCCTGCTTTGTGCACATGCCAATGAAATTCTGCAGCGTGACTTTGCTTTGAAGACAATCTGGATTGATGATAATTATTTCAATGCAAGAAGTATGGATGTGTATATCACCAAGTTGCGTAAGCATTTGAAAGAAGATGATTCAATTGAGATTATTAATATCCATGGAAAAGGATATAAACTGATTACGCCGGAAGGTGAATGATCCGTAGATTGGACAGTTATACAATAAAAAAGCCTGAATTTTTTGATTCAGGCTTTTTTATTGCTGTTTGTGTACTGACATATCTCAGTCTGCAATTCTCTTGTTCATGACGATGTAAACAATCAATCCTATCACAACAAGTGCCAAGGAACCTCCTAATACGGCGTTGTTGTTTACGTTGCCCACTGCATAGCATGCAATGAGAATTACAGCACCAATGATGACCAATATCACTCCTAAATTCTGTAATAAGCTTTTCATGTGTGTCTTCTTTTTATGGTTTATTTATTCATGGTTACAAATTAAAGCATAATTCTTCTATCCAAAAAATTATTTCGTGAAAAAAAACGGAAATTCAAGCAGATATATAATAGCTTTTATAAAAGCTTGACAAATGTAATGATTTTTAGACTTCTTGCCTGCTTAAAGTGTTTGGAAAAGCTGTTTTTAATCCTTGGTATTGGTGAATATTTTACGGAGTACTTCTTGGCTCACTCTCAGTTCTTCGAGCGTGAGTCCATGCAATGCCTCTTTTAAGGTCTTATTGGCGATGAACCGTGCTTTTTCTTCCAGTTTCTTTCCATTGTCTGTCAAGTGGATTTTGTTGGTTCGTCGGTCTTTCTTGTCAGGTACCCGTATGACCAGGTGCTGTTTTTCCATATTATCAATCAACCGGGTCATGCTCGGTTTGTCTTTGAAGGTTGCATTGCATAATTCTTGTTGGGTTACCCCGTCTTTTTCCCAAAGGTAGAGTAGTACGGTCCATTGTTCAGGCGTGATTTCCATGTCGTTCAGCCGGAAGTTACGGATTAACTTGCGGTTGATGGCAGCAGATACCTTTCCATTTAAAATGGCAAAAATCAGTTGGATGTCAAAGTTGAATTGTTCTATCATCTAATTATTGTTTAAACAACTTTGCAAATATACGATATTTCAGGTAGATTGAAAGCAGAAAAATACCGGTTCAGGGAGAATATTCCTTATTTTTAAGAATCTTTATTGCATAAATCGTTGAGAAACTTTGGTTTCTTGATTTAAAAGTCGTACCTTTGCCGCGCAAATAAAAAATCATTATTAATAATTTAATTAACGAATAGTATGAATCAATACGAAACCGTTTTCATTTTAACTCCCGTTTTGTCTGATGTTCAGATGAAGGAAACGGTAGAGAAGTTCAAAGCTATCCTGACTCAGGAAGGTGCGGAGATCATCAATGAAGAAAACTGGGGATTGAAGAAGTTGGCTTACCCAATTCAGAAAAAATCTACAGGTTTTTATCAGCTGATTGAATTCAAAGCAGAACCGTCTGTAATCGAGAAGCTGGAAGTTAACTACCGTCGTGACGAACGAGTAATCCGTTTCTTGACTTTCAAGATGGATAAGTATGCTGCAGAATACGCTGCTAAGAGAAGAAATGTAAAATCAACTAAAAAGGAGGAAAACTAATCATGGCACAGCAACAATCAGAAATCAGATATTTAACTCCGCCTTCAGTAGACGTGAAGAAGAAAAAATACTGTCGTTTCAAAAAGAGCGGTATTAAGTACATCGACTACAAAGATCCTGAATTCCTGAAGAAATTCTTGAACGAACAGGGAAAAATCCTTCCGCGCCGTATTACAGGTACTTCATTGAAGTTCCAGCGTCGTATTGCGCAGGCTGTTAAGAGAGCTCGTCACTTGGCTTTGCTGCCTTTCGTAACTGATATGATGAAATAATAAAGGAGGAATAAGAATATGGAACTGATTTTGAAAGAAGACGTAGTTAACTTGGGCTACAAGAATGATATTGTAACCGTTAAGTCTGGTTATGGTCGTAACTATCTTATTCCGACTGGTAAAGCAGTGATTGCTTCTCCGGCTGCAAAGAAAATGTTGGCTGAAGAATTGAAGCAGCGTGCTCATAAATTGGAGAAGATTAAGAAAGATGCAGAAGCTGTAGCAGAAACATTGAAGGGTGTTTCTTTGACTATCGCTACTAAAGTTAGTGCAACAGGTTCTATCTACGGTTCAGTAGGTAGCATCCAGATTGCTGACGAACTGGCTAAGTTGGGTCACAACATCGACCGCAAGTTGATTGTGGTAAAAGACAACGTAAAAGAAGTTGGACACTACAAAGCTGTTGTTAAACTTCACAAGGAAGTTTCTGTAGAAATTCCTTTCGAAGTAGTTGCAGAAGAAGCTTAATTTTGTATCTGTAAATACTTGATAAATCCCCCGAATGGACGTATGTCTGTTCGGGGTTTTTGTTGTGTTGGGGTGAGAAATGCCAGGGATGATTATGCGCGGTAGATAGGCTTGTGGATAGAAGGTGGAAGAAGAGGGAGAGAAAGATGAGTGGAGGTAAAAGTCAAATCGAATGAGATGTAGAGGGGTAGTGTTTGATATTTTGGTCGACTGGGCGGGATGAAATGTGAGTTCGTGATTATTGGTTAAGGAGTAGGGTATAACTAAAAGTGGTGATGACTGGGATGGTTTCTGACATCAGATACTACATTTATGTGAATTGGAAAAGTGTTCTTTTGGGAAGGTGTGAGATTAAATTGTGGGAAGCTAACAAAAGGGCATAAAAAAAGTCTGTAGGCTGAGCTTACAGACTTTCAATTCTCTCTAATGTCCGAGATTATTCAGCTACTACTGCTGAGTCACCAGCAACTGCTGCTGAATCACAAGCTACTGCTGCTGAATCAACAACCGGAGCTGCTTCTTCAACTACTGCTACTGAATCTGAATCAGCTGCTGCTTCACTGTTAGCTGCTTTGTTTCCGCAAGAAGCGAAAGAAACTGCAGCAAATGCTACGAACAAAAATACTAATTTTTTCATTTTTCTTTGCTTTTTAAATCTGTAATACTTATGTTGTTTTCTTAAAACACTGCAAAGATATAGACTTTTCTAATACGTTGTTCTCTTTTGAGCGATTTTTTTTTCAAAAAAATATGTTTTAAAACTTATCTATCTGATTTGCAATATGTTGCAAAACATAATTTTTTATTTCCAAATTTGATAATTTTTCTAAGGGGAACTGAAAAGACTCCAAAATCTCTTGGTTAGGGGAGGCAATCACCGCCAACTCGTTTCAGGAGTCGTGAATTATGTGTAACTTTGCAGACTTCTAAAATGATAAAGAGATATGATTGATACAACTATTTTCCAAGATAAAGTAGCTGTTTATTATACGCTGGGCTGCAAGTTAAACTTTGCAGAGACCTCTTCTATCGGGAAAACCCTGAAAGAAGCAGGAGTCCGTACTGCCCGCAAAGGGGAGAAAGCGGACATTTGTGTGATTAATACTTGTTCGGTGACGGAAATGGCTGACAAAAAATGCCGTCAGGCCATTCATCGTCTTTCCCGGCAACATCCCGGAGCGTTTATTGTGGTAACCGGATGTTATGCCCAGTTGAAACCGGGTCAGGTAGCAGAGATTGAAGGAGTAGACCTGGTGCTGGGTGCTGAGCAGAAGGGAGAACTTATGAACTACCTGGGTAATCTGGAAAAACATGCTCATGGTGAGGCGGTAGTGACAGCCACGAAAGATATCCGTACCTTTTCGCCTTCTTGTTCACGTGGTGACCGTACCCGTTATTTCTTGAAGGTACAAGATGGCTGCGATTATTTCTGTTCTTATTGTACGATTCCTTTCGCTCGTGGGCGGAGCCGGAACGGAAAAATTGAAGATTTGGTGGCGCAGGCCCGTCAGGCGGCTGCGGAAGGCGGAAAAGAAATTGTATTGACCGGAGTGAATATTGGTGACTTCGGAAAAACAACCGGAGAGACCTTTTTTGATTTGGTCAAGGCATTGGATGAAGTGGAAGGTATTGAGCGTTACCGTATCTCTTCCATTGAGCCTAATCTGCTGACGGATGAAATCATTGAGTATGTAGCCCGTTCCCGTCGCTTCATGCCGCATTTCCATATTCCCTTGCAGTCCGGTTGCGATGAAGTCTTGAAATTGATGCGCCGTCGTTATGATACGGCTTTGTTTGCATCAAAAGTAGCCAAAATCAAGTCTTTGATGCCCGATGCGTTCATTGGCGTGGATGTGATCGTAGGAACAAGAGGAGAAACGCCTGAGTATTTTGAACGTGCATACGAGTTTATCAAAGGATTGGATGTAACGCAGCTGCACGTATTCAGCTATTCCGAACGTCCGGGTACGCAGGCATTGAAGATTGATTATGTAGTGCCGGCTACAGAGAAACATGCCAGAAGCCAGCGTCTGCTGGAACTTTCGGACGAGAAGACCAAGGCATTCTATGCCCGTCATATTGGACAGGAAGCGGAGGTATTGATGGAGAAATCCAAGGCCGGTGCCCCCATGCATGGTTTCACCAAAAACTATATCCGGGTGGAATTGACCCACGACGACAAGTTGGACAATCATTTGGTCAAAGTGCGTTTGGGAGATTTCAACGAAGACGAAACAGCGCTTAAAGGAACAATCTTATGATAAAGACAGCAGTCGTCATCTTGAATTGGAACGGCGAGGCCATGCTTCGCCAGTTCCTGCCGTCGGTGATGTCAGGTTCCAACGAAGAAGGAACTGTGGTGTATGTAGCCGACAATGCTTCTACCGATCAGTCGTGTGAAGTGGTAGAAAAGGAATTTCCTTCTGTCCGGCTGATACGGCTGGACCAGAATTACGGATTTGCAGAAGGCTATAACCGGGCTTTGGCACAAGTGGAGGCCGAATATGTGGTGCTGCTCAACAGCGACGTGGAAGTGACGAGAGGATGGCTGCAAGACATGGTGGCGTATATGGATACTCATCCTGAGGTAGCTGCTTGCCAGCCCAAGATTTTGTCTTACCGTCATCGGAACTTGTTTGAATATGCCGGTGCCAGTGGCGGTTTCATGGATCATTACGGTTATCCGTTCTGTCGCGGGCGAGTGCTGGAGACAGTGGAAGAGGATAAAGGGCAATACGAGGAGATTGTACCGGTATTCTGGGCTACGGGGGCTGCCCTGCTGATTCGCCTGGAGGTCTATCGGAAAGTGGGGGGATTGGATGCCCGCTTCTTTGCCCACATGGAGGAAATCGACCTCTGCTGGCGTTTGCGCAGCCGGGGATATCAGTTGGTCTGTATCCCGTCGAGCAAGGTGTACCACGTGGGTGGGGCTACCTTGAAGAAAGAAAATCCCCGGAAAACCTTTTTGAATTTCCGTAACAACTTGCTGATGCTCTACAAGAATCTGCCGGAAGAAGAATTGGCTCCGGTGATGCGCGTACGTACGCTTTTGGATTATTGTGCCGCCCTTGTCTGGTTGCTGAAAGGCGACTGGGCCAATGTGAAGGCAGTACGTGAGGCCCGGCGGGAATTCCATCGGCTCCGTCCGCAGTTCGCTGCCGATCGTCGGCAGAATTTGGAAAAGACTGTATTGAAAAGGATTCCCGAACGATATACTTTCAGCCTGATTTGGCAGGCAAAAATAAAGGGCCGAACCACTTATTCAGCCCTTTCCAGATTTTTCTGTTAAAGTTTTTTGAGTTCCTGGTACAGGCGTTGTACCGGGAGCCCCATGACGTTGAAGTAAGATCCCTCCAGTTTTGATACTCCCACAAAGCCAATCCATTCCTGCACGCCGTAGGCACCGGCTTTGTCCAGTGGCTGGTAGGTCTTGACATAAAATTCTATTTCTTCTTCGGTCAGCACATCGAAGGTCACTTGTGTCATGGCTGAGAACGTGCGCTGTACTTCTTTGGTGGTCAGGCAGACTCCAGTTATCACCTGATGGGTGTTGCCGGAAAGTTCTCGCAGCATGGCTTTGGCTTCTTCCAGTGACTTAGGTTTGCCCAACACTTTTCCGTGGATGCACACAATCGTATCTGCCGTGATAATCAGTTCATCTTCTCCCATGAAATTGCGGTAGGCATCTGCTTTTTTGCGTGAGATATACATGGGGATGTCTGCTCCTTCCAGATCGTCCGGATAACTTTCGTCGATTCCTGGCAACACTCTTACCGTGTAGCCCAGGTTCAGCCCGCTCAACAATTCCCGACGACGCGGAGAATTGGAAGCCAGTACAATCTTATAATTTTGAAGATTTTCCAGTGGTTTCATGTTTCTGAAGTATTTTAGATAATTACCAGCCGAAAGCAGCCTGTCCAGCCATCCATTTTCCTTGTGCTTTCAGTACCTGCTCAATCACATCCCGTCCGCAACCGTAGCCGCCTTTGCAGTGTGAAATATACTTGCTGATGGCTTTGATTTCCGGAGCCGCATCCGCCGGGCAGCAGGGTAGTCCTACCAGCTGCATTACTTCATAGTCGGGGATGTCGTCTCCCATATAAAGCACTTCTTCCGGTTTCAGGTCGTATTTGGTCAGTAGTTCCTGGTATTCCTTGGTCTTGATGGCCGCTCCTAAGCATACATCCTTGATGCCCAGTCCCTCGTAGCGCTTGCGTACGGCTTCGGTTTTTCCTCCGGTGATGATGGCTACATGCAGTCCGCATTTCACGGCCAGCTGGAGGGCATATCCGTCTTTGATGTCAACCGAACGCATTGGTTCTCCGTCAGGGTGCAGGAAAATGGTTTCCGCACTCAACACTCCGTCCACGTCGAAGAACAGAGCTTTTATTTTCGTCAAATCGTAGTTTATCATATTATAGAGATATTATTTCTGTTTTTCGGTTTCGTATTGGTGGATATGCTGACTCAGCAACCGGTAAATCTCAGCCAGTTGCGGTTCTTCGTCCTGCAGCATGTCCAAGTGGCGTTGGATGACATTCTCGTCATATCTTCGGGCAGGGCCTGTCTGGGCTTCAAGGGGCGACAGTTCGTGTACTTTCCGTGCTGTTTCGTCAATCAGCGGCAGCATGGACTCAAAGGGCAGCTGATGTGCGGTGAGCAGGTGTTCGCAGATGGCATACATGTGGTTGCTGAAGTTGCAGGCAAATACAGCTGCGATGTGCAAGTATTTCCGTTGTGCGGAACTGGCCTCGTATACTTTGGGACTGAGATGCTCAGTGAGCTTTCTGAGCAGGTCTAAGTTTTCGGCCGTGTTCGCTTCAAGGAAGAAAGGAACTTCTTCCATGCAGATTTCCCGTTGCTTGCTGAAAGTCTGCATGGGATATACTACACCGTAGTTTTTCCGTTTCCCTTTCCATACTTCCATGGGCATGCTTCCGGCCGTATGCAGATAGAGGGCTTCGGAATTGCAGTGAGCCAGCTGGTCAATCACCGTTTCCAGTACGGCATCTTTAACGGAAACAATGTACACGTCGGCTTGTTCGCAGACCTGTGCCAGTTGAGTAGTCCATTCGCACCCCAATGCTTGGGCTAATGTACGGGCCGATTCTTCCGTCCGGCTGTACACCTGCAGCAGCTGGAAACCCTGTTGTTGCAAAGCTTTTGAGAGATGGGTGGCTACGTTTCCGGCCCCAATACATACAATTGATTTAGGTAAGGTGTTCATCATCCGCGTGAAGATAAGAAAAACAATAAAACTCCAATGACCAGCAGTACAGCAGGTAGCAGGAAGGTCGACATCTGTCCCAGCAAGGAAATTACCAGTCCGATATTTTGTATCAGCCAGATGCCCAGCAGGATGAGGCCTACTGATTTGTCACTCTTGAACCACAGGAAAATCACCGCAGCATAGAGCAGCATGGTATCTTTCTGCATCACCCATGGCAGTCCGAGGTGTCCGAATCCCACCCATCTGTCAATCAGATAGAGCAGTCCCATCAGCACGAGAAAAACAGCAGTAGCCCGATAGGTATCTTTGTGTTTGCCAGTTGCCGTTGCCATTATTTCCCTCCGTATTTATTGATGTGCACTTTTTCCCATTGTAGGTGTGATTCATCGAAAGGCTTGCGTTCCATGCCTTTGTGTCCCACGGCGATGAGTGAAAGCACTTGTAGCTGCAAGGGGATGTCCAGCAGTTCGTGAATGTATTCGTTGGCAGACAGCCCGTTAGCTGTGAAGCGTTCTCTGACCTGTACCCAGCAGCTTCCCAGTCCCAGGTCTTCCGCTTGCAGCTGAATCATGATGGAGGCAATGGAAGCATCTTCAATCCATACATCGCTGGCGAGCGGATCGGCAGTGACTACGATAGCCAAGGCAGCGTCCTTCACGAAGGCAGCCCCTGATTCCTTGCAGTAAGACAGTTTTTCCAGCGTCTCTTTGTCGTCGACAACAATAAACTGCCAGCAGTTGGAGCGTTTGGAGGTAGGAGACATCAGGGCGGCTTTCAGCAAGGTGAGTACTTCGTCCTGACTCAGTTCCTCGCCCGTGAACTTGCGCATGCTTCGTCTGTTTCTGATTAAATCACTGAAGTTTTCCATAAAAAATAAGTTTGTGTGGACAAATATAAGGCTTCCTGACTAAATCCTCAATAAAAAAATGTAAATTTGCATGACATGAGCATCCGTTTAGCTACATATTATCACGCTAAGGATGTACCCGATTTGCCGGGTTCCAACATCTTTCATTCTACTGAGCTGTTTCATGTGCTGGAACAGACGAAAGGATATTGTCCGCTGTTGCTGGTCGCTTACGAAGGCGATACCCCCATTGGCAAGTTGCTGTGCATCTTGCGTCGCAGCACGCGGCTGCTGGGTTTCATACAGAAGGCCTATGCTTATGGAGTCGGTGAATATTTTTCCTCTTCTCATCGGAAGGAAGAGATTTTCAAGGAACTTTTATCTTATTTCACCCTTCAGTTTACTGAAAAAGCGTTTGTGTTGGAATTCCGTAATTTGGAGGAACCTTTGTTTGGTTATCGTTATTTCCGTCAGAACGGCTATTTCCCCATTCGTTGGTTGCGGGTACGCAATTCGCTCCATCATGATTCGCTGGACAAGTGGATGAGCGCCTCACGGAAAAAGCAAATCAGTCACGGCTTGAAGAACGGAGCTGTTATTGACGTAGCCCATACGAAAGAGGACGTGCATGTCTTTTTCAATATGCTCAGGCGTTACTATTCTCCCAAAATTCACCGGTATTTGCCCGACATCGGTTTCTTCAGTACCTTGGTGGAGCATTCTTCTCAATGCGGGAAAATTTTTATCGTACGTTACAAGGAAAAAATCATTGGCGGTTCTGTCTGCCTGTTTTCAGGGCGGGATGCCTATCTGTTGTTTTCGGGCGGTATGCGGAAAAGTTACCCCTTGCAATATCCGGGAGTGCTGGCTGTGTGGGGCGCCATTTTGTATGCCCGTTCCCATGGATGCGACCATTTTGAGTTTATCGACGCCGGTCTGCCTTTCAAAAAATACGGTTATCGTGATTTCATTCTGCGTTTTGGCGGAAAGCAGATGAGCAGTCGCCGCTGGTTCCATGTGCGGTGGCGTTGGCTTAATGGGTTGCTCACCAAAATTTATGTATAGTACTGAAGAAGAAAGCGAAAAAGGGTGTAGTGCGCACATAAACAATGGGTATTCTTTGAAAAAATCGTCAAAAAGTTTCGTTTTTCACCGCAATTTTCTTTTCTTTGTCTGCGTGTAGTCGAAACACAACTTTAAATTAATACCCATAAAAAACAATTCCATTATGAAAATCTCTCACATTGAACATTTGGGCATCGCAGTCAAAAGCATTGAAGAAGCCCTTCCTTATTACGAAAACGTCCTCGGATTGAAATGCTATAACATAGAAACCGTAGAAGACCAGAAGGTAAAGACTGCTTTCTTGAAATGTGGTGATACAAAAATTGAATTACTGGAACCGACGGGTCCCGATAGTACCATCGCTAAATTTATTGAAAACCGCGGAATGGGCGTGCATCACGTGGCGTTTGCGGTAGAAGATGGAGTAGCCAATGCCTTAGCACAGGCAGAAGAAGCCGGTATCCGTCTGATTGACAAAGCTCCCCGTAAAGGGGCAGAAGGTTTGCACATTGCTTTCCTGCATCCGAAATCTACGATGGGCGTGCTGACCGAACTTTGTGAAAAATAATCCGGAAGAAACCTCTTTTTTATTTTATCCATATAATTTCTAATACCATGAGTAACCAACTTGAAAAAGTAAAAGAACTGATAGAGCTTCGTGCGCAGGCTCGTCTGGGAGGAGGCACGAAAGCCATCGACAAGCAACACGATAAAGGAAAGTACACTGCACGTGAACGTATAGCCATGCTGCTGGATGAAGGCAGTTTTGAAGAGATGGACATGTTCGTGCAGCACCGCTGTACAAATTTCGGAATGGACAAGAAGCATTATTTGGGAGACGGCGTCGTGACCGGTTACGGAACAATCGAAGGCCGTCTGGTTTATGTTTTTGCCCAGGATTTCACGGTTTCTGCCGGTTCGTTGTCCGAAACCATGTCACTGAAAATCTGTAAGGTAATGGATATGGCCATGAAGATGGGCGCACCTTGCATCGGGTTGAACGATTCCGGTGGTGCCCGTATTCAGGAAGGTATCAATGCCCTGGCCGGTTATGCGGAGATTTTCCAGCGTAACATCCTGGCTTCGGGAGTGATTCCACAGATTTCCGGTATCTTTGGACCGTGTGCTGGGGGCGCAGTATATTCTCCGGCCTTGACCGATTTCACTTTGATGATGGAAGGTACTTCGTATATGTTCCTCACCGGACCGAAGGTGGTCAAGACAGTAACAGGAGAGGATGTGTCACAGGAAGATCTGGGAGGTGCAAGTGTGCATTCCACTCGTTCCGGCGTCACACATTTCACGGCGTCGACCGAGGAAGAGGGACTGGCTTTGATTCGCAAGCTGTTGAGCTACATTCCGCAGAATAACTTGGAAGAGCCGCCTTATGTGGACTGTATGGACCCGATTGACCGTTTGGAAGATTCGCTCAACGAGATTATTCCGGACAGCCCGAACAAGGCTTACGATATGTACGAAGTCATCGGGGCCATTGTCGATAATAGGGAATTCCTCGAAGTGCAGCGCGACTTTGCCAAGAACATCATCATCGGTTTTGCCCGTTTCAACGGACAGTCGGTCGGTATCGTAGCCAACCAGCCGAAATTCTTGGCCGGAGTACTCGATTGCAACGCTTCCCGCAAAGCCGCCCGTTTCGTTCGTTTCTGTGATGCTTTCAATATTCCGATTGTATCGTTGGTCGATGTACCGGGATTCCTGCCGGGTACAGGACAGGAATACAATGCCGTCATTCTGCACGGAGCCAAACTGTTGTATGCGTATGGGGAAGCTACCGTACCAAAAGTCACTGTAACCCTTCGTAAGTCGTATGGAGGTTCTCACATCGTGATGAGCTGCAAGCAGTTGAGAGGTGACATGAACTATGCATGGCCTACTGCCGAAATTGCTGTAATGGGAGGTGCCGGTGCCGTAGAAGTGCTGTATGCCAAGGAAGCCAAGGATGCTCCCGACCCGAAAGCCTTCATGGCAGAGAAGGAAGCCGAATATACCAAGCTGTTTGCCAACCCGTATAATGCAGCCAAATACGGTTACATTGACGATGTCATCGAACCGCGCAATACTCGTTTCCGTATTATTCGCGCTTTGCAACAGTTGCAGACCAAGAAACTGACCAATCCGGCCAAGAAACACGGTAATATTCCTTTGTAACATTCACCTTTTTAATGCGTTTAGTTATGAACAAATACATAGCCGGAATATTCTTCGCATCTGCTATGGTCGGTGCGCTCAGTTCGTGCACCGCACCGGATACGGGCAGTAAAATCGTCATCAACGAAGTCTTGGTGGATAATCAAGACAACTTTCAGGACGATTATGGCGTGCATAGCGGATGGGTGGAAATATTCAACACATCTTATAATAGTGTCAACCTGGCAGGATGTTACCTGAAAGTGAGCAGTGAGCCGGGCGACACCCTGTCTTATTTCATTCCCAAAGGAGATGTACTGACTGCCATCAGCCCTCGCCAGCACGCTCTCTTCTGGGCAGACGGAGCACCGCGCCGGGGCACGTTCCATACCAATTTCGTATTAAGCAAGACCCGTGACAACTGGGTAGGATTATACGATTCGGGACGGAAACTGTTGGATGAAGTGGTTGTGCCTGCCGGTGTACTGAAGACAGACCAGTCGTATGCGCGGGTAAGCGACGGGGCAGACCAATGGGAAGTAAAGGATGACAGCGAGACCAAATACGTGACTCCAAGCACAAACAACCAGACGCTGGAAGGAAACCCGAAGATGGACAAGTTCGAACAACACGACTCGGCGGGGCTGGGCATGACCATTACTGCCATGACCGTGGTTTTCATCGGGCTTATTCTATTGTACATCAGCTTCCGCATCATCGGCAAGGTTGCCGTCAAGCTGCGTAAACGCAACGCCATGAAGGCTCAGAATGTCACCGACAAGCAGGAAGCGAAGGAGCGCGGACTGGGAGAAGCTCCGGGCGAAGTCATTGCCGCCATTTCCATGGCCTTGCATGAAGCACAGGGAGCCGACCACGATGTGGAAGAAACCATCCTGACCATCAGCCGGGTGAAACGGAGCTACTCACCGTGGAGTTCCAAGATTTATACCTTGCGTGAAACGCCTCATAAGAAATAACCTCTAAAGTATAACGAAAACCATGAAAGAATACAGATATAAAATCAACGGAAATCTCTACAAGGTGACCGTGGGAGATATAGAAGACAATAACGTGCATGTAGAAGTAAACGGAACGGCCTATACCGTGGAAATGGAAAAGAAGACCGGGCCGAAAATCAAACCGGTAGTCCGTACGGCAGCTACCACACCGGCAGCTCCTCCTCCCGCCGTGAGCCGTCCGGCTGTAGCAGGAAGCAAGTCAGGCATCAAGTCGCCGCTTCCGGGCGTGATTCTGGAAATCAAGGTGAAGGAAGGAGATGCCGTGAAACGCGGACAGACATTGCTCGTACTGGAAGCCATGAAGATGGAAAACGACATCAAGGCCGACCGTGACGGTAAGGTAACTGCCATCAAGGTGAGCAAGGGAGAATCAATACTCGAAGGTACAGACCTTATAATCATTGAATAGTTATGGGAGAATTTATCAATTTCTTACAAAGCAACCTGGCGGATTTCTGGACTTATACCGGCTTCTACAATGCGACTTACCAGCATTTCATCATGATAGCCGTCGGTATATTCTTCATTTATCTTGCCGTGGCGAAGGAATTCGAGCCGATGCTACTGATTCCAATCGGATTCGGTATGCTGGTGGGCAACATTCCTTTCAATATGGAGGCCGGCCTGCAAGTCGGTATCTACGAACAGGGTTCGGTTCTCAACATCTTATATCAAGGAGTGACATCGGGATGGTATCCGCCACTCATCTTCCTCGGCATTGGAGCCATGACCGACTTCTCGGCATTGATTTCCAATCCGAAGCTGATGCTTATCGGTGCGGCAGCCCAATTCGGTATCTTTGGTGCCTATATGATTGCACTTGAATGGGGATTCGACCCCATGCAGGCAGCTGCCATCGGCATCATCGGAGGTGCAGACGGTCCGACCGCCATCTTCCTTTCATCGAAGCTGGCACCCAACCTGATGGGAGCCATCGCCGTGTCCGCCTATTCGTATATGGCATTGGTGCCGGTTATCCAGCCGCCTATCATGCGTTTGCTGACCACCAAGAAAGAACGTCTCATCCGCATGAAAGCCCCACGCGCCGTATCTCATACCGAAAAAGTATTGTTCCCCATTATGGGTCTGTTGCTCACCTGCTTCCTGGTTCCTTCGGGTCTTCCGCTGTTGGGTATGCTGTTCTTCGGTAACCTGTTAAAAGAAAGCGGTGTGACCCGCCGTTTGGCAGAGACAGCCCGCGGTCCGCTGATTGACACCATCACCATTCTGTTGGGATTGACCGTAGGCGCTTCCACCCAGGCTTCAGAATTCATCACATGGGATTCACTGAAGATTTTCGGCCTGGGTGCCTTGTCATTCGTGATAGCAACCGCGTCGGGAGTGCTCTTCGTGAAGATATTCAATCTCGTATTGAAGAAAGAAAACAAAATCAACCCGCTTATCGGTAATGCAGGTGTATCTGCCGTGCCCGACTCTGCCCGTATCTCGCAAATTGTCGGTGCGGAATATGATCCGACCAACTACCTGTTGATGCACGCCATGGGTCCGAATGTGGCCGGTGTTATCGGCTCGGCAGTAGCTGCCGGTATCTTGCTGGGATTCTTGATTTAAAAAATCACCATAGCATAGAAAAGAGGGACGCATTTTCAACCGTGCGTCCCTCTTCTGTTTTTGTATGGGGCAAGTAGAGATGATTCTCTTTTGTCCCATTCATTTTGGCAAAATGTCTTTATGAATATACCTCGACACATTCGTGCGGAGACCTCGTCACGTTGGTGATGAGGCCTCATCACGTTCGTGTCAAGATATCGTCACGTTCGTGTCGAGGTATTTCCGCAAAGGATTTGGAAAATGAGTATAATACTTGGGATAACTTTATACCAGCTTCCGGATTTTCATATTTTCTTTCAAAAAGTTTTTACTTTTGTGTAGTTTTTCTGATGGTTTTAGCGTCTAATGGTCAAAAACAAATTCATACGATATGAAAACATTGGATACTGCATTTGCGCAAATGGTCAAAGAGCATAAGAGTACTATTTATACGGTGTGTTTTATGTTCTCGAAAGATGCCGATGAAGTAAGCGATCTTTTTCAGGAGGTGCTTATTAATCTTTGGAAGGGATATGATTCCTTCAAGAATCTCAGTAACGTCAACACATGGATATGGAAAGTGAGTTTCAATACTTGCATTTCATGTGAACGGAAAAAGAAAAGGCGTGCTGTGGTGCCTTTGACCATGGATATCAATCTTTTTGAAGATAAAGATGAAAATTCCAAGCAGATTCGTCTGCTCTATGACCGTATTCATCGACTGAACCCTTTTGATCGTGCCATTGTCTTGTTGTGGCTGGAAAATATGAGCTATGAAGAAATCGGTGCTATTGTGGGGATTTCGACCAAAAATGTATCTGTACGTTTATATCGTATCAAGGAGGAGTTGAAAAAAATGTCGAACCATTAAAATGTGCTATCATGGAAAATTTTACAGATAAATTTGAATTAGACGAGATGAAGCAACAGATTCAGTTGTTGAAGGACAAGCTGGCTAAAGAAATCATCGTTAGTGAAAAATTGCTCAAAAACTCTACACAAGACAAGATTGCCTATATTAATCGGAAGAAAAGGTTTATCTATTTTTTGATAGTTTTTGCTTTAGTCTATTGCAATACATTTTTCTTGCTGATGGGATATTCGTGGGTTTTCTGTGCATTTACTTCTGTGTTTTTGATTATAGCTGGAATTTACCAGCGATATAGCCATAAGGGTGTCAGTATTGATTGCATTTCAACGGGCAACTTGTTGGATATCAGCAAAGCATTGGTGCGGATGAACCAACTGAATTTAAGATGGCTTTATTTCGGTATTCCGTTTGCTTTGTGTTGGATTGTATGGTTTATGTTTGAAAGCTATCCGAAAGCGGGAGGTGAAATGATATGCTATGGAGGTAGTGTCGGTTTCGTATTGGGAGCTGTGGGAGGAATTCTGCATTGTGTTCATGTGCGTCGTAAGGCGAAAGAGGCTATTCGTGACATTGAAGAATACACCATAGATAATTGAGCAATTACCGGTCGTTTTCGTTGTATCCGTCTTTAAAAAACAGCAACCCGCCATTGAGATCAATTGGAATCAATGACAGGTTGCTTGCGAATAGGTTGACCTGAAGTCAAACGAATGTTATAATGCTGTGTGGTTGGTTAAGCTATCCGATTTTTCCACATGGATTTGTGTCTCTGGAGTTTTGAGCTGGATAGAGCCCCAGGTTTTCCAGGTCGGAGAGACAATATATTGCGGTTCCTGCATCTTTCCGAGTAAGGCAGTAGCTTTCTTCACTTCAGCGTTTGTCTTGTCAAACAGCTCCTGCATCGTGATGTCTCCGTGGGAGTCTTTGATGGTTTTCAGCAAGTAATAAGTGTAATAACCTTGCTTCTTGTCATGATATACACTTGAAGTCTGGTCACCGCTACTGGATGAGAAACTGATGGTATTTCCTTGTGGCATACCCAATTTAGGAACTACACGTACACCTTTCTGGGCGATAAGCGGGGCTGCACTCTTATAACCACCACTGAAGCAGGCATCCAGGAATACATAGGCTCCTTTTACCGGATAGGTGGCGAGTTTTTGGTACAAATCGGCCAGTGATATACCCAGGTGGATGTTCTTTCCGGTGATATCAACCGGTAACAGGTAAGCCTGTTTGGTGGCCTCATCATTGTTTCCGTGTCCGGAGTAGTAGAAGAACAGTTCGGCATCCGGGTCGGTGCTGGCCATATTGAGCAGCCAGTCCAGTTGCTCATGCATCATACCGGCCGTAGCGTTTGGAATCATTTTAATCTGGCTTGCCGGGATTCCGAAGGTCCGTACGCAGTATTCTCTGAAGACCATGGCATCATTAACGGCATAGGGCACATTGATTTCGGCATTGGCACCTGTCATACTGTAATCCTCATTACCAATGATGAGGGCATACCGGTGTCTGTTGACGGCTCCTTCAGGAATACCATCCAGCAGTTCACTCTTGAATGACAGTTGGAAATCTTGCATGTTCACCTTTCGGTTAGCCAGCTTTCCGTTGATTTTGATAGAAGTAGAGGCTGTCAGGTATTCACCCAGTTTGACCTTATAGGCTTCGTTGATGATAGAAGACCGTGTGTCGTCCGCTGCGGTCAGCATGACAGCTACGGAATCTTCACTGAATCGTTTGTTGACCAGGAAGCCGTAATCAAGAGTGGCCACTTCTCCCGGGGCAATACTGTCGATTTGCATTTCAGGAGAATCGGTCGTGTAGACATTTTTCGGCAGTGTGAAGTTTACTTTTACATTACGGGCCGTTTTGGTACCAAAATTTTGGAGGGCGATGGTCAGTTTACCATTCGAACCCAACGTGATGGATGAACCGTTGGAAGCGAAGAACTGATGGTCTGCAATCTTCAATCTTGGCATTGCATATTCCTGGGTATTTACAATCAGTTCTGACGGGTCTGCGTCGAATCCGTTGGCCTCGAAGGCATAAATGTTGATTTTGGCCAATGCGGTAGGCACTTCCTTCTTCACCAGGTATCTGAATGTATATTCTTTGGTGGTTCCGGCTGGAATGTTTCCTCCATCCAGTTCTCTCGGTCCCTCAAAATATTGGTCATATCCCTGTTGTTCGGACAATCTGATTCGTACACTATATGCGTCTCCTTTTCCTTTGTTGGCAATGGAGAATTTTACGGCAAAGCTTTCACCCGCATCAATGACTTTATTGTTATTGCCATCGATGAAGCTGTCTACACGGATGACTAACTGAGCGGGCTCAAGCACGACTGGAGTAGGTTCTGAACTGGCATTGTTCGTGACCTCCTGACTCTTCTTGAGGGCTTCATTATAGGCCAGCAGTCTGGGAGCGAAAGTTGTAAAGGAAGCCCCATCGGCGATGATTTTGTTCAATACTTCGTATTCGCTCGTCATGTCCATGTATTGGTATACTTCTGCCAGTCCCTGCATATACATTTTGGAGTCGGGCTTTTGTTTCAGAATCTCCATAAACAATTTCTGTGCCTCCTCCAAGTAAGTGGCAGCCTTTTGTCTGACCAGGGCATATTCGGTGTCGCTGGCAATGGTAGCTCCGTCGTTGACTATTTTGGTGGCCACATTGAAATTGGCTCTGGCCAGTCCGGTCAGCAGTTCGAAGTTGTTAGGTGCCAGTGCATACAATCTTTTGTAGATGTCGAGTGCTTCCAGGTTATTGCCTTGTCTTTCCAAGATACGTGCCTTGATAGGAAGCACCTGTAAGTTGTTGGGGTCTATCTTCAGAATTCTGTCAATGGCATTCAGTAGTTTGGGCATATTGTTGGTGGCTATGTGCACATTGACCAGATTGTAGAGGAAATCGAGCGATACCGGGTATTTGCTGATGGCTTTTTCCAAGATCTTTTCCTGTTCCTCGTAGTTCTTCTGAGCCATGTAAATCATGTTCAGGTACACGAAACAATCTTTCTCCTGTGTGCTGTCACCCGATTCCAGGTAGATTTGGAAGTACCTTTTAGCCTGGTCCAGTTTCTTCATATTGTAGGCTGTTACGGCAGCAAAATACACAATTGAATTGTACCGGTCGTCTTTCGGCAGCAGTTCGCTTCTGAACAGAGGCATATATCGGGTGTCAATATAGGCGGCTGCAAAATCGAGCGCCTTGGTATTTTCTTTCTGTTCGTAATAGTACAACGCCGCATTCAGAAGATATGGATAGATGGATCGCAATCTGTTTTTGGTACCTTGGATATAACTGGCATTGTTTTGTTCTTTTGTCACTTGTACAAAATCGTTGTATGCTTCCAGCAAGTAGGTATACATGCCGGCGGCATTGGTGCCTTTGTCCCTTTCACTTTCGAAAAGTACATATTGTTGGTTCGCTTTTTTGTAGGTAGCCCCTGCATCTTGCGCGTATGCATGGCTCAAAGAGACCAAAACCAACAGGTAGAAAATTAGAAATTTTTTCATATCTCTCATAACGTTAAAAGCAGAAGGACAGGAAGTCATTTTTTCTGTCCTTCTGCTGATGATAGGGTTCACTATTTTGTTTTACTCACTTACTTCGTAGCTGGAAACGCATCTACAATGATAAATTCGACGTTGATTCTTCGATATTCGCCGCCGCGTTCTTTGGCTACCTCTACATGGTATTCAAATTCATTGTGGGTGTTCTTGAGGGTCGTAATGTTATTTTTCACGTAATCCATTACGCCTGCTGCACGAAGTAAAGCCAGCTGTTCGTTTTGGGTAATTCCGCTTTCCTTGGTGACTGTGATATTGTCGAGGTTACCGTCTTTGTAATACGGTTCGTCTACAAATTCACCATATTGTCCTTTATAGGCTATCTTGCTTCTAATCGGACTTGCATCGGCTGAACCGGTAATGATAACTTTCACCTGTTTGTTTTCACCTAAATAGGAAGCAAATTCACCTTCAAACGCGTTCTTGATGATCTTCATAAGCGACATGGCCGCATTTGAATTCTGAATGTCGTATCCTCCTGAAGGGAAGTCCTCTTTTGCAGAGAAGTCCTTGTTGATTACTTCGTACTGATATCCTACTTTGTAGTTCAAGATCTTTTCTCCATTGGCATTTACGTCGGGAATTACTTCCGTCTTTACGTTGATCTGGGTATTGTCGGTAATCAGCTGGTCTTGTTTGTTCTTTGCTACCACATCTTCCTTGATGGCTTGCAGCTTGGCTTCTTCCTGACTGGCTTGCTGCATAATCTCAAGAGGTACAAAATGACTGTCATCCTGGATGGCTGACATTTTCTTTCTTCCCAAGTTATCGTAGATGTAAACCTTGTTAGTGGTTTCGTTCTTCACTTCTACGTATGCCAATTCGAATTCATCTTTGTCATTCAAATAGTACACGGCATTGTTGAATGACAAGTCTTTGCTGTCTTTGAAAGAACCCAAGTCTTCAACCGGCACCTCAATGGCGATGGGGGACATGGTTTTAAATCCTACGTTCAGCATTCCATTGTTGGCATCGTAATTTCCGATGAACGGGTTTTCAAGTGAGATTCGGTCGCCGGCCAATTTGGTAGCGGCTTCATTTTCGAACAAGATCTGCTGTTTCATTCGAGTCTCGTCGTTTACACGGATGGCATAATCTTCCATGGATTCGCCTTGCATCATCTTCACCCATTCGTTCATTCTGGCATCTACCTCGCTGCTGATCAGTTTGCCGTAGAATGGATTCAGACCATTGGCGTCCCAGAATACGATGGCGTTGTTTTCACCTGAAATTCCGTATGCATCTTTGCTTTGGTTGTTTACAAAGAATCTGAATTCTTTTATTTGTTTGCCTCCGTTATCGAGTTCCTGTTCTATTTTATTATTCTTCAGGTTGATTACCACTACCTTGTTGTCGTCTTTTACTGCTGCGACATATTTGCCATCCGGGTGGAAGAACGGATTCTTGAGTGATCCCGGAATGCTGTCGAAGGTATGTTTTACTGTCCAGGTCTTCGTGTCGTAGATGGTCAGTCCTTTGTTATCCGTTGTGACAGCAAACAAAGACGCGTCTTTTGAGAAGGCATCTCCGGTGATGTGACCGTCGAGGGTGAGTTTGGTTCTGAGTTCTTTGGTCTGGAAGTTCCAAATGTCAATTTCATGTTCATGCTGTGAGGCGATGAAATAGTTGTTTGAACTCATTTCCAGTGAAGAGGCCGGAGAATTGGTCTTGATATATGCCTGAGGCAAATATTCCTTGGTGTCGTAAATGATAATCTCGTTGGCCGATGTGGCAGCAATGAAGTACCGTGCATTGGCTGAATAGCACATGCTGGTCACTTCTGCATCTTTATATTCTTTTCTTTTTTCTTTCAGTGTGAAGAGTTTTTTGTCTTTTTTCAGGAAAGAGTAGATGCGAATTTCTTTTCCGGGTTTTACTACAGCCAACGAACTTCCGGTCGGGTTGAAAGCCAGCATGTTCAATTTGTTGTAAATGGTAATCGGAGTATCTCTCAGCGTCATCAGATTTCCTTGTGATAGATAGGCCACACAGAAAGTGGTATTGTCGAAAGCAGAAATTTCGTGCTGTGCCTGGAATGATTTGACGAATTTTATCTGTGCAGAAGTTACTTCACAGCCTAAAAGTGCTGTCAGAAAACAAGCGATAAGTTTCTTGTTCTTAAAAAATAAATTGTATTTGTTCATACTATTTTAGTGTTTTGTTTGTTCTTAATATTTGATTATTACTGGTTTTACGGAGGTGAGGTTGGGCGGACACCACCCAACGGGCACATAGCTGCTGCATGTGGGTTCGCAGTAAGTGTATTCCCCATTGTCTATCAGAAATGTTTTCCCCTCTACCTGCTCGTTGAATTTAACTGCCATCGCCAAGTGTCCCGGATAATAGAGCAGTACCGTGTTCAGTCCCAGTAAGTCTCTTATAAGATTACTGAAGAGGGCGGCTCTGTCTTCGCAGTCGCTGAATGGATAAAACAATGTTTCCTCAGGGAAGAACGGATGGTCTTTTCCCCAAACCACTTCATCTAACTGATATTCAAAGGCTGTTTGCACAAATCCAATCAGTAGGTTGGCTGCCTCTACATCCGTTTTGCCCTCAATTTTGCTTTTCAGTATGGGATAGAGTTGTTTCTTTACCGATTCGCTTAAGGGAGTGGAGGCATAGATTGTCCATTTTGTCATTTCATCATTGTGGATGTGTGACTGTGGATATGAATAATAGAAGTCCATCAAATTTGAATTGAACTTCAAGTCTATGCTGAGAGAATCCGCAGCTTTCGATTTTAGGGTATGAGCATCGGAAGTAGCCATATCGAAAATGGGTACTTTTTCAAGACTCAAGTTTAGCTCCTTTTCTCCTGGATATTCATGAGCAAACACATAGAGTCCGCTTTCCTGATAGTCCAGCGGGTAAAATACTTCTTCCTTTATCTTGAAATAGGGTTTCTCGTAGATCGTGTTAGGACTGGCAACCAGCATGTATAGTCTGTTGGTTTTAGAGCGTCCTATTCTGGTCTTATACCCCGACTGGTTGAACAGGAAGGCTTGCATCACTACAGCCTCGTTGGTATTTTCTCCGTAATATTGCTGGCTCAACGCTTTCAGAATATTGAGATAAGCCCAGTCGCATAAGTTATGTTCTTCTCGAAGTTGCAGACAATCATGGAGCATGTTATTGAAGCTTTTGCTGGATAAATACATCCACATGTCGGCTACGTCGTTTTCAGCTGCACTGTTTAACTTGTATTTTTCCCCACTTTGCAGTCTGACTTCCATTTTTGTGCCATAAGCCTGAAACTGGAAAGTCTGTGTGGCTTGTCCGTTTTCTGTTATGGGCATAAGGGGGTGTGGCTGTTCTTTCTGTTTCCTGTATGCGTTGACTACCTTTCCGTGTTCCAGAACCTCTTTCTTAAGTCCTTTTATTTCCTCTTTGTCTGGAGCGGAAGGTGCCGGCATCGGTTTGATATCGTTTTCTATGTCCTTGATAGAAGTTTCTGAGCTAAACCAATCCCATTTTCCCCTCATAAATTCTATGTATTTTTGGTTTGCTTCTTTGCGAAAATCTTTGTAGCTCTCTATCTGCTGTTGTTTGAATTGTTTGAATATTTCTTCAGGGCTACGGCTTTGTGCGCACATAGAGGAAACAAACACACATCCCATGGATAGGATAAGAAATCGTTTCATGATCTGAAATGTTGATTATTAGGGACGTATTTCCATATGTAATATTTTGATACTCATTTGCTGGTCTAGTTTCCTACAGTTGGATAGCCATTCCGTAAAATCTTTATAATTCAGTTGTCTCGGCATATACTTTCCGTTGAGATTGTCAGTAGCCTTAATAAACGGATTGGGTGAAAAAATCACGTAGATTTGGTTTTGTTCTACCGTTCCCGTACAAGTTAAGGAGTACTGGTCTACAAGATTTACTTCTTCAAGTGCCTTTTCCGGTGAGAAAAAGATGTATTCTTGTCCATGTTTTACGGCTTGCTGTCCATCGCTGTCGTTCTGATATGGCAGAAGGCAATAAGCTGTAGGTGTTTCATCAATCAAATAAGCGGCTACATATCCATCTACAGGAGCTTGGAACAGAAGGTACATGAAGTCATTGTCATGGAATTCACTGCTGTTGAACCGCTCGGTGGTTCCGTTCCGCAAAATCATGGCTTTAAAATTGACCGATGAATTTTTGATTTCTCGAGCCTTACCACATACTGAACATTTCACGGTCAGCATATTCTGCTCATATGAAATCTCATATTGCGGTTCTCCCTCATTCTCAAGCCATTCACCTTTTACTTCACTGCCGCTTAACGAGAAAAAACGGTTGTCCGTCTTTCCGTTTTCGTTGGTAATGACGGTGGAGTTGGTCTGGCTGACAATGGTTCCGAATTCATCTGCCAATGCTTTGATTTTAGCTCGGTCTAATGCAATGGCTTTTGCCTGCTCCAGTGACTGGTTAGTAGGTACATAGTAAATATATTCACCGCATACCTTCTTTGTCTTTTGGGCATAGAAGGTAAGCGGTAGAATGCAAAGTATCATAAAGGAAATAATCCTTTTAGCGGTCGTCCGATTCATGTAAGAAGTTTTATGAATTGCCGTATCTTTGTCACTTTAAGAGTTTGTCCAGTTCATCGCTTAGACTGCTGCTTTCTTCTTCAAGTGATTTTCTGATTGCATTCTTGGCTACTTCTTTTGCCATTTCACTATTGTATGCGATTCTGATCAGTACTTCCTTGTTCTTGTTGCTTAAAGTACGATATACTTCCATTACAATGATTGTACGGCCAATGCTTTGTGAAATGAGGTTCTTGCTTGCCATGATACTTTTGGTAACAGAAGAGGCATCTTCAGCTGACAATTGAGAGTTGGCTACCTGATTTTCTACAAGCGCAGTCATTTCTGTTTGTACTTGTGCAGCCAGGTTTTGTTTGGCCAGTTCCAAAGCCTGCATCTTAGCCCCATCATAATTTTCCCCTGTACTGATTGCTTCTCCCATCAAGAATTTCTGGTATCCGTTTTCATCATATTCATATTGCATGAGGTATGATTTGTCCAATTGTTTTTCGAGTGGAAGTGCCCCCGGAGCAATTTGCCATCCTTGTTTCTTTAATCTTTTGGCTTCTTTGCGAGCGTCTTTTGTAGCTTTTTCGTTTAAGGCCTTCTTTGAAAGTTTTGCTATTTCTTTTCTTTCTTTCATGATTTCTTTAGCAGTCTTGTCTTGTGCGAAGGCCGATGAGATAGACAACATGAACAGGCCGGTGAATAGTAATATAAGTTTTTTCATAAATAGATAATTTTGATAATAAAAATAAAAAAATATCTTCTCTTGGAGGCAAAGGTAGTAATTTATCATTTCAAGAGTACGGTTTATTGTAAAAAAGAGTATCTTTTTGTTGAATTTACAAAAAATGCTGTGCTGGGCATTTTTGATTTGCCGTCTGGAGATTTGTCGAAACGGAGAAAGTGAAAACAGCTTGGCGTTTCGTCGGGAGAGCCTTCTTTTGGTTTTTGTGAGGATGATATTTCTCCAAAGCGTCTTTATGAAATATCTTGTCATGTTTATGCCGGGGTAAGTTGGTCTCTATGTTCTAGTGAAATGCCTCAATTTAATAAATGAATTGGGCTGGATTGTTATATTGGGATTAGTCCCTTTTAGGTATATAATGGGGGCTTATAGAGAGGGTTTTAAAAGGATAATTATCCACCGATTTATTCTATGTTTCTATAAACCAGTAATATAAAGGTGTCCTGATTTATGTGAAAATTAAGTTGGATATATACTGAAAAATGAGTAGGTTTTATTTGTTGTTTTCGTAATTTTTAGGTATTGATAAGTTTTTTGGGGTAGTTTACCTTTGCGATGTTCAAAATCGCAGAGAAATGAAAAAAAAAGTTAGTTTATTTTTTACTGCTCTTTGTTGTGTTGCAGGAACTGTTTCGGCTAGTGAAGTTGATTCGGTGCAGGTAGCTGGAGAATATGTGAAAACAGCGGTGCAGAAGCAACGTATAGACAAAGACGGATACACCCGCTTTCGTGTAGGAGGGTATGGAGAGGCTGTGGCCAGTTTCAAGGATTATGGTATTAATCGCTATTATGGAAATCCGGACGGGAATACCCGTGATCATCGGAATACGATTTCCATCCCACGCTTTGTTTTGGCTTTTGATTATAAGTTTACTCCTAAATGGATCTTGGGAGCGGAGATAGAATTTGAATCCGGAGGAGTAGGTACGGCTATGGAACTCGAAAACTCAGAAAACGGGGAGTATGAAACTGAAATGGAAAAAGGAGGAGAAGTAGCCTTGGAACAGTTCCATATTACCCGTCTGATTCATCCGGCTTTCAACGTGCGGGCTGGGCATATCATAGTACCAGTAGGGCTTACCAATGCACATCATGAGCCTATTAATTTTTTTGGAACAGTGCGTCCGGAAGGAGAGACGACAATTCTTCCTTCTACGTGGCATGAAACAGGGATTGAGTTTTTCGGTACGTTGGGAAAAGGATATACCACGTTTGATTATCAGGTGCTGGTCGTAGCGGGTTTGAATGCAAATGGTTTTGACCGGAATACATGGGTAGGTAGTGGTAAGCAAGGGATTTTTGAGGAAGATAATTTCAACTCTCCGGGTTATGTGTTTCGTGTAGATTACCGTGGAGTGCCGGGACTGCGTGTGGGAGGTTCTTTTTATTATTGTGCCAATACGGCAGGTAATTCCGACAAACCCAATTTCTACGAGGGACAGAAAGCACCGCTACGAATTTATTCAGGCGACTTGCAGTATAAGAATGATTACGTGACGTTGCGTGCCAATGTGGTGTATGGAAATTTGACGAATTCCAAGTTTATCAGTAGTAAGAATGTCCGCTTGTCGAACAATGCTTCTTATAGTCGGGTAGTACCAGTGGCAAAAAATGCAGCCAGTTATGCCGGAGAAGTAGGTGTCAATCTGCGTTCCATATTTAATCACAATTCCAAGGTTCCTGTAATTTATCCGTTTGTCCGCTATGAATACTATAATCCACAGGAGAAGGGAGAAGTGGGACAAACTATGGACTTGCGTAACAAAGTCAGCATGTGGGTGGCTGGACTGAACTGGTTTGCGTTGCCGAATCTGGTGGTAAAGGCGGACTATACCACTCGCCAGATTGGTACAGGAAAGATGTTTGGTACAGGCCCTTATACCAGCGAAAATGAGTTTTCCATCGGACTGGCATACGTAGGCTGGTTCTTCAAGAAATGAATCTGTTAAATCCTAAAAATGATTATGAATATGAAAAAGAATTTCTTTTATGCCGCAGCCTTTGCGGTAGGCTTGGCTTTTGCTTCAACCGCGTGCAGTAACAATGATGCTCCTCAGCCAGAACCGATTGATGCAGCCGATATAGATTATACATCGGAAAATGCTGCCAGTTGGAATAATTACATGAAAGCTGTAGTGACTCTGCTCCGTAAGGATGCTTCTGATTTGTATGATTATTGGGCGGTGTCCTATAAAGGAGGGGAAAGTTATGCCACGACTTTTAAAAATCACGGTGCTCCGTTCAACAGTGCAGGTTCGTGCGTGCAGCAGGTGATAGATGGTTGTGTGGACATCGCCAATGAAGTAGGAGAAACAAAAATCGGTGACCCGTATTCCAAATACCAGGCAGGGAACGTGACCGAAGCACTTTATGCCGTAGAGTCGTGGTACAGCTGGCATTCACGTGAGGATTATTCCAATAACATCGTATCCATTTGCAATGCGTTTTGCGGGGTACGTAGCGAGTCGTTGATTAGTGGGGCTACAATCGATAAGAGTCAGGTGGCTGGAAAATCGTTGTACACAGCGTTGGTAAACAACGGCCAACAGGAACTGGCCGACAATACCTTGACAGCTATCAAGAATGCTTATGATAAAATTCTGGCCATACCTCAGCCTTTCCGTAATCATATCAATAGTGAACAGAGTCTGGCTGCACAGGAAGCTTGCAGTGAGTTGAGTGTATTGCTGAAAAATCAGTTGAAGCCAGCTTGCGATGCATTATCTGAAAGTGTATTGAGTCCGGTGGTAGCGAATTATGTAGATGTGGTGGTGTTGCCTACTTATGCTGATTTGAAAACTAAGGTAGGTACGTTGTATGAAAAAGTGAATACGCTGGCAGCCAACCCAACCAATCAGGCTTTCAAGGATGCCTGTGATGCTTGGATTACTGCCCGTGAACCATGGGAAAAGAGTGAGGCTTTCTTGTTTGGTCCGGTAGCCGATCAAGGGCTTGACCCGAACATGGACAGCTGGCCGCTTGACCAAGCTGCCATCGTGAACATCCTGAATTCAGGAGATTACAGCCAGATGGAATGGAGTGGCGACTACTCTGAAGACAGTGAAGCCATTTCCGCCGCACAGAATGTACGTGGTTTCCATACCCTGGAATTCCTGTTGTTCAAAGACGGACAAGCACGTACGGTAGATTAAGCATTAAGACAAATTTTTGATGAATGACAGGCAGGGGAGTAAAGAAGGGGAAGCCCTCCTTTGCTTCCTCTGTATGTTTCCGAAAAAGAGAAGAATAAATGAGAATAGTAAAACTTTTGTTATACGGACTTTTTCCCTGTCTTCTATGGAGCTGTGAGAAAGAAGGAACCGACCAGCAGTACGTGGAGGTGCCGGAAGGCTTTGCACTGTCAGCCGGTACGGCTACCAATTTTCTGACTTCTTCGAAAGCTTACGACTTTGAAGCGTCGTGGCTGTCGGGTATTTACAGCAGCCGTTTCAACGATGGAGATGGATTGTATGACGATGTGCGTACCAGTAGTAACCAGGATGGTGGATTAGGTCCCGTGTATGCCGGTTATTCCTGTGGAAGCTGTCACCGCAATGCCGGACGTACCAAGCCTACCTTGTGGAGTGAAGGTGGCTCAGGAAATTACGGTTTTTCTTCCATGTTGGTGTATATCACCCGAAAGAACGGAGCCTTCTTCCAGAACTATGGGCGTGTGCTTCATGACCAGGCCATTTATGGGGTGAAGCCGGAGGGGAAATTGTCTGTGAAGTATGACTACCAGACATTCGAATTTCCCGATGGAGAAACTTATGAGCTTTGCAAGCCAACCTATACCATTACGGAGTGGTATGCCGACAGTATCCGTCCGGAAGATTTGTTCTGTTCTGTCCGTATACCGTTACGTCATGTGGGGATGGGGCAGATGATGGCACTCGACCAGAAAGAAATCGAAGCATTGGCTGCCAAAAGTAATTACCCCGAATACGGCATTAGCGGACGGTGTAATTATATCAGTGAGCGTGGAGTAACTCGTCTGGGACTTTCGGGCAACAAGGCACAGCATGCCGATTTGACGGTGGAATTAGGATTCTCCAGTGACATGGGAGTGACCAACAGCCGTTATCCCGAGGAGATATGTGAGGGACAGATGCAGATGGACCAGGGCAGTATGATGGGACTTTCGTACGACCAGTTGGACGTATCGACCGAGGACATGGAGGATGTGGACTTGTATATGCACTGTTTAGGTGTACCAGCCCGCCGGAATGTGAATGATCCGCAGGTACAGAAAGGAGAACAGAAATTCTATGAGGCGAAATGCCATCTTTGCCATGTAACTACGCTGCACACAAAAGTAAGAGGAGCCACCCTGCTGAACGGTACGGAACTGCCGTGGTTGGGCAATCAGACCATCCATCCGTATTCTGATTTTCTGCTGCATGATATGGGGTCGGAAATTATGGGTGTGGGTTTGAACGACAATTACGTGAGTGGTCTGGCCCGGGGCAATGAATGGCGTACCACTCCATTATGGGGCATCGGCTTGCAGGAAGTGGTGAACGGACATACCTATTTTCTGCACGACGGACGCGCCCGTAACCTTGTAGAGGCTATCATGTGGCACGGAGGAGAGGCGGAAGCTTCGAAAAACTTGTTTAAGCGTATGAGTAAGGAAGACCGTGATGCCTTGATTGCGTTTTTAAATTCACTTTAATCATTAAGTATAGAAACTGATAACTTATGAAAAAAATACTGACTGCCTTGTGTCTGTCTGCGTTAATGCCATTGGCAGCACTGGCACAACATGAAGAAGATACGGAAAATGGTATCGTGTCACTGGCTGGAAGAGAGGGATTTACCATCGCTTCCAAGAAAGGCGATTTTGTGTTCAAGCCTTATCTGTTAGTGCAGACAAGCGCCAATTTCAACTGGTATGACGATGAAGGGCTGGACAAGGCCTATAATCAGGACAATGTGGCTAACTCAGGCTTTGCCATTCCTTATGCCGTGTTGGGGTTTACAGGAAAAGCCTTTGGCAAAGTGTCGTTCAATCTGTCACTGAATGCGGCGGTTACGGGCGCAGCCTTGTTGCAACAGGCTTGGTTCGATGTGGAGCTGAAAAAACAGTTTTCTATCCGCGTGGGTAAGTTTAAAACACCTTTTTCGCATGCCTACCTGACTACGTTGGGAGAAACCTTGATGCCCTCCTTGCCGTTGTCGCTGACCGCTCCGGTGATTCTACCCTATTCGTTGAATGCCGTGACTCCCAATATCGGAACGGGATTCGACTTGGGAGTGGAAGTACACGGTCTGCTGGCAGATAAGTTTGGCTATGAAGTGGGATTATTCAACGGTACAGGTATTTCGGTGAATACGGCAGGAAAAACGTTCAGTGACGACTGGCACATTCCTTCCTTGCTTTATGCCGGACGTTTTACCTACATGCCCAAAGGAGTGATGCCTTCTACGCAGGGAAATCCTAACCGGCTGAATGAAGACAAGCTGATGCTAGGACTATCCACTTCATTGAATGTGGAGAGTGAGAACGAAAGTACGAACGATTACCGTGCCGGACTGGAGTTTGCCATGTTGAAAAGAAAACTCTATCTGGGAGCGGAAATGTATTACATGCACGTGGGCTTTACCAAACGGCAGAAGATTGACCAGGGGTATCACTATCTGGGAGGATACGTGCAGGGAGGCTATTTCGTGACTTCCCGTCTGCAAGCTACGGCACGTTATGATTTCTTCAACCGCAACGGAATGGATACAAACGGATTCATGAATATGCCGGCCGTGGGAGTAAACTATTTCTTTAAAGGCTGCAACCTGAAATTACAGGCTATGTATCAGTTTGTAGGGCGCTGGGGGCACGATACACAACTTGACCGCGACAATGACGACTTGGGAATAGCGACCCATAATGCCACGGTGATGCTTCAGTACACGTTCTAAAGAGGAGGGTGTGATGAAAAGAAAGGTGTATGGATGGATACTCTTGGGGCTGGGAATCCTATGGCTGGTTTCTTGCGACGAAGGACGTATCTATGAGGCAGTGCCTGATACGGCAGAAGGCGGACGTACGGTGAAGTTCACCGGAAAGGTAACGGGTATGGATACCTGGCCTTCCGGATATACGGTAGCCGTGGCCGGTTTTGATGCGAAAAGTGAATATGCACTGACTTCTGCCAATGTGATGCCTTCACAGGCAGGAGAAGATGGTACGGTGCAGGTGGTGATGTCGGGAGTGACAGATGAAGTCACTCAAATCGAATTGTGCGTGATTAACCGCATTCGAGAGCGGGTAGTGACCTTTGCCAGGGTCGATTGCTCGGAAACGGCAGAAGACACGATTCGTATGGACGTGGGTGAACAGCAAGTCGGCATGTTCCAGGCTGTGCAGCAGGTGTTTGACTCCCGCTGTGCCAGTTGCCATGGAGGAAGTACTTCAGCGGCAGGACACTTGTTTCTGACTGCAGGAAAAAGCTATGAACAGCTGGTAAATGTCCCGTCTGTAGTGAATCCGGAAGTCATGAGGGTGAAACCGACAGATACGGAAAACAGCTTTCTGTATCAGGTACTGCATGAAAACGGTCATGTGCACCATGACCATCAGGACATTCTTTCGGCTGAGCCGGTATTATTGAACTTGATAGATGATTGGATAAATGGAGGTGCCAAACCTTGAATATTAAAATAGTATGAATATGAGCCACAAACAACTACGAAACCACAAGTCACAAGAAAATACATTAGTAGAAATTTCACGTTTTGAACCGGCTGAAGGAGTCGCTGAATACCATGTGATGATTCATGTTACTCGGCCTTCTTTGACGTATCAGGAGCAATTGGATACTTTACTCGATACCTATTATCAACTGTTGGAGAATGAGTTGAAGGGAGCTGTTGCCGTGTTCAAACGTTATTTTTTAAGCGATGCTGCCAATCAGGCCGACTGGCTGGCGGTACAGGTGCCGGAAAGCTCGGTCTGTGCCTGTTCGATTGTGGAACAGCCCCCGCTGAACGGAACAAAAATAGCATTATGGGTATATCTGCAATCCGGTGTGCAATGTCGTGCGCTGGAAAGCGGATTGTTCGAAGTGTCACATGGGGTTTACCGCCATCTGTGGGGTGGTTCGGCTTCTAACCGGGCGGCCAACTCGGAATATCAGACCCGTTTGCTGCTGAATGATTATATCCTGCAACTGATTGCACAGGGAGGGCATCTGGCCGAGAACTGCATTCGTACCTGGTTTTTTGTACAGAATGTAGATGTGAATTATGCCGGAGTGGTAAAAGCCCGTAACGAAGTGTTTGTGACGCAGGGTTTGACACCACAGACACATTATATAGCCAGTACTGGTATCGGCGGGCGTCATGCCGATACGCAGGTGCTGGTACAGATGGATACGTATGCCGTATTGGGTATCCGCCAGGAACAGATTCATTATTTATATGCACCGACTCATTTGAATCCTACGTATGAGTATGGAGTAAGTTTTGAGCGTGGTACGTATGTGGATTATGGCGACCGACGTCAGGTTTTTATATCCGGTACGGCCAGTATCAATCACAGGGGGGAAGTGGTGTATCCGGGTGATATCCGGAAACAGACCGAACGCATGTGGGAAAACGTGGAGACCTTGTTGAAGGAAGCAGAAATGTCGTTTGAAGATATTGGACAAATGTTGGTATATCTACGTGATGGGGCAGATTATATGACGGTACGTGAGATGTTCGATCAGCGTTTCCCAGAAATTCCGAAAGTGATTCTGCTGGCTCCTGTTTGCCGTCCAGGTTGGCTTATTGAAATGGAATGTATGGGTACAAAGGCACAGAAAAACACGCTTTATCCTGATTTTTGAAATCTATGGAAGTACGTGGATGGAAAATAGTTGGAATCTTTCTTTATGTAACCCTGATTATGGTGTTGGTTGCAGCCACTTTGCTGGAGCAAGTATATGGAACTTCTTTTGTGGAAACTCATATTTATCGTTCTTTATGGTTTTGTAGCTTGTGGGGAACGTTAGCTTGTGTCCTGTTGCGGGTGCTGGGAAAGTACCGGCAGGGAATGCGTTTCTCCGTTGTGTGGTGGCACGGCTCCCTCCTGGTCATATTAGGAGGGGCCTTGCTTACCTTTTTGACGGGAGAGAAAGGGTATGTACATCTTGAACAAGGGAAGGAGACCAATTTGTTTGTGGCAACTTCTGATCAGGTTTCACAGGAAATGCCTTTTCATATCCGGTTGGACAGTTTCAGGGTGGCATATTATCCGGGTACGGAAGCTCCGATGGATTATTTAAGTTATGTGACCTGCCGGGTGAAGGGAGAAGAGCGTAAAGAAATTATTTCAATGAATCATATTCTTTCGGTAGACGGTTATCGTTTCTATCAGTCATCTTTCGATACCGATTGGTCTGGTAGCTGGTTGAGTGTCAATCATGATCCTTGGGGCATTGCTGTGACCTATGCAGGATATGTGTGTCTGCTTTTTTCTGCGGTCTGTTTGCTGGTGAGTCGGAGGGAAACCTTTAGGAACTTGCTGCATCATCCGGCTTGGAGAAAGGTAGGCTTGATTTGTGTGTTATGGGGGATATCATTACCAATCCTGCAGGCTCAGCCAGTACGTGTGTTAGCACGGCAGGATGCGGAAAAGCTGAAAACACGTCAGGTTATTTATCAGGATCGGGTGGTACCGTTTAATACTTTGGCCCGTGATTTTACGTTGAAGTTATGTGGAAGTGACACCTATCAAGGCTTAACTCCTGAACAGGTAGTGGCAAGCTGGTTATTATATCCCGAAGAGTGGCAGCATGAACCGATGTTTTACGTGAAGAGTGAAAATCTTCGTCAGATGTTAAAGTTGAAGTCTGACCATGTAGCTTTGGTGGATTTATTCGACGGAAAGAATTATCGTTTGGAAAAAGTGTGGAACGAATGGCAGAGAAAAAGGCAGAGTGGACTTTTCAAAGGATGGCTGGAACAGCATCAGGCAGAGAAATTGGAGAAAGAGATACGGGAACTGGATGAAAAAGTGGGTATGGTCTTGATGTTGAAAAAGGGTACGCTTATCCGACCTTTGCCGACTGATGGAAGTGTAGAGCCATTGTCATCTCTTCGGGTTCAAGCAGAATTGTGCTACAATGCGATTCCTTTTTCCAAAATTTTGTTTATGTGCAACCTTTTTCTGGGAATTGTAGGCTTTTTCTGGTGGCTACGTTTTTATGTGGTAGTTCCTCAAGGCAACTATAGACAAAATTGGGTTTATGTTGTATTGAAGGTTGGGCTTTGGACATCGTGTCTTGTACATTGGGGGGCTTATCTGCTTCGATGGTATATTGGAGGTCGTATCCCGCTTGGAAATGGGCCGGAAACGATGCTTTTTTTAGCCGGTTGTCTGCTGTTAGGTGCTTGTATCTGGCAACGTCGTTTGGTATTACTCCTGCCGTCAGGTTTGTTGCTGTCCGGATGGGTGTTGTTGGTTGCCTGGTTGGGAGAAAAGAATCCGCAGATTACCCCATTGATGCCGGTATTGCTTTCTCCTTGGTTGAGTATTCATGTGTCTCTTATCATGATTTCGTATGCATTGTTTGCCTTTATTTGTTTGTGCAGTCTTTTGGCTCTTGTGGTACGGAAACAGGTGGCTCAGATGGAACGTCTTACTTTATGTTGCCGATTGCTGCTTTACCCTGCGGTGCTGTTGTTAGGTGTAGGTATTTTTATTGGGGCGGTCTGGGCCAATGTTTCTTGGGGGAGTTATTGGACATGGGATCCGAAAGAGGTGTGGGCTTTAATCACTTTTTTGGTTTATGGAGCAGCTTTTCATTGGAAGAGTTTTCCTTTGTTTCAGCGTCCCGGTGTTTTTCATTTATATCTGATTTTGGCCTTTTCCACGGTATTGATGACGTATTTTGGAGTGAATTATGTGTTAGGAGGCATGCATAGTTATGCGGGATAATCTATGGATTATCCTTTTGAAGTATTTGTTTGTGAATTGATACTTTTTACTTACCTTTGAGTAATGAATTTTAAACAGATGAATGTATGAAATCTTTGAATTATGCATTGGTTGGTTCACTTTGTGCATTGATCCTCGGAATCCTGCTCGTGACATGGCCTGATGTGGCAGTGAATTACTTGGTGATAACCATTGGAGTCTTGTTTTTGCTTCCTGGTCTGATTGGGTTGATTTCCTATCTGGCCATACTGAACCGTAGAAAGACAGAAGCTCCTCGTCCGGTATTCCCGATTGTGGCCTTGGGTAGTACTTTCTTTGGGATATGGCTCATTATTATGCCTTCTTTTTTTGTAGGCGTATTGATGTATGTACTCGGTGTATTGTTAGTGTTGGGAGGAATCAGTCAGCTGGCCAATCTGATTGCAGCTCGTTCATTCATGCCGGTGCCGTTTGGTGTGTATGTAGTGCCGGTGTTGGTGCTGGCGGCAGGTATTACGGTTTTGTTCAATCCGTTTGAAACCGCAGAAATTCCATTTATTGTGCTGGGAGTATCGTTCATTGTATATGCCTTGATGGACCTTTTCCGATTGATACGTTTCCGCAGGAAAAAGAGCCAAATTGAAGATATAGTCACGATTGAAGAAATAAAAGATTAATAAAAAGCCGGAATTTGTCCGGCTTTTCTTTTTTTCTTTTTAACGCATTGTATCTCCCTTTGTGTTGGAATCTATTGGTAGAACTTCTATATTTGTCTTTTGATAATAGAGTGATAGAATGAAAAAATTGGAAAAGCTTGATTTGTTGCCCGAAAATCAGCAGATGATAGCGGGTATAGACATGACGGGCGGCTTCAGACAGTTGTTTCAGGTTTCTGCTCCATTTCCGGGATGTCTTTTTCTTTTGTGTCTGAGGGGAAGTTGTCGGGTGAAAATTCACTTGACGCATTATGAGATGAAAGAAGGCTCTCTGGCCATTCTATTTCCAGGGATGTTCTTTCAGATTGAAGAGCAAAGCAAGGATTGCCGGTTTATATTTGTGGCCTTTTCAAGGAAACTGATAGAGGAAGCAAAATTGTTTTCGTATACGGTGGAATATACTCCTTATATATTCGAACGTCCGGTGATAGATATGGAGAAACAGAAATTTGAACTGTTCCGTGACAGCATTCGGCTATTGATTCGTCGTCAGAAAATAAAGGATGAGATGACGGAAATGCAGGTCAGTCTGATTTATACACAGTTGCTGCTGTCATTGGGTGGGGTCTATAAAGAAAGAGGGGAGGATGATTCGCCCAGGTACAACCGTAACCAGGAGATTGTGAAAGAGCTGGTGCGGATTGTGGTGCAGTATTACAAGACGGAGCGGAACGTCTCTTTCTATGCCGAAAAATTGCATCTTTCGCCACAGCATCTGAGTACGACCGTAAAGAAAGTGACTGGAAAAACACTGACCGATATTCTTTCTTCATTTATTATACGCGATGCGCAGGCCAAACTTCGTTCCACGGACATGACCGTGCAGGAAATCGCTTATTCGTTGAACTTTTCAGATATTTCTTTCTTTGGAAAGTATTTCAAGCGCTATACGGGTATGTCGCCCAAGCAGTATCGTAATAAATAGTGGAGTAATAAAAAAATGGAGGCAACCGTAAGGATTGCCTCCATTTTTAATTGTATGTGATGTAAGTCTGAAGTTTACGCGAACATCGGAGTGATGTATTGTGTCAGCAGGTAACCACCTACTAACAACCAGATGTAGAGCAATCCTGCCAGCAGGAACGGTTTGGCTCCGGCCTGCTTGAATTTCTCCAGACTGGTGTCTGTTCCCAATGCCGTCATGGCCATTGTCAGCATGAAGGTATCAATGTATTCAATGGCTCCGTTCAAGGGGATATCCTTTACTGTTTCAGCTCCTGTGAGGTATTGCAGCAGGGAGTTAAGGCAGATGATGCCGATGAATCCGAAAGCAAACCAAGGAATGGTAATCTTGCTCTTTTCGGCTTTTCCTTCCGCATTTTTCTTCTTTCTTCCGGCCAGCGCAAAGCTCATGATGACCAGTACCGGAGCCAGCATCATCACACGAATCATTTTGGTAATGGTAGCTGTGCCGGCGATTCCCAAAGTGTCGGTCGGGTCCATAGCATTTCCAGCACCTGCCACGTGGGCTACTTCATGCAGAGTACTTCCGGTGTAGATGGCTACTCCCGTATTACCCAGTGCATCCAGCAATCCGGCACGGTACATGATGGGATAGAGGAACATGGAGATGGTTCCGAAGATGACCACAGTGGATACGGCAATGGCCGTTTTATGTCCTTCACATTTTACCACCGGTTCAGCACCCAGTACGGCTGCCGCTCCACAGATGGCACTGCCGGTAGCAGTCATCAGCGAAGTATCCTTATCCATCTTGAGCAGTTTGCCCAGCCATACTCCAAGGAAAATGGTTCCGGCTACGATGATGATATCTACGACCACTGCCGGAAGTCCTACGGCGGCTACCTGTGTCAGGGTCAGTCGGAATCCGTAGAGTACGATACCGGCCCGCAGAATTTGCTTGGTACAGAATTTGATACCGGGGACCCATGTTTCAGGGAGTTTGTTGCGCAAGCTGTTGGCATACAGCATACCCAAAATGATACCGACAATCAGCGGACTGAACGAGAGGCTTTTGACAAAGGGAATTTCGGCAATGTAGAATGCCGCAAAAGAGAATAGTGCAATCAAAAGAATACCGTGCAAGGTATTGGCTCTGTTTCCTTTTTCAAACATATAGACTTGTTTTTATGTGTATAGAATAATTGTTTTCTTGAATCCGGCGCAAAGATAGGTGTTTTTGGTGGAATGTCCTATTCACCTTTTTTTATGTGTGATAACTAAAAGTAATAATGTAGGTTTATAGGTTTTTTGTGTTATCTTTGTCGCGAATTAAAAAGGATAAGGAAGAAATGAAGCTATTACTCAAGTCGTGCCTTGCAGTGGCCTTGCTGGCTGGAATGTGTCTGGTCGGATGTAAGGAGAAGGACATGTCGATGAAAATGAATAATCCGCGTAATATCAGGGGAGTAATCAGTTACAAGCGTTCGTTTGGTGATTTGAACGATGTGCAGCTGGCTACAGCGAAGAAAATCGGTATTCGTCCCATCAGTACTCGTGAAGAAGCGGAAGAAATGAAAGACCGTTTGGTGGAGATTGCGGCTTGTGAGCGTTACGGACTGGATTCACTGACACATTCCATTCCTTATCTGGTGCCTCAGGCCAGTGCCTTGTTGGATACGATTGGGGTTAATTTTTTGGATTCATTGGAGAACAAAGGCTTGAACCCCAATAAGGTGATTGTGACTTCCGTGACACGTACGAAAGACGATGTGAAGCGTCTGCGTCGTACGAATGGTAATGCTTCGTTGAATTCCTGTCATTTTTACGGAACCACGTTTGATGTGAGCTGGAAGCGTTTTGAAAAGGTGGAAGACCCCGACGGCCGTCCCATGCAGGACGTAAGTGCGGATACCTTGAAGCTGGTGTTGTCGGAAGTGCTGCGCGACCTTCGCAAGGCCGACCGCTGCTATGTGAAGTATGAGTTGAAACAAGGGTGTTTCCATATTACCGCCCGATAAATCAGAGTGTGATGTTCAGGTATTTCATTTATTTAGCTTACGACGGAACCAATTATCATGGCTGGCAGATACAGCCGAATGGAAGCAGTGTGCAGGAAACGCTGATGAAGGCTTTGCATACCTTTTTGCGGGATGATGCCATTGAGGTTGTTGGTGCCGGGCGTACGGATGCTGGAGTGCATGCCCGTCTGATGGTGGCTCATTTTGAGGTGGAAAGGATGCTGGATGAGGCGGTAGTGACGGATAAGTTGAACCGTTTGTTGCCGCCGGACATCTCGGTGTATCGCGTCAGAAGGGTAAATCAGGATGCACATGCTCGTTTCGACGCCACGTACCGTACCTATAAATATTATGTCACCACACAGAAGAACCCGTTCAACCGGGCTTATTGCTGGAGGTTGTTCCAGCCGCTGGATTTTGAGAAGATGAACGAAGCGGCCCAGACGTTATTCGACTATACGGACTTCACCAGTTTCAGCAAGTTGCACACGGATGTCAAGACCAACAACTGCAAGATTATGCAGGCGCATTGGGACCAGATAAGCGATACGGAATGGGTGTTTACCATTCAGGCCGACCGCTTTTTGCGGAACATGGTGCGAGCCATTGTGGGAACACTGGTGGAAGTGGGACGCGGAAAACTCTCGGTCGAAGGATTCCGGAAAGTGATTGAAGAGAAAAACCGTTGCAGTGCTGGCACGTCGGTACCGGGACATGCCCTTTTCTTGGTCGATATCGGCTATCCGGACGATTTATTCCCGTTTGCTTAATCTTTTTCAGTCAGGTATTTCCAAAAACGGACCGGCATATCTTTTTTGTGCTTCACAGGATTGAGCCGGGACTGGATGCATACACTGTGAAAATAGCTTTTCCAGCCTTCTTGGAAAAGCTTTTCGTTTTTATCCAGGAGTTCATCTTGCAGTTTGCCGTAGCGTAGAAAATCGGCTTGTGAATCTTTAAATGTAATTTCATTCACGTCTTTTCGGTCGTAATAGTATCCATACCGGCGGCGGGCATCGTAAATCAGCCATGATTGGTCGGCAAAACGGTCCTGAAAATGCTGGATGGTCAGCGGATATACATTGTATATCGGTTCCATGATACCGAAATAAGTTTGGTCGGCCGTTTTCTGGAAACGCATGAACTGAAGTACCCGCATCCGTTCGCCTGCCACTTTCTTACTTAACTGATATACTCCGAGTACATCCGGGTCGGCGAAATTTTGTTCAATGGAAGTCGGTGCATCCGTCACTTTCCGCAGGTAGCGGAAAAGCAGCATCGGAGCTTCTGTCGTTTCAGAAAGCCAGCAATAAGTGAGGCAGGACAGGGCACTCCGGGAAAGTTTCCGTGACAGTAGCTTCCACACCCGTTCCACTTTGGTCATGTCGGTCACTACCTGGTGGCTTTCGTCATAGAAAAGAGGCAGTGGCTCCTTTTCTGCAAGCAGGAGGTCGGGGAAGGCCCGGCGGAAATAGGCATCGAACAAGGCAGTGAGCAGGCCTTCGAAGGTAGCATCATATTGAAAAATAATCATGTTTTTTAGTGGAAATTTTTCTATCTTTGGAAAAAGCTTTCGGGGAACAAAATTAGTAAAAAACGCTCAACCGAAACAAAACAAGCTATTTTTTGTTGTATACTAAAAAATGGAGTGAATGATGAATTACAAATCTATGCTTTTGGGATTGATGGCCGCAGTGGCCGTCTTCCAGTCACAGTCTTCACAAGCTTGTACCGGCATTACCTTGACGGCAAAAGACAGTACACGCATTCTGGCCCGTACCATTGAATGGGGTGGAAGTGATTTGAACAGTTGCTATGTGGTGGTGCCGCGTGGCTATACCACGCAGTCGTATGTGCCTGGTGGACAGGACGGCATGAAATTTACGGCAAAATACGGATATGTAGGCCTTTCGGTAGAACAGAAGGAATTTGTGGCCGAAGGTCTGAACGAGAAAGGACTTTCTGCCGGTTTGTTCTATTTCCCAAACTACGGGCAATACGAGGCGTATAAGGCGGAGTGGAAATCTTCTTCCATTGCCGATTTGCAGCTGGTAGCCTGGGTATTGGGTAATTGTCAGACCGTGGACGAGGTGAAGGAAAGCCTGAAACAGGTGCATGTGGTAGCCATTGACCCACGTGCCTCCACTGTACACTGGCGGTTTGCCGATGTGTCTGGACGCCAGGTGGTGTTGGAGATTGTAGACGGGCAGCTGCATTTCTATGAAAACGAATTGGGTGTATTGACCAACTCTCCGGGTTTTGAGTGGCAGCTGACCAACTTGAACAATTATGTGAATCTTTATGCCGGCAGTGCACAGCCTCAGGAATTCGGTAAGCTTACCTTGCGCTCTTTTGGGGCAGGAAGTGGTTTCCTGGGCATGCCGGGCGATGTGACGCCTCCTTCCCGTTTCGTGCGGGCTGCTTTCTATCAGACTACGGCTCCCCAGCAGGAAAATGCCCACCAGACGGTGCTTCAGGGATTTCAGATTTTGAACAATTTCGATATTCCGGTAGGTATTGAGTTTCAGGGAGGAAAGATTCCGGCCAATATCCCGAGTGCCACCCAGTGGACTTCGGCTACGGACATGCGTCATCGGATGATTTATTTCCGTACCATGTACAATGCATCTATCCGCAGCATTGACTTGAACAAGATTGATTTCCAGCGTGTCAAATACAGAGCGGTACCGTTGGATACCGTAAAGGAACAGCCTGTGACGGAAGTATCCATCCGTTGAGGATACGAATGAAAAAATAAGGTAGAAGCTGCTTTCACTTGTGTGTGGAGGCAGCTTCTTCTGTTTCTGCAAAGTCAAAACTCAACTGCCGTTCGTCTGTCTTTTTACGGGGAGTAGGAAGCAGCAGTCTCCGTACACCGGCAGCTCCCAGTTCGTGGATGGTCTTGTCCGGCAGTTCATTGCAGGTGATAAAGTATTTGGCTTTTTTCATCACAGCCCCCATCTTTTTCAGTTCATAGAAGCCGATGCGTGAGAAACGGCGGGAAGCTACAATCAGGCGGGCAGATTTTACTCCGATACCCGGCACGCGCAGGATGGCTTCATAATCGGCGGTCTGGATGTTCACGGGGAAAAACTCCGGATGGCGAAGGGCCCAGGCCAGTTTCGGGTCAATGTCCAGATCCAGGTTGGGCGTCTGGTCGTCCACGATCTCGTCCACCTTGAACTGGTAGAAGCGTAGCAGCCAGTCGGCCTGATAGAGTCGGTTCTCCCGGACCAGAGGCGGTTGTTTTAAGGTCGGCAGCCGCTTGTCGTAAGTATTGACCGAAATGTAGCCTGAATAATACACGCGTTTCATGGTGGGCTGTTCATAGAGCGAGGAAGAAACCTGCAGGATGTCCTTGTCGGTTTCAGGCGTAGCCCCGACAATCATCTGCGTACTTTGTCCGCCGGGGGCGAAACGAGGCACATGACGGTAATGTTTCCGGTCCTCCTGATGCGTCAGAATCCCTTGCTGAATGTATTTCATCGGGAGATATACACTCTGGTGATCTTTCTCCGGGGCCAGCAGCTTTAAATTCTTTTCGGTCGGGATTTCCAGGTTGACACTGAGACGGTCGGCATACAATCCGGCCTCCTGTACCAGTTCCTCACTGGCGCCGGGGATGCTTTTCAGGTGGATATAGCCGTTGAAGCGGTGCACCAACCGTAAGTCTTTGGCCACTCGGACCAAGCGCTCCATGGTGTAGTCGGGATTGCGCACCACTCCTGAGCTGAGGAACAGTCCCTCGATGTAGTTTCTTCGATAAAATTCCATAGTCAGTTCCACCAGTTCCGTCACGGAAAGCGTGGCTCGCGGAATGTCGTTGCTTACCCGGTTGATGCAGTAGGCGCAATCGTAAATGCAGTAGTTGGTCAGCATGATTTTGAGCAGGGAGATACAGCGTCCATCCTCCGAAAAGCTGTGGCAGATGCCCCATCCGCCCACGGTATTTCCCACTCCTCCTTTGGTATTCTTGCGGGAAGTACCGCTGGAAGCGCACGACACATCGTATTTGGCGGATTCTGTCAGTATCTTTAGTTTTTGTATTACCTGCTCATTCATCGTTCTTTTCCTTTCCAAATTTAAAGGTAGAGAGAGTTTCCGAAATGTGCAACGGTTGGGTGGAATTTCTCGTAAAAAACGGACGGTCTGTGTTTAAAATCGAACGGAGTGTCCGATATCGGACACTCTTTAAAAATTGAATACTATTGGGAATCAATGGTTTATCAATCTGGCATGGATGTTGTTTAGGAAAATGCGTGATGAGATAGGTAAAGATATGGATAGAGAAATATCAAAAGAAGTACGAAAAAGGTTGCGCAATAAAAGACTCATGCAATATGGAGGTATCGGAGTCGGATGCGTGGTAGTGTTGATTCTGCTGTTTTCATGGATGCGCAGCAGTGTGAAAGAAAGCAATCTGGTTTTTTCGGAAGTGACCCGGGGAACGATTGAAGTAAGTGTGAGCGCGTCGGGTAAGGTCGTACCTGCCTTTGAAGAAATCATCAATACGCCGATTAATTCGCGTATTGTGGAGGTATATGGAAAAGGAGGAGATAGTGTGGAGGTAGGTACGCCGTTGTTGAAACTGGATTTGCAGAGCACTGAGACCGGCTATCAGAAATTACAGGATGAAGACCAGATGAAGCGTTACCAGTTGGATCAGGTGAAAATCAACAATCAAACGTATCTCAGTGATCTGGAGATGAAAGTAAAGGTGTCGGCCATGAAACTGAACCGGATGAAGGCGGAGTTGCGAAACGAGCAATATCTTGACAGCCTGGGTTCGGGTACGACCGACCGGGTGCGTCAGGCGGAACTGAATTTCCAGACGGGAAAACTGGAATTGGAACAGCTTCGTCAGCAGCTGGCCAACGAACGTCAGGTGAAAGCGGCCGATTTGAGAGTGAAGGAGCTGGAATATGAGATTTTTCGTAAGGAGATGGCGGAAATGAAGCGGACCTTGGAGGATGCACAGATACGGTCACCGCGAAAAGCCATTCTTACCTATATCAATGATCAGGTGGGGGCACAGGTGACAGAAGGAACCCGGCTGGCAGTCATTTCAGACCTAAGTCATTTTAAAGTGGAAGCGGAAATTGCCGATACCTATGCAGACCAGGTAGTGGCAGGCGGACGGGCCATTGTGAAGATTGGCAATGAAAAACTGGAAGGACAAATCAGCAGTGTGACGCCTTTATCTAAAAATGGCGTGATTTCCTTTATTGTACAGCTGGCCAATGACCATTATCGTCGGTTGCGCTCGGGACTGAAAGTGGATGTGTATGTGATGAATTCCGTGAAAGAGGATGTGCTCCGAATAGACAATGCCAGTTATTATGTGGGAAAAGGAGAATATGCACTTTTTGTGCGGGATGGAAAAAATAAACTGGTCAAGCGGAAAGTGCAGTTAGGAGATTCCAATTTTGAATACGTGGAGGTTATTTCCGGACTTCAGCCGGGTGACCAAGTGGTAGTCAGCGACATGAAGGATTTTCAGAACAAGCGGAAGGTAAGCTTGAAACATTAATAGATGACAAAGAATATACAAGATTAAAATGAGAGTGAGATTTTTATGAGAATGCAAAGAACTTATTTGACACAGGCTTTTACACTACTGAAGCAGAACCGTCTGTTCAGTATGCTCTACATTGTCGGCACAGGATTGGCTATTGCCATGACCGTGATAGTGGCGGTAGTTTATTACGTGAAATTGGCCCCTATCTATCCGGAAGAGAATCGGAAAAACACGTTGTATCTGACTCATGTCAGTTTCAAATCGGAACAGGAATCAAGAATCTATCAGTCCGCTTTGTCGTATCGGGCTTTACAGGAATGGATTTATCCGCTAAAGAATGTGGTAGCGGTTTCTGCGCGTTTCAGCAATGCGATGGACTATTATGTACAGCCTGCCGATCGGAGCGGGGATTTCCGTCCGGCATTGAAACTGGTAGACCCGGCTTTCTTCCGTATCTATGCGTTGCAATTTCTGGAGGGACATCCATTTACGGAGGCCGATTTGGCAAGTGGTATTCATACGGCTGTGATTTCCGATGACCTTGCCCGTCGTTTGTTCGGTACGACAGAAGGCGTGGTGGGACGTTCGTTTTCCATGGATTATGTGAATTATCGTGTATGTGGGGTGGTACGTGGAGCGAGTTTCTTGACCCGCCAGTCGTATGCACAGGTTTATGTACCTTATTCCGTTGAATCAAATTACAAGGACCCCGTTGTCTCCAGCTTCCCCTATTGTGGGCTGTTTGATGTGACTTTTTTAGTGAAAGACAATGCACAAGCAAAGGCTTTACGGGCTGAAATCAAGGACTTGACCAGAAGAGTGAACGCACAATATAAAGGGCAGTGGCAGATGGAATTGTGGGAACAGCCTACTTCGCATGCACTCAGTGTGTTTAAAGAGTATCCTGCGGATACGAGTTTCAGCTCTTGGAAGGTGGCAGGTCGGCTGACGCTGTGGGTACTGGTACTTCTGCTTGTGCCTTCACTGAATCTGAACGGACTGATAGCCAGTCGTATGGAGAGTCGTTTGCCGGAGATGGGCGTTCGTAAATCTTTTGGAGCCAGCCGGAGTGCCTTGCTGTCGCAGGTGATGTGGGAGAATTTTTTCCTTACGTTAGTGGGAGGCCTGCTGGGCTTGCTGGTGGCATGGATCATGCTTTATGTGGGGCGTGAATGGATTTTTATCTTGTTTGATTCCTGGCCGATGGATATTCCAGAAGGAGCCAATCTGTATGTGTCAGGTGAAATGCTGTTTGCACCGGTCGTGTTTCTCATCGCCTTTTTATTGTGTCTGGTGCTGAATTTGCTCTCCGCTTTGTGGCCGGCATGGATGTCGTTGCGCAAGCCGATTGTGTATTCATTGTATGAAAAAAGATAATCCGAAAAATACTGAGTGGATATGTGGAAATTGATTATAAAAAATCTTTGGAGCCGTCGCCGTCGTAACGGATGGCTGCTGGCTGAACTGATATTGGTGGCCATTCTTTCCTGGGCCATTTTCGATCCTGTGATGGTAGTGACTTATGAGCGACATCTTCCGTTGGGATACGATGCAGACCGCCTGTGTATGGTATCTGTGGCCATGCTTCCTCCGGAGGCTCCCGGATATGAGCCGCAAGCGGCCGATTCGGCTTCGTTGATGCAGGCGTATTTGAATCTGGTAGACCGTGCCCGGCAGTATCCTGGGGTGGAACAGGCCGCTCCGGTACTTTCTTTTGTATATCCGGGTGCGATGGGAAGTGGAACTTCCGACTTTGTAGCAGAAGGTGATTCGGTCGTTCATTCGGCTCTCTATATCGAATTTTTACCTCATACCCATTTCTTTGAAACCTACGGTTTCCAATCTGGGGAGGGGAGTATGAGTGCAGCCCGGCTGTCGGATTTGGACAATGGGTACTATTATATCATGACGGAAGATTTGCTGGAAGAAATGTTTCATACACATACGTACCGGAATCAGCGTTGCTTGGAGGTGAATGGTACAGACACGTTTTATACGGCAGTGAAGGGGACGGTGAAAGCATGCAAGTATCTGAGTGACTGGCGTCCCGTACCGATGGTGTTCATGCCGCAGCAGAATCCGGATATACGTTCCAATCTGGACGATATGAGGATGGTCATTCGTTTGAAAGAGGGAGTCAGCATGGAGCGCTTCTTGCACGATTTCCGCCCTTGGATGCTTCGCCAGCTACGTGCCGGGAATCTTTATGCCCGTGAATTGCAGTCGTACGATGAAATCAATGCGGCCCGTGAATTCAGTGATTCTACGGCGCTTTATCGCCGTAATTTGAGCATTGCACTGTTTTTCCTAATCAATCTCTGTCTGGGGGTGATTGGTACTTTCTGGATGCAGACTCGTACCCGTCGGGAAGAGGTGGGGGTGATGCTTTCTTATGGAGCGACACCGCATCGCATTCGTCTGATGCTCTTGGGAGAAGGTACGGTACTGACTACGCTGGCTACTTTCATCGGCTGTTTTATTTATCTGCAATATGCGTTTAGTGAAGGGCTGAATAAGGGAAATTCCTGGATGCCGGCGGTGATTCCCAGTTGGGTGGACAATTTTGGACTGCACTTCTTCCTTATATCGCTGGTGGTATACGTCATTCTGCTGTTAGTGGTGTGGATAGGTATTTATATCCCGGCTCGTCGGATAAGCGCCATTTCGCCTACGGAAGCCTTGCGGGATGAATAAAAAGCACGTGAAACGATTCATCTGAATACAGATGTAATGATAAACTTTTAAAACAAGATGCGTATGAATATGATAGAATTAACCGGAATCAATAAGATTTACCGGACCAATGAGATAGAGACACAGGCATTGGAAAATGTGAACCTGACGGTAGAAAAAGGAGAATTTCTCAGTATCATGGGACCTTCCGGATGTGGAAAATCTACTTTGCTGAACATCATGGGACTGCTGGATGCGCCTACCAGCGGTACCATACAGATTGCGGGAGTGAAGATAGAAGGAATGAAAGACAAGGAACTGGCCGCTTTCCGTAACCGGAACTTGGGATTCGTGTTCCAGTCGTTCCACCTGATTAATTCCTTGAATGTGCTGGATAATGTGGAGGTACCTTTACTTTATCGCGATGTTTCTGCGAAGGAACGCCGGCAGCGGGCTGAGGAAGTGTTGCAGAAGGTGGGGCTGAGTCATCGTATGCATCACATGCCGTCGCAGCTTTCCGGAGGACAATGCCAGCGTGTGGCCATTGCCCGGGCCATTGTGGGAAATCCGGAAATCGTGCTGGCCGATGAACCGACCGGTAACTTGGATTCCAAGATGGGAGCGGAGATCATGGAGCTGCTGCACAAGCTGAATCAGGAAGACGGGCGTACGGTGGTGATGGTGACCCACAATGAGGAGCAGGCTAAACAGACCTCACGTATCGTACGCTTCTTTGATGGCCGCCAGGTAGGATAAGGCGGAATGGCTGGTTGGAAGAATTGAGGTGAGGGTAATACGATAAATGAGTGGAAGAGTATGAAACGGAGTGTATGGATTTTATTTTCTTTTTTCCTTTTCTGTAAAGGAGGGGCGGTAGAGCCGATGGAGAAAACGCATGTGTTGACGTTGGATGAGGCCATTATGCTGGCACGGGTACAGAGTGTGGATGCAGCTGTGGCTTTGAATGAGCTGAAAACGGCGTATTGGGAATATCGTACCTATCGTGCGGAATTGCTGCCGGAGGTGAACTTTACGGCCACTGTGCCTTCTTATCACAAGGGGTATAATTCGTATCAGCTGAATGACGGTTCCTACACGTATGTGCAAAACAACTACATGCAGATGAACGGACAGTTGTCCATCGACCAGAATATCTGGTTCACGGGAGGTACGTTGTCATTGAATACCTCTCTTGATTTTCTGCGGCAGATGGATGGCAGTTCGGGTAACCGTTTTATGTCGGTTCCGTTGGCTTTGACCTTGAACCAGCCTGTTTTTGGGGTGAATCAGACCAAGTGGGACCGCCGGATTGAGCCGGTACGTTATGCAGAAGCCAAAGCAGCTTTTTTGAGTGCAACGGAAGAGGTCACGATGACCACCATCAATTATTTTTTCAATTTGCTGCTGGCTCGTGAAAACGTAGCCATTGCCAGACAGAACCTGGAGAATGCAGAGAAATTGTATGAAGTTGCCAAGGCCAAGCGCCGGATGGGGCAGATCAGTGAAAATGATGTGTTGCAGTTGGAATTGAATGTGCTGGATGCCCGTTCTTCGCTGACCTCCAACGAGAGTGCCTTGAAGAGTCACATGTTTACCTTGCGTTCGTTCCTGGCTTTGGGGGAGGACGAAGAACTGATACCGGAGGTCCCGGATTCCGTGCCCGAGGTTCGGTTGGAGTATGCGGATGTGTTGTCCAAGGCTTTGGCTAACAACTCCTTTGCCCAGAATATCCGTCGCAGGCAGCTCGAAGCCGATTATGAAGTGGCCAAGGCGAAAGGGAATATGCGCGAAATCACGCTCTTTGCCCAGGTGGGATTTACAGGAACCGATCGCCGTTTTGACACGGCCTACCGCCGGTTGAAAGACAATCAGGTGGTGGAGATTGGGTTCAAGATTCCGATTCTGGACTGGGGCAAACGTCGCGGACAGGTCAAAGTGGCACAGAGCAACCGGGAAGTGACGGAAAGCAAGCTGCGGCAGGAATCCATGAATTTCAATCAGAATCTGTTTGTATTGGTAGAGCAGTTCAACAACCAGCAGACGCAGCTTCATTTGGCGGATGAGGCCGATCAGATTGCCCGTAAACGCTATCATACGAATGTGGAGACTTTTCTGGTTGGGAAGATTTCCACGCTCGATTTGAACGACTCGCAGAGCCAGAAGGATGAGGCACGCCGCAAACACATCAATGAGTTGTTTTATTATTGGTACTATTATTACCAGTTGCGCAGTCTCACCTTGTGGGATTTTGCGGCAGGAACGGGCATTGAGGCCGATTTTGAGAAGATAGTGAAGCACTGACCCCCTTCTTTTGTGAAATAATATTTACTTTTGTCGTGTTATGATATTGATAATAGATGATGATAGTGCCATTCGTTCGTCACTCAGTTTCATGCTTAAACGGGCGAAATATGAGGTACAGGCTGTGCCGCGCCCGAAAGAAGCAATGGAGGTAGTACATACGGTAACTCCACAGCTGATTCTGATGGACATGAATTTCAGCCTCTCTACCGATGGGGCAGAAGGACTGGTGTTGTTGAAGCAGGTCAAACTGTTCTGTCCGGATGTACCGGTCATCCTGATGACCGCGTGGGGAAGTATTCCGTTGGCTGTACAAGGGATGCGGGCCGGAGCTTTCGATTTTATTACCAAACCGTGGAACAATGCGGCGTTGATGCAACGCATTGAAACGGCTCTGGAACTGACGTCGAAAGAAGATTCAGCCGGCTTTTCTACAAAGGAGGAAGAAGATTTTGACCGCAGTCATATCATCGGGAAGAGCAAGGCGTTGGAAGAGGTGTTGTCTACCGTGAAGCGGGTGTCCCGCACAGGAGCCTCTGTCTTGATTACGGGGGAGAGCGGTACGGGAAAAGAACTGATTGCGGAGGCGATACATTTGAACAGTCCGCGCAGGAACCAGCCTTTTGTCAAGGTCAATTTAGGAGGTATTTCGCAGACTTTGTTTGAGAGTGAGATGTTCGGGCACAAGAAAGGGGCGTTTACCGATGCGGTGACCGACCGGAAAGGACGTTTCGAACTGGCGGATAAAGGGACGATTTTCTTGGATGAAATCGGTGAACTGGATTTGTCGTGTCAGGTGAAGTTGCTGCGGGTGTTGCAGGAGCAGACGTTTGAACCGTTGGGGGAGAGCCGTCCGCGAAAGGTCGATGTACGGGTGGTGTGTGCCACCAATGCCAATCTGGAACAGATGGTGCGTGAACATACGTTCCGGGAAGACTTGTTTTACCGTATCAACTTGATTACAGTGCATCTCCCAGCTTTACGTGAACGGAGGGAGGATATTCCTTTGTTGGCCGCTCATTTTGTGGAGAGCCGCTGCCAGGCCGACGGATTGCCGTTGGTGTCCCTTTCGGACGATGCGCTGGAATTCCTGAGCCGGTTGCCTTATCCCGGGAACATTCGTGAGCTGAAGAATCTGGTGGAGCGTACCTTGCTGGTATGCGGAAAGGATTGTCTGACTGCGGTAGATTTTCAGTCACAATATCATCCCACGACAGGAGCATGGGAATCATCGGTCACTTTGAAGGGACTGACGCTGGAGGAATTGGAGAAACAGACCATTCTGCAAGCTTTGGAGGCACATGGCAATAATCTGACGCAGGCAGCCCTTTCATTGGGCATCAGTCGGGCGGCTTTGTATCGCCGGCTGGAAAAATACGGCATTTCGTGGAATGACTGACGGGAGGGCTTATGAGACTGCGTACTTTGTTTTTTCTATTAGGCGGGCTGCTGGTCTTGGCGTGGGGCATCTTGCTGTCGTTTACCTTGAGCGCAAAGAGTCCGCTTTTGTATGTGGGAGAGGGCGTGATTTCTTTCTGTCTGATTGTCTTGTTTTATTTTTATCGGAAGGTGGTAAAGCCGCTCCACAGCATTGCCAGTGGGATGGATTTGTTGCGTGAACAGGATTTCAGCAGTCGTCTTGCTCCGGTGGGGCAGGCAGAAGCCGACCGTATTGTGGAGATGTTCAACCGGATGATGGGGCAGTTGAAGAATGAGCGGCTGCGCTTGCGGGAACAGAATCATTTTCTGGATTTGCTGATTAACGTGTCTCCTATGGGAGTGGTGATTCTGACGTTCGACGGACAGATTTCGATGTTGAATGCGGCAGCTTTGAAGTTCTTGGGCTATGCCTCGGCCGAAGAACTGATGGGAAAGCAGTTGCAGGAACTGAATACCCCGCTGGCCGAAGAAGTGGCACGCTTGCCGAAAGATACCACCGATACTATTCGTCTGAGTGATGCCAAAATCTATCGTTGTTCCCGACTGTCATTTGTCGATCAGGGATTTGCTCACCCGTTTATCTTGATAGAAAGTTTGACGACCGAGGTGGTGAAGGCGGAGAAGAAGGCTTATGAAAAAGTGATTCGGATGATTGCCCACGAAGTGAATAATACCACGGCGGGCATTACTTCCACGTTGGAAACAGTGGGAGAGGCATTGGAAACCTTGGAAGAGGATACGGAAGATTTGCGGGAAGTGATGAAGGTTTGTGTGGAGCGTTGTTTAGGCATGAGTCAGTTTATCACCAATTTTGCCAATGTGGTGAAAATTCCGGAACCTCGTCTGGAGCAGGTACGGCTGAACGACCGGGTACTGTCTTGCCAGCGGTTTATGGAGACAGTCTGCCGGGAGCGGAAGATTGGGTTGCACAATGAGTTGTGTCCTGAAAATCCGAAGGTCTGGATGGATACGGTGTTATTCGAGCAGGTGATGGTGAACATTATTAAAAATGCGGCCGAAAGTATCGGGCAGGAGGGAGATATCTATATTCGTACCTCCGCCTCGCCGGTGAGGCTGGAAATAGCCGATACCGGAAAAGGTATCTCCAAGGAAGTGGAGACAAAACTGTTCAGCCCCTTCTTTTCGACCAAGCCTCACGGACAGGGAATCGGGCTGATTTTCATTCGCGAAGTGTTGATCCGGCAGGAGTGTACTTTTTCGTTACGGACTTATCCGGATGGACTGACGCGATTTCGAATCTCATTCCCAGAGCGACGGCCGGAGCAGCAGAAAAAGGATGGATGAAGCCGCTTGCAGTACTTGCGGGGAAAGAAAGAGTGGAAGGTTCTGACGGAGAAACTTGTCAGTCACGGCTTTATTGTCTAATTTTGCAGGCTGTAATTCGAATTAATGTAAAGAAAACATGTGGTTATTACTGGCTTTTTGCTCAGCGGCGTTGCTGGGATTTTATGATGTCTTCAAGAAAAAATCATTGTCGAACAATGCGGTGCTCCCGGTGCTGGGACTGAATACGCTTTTTTCCAGTCTGATTTTCTTGCCGTTTATTTTAATTTCGCACTTTCACCCGGAAACCTTGAAAGATACGCTTTTCTATGTACCGGATGCAGGTTGGGAAGTGCATAAATTCATCCTGCTGAAATCATGTATCGTCCTTTCTTCGTGGACGTTCGGGTATTTCGGTATGAAACATTTGCCCTTGACTATTGTAGGACCGATCAATGCCACCCGTCCGGTCATGACCCTGGTGGGGGCCTTGCTGATATTTGGCGAGCGCCTGAATGTGTATCAGTGGATTGGCGTACTGATGGCGATCATCTCGTTCTTTATGTTGAGCCGTTCGGGAAAGAAGGAAGGCATTGACTTCAAGCATGACAAGTGGATTTGGTTCGTGGTGCTGGCAGCAGTGTTGGGAGCCGTGAGCGGATTGTACGACAAGTATCTGATGGGGCGGTTCAGCAACATGGTGGTACAGGCATGGTACAATGTCTATCAGCTTTTTCTCATGGGCGGAGTGCTGATGTTTTTGTGGTGGCCCAAACGGAAAAGCAGTACACCTTTCCACTGGGACTGGTGCATCATCCTGATTTCCGTGTTCCTGTCGGCTGCAGATTTTGTGTACTTCTATGCCTTGGGAATGGATGGAGCCATGATTTCCATCGTGTCCATGGTACGACGGGGAAGTGTGATTGTGTCCTTCCTGTTTGGAGCCATGATCTTCCGTGAGAAGAACCTGAAGAGCAAGGTAGTCGATTTGATTCTGGTGTTGATTGGTATGTTCTTCCTTTACTTAGGAAATGTGTTAGGATAATCTCATGGCTTTTATGGAACGACTGGAAGGCCGTTTCAGTACTTCCACGGCAGTACTCCAGTACTTTCCTATCAGTACTCTGGTACTTCCACGGCAGTACTGCAGTACTTCCTAAGGAGTACTGAGAAAAGAAAATAGACAGATGCTTTTGCCCGAAGAGAGTATTCTGATAAAATAGAAAATGCCGGAGCATACGAGGAGGTATGTTCCGGCATTTTTAGGTCTTACCCTGTACAAGGACTTTTTTAGTTCCGCATGTATTTCTTCATGCCTGCTGTGGAATAGGTTTGCAGTTTTCCGTTCTTGTCCGTATAGATGAAATAGGCATCCAGTTCCGGATGAGAATCACAGACTGCTTTGGCTGAATCCAATCCCAATACCATAAAGGCGGTGGCGTAGGCATCGGCAGTGGCACAGTTCTTGGCAATGACGGTAGAAGAAAGAATGTTGTGCTGCACTGGATAGCCTGTCCGCGGGTCGATGGTGTGCGCATATTTCTTTCCATCTTTATAATAGAAGTTGCGGTAATTGCCCGAAGTGGCCATACCGGCATCGGTAATTTCCAGTATGGTTTGCAGTTCCTGGTTGACCGATAAAGAGTCGTCAATCGGTTTGTTGACTCCGATGCGCCAGGTCTCCATCTTGGCATTCTGTCCTTTCATGACCAGTTCGCCGCCAATGTCAATCATGTAGTTCTTGATGCCTTTCCGGTCGAACAGACGGGCCACACAATCCACGCCGAATCCTTTGGCTATGGAGCTGAAGTCGAGCATCATGCGCGGGTCGGATTTGACTACTTCGCCGTCTGCGTTGAGGTGGATTTTGTCGATACCCACAAACTGACGCAAGCTGTCGACGGTCAGGGAATCCGGGAATTGGGAGTGTTTGAATCCGAAGCCCCAGGCATTGACTAACGGAGCCACGGTCACGTCGTACGCCTTTCCAGTGTCATGAGAGACTTCTTTTGCCAGATTAAACACATAGACGAACATACTGTCGGTATGCAAGTCGGTATTCTGGTTGATACGCGTGATGACCGACTGTTTGTTGAACGGTGACAGGGAGTTGTCCACCTTCTGCAGTTCTTTTTCAATCTCGTTTTTCAGGTTTTCCGACGACTGGTAAGTGATTTTATACACGGTGCCGAACACCAGGCCTTCGTCGGTCTGGTAAGGCGCTTGCTTTCTCAGAATCAGCACCGTTCCGACGATAAGGATGACGAGGAACGGCAGCTGCCATTTCAAATTGTTTTTGCTCATGAGTTATTGTAGGAATAAATGTTCTATTAAAATCTTCACGCCGATACCAATCAGTACCAGTCCTCCGAAAAGTTCTACCCGCAGGTGGAAGCGTTTGCCGAAGAACACTCCGATGAGGCTTCCCACCAGTGAAAGAATGAAAGAAGCCAGTCCGATGCTGGTTAGCGGCAGGGTCAGATCCTCTATCTGTTTGAGTCCCGCAAAGGCGAAGGAAATACCGATGGCCAGGGCGTCGATGCTGGTAGCTACCGCCAAGGCCAGTGTCACCTTCAGGCTGGTGGGGTTGAACGAGGCTGTTTCTTCTTCCTTGAACTGTGCCCGTATCATCCGGATACCTAAAAAGGCCAGCAGACCGAATGCAATCCAATGGTCGTAGTCCTCGATGAGGTGCTGGAAGCGGCTGGCACCCAGCCATCCGATGAAAGGCATCAAAGCCTGGAAAAGTCCGAAGAAAAAGGCCATTCTCAGAAAAGTACCCCAGCGGATGCGATGCAGGATGATGCCGCTGGTGACGGATACCGTAAAGCAGTCAATGGCCAGACTGACCGACAACAAAATTGTTTCAAGTAAGTTCATGTAAATCAGAAGGGCAAGTTGTAAATGAGATTATACGTCAGGTTGAAACTGCTGCTGGCATTCTTTCCGAATCCGGGCACGTACCATGGAACGGAATTTTCATGATTCTTGATGCTCATCCTCATTTTGTATCTCACGCTCCAACCCATGCAAAAACCTTTGTAGATTTTCACCTTGAGTCCGAGTACGCCTTCCAGCCAGCTGGCATTGCTCTTCAAGCCGGAATAAGAGAAGGGGTAGGAGATTTCTCCTCCATAGTTCGGGTCAGTCATGGATGGGCCGTCCACATCGTAGCTGAACGAGGTCATGCCATAGCGTAGTCCCACGTACAGATAGCCCGGCAAGTGTGTTTTCTTGTAAAACACGTTGTAATCCATTCCTATTCGGAAATAGGGGGCAGAGGTTTTGTAGTGCAGGTTGTTGGCGTCGTTGATGGCATCTGCTTTTCCGTATCCCACTTCCACCACAGGGAGGAAGCGGTTTTTCAGGTTGGCCTGTAGAGCTACCTCACTGTTCAGAATGTCACTTCCTAACAGGTAGCTTCCGATTCCGGCAATTTCCACTCCGATGCTCATTCCCTGATAAAGAGGTATGTTTTCCGTCGGTTCTGTTTTTTTCGCTTCTTCCTTCTGTATCTGTACCGGCTGTGCCTTGTGGGCTCCCGGCCGCTGTGCCCACAGGGAGCCACAGAGAAGGAGGCTACTCATTAGCAGCAGTAACCGTGAAATATATCTTGAAATTCTCTTTCTCATAATTGTCTATGTTCGGATTGGTGATGACGAGTGAATCGAGCATGCGGGTAGTCGTTTCCGCACTGGTTATCTCGTAGAACATCATGGTGCCGCAGTCCAAGTTGATGAAATAAGGAATGTTGCGGTGATTGACCGTAATGATGTCCCGCTGCCGGTTACCGTATTGGAAGATGAAGCGGGTCTGATCTCCGTAGCTGAGTGGCAGGCTGAGGGTACTCGTTTTTGTCGATTTGTTAATCAGCGTGTCATAGATAAGGGTATCGGCCGTCTGTAGCTGCCCGATTACGGTCAGCGTGTCAGTGTATTCCACCGATCTTCCATATTGGTCTACGAAATTGAACTGCGCATACGCCAAGGCGTTGGGCGGACAGTTCTCCACCTCGCAGGCCGGGAAGAAGGAGAAGGCTGCCAACAGGAGCAGGCTGCATACAATCGGTAGTTTCTTCATCGTCAAAGTTCTTTCTCAATTTGGTATTTGTTTCTTTCCGGCGAATTACGCGCAATCAGTTCACCGATGAATCCGGCCAGGAAAAGCTGGGTACCTAAAATCATGGTAGTCAGTGCCAGGTAGAAATAGGGACTTTCGGTCACCAGGCGGTAAGGATTACCACAATACATGTCGTACAGCTTGTTGGCTCCCACCACGATGACGGCGATGAATCCTAACAGGAACATGATGGAACCTAAAAAACCGAAGATGTGCATCGGTTTCACGCCAAAAGTAGAGAGGAACCAGAGCGACAGCAAGTCCAGATAGCCGTTCACGAAGCGGTTCAAGCCAAACTTGGTCTTTCCGTATTTGCGGGCCTGATGGTGTACCACCTTTTCGCCGATGCGGGTGAATCCGGCATTTTTAGCCAAATAGGGGATATACCGGTGCATTTCGCCATACACTTCGATATTCTTCACCACGTCCTTGCGGTAAGCCTTCAGTCCGCAGTTGAAATCGTGCAGGTTGTGAATGCCCGATACGGCACGTGCCGTGGCGTTGAACAGTTTGGTTGGAATGGTCTTCGACAGCGGGTCGTAGCGTTTCTGTTTCCAGCCTGAAACCAGGTCGTATCCTTCTTCTGTAATCATGCGGTACAGTTCCGGAATTTCGTCCGGGCTGTCCTGTAAGTCCGCATCCATGGTGATGACCACGTCGCCTTCAGCCTTTTCGAATCCACAGTACAGGGCTGGTGATTTACCATAATTCCGGCGGAACTTGATGCCTTTCACTTCTTTCGATTTCCGGCTGAGTTCTTCGATGACCTGCCAGGAGTGGTCCGTGCTGCCATCGTTCACGAAAATGACTTCGTAGGTAAAGTGGTGGGCGTACATCACGCGCTCAATCCAGGCATACAATTCAGGTAAGGATTCCTCTTCATTATAGAGAGGTACGACTACAGATATATCCATATATTTATTTCTAAGCGATTAATTCTTTTTTCTCATGACCAGCAACGCTGTCGGGATAGACAGCAGGATTCCGTAGAAGAAATTCTGTGAGAGCAGCTGGAATGTCATTTGCAAGGGGGTGAGTGACGAAATCACCTCGAAGCTGCTGATGAGTTGTTCCACGGAAACCTTCATGTCGCCGCTCACACTGTCCTTTATATTGTCCAGCTGGTCCAGATACGTGTTCAGCAGGTATCCCTGATCGATGAAGCGGAAATATACATAGTGAGCCAGTGCGGTCAGGATAGAGGCGAAGAGATACATCAGAAAGCAGAAACCGAAAGCCTGAGTGAAGGACAGGTAACCTTCACGGTACTGGTTACGGTAACGGCGGGCATAGATGAAGCCCAGTACAGGAACGAAAATCGTCATCAGGATGAAAAGCAGCTGGAGCAGCGGAATGGTAAATCCGATGGGAAGGAAAATGAATTTGAAAATCCAGAACAATCCCATATAAGTTCCGAACCGCATGGCGTATTCCTGTAGGGTAGTTGGTCTTTCTGCTGTCATATCGTCAAGTTTGTTAGTGGTTACAAAAGTAGTCTTTTTCGGTGAGCTGTGGTATAGAAAAGATTGAAAAATCATGAATCTTTCCCATTTTGGCCAATTTTTTTTGCGCAGGTATTGTATATTCAGAAAATTTGCCTACCTTTGCACCCGCAATCGAGAAATACGCCTTCCGCGTGATGCTCGATGACATGTTGAATACGGGTAAGTCCCATACGGCCAGCTCCCTTCGAATCCTCCAGGGCTTGATCGCAGCAAAGGTAGTTGGTTGTAGCGGCGCGATATGGTAAGCTTACCCACCCGCCTCTTTAGCTCAGTTGGCCAGAGCACGTGATTTGTAATCTCGGGGTCGTTGGTTCGAATCCGACAAGAGGCTCGAAAAAAGGACATATTTGGTGATTGCCTCTTTAGCTCAGTTGGCCAGAGCACGTGATTTGTAATCTCGGGGTCGTTGGTTCGAATCCGACAAGAGGCTCAGGAAAGTTGGACAGTTTTGTCCAACTTTTTTTTATGTCTGTAGTGAAGGGAAAAAGAAAAGCCACCGGTGTTGTTTCGGTGGCTTTTTTGTACATAAAGTTAGTTTAGTAAGCCTTTTGTAGGTAATATATGGCTTCTTTTCCCTTTGGAAGAAGGGAGATTCAATAAAGGAGTTATTTTTTCTATGAAAACAATCGGAAGATGAAAAATGTTCACAGCCCGTGAAAAAAAATTTTTTTTGCCTATTTTTGTATCCGGAAATAACAATAAATCTAATAACTATCAAAACTTACAAGCATGGGAGGTTTTTTCGGAACAGTCTCTAAGGCTGAATGCGTAACCGATTTATTTTACGGTACGGATTACAACTCACATTTAGGTACGAAACGCGCCGGTATGGCGACATACGCTGAGGGCGAAGGTTTCATACGTTCAATTCATAACCTGGAAAGTACTTATTTTCGGACAAAGTTTGAGGATGAACTTCCTAAGTTCAAAGGCAAGTCGGGGATAGGGATCATCAGTGATACAGATCCTCAGCCTATCATGATCAATTCTCATTTGGGGCGTTTTGCCATTGTCACGGTCGCAAAAATCAACAATATCGACCAGCTGGTGAAGGAACTGCTGGACTGCAATATGCATTTCTCTGAAATGAGTATGGGAAAGACCAACCCTACAGAATTGGTGGCCCTGCTCATTGTGCAGGGAAAAGATTTCGTGGAGGGCATTGAGAATGTGTTCCAAAAAATCAAAGGTTCGTGTTCCATGTTGATTCTGACGGAAGACGGGATTATCGTGGCTCGTGACAAATGGGGCCGTACGCCGATTGTCATTGGCCGGAAGAACGGGGCATATGCGGCTACCAGTGAGTCGAGCAGTTTGCCGAACCTGGATTTTGAGATTGACCGCTATGTGGGGCCGGGCGAGATTCTGCGCATGCGTGCCGACGGAATTGAGCAACTCCGCCAGCCGAACGAGAAGATGCAGATATGTTCGTTCCTTTGGGTGTACTACGGTTTCCCGGTTTCCTGCTATGAAGGGAAAAATGTGGAAGAAGTGCGTTTCATGAGTGGCTATAAGATGGGACAGCACGACGATTCCGAAGTGGATTGCGTGTGTGGCATTCCTGACTCGGGTGTAGGAATGGCATTGGGGTATGCGGAAGGAAAAGGAGTGCCTTATCACCGGGCCATTGCCAAATATACTCCTACCTGGCCTCGTAGTTTCACGCCGAGCAACCAGAGCATGCGTTCGCTGGTGGCCAAGATGAAGCTGATTCCCAACCGGGCCATGCTTCAGGGAAAGCGCTTGCTGTTCTGCGATGACTCTATCGTGCGTGGCACCCAGCTGCGTGACAACGTGAACGTACTCTACGATTACGGAGCCAAGGAGGTACACATGCGCATTGCTTGTCCGCCGTTGATTTACGGTTGTCCCTTCATCGGTTTCACTTCTTCCAAGAGTGACATGGAACTGATTACCCGCCGCATCATCAAGGAAATTGAAGGAGACGAAAATGCCAAGCTTGACAAGTATGCTACCACCGATTCGCCGGAATACAAGGAACTGGTAGAGCGTATCCGGGCCCGTTTCGGACTGACTTCACTGAAATTCAATACCCTGGAAATCTTGATTGAAGCCATCGGGCTGCCGAAGTGCAAGGTCTGCACCCACTGTTTTGACGGCTCCAGCTGCTTCTGACAAACCGTTTCGGAGGCTGCGAGCAAGATAAATTGGGAACTCCCCGGTATATACCGGAAAATGTATCGGAGAATTCTCTGTACCACACTGTGAAATAGGTATCCCACACTGCGGAATATGTATTTTACAGTGTGGTTTTTATATTCCATAGTGAGGGACAGAAAAAGTGCTGATATACAAGGGAGAATTTGCCGGGGCGTTTTTCAGAACGCCTCGGTCATGTTGAAATAAAACAGGTTCTGACGGTTGGTGAAGTCACGTCCTAAATCCAGACGTACGTTCATACGTGGCTGTACCTCGATGCGGAGGCCCAGTCCGGCATTCGGAAGTACCCCTTCAATCTTTCCGGGTGTCGGGCCCATGAAGCCACATCCGCCCCAGGCTACGAAGCCCAATCGGTTGATGACCTTCTTGATCCAGTTGCTTTGGTCGGTGTTGAACATTTGGCGGTATTCAGCCAGTGCCACGTGCGACGACTTGTCACGGTATTGTCCCATGTAGTAGCCTCGCAGGTCGAAGGGTGTGCCGCTCAATACGTATTTGTTCAGGGGCAGGTTGTGTCCGAAGGAATGTTTGCTCTGCACGGTCCAGGCCAGCACTTTCCGCTTTCCCACCAGCTTGTATTGCCGGTAGTCCAGTTCCAGACGGTAGAAGCTGGTATTGCTTCCCAGGAACTTTTCGTACATCAGTCCCCGCAGGTCGAAATACAGTCCTTTGTACGGGTTGGCCGGTACATCACGCGTATCATAGGTCAGCAGGAAGCCGATACCCGAACTAAAGTCTTTGTAGCCATCGGCAGTACCTCCTGCCCGTTTGTAGTCGGGTTGTTCCACCAGGTATTTGGCAGGATCCATGATGTGGTCGTAGGTGATGTCAATCTGCGGGCCGGCAAAGAAGTTGCTTTCGCCCAGCCGGAACAGGAACCAAGGATTAATCTGGATGCCGCTGTAGCGGTACTGGCTGGTAGAGTCGCTTCGTACATAATTCTTGTTGGTGCTGTAGCCCACGCCATAGAAATTTTCACGGGTGTTTTTAAACGAGAACTGTCCGAAGATACGGAAACGGTCGTTCTGGAAGAAAAGTTGAGGTTTGACCACCAGATTCAATCCCCCGTTGAACATAAAAGCCAGAGCGGCCGGTATGACCGAACGCCGCATGGTGGTGTCTTTCGGGTTCATCCGGAATGTCATCAGGGCACTTCCGCCCACTAACAGTCCGAAGTCAGGGGTATAGCTGGGCCCTCCCAATATATTATAGTGAAAGTTACGTTCGGCTTTCTTCTTTTTCTTGAGCTCTTTGGCGGTCAGCGGTTTGGCGGCCACGGTATCTTGCAAAGACTCTTGTGCATTCCCCATTATAGCAAACAGGAAGTAAATGCAGATCAGTAAGTATTTTTTCATGCGGCAAAATTACAAAAAAAGGCCTGAATCTTTTTGGTATTGTTTTAAGAGATTATGGATTGCCCTCTCTTTTTTAACTTAAAAGTGATAGCATTTTTGAGCTTCAAAGTAAATCATTCTTGTGTTCTAATAAAAAATGGTAAGTCGTTTGGTCATTCTCAGGGTATTTTTGTACTTTTACGTCAAACAAGAAAACGTAAACAGTAAAATTGATATGACAGTAATTGAACGCTTTTTGAAGTATGTGACTTTTGATACACAGTCGGACGAATCGACCGGAGTAACGCCAAGTACGGCGAAACAGATGGTGTTTGCCCGTTATCTGAAGGAGGAACTGGAAAAACTGGGCTTGAAAGATATTTCGCTGGATGAAAACGGGTATCTGTTTGCCACGCTTCCTTCGAACGTGGACCATGAGGTGCCGGTCATCGGTTTTATTGCCCACATGGATACCAGTCCCGACATGAGCGGAGAGAATGTGAAGCCGCGTATCGTGGAGAAATACGACGGAAAGGACATCCCATTGTGTGCGGAGGAGCATATCATTCTGTCGCCCAAGAATTTCCCGGAACTGCTGGACCATGTAGGCGAGGATTTGATTGTGACCGACGGTCATACCTTGTTAGGCGCCGATGATAAGGCAGGTATTGCAGAAATCGTAGGGGCAGTGGCTTACCTGAAGGCTCATCCGGAAATCGAGCACGGAGATATCCGCGTGGGCTTTAATCCGGATGAAGAAATCGGCTTGGGAGCCCACAAGTTTGATGTGGAGAAATTTGGTGCGAAATGGGCCTACACGATGGACGGCGGTGAAGTAGGGGAACTGGAGTTCGAGAACTTCAATGCCGCAGCAGCCAAGGTGGTCGTGAAAGGACGCAACGTGCATCCGGGATATGCCAAGAACAAAATGATCAATTCTTTGCTGGTGGCCACGGAATATGCTTCCTTGCTTCCTGCCAATGAGACTCCGGGTACCACCGAAGGATACGAAGGCTTCTATCACCTGATTGGTATGGAAGGAGAAGTGGAAAAGACGGTGTTGTCTTACATTGTGCGTGACCATGACCGGGAGAAGTTTGAAGCACGCAAGCAGGCTTTGCTGGACTATGCGGCCCAGCTGAACCAGAAATACGGAGAGGGTACGGTGAGTGTGGAACTGAAAGACCAGTATTATAACATGCGTCAGCAGGTAGAGCCGTTGATGCATATCATCGACATCGCCTTTGCGGCCATGCAGGAAGCCGGCGTCACTCCGAAGGTGAGAGCCATCCGCGGCGGTACAGACGGGGCACAGCTTTCGTTCAAGGGACTTCCTTGTCCGAATATCTTTGCCGGCGGGCTGAACTTCCACGGACGTTATGAGTTCGTGCCTATCCAGTCTATCGAGAAGGCTATGATGGTGGTCGTGAAGATTGCCGAGCTGACAGCCAAAAGATATCGTTAAATCATTATGAAAGTTGCAGACTTGTTTCGGCAGGTCTGCAACTTTGTACATCAACCTTAAAATATACCTTATGAAAACAACTCCATTTACCGAGAAACATATTGCACTCGGTGCCAAAATGCATGAATTTGCGGGTTATAACATGCCGATTGAATACTCTGGAATCATTGATGAACACATGACGGTTTGCCAGTCAGTGGGGGTATTTGATGTGTCGCACATGGGAGAATTCTGGGTGAAAGGGCCTCATGCCCTGGAATTCATTCAGGAAGTGACTTCCAACAACGCGGCGGTGCTTACTCCGGGCAAGGTGCAGTACACTTGCTTCCCCAATGAAACGGGAGGAATTGTTGACGATTTGCTGGTGTATGCGTATGAACCTGAGAAATACATGCTGGTGGTCAATGCGGCCAATATTGAAAAAGACTGGAACTGGTGCGTGTCTCACAACAAGGTGGGGGCAGAGCTGGAAAATTCGTCCGACCGTATCGCACAGCTGGCCATACAAGGACCTAAGGCGTGTGACACCCTTCAGAAACTGACTCCGGTGGACCTGAAGTCGATTCCTTATTATACATTCAAGGTGGGTGAGTTTGCCGGAGTGCCGAATGTGATTATTTCGAATACGGGATACACCGGCGCCGGAGGTTTTGAATTGTACTTCTATCCGGAAGTAGCCATGAAAATATGGGATGCCATCTTCGAGGCCGGAAAAGAATTCGGTATCAAACCGATTGGTCTGGGGGCCCGTGATACTTTGCGTCTGGAAATGGGCTTCTGCCTGTATGGAAATGATATTACCGACGAGACTTCTCCGCTGGAAGCCGGACTGGGATGGATTACGAAGTTTGTGGAGGGTAAGAACTTCACGAACCGTGCCGCATTGGAAAAGCAGAAAGCAGAAGGCGTGAGCCGGAAACTGGTAGGCTTTGAGATGATTGACCGTGGCATTCCTCGTCATGGATATGCCTTGCTGAATGAAGCCGGCGAGACCATTGGACACGTGACTTCAGGTACCATGTCGCCGACACGGAAAATCGGTATCGGCATGGGATATGTCAAGATTGAATACGCCAAACCAGGTACGGAAATTTACCTGGATAACCGGGGGCGGAAGCTGAAGGCACAGGTAGTGAAACCGCCCTTCCGTAAGAACTCCTGAGGCTTTTGAAATAGATTTTGAATAGATTCGGATGCAAAGTCGTTTCAGAGATTTCTCTCCTACGGCTTTGCATCTTTTTTAAGGAAACCATGAAAGAAAAGTTTTTGTATGCAAGTGCATGTCTGCCTTTGCTGGCTCCGGCTCATCTGAAGGCGGCAGACAGTGACGGTCTTTCCCGTCCCAATGTGATTATTATCTGTGCGGATGATCTCGGCTATGGAGATCTGGAGTGCTATCGGGCCAAGAACATCCATACACCGGCCGTGAACAGTCTGGCTCAGCACGGTATTCAGTTCACGAATGCCTATGCGGTGGCATCCACGAGTACTCCGTCGCGGTATTCTCTGCTCACAGGAGAATATGCCTGGCGGAAACCGGGTACTGATGTGGCAGCAGGAAATGCCGGCATGATTATCGATCCGGGGCGTTATACGCTGGCGGATGTGTTTAAAAATTCAGGGTACGTGACTTCCGTCATCGGCAAGTGGCATTTAGGCTTGGGAAGTGAGACCGGCGAGCAGGACTGGAACGCACCGCTTCCTACGCATCCGGGCGACTTGGGCTTTGATTATTCGTATATCATGGCGGCTACGGCCGATCGCGTGCCTTGCGTGTTCATCGAAAACGGGAAGGTGGCGAATTACGACCCGGCCCATCCGATAGAGGTAAGTTACAAGAAGCCTTTTCCGGGGGAGCCTTTAGGAAAAGAACATCCGGAGCTGCTGTATAATTTGCGGTCGACCCATGAGCATAATCAGGCTATTGTCAATGGGATTGGGCGTATCGGATATATGAAAGGAGGGGGAAAGGCCTTGTGGAAGGACGAGAATATCGCCGATTCCATCACAGCGCATGCCATTGGCTTTATCCGTCAGCACAGCCAGGAACCTTTTTTCATGTATTTTGCCACGAACGACGTGCATGTGCCGCGTTTCCCGCACGAGCGGTTCAGGGGAAAGAATGTGATGGGCCTGAGAGGGGATGCCATTGCGCAGTTCGATTGGAGCGTGGGACAGTTGTTGGCTTGCCTGGAAGAGCTGCACCTGCGTGAGAATACGCTGATTATCCTGACCAGTGACAACGGTCCGGTGTGCGACGACGGCTATGACGATCAGGCGGCTGAACGCTTGAACGGTCATTCACCTACCGGCGGGCTGAGAGGGAATAAGTACAGTGCGTTTGAAGGGGGAACCCGAATTCCGTTCATCGTGTCATGGCCTGCCGAAATCCGGAAAGCGGGCACATCCGACGCATTGGTTTCGCAGATTGATATCATGAAGTCGTTGGGACAACTCGTGGGGGCTGTGCTTCCCAAGGGAAGTGCACCGGACAGCGGCGATTACCTGAATACCTTGCTGGGAAAGGACATGAAGGGCAGAGAATGGGTGGTGGAACAATCGTACAACCACACCTTGTCGGTACGCACGAAGGACTGGAAATACATTGAGCCAAGCGACGGACCTGTGGGAGTACCTTGGGTGCCGGAAATTGAATCGGGCAACAATACAGCGCCTCAGTTGTATAAACTGGTGGATGATGCCCACGAGCAGCAGAATGTGGCCGTTGAATATCCGGAGGTGGTGTTTAAGATGCAGGATATCCTGAGAAGAGTCAGAAAGGGTGTCCAATAAACGTTTTCGTTTGTATCGCGAAGAATAAGAATGGCTGGAAAGTGGGCGAAAGCTGCTTTTCAGCCATTTTGTGTAGTGTAGAGATAGGGATATAAAAAAAGATTGTCTTTTTGAAAGACAATCTCTCGGAGAGCGGAAGACGGGACTCAAACCCGCGACCCTCAGCTTGGAAGGCTAATGCTCTATCAACTGAGCTACTTCCGCAAATTTGCGGTGGGCAAAGATGGATTCGAACCACCGAAGGCGTAAGCCAGCAGATTTACAGTCTGCCCCATTTGGCCACTCTGGTATTTGCCCGATAGAAGAATTTCAAAAAAGAGCGGAAGACGGGACTCAAACCCGCGACCCTCAGCTTGGAAGGCTAATGCTCTATCAACTGAGCTACTTCCGCAAATTTGGTGGGCAAAGATGGATTCGAACCACCGAAGGCGTAAGCCAGCAGATTTACAGTCTGCCCCATTTGGCCACTCTGGTATTTGCCCGTCCGCAACTGAGAATTTAGTGCTTTTCTCAATTGCGTTGCAAAGGTACGATTATTTTTTTAACTTGCAAACAAAATCAATCATTTTTATCGCTGTCACTGCACATTCGTCACCTTTATTTCCCAATTTGCCGCCCGCGCGATCTTCTGCCTGTTGCATGTTGTTGGTGGTAATCAGACCGTAAATCACTGGGGTGTCGGTGGTTGCGTTCAGTTCAGTAATGCCTTGTGTGGCACCGGCGCATACATAGTCAAAATGGGGAGTATCTCCACGAACCACACAGCCTAATGCGATGACTGCATCTACCTTTCCACTTTTGATAAGTTGTGCAGAACCGAAAGTCAGTTCAAAACTGCCTGGCACCGGATAAACCAGGATGTTTTCGTCTTTGGCTCCGTGTTTTTTCAGTGTGCGGACCGCGCCGTCGAGCAGGGCACCTGTGATATTGTGATTCCATTCAGACACTACAATTCCGAAACGCATTTGTGAAGCGTCGGGTACGGAATTAAAATCGTAATCAGAAAGATTGTGATAAGCTGTTGCCATATTCGTTGTGTGTTAAGGGTTATACATAAAAAAATGAACCGGACCGAAAAACTGGAGTACATCCGCAGATGCTTGTGAGTTTTTCGGTCCGGCCTGAATGATGATACTCTTTTATAATAATAGAAGTATGTTCGTCGAAATTATTTCAGAGAAGCACGTTCGATGTACTTGTCGATATCCATAGCCTGGTAAGAATTACCGTATTTGTTCTTCACCTGCTTGTAAGCGTCTACGGCTTCTGCATTCTTGCCTTGCTTTTCCAGAATCTGTCCGGCCTGAATCAGGTAAATCGGGCTTAAAGTCATGCTGTTGGCATGTTCGGCAGCTTTCAGCAATGTAGCTACGGCCTTGTCAAGCTGTCCTACCTGTGCATAGCAGTTTCCCAGTGCTCCCATTACGGCTGGTGCTACCAGCAGGTCGTTTCCGCTGAATTTGTCCAAGTATTTGATAGCGTCTTCGTATTTGCCCAACTGTGCATAGCAAAGTCCGGCGTATGCGTTAGCCAGGTTGCCGGCATCTGTACCGCTGAACTGGTCTGCCAGTTTGATGAAACCTGCATAACCTAGGCTGTCGCCTTTCAGGGCGATTTCAAAGTTGTCGTCTCCAAAGTACTGTTCTCCTTTGAAGATGGCTTCCGATGCCTTCTGTTCTTTTGGCTCAGAAATGAAATGTTTGTATCCGAGGTAACCTCCGACAATGACAACCAGGGCGATTACTACGCCTAACAGTAGATTCTTGTTTTTGAGAAGAAATGCTTCGGAAGTGCTGAGCGCTTCGTCTACATTCAATGGGTCATGAGTGTGTTTTTGTTCAGTCATTTGATATTTGTTTTTTATTATTTTCAAAATCCACTTATTCGGACAGCAAAAGTAGTTTATTTATGCTTATAAATGAAATTTGCGGGCAGTTTTTTTAATGTGTCTTGCTTTTATTGTTAAATTTGTATCCTAAATAACAAGAGTTTTATGTGGCTTAAACGCATTTCAATTGTAAATTATAAGAATCTGGAACAGGCGGAGTTGAGTTTTTCGCGGAAGATGAACTGCATTATCGGAAAGAACGGGATGGGGAAAACCAACCTGATGGATGCCGTGTATTATCTTTCTTTCTGCAAGAGTGCGACCAATCCCATTGATTCACAGAATATCCGGCACGGACAGGACTTTTTCGTGCTGCAGGGATTCTATGAAACGGATGGAGGTGATCCGGAGGAAGTGTATTGCGGATTGAAACGCCGGCAGAAGAAACAGTTCAAGCGGAACAAGAAGGAATATACCCGTTTGTCGGATCACATCGGACTGATTCCGCTGGTGATGGTCTCTCCGGCCGACACGCTGCTCATTGCGGGGGGAAGCGAAGAGCGCAGACGTTTCATGGACGTGGTGATTTCGCAGTTCGACCGGGAATATCTGGATGCGTTGATTCGCTACAACAAGGCGCTGCTGCAACGGAATACATTGCTCAAGGCGGAACTGGAACCCGATGAGGAGCTGATGAACGTGTGGGAGGAAATGATGGCTTCTACGGGGGAAGTAGTATTTCGCAAGCGTCGCCAGTTCATCGAGGAGTTTATTCCGATTTTCCAGTCGTATTATGCCTATATTTCCCAGAACCGGGAGCAGGTGAAACTGTCGTATCAGTCGCATGCGGCGGAGGGAGACCTGCTGACGCTGCTGCGTGAAAACCGTCAGCGGGACCGGGTGATGGGATTTTCTCTGAAAGGTATCCACAAAGACGACCTGATTATGCAGTTGGGTGAGTTCCCCATGAAGCGGGAAGGGTCGCAGGGGCAGAACAAAACGTATCTGATTGCGCTCAAGCTGGCCCAATTCGAGTTCTTGAAACGTACGGGCAGCGGTACCACACCATTGATTCTGCTGGACGATATCTTCGACAAGCTGGATGCTCTTCGGGTGGAACAGATAGTGAAACTGGTGGCCGGTGACAATTTCGGACAGATTTTCATTACGGACACCAACCGTGACCACCTGGACCGCATCCTGAAAAAGATTGAGGGAGACTATAAACTGTTTGAGGTGGAAAACGGAGAAGTTTCCGAACGAAAGGAAGGATATGAAGCGGAATAATACGGAACAGATAGGCGATGTGATCCGGCAGTTCCTCCGCCAGCAGGGGCTGGAAACGCCCTTGAACGAATATCGTCTGGTGGATGCCTGGAAAGATGTGGTGGGGCCGGTCATCACCCGTTACACCACGAATCTTTTTATCAAGAACCAGGTACTTTATGTCAGTCTGTCTTCGTCGGTCATCCGGCAGGAGCTGATGATGGGGCGGGAGATGCTGATTCGCAATCTGAACGCGCAGGTAGGGTCGCAGGTCATCGTGAACATTGTGTTCCATTGAACACACAGCCTTGCTCGGTCCACACTTCGTGCATGGAGTGGTCTGTAGGCTCTGTCGGGATGTACGGGTAGAGCTGGAAGTGAAAGCACACACCTATATTATAAGAATGCAGGCGAGCCAGGGTGCGGTCATAGTATCCTTTTCCGCGTCCCAATCGATTGCCGGTCCGGTCGAAGGCGACACCGGGAACGATGCTCAGTTCGATTTCATCCCAATTTTCTACCTGTCTTCCGGTAGGTTCCTCAATGCCGAATGAGCCGGTTTGCAATGAGTCTTTTCCTTCGTAATACCGTAGTTCGAGTTCTTCTCCTTTCACCAGAGGCAACACGATGCGTTTGTGCGGATACCAGCGCTCGATAAATGCGTGAGTCTGTACTTCATCGGGCAAAGAATGATACAACAGGATGGTTTTCGCCTGTAAAAACAAAGGATGGTCTTCCAGCTTCTGGAACAAGCTGGAAGACCATTCCGTTTTTTGAGAAGCGGAGTATTTCCGCTTCTCTTGTGCAATTAGTTTGCGTATTTCTTTTTTGTCCATTAGATCCTATTTCTTTTTCTCGTTGGAGGCCTGTACCTCAGGAGCCTTTGGGAAAGATTCTCCCTTTTCTAAGATTTCCACCGCTTTCAAAACCGTTTTATCGGTTTCATTCAGGTATTCCACATACGCTTCCATGCCCAGCATGTTGTAGATAATGTTTCCGTAAAGGCTCATTTCAAACAGCCGGCGTGATTTGGCCATCAGGTTGTTGCGGCGTTTCAATCCTTTCTTTTCTGCCCATGCCGCAAATTTGTTCAGCAGGTTCTGCTTTTTCAAGTATTCCTCCATCTTTTCCGGTATGTCATATTGCTGTAATGTGCTCCGGTTCTGATCGGTATATTCGAAAGTATAGCGGATAATCAGTCCACGGTTGGCTGCCATGCGGAAATAAGACGTCATGCCGGTGGTGTCCTGTGGTACGAAGATATCAGGCATGATACCGCCACCTCCGTAAACCGGACGTCCCAAGCGGGTGTGGTAGACTTCGGTTTCGTTCTGTTTGATGCTGTCGGCTGAGAAGAACTCTCCGTGTTCGTAGCGGGTGAGTAAATCCAGTTCATATTCCGATTCTTTTCCTTTTTCGTAGGGCTTCTGGATGCAACGTCCCGATGGCGTATAGTAACGGGCGATGGTCAGACGGATGGCAGAGCCGTCGCTGAATTCAATAGGTTGCTGTACCAGTCCTTTTCCGAATGAACGGCGTCCGATGATGGTTCCGCGGTCATTGTCTTGGATGGCTCCGGCAAAAATTTCGCTGGCAGAAGCAGAGCCTTCGTCCACCAATACCACGAGCGGCATTTTCTGGTTGCTGCCTGTACCGTTGGAACTGTAGTCTTCGCGCGGGGATTTGCGACCCTGAGTATAGACAATCAGTCGGTTGTTGGGAAGGAACTCGTTGACCATCTGGATAGCTGCCGCCATGTAGCCTCCCGTGTTTCCACGAAGGTCGATAATCAGTCCTTCACAGTTCTTTTGGTTCAGTTTGGCCAGGGCTATCAATAATTCCGGATAAGTGGTTTCACCGAATTTGTTAACCTTAACATAGCCTACTTTTTCGTTAATCATGTAGGCCGCATCAATGCTCTTGACCGGAATGTTGCCACGTACTACCGTGAAGTGCAGCAATTCCTTTTCGCCCGGGCGGTATACCCCGAGTTTGACCTTGCTGCCTTTTTCGCCTTTCAGCCGTTTCATGGCTTCTTCGTTGGTCACGATTTTTCCTACGAAGGCAGAGTCATCAACTTCTACGATGCGGTCGCCCGCCATCAGGCCTACTTTTTCAGAAGGACCTCCCTGAATGACGTTGTTCACGTGAATTGTATCGTCCTGGATGGTGAACTGAATACCGATACCGCTGAAACTTCCTTTCAAGTCGGCCGTGACGGCTTCCAGGTCTTTGGCTGGAATATAGGAAGAGTGCGGGTCGAGTTCGGAAAGAATCTGCGGCATGGCTTCTTCCACTAGGTCACTGATGTTGACCGTATCTACATACTGGTCGTCAATGATGCGCAGCAAGGCATTCAGTTTATTGGAAGAGGTATTGATGATGCCCAGTTTGTTGCCGGAAAAATGATTGGCATAGAATGTACCGATGGCGATGCCTGCAATCAGGGCAATGGCCAGCAGAAACGGAATGAGGCGTGTTCGGTTATTTTTCATAATTTTTATTCATTTGGGTTAAGGTATACAACTTCAATATGGGCTCGTTTCAATAAGTCCAGTCCGTCTTCCAGACGGTATTTTTCGGCATAGACCACCCGCTTGATGCCGGCCTGAATAATCAGTTTGGCACATTCGATGCACGGGGAGGCAGTGACATACATGGTGGCTCCCTCGCTGCTGTTGCTGGAACGGGCAATCTTAGTGATGGCGTTGGCCTCGGCATGGAGCACGTAAGGACGAGTCACTCCGTTTTCGTCTTCACACACATTTTCAAATCCAGCCGGTGTGCCGTTGTATCCGTCTGAGATAATCATCTTGTCCTTGACAATCAATGCCCCCACCTGACGCCGCTTGCAATAGGAGTTCTCGGCCCAGATGAGTGCCATACGCATATAGCGTTTGTCCAGTATTTCCTGTTTATGTTCTGATGGTTCCATAATGCTATAGCCTAATCGTTAAATCCTTTGGGATAAAATTGAATATAATGATTCTTGTCGAGGTTGAACAGCTTGATGAGCCGTGAACTACCCCGATAGAATTTTGCACTGCTTATTTCGTCATAAAAAGTCTTGTCCAGTCCGCTGCGGTTTCCGTTAGGCTTCAACTGGATGGAGAAGCTCTGGTCATCTCCGTTGGCACTCCATGTGCCGGTAAAGGTGAAACTGCCTCCTTTTCCTTCCACCGTACCGTCTTCTTTGAAAATGATGGTGTATTTGTCTTGGTCATCATTGATTCTGGCCAGTTCATCCCGTGTCAACGTGGGAGTGTAATTGTTGTTGTCGCTTTTCCAGTCACTGGTGTTGTAAGAGCCGCTCCAGTGCCATGTCTGTCCACTCGCGAAAATTTCATAAACATCGTCTTTCTGGTTACATCCTGCCAGTAATAGGAGTAACGTAAAGAACCAGGAGATTCTGAATGTTTTCATTTGTATGTTCATTTTATTCCATTTCTTTTTAACAATGCGTCGATGGTCGGTTCCTGTCCGCGGAAACGCTTGTAGAGCGTCATCGGGTGTTCGGTACCCCCTTTCGACAGAATATTTTCGCGGAAGGAGCGTGCCGTTTCCGGATTGAAGATGCCTTTTTCCTTGAATACGGAAAACGCATCGGCATCCAGCACTTCCGCCCATTTGTAGCTGTAGTATCCGGCAGAGTAACCTCCCGACATGATGTGACCGAACTGTACGCTCATGCAAGTGTCGTCCAGCTGTGGCAGCAGTTGGGTGCGTTGCCAGGACGCTTTTTCGTATGCTTTCACATCTCCTTCAAACGGAGTCTGGCGGGTATACCAGGCCATGTCGAGCAGTCCGAAGCTGACTTGGCGCAAGCAAGCGTAGGCCACGTTGAAGTTCGAGGCGTCTACAATGCGCTGGACCAGTTCTGCCGGAATGGGCTCTCCTGTCTGGTAGTGACATGCGAATGTATTTAAAAATTCTTTTTCTATGGCAAAGTTTTCCATGATTTGTGACGGAAGTTCCACAAAATCCCAATATACGTTCGTGCCGCTCATGCTTTGGAAGCGCGTATTGGCAAACATACCGTGCAAGGCATGGCCGAATTCGTGCAGGAAGGTGTTGACTTCCGAGAAAGTCAGCAAGGCCGGCTTGTCTTTCGTGGGCTTGGTGAAATTCATGGTCACGGAGACGTGCGGGCGACTGTTGGTGCCGTCGTCGTCTATCCATTGTTCCTTGTAGCTGGTCATCCAGGCACCCGAACGCTTGCCTTCTCGCGGATGGAAGTCGGTATAGAGCACGGCCAGGAAGCTTCCGTCGCGGTCGAACACTTCGTAGGCTTGTACATCGGGATGGTAGACTGGTATTTCTTTATTTTCCTTGAAGGTGATGCCGTAGAGGCGGGTGGCCAGTCCGAATACGCCGGCTTTTACGCGGCTCAGTTCAAAATAGGGGCGGAGGGCTTCTTCGTCCAGACTGAATTTCCGGTTTTTCAGTTTCTCGGCATAATAGGAGAAATCCCATGGCATCAGTTCAAAGTCGTTTCCTTCCAGTTCGCGGGCCAGCGTGCGGATTTCTTCTACTTCCTTTTGGGCCACTGGTGTATAGGCATCCAGCAAATCGTTCAACAGTTTGTAGACATGTTCGCTGTTTTCGGCCATACGTTTTTTCAGTACATATTCCGCATAATTGGAGAAACCCAACAGCTGGGCCAGTTCCATGCGCAGGTTGACCAACCGTTTTACGATGTCGAGGTTGTTGAATTCGTTGTCGTGACAGCACTGGGTGTTGTAGGCCATGTACAGCTGTTTACGCAGGTCTCTTCTGTCGCTGTATTTCATGAAAGGCACGTAGCTGGGAGCCTGCAAGGTGATGATCCAGCATCCGTCTTTCCCTTTTTCGTGAGCGGTATGGGCAGCAGCTTCCACAGCACTTTCCGGCAGTCCGGCCAGGTCGTCTTCCTGTGTCAGCACCAGTTCGAAACTGTTTGTTTCTTTCAGATGGTTCTGTGAGAACTTCAGGGTCAGGCTGCTCAGTTCCATGCTCAGTTTGCGGAAGGTAGCCTTGTCTTCTTCCGAAAGATTCGCTCCGTTACGGACGAATCCGTCGTACGATTTTTCCAGCAGCTGGCGTTCTTCCGGGGTCAGTGAAAGGTTTTCTCTTTGGTCGTACACTGCTTTTACGCGAGCAAACAAAGCTTCGTTGAGGCTGATGTTGTTAGCGTGTGCCGAAAGTTCAGGCGTCATCTTTTCGGCCACGGCCTCCAGTTCGTCACAGGTCTCCGCACTCAGCAGGTTGAACAACACGGTAGTTACCCGGTCGAGCGTCTTTCCGGCGTGTTCCAGTGCCAGAATCGTGTTCTGGAAGGTCGGTTGTTCCGGATTGCCGGTGATTTGCTGAATCTCTTCGTCTTCCTGTCGCATGCCTTCCCGGATGGCCGGTTCATAATCTTCTATCCGTATTTGCGGGAAGGGAGTGGTGTGATGCAGCGTATGATAGGGTTGTAAAAATGGATTGTTCATAAGTTTTCAGTAAAAAGTTAGATTTATTCTTTTTGGTTCAAAAGTTGAACCACATCTCTCAGTTCAGGAATGCTGAACGTGCGTCGTCCCAGTTGGATGAGGCCCTGTTTCTGCAAGTCGTTCAGCACGTTTGATACGTTGATGCGCGTGTCGTCGATGAGCCGGGCCAGGTCTTCCATACGGATAGACAGTTTCTTGGGGCCGTAGGGTGTCATGCAGCGCAGCAAAAGGAAGTTGATGATTTTATCGCGTGTCTTCCCGATATGGGCATTCCACAGCTTGTTATAGATTACTTGTCCCCGGTTGCTCAGCATGTTCAGGTAGTTCAGGTTGAACACTTCGTAGCGGCACAACTCGTTGAGGATATAAGATTTCTCAATGTGAAGCGTGTTGACTTCAGTCAGTGCCGTATAGGAGGCCGTGTAATACGTACGCATACCAAACAGGGAGTAGGGCTCAATGACGTTCGGACTTTTAAAATTTTCCCACAAGGTATATTTGTGGGACGGGTCGTTGGATTCTATCTGTACATCTCCGTCGAGGACGAAAATAAGTTGGTCGCACGGACTATCCTGTTTTACCACGCAGCTTCCAGGTTCATATTTATTGAAGTGAATTTTTACTTTTTCCAGAATGTCGGTGAAGTCGAATTTCGACATTCCTTGAAACAGAGGGAGCTGTAAAAGCTTATCGTACATTGTCAATTCCATCTCTCGTTAACTTTATTAAGTTATCTTTTAACATACAAAGTTAAGTATATTTCTGTACTGTAGCAGTTCCTTTCTGATAGGTTTTATCTTTTTTATCCTTTCTTACGGTCTGATAATGTTTGTGGATTCTTGCAAGTGTATGAAAAAATGATAACTTTGCAAAAGTAATTGGAATATAACAATGATTGGATTTAATTTTCAACAGTTTTTGAGCGCCTTCATCGTTCTTTTTGCCGTGATTGACATTATTGGTTCTATCCCTATTATATTGGATTTGAAGCAAAAAGGAAGGCCGGTGAATGCGCCGAAGGCTACCCTTATCGCTTTTGTCCTTCTATTGGGATTTTTCTATGCCGGCGATATGATGCTGCGCTTGTTTCAGGTAGACATCGCTTCGTTTGCGGTGGCAGGTGCGTTTGTCATCTTTTTGATGTCGCTGGAAATGATTCTGGATATCGAGATTTTCAAGAATACAGGCCCTATCAAAGAGGCCACGCTGGTGCCTCTGGTGTTCCCTTTGCTGGCAGGTGCGGGTGCATTTACCACTCTGCTGTCGTTGCGGGCGGAATATGCGCCAATTAACATTGTACTGGCGCTGATATTGAATATGGTATGGGTCTATATTGTGTTGAAACTGACCGACCGCATCGAACGGATGCTGGGAAAAGGTGGAATCTATGTGATTCGTAAATTTTTCGGCATCATCTTGCTGGCTATTTCGGCCCGTTTGTTTACGGCAAACATTACGTCTCTCATTGAACAGTTCCAGGCTTTGAAGTGAGATATACCTTGAAAAGGGTATTGGGCATTTGGATGGTGAGTGGTATATTTGCCGCCAAAAAAGAACAGACATGAAAATAGCAGCATTGATTTCGGGAGGAGTGGACAGCGCGGTAGCGGTACATCTGTTGTGTGAGCAAGGATACAAACCTGACTTGTTTTACATAAAGATTGGGATGGATACGGATGAGGAACTGACGTGTACGGCAGAAGAGGATATAGAACTGGCTTCTGCCACTGCCCGTAAGTATGGACTGCCGTTTCATATCGTCGATTTGCAGAAGGAATATTGGGAGAATGTAGTGGCCTACACGATAGACAAGGTACGACGTGGACTCACTCCCAATCCGGATGTGATGTGCAATAAACTGATCAAGTTCGGTTGTTTTGACCAAAAGGCCGGACATGACTATGATAAGATAGCTACAGGACATTATGCTTCTACACTTGTGGAAGATGGACATACGTGGCTGGCAACAGCCAAAGACCCGGTGAAGGACCAGACGGACTTCCTGGCACAGATTGATTATCTGCAGGTGTCCCGGCTGATGTTCCCGTTGGGTGACTTGCGGAAAGAAGAAGTACGGGCATTGGCCCTCGAAGCTTCTTTGCCCAGCGCCAGACGGAAGGACAGTCAGGGTATCTGTTTCCTGGGAAAGATAAACTACAGTGATTTCATCCGTCGTTTTCTGGGCGAACGGCCGGGACCGGTCGTAGAACTGGAGACCGGGAAAATCATCGGGCAGCATCGCGGATACTGGTTCCATACCATCGGCCAGCGAAAGGGGCTGGGCCTTGGAGGTGGACCATGGTTCGTGGTAGGCAAGAACGTAGAAGAAAACATTATCTATGTGTCGCATGGTTATGATACAGAAAAGCAGTTTGGCTATTCCTTTTACCTGAAGGACTTCCATTTCATTACATTGAATCCTTGGAAAGAACCGGAAACTGAAATTTGTTTCAAGATACGCCACACGGATACCTTTCAGACTGGAATAATCCGTTTCTCGGATAACGGATTGCAGGTGTCCAGCAGGGAGCCGATACAGGGGATAGCCCCTGGACAGTTCGGGGTGATTTATGACAAGGATGCTCGCCTGTGCATCGGCAGTGGCGAGATAAGAACGAAGGAATTTTTTTAACAGAAAGGCTGACTATGCGAATTTCTTTTCAACTGAACGCGTCGGGTTCTTTTCGTATGAAGGAACTCATCCGCAAATTGGAGGTGCCGATCAAGGTGACACTTCAGGGCACGTATCAGGGAAAAAATCTGTATTATTTTCATCGTCCGGAATATTCTACCACTTCATTTGCCATTTCAGATGACGAGAAGGGACGGGTGTTGGTGGCTATGGACGGATTGGCTTCTTATGATGATTACAAGTTCTTTCCTTATCTGATTGATACATTGGGGTTGTATCTGAACGGACATAGCCCGAAACTGGTATCGGGAGAGGATGGAATGTCTTATTCTGTGTACGAACGTCTGGGAACGCAGTGGATAGAAGATTGTATCGGGGAGGAAATTGCTTCCCTGAAGGTGGTGCTCTCGGTCATCCCCCGTTGCTATCTGGAACTGCCGAAAGAAGGGATTTGTTATGTCTCGTTGGAGCAGTTGAAGCAATATGGGGTGAACCTTCATTCTTCCACTTCGCGTATTTATGGCTATATTCAGTATCTGTTGCGAAAGGGCTGGCTTTCGGAGGCTACCCGCGAGGAGTTCATGGCCGACAGCCTGGCGTATGCCATGGATGTGGAGGTGGATGTACCTCAGCATGTGTCAATCGGCCGTGTCAAGTCCTGGCAGTCAGACGGCACGGAGGCCTGGGAAAGCTTTTCGCAGGAAGATGTGGACATGTTGCTGGAACTGGGAAAGGAATACCGGGAAGGAACTCGCGTGGATGGAGTGGTGCTGAACGACATCGGTACCTTGTATCAGGAAGGAGTCGGCGTAAATTCCGATGGCTATGAAGCTGAATTCTGGTTCAAGGAAGCAGTACGGCAGGGCGATATGACCTATGCTTCGGTCAATCTGGGCGATTTGTACCGTAAGGGATGCGGTCAGTTGCCGGTTTCGTTGCCGCGGGCTTTCGAGGCTTATCGCCATTCGTCCGACCCTTATGCCTTTTATCGGATTGGACAAGGATACGAAGAAGGTTGGACTGGTGCTCCCGACCTGCATCTGGCCATGTTCTGGTATAAGAAAGCTGCCCAGGCAGGACATCATCTGGCACTGAAACGGCTCTCAAAGTCGTGAATTTTCTCTTCTCGGAAAACGACGAAGCGTTTGGACTGAAACGTCCTTGCGTTTAATATAAAACGCCTTTGCGTTTTACCTGAAATGTACTTGCGTTTGAAGTAAAACGTAAGGGCGTTTGGGGAAGAACGCAAAGGCGTTTTTTTTTAGGGTGTATGGCGCGCTCCTTGTGAAGATGCTCGCCGTCTGGAAATCTGTTATAGTTGCAGGAAACGACTGATGTCTTCCGGCTTTTCCGCCAGCAGGTCTGGGTGGAATTCCTGCAGTTCACTCTTGGGGCGGAATCCCCAGCATACGCCGATGGTGGTGACGCCTGCGTTGAGGCCCGTCTGCATGTCGACTCCGGAGTCGCCGATATACACTACTTCTTCCTTGCTGACTCCTGCCAGCTGGATAATCTCGTTTACGACTTGTGGGTCAGGTTTGGTCGGTACGTTTTCCCGCTGCCCGAAAACTGCAGTGAAACGGATGGCCGGAAAATATTGCCCGATGAGCTTGGCGGTGGCTTCCTGGTATTTGTTGGATGCGACTGCTATCTGGATGTGATGTTGTTGCAACAGATTGAGCAGGTCTTCAATGCCGGGATAAGGGCGGCTTAAATCTGCATTGTGTACGTTGTAGTAAGGTACGAACTTCGACCGGATACGCAGGACGTTTTCCGGAGTTCGGTCTGCTTCAGGAAGTGCCCGTTCAAAAAGTTTGTTGATGCCGTTGCCCACAAAGAAACGGTAGGCGTCCGTCGAGTGGGTAGGATAGCCGAACTGGGTCAGGGCATAATTGGTGGCTGCGGCCAGGTCGGCAATGGTGTTTAGTAAAGTTCCGTCCAAATCAAAAATCACAAGTTTTTTCATATCGCGTTAGTTTTTGGTATAAGTTGATTCCACTCCGGTTTTCTCGCAGTCTGCTCCCATGGGAGGGTTTTGTTTGAACAGGGCAATCTTGACTTCCGTGAGGGTAGGAAAGTCGCGGAACAGCCGTTCGGCAATGCGTTGGATGACGTGTTCCAACAGCTGGGAAGGCTGCTGCATTTCTTCTTTTACGGCCTGAAATACCTCGGCATAGTTGAGGGTGTATTGCAGGTCGTCGGTCTGCGACGCGCGGCTGAAGTCTGTTTTCAACCGCAGGTTGAGAGTGTACTCGGCACCGATCTTGTTTTCCTGTGGCAGCACGCCGTGGAACGCATATAGTTTCAGCCCGTTCAGGCAAATGTACATGTCAGATTGTTTCATAGGGAAGTAGATAGAAGAGAGGCATGAATTAGGCGTGGCTGCGGTACAGCCTTCTGCCTGATTCATGCCTGAAAATAAATGAGTAAAGTCACTCGTATGTAAGAGTTTATCCGCAGCGTGAAGAACCACAGGTCTTACAGATCAGACAGCCTTCCTGATATACCAGCGTTTCATGACCGCAGTTCGGACATTTCACGCCTTTGGCTTCTGTTCCGTCTTGTACGTATTTCTTCAAGGCTCTTTCCACACCGTTCTTCCAGGTGTTGATGCTTTCGCTATCCAGCTGCAGGGAGCTTACCAGCTTGATGACCTGTTCAATCGGCATTCTCCAGCGGAGCACTCCTGAAATCAGCTTGGCGTAGTTCCAGTATTCCTTGTTGAACTTTTCAGAAAGTCCTTCGATGGTCATCTTGTAACCGCGCTTGTTTTCAAACTGGAAGTCGTAGTGCTTGGTTCCGTCTTCGTCGTAGCTCTTGATGATACGTCCGGAAGTGACTGACTTCGGCAGTACGATGCCTTCTTCGTCATCCTGCAGACCAGTAAAGATTTCGTAAGGTCTTCCGTCGAGCAGGCCGACAAAAGCCACCCATTTTTCCTTGTTGTTTTGGAAACGTACCACATCGGCTTCCAGCACTTTCGGGCGGACTTCCACTACCTGGGGCGGTTTGCAGCGGCATTCTTCCTCTTCTTTCTTGTCTTTCTTCTTGGTAGAGAGCAGTACGCCGGCACGAGAACCGTCACGGTATACAGTACAGCCTTTGCAACCAGAACGCCATGCTTCTACGTAAAGCTGGTTGACGAGGTCTTCGCTTACGTTATTCGGCAGGTTGATGGTAACACTGATAGAGTGGTCTACCCATTTCTGGATACGGCCCTGCATCTTCACTTTCATCAGCCAGTCTACATCGTTGGAAGTTGCTTTGTAATAAGGTGATTTGGCCACCAGTTCGTCAATTTCTTCCTGCGTGTAACGCTTGTCTGGATCGTAACCGTTTACCTTCATCCAAGTCAGGAACTTGTGGTGGAATACGATGTATTCTTCGAAAGCGTCTCCTGTTTCATCCACAAAATCTACATGTACGTTGGTGTCATTCGGATTGACTTTCCGGCGGCGTTTGTACACCGGCATGAATACCGGTTCGATACCAGAAGTTGTCTGTGTCATCAAGCTGGTGGTACCGGTCGGTGCGATAGTCAGGCAGGCGATGTTGCGTCGGCCATACTTCTTCATTTCTTTGTACAATTCAGGGTCAGCCTCTTTCAGACGGTTGATGAACGGGTTGTTCTTTTCACGTTCTGCATCGTAGATTTCGAAAGCGCCACGTTCCTTGGCCATGTTCACAGAGGAGCGGTAGGCTTCGAGCGCGATGGTCTTATGTACTTTTTCAGAGAAATCGGTAGCTTCTTCTGTGCCGTAGCGCAATCCCATGGCAGCCAGCATATCGCCTTCTGCAGTGATACCTACACCGGTACGGCGTCCCAAACCTGACTTGTGGTAAATCTTTTCCCACAGGTGACGTTCGGTGCCTTTTACTTCCATGCTTTCCGGGTCAGAATCAATCTTTTCAAAGATGCGTTCAATCTTTTCCAGCTCCAGGTCGATGATGTCGTCCATGATGCGCTGTGCCAGTGCCACATGTTTCTTGAACAGGTCGAAGTCGAAGTAAGCTTCCGGAGTAAACGGATTGACTACGTATGAATACAGGTTGATGGCCAGCAGACGGCAGGAGTCGTACGGACACAATGGAATTTCACCGCATGGATTGGTAGAAACCGTACGGAAACCTAAATCGGCATAGCAGTCGGGCACAGACTCACGGATAATGGTATCCCAGAACAATACGCCCGGTTCTGCCGATTTCCAAGCATTGTGTACAATCTTCTTCCACAAGGTAGAAGCATCGATTTCTTTGGAAACCATCGGGTTGGGTGAATCAATCGGGTACTGCTGTATATAAGGCTTTCCTTCTACAGCAGCCTGCAGGAAGGCATCGTCCAGTTTGACAGATACGTTGGCTCCCGTCACTTTGCCTTCCGTCATCTTGGCGTCGATGAATGCTTCTGAATCCGGATGCTTAATGGACACGGTCAGCATCAGTGCTCCGCGGCGTCCGTCTTGAGCCACCTCACGGGTTGAGTTAGAATAGCGCTCCATGAACGGAACGAGTCCGGTAGAGGTCAGGGCAGAGTTCTTCACAGGAGAACCTTTCGGGCGGATGTGCGACAAGTCGTGTCCCACACCTCCACGGCGTTTCATCAGTTGTACCTGTTCTTCGTCGATACGGATAATGGCTCCGTAAGAGTCGGCATTTCCGTCAAGTCCAATCACAAAGCAGTTGGACAGTGAGGCAATCTGATAGTTGTTTCCAATTCCAGTCATCGGACTACCTTGCGGTATGATGTACTTGAAATGGTCCATCAAATCAAAAAGTTCCTGAGAACTGAGTGCATTCGGATATTTTGCCTCGATACGGGCCACCTCATTGGCGATTCGCCAATGCATATCCACTGGAGATTTTTCATAGATGTTTCCAAAAGAGTCCTTCACGGCGTATTTGTTTACCCAAACGCGGGCCGCCAGTTCGTCTCCATTGAAATACTCCAACGAAGCATTGAACGCTTCATCGTAGCTGTACGTTTTCTTTTCCACGGTTATTTGTATATGATTTGTTTTCAATAAAAGTCAGTGTAATATGTAGAAGCTCGTTTTATTTCCAACAAACGTTTGCAAAGCTAAAGATGTTTTTTTAATTCACAAAATAAAAAGAGAAGAAGTTATTAACAAGGTGAGTGGTTTTCTGTTTTTATTCTTTATTTTATTGATAATTAAATATATATGGATTTTGTCTTGTTGAAAAGTTTTCCATTTTAGAAAACTTGGTGAAGTTATGGTTGTTTTTTATCATTCGGAAAAGTACAGGGATTTTTGTCGGTTTCCAGGCCTCTGCACTCAGCTTTCACTATCTTTAAAGAAGATAGGATGCGCCTCGGCAAAGTCAAATTAGAAAACTGTGTTTTCTATTTGCCTCTGCACTCAGCTTTCATTATCTTTGTACATATATATAAAGCCGATATAATATGGAATCAATAAAGAACAGACGGACCATTCGCAAATATACGCAGGAAGATGTGCCTGCCGAATTGCTGAATGAATTGCTGGAGGAAGCGTTTCGGGCCTCCACCATGGGAAATATGCAGTTGTATAGTGTGGTTGTAACGAGGGATGCGAAAATGAAGGAGCGCTTGGCTCCTGCTCATTTTAACCAGCCGATGGTTACTTCGGCTCCGGTTGTGCTGACTTTCTGTGCCGATTTTAACCGGTTCAGCAAGTGGTGTGAACAGCGGAAGGCAGAACCAGGCTATAATAATTTCATTTCTTTCCTGAATGCGGCGACCGATGCCTTGCTGGTGACACAGAACTTCTGTACGCTGGCTGAAGAGAAAGGATTGGGTATCTGTTATCTGGGAACTACCATTTATAATCCTGATCAGATTATCGATTTGCTGAAGCTTCCGAAACTGGTGGTTCCGGTGGCTACCATTACGGTAGGCTATCCCGATGAATGTCCCGCACAACCCGACCGTTTACCTATTCGGGGCATCATCCATGAGGAACAGTATCATGACTATACTCCAGCAGAGATAGACGATATTTATGCGTATAAGGAAAGCTTGCCTGAAAACAAGCATTTTGTGGAAATCAATCACACCGAGACGCTGGCCCAGATTTTCACGGATATCCGTTACAAGAAATCAGATAATGAATATATGTCGGAAGGCTTGAAAAAAGTATTGAAACGGCAAGGATTTGATGATTGAGGGTATCAGGATGGGTAAAAAAAGAGGTGGCTTGAATTTCAAGTCACCTCTTTTTTTATCTCATTCGAAGACTGGTTTCTATTTCTTCGATTTCTGCCTTAAATGCTTTGTCTACATCTACCTGGTCTTTTACAATCTTGCAGGCATGCAACACCGTGGCGTGGTCTTTGTTGCCTATCAGCTGGCCAATCTTGGAAGAAGAGGTATCGGTATGTTTCTTCGCCAGATACATGGCTACCTGTCTCACCTGTACCACTTCCCGCTTGCGGGTCTTGGTGTGGATGGCTGTTTCATCAATTTTGTAATGTTCGCACACTTTCGTGATGATGTCGCTTACGGTCATCGGTTTGCTCTCGGCGCATTTCACTGCCTTTCTCACGATGTGTTGTGCCAAGTCAAGATCGATTTCCCGTTTGAACAAGATGGACTGGGCCAACAGTGAATTGACGATACCTTCCAGTTCACGCACGCTCTCATTCACGCTCTCTGCAATGTAGCTGATAACCGATTCCGGGATGACCAGTCCGTCACGCTTGATTTTGTTGCGCAGGATGTTCTTCCGGAGTTCGATATCCGGTTTCTCCAGTTCGGCCACCAAGCCCCATTTGAAACGGGTGAGCAGACGGTCTTCCATTCCCTGCAGCATGACGGGCGCACGGTCTGAAGTCAGAATCAGTTGCTTTCCGTTCTGGTGAAGGTGGTTGAAGATATGGAAGAACGTGTTTTGCGTTTTGGTAACCCCTGCAAATTCCTGTATATCATCAATGATCAGCACGTCGATTGTCTGGTAGAAGCTAATGAAATCATTGAAGTGATTGGTTCGCACAGAGTCGGTGTATTGCACCTGGAAAAGATGAGCGGATACATACAGTACTCGTTTTTCCGGATACAATTCCTTGATTCTTGTACCGATGGCGTTAATCAGATGGGTTTTTCCCACTCCCGAGGGGCCATAGATAAACAAGGGGTTGAAGGTACGTGCCGGGTTCTGGGCAACGGTCTCTGCCACTGTCCTAGAGAATTCATTGCTGTTTCCTTTAATGAAGTTCTCAAAGTTATAGTTCGGGTTCAGATGAGGATCCAAATCCTGTGGAGCCGGAGCCTGCAAAGGATTCGGTGCCTTGTTTCCGTTGTACACAGGAGCCTGTTCCGGCAATGCGGAAGAGCGTTTTGTGCCTTCTATATTGACTGTGATATGGTTGGTCTTATCGGTCAGGATAGAGTACATCAACTCCGTGCCTTCACCTATTTCTTTATAGATGGCGGCGCGCAGCAATCCCACGTACTTTTCTTCCAGATATTCATAGAAGAAAGGACTTGGGACGCCGATTGTCAATGCCTTTTCTGTATCCTCATATTTTAAAGGTACGATAGGCTCAAACCATGTTTTAAAAGCCGTAGCATTTACGTTGTCTTTGATGAATGCCAGACACCGGTTCCACAATGCAACGGCTTGGTTATGTTCAATCATACGTGCGTTGTTATTAATAAAGCGAAACTTCTACGTTTGCAAATTTCGTAATGAAATTTCAGAAAAACAAATGCCTTTTTGCTTGCTTTTTATTTTGATAAATTAAGTTGTTGATAAATAAGATGTTACAGGTTTGTTAAATTCCTTGTTAAAGAGAAATGACTTGTGAATCTATAATGTCTTGCTTATCAATTGGTTAGTGTCTCTCCTTTTTGGCGTGATTCCCCTTCGTTTGATATGGTTTGTCTTTGAAAATCATGTATTTGAGATTCTTTACTTTTCTTCTTTGGGTATTCCTTTCTATTTAGATTGTTTCTATATAGTGAGGCTGATGCTTCTTTGCCAAAGGATTGTCGTGGTTTTCTTCATAAGAAGGCAGGAAATCACCTTTGGAACCGATGATTTCCTGCCTTGCCGATAGGAATGAGATTTCCTTATTTATCTTTTTTCCCAAACAGAGAGAAGTGTACGTACCGTTTCGGGTGTTCCTGCAAGTCTTTCAGGAGAGAAGCTGCATTGGCTGAGGTGGCATTCAGGTTCTGATACAGCGCATCGTCGTTTAACAGGAGTCCGATGGAATTATTCTTGCTGCTCAGCTTTTCGGTCAGCATGTGTACGTTCTGCAAAGTAGAGTCCACCTTTTGGAAGGTAGCTGCATAGTCCACCCCTTTCAGGTTCTCGCTGATTCCTTTCAGGTTTTCCGTGATGGTAGTCACGTTGCTGGTCAGTTGCGGAATGTCGCGGCTCATCAGGCTGTGCAGTTGCGTGCTGGTGGCATTGAGTGAAGCCGTCAGCTTTTCTGCATTATGCAACGTGTTTTTCAAAGCCGGATCTGCTAACAGCTGGTTTAGGGAGCCCAAGATGGAATCCAGTTTCGGCATCATCTGCTCCACTTTCGGCAGCAGTTCCTGTTCCGCTTTGCCCAGGATGCCCGTGTTGGCTGTACCTTCGATGGTGTCGCCGGGATTCATGTAAGTGGCAGCTCCATGTTTGAGCAGCATGTTCATCTTGACAGTTCCTAACATTTCAGTCACCAGTTCCGCCTTACTTCCGGTCGGGATACGCATGTCCTGATCTACTTCAATTCCTACCACCACATGGCCCGGCTTCTGGTAGTTGTATTGCAGGTCGCGTACAATACCTATCTTGAAACCATTGGCGAATACCGGGCTCGACAGAGCCAGTCCGTTTACATCGGTAAAATCCACATAATAGTAGCTTTCCGGTTTGAACATACTGATTCCTTTCAGGTAGTTGATGCCGAAAAAGAGAATCAACAATGCGCCGATTCCAGCTAATCCGATTTTTACTTCTTTCTTCATATTTTTTTCTTTTTCTTTTTTTATTATCTGTTTCGTTTGAATTCTCGTATGGCTTGATTGATGTTCATTTTCTGTCCGTCTTTGAACGCAATGATGAAGGCATCCTTGAATTTGCTGTCCACCTTGGTGCGTTTGAGGCGGAGAATCTTGTTGTAGTTTGTATCTGCTCCGTAAGTATACTTGATGATTCCGTTCTCTTCGTAACTGTCCACTGGAGTAAGCCCTTTGAACTGCTTGCTTTTGGCTGGCAGTTTGCGGCCGGAAGTCAGTATCTGTATTTTGAATACCGGTTTCCCTGTTATGGTGGCTGATTCGGACTTCTGCTTGGTAGTGCGCTGTTCGCGTACGGTGGGCATGGGTGCGGAAGATTCTACGCTGACTATTTCTTCTTCTGCAGGCGTGGCCGAACTGTCAGTGTCAGCCACTGGTTGGGAGGCTACGCCTTTTTTCCCTGCTTTGTAATTCAGAAAGGCACGGTAGATACTTTTAGCCAGGGTAGAGCTGCCTTGGTCTGACATTAGGTAAGCTTCTTCAGTAGGGTTCGTAATGTAGCCCAGCTCAATCAGTACACTCGGCATGGACGTGGCACGCAAGACCAGAAAGCCGGCTTGGTGCACCCCTTTGTCTATGCGGTTGGCATTTCGGAACCCTCGTTGCACTTGAGTGGCAAAGCTGACGCTTTGGGCCATATTCTTGTCTTGCAAGAACTCAAAAATGATGTAGCTTTCCGATGAATTCGGGTTGAATCCCGCATATCGCTGCTTGTAGTCATCCTCAATGAGAATTACCGCATTTTCTTTTTTTGCTACTTCCAAGTTTTCCTGAGTACGGTGCAATCCGAGGGTATAGGTCTCTGTGCCGCTGACGCTTCTGTTTTTAGAGGCCACCGAGTTGGTGTGGATGGAAATGAAAAGATCCGCCTTGGCATCGTTGGCGATTTCAGCCCTTGTGTGCAGCGGGATGAACACATCTCTGTCTCGGGTATAGACCACCCGCGTGTCCGGACAGTTTTGTCGGATCAGCTTTCCTAATTTGAGAGCTACGCTCAGATTGATGTTTTTTTCCTTTCCTCTTTTGCCCACCGCTCCAGGGTCATGACCTCCGTGTCCGGCATCAATCACGACGGTAAAGTGAGTATCGGCAGCATGTATTTGGGGGGATAGGCTGAAAGACAGCCACAAGCTAATGGCAATGAACAGTATGTCGAATCTTCTCCTCTGCATAATTTAAATAACGTGGCAAAGTTAATATTTTTTTGTCGACTAACTTTCTGTTGCCCGAAGATTTATTCCCTTGCTGTAATAATTGCTATAAAAACCGAAAAATGAGCAGGTCTTTGCCGTAAAATTCCTACTTTTGTATAAATCATAAAATTAGAAAGGAGTATTTATGACATTAATCGACGGAAAAGCAGTTTCTGAACAAGTGAAAAAGGAAATCGCTGCCGAAGTGGCCGACATTGTGGCAAAAGGAGGCAAGCGTCCTCATTTAGCTGCCATCTTAGTGGGTCATGATGGAGGGAGTGAAACCTATGTAGCGGCAAAGGTAAAAGCCTGCGAAGTGTGCGGATTCAAGTCTACGTTGATCCGCTACGAATCGGATGTGACAGAAGAAGAACTTTTGGCCAAAGTACGTGAATTGAATGCCGATGCCGATGTGGACGGATTCATCGTACAGCTTCCGTTGCCTCCCCACATTTCAGAACAGAAAGTGATAGAGACCATTGATTACCGGAAAGATGTCGACGGATTCCATCCCATCAATGTGGGACGTTTGTCTATCGGACTTCCTTGTTACATTTCAGCCACTCCCAACGGCATCATGGAACTTCTGCGTCGTTATCAGATTGATACGCGCGGAAAGAAATGTGTCATCTTGGGCCGAAGCAATATCGTGGGAAAGCCGATGGCCATGCTGATGATGCAGAAAGCCGTGCCGGGCGATGCCACTGTCACTGTATGCCACAGCCGCAGCAAGGATTTGGTCAGAGAATGCCAGGAGGCCGATATCCTGATTGCTGCCATGGGACAGCCTAACTTCGTCAAGGCCGATATGGTGAAAGAAGGAGCGGTCGTTATCGATGTCGGTACCACTCGTGTGCCCGATGCATTCAAGAAATCAGGTTTCAAGCTTACCGGCGACGTGAAGTTTGACGAGGTGGCTCCCAAGTGTTCCTACATTACTCCCGTACCCGGTGGAGTAGGGCCGATGACCATCGTTTCTTTGATGAAGAATACGCTGTTGGCCGGGAAAAAAGCAATATATTGAGATTTTAGAGGATTTTTTCGATGAAATGTTTGCAGTTTCGAAAAAATCCTCTACCTTTGCAATCGCTTTTGAAAAGGAAGCCAACATGGTGACTATAGTTCAGTTGGTTAGAGCGTCAGATTGTGGTTCTGAATGTCGTGGGTTCGAGTCCCACTAGTCACCCTCCTTCATTTTTTAACGTTTTTCATGCCAACATGGTGACTATAGTTCAGTTGGTTAGAGCGTCAGATTGTGGTTCTGAATGTCGTGGGTTCGAGTCCCACTAGTCACCCACAGAAAAAGGTCTTGCAGTTGCAAGGCCTTTTTTTGTATCCCTTCTTCTCTGACAGCGCATAAAAAAGCGCTATCTGGCCTTCACAGGCTGGATAGCGCAAGCTACAATACAAAATACAAATACAACTAAACGAGATTTTGTGCTAAAATTAAAGCTTTCAAAGATAGGAATAAAAGTTTACCTATCCTGAGGATTCATATGTAATTTAAATATCCTTAATATTCAGACAATTCCCTGAGCCATCATGGCATGAGCCACTTTCATGAATCCGGCAATGTTGGCGCCCTTCACATAATTGATGTATCCGTCGCTTTCCGTACCGTACTTCACGCACTGTTCGTGAATGTTGTGCATAATCTGGTGCAACTTGTCGTCCACTTCCTGTGCGGTCCAGCTCAGGTGCATGGCGTTCTGGCTCATTTCCAGTCCGGAGGTAGCCACTCCGCCCGCATTGACCGCCTTGCCCGGTGCATACATCATTTTGTGTTCAATGAACGCATCGATAGCTTCCGGTGTACATCCCATGTTGGAGATTTCACCTACACAGAGCACGTGGTTCTTGATCAACTGCTGTGCATCTTCGCCGTTCAGCTCGTTCTGGGTAGCGCAAGGCAGTGCGATGTCCACTTTCACCTCCCACGGGCGGCGTCCCGGCACGAAGGTAGCTCCCGGGAATTTCTCCGCATACGGGGCCACGATGTCGTTGCCCGAAGCACGCAGTTCCAGCATGTAGTCAATCTTTTCTCCCGAAATGCCGTCCGGGTCATAAATGTAACCGTCCGGTCCAGAGATGGTCACTACTTTGGCGCCCAACTGAGTAGCCTTGGTGGCAGCTCCCCAAGCCACGTTACCGAAGCCTGAGATGGCCACAGTCTTTCCTTTTATTTCAATGCCCTTCGCATCGAGCATGTGTTTCACGAAATACAAGCCTCCGAAGCCTGTTGCTTCCGGACGAATCAGCGAACCGCCGAATTCCAGTCCCTTACCGGTAAAGGTGCCGGTAAATTCACGCGTCAGCTTCTTGTACATGCCGAACATGTAACCCACTTCGCGTCCGCCTACGCCGATGTCACCGGCCGGCACGTCCATGTCCGGACCTAAGTGGCGCCACAGTTCCAGCATGAAGGCCTGGCAGAAACGCATGATTTCCGCATTGCTCTTTCCGCGCGGAGAGAAGTCGGAGCCTCCCTTGCCGCCGCCCATCGGCAGCGTGGTCAGTGCGTTCTTGAAGGTCTGCTCAAATCCTAAGAATTTCAGGATAGACAGGTTGACCGAAGCGTGGAAACGGATACCTCCCTTGTACGGGCCGATGGCGTTATTGAACTGCACGCGATAGCCCAGGTTGGTTTGCACTTCCCCTTTGTCGTCCACCCATGTGACACGGAAGGTGAAGATACGGTCGGGTTCTACCAGCCGTTCAATGATTTTGGCCTTTTCAAATTCGGGATGTTGGTTGTAGATATCTTCGATAGAAAGCAATACTTCCTTGACTGCCTGAAGGTACTCGGATTCACCTGGATGCTTGGCTTCCAGCGATGACATGATTTTGTTAATATCCATAATCAAATAATTTAAGGTCTGACAAAATGAAATGTTTTGTATCTGCAAAGATAGGAATTTACCTGTATTGGCAAAGCTTTTCCCCTTATTTTTCGATTGTGAGCTTGAATTTTGATAGTTTTTCACCAACGCTCAAGAAAGATTTGCAAAAATCCCGTGAATTTCCGATTTTTGCTTTTATAAATGTCAAAAGCCTAAATGAAGATACTATGTTAAGCAACCTGAGAATTAAACTCCGTCAGCTTTATTTCAAGGATACGCAGTTCGCCAACCTCATGACCAAGCGCATTTTCAACGTGCTGTTAGTGGCTAATCCCTACGATGCGTTCATGTTGGAAGACGATGGCCGCATCGATGAGAAGATATTCAATGAATATATGAACCTGAGCCTGCGCTATCCTCCCCGTTTCACCCAAGTGTCAACCGATAAGGAGGCATGGGAGCAGTTGCGCAATACCATGTTCGACCTGGTTATCTGTATGCCCGGTTCCGACAACAGCGATACCTTCGATATTGCCCGCGACATCAAGCAGGCCTATCCCCACTTGCCGTTGGTAGTGCTGACTCCTTTTTCGCATGGCATCAAGGAACGGATGGAGCACGAAGACCTGAGCATCTTTGAGTATGTGTTCTGCTGGCTGGGCAACACCGACCTGCTGGTGTCCATCATCAAGCTGATTGAGGACAAGATGAACCTGGAACACGACATCCAGGAAATCGGCGTGCAGATGATTCTGTTAGTGGAAGATTCCATCCGTTTCTATTCGTCCGTGCTGCCCAACCTCTACAAGTTTGTGCTCCGCCAGAGCCAGGAGTTTGCCACGGAAGCCCTGAACGAGCACCAGCGTACGCTGCGCATGCGCGGACGTCCCAAGATTGTGTTGGCCCGCTCGTACGAGGAAGCCATGGAACTATATGACAAGTACGAGCACAACATGCTGGGAGTCATTTCCGATGCCCGTTTCCCCCATGAAGGCGTGAACGATCCGGAAGCCGGCGTGACTTTCCTGCGTGAGATACGCCGTCGCGACCCCTTCATCCCGCTGATTCTACAGTCGGCCGAAGAGAGCAACCGCCGCTATGTGGACGAACTGGGCGCCGTGTTCATCGACAAGAACTCCAAGAAGATGAACATCGACCTGCGCGAAGCCGTGTCGGATAACTTTGGGTTCGGTGATTTTATCTTTCGTGACCCTCATACCATGAAGGAAGTGGCTCGCATCCATAACCTGAAAGAACTTCAGAATGTCATCTTCGCCATTCCGGCCGAATCCTTCCTCTACCACATCAGCCGCAACCACATCTCGCGCTGGCTGTATTCGCGTGCCATCTTCCCGGTGGCCGAGTTCTTGAAACAGATTACGTGGGAATCCCTTCAGGATATCGATGCACACCGCCAGATTATCTTCGAGGCCATCGTGAAATACCGCAAGATGAAGAACCAGGGCGTGGTGGCCGTATTCCAGCGTGACCGTTTCGACCGCTATTCCAACTTTGCCCGCATCGGTGATGGTTCTTTGGGAGGAAAGGGGCGTGGACTGGCCTTTATCGACAACATGGTGAAGCGCCATCCCGAGTTCGATGAGTTTGAGAATGCCTCGGTCATGATTCCGAAAACCGTGGTACTCTGCACCGACATCTTCGACGAGTTCATGGACTCCAACCAGCTCTATCAGATTGCCTTGAGCGATGCCGCCGACGATGTGATTCTGAAAGCCTTTCTCCGGGCCAAGCTTCCCGACAACCTGGTGGAAGATTTCTTCGCCTTCTTCGATGCCGTCAAGGCCCCGATCGCCATCCGCTCGTCCAGTCTGCTGGAAGACTCGCACTACCAGCCGTTTGCCGGCATTTATTCCACCTACATGATTCCTTATCTGGACGACAAGTACGAGATGCTCCGTATGCTGAGCGATGCCATCAAGGGCGTGTATGCCTCCGTATATTATAAGGATAGCAAGGCCTATATGCAAGCCACCAGCAACGTCATCGACCAGGAAAAGATGGCCGTCATCCTTCAGGAAGTGGTCGGCACTCAGTATGGCGACCGCTACTATCCGGCCATCTCCGGTGTGGCCCGCTCCGTCAACTATTATCCCATCAACGACGAATTGGCTGAAGAGGGCACGGTGAGTCTGGCATTAGGACTCGGAAAATACATTGTCGACGGCGGACTTACTCTGCGCGTCTGTCCGTACCATCCCACACAAGTACTACAGACCAGTGAGATGGAGATCGCCTTGCGCGAGACCCAGACCCGCTTCTATGCCCTCGACCTGAAAAACTTAGGACAGAACTTCTCGCTCGACGACGGGTTCAACCTATTGAAGCTCCATGTGAAAGATGCCGAAGCCGACGGGGCCTTGAACTTCATCGCCTCGACCTACGATCCTTATGACATGGTGATTCGCGACGGACTCTATCCCGGTGGGCGCAAGCTCATCACCTTTGCCAACATCCTTCAGCATGACGTATTTCCGCTGGCCCGCATCCTCCAGCTCGTACAGAAATACGGTCAGGGCGAAATGCGCCGTCCGGTCGAAATCGAATTTGCCGTCAACCTGGATGCCCGCACCAAGAGCGGGGTGTTCTATCTGCTGCAAATCCGTCCGATGGTCGACGTGAAAGCCGGATTGGAAGAGGACCTGAGCCGGATACCGGAAGAAAAACTTCTGCTCAAGAGCGAAAACTCATTGGGTCACGGGGTGATGGACGACATGCAGGATGTCATCTACGTCAAGACCGAAGGCTATTCTGCTTCCAACAACCAGCTGATAGCCTACGACATTGAGAAACTCAACCGCCGTTTCCTCGACGAAGGCAAACATTACATTCTGGTCGGTCCCGGGCGCTGGGGCAGCAGTGACACTTGGCTGGGTATTCCCGTGAAATGGCCGAACATTTCCGCTGCGAGGATCATCGTGGAAGCCGGTCTCACCAATTACCGGGTAGACCCCAGTCAGGGCACCCATTTCTTCCAGAACCTGACCTCCTTCGGGGTGGGCTATTTCACCATCAATGCCTACATGAACGACGGCATCTACAACCAGGCATTGCTCGACCGTATGCCAGCCGTAGAAGAGACCAAATTCCTCCGCTGGGTACGATTTGAAAAGCCGCTTATCGTGAAGATGGACGGAAAGAAGAAGCTCGGTGTGGTGGAATTGCCGGAAAGCTGATGCTTTTCTTAAAATAGAAAGCTCCCTTATTTCCTTCTCATATTAGGTTGGGAAATAAGGGAGCTTTTTTTATCCGATTATTCGGAGGAGTTGGCTTCTTATTGCGGATTCTGAACCAAATTACTGTTGGTCAGCATGGCCTTGTTCGGAATCGGGAAGAGGTTTCTGTTCGGGTTGCTCTTGTCGTGTGAGAACCAAGACTTCGTGGTGAAGACTCCAAAACGGATCATGTCCTGACGGCGTCTGCCTTCCTGACAGAATTCCCATCCTAATTCGTCCAAGAAACGGCCGTACTTGATGTCCGCTCCGCCTTCGTGAGTTTCCATGTTGGTATCCCGGCGTCCGTAGTCATAGCAGCTTCCGCCTTCCAGTTCCGCATCGGTGACGATGGCTTTGTTCGGGTCTTCGAAAGCACGTTTACGTACTTCAGTGACCAGTGCACCTGCTCCGGGCTGTCCGGAACGCATCAGGGCTTCTGCCTTCATCATCAGTACATCGGCATAGCGGAGCAACGGCCAGTCGTTGCTCAGACGGTTGGTAATGCCTTTGGCATATTCAAATTTACCCCAGCGGTAGCCGTGTCCGGAATCAGAACTTTCAATGGAAGGCACTTCGTTGATGTAGATGAGCTGTCCTTTGCCGTCACTGCGCTGCAACGGTTCGCCGGATGCTGTGAGCTGAGGCCCTTGGATATAATTCTCTTTCAAGCGCAGGTCGTCCGGGTCGAAAGAATCGATGAACTGAGGAATGGCACACACACCTCCCCACGGTCTTTCGGTGAACTGATAAGTATCCTGGTTTTCGGCTGCTAACGTATACATGTGGAAGTCGAAATCATTCCATCCCGTCACGTAGATTTCATCGAACGGAAGGGCGAAGATGATTTCCTTGGAATTCTCGTTCTGAGTGATGAACACGTTTTTCTGTTTTTCTTCCAGTCCGTATTCGTTTGTAGCGTTTGCAAAGTCAATCACGGCTTGACATTCGTCGATGCAGTCTTGCCAGTGAGCTTCTCCGGCCCAGATTTCCGCATTCAGATACATCTTGGCCAGCAGGGTGTGGGCAGCCCACTTGTTGAAACGTCCGTAGTAGTATCCTCTCGGAGTTTCAGAAAGCAGGTCGATATTGTCCTTGATTTCTTTCACGATAAAATCGAACACTTCTTTGCGGGTAGCCTGCTTGGGGAGCGATTCATCCTTGAAGTCGGTTACCAGAGGCACATTTCCATAGAGGTCGATCAGGATGTAATAGTAGGAGGCACGCAACACCTTCAGTTCGGCTATCAATGCAGCCTTGGTATCGTCTTCCACATTGATGGTACCTTCTTCTATCTGCGAAAGGATACGGTTGCAGGTGTTCACTCCGTTGTAGGTACGTTCCCATCCTTGCAGCACACCGTCGTCTTCCGTGGTCCAGGTATGCTGGTGCCAGCGCTTGTAGATGTATCCGTCTACCCATCCTGTACCGTCGCGTGCTGGAATTACATCCTGGTCGGCACACAGTTCCTGTGAGCGTACCACACCGTTCCATTGCAACAAGGTCTCTCTCCAGGGAATATAGGCTGCGTTTACCAGGTAGCTGACTTCTTCTTCTGTCTTCGGAGAGTATTTGCTGGACACTACCTGTCCATAGCTGTCGTCCAATAAGCTGGTACATGCCGTACTGCCGATTAAGGCTGAAGTGAGCAGGCATGTGGAAAATAATCTGATTATATTTTTCATGGTTCTTTACTTTTAAATTAGAATTTTACGTTGACACCTAATGTAAATGAGCGTATGCTTGGATAGCGGTCGCGGGTGTCGTATCCAGGAGTCAGTCCGTCAGTAGAAACTTCCGGGTCGATGCCTTTGTATCCGGTGATGGTCAGGGCGTTCAGTACGGAACCGTAGATACGCAATGACTTGATGTATTTGCCGAGCTGTCCGAAGTTGTAACCCAGTGTGATGTTGTCAATCTTCCAATAGTCACCGTCTTCTACATAGTAGCTGTTGAATTCCGGTTCTACTTCCGGGCTGAGGGTATGCTTGCCGAATACCAGGTCGTTGACTGATTTCAGTCGGTTTTCCATACGGGCGTTCTTCACGTTTTCGTAGTTCATACGGGCACCGTTGATAATTTGGAAGCCGAAGGCGCCACGCATGGTGATAGACAAATCAAAATTCTTGTAGCGGAAGTTGTTGTTCCATCCTGCATAGTATTTCGGAAGTCCGTTACCGATGATGTGCTTGTCTTCCGGTGCATGCGTGAAGTCTTTGTAGTTTATCAGGTCGCCGTTGCGGTCTTCGTAGATCCAGCGTCCTTCTTCGTCCACGTCTACTACCTTGAAGCCGTAGAAGTTACCGATGCTTTCGCCCACCTGTACGCGGTGTGAGTCTGCCACCTGTCCGGAGTATTCCACTGTTCCTGTGTTGAAGTAGTCATATTCTGATTTAAAGATACTTCCTGACAGACTTTCCAGTTTGTTGGAGTTGAATGAGAAAGTACCGGTGGTGCTCCATTCAAAGTCTTTGTTCTGTACCGGAATCACATTGACCAGGATTTCCACACCCTTGTTTCTCATCTTACCGCCATTGGCTGTAGTGGTGTTGTACAAGTTGGGAGGAGTCGGTACGGCATAGTCATAAATCAATCCGTCTACCAGTCGGTTGTAGTAGTCGATGCTACCAGAGAGACGTCCTTCCCAAGAAGACCAGTCGATACCGATGTTGGTTTCTTTCTTCTCTTCCCAGCGTAAATCGGGATTCGGGTTGGAAGCCGGTACAATGGTTTGAATCCAGCTGCTGTTTACATAGGCGTAAGAACCGTATTTCAGCATGGCTACTCCCAAGAATCCGTTTTTAGGTTGTGACCCAGTGACACCGTAACCTACTCTCAGTTTCAAGTCATTGAAAATGTGCTGGTTTTTCATGAACGGTTCTTCCGTGATTCTCCAACCGAATGAGACGGACGGGAACAATCCCCATGCGTTGTCCGTGCCCCAGAGCTGGCTGGCACCTTCATAACGCAGGGCAGCCATGAACAGATAGCGTTCTTTCCAGGAATAGGTGGCACGGCCGAAGAAACCGATCAGGTTGGTCGAAGTCTTGCTGGAGCCTGCAGAAGCTTTTCCTTCTTTCAAGGCAGAACCGATGCCGATGTTGTGCCAACCGCCGAAATAGTCATCCTGGAAACCGTAGTTGTCGAACCACATTTCTTCATAGTCTGTTTCGTCGTAGCTGTAACCTCCCAAGATAGAGAATTTATGGTCGTTGATGGTCTTGTTGTATTGTGCGGTCAGTTCCATCAGCTTTTCCATTTCGGTATACGCACCGACAGAAGACCATCCGTTCTTGTGGTCACGAAGGGCGGAGATGTGGTTCTGTGTTTCACTGTATCCGCGGTTCATGTTTTCACGTGTGTAAGAGAACATGGCCTGCAGGGTCAGGTCTTTGATGGGGTTGTAGGTGATGTTTCCGTTGTAACGCAATTCTGTTTTCTTTACGTTTCCGTCTGATTCATAGAGCAGAGCCAACGGGTTTTCATATTCAAATTTGTTGACGTTTTCATACCAGGTACCGTCCGGGTTGCGTACGGGTTCGGTCGGGTTGCGTCGGGTAGCCTGTGAGTAGACACCGCCGCGGAAGCTTCCTCCACTTTGAGTGGATTCCATCTGGCTTTTCTTTCCGAAAACGCCGAATTTCAGTTTCACTTTGTCGTCGAACATACGGTGAGTCACTTCAATTCTTCCCTGGAAGTTGTCGAAGTCTGATTTTTTCATGGTTCCCTGACGGTCTGCGTAGTTGAGGTTGGCAATGTAGCTGGTCTTGGAATTACCACCCATCAATGAGAGGTTGTGTACGTGAGAAATAGGGGTACGGCTGATTTCATCCACCCAGTCGGTGTTGTATCCGTAGTCATAATCCGGATAGAGGGCAGCAAATTCGCGTCCACTGAGCATTTCCAGCCGTTTGGCCATCATGGCAGTGCTGACGTAGCCACTGTATTCTACAGAGCAGATATCGCCTCCTTTTGACTGCTTGGTAGTGATGAGGATGACACCGTTTGTACCACGGGTACCGTAGATGGCGGCAGCGGAACCGTCTTTCAGTACGTCTACGCTTTCCACGTCTTCAGGAGCCACTGTGCTCAAGGTTCCGGGGATACCGTCAATCAATACCAAAGGGGCTGTGTTGGCTCCACCGATGGTGTTGGTTCCACGGAGGCGGATCTGAGTTTCTCCGGCCGGGTCACCAGTCGGGTTGGTGATGGCCAGTCCGGCTACTTTTCCTTGAATCAGCTGGCCGACATCCTTTACGGCTCCTTTGACGAAGTTTTCTGATTTGACGCTGGAGATGGCACTGGTTACATCTCCTTTACGCTGGGTTCCGTAACCGATGACTACTACTTCATCCAGCATTTCATTGTCTTCTTTCAATACTACTTTTATCGCCGATTTGGCCGGTACTTCTTGGGTTACATACCCGATATAAGAAATGACGAGTGTGGAGTTGGCCGGTACATTGAGAGTGAACTGTCCGTCGAAGTCGGTAATGGTACCTTGTGTGGTGTTCCCCTTTATCACTACACTGGCTCCAATAATGGGTTCTCCTTTGGTGTCGGTCACATTTCCTTTAACGGACAGGTCTTGTCCCCATCCTACGGTTGCCCAACATAGAAAAAGAACTGTGGCAATGACAGTCTGAAGCCATGAATGACATGGCTTTCTTTTACATGCATGTTTCATAAATATAGGTTTTAAAAGGTTATAAAATAGAATTATAAAAAGGTTCAATCTAAATAATCCTATAGGAGGAGTGTCATGTGTTTCGTATTAGTTTGGATGGCGTTCTTAAAAGAAGGTGCGGGACTCCTCAAGCCGCACCTTCTCTTAAAATGTGTCTTACAGTTTTATAGAAATCTTTTTACCTGTATAAGTCACTTTCTGGTCGGGTTTCACCGTGACGGTTTCAGCCGACGGTTTGCCCGGTTGCATCAGGGTGATGCGGAAGTTTCGCTTTTTCAGCATATGCGGGAATTCTCCCTGACGGTTGTCGATGGTCAGCGTGCGGGTGGCATCGTTCCAGTGGAAACGGATGGTAGAGAATGCTCCCTTTTCGTAGTTGTAGTTGTCGAACTCGTCTTCGTAGAGGGTGAATTCGCCATCGGCACCCGGGTAGACACAAATGTCCAGGTTGTCCCATTTCTTTTCAGAAGAATATTGTACCTTCGGACCTAAGGGCAGGATGCTTCCGGCCTTGATGTAGAGCGGCAGGATGTCTACCGGGCATTCCCGCTGGATGTCTTGTCCGCCTTCCACGGTTTCGTTGGTCCAGAAATCAATCCATTTCGTGCCTTTCGGCAAGTATACTTTCACCGGTGCGGAAGCCTTGGCCACGTCGGGCACGGTGGTCACGCCCTTGTTGCCTTCTACCTTTTTGGTGTACAGCGGTTCAGTGACCGGACGTACCAAAATCTGCTTGCCGAAGAGGTATTCATTGTCCAGCAGGATGGCCTTGCGGTCGGTAGCGAAGTCCATTACTAACGGACGCATCATGCAGCCGTCTTCCTGTACCACTGCACCGTTCAGACTATATATATAAGGTAAGAGGCGGTAGCGGAGTTCGATGGCCCGCTTCTGTGCATCGTAGGCCCAGTCGCCTTCCTTGCCGAAGAGGTCAATTTCGTTCAGCATCGGTGAAGAGCAGTGGTTGCGCATCAGTGGCATGAAACAGCCCCACTGGAACCAGCGGGCATGCAGTTCCTGATAAGCCACATTGGTACAGTCGTTGTTGTATTCCCAGCCGAAGAAACCTCCTAAGTCTGTATTCCAGAACGGGATGCCGCACAGCGTGAAATTCAGTCCGGCCGGAATCTGCTGGCGGAGTACGTCCCAGCTTGATACCACGTCGCCGCTCCAGCTCAGGGCACCGTAGTGCTGCTGGCCCAGGTAGCCCGAACGGGTCATCTGGAACACACGTTTGGCATCCGATACGGCACGCTGGTGTTCATAGATACCCCGGTTGTGAGACAACGGGAAGGCATTGTGTACGGAACGGAAGGAGCCGTCGGCCGTTTGCAGGTCGAAGTCGCTTTCCTTGGGGTTCAGGTGGTCGGGTTCCGTAGAGTCGGTCCACCAGGCATCGATGCCCATCTGATGCAAATGGCTGAGGTAACGCCAGTAGAGGTCGCGTGCGTCCTTGTTGAACGGGTCGTACGGATGAGCACCTGATTTGGGCGGCCAGGTTTCGAATTTTAGCAAGGCCCCCATCTTGTCGAGTTCCTTGTACTGGTCGGTCCACGGTCCGAAGCTGGCCCATACGGAAATCATGAGGTGGGCATTATTCTTGTGTACGTATTCCACCATCTCTTCCGGGCTCTTGAAGCGGGGTTTCGGATAGCGGGCGTTCTTGTCTTCGTCGTTCGGCAGGTAGCGCAGGGCAGCCGGATCGTCCATCTTGTTGATGTAGCGCGGGTTCATGAATTTCATGGCGTTCCAGTTGGAATCACATCCCCAGTACTGCCAGTCCTGTACGATACCGTCGAGAGGGATTTCGAGCTTGCGGTACTTGTCGAGCACGCCGCAGAGTTCGTCGGGGCTCTTGTAGCGTTCGCGGCACTGCCAGTAGCCCATGGTCCAGAGCGGGAACATGGTGGCCTTTCCCGTCAGGTCGCGGATACAGGCAATCACGCCGTCCTGCGTACCGTCTTTATAAAGGAAATAATAGTCGGAGCAAAGGCCTACCTGTGAAGAGAATGAGGTTTCGTAGGGCGTGTCGCTGAAATCGGAGATACCCGGATTGTCCCAGTACACGCCATATCCCTTTTCGGAAGTGAAATAGGGGATACAGATATTGGTGTTGCCGTTTGACAGGTGAATCTGCTGGTTGCGGTGGTTCATGGCCCCACTCTGGCGTTGTCCCAGTCCGTAGATGGCTTCATCGGGTGCAAGGCTGAAGGCCTGGCTCACGGTATACGCCTCGCGGTTGACATCTTTCCGGGGGATGAAGTTGGTGCCTTCTACTTTTTCATTTAATAAGGTTTTTCCTTTTTCATCGGTGTAAGTCACTTTTCCGGTGGCCACATCCAAGGTCACCTTCATCTTTCCGGCGGTCATGCACACCGTGTTCCCGTTCTGGGTGTAAGCTATTTCCACTTTCTCCGGAGTCTTGATGACCGGGAAACTTTTTTTCTCGGGCATCTCAGCCGAAGGATATTTCACGATGCGCACAATGGAAGGAGAGTAGAAAATCACTTCCCCGTTCAATACAGGTTGTGCGGTCTGGAATTTTCCCCCTTGGGCAGTTCTTTCAAAATGCTGCGCAAAAGAGGACATACAAGAGGCCAGTGCGGCCAGAAACAGAATTTCTTTTCTCATGTTGTCAATTTGTTTTTCGGAGTTTACCACTAAGGTTGACGTCACCAAATGTAAAAAGATTCTTTGGCGAGGCGGAGAAAAGAATGTGCCAAAGAGCGGCATAAAATGCTTCAAAAGGCGTTTTGACGCATTTTTACCCCTCTTTTGATTCAGATATACCCTCTTGTTCCTGTTTCTTCTGGTATTCGCTGGGCGTGAGACCGTACTCTTCCTTGAAGCAGGCGGTGAAATATTTCCGGTTGTAATAGCCGAGGGCCAGGGCCACTTCGTTCACGGTGGTATGGCTGTCTTTCAGCATCCGGCAGGCATGCTGCATCTTGACGCGGCGGATGTATTCCAACGGGGTCAGTCCGGTGATGGCCTTCAGCTTGCGGGTCAGGGTGGAGCGCGACATGTTGGCTTTTTCGGCCAGGTGCTGCACGTCGAAATCCGGTTCGCTCAGATTGTCTTCCACGGCTTTCAGAATGTTGTCGAGCAGCATCTTGTCGAGGTTTGCAAACTCCCGGTCGGAAATCTGCACTTCCGGATGGACATCCTGCCGGTTGCCGTTCAGGTACGAGCGCATTTTCATCAGTTCCGTGCTGTCGGCATACAGTTCCTCGTTTTCCTGTTTCATTCTTCGAAGGTAGAAGCGGATACCGGCATAAATTCCACCCACTATGAGGAGCAAGTAAAACGCCATGGCCCATCCGGTTTGGTAGAAGGCTGGCAGACGTTTGATATGGATTCGGGTGATTTTATCACTCCATACGCCGTAGCCGTCTGTCGCTTTCACTTCGAACACGTAGTTTCCTTTGGGAAGGTGTTTGTAGACGGCCACGGGCTGTCCTTCGGCAGTGTAGTTCCATTCCTTGTCGAGTCCGTCCATGCGATAGGCATAACGTATTTTCCTTGCATTCAGGTAGTCGAGCGATGAGAAATGAATTTCCAGACTGTATTCATCGGGCTGGAGAGTCAGGTGCCCTTTCCAGTTTCTTGGTTGGCCCATGACGTTGATACCGGTCAGGAAGGTAGGCGTTTCGGGACTTGGCTGGTCGAGCCGGGCGGAAGGAGTGACGGCACAGATGCCCGGGATACCTCCTAAGTAAATCCGTCCGTCGTGTCCCTTGCAGAGGGCGGTAGGGATGAAACGATGGAGCAGCAGGGAATTGTCAGTCGTCAGATAGGTAGAAAACGAGTGATTTTTCGGATTGTATTCTATCAGTTTCTGGTTGGTGTCAATCCACAGATGTCCGTACACGTCGTATTCCAACTGGTTCACCGTGTTTCCAGTCAGTCCACAAAGCCAGGTGTGGTCAGTGAGGTGTCTGGTCTTTACATGCAGGGCATATACGCCACCTTCCTGGGTACCTATCCAGACGCAGGTGTCTTCTTGCAGGCTCAGGCAGGTGATGGGGAGGGAGGGGACGATTCTTTGACAATTGTCAGTCTTGCTTTGTCGGTAAAGTCCTTTGTCGGTGGTCCCTATCCACAGGTTGCCGCGTTTGTCTTCCTTGATGCAGCTCACCTGTCCCAATGTGTCGCAGAGAGTATGCCACTGTCTCTTTTGCAGGTTGAAGGTATACAGTCCGTGGTTCGTGCCTGCCCATAGCGTGCCGTGTTCGTCTTCGTAGGTTTGGGTGAAATATTCGTCGGGCTTTGGAGAAGGCAGTGACAGGGTACGTACGTGGACAATCTGCATGCCTTCCCGTCTGAACTCATAGATAAGATTTTCTCCTTCGGGAATCACCCATACGTTTCCTTCCCTGCGGGCCTCCGACATCTGTTTGATGGTTCCTAAAGAAAGACCGGTGAGTGACGGAAAATCGGGGTAAAGTGACACACGGTCGTATTGCAGGTCATACAGCCCGAGTCCAGTACGTTCCTGTGAAATCCACAGCTTGCCTTCGCCGGCATCACTCAGAGCCATGATGGCGGGTTGAGACTTGACACGCTGTGCTAAGGCGGGGAGCGGATACTCTTCCGGCACATCTTCGGCAAAATGCACGATGAAACTCTTGCCGTCGAAAGAAGACACCCACAGGGCCCCGTTCTTGTCTTTATAGATTTCATTCAGCATACTGCCGTATTCGGCCGGCAGGCGGAAACCGGTCTGTACTAACTGACGTTTCTTTTCATCGTAGCGCATGGCAATCAGCGAACTGCGGGTGGTCATCCAAAGGGTGCCGTCATTATTGTCTTGTGCCAGATACAGGATGTTGCCCTCCTTTTCTCCCATGGAATTGACGGGGAGGGGGGAGTAAGTGTAGAGGGAATCTTTTGGAGCCGACGGATTGAAAAGCAGCACGCCGTTGCCGCTGGTCCCTATCCAAAAGTAATTGTGTGTGCAGTCCTGGATGAAGTAAGTCAGGTTCCGTTCGGCAGGAGGATCGGCATAATGTATAAAGGTATCCCGTTTCCGGTCGTAGCGGTAGATGCCTTCCCGGCCTAAGTTAATCAGGATTTCCTTTTGCCGGCTTTCGCAGAACCCGGCCATCCACGAAGGTTTTCCTTCCGGGTCGTACAACGAATAGGTTTTCTGGTGTCTGCCCGATGCGTCATATCGTATCAGTCTGTTGTCGGTGGCCAGCCACATACATCCGTCCGAGGTTTTCCGGATGCTGTAGACCGCACTTCCTTGCAATCTTTCCGGGTCCAGGGGAGTGACCTGTCGGTCGGTCTTGTCCAGTATGTAGGCACCGGCATCCGTACCGAACCAGATCCGGCCTTTGGCATCTTCCGAAATGGACTGCACCAGGTTGTTGCGCAGTAGTCCCGGTGTATGGATGTCGGAGCGGATGACATCCACTTGGTAGCCGTCGTCGCGGCACAGCCCGTTGACCGTGCCATACCACATTATTCCCTCGCTGTCCTGGAAAATGCGGTGTATGGCACTTACCGGCAGTTGTGGAAGAGACGGAATGGGGGTGAGCCGCACACTGGAGGCAGCTTTCAGCAAGAGGCTGACCAGGCAAAAAAGGAGTGAAATATACGTTTTTTTCATGGCTTTTCAGGGGGGTATAAAAAACGCAAGTACGTTTGGGTTAAAACGCAAGTGCGTTTCACTTAAAACGTAAGTGCGTTTTGATCAAAACGTAAAGGCGTTTTACTTCAAACGCAAGTGCGTTTTCTGACGAACGCTTCGGCGTTTTTCTGAGGACCTCAAAATGGCCTCAGAAAGCGTCTGGAAGCGTTTTGATTTTTTATCCGTTGTTCCGGTATTCCAGTGGACTCATTCCCACGTATCGTTTGAAATATTTTCCGAAGAACGACACGTTGGCAAAGTTCAGGGAGTCGGAAATGTTCTGAATGGAAAGCTGCGATGACTTCAGCTGCGACTTGGCATCCATGATGACCATCGAAGAGATGATGTCCACGCAGGTTTTCCCCGTAATCTGTTTCACGGTGGTACAGAGGTGGGCATGCGTGATTTGTAGCTTCTCGGCATACCAGGCCACGTTGCGCGTCTGGTTGTAGTGCTGCATGACCAGCTGGGCAAAGTTGCGGCAGATCAGTTCGCTTTTCGACAGGTTATGTACTTCGTCGGTCTTGTTCCGGTAGAGCATGGATATACCTTTATGTATATCGGCATACAGGTTGGTGGCGATTTCCGGCCTGATTTTCTCGGGCAGGAACTCATACATCTTGATGAGCAGCTGCATGTATTCCTCCATCATTTTGGCCCCTTCCGGTTTCAGACGGATGACGGGGCGTCCTAAGGTAAGGTACATGGTGTCGAGGAAAGAATGCGACTGGAGGTTGTGTTCCATGTATTCGGACGAGAATCCACCGAAGTAGATGTTCAGGTCTCCTTTGATGTCGTTTATCTGAAAGATGCTTCCGGGGGTAAGCGTGATGAAGTCGTTGGCTTCCACCTTTATTTTATTCAGGTTGACCGAGGCTTCCACTTCTCCGGACATGCAAAGTACGAAGATTTCACATTTCAGGCGCACGGGATAATTGGTATAGAGTCCCAGCAGTTCCTTACTGATGCCGGTGCCGATGAGCCATTCTTCCGGCAGGTCGATTTTGGGAAGTTCCTTTTCCATGGTATTCAAATTTTTGCAAAGATAGCGAAAGCCGAGTGCAGAGGCAAATAGAAAACGCAGTTTTCTAATTTGACTATGCCGAGGCGCATCCAATCTTCTTAAAAGATAGCGAAAGCCGAGTGCAGAGGCAAATAGAAAACATAGTTTTCTGAATTTAATATTAGAATTGATTTTTTTATATTCTTAAATATTGACCATACCTGTTGAAATTAAATATTCTTAAAACTGTTATAACGCCATTTTTTTTATCTGATTTATTCTGTATTTGAAAAATAGGCTAAAAATAGAATAAATTGACCTTGCAGGAATAAAGCAGATTGGTTTCCTTTGCGACCGTAATTAAAAACATAATTAAGCAATGAAAAAGAGTTTATTTTATTACGTGTTGGCCATGTTGTGCATGGTAGGTTTGTTTACTTCTTGTAGTAATGATGATGATGCTGCCGTTTCGGCTGCAAACGAAGTGGTAGGCGAGTATTCCGGGAAATTAGATGTAGTTATCTCTATGGGTGGAATGGATGTTCCGGCTGGAACAATTGATCCTCAAACCATCACCGTGACAAAAGCTGGCGACAATTCCATTAATCTGTCTATCACCAATTTTACGTTCCAGAATATCCCACTTGGAAACATTGAACTGAAGGATTGTGCGTTGACTGCCAATGGCGACAAATATAACTTTACAGGAACCACTAATCTTGATAATCAGATGCTGACTGCCGACATAGCTGCTACTGGTTCTTTCAGCAATGGAACCTTGACACTGGACTTGGATATCGATGCAGTATTGGGAGGAACAATGAACCAGACTGTGAAAGTAACTTATTCAGGTACGAAACAGGAATAAGATGAAACCTTTTTCAGGACTTTCCTGAAATACATAAAAAAAGGGCTGAGGCATTTCGAACCTCAGCCCTTTTTTTTCGTATGCAGGTCTCAGAATTCATAGCCGAATCCCAAGTTCAGGTAAATGGGATACATGGCAAAGGAGACCGTGGTAAAGTCTTTTTGGAAAATATCGTTCAATCCCCAGGTCAGGTCGGCATGGACGTTCAAGTGCTTGTAGGCCTTCCATTCTCCGCCCACCTGCACGCCCCACTGGAAATGGCGGAGGTTGTCTGAGAAGTCGTAGGCAGCCTTGTTTTCTCCTTCAAAATTCACGCGGCTTCCGCTGGCATCAGGTGTACGGAGGTGTCCTTCGTAGACATTGCCGGAAAATTCTCCGTTCAGCATGTACGAGAAATACGGTCCGGCCATCACTTTCCAGCGGTTGCTGATCCGGTAGTTCGCCAATACCGGAACGGTGAGGTACGACATTTTCACGGTTGTTTTTACTCCTCCTGTCCAGAGTCCCTTTATTTTTCCTCCGGTCTCACTGAAAATTTCCATGCCATAGTTCTTGACGGTGGCTTTGGTATCCATGTCTTTTTTGTCGAGGCGTAGTCCCACGCTGAGGCCCCACTTTTGTTTTGCATCCAGCCATTTGGTGGCATTTCCTTCCAGGGTGATGGCCAGTCCGGGCGAATAACTGTCCAGGCTTCTGATTTCCTGGGGAAGTGGCAGTGGAGAAGTTCCACCTATATTTATACCGGCCTTTATTTCATAGTCCAGCCCGTGGGAAGCCAGCCATAACAGTCCTTTGTGTGAGGAAGAATACTGTGCGTGACCTGCCAGGGCGAAGCCTCCTAAAAACAATGCTAATATGGGCGTTACATATTTTTTCATCTTACTCTATTTTAGTTCTCACAAATAATTTCCACTTCATCAATGTACAATTCACTCCCCACGGCTCCTTGGAAGTAGGCGCCCATGACACTGGAAGAGAACACGACGGCCAGTTTGTATTTTCCGTTTTTCAAGTCGTCGGCGTTGACGGTTTTTCCATTCTGGGGAGTAAATTCCAGGTCAAATTTTTTCCATTCGTCGGTTTCCGTCATTTCCTGTTCCGGGATGCGTGCTAACAGCACGATGTGTTCGTCTATGCCCGTTCCGTCCGGAAAAAGGTTGCCGTCCAGGGTAAAGTCGCTGGTGGGAGCCTCATAGAGTACCGCATAAATATCGCCTCTATCCTTCTTGCCAGTCACCACATTGCCTGCTTTGTCGGTAAAGGTTTCTCCTGCCTTATATTTGAACCAGCCAGTCATCCGGGTGGGTCGTTTGGTGAACGGGAATCCCATGTGAGTGGCTTGCAAGGGTGCCAGTACGGCGTTTTGGGTATCGAACGAACCGATGAAGATATTTCCGGCCGCAATCGGCATACCAAGAGGCTTTCCGAAGCTTCCGGTGCTGAGCGTGGTCAGTTTGACACATTTTCCCGCGTAACCCACAGGATATTGCACGGTAGGGTATTGTGTTTCGTTCAAAGCCATACCGCTCAGTTCGTATCCGGGATTTCCGCTGGCCCACTGCATGATGCCGGTCGCATTGGTGAGATAAAAAACATTGTAAGGGGTGGTTTCTTTCAACTCTTCAAAAGAGAAACTGGTGGGCAACGCCAGTTTGTTCACCCGTACGATGTATGGAGTTTTTGTGGCTCCGTCTTCGGAAGTTACTACAAAATGCCGGAGGACTTTTTGGCTGAAATCATAGAGAGGAGGCCGGTCGTTGGTTTCCGTCTCTTCCGCTTGGATGGTGGCTCCCTCGGGAAGCGTGAAAATCAGTTCTTGTTGGGAAATGTCAGTTCCGTCGAGTACATAGACTTCCACTTCCTTTCTTAAATGGTCGATGGTGGCCGACTGGATATTGGTTCCGGTGCAGCCGTCTATGGCTGCTTCCACATTGAGCGCTTCGTCCTGTATGCAGGAACTGACGGACACGCTTAGCAGGAATCCGGATAAGATGTACTTTACGTTCATTTGGATTCGTGATTGTCTGTTTGGTATTGTTTTTGCAAAGGTATAAATTTTTTGGTAGGATATAACTTCCGTTATCTATGGTATTTTAAAAATAGACCATTTGGATGTCTTGTAGAAAGGGGTTTTGTGTTAATTATCAGGTAAAAGGGGGCTTTACGGAAGATTGATTATGAAAAATCAGCCAAAAATAAAAAAAAAAGACCTTGTGAGGGTTGGGAAATTGGTGTTATTTTGCACACTGAAAAATACAATGTACAAATGAAGATAAAAGGTTATTTAAAGGTTTCTTTGTTGCTGGTGTCGCTGGCTTTCCTTGGAAGCTGCCGCAGTGAAAAAGAACAAGAGGGTTTTTCAGAAACAGGCAGTGTGATGATTGATTTGTCGTCTGAACTGTCTTATCACAGTCGTGCGATAGACCAAAGTGCCTATCAGAATACAGACAATTATAAGGTATCCTTGTATAAAGGTGAAGAAGCTGTGTACACGGACAAGCTTTACAAGGACTTGGAAGTGGAACAGAAAGTTGATTTTGGAGTACCTTATACAGTGACGGCTTATTATGGGGAAGATGTAGCCGCAGGGTATGATCAGCTTTATGTGAAAGGCAGTCAGACTTTCTCGGTGGCTCAGGGAGACAAGAAAACGATTTCTATCACTTGCAAGCCTGCCAATGCAAAAATGTCCGTAGTATATAAAGGTAATGATGATACGGATACATTCGAAGATTATTTCCAAGATTGTACAGTGTCAATCAAAACTTCGTATATGGACAATGCGTGGACCATGAACAAGTCGGATGTGGGGAAGGAACTATATTTGAAAACAGGTGATGAAGGTACGAAATGTACGTTGACATTTGCTTTGACAGATAAAGAGGGAAATCCTGTCACAGTAGACGGCTTTGAATCTACGAAAGAAATTGATTTGAAGCCTTGCTATGCTTATACCTTGACCATCAAACCGAAGGGAACCGATGTACCGGGAGGTAAATTCGGCTTGACTGTGACGGTGGATAATGGGGTGACCGAAGAAGATGTAACAGTAAATATTCCGGGGGAATATATTCCTAGTTCAAATTAAAAGATGAAAAATATGAAAAAATATAAGAGTTTAATTGGCTTTTTGGCACTGGTAATCGGCCTTTCATCTTGCGAGATGCGTGATGAAATTTTAGGGAAAGGTCAGGCTGGCCCCAACGACGGTGTGTTGGAGCTGGATTTGTCTTCTGTTTATAATGGCGTGGAAATCAGCCGTGCGGATGCGACTGTAGATAATGGAACTACGACGGGTAGTTTTGCTGATGAAGATATAAATACGGATAATTATACGTTGGTAGTGACGAATACGTCTACCCAGGAAGAAGTGGCCAAAGGTACGGTCAGTGAATTGAAAAATCAGGATGGAAAGATTTTGATTCCTTTGGGAGAGGGTGATTATACGGTAGAAGCTTATAATTATGAAGGAGAAAACGTGACGGTTTCTGAACGTCCTTTCTTCAAAGGTGAACAGACTTTTTCTGTGAAAAAAGGTGTTTCTACAGCGGTAAGTTTGTCTTGTAAACTGGCCTGTGTGGAAATGGAGCTTGGGGTAACCACTTCTTTTACAGACGCTTTTAAGGATGATTATGCCATTACAGTGGATAATGGAGAGGGAGCTACTCAGGTATTTAGTAAAGATAACTTGGGTAAAAAATATTATTTCAAGACTCCCGCTCAGCAGGATCATTTGACGGTTTCAGTAAAGGCTACTACTAAGGAAGGCACTGAAATTACATTGAATGCCACAGTAAAGAAGCCTGCTGATGCAGAAGGTAATTCTGAATTGGCCGGAGGAGACTCCTTTATTATTAATCTGACAGAAGAAGGTGCTACGGATTCTTATCTTTCTATTGGTTTGACGGTGGATTTGACCTTTACAGAAAAGGGAGAAACCATTGAAATTCCGGTAGAAAATATTATTTATGACGGACCGGATGTGCCGGATGCTGGAGGAGAAGGAGGTACGGGAGAACCGGAACAACCGGAGGCTTCAATTACATTTGAAGGATTGCCCGCTACTTATACTTGCACATATGGAGATACTGAGATTGAAGGCTTACAGGATGTGCATATTACGGCGCCCAATGGGATTAAAAACTTGAATGTGACTATTTCAGGAGAAATCGCCGGACTTTTAGGAATGGTGGAATTACCAGAAACATTTGATATCTGTAATATGGATGATGAGCTCAAGTCAAAAATAGTAGGATTAGGACTTGTTACGGAGGAAGAATATTCGGAGTTGCATGCAGGAACACGTACAGATTTCACTTTTAAGTTGGGAGGGTTATTGGTCTTGATTCCTCCAGTCGTAGAATCAGGAAATAGTACATTTAATTTGTCGGTTTCTGATGGAGTAAATACTAAAGACGGCGATATTACAGTGGTGGTCAATCCAAAATAAGGAGAGAAGAAAACTATGAAATTAACAAATATAATGATTGGATTGTTTCTGGGGACAGGATTGGTTTCTTCTTGTCAGTCAGAAATAGAAGAAGGCGAGGGATATGGTTATCTCCAGTTGTCTTCTGTGGACGTCAATAAGAATGTGACGACACGTGCCGATGTGACTAGTTCGGAAGCGATTGCCGTAGATATATTGGATGCTTCAGCCGCAGTGGTAAAACATGCCGACGATTGGACAGAATTGAACGATGTATTGTTGCCGGTAGCCACTTATACTATCAAAGCATATTCAGCAGATAAGGATAAGGAAGCACAGGGCTTTGAGGCAGCTCCTTATTACGAAGGAGAGAAAGAGGTGGCCATTGAAGCCAATCAGGCAAAAGCAGTTAACATTACATGCAAGTTGGCACAGGCAATGGTTTCAATCAATTGTTCTGAAAGTTTCAAGTCAACTTTTAGTACTTATTCATGTTCAATTGAAGGTACAGATTTGAGTATTCCTTTCGTAAAAGATGAAGCACGTGCCGCTTATGTAAAGGCAGGCCAGCCTTTGACGGTAAAAGTGGGTTTCGGTAATGGCAAGTCTTTCACGCAACAGATTACCGAAAAGGCAGAAGCTGCCTATTATTATAAAGTAAACTTGGATATTACAGAAGGAAACGCTTCATTTGACATTACAGTTGATCAGACTATTCATCAATATGAGGTATTGGTGAAAGTGCCTTCTACACAAGATGAAACTACAGTAACGACAGGAATTGCTACTACTGATATTTCAAATGATGTATCTAAAGTATGGGGACAGTTTGCTTATCTGTCTGGAACCTGTGATTTGCAGGATGCCACTTCACCTGTACAGTTCGCTTATAAGAAGAAGGCTGATTCTGAATGGAAGACAGTGGAAGCTACTCATGGAGAAGGAAATGAGTATTCCGCTAAAGTATCTCCGCTGGATTTCGGTACGGAGTATGAATATCATATCTTGTGTGGAGATAAGACGGGTGAGACTTATAGCTTTACTACGGAATCTTTTGAAGCAATACCTAATTTAGGGTTTGAAGATTGGTCGCAGAAGGGTAAAAATTGGTATCCGAATACAGATGCCTCAAACAGTTATTGGGCCACAGGTAATGAAGGAGTTACCATGGGGGGTAGTTCAAATAGTACGGGAGTTTCAGATTCTCACACAGGATTGGCAGCTCGGTTGGAAACTGTAGAAGTTAAGGTGTTAATTGTCAAAGTAAAAGCTGCAGGAAATCTTTTTATTGGGAGTTATAAAACCAATGTTTCAGATCCTGCATCAAGTGTAACATTTGGTAAACCTTATGCAGGGGCTCGTCCAACGAAATTGTCTGGATACTTTAAGTATCAGCCAGGAGCTACGATGTCTAGTGGAAGTGTGCCTGCTGACCGTACTTTGACTGCGGATGAATGTGATATATATATTCAGTTATGGTCAGGAGATGTGACGATTGGTGAAGGGCATTTTATCACTAACAAAACAGTTTCTGAATATACCCGTTTTGAGATTCCAGTTGAATACACAGTCACCAATAAGCGGCCGGATAAAATAACTATCGTGGCGACTTCAAGTCGTTACGGTGGATATTTTGATGGGATGAGTGTGGTTGGTCAGCTGGCGATTGGCAGTACCCTCTGGGTAGATGATTTTGAATTGTCATACTATTAATATTTTGCATGAAGAAATATTTGATTCTATTTTTAACTTTTTTGTGCGTCACTTCGGTGTACGCACGAAAAAGTTATGACCGTAATATAAAGCCTTCTCTTTTTGTGCCGAAAGGTTCCTGGATGGGAGGGGTGACTTTTTCCTATATGGAGTTGACGGGAGATAACTATAAGTTTTTAATCTTGAACGACATTAACGGTGAAGGCTATACCTTTAAAGTGAGTCCGTATGCGGGCTATTTCTTCCGGGATAACATGGCAGCTGGTCTTCGTCTGAACTATAATCGTACGTATGCGGATATAGGAAATATCAATCTCGATTTGGGAGACGATTTGTCGTTCGACATCAGTGATTACAAATATCTGGAACATGAATATACGGCTTCCGGTTTCTTGCGGACGTATATGGGACTGGGAAACAGCAAGGTTTTCGGTTTCTTCAATGAACTGCGCCTGACTTATGGTTATGGTGAAGGAAAGACGTTGGATGGAGTCGATCAGAAAGCGACTGGTACTTATCAGACCACACACAGTTTGCAGATTGGTGCAGCTCCGGGCTTGACGGCTTTTGTGACCAACAACATGGCGGTGGAAGTGTCCATTAATGTGGTGGGACTGAAATTCAAGTGGGCGGAACAGGTAACCAATCAGGTAGAACGTGGTTCGTACCGTCAAAGTTCAGCGGACTTTAAGATTAATATATTTTCGATAAACATCGGTATTTGTTCCTATTTTTAAATTGACAGATTATGCTTGTAAAAGCCTTGAAATATAGTTTTATTTCTCTCTTGTTACTGAACTTGTCTTCTTGTATTGAGAATGACATCCCTTATCCATATATTGAAGGAGTGATTCAGGAAATCCAAGTGGAAGGGATGCAGGGAGAAGCCGTGTTCAATAATCAGGCACGCACCATTGAACTGACCATTGGTGAAGATGCTTTTATAGACAGTTTGCCGATTACAAAATTGGTGGCTAATGCAGAAGCTTTGATTTATCCGGATTCAACGGCCTGTATCAGGCCTTCCGGTTTTCCTGATTTCAGCTTTTCTTCCTTGGATGAATTGCCGGCCAATGCCAATACGGCGGTCGACTTTACTAATCCGGTGGATGTCTTGCTGAAAACCTATCAGGATTATTGGTGGAAGATTACGGTAAAACAGAACATTGAACGTACGATAGAAGTGGAGAACCAGTCGGGTACGGCTCCTTTGCTGGACTTGAATACCCATGTGGCCATTATCTATGTGACGGAGGATGCGGATTACCGGAATATTAAAATCAATAAACTGAACCTGGAAGGCTCGAAAACCAAATTGATTCCTTCGCCCGATACCATCACGGACTTTACTCGTCCCCGTGTGTTTCAGGCGTATCGGAATGGACGATACATTTGTGACTGGACGGTGGATGTGCAGAAGTCTTCCGTACCTGCTTCGGTGGAAAGCGTGAATGCATGGGCTACGAAAGCTTATATAAGCGGCAGTTTCCGTGCGGGTACTACCTTATCGGTAGAGTATCGTGTACAGGGAGAAGAGGAATGGACTGCGTTGGACGCGGCTTCCATAACAACCACCGGAACACGGTCGTATTCGGCCACGCTGACCGGATTGACCAATGGTACCAATTATGAGGTGCGTGCGCTGGCGGATGGAAACAGCGGTGAAACTTTCTCTTTCCTGACCGAAACTATCGTGACAATTCCGAATATGAATTTTGATACGTGGACGCAGGATGGAAAAACCTGGTATCCAAATCCGGTGGCCAACAATTTGGATGATGCACAGGCCTATTGGGCGACCGGAAACGAAGGAGTGACCATTTATAAGGAATCGAGTACGGTACCTGTGACAGGCAGTGATGCGTATCGTGGAACTTCTGCCAAATTATATACCTATGGTGATATTCTTTTGGTAGGAGCAGCTGCGGGTAATCTTTTTATAGGTACTTATAAGACGAATATGGGAACACCCGAATCAAGTCCTTCTTTTGGACGTCCGTACTCGGGGGCACGTCCCACGAAGTTAAGCGGATATTACAAGTACAAATCCATGCCTATCACTTACAATGGGACGGTTCCGGGAAATTTGAAGAATGACCAATGTCAAATTTACTTGCGGCTGTGGAATTCTGCCGATCAGGAAATTGCTTATGGAGAATTTACGGGCAGTGAGACGGTAACGGAATACCAGAAATTTGAGTTTGACATTAACTATACGGATACAATCTCTAAGCCTGCCAAGATTACAATTGTGGCTACTTCCAGCAAATATGGAGGGGAGTTTGATGCAAACGGTAAAAAGGTTATTGGTCAGGTAGGTGACGGTAGCACATTGTGGGTAGATGAATTTGAATTGAGTTATGAATAAAGGAAGAGATAAAAATATGAAATGGTTTAGTAGCCTTTTGTTATTATTGTGTGGAATGTGGCTGGGAGGCTGTCAGCAGGAAGACGATTTTCGCTCCTCTGCTCAGACAGGTTTCCAGATTACTTTGACAGACGAAGGAAATCAAGCCTATTCGCGTACGGCTCCTACTGAATTGGAGAAGCCAGTAGCATCTATGTTTCGCTTGCGTGTGGTAGATGCGTCTACAAATAAAGTGGCTTATTCTGGAAAATGTGCGGAATCGGTCTTGGTGAAAGAAGGTACATACAATCTGACGGCCACTTATGGAGACAATCCGGTCATTGCATTGGATGCTCCTTATTATGTGGGTACGTTGGAGAATCAGCAAGTGGTGACCGGGCAGATGACTTCGGCCACTATTTCGTGTGCGGTGGCTAATGCATTGCTTTCGGTAAACTATAATGAAGAAAGTTTGAAAAAAGCCTATGAAGACTATTCGGTGACGGTTTCTGTAGGCGACCAATCTGTCGAGATTGATTCTGTAGGCGACCAATCTGTCGAGATTGATTCAACAGGGATACAGAGTGCCTATTTTCAGGCAGGCTCTTCTGTACAATTGGTTTTCCATGGACATTTGGCAGGGACAGGGAAAGAAGTATCGTATAATATAGCGGAACCTGTTAATCCGGAAAAGCCTGATTGGAAACCATTTACCAATATCCCTGCGAGAACACATGTGAAAATTACGCTGGGTACGGATACAATTTCATCGGGTGTCGGCATTTCTGTGGAAAAGGTGGAGGTATCTAAAGTATCTGTCACCGAAACGTTGCCTTTGGAATTCTTGCCAAAGCCTAAGTTGGAATCGGCAGATTTCGTGAACAATGAACTTTCTTTTGCGGAAACGGAGAAGAAGAAATCGGCCGTCATTAATTTGAAGTTGTCTTCTCCCTTGCAGGATATCAAGCTGAAATTCAATTCTACAGATACAATATTTGCAGAATTGGAAGCGGACAAGGAATATTTGTTGTCAAATCCAGACGATTCGGCAGCTGTAGCATCTTTGGGTATCACCTTGCCGGAAATCGGTGCGACAACAGGAAGCCTTGATTTTACTTCTTTGATTCCTCAGTTGATGACAGACGCTGGAAATACGGTTGCTTCTACCATTACGGTGGATGTGGAAGCCAATAATCGCTGGGCGAGTGAAGACCAAGCGGTCAACAGTGTGTACACTTTGAAGTGCAAGAAACCGGAATTCAGTATTGCTGTAGATGAAAGAAATTGCTGGTCAAGAGAGTTCACCATAGATGAAGTTAATGTAACTTCCGGAGATCCGGAAGCAATAAAAGCGAATCTGGTTTACCAGTATTATGACGGGGCGAACTGGATTGATTGTACTACCCGTGAGAATGTCAAGGGACGCATTCAGCAGTTTGCACAGCGTGCAGAAGACATTTCGAACAAGGTCTATAAAGTGCGTGCGTTGTATCGTGGAGTGATTGCTTCTGCTGAGGCGGAAGCTACGCTGGAAACACCGGTGCAATTGCCGAATTCGGGAATGGAAGAATGGAAAGAAGATAATTATGTAAAAGATGGTTTGTTTAGTGATGAAACCTATTATTCTTTTAATCCTTGGCAAAATGATGAAGATCATTTTTGGGATACCTGTAATGATTTTACAACACGTCATAGAAATAATAGCAATGTTAATATATATAATTACAATGGATTTCATGCAGTTTCTTATGTGCCAGGGCGTAATGGTTTAGCAGCAGAGCTTAGAAGTACGGTTAATGGACGTGGAAATATGGTTAGTACTTTTTATAATTTTAATAAAGTAGCAGGTGAGTTATTCACCGGAACGGCAAAGGTTACAATGGGAACTAGTGGCTTCTTTGGAGATACTGATGGGAGTAAAGATACGTATGAGCGCATAAAAGATGCTTCGTTCTATAATCGTCCTACTGCGTTGAAATTTTGGTATAAATATGTACCATACAATTCTGATACATGGAAAGTTCATGTGGAGTTGTTGGATGAGAATAGAAATGTGATTATTCAAAATGATTATACTTCTTCTGAAATAAAGAATGATTGGACAGAAACAACCTTACCTTTGAATTATGTGGAGGGAGTGTCTTATGCAAAATGTAAATATATTTATGTGATATTTAGTTCTACTGTAAATTCTGGATCTAATATGCCTTATCGGGAAATCACACAGACCTTTTATGTGAATGGAGAAACTAAGACATTTAGTCCTGCTTATGTAGGTAGTGTATTAACTATTGATGATATCTCTTTGATTTACGACAAATAAAGAAGAACGATGAAAAAGAATATAGTATATATTTTATTGGGAATTTTCCTGCTGGCAAGCTGTCAGCAGGAAAATGAGATTCCTTCAGGAAAAGGTTATTTGTCTGTAGAAGGGATTGAATTGCAGTCGCAAGTGGTGACGGAAGTCGTTTCGCGTGCAGTAGATGAAAGTTTGACTGTGGATTTGTATAAAGGAGGAGAATTGGTGCGTACTTTGACTCCGGAAGAAATGCAAAACAAAATTGAACTGGATCCTGCTACCGATTATATGCTGAAAGTGTACAGTGCAAACTATGGAGAGAAGTCTACTTGGGACAATGAAACCATGGGTGAGCCAGTTTATTATAAAGACGTGTCTTTTGTGGTGACAGAAGGGGCTACAACGCCCTTGAAGGTGCAGGTGCCCATGATTACCTTTGCAGTCTGTCTGGATATGTCAGCGGTGACGGGTAACTGGTTGCAACGTTATACTTTTACCGTGACCTATGGGAGCCGGTCTGTGACGTTGCAAAATGGAGAAACAGCTTATTTCTCTTACGCGGAAGAAACTTCTTTCAGTTATCAGTTATCGATTACCAACTCGGATAATGAATCTCAGGTGCAATCAGGTAGCTGGGGAACGGAGGATGGAGAAACGGTAGCACAGAATACGGTGTACACCGTGACTTATAATTGGGCTACACAGTCGTTGACGGTGGAATAACAACCAGTCTACGCAATAATATAGAAAAACCGGGTGAAACCTTGAAATATTCAAGCTCTCACCCGGTTTTATTGTAATTTTAAAATCAAGCGTTATACAATACCCTGAGCCATCATGGCATTGGCCACTTTCATGAATCCGGCTACGTTGGCACCCTTCACGTAGTTAATGTAACCGTCGGGTTCCGTACCGTATTTCACGCAGGCTTCGTGGATGTTCTTCATGATGCTCTTCAGCTTTTCGTCCACTTCTTCCTGAGTCCAGCTCAGCTTGATGGAGTTCTGTGTCATTTCCAGACCGGATACAGATACACCACCTGCATTGGCAGCCTTACCTGGAGCGTAGAGAATCTTAGCTTCCTGGAACACGCGGATGGCTTCCGGAGTAGAAGGCATGTTAGCTCCTTCGGATACGGCAAATACGCCGTTGGCAATCAAAGCCTTCGCATCGTCGCCGTTGATTTCGTTCTGAGTGGCAGAAGGAAGGGCGATGTCGGCTTTTTCGTGCCAGGGACGAGCACCTTCCACGTATTTGCAACCGTATTTCTCTGCATATTCACGGATACGTCCGCGGTAGAGGTTCTTCAGTTCCATGATGTAGTCCAGTTTCTCACGGTCGATGCCGTCCGGGTCATAAATGTAACCGTCGGAGTCGGACATGGTGACTACTTTGGCACCTAACTGAATCAGTTTTTCTACGGTGTACTGTGCTACGTTGCCGGCACCGGATACCAGACAGGTCTTGCCCTTGATGTCAATGTTACGGGTTTTCAGCATTTCAAGCAGGAAGTAGATGTTACCATAACCGGTAGCTTCGGGACGGATGAGTGAACCGCCGAATTCACGGCCTTTACCAGTCAATACGCCACTGAATTCGCGGGTCAGTTTCTTGTACATACCGAACATATAGCCTACTTCGCGACCTCCTACACCGATATCACCGGCTGGAACGTCGGTTTCAGGACCGATGTGACGCCACAATTCCAACATGAAGGCTTGGCAGAAACGCATCACTTCGGCGTTGGACTTGCCGCGCGGAGAGAAATCGGAACCGCCTTTACCGCCACCCATCGGCAGAGTGGTCAATGAGTTCTTGAAGGTCTGTTCAAAAGCCAGGAACTTCAGGATTCCTAAGTTGACGGAACTATGGAAACGGATACCGCCTTTATACGGGCCGATGGCGTTGTTGTGCTGCACGCGGTAACCCATGTTGGTGCGGATGTTACCTTTGTCGTCCATCCAGGTGACGCGGAATTGATATACGCGGTCGGGAATACACAAACGTTCTATCAAGTTGACTTTATCGAATTCAGGATGCTTGTTGTATTCCTCTTCGATGGTTCCTAACACTTCTTCTACTGCCTGATGATACTCAGGTTCATTGGGAAATCTTCTTTTCAGATCTTCCAGCACTTTTGCTGCATTCATAATTTAAAAGATTATCTGTCTTATTTATTGGTTTGATAAATCAAGGTTAACCGATATTGGTTTGTTTGATGTGCCAAAAATATAGATAAAATTTTTCCCTTGCAACAATAAATCAATAAAAGTGAGGAATCGGCGTCAAAAATATTCTTTTTAGTTACTTATTTGCGTTTATTTGTTTCTGTTTTTAAGTGACTTGATGACGGGAATAAATACTAAGGCGCCCGAAATGAGAATCATGAGGATGAGCGGTCCGTCTATTTTTGGAGTGGAAGTGAGGACCAGAAAGCATAGGGCCGCCCAGCATAGAGTCAGGACGACGCATTGAGTGTGGTTGAGGGGTTTTCTCATAGTGAATCAGGAAATAATACACGGAGGAACAGCGGATAAGAGCGTCTATATGTGTCTCTTTGCGGCTGTACCTCCGTGTGGGTTTAATGAATGAGGAAGCGCTTATTGCGCTTTTTTCTTTTTGTCGACGATGGCATCGATGCAGGCAATGGCGGTGATGTTGACAATGTCGCGCACGGAGCTTTCGATGTCGGTGAAGTGAATCGGTTTGTTCAATCCCATCTGAATCGGGCCGATGACCTCCGTTTCACTCATGCTTTGGATGAGCTGGTAGGTGGCATTGGCTGAACTCAGGTTCGGGAATACCAGTGTATTTACTTCCTTGCCTTTCAGTCGGGTGAACGGATATTTCTCGTCACGAAGGGCATTGTTCAGGGCAAACTTCACTTGCATTTCACCGTCGATGGCCAGTTCGGGATATTCCTGATGGAGCTGGCTTACAGCTTCGTGTACCTTGGCCGGACTTCCTTCAGTGTCGGAACCAAAGTTGGAGTAGGACAGCATGGCCATCACGGGTTCTTGATTGAAGAAGCGTACCGCCTTGGCCGACAGCTTGGCAATGTCAATCAACGTGTCGGTATCCGGGTGACGGTTGATCAGAGTGTCGGCAATGAAATAGGTGCCTTTCTTGGAATTCAGGATGTGCATGGTGCCGAAATGCTTGTATCCCGGCTGGATGCCGATGACTTCCTTGGCTACTTTGATGGTGTTAGAATACTTGGTGTACAGTCCGGTAACGAAGGCGTCGGCTTCACCGGTTTCTACCATCATCATACCGAAGTAGTTGCGTTCGAACATCTTGTCGTTGGCTTCCTGGAAGTTGGCGCCTTCGCGGGCACGTTTCTCGCAGAGGATGCGGGCGTAACGTTCTCGGCGTTCAGCTTCGCGGTCATGACGCAGGTTGACAATTTCAATGCCTTCCAGCCTCAGATCGAGTTCTTTGGCCAGTTTCTCGATACGTTCTTCGTTGCCCAGCAAAATCGGGTGGCAGATACCTTCAGCTTTGGCTTCCACAGCGGCTTTCAGCATATTGGGGTGGATGCCTTCGGCAAAGACCACACGCTGCGGGTTGTGCCGGGCAGTTTCATACAGCTGGCGGGTCAGTTTGTTTTCTTGTCCCATCAGCTCTTTCAGGCGGTTCTTGTATTCGTCCCAGTCGGTAATCTGCTTGCGGGCTACGCCAGACTCCATAGCGGCTTTGGCTACGGCCATGGAGACTTCGGTAATCAGACGCGGGTCGACTGGTTTCGGGATGAAGTATTCCGGGCCGAAGGTCAGGTTGTTTACATGGTAGGCTTCGTTGACCACATCGGGTACGGGCTTCTTGGCCAAGTTGGCGATGGCACGTACGGCTGCCAGTTTCATTTCCTCATTGATGGCGGTAGCACGGGTATCGAGGGCGCCACGGAAAATATAGGGGAATCCGATGACGTTGTTAATCTGGTTCGGATAATCGGAACGGCCGGTTGACATCAGAACGTCCGGACGGGAAGCCATGGCATCCTCGTAGGAGATTTCCGGAGTCGGGTTGGCCAATGCGAAGACAATCGGATGAGAGGCCATGCTGCGCACCATATCTTGTGTCAGGACGTTTCCTCTGGACAATCCGAGGAATACATCTGCCCCTTTGATGGCTTCTGCCAAGGTGTGGATGTCGGTACGGTCGGTCGCAAAGAATTTTTTCTGTTCGTTCAGGTCGGTACGTTGCTTGGAGATGACTCCCTTACTGTCAATCATGACAATATTTTCCAGACGGGCACCCAGTGAGACGTAGAGTTTCGTGCAGGATACGGCAGAAGCACCGGCTCCGTTGACCACGATTTTTACGTCTTCAATCTTTTTCCCTGCCACTTCCAGGGCATTTAATAAGCCGGCACTGGAGATGATGGCTGTACCGTGCTGGTCGTCGTGCATCACCGGAATGTCCAGTTCTTCTTTCAGACGCTGTTCTATCTTGAAGCACTCGGGCGCCTTGATGTCTTCCAGATTGATACCTCCGAAAGTCGGGGCAATGGCCTTTACAGCTTCAATGAACTTATCAGGGTCTTTTTCGTTTACTTCGATGTCGAACACGTCGATGCCGGCATAGATTTTAAACAGCAGGCCTTTTCCTTCCATGACAGGTTTTCCACTCATAGCACCGATGTCACCCAGTCCCAGTACGGCGGTTCCGTTGGAAATGACGGCCACCAGATTGCCTTTATCAGTATAATCGTAGGCCGTATCCGGATTTTTTTGGATTTCCAAACAAGGTTCTGCTACTCCTGGAGAATAGGCCAGTGACAAATCCCTCTGTGTCTGATAGGGTTTCGTGGGGACTACTTCGATTTTCCCCGGCTTGCCCTGCGAATGGTAGAGCAAAGCAGCTTCTTTAGTTATTTTTGTCATATTTTCTTCGTTTTTTGAGTTTTTCAAAGAATAAAGTGTCGCGCAAATGTAGGAATAAAATAACAAATGGACTGTTTTTTTCTGAAAAAAACTATAAAACGGATTTTGTTCATATTTTTTGTCGATGTTTATCGTCAATTGGTCGGATTAATTTGGCGATATGTAATTATATATTCGTTTTATGGTTATTCTTAGTTAAAGCTCGTTTTTTAGGCTGTATTTTTTTGTTATATTTGCGCCATTAAAAACTAAAAAAAGGCTTAAAGTTTTCATCGGAGAACTTTTATATTGAGAGAATGAGAGAAAAAATCAATTTTTTAGTATGAATATAAGTATGAGCACAAAAAGAAACAGAAGTCTTTCTTCTAGCCGAGTGGCATTCTATGCATTGACTCTTTCGGTTCTGACTGCTTGTGGTGGTCAGGGGGGTATGAAAATGGGTGATGACGAATTTGCAGTAGAGGCAGTTTCAGCTACTTCCAGCAATCAGTCAACTCAATACCCGGCAACAATCAAAGGTTTGCAGGACATTGAAATCCGTCCTCAAGTATCAGGTTTTATTGTGAAATTGTGTGTGGACGAAGGTGCAACCGTTCACAAAGGACAGGCTCTGTTCCAGATTGACCCGACGCAGTATAAGGCTGCATACGACCAGGCAAAGGCCAGCGTAGCTTCAGCCAAAGCAAACCTGGAAACAGTTACTTCTACGGAAGCCAACAAGAAGATGTTGCACGAGCAGAAGATTATCAGTGACTTTGAATATCAAACGGCGGTAAACAATCTGCTTTCTGCAAAAGCGAGTTTGGCGCAGGCAGAAGCTGCTTATGCTGCTGCTAAACAAAATTTGGGATTCTGTACGGTGACAAGCCCTTCGGATGGTGTGATTGGTACATTCCCGTATCGTGTGGGTGCGCTGGTAAGTCCGTCGGTAGCAGAACCGCTGACTACAGTGTCTCAGATTGGCGATATGTATGTGTACTTCTCCATGACTGAAAAACAGCTGCTGGAGTTGACACGTGCAGGAGGTACTTTGAAGGAACAATTGGAAAAGATGCCGGCAGTGAAATTGCAGTTGGCTGATGGTACCATGTACTCTGAAGAAGGTAAGATTGATGCCGTGAGTGGAGTTATCGACCAGACGACGGGTTCTGTAAGCATGCGTGCTATTTTCCCGAACAAGCAGAACGTGTTGCGTAGTGGCGGTATGGCCAATGTGGTATTCCCTTACACGATGAGCGACATCATCTTGATTCCGCAGACTGCTACACAGGAAATTCAGGACAAGAAGTTTGTGTATGTGTTGCAGGCCGACAGCACCATCAAACATACGGAAGTACAGATTTCTAATTTGAATGACGGTAAGAATTACATTGTGACGGGTGGTTTGAAGCCGGGTGACAAGATTGTCATCGAAGGTGTACAGACACTGACCGACGGACAGAAAATCAAACCGATTACTCCGGCTGAGAAGGAAGCAAAGTATAAGAAGGCTTTGCAGGATCAGAAGGATGGAAACATTCAGACAGCTTTCAATTAATAAATAATGTGCGTAAGGTGGAAGGAAATCTCGATCCGCATGGGAGTGTGTGGATAACAAAGGGTTTCCGGAACTGTAACAAAAATAGTATTTAAAGAATGAAACTAGATAAATTTATTAACCGTCCGGTGCTGTCAACGGTAATCTCTATCTTGATAGTCATCTTGGGTGTGATCGGTCTGGCTACGCTGCCAGTTACCCAGTATCCGGACATTGCGCCTCCTACCGTATCGGTAAGAGCCACTTATACGGGTGCGAATGCACAGACTGTATTGAACTCTGTGATTGCTCCGTTGGAAGACCAGATTAACGGTGTGGAAAACATGATGTACATCCAGTCAAGTGCATCCAACAACGGTTCAGCTGATATCAGTGTATATTTCAACCAAGGTACCGACCCGGATATGGCAGCGGTCAACGTACAGAACCGTGTTTCTATGGCACAAGGTCTGTTGCCGGCCGAAGTAACCAAAGTCGGTGTGACTACACAGAAACGTCAGAACTCCATGCTGTTGATTTTCTCTTTGTATGATGCGGAAGATAAATACAACATTGAGTTTATTGAAAACTACGCCAAGATTAACTTGATTCCGGAAGTACAGCGTGTGAAAGGTGTGGGTGATGCCAACGTGATGGGTCAGGACTATTCTATGCGTATCTGGTTGAAGCCGGATATCATGGCTCAGTATAAACTGGTGCCGGCCGATATTTCCAATGCCTTGGCTGAACAGAATATTGAAGCGGCTCCGGGACAGTTTGGTGAACGTGGTAACCAGACTTTCCAGTACACTATCCGTTACAAAGGACGTCTGCAACAGACAGAGGAATTTGAGAACATCGTCATCAAGGCTCTGCCCGACGGCGAAGTGCTCCGTCTGGGAGATGTAGCTCGTATCGAGCTGGGTCGTCTGGCCTATACCTTTAATAATACGGTAAACGGTCATAAGGCTGTAACTTGTATCGTGTTCCAGATGGCGGGAACCAACGCTACGGAAACCATCAACAACTTGTTGGATGTAATCAGCAAAGCAGAAGAAAGTTTGCCTGCCGGTTTGAAGATTAACGTGGCACAGAATGCCAACGACTTCTTGTATGCGTCTATCCACGAAGTTATCAAGACTTTGATTGAGGCATTTATTTTGGTGTTCATTGTAGTATATGTCTTCTTGCAGGATATGCGTTCTACATTGATTCCGGCCATTGCCATTCCGGTAGCCTTGATTGCTACCTTCTTCGTCTTGAAGTTGATTGGATTTAGTGTGAACTTGCTGACACTTTCGGCGATGGTGTTGGCCATTGCGATTGTGGTCGATGATGCCATTGTGGTGGTGGAAGGTGTCCATGCGAAACTGGACCAAGGATATAAGTCTTCCCGTGAGGCTTCTATCGACGCCATGAGCGAACTGGGTGGTGCCTTGGTTTCCATTACCTTGGTCATGATGTCCGTATTTATCCCGGTAAGTTTCATGGGTGGTACGGCCGGTACGTTCTACCGTCAGTTCGGTATTACCATGGCTATTTCTATCGCCTTCTCTGCATTGAACGCCTTGACTTTGTCACCGGCCTTGTGTGCTCTCTTCCTGAAACCGCATGACTCTGAACATAAGCCGAAGAAGATGAGCATGATTGACCGTTTTCATACCTCTTTCAATGCGGCTTACGATTCTTTGCTGAAGAGCTATAAGAAGCGTGTGGTATTCTTTATTCATAAGAAATGGCTGGCCATGGGATTGGTAGCCGCTTCTATTGTGCTGTTGATTTTCTTTATGAAGATTACTCCGACCGGTATGGTGCCGAATGAAGATACCGGTACGATTATGGGTGCCGTAACGTTGCCTCCTGGTACTTCACAGGAACGTGCCATGGAAGTATTAAATAAGGTAGACAGTCTGGTAGCTGCAGAACCGGCTGTTCAGTCACGTACTATCATTTCCGGTTACAGCTTCATCGGTGGTCAGGGACCTTCTTACGGTTCTGTCATCATTAAGTTGAAAGACTGGGAAGAACGTTCACTGATGCAGAACTCGGATATCGTTTATGCGACCTTGTTCATGCGTGCGCAGAAAGTCATCAAGGATGCACAGGTATTGTTCTTTGCTCCTCCGATGATTCCGGGTTACTCTGTATCAAGTGATATTGAGTTGAACATGCAGGATAAGACCGGTGGTAGTTTGGATCACTTCTTTGAAGTGGTGAACAGTTATACCGCAGCTTTGGAAGCACGTCCGGAAATCAACTCTGCAAAGACGACCTTCAACCCGAGCTTCCCGCAGTATCAGCTGGATATTGATGCGGCAGCTTGTAAGAAGGCAGGTATTAGTCCGAGTGACATCCTTTCTACCATGCAGGGATACTTCGGTGGTTTGTATGCTTCTAACTTCAACCGTTTCGGTAAGATGTACCGTGTAATGATTCAGGCAGAACCGGATGCTACTAAGAACATGGAATCGCTGAATGGCGTGAAAGTACGTGGAAGCAACGGAGAAATGGCTCCTATCACGCAGTTCGTCAGTTTGAAGAAAGTATACGGCCCGGATATCATCAGCCGTTTCAACCTGTACACTTCTATGAAAGTGATGGTGGCTCCGGCATCAGGATATACTTCAGGTCAGGCTTTGCAGGCTATTGCAGAAGTGGCCAAGGAAAACCTGCCGACTGGATTTGGTTATGAATTAGGAGGTATGGCGCGTGAGGAAGCTTCTTCAAGTGGTAGTACGACGGGTATCATCTTTGTGCTCTGTTTCGTATTCGTATACTTGCTGTTGAGTGCCCAGTACGAAAGTTATATTCTTCCGTTGGCCGTATTGCTTTCCGTACCGTTCGGTTTGATGGGTAGCTTCCTGTTTGTCAACGGATTCGGTGCATTGGGTAGTATCCCGGCCTTGAAGATGATTGTAGGTTCTATGTCAAACGATATCTACATGCAGATTGCCTTGATTATGTTGATGGGTCTGTTGGCAAAGAACGCCATCTTGATTGTTGAGTTCGCCCTCGACCGTCGTAAGCAAGGTATGAGTATTTCGTGGGCTGCCGTGTTGGGTGCCGCCGCTCGTTTGCGACCTATCTTGATGACTTCTTTGGCCATGATTGTCGGCTTGCTTCCGTTGATGTTTGCCTTCGGTGTAGGTGCCCACGGTAACCGTACATTGGGTGCTTCCGCTATCGGTGGTATGTTGATCGGTATGATTTTGCAGATCTTCATCGTACCTGTATTGTTCGTCATCTTCCAGTGGCTGCAAGAGAAGGTTAAACCGATGGAATGGGATAGCCTCGATGAAAGCGAAGTAGAGTCTGAAATTGAACAGTATTCTCCTAATACGCATAAATAAGATTGATAATGAAAAAACAGATAATAGGAATGATGTGTCTGACTGCCATGATGAGCAGCTGCCACATTTATAAAGCTTACGACCGTCCGGAAACGATAGATGCCTCAGGCATCTATCGCGACCCGGCTTCGGCGACCGATACGTTGGCTTCGGACACAGCCAACATGGGAAATCTGCCTTGGAAGGAAGTGTTCCGTGATGCAAAACTGCAGGCCTTGATTGAAGAAGGACTGGCCAACAACGTAGATATGCAGGCCGCTGCACTCCGCGTAGAGGAAGCGAAAGTGATGTTGACGGCGGCGAAACTGTCTTACTTGCCTACCATTAATCTGGCTCCGCAAGGTTCTACAACCAGCATGGGAGGTGGAAACTATGTAAAGGCATACCAGCTTCCGGTTGCAGCCAGCTGGGAAATTGACTTGTTCGGCAAGATTTTGAACACTAAACGTGGTCAGAAAGTTGCCTACGAACAGAGCCAGTATGCGGAACAGGCTGTACGTTCACAGATTATTTGTGGTATAGCTAACGTGTACTATTCTTTGCTGATGCTTGACCGTCAGGTAGAAATTACGACCGAAACGGCTGCTATCTATAAAGAAAACGTACGAGTAATGGAAGCCATGAAAATTGCCGGTATGACCACTGAAGCTGCCGTAGCACAGATGCGTGCTGCCAGCCATCAGGTAGAGGCTTCATTGATGGATTTGAAACGTCAGGTGCGTGAAACAGAAAATTCACTTGCTGTACTGTTGGCTAAGGCTCCTCAGACCATCGAACGCAGTACATTGGATGAACAGGTTATGCCGGAAGAACTGGCAGCGGGTGTACCGATGCAGTTATTGGAAAACCGTCCGGACGTAAAGATGGCTGAAATGACGCTTGCGGCTGCTTATTATACAACTAATTCCGCACGTGCAGCTTTCTATCCGGGCTTGAACATTACAGGTATGGCAGGATGGACAAACGGATCAGGTATTCAAGTTTCTAATCCGGGTGAATTTATGCTGCAGGCTTTGGCTTCATTGGCTCAGCCTATTTTCAATAACGGTAAGCTGATTGCCAACCTGAAGGTTTCAAAGGCAGAAGAAAAGATTGCTCAGATGAATTATCAGCAGACTATTCTGGAAGCAGGAAAGGAAGTGAGCGATGCTTTGTATCTGTTCGATACGCAGAATAAGAAACTGGTGGAAGACCGTGGACAGGTAGAACAGTTGGATAAGGCAGTGACTTATACCAAGGCCTTGTTCCAGAGCGGAGATGCCACTTATCTGGAAATCCTGACCGCACAGCAGAATCTGCTGAGCGCCCAGTTGAGTGAAGTTTCCGATAACTTCCAGCGTATGCAGGCTGTCATCAACCTGTACAGCGCATTGGGTGGTGGAAGAGAATAAGTAACCTTAAATATGAAGAAACATGATTAGTCCTTTAGCTTATGTGGATCCGTCGGCCAAACTTGGCAAAAATGTGACGGTACATCCATTTGCCTATATCGACAAGAACGTAGAGATAGGCGATGATAATGTGATTATGCCCTATGCCAGCCTGATGAGTGGTACGCGCATGGGAAACGGGAATACAGTTTATCAGGGAGCAGTCGTTGCGGCTGTTCCCCAAGATTTTGCCTATACGGGCGAAGATACGCTGGCCATCATCGGCGACCACAATGTGATTCGTGAGAATTCCGTGATTATCCGGGGTACTCATCCTTCACATGCCACAAAGGTGGGCAACAACAATTTTATTATGACGGGTGCTCGTCTGTCACACGATGTGGAAGTAGGAAACGGATGTATTATCGGTAACGGTTCACAGGTATCTGGTAACTGCATCATCTACGATTGCGCTATCCTGACTTCCAACGTACTGATGCAAGGAAATACGCGTTTGGGAAGCTATTCACTGGTACAGGGTGGATGTCGTTTCATTAAAGACATTCCTCCTTATATCGTGGCTGCTCACGAACCGATTGCGTTTTATAGCATCAATACGAAGGTGCTGGAATATACCGGTATTTCGGAAACGGTTATCAAGCACATTGCACAGGCCTACCGTATCCTGTATAAAGCCAATACATCGCAGCATGATGCATTGGTTCGTATCCGGGAACAGATTCCGCACGGACCTGAAATTGAGAATATTCTTCAGTTCGTGGAATCTTCACAATTAGGTATCATTCATTGATTAAAGTGATCAGATGGCAGGGCGGAGAAGAGAAAGCAACCGTGAGGAGCTGAAAATACGCATATTGGAAACTGCGGCCGAAGCGTTTAAGCGTTCGGGCATTAAAGCCGTTCACATGGACGACATCGCAGGTTCTTTGTCCATATCCAAGCGTACCCTCTACGAACTGTTCGGCGACAAGGAACAGTTGTTGCTGGAGGTCTTCGGCTTATATCGCCAGCGGATCAATGAAGATATGCAAGAGATTACTTCCAGGGCGGAAAACGTGCTGGAAGTAATCCTTAAATTCTATGAACGCAAAGTCAACGAATTATGTCTGGTAAACCCCTTGTTTTTTCGTGACTTACGCAAATATCCCAAGGTGTTGGATTTTATACACGAAGAACAACGGCAAAACGATGCCGATTCGGTGGAATATTTCCAAAAAGGGGTGGAACAGGGCATTTTTCGAGACGACATTAATTTCCAGATTATCAATCAGGCCATGGCCATGCAGTTGGATTTGCTGATTTATTCCGATATAACCCTGCATTATCCGCTGGCTGAGATTTACAGTGAGATTACGATTCTGCACATGAGGGGTATCACTACAGAAAAAGGTAACCGCATGGTGGATGAATTCTTAAAGAATATCCGGGGAAAGCGTCAAGGGTGACGAAATAAGATTCGCCTCGGCATCGTCAAAATCAGAAAACTATGTTTTCTATTTGCCTCTGCACTCGGCTTTCATTATCTTTGCAGTCGATTTTGGAGGAAAATTCATGAAGAATAGATTATTATATACTTTCCTGTTTACGGTTCTGGTCGTGGCAGGTCTGTTTGCACTGCATTATTTACCCTCTGTTTCTTTAGATGGAAAGCCTTTGCGAAGGGTGGACCTGCTTTCTGATGTCCGCGTGAAAAAGGAATTGGTGGAGCCGATGGATTCGGATTCCTTGATATTGCCTCCTCCGGTGAAGCCTGCCTTTGTGGATACCTGCAAGAGCGGCATGGTATGCATTGAGGAATATGTGGATTCTACGGGGCGCGGAATGAGTCATTTTTATGAGGCGTTGAGTCAGGTGAATGCCCTGAACCGACCGGTGCGTATCGCTTATTTCGGGGATTCCTTTATCGAGGCAGATATTCTGACCGGCGATTTGCGTGAGATGTTGCAGAAGCGTTTTGGCGGATGTGGGGTGGGATATGTGCCGATTACGAATAAAATTGCGAGTTTCCGTCCTACGGTGCACCAATCGTTTGGAGGTTGGGGCAGTCATGCCATTACAGACTCTGTGCATTTTGATCGTTCCCGTCAGGACATTTCCAATCATTATTTCATTCCTTCGGTCGGAGCGTATGTTTTGTTGAAAGGTGAAAAACGTTTTCTTTCGCGCATAGATACCTGTGACGTGTCAACTTGCTATTTCTTGGCTGCTGATTCAGTGACACTGAGCGCTTCTGTAAATGGAAGAGAGAAAAAAGAATTTCCCGTGAAAGGAAATGGAGAATTGCAGGCTGTGTCTGTCGATGGTCGGATTGGTTCCGTTCGCTGGAATGTGGAAAAGCTGGATTCGGCAGCCTTGTTCTATGCGGTGACAATGGATCCGCACCGGGGAGTGGTGGTGGATAATTTCAGTACTCGGGGGAGTAGCGGACAGCAGCTGGCACACATTCCGATGTCTATTCTGCGCCAATACAACCGGTTGCGGCCTTATGATTTGATTGTGTTGCAATATGGGTTGAATGTGGCTTCACAGAATGTGTTGAACTATACGTATTACAAGAACGCCATGAAGCCTATTGTGGAACGGCTGAAGGAGGCTTTCCCGGAGACTTCTATTCTGATTGTCAGTGTAGGCGACCGGGAATACAAGGATGAAAACGGTGAACTGCGTACCATGCCCGGCGTGAAAGGATTGATTCGGTACCAGCAGGCACTGGCCGCAGAAACGCACGTGGCCTTCTGGAACATGTTTGAAGCCATGGGAGGAGAAGGAAGCATGGTGAAGATGGTGGAAGGCAAACCGCAGATGGCCAATTATGATTATACACACATCAATTTCAGGGGAGGGAAGCATATGGCCCAACTTCTGTTTGAGACCTTGATGTATGGAAAAGAACAGTATGAGAAACGGAAGGCTTATGAGATGGAATAAACTGTGGGGCTGGATAATGTGGTGCGTGCTGTGCTTATGGGCTACGGGGGTGTCGGCACAGGATGTGTTGCCGGTGAAATCACGCCCTGACCGGCATTCCGGTCATGTGTCCGACAGCAAGGCCATGCAGCAGCTGCTGAAATTTATACAGGTGAGCAATCCGATGCCTGCCAGTTTCAGGGAAACGACGGACAACCGGATTGAAGACCCGACGGGAGAACTTCTTCCTTTCTGGCAGAAGCTTTCTGTGCTCGACCGTCCGTTGCGGATAGTTCATATCGGTGATTCGCACGTGCGCGGACATGTGTTTCCGTATGTCGTCCGACGGCAGTTAGAGGATGATTTCGGACGGGAAGCGGTGCTTGACATGCAGGTGAGTTACCATACGTCGGGTTTGGCCCAGGAAACGGGGGCACCGGGAATCGTCTACCACATACTGGGAGTGAACGGGGCAACTTATGGTTCGTTTGCTACGTCAGAGAACATACAGCAGATTATCGACTTGAATCCAGACCTGGTGATTCTTTCTTTTGGCACGAACGAGGCTCATGCCCGTCGATATTCTTCCACTGAACATGTGGCCCACATGGATTATCTGTTGGGAGATCTGAAGAAAGGGTGCCCAAATGCCGTGTATCTGCTGACCACTCCACCGGGAGCGTATGTGCGCAACGGGCGACGGGGAGCCAGGATCATCAACCCCCGTACGAAACAGGTGGTGAAGACGGAACAGGATTATGCGGCTTCCCGGAAACTGGCTTTGTGGGATATGTACCATATTGTGGGCGGCGAACGGAGGGCATGTCTGAACTGGAGTGCCGGAAACTATTACCAACGAGACAAGATTCATTTCACGCAGGACGGATATATCCTGCAGGGATTACTTTTACACGAAGCGATTATCAAATCATACAACAATTATGTGGAAACTCAACTGGACGGAACTCGGAATTGACTGGGATAGATTGAAGGATGTGCTGACGTATGATTCCGCACAGCCGATGATTTTCAGCAGCGGACTGTTCCTCTTTCTCTTTTTAGGATTCAGCCTGATTTATCTGCTTTTGCAGAAGAAGACTACGGCACGACTGCTGTTTGTCACCTTGTTTTCATACTATTTCTATTACAAGAGTAGCGGATTCTATTTTTTCCTGCTGGGCATTGTCACGGTGTCCGACTTTCTGCTGGCCCGCAGGATGGAGGTCACGCTGTCGGCATGGAAGCGGAAAATGTTAGTGGTGTGCAGTTTGTGTATCAACCTCGGACTGCTCTGCTATTTCAAGTACACGAACTTCTTCTATGAGATGCTGGCTCCTCTGTGGAACGGACAGTTCCAGCCGCTCGACATCTTCCTGCCGGTGGGTATTTCTTTCTTTACCTTTCAGTCGCTGAGCTACACCATTGATGTGTATCGTCGGGATTTGAAACCGCTGTCGAACCTGCTGGATTATGCGTTTTATGTGTCGTTCTTTCCGCAGCTGGTGGCTGGACCGATTGTGCGCGCCCGCGATTTCGTTCCGCAAATCCGGCAGCCGCTGTTCGTTTCATCGGAGATGTTCGGGCAGGGGATTTTCTTTATCGTGAGCGGTCTGTTCAAGAAAGCGGTTATTTCGGACTACATCAGTGTGAACTTCGTGGAACGTATATTTGATAATCCGGGATTGTATTCGGGACTGGAAAACCTGTTTGGTGTATACGGATATGCGTTGCAGATTTATTGCGACTTTTCGGGCTACAGCGACATGGCTATCGGTATTGCCCTGCTGTTAGGTTTCCGTTTTCCGCTCAACTTCAATTCGCCTTATAAGTCGGACAGTGTGACCGATTTCTGGCATCGCTGGCATATTTCCTTGTCTACCTGGCTGCGCGATTACCTGTACATTTCGTTGGGTGGCAACCGGAAAGGGAAAATCCGTACGTACATCAACCTGATATTGACCATGCTGTTAGGTGGTCTCTGGCACGGTGCTTCCTGGAATTTTGTGGTGTGGGGCGGACTGCACGGGGTGGCACTGGCCTTGCATAAGTTCTTCCGCAGTTTGTTGGGGCGTCCCAAGCAATATCGCAGCCAGGGTATCCGGAAATTCTTCGCGATGATAATAACCTTCCATTTTGTGTGCTTCTGCTGGATTTTCTTCCGTAATGCCACGTTCGAGGCTTCTGTCACCATGATCCGGCAGATATTTACGGCTTTCCATCCGGAGTTGCTGGAACAGCTGCTGACGGGCTACTGGAAGGTCTTTGCCTTGATGGGAGTCGGTTTTCTGCTGCATTTCTGTCCCGACAACTGGCAGAATGCTTGCAGCCGGGGCATGGTACGCTTGCCGCTGGTGGCACAGGCCTTGGTGATGATTGCACTGATTTACCTGGTGATTCAGGTGAAAAGCAGCGATATTCAGCCGTTTATCTATTTCCAGTTCTAAGAAATTGCTGTCGCAGGCGTGAGAAAGAGGCAACTATTTTGGCAGAAGGCTACCATTTTTTCCTGAAAAAATTAGGAGAAAAGGGGGAATAATTGTATTTTTGTCACGCTTTCGAAAAATCCTTTTTGCCAAAGGAAGCTGGAAAGTGTGTTTATTGGTATTTGCGCCCGTAGTTCAATGGATAGAATAAAGGATTCCGGTTCCTTCGATTGGGGTTCGACTCCCCACGGGCGTACATAGTAGCTTATTAGACTGAAAATGAACGGTTTAATAAGCTTTTTTGTTTATAAGTACAGACCCTTTCGGAACCTGTGTATGCCACGGTTGGAAAACGCACTTGTGTTTAAGTTCAAACGCACTTGCGTTTCACATAAAACGTCCTTGCGTTTGAGACAAAACGCACTTGCGTTTCAGTTAAAACGCTTAGGCGTTTGGATTGAAACGTCGAAGCGTTTTCCGGCAGTTGCAAAGTGGGGGGACGGAAGGTGAAAAAAATCACTCTTAAAAGTTGACTGAAAGATGAAAAACTACATGTTTGAAATTTGTGCGAACTCCGCAGAGAGTTGCGTGGCAGCCCAGCAGGGAGGGGCTCATCGGGTAGAATTGTGTGCCGGCATGCCGGAAGGAGGAACCACTCCGTCTATCGGGGAGATTAAGGTGGCTCGGAAATTGATTGACATCCGTCTGCATGTCATTATCCGTCCGCGTGGAGGAGATTTTCTGTATACCTCTTCAGAACTGGATATTATGGAAGAAGACATCCGTGCAGCTCGTCAGGCTGGGGCCGATGGGGTGGTGTTTGGGTGCCTCACGCCGGAAGGAGAACTCGACAAGCGGGCCATGCAGCGTCTGATGGAGGCTGCGAAGGGACTTTCGGTCACTTTTCACCGGGCTTTTGATTATGTGAAGTCGCCGGACAAAGCATTGGAGGAACTGATTGAAATGGGAGTGAACCGTGTGCTGACTTCCGGTCAGATGCCTACTGCCATGGAAGGAGCACCCCTGTTGGCAGAACTGGTGAAGCAGGCAGGTGACCGTATCATCATCATGCCGGGATGTGGGGTGAATGAACACAACATTGCCGAACTGGCCCGGGTGACGGATGCCCGTGAATTCCATTTCTCTGCGCGCGAAGTAAAAGAAAGCCGGATGCTTCTTCGCAATCCGGCTTTGTCGATGGGAGGTACGGATATGGATGAATATGCTCATCCGGTCACGACTCCCGAAAAGGTGCGTCGCACCATCGAGGCGCTTACAGTCCGTGGATAACATGGAGCAGTTGCTCGCCCATGCCGATGGTGTATCCGTGTGACTCGAAGACTACACGGTTGAACGTGTCGCCTAAGATAATCACCGGCAGGGTGGGTTTGCTGCCCAGTTTCATGTTTTCAGCAATCATCTTCAGGATGCTGCCGTCCTTGTCGATACCGAATACTACGTTCGACGGCAGGTTGGGGAATTCCTTGCGGTCAAACCGCTTGTAGGCAGCTTCGTCGGTGAAGAGCAGCACGAGAGTGCGTCCCCATTTCTCAAATTCCGCTTTCTTGATTTCAATGTCTTTCAAGGCATGGTTGGTCGGCTCTTGTCCTACACCCAATACGCCTACAATGTAATAGCCACGTCCTGTGGTGTTGAGGATGGATGTTTGTTCCCCATTTTCCGGGAGAGTGTAAAGTGCTTCAGAATTGAAGTTGCCGATGACACGTACTTCCTCTGTATTGTCTCGCATGCAGAGCGGAGTAACGGTGGTCTTTCCATCTTCTACCGTAAAGAAAGAAACTTGGCTCAGTACACTTCCGTTGGCCATACGGCTGCCGGTTACCAGCATGTAATAACCCGTTGACATCTGGCTTCCGTTTTTCAGCAGAGAAACCCAGCTGGCATTTTCCGGATGATTTTGCAGTTGGAAAGTGCCGTTGTCGTACTTCGACAAGGTGAAGTGGGTATAATATTTCGGGTTATCCAGTCGCGGAATCGGCTGGTAAGTCGCTTTCAGTATACCTTCCGACAGATTGCCTCCTTCCGATTTCTCAAAGTCCACCAGTACCGGATTGCCGTTGAGGCGGTAGCAGATATTGCCGTTCACTTCGTCTTTCCAGGCCGGGATGCCTAAACTGCGGGCAGCGGCCACAAAGAAAATGTCTCTCGACTGGGAGTCGGTTACCCGGCTGCGCCATACGCCTTCCGGAGAAGTCGTTGTAAACAAGGTACTCAAATCGTTGCGGATAAGCAGGCTGTCCTTACACCATTTTACCAGCACCTGAGGGTCGGCCTTGATTTGGGCAGCCAGTTCGGCTGGGAAGGCTTTCTGCAGGTAGCTCCGGTAAGGAGTCAGCATTTCGCTGGCGATACGCGGGGCCAGTACTTCCTTCACATCGGCTGCGGCATCGGTCGCATAGAGATGGTCTTCCAAGATAGCGCAGGGGGTGTCGCGCAAGTCTTTTTCGGCCAGAGTTCCTAACAACTCCAGTGCCCGTGTGCCCTGTCCTTTTTCTGCGGCATGTGAAAGGAATTGCATGATGTCGGCATAATTACCTCTGGATTTCACGATAAAATCACTGGCCCGTGTTTCATCCAGCTTCAGTCCTTGAGCAAATGCTTTGGCTTTTTCTTCCGTCGGGAAAGTGGCTACGTAGGCATTGCGGATGGAGTCTTCTTTTGCCATACGAAGGGTGTTTTCCTTGCGCTGAGCTTCGGTTAGTTCTGGTAAGTTGGCCTTTTCGGCAGGCGGCACGATGTGCAGGGTGTCGGTAAACACGTCGCCCGGACGATGGGTGAGGGCAAGAGTTACTTCTTTGTCTTTACCGAAGGATACCTTTTTCAGACCGAAACGCTGGTTGGCAGAAGCATAGACCAGCATGTCGCCCAGTCCGGCAGAAAGAGAAGCTTTACCGGAGGCGTCAGTGGTCTTGTTGGCTACGGTATAGAACTCTGCATAGTTGTAGAGCTTGAACTCCACATGAGCTCCTTCCACCGCTTTACCTAAGGAGTCGACCACGGTAACGGTGACCGGTGCACTCTGTGCGTAATTGTCGATAATGTTGATTTCGGTGTAGTTGGCAGTGGTTTTCATCACGTCTTCCGGTCCATCGTAGGCTCCGAATACCTTGGTGTGCATCAGCATGCCTCGGCTGGCCGGGGCATTGAACCAGCCTAAGTTCAGCACAGGTTCCGGTTCGCAGGCACCCAGGAAGTACCATTTACCATCTACCCAGGCTTCTACCCAGGCATGGTTGTCGTCCGTGTGTGCCCAGCGTGGGGTATAGACCTGACGGGCCGGAATGCCTACGGCACGCAAGGCGGCTACCAGGAAGGTCGATTCCTCTCCACAACGTCCGTAAGCGGTCTTGACGGTAGCCAGCGGCGCGCTGGTACGGCTGTCGGTCGGGGTATAGATTACTTTCTCGTGGCACCAGTGGTTTACTTCCAGTACCGCGTCGTACATGGACAGTTTTTCTACGCGAGGCATCAGTTCCTTGCGGAACACTTCACGCGCATTGTCCAGGTTTTCGTTGTTGACCCGTATGGGAAGTACAAAATGACGGAAAATCAAGTCCGGGATTTGTGAGCCCCAGGACGTTTGTTTGCGGTCCTGCAAAGACAGACGTACATTTTTCAGGTAGAAATCGCCGGAGTAGTCGGCAATGTCGCCCGGTGTCATGTAAGCATACAGGAACATCATGGCTTCCCGCTCTTCTTGCGTCATTTCCTCATTGAAAACCGCAAAGAGATTGCCCCGGTTGAGAACTTCTTTTTTCTGGTTGAAGTCAGTTTCTACCTTTTGACGGTAGTCGGTCTCTTTCAGAAAATGGTCGGAAGAGGTACAGGCCGGTAAGAGGCAGCTGAGCCAGAAACCTAAAATAGGGATAACTAATTTTTTCATGTAGATAAAAAATATGAGTGACAAGTAAAAAAGAAAAGACACGGAAACGGGTCTTTCTTCCTCGGGAAGAAATCCTTCGTTTCTGTGTCTTTTATAGGGATGATATGAATGCTTTTTAGATAGGTTTATATTCTACAAAAGCTTCCATGGCTTCATAGCAAGCCAGTCCTAAGTGGTCATAAAGCGAAGCGGTTCCGCGGTTGCGGTCTTCACTTCTCTGCCAGAACAAACGTTCGTCGTTGCCCAGGAACGGGGCGCTTTCCATCTGCGACTGGTGTTTCAGGATGGAGTTGCGTTTTGCACGAAGTTCTTCCGGACTCAACGGTACGGCCATTTCGATGTTCTCGATTTCCCATTCAGCCCATGCGCCACGGTACATCCAAATACGGCAGTCTTTCAGCCATTCAGCGCCAGCATTCTTTTCTTCGTCGATGGCAGCGAATACGGCATCCGTACATACACGGTGCGTACCGTGCGGGTCGGCCAAGTCGCCGGCTACATAAATCTGATGTGGTTTCACTTCACGCAGCAGATTCAGTACGATTTCCACATCGGCCTCGCTGATCGGATTCTTCTCAATTTTTCCGGTTTCATAGAACGGAAGATCCAGGAAGTGGCAGTGATCCAATGGTATATGGTTGAATGTACAAGCTGTACGGGCTTCTCCACGGCGAATCAGTCCCTTGATGGTCAGAATGTCGCGGGTATCCATCTGTCCTTCCTTCTTGGTAGAGAAGAATTTCTTGATTTCCGCATATTTCTCGCTGATTACCTTGTCTTCGCTGTTTTCGAACAGCTGGTTGAAGCCGTTGATGAAGTGCATGAAACGAACTACTTCTTCGTCGCCTACGGCAATGTTTCCAGAAGTTTCATAAGCCACGTGTACATCGTGTCCCTGCTGTACCAAACGGCGCAAGGTACCTCCCATGGAGATGACATCGTCGTCCGGATGCGGAGAGAACACCACTACGCGTTTCGGGAACGGTTTGGCGCGTTCCGGACGATACGTATCGTCGGCATTCGGTTTTCCACCCGGCCATCCGGTGATGGTATGCTGCAGGTCGTTGAACACTTTGATGTTGGCATTGTAGGCAGAGCCGTAAAGAGCCAGCAGTTCGCTCAAGCCATTTTCGTTATAATCCTTGTTCGTCAGTTTCAGAATTGGCTTATTAAGGGTGGTGCACAACCATACAATAGCGCTTCTCACCAGCTTGTCGTTCCATTCGCAGCTGGTAACCAGCCACGGACGCTGGATACGGGTCAGGTGGGCAGCCGCTGCCAGGTCGATGCAAACTGAAGTGTTGGAATGGAGTTGCAGGTAGGAAGCCGGTAAAGTGTCACTCACCTTGTCTTCCACTGCACTTCGGATAATGTCGGCTTTGTCTTCTCCCCATGCCAGCAGATATACTTTCCGTGCTCCTAAAATGGTACTGATACCCATGGTAATGGAGCAAGGAGGCAGGTTGTCTACTCCGATATTGTGTGCGGCTTCCGAACGGGAGGTCGCGTCAATCAGAATCAGTCGGGTGGTGGAACTGGCGTGTGAGCCCGGTTCGTTCATACCGATGTTTCCTTCCCGGCCTACTCCCATGATGACGATGTCGATGCCACCGAAGGTTTGGATACGCTGTTCGTATAAACGGCAGTGTTCCGTAATGGCTTCCTGCGGAATCGTTCCATCCATGGTAAAGATATTCTGGCGGTCGATGTCAATCTGAGAAAGGAAAAGTTTGTTCAAGTGGTTGAAACTGCTTCCGGCCTCGTCTGTCAACGGATAATATTCATACAAGTTGAAGAATACCACGTTACGGAAGCTGACACCTTCATCTTTGTGTTTCCGAATCAGTTCGGCAAAGAGCGGACGCAGGGAAGCACCTGTACCTACTGCAATGGTGCAGAACTTTCCTTCGCGTTGTCTGTCCTGTATTTTGGCTACGATTTCATTGGCAATCTGTACCACTCCTTCATCAATGGTCTCAAAGATGTTGGTGGGTATTTTTTCGAGTCGTGTCAGTACAGAACGTTCCACCGCATTTTCCGGTCGGTAATATCTGGGGGATACACGGTTCAGTGAGATTTGAGAGCTTAGGTTTGTTCTCATAAATTAGCAAATTAAAGATTGTTCTTTTCGATGTCTTTGAAGTACTTGTAAGTGCCGACCTTCAGTTCGTCCGTTGCAGCTTCATCGCATACGATGATGCCATGCTGGTGCATCTGGAGTGCGCTGATGGTCCACATCTGTGTAATACCTCCTTCAACAGCATGCTGCAAAGCGCGAGCCTTGTTGTGTCCGTTGCAGATAATCAACACTTCCTTGGCAGAAAGCACTGTGCCTACTCCTACGGTCAGAGCTGTTTTGGGCACTTTGTTGACGTCGTTTTCAAAGAAACGAGAGTTGGCAATGATGGTATCGGTAGTCAGTGTTTTCACACGGGTGCGTGAACTCAATGAAGAGCCCGGTTCGTTGAATGCGATGTGACCATCAGGACCGATACCTCCCAAGAACAGGTCGATACCACCGAATTTTTCAATTTCCTTCTCATAGTGCGCACATTCTGCTTCCAAATCGGCTGCATTACCGTTCAGGATATGGATGTTTTCCTTGCAGATGTCGATGTGGTTGAAGAAATTGTTGAACATGAAAGAATGATAACTTTCCGGATGTGATTCAGGTAAGCCTACATATTCATCCATATTGAAAGTTACTACGTTCTTGAAGGAAACCACTCCTTTTTTATTCAGTTCAATCAAGGCTTTGTACATACCCAGTGGAGAAGAACCGGTAGGAAGTCCCAATACAAACGGTTTTTCTTTGGTCGGATTGGCTGCGTTAATTTTTTTTGCGACATAGTTTGCTGCCCAATTTGACAGCGCATTGTAATCAGGTTCAATGATTAGTCTCATGGTGGTTAGAATTTTGAATATTGAAATTAATTTTAATTGTAATCTGATCTACGATAAGATTTATCTTGTTTCTGCAAATATATCAAAGCTTATTCAGAAAGTCAAATAAAAAAATAGATTTTTTATGCTTGACTTTTTAAAGAAAAATTCTACATTTGTAAATGTTTCTATAAAAAATAACGAATATGGGTCAGACTCTATTGACGAACATACAGAAAGGGGTTAAGAGTGCGTTAGTAAAGCAGCGTATCATTACGCATTTGATTTATGCGGGTAGCACTACGATTACAGATTTGTCTAAATCAATGGGCTTAAGTGTTCCTACGGTGACAAAATTTGTGGATGAGATGTGTAAAGAGGGATATGTGAACGATTGTGGAAAACTGGAGACCAGCGGAGGACGTCATCCCAGTCTATATGGCTTGAATGCAGATTCGGCCTATTTTATAGGAGTGGCATTGGCGGTGCAGTCTTTAAGTTTGGGTGCTATTAATTTTAAGGGAGATGTCTTGCAGACCAAGATGGAGATTCCTTTTAAATTGGAAAATACGCCGGAATGTCTGGAACGTATTTGCCGGGAAATCGAAATCTTTATTGATGAGCTTCCGTGTGACAAGTCGAAAATCTTGAACATTTGCATCGGTATGACAGGCCGCGTCAATCCGGAAACCGGATGCAGTTATACACACTTGACATTTGGAGAGAAACCGTTGGCTGAGATGTTTACCGACAGACTGGGTATCAATGTATGCATTGACAATGACAGCCGGGCCATGGCATACGGTGAATATATCATGCGTCCAGAGAAATGTCCGAAGAATCTGATATTCATCAATGTGAACTGGGGACTGGGGATGGCTATTATTATTGATGGCAAATTGTATTCCGGTATGTCTGGTTTTGCCGGGGAATTCGGACACAACTATGGATACGATAATCAGCAAATCTGTTATTGCGGAAAGAAAGGGTGTATTGAGACGGAAGTTTCCTGTTCGGCATTGTACCGTAAATTCATTGCCCGTCTTCGTCAGGGAGAGAACTCTGTTTTGCTGAAAGAAAAAGCCATCGATGACATCACGTTGGCCGATATTATCTCAGCAGTACGACGGGAAGATGTGCTGGCTATTGAACTGGTGGAAGAAATTGGTACAAAATTAGGACGTCACATTGGGGACTTGATTAATATATTCAATCCTGAACAGGTGATTATTGGAGGTGAGTTTGCGAAAGTAGGAGAATATTTGCTTCCTCCGGTAATTTCTGCGGTCCGGAAGTACACGTTGAACCTGATGTATAAGGATTCAGACATCGTGTTGTCTGAATTGAAGGAGAAAGCCAATGTGATAGGTTCTTCTCTGTTGTCGCGAAGCAAATTGTTTGCTTTGGAATAATGAAGCCTTCTTAGGAATACAAAAAATCCACAGAAAGAGTATAGTGATGTACCTTTTCTGTGGATTTTCTGTTTATAGTGAAGTGGTTTGCAGACTCTGATAAACTGTTTCCCAGTTTTCGTCAAATGCCGACATGGAAGGAAAGAGCAGGTTGGCTCCTTCTTTCAAGAGGACTTCATCGGGAAGAGGGCCGGTATTCAGAGCTACCGTAAAGATTCCGGCGGCCACTCCGGCGCGTACGCCCAGAGGAGCGTTTTCTACAACAATCGCCTCATTGGCTTGGATTCCTGCCTTTTGCAGGGCCATTAGGTAGGGCTCGGGATTAGGCTTTCCGTATTTCACGTCGAAAGCGGTAACCATCAGTTCGCGGTGAAAAATGTCTGGAAAGTAATGGTTCAGTTTGTCCAGCAAAGAATGCTGTCCGGAGCCTGTGACTACCATAGGGATGAGTCCGGCAGTCTTAATCTTATTCAGTACCTCAAGAGCCCCGGGCATGGGATCTGCCTTGGGCAGACTGTTGAACAAGTCACTTTTAGTTTGGTAAATTTGTTTGATTTCTTCCTCAGAAGCTTCGTAGCCTCTTTCCCGTTGGCTGACGATGTTGATGGTAGAAGCCCCTGTACGGCCTTCGTGTAGATAGGCTTCTTCCGGGCTTAGGCTCATGCCATACTGTTTCATGGCCTCGTGCCAGGCACGGGCATGGTTCTTCATGGAATCGAACAGCACTCCGTCCATGTCGAACAATACGGCTTTTAAATCAATGTGCGTATAATGATGTGTGTGGAGATATTGATTGATTTCTTGTTGGAACATGATAATCCTTTTTATAATAATCAGGCACGCATTACATGAAGAATATTTCCTTCTCTTTCTGCAGAGAGGTGCTTCTCATGTAATTCGTGCCTGTAAATGTAAAACGAAATGACGTCTCGTTTTATTTCTTCAGACGAGCCTGGATTGCTTCAGATTCTTTTTCGTATCCCGGCTTGTTCAAGAGGGCAAACATATTCTTCTTGTAGGCTTCTACACCCGGCTGGTTGAACGGATTTACACCCAAAAGGTATCCGCTGATTCCGCAGGCTTTTTCAAAGAAGTAAATCAGCTGTCCCAGATAGTATTCGTTCAGTGAAGGAACACTGACGTGCAAGTTAGGAACACCACCGTCTACGTGAGCAAGCTGTGTACCCAGTTCAGCCATCTTGTTGACTTCATCGATACGTTTTCCAGCCAGGAAGTTCAAACCATCCAAGTTTTCTTCATCACTTGGGAAGTGAAGCTCGTGGTTGGGGGTAGCAATGGAAACTACTGTTTCGAAGATGGTGCGTTCACCCTGCTGAATCCACTGTCCCATAGAGTGCAGGTCGGTAGAGAAATCTACAGAGCTCGGATAGATACCTTTGTGGTCTTTTCCTTCTGATTCACCGTACAACTGTTTCCACCATTCCATGAAGTAGTGCAGTTTCGGCTGGAAGTTGACCAAAATTTCAATTTTCTTGCCATTCTGGTACAGTTCGTTGCGAGTAGCTGCATACAGGGCTGCCGGGTTTTCGTACATGTTTTCGTTGGCACATACTTTTTCCATTTCGCAGGCACCGGCTACCAATTGGTCAATGTTGATACCAGCCACTGCAATAGGGAGTAAACCTACCGGAGTCAGTACAGAGAAACGTCCGCCTACGTTGTCAGGAATGATGAATGATTTGTATCCTTCCTTGTCGGCTGTAACGCGGGCAGCACCTTTCTTTGCATCGGTTACGGCTACGATCACTTTGCGGGCCATTTCCTTGCCTCTCTGGTCTTCGCACTGTTTCTTCAGCAGGCGGAATGCCAAAGCTGTTTCGGTAGTAGTTCCTGATTTAGATATGTTGATGACACCGAACTTTTTGTCTTTCAGGAACTCTGTCAGTTCGAACAGATAGTCTTCGCTGATATTGTGTCCGGCAAAAATAATCGTCGGGTTTCCAGCTTTCTTTTCCTCTAACCAAGCAAAGCTGTTTGACATGGCTTCGATGACAGCACGTGCGCCTAAGTAGCTACCTCCAATACCGGCAACAACCACTACTTCACAATTTTCACGAAGGATCTGTGCAGTAGCTTTCAGGTCGTTCAGGTGTTCTGTGGTGATGGAAGAAGGTAAATGCAACCAACCTAAGAAATCATTTCCCAGACCAGTGCCTTTTTCCAGCGTTTCCATACAAGCTTTTACTTTGGGTTCATAAGAAGCCAATTTTTCTTTGGAGATAAAATCCAAAGTTTTTTCCACATTTAGTTGAATATTTTCCATAACTGTTTCTGATTTTTATCTAAATGAGTCAGTTAATAATTTGATTTCTATCATTGGAGATATCCGCTCATAAAGGATGTTGTACACCGCATCTACAATCGGCATATTCACGTGCAGATGCTTGTTCAGTTCCTTGATGCATTTGGTGCCGTAGTATCCTTCGGCAATCATTTCCATCTCAATCTGTGCGCTTTTCACGGAATATCCTTTACCGATCATGGTTCCGAATACCCGGTTACGGCTGAAATTGGAATAGGAAGTTACGAGAAGGTCGCCCAGATAGGCTGAGTCGTTGGTGCAGCGATTGACCGGATGAACGGTGTCCAGGAATCGGTTCATTTCCTGTAAGGCATTTGAAACCAATACAGCTTGGAAATTGTCGCCGTATTTCAGTCCGCTGCAAATACCAGCTGCGATGGCATATACGTTCTTCAGTACAGAAGCATATTCAATGCCGGCTACGTCGGTGTTGACAGACGTTTTGATATAGTGTCCAGCCAGTTGCTTGGCGAACATCTTGGCTTTTTCGATGTCTTTACATCCTACGGTGAGGTAAGAAAGTCGTTCCAAGGCTACTTCTTCTGCGTGACAAGGGCCTGCCAAAACGGCAATGTTGTTTTCAGGCACGTCGTACATCTTGTGGAAGTAGTCGGATACAATCAGATTCTCGTCCGGTACAATACCTTTGATGGCGGTAACGATGAATTTATCCTTCAGTTTGACTTTTAGCTTTTTGAGGTGACTTTTCAGATACGGTGAAGGGGTCACGAAAATCAGGGTATCCGATTCCTTGACTACCTTATTAATGTCTGATGAAAAATTGATGCATTTCATGTCGAAACGTACACTCGTCAAATAAGCTGGATTATGTCCCAGACGTTTGAATTCTTCAATCCGGTCGTCACGGCGCATATACCAGTTTATGGATTCTGCCTGGGTCAATATGATTTTGGCAATAGCTGTGGCCCAGCTTCCTCCCCCCATGATTGCTATTTTTCCGGGTAATTTCATACTTTATTTTCTTAATGAAACAGATATGAAGAGTGAAGCTCATTCTTCACTCTTCATACATCCCTTCATTCTGTCTGTTACTTAATTTTTTCTATCCAGCCTGCAACTTCGTCGACTGTCGGGTTCTTCAATTCCAGTTTGTATTTTTTATTAATACCGCAGATATCCTGATGGAGCTTCTGTGGATTGACATCTTTCATGTCGCTTATCAGGTTATATCCGGCTTTTTGGAGAACCGGTACCCATTCTTCTGCCACGCCCAATTCCATGAATTTGGCCGGTGCATCTTTCGGAATGACTTTTTCCGGACGCATTTGCGGGAAGAACAACACTTCCTGAATGGTGTTCTGACCTGTCATCAGCATGACCAAGCGGTCCATACCGATACCCAAACCTGAAGTAGGAGGCATACCGTATTCCAAGGCACGTACGAAGTCTTTATCAATAATCATAGCTTCGTCGTCTCCCTTTTCGTTCAGGCGCATCTGCTCTTCAAAACGTTCCAGCTGGTCAATCGGGTCGTTCAGCTCTGAATAAGCATTGCAAAGTTCCTTTCCGTTCACCATCAGTTCGAAGCGTTCGGTCAGGTCCGGATTGTTGCGGTGCTTCTTTGTCAGCGGAGACATTTCAATCGGATAGTCGGTGATAAAGGTCGGCTGGATGTAGTTGCCTTCGCAGAATTCGCCGAAGATTTCGTCAATCAGCTTACCCTTACCCATTGTATCGTCGATTTCCATGTTCAGCTTCTGACACACTTCCCGAATCTGGTCTTCGTTCATGCCGGTCAGGTCGTATCCCGTAAATTCCTTGATAGAATCCAGCATGGTGACGCGCTTGAACGGAGCCTTGAAGCTGATGACATTGTCACCAATCTTCACTTCTGTAGTACCATTTACGTCCATGCAGATTTTCTCGAGCATGTTTTCCGTAAACTTCATCATCCAGTTGTAATCCTTGTAGGCTACATAAATTTCCATACAAGTGAATTCCGGGTTGTGTGTACGGTCCATACCTTCGTTACGGAAGTTCTTGCCAATTTCGTACACTCCTTCAAAACCACCTACAATCAGTCGTTTCAGGTACAGCTCACTGGCAATACGCATGTACAAAGGAATGTCGAGTGCGTTGTGGTGAGTGATGAACGGGCGTGCCGTAGCACCTCCCGGGATAGACTGAAGAATCGGAGTTTCTACTTCCACATAGCCTTTGGAATTGAAATATTCTCTCATGGAATTGTAGATTTTGCTCCGTTTCAGGAAAATATCTTTGACTCCGTCGTTGACTACCAAGTCTACATAGCGCTGGCGGTAGCGGAGTTCCGGGTCTTCGAATTTGTCGTATGCCACTCCGTCTTTGTATTTTACAATCGGAAGCGGACGGATGGATTTGGACAACACTGTCAGTCTCTGTGCATGGATGGAAACTTCTCCTGTCTGTGTGCGGAATACAAAGCCTTCAATTCCGATGAAATCACCCAAGTCCAGCAAACGTTTGAAAACAACATTGTATAAATCTTTGTTTTCCCCCGGACAGATGTCGTCACGGGTTATATATACTTGAATACGACCTTTAGAGTCTTGCAATTCAATGAAGGATGCCTTACCCATGACGCGGCGAGACATGATACGACCGGCTACAGACACTTTGCGGGGTTCCGCATCGTCTTTAAATTCGGCTTTAATGTCAGTCGAAAAAGCGTTGGTTACATACTCGGCAGCAGGGTATGGGTCAATCCCCATTGCTCTTAACTCATTCAGACTGTTACGTCTGATAATTTCCTGTTCGCTTAATTCTAATACGTTCATTTGTTAGTATATTAACTCATTTTGGCTACAAAAATAAAAAACATTTTGCAAACTACCTCTATATATAAGGTTCTTTTAGAATAAAAAGCCTGAGAATAGCCAAGTTATTAAGAAATCGGTGAAAAAACAGGGATATGAATGAGAAATTTCAAAAACGTACATTTTGTTTTTATATAGAAGTATTTTGAAGCTAAAATTTGCTTTCTGTAATTAAATCGTTACCTTTGGGCGTTTCTAATGAATGAAAAGCATGAAAATAATCTTATTGCAGACAGATATTTGCTGGGCTGACCCTGAAGCCAATGTGGCTCACATGGGAAAGGTCATTGATCGTTACGATAAAGTCGATTTGTTTGTGCTTCCGGAAATGTTTTCCACGGGTTTTTGTACGTTACCGGAAGGTATTGCGGAGCCTGTAGAAAGTCCTACCTTACAATGGATGAAGCAGACGGCGTGCACGCATGATTGTGCCCTTGCTGGCAGTATCTCTATTGAGGAAAATGGAAAATTCTATAACCGTTTCTTCTTTGTGCATCCCGATGGAAAAGTACAATGGTATGACAAAAAGCATCTGTTTACGTATGGTGGAGAAGACAAGCATTATACGGCCGGTACGGAGCGTGTTGTGGTGGATTTCCGCGGGGTACGTTTCCTGCTGGAGGTGTGCTATGACCTACGGTTCCCCGTATGGTCCCGGAATCGGGGTGATTACGATGTGGCATTGTATGTAGCCAGTTGGCCGTCTTCACGAGTGGAAGCTTGGAAGGCTTTGTTGCGGGCACGAGCCATTGAAAACCAATGCTATGTATTGGGTGTGAACCGGGTGGGAAAGGATCCGTATTGTGACTATTGTGGCGGTACGGCAGCCATCGACCCGTATGGACGGACCCTTGCGGCGTGTGCCGACGGAGAACAGGGACAGATTGAGGTCTCCATTGACATGGAAGAGCTGGAAGCTTTCCGGAAAAAGTTCCCCGTACTGAATGATGCAGATTCTTTTACATTGAATTAACTTCTTAATATTTATGAAAGACAATCATAAACTTTTGTTGTTGGGTGATCAGGCGATAGCACTGGGCGCCCTTCATGCGGGAATCTCGGGAGTCTATGCTTACCCGGGTACTCCTTCGACTGAAATTACCGAATATATACAGGAATCTCCGATAGCGAAGGCACGCGGCTTGCACAGCAGTTGGTGCACTAACGAGAAAACGGCTATGGAAGCCGCTTTAGGAGTATCGTATGTGGGCAAGCGGGCATTGGTCTGCATGAAACACGTGGGAATGAATGTATGTGCCGATGCCTTTGTCAATTCGGCCATTACGGGTGTCAATGGAGGTGTGGTGGTTTTGGCTGCTGATGACCCTACTATGCACTCTTCCCAAAACGAGCAGGATTCTCGCTTTTATGGTAAGTTTGCTTTAATTCCGATATTGGAACCTTCCTCCCAGCAGGAAGCCTATGATATGATGGCGTATGCATACGACCTTTCAGAGCAGTTGCGCACTCCGGTATTGATGCGTATTACTACCCGTATGGCCCATTCCCGCGCGGCAGTGGAAGTCGTTGCATCCGGGAAAGAAGTCACTTGTACGGGACGTCAGTCGGTACCTGCCGACTGGGTGTTGTTGCCGGGAAATGCCCGTCGCCGTTATATCGAAGTTATCGAAAACCAGCAGAAACTGGAGGCTGAATCTGAGCATTCTGGCTATAATCAGTTGAGTATGCAGGAAGGGATGGCTGAGAAAGGGATTGTGGCTTGTGGCATCGGTTACAACTACGTGATGGAAAATTATCCGGAGGGATGTCCTTATCCCATACTGAAGATTTCGCAATACCCTTTACCGGTAGAAGCATTGACTCGTCTGGCAGACTCTTGCAAGGAGATTTTAGTGGTAGAAGACGGACAGCCTTTTGTGGAAGAACAGCTGAAAGGTATCCTTCCTTCTAAATATGTAGTGAAAGGCCGTTTAAGCGGTGAGTTACCCCGCACTGGAGAACTGACACCCGATAATGTCCGTCAGGCCCTGGGTTTGCCGAGTGGACAGGTCTATGCGGCTGCCCAGCAAGTAGTTCCTCGTCCGCCAGCCTTGTGTAAAGGATGTGGACACCGTGATGTATATGATGCCTTGAATAAGGTGGCTGCAGAATATCCGGATGCAAAGATTTTCGGAGATATCGGTTGCTATACATTGGGGGCACTTCCTCCTTATCGTATCTTGAGTAGTTGTGTGGATATGGGTGCTTCCATTACCATGGCCAAAGGAGCGGCTGATGCAGGACTGTTTCCTTCCATTGCCGTGATAGGGGATTCCACTTTCACCCATTCCGGAATGACGGGGCTGCTGGATGCGGTGAACGACCGTTCGAACATCACGGTCGTTATTTCCGACAACCTGACCACAGCCATGACCGGGGGACAGGATTCGGCCGGTACCAACAAATTTGAAGCCATTTGTTTAGGACTGGGTGTGGAGCCGGAGCATGTCCGGGTAGTGGTACCGCTTCCCAAGAACATGGAAGAAATCACCCGGGTCATTCGGGAAGAGATAGAATACAAGGGAGTGTCTGTCATTATTCCGCGCAGGGAATGTATGCAGACGTTGAACCGGAAACTGAAACAGCAAAAAGCAAAGAAACAATGAAAACAGATATCATACTTTCTGGAGTGGGCGGACAGGGAATTCTGTCTATTGCCACGATTATTGGTGAGGCGGCCCTGCATTTAGGGTTGAACCTGAAACAGGCCGAAGTACATGGAATGAGTCAGCGAGGGGGCGATGTGCAGTCGAATTTGCGTTTGTCAGAGGCGCCGATTGCGTCCGATTTGATACCGTTGGGGATGGCAGACATGATTATTTCATTGGAGCCGATGGAGGCGTTACGTTATCTTCCGTATCTGTCGAAAGACGGGTGGATCATCACTTCGGCCACTCCGTTTAAGAACATTCCCAATTATCCGGAAGACGAAAAACTGAAAGTGGAACTCCATGCGCAGCCGCATGTGGTGGTGCTGGATGTAGAGAATTTGGCGAAGGAGAATCACATGCCTAAATCGGCCAATGTCATTTTGTTGGGCGCGGCTGCACCTTTCTTGAAAATCCTGAATGCGGACGTGTTGCGGGAAAGTGTAGGGCGTATCTTTGCTTCGAAAGGCGAAGAGGTGGTCCAAATGAACTACAAGGCCTTTGATATCGGTCATGAATATGTGAAACAATTGAAATTCTAAGGGCTTATGAGTTGCGTGTTTAGTGAAGAACTGGTCAATTCTGTGGCCAAGGAGATGAAAGTGGCCGATTTAGCCAATGCGACCATCGGCGATGTGTTGCTGGTGGCTTCCCGCTTGGAAGAACTTACGGGTATTCCATTTATCCGGATGGATCAGGGATCTCCCGGTCTTCCCGCGAACAGGATAGGTATTGAAGCGGAGAAGAAAGCACTGGACAGAGGAGTTGGTTCCCAGTATCCGGCTGCTGCCGGTGTGGCAGAATTGAAACAGGCTGCCTCCCGCTTTGTCAAGGCATTCATCAATATTGATATTTCTCCTCGGGCGTGTGTACCCACTACGGGGTCGGTAGCGGGGTCTTTTGGTGCCTTTATCGCCTGTACCCAGCGGATTCCCGGGAAAAACAAGGTACTGTTCATCGACCCGGGTTTCCCGATACAGAAATCCCAGCTGCGCATTTTAGGCATTGCGTGGGAGTCGTTCGATATCCATGATTTCCGGGGAGAACCGTTGCGTGCCAAACTGGAAAGTTTCCTTTCCAAAGGAGATATTGCGTCCATTGTCTATTCCAATCCCAACAATCCAGCTTGGATTTGTCTGGAAGAAAGTGAACTGAAAATCATCGGGGAACTGGCTACGCAGTATGATGCGGTGGTCATGGAAGATCAGGCATATTTCTGTATGGACTTCCGCCATGCGTTCGGCCGTCCTTATCAGCCTCCTTTTGTGCCTACGGTAGCCCGTTATACCGATAATTACATTCTCATGCTGTCTGCCTCCAAAATTTTCAGTTATGCCGGGCAGCGCATTGCCTTGGCTTGTGTGTCCGATAAGCTGTTCGATACGCAGTATCCGGCTTTGGCCTCCCGTTATGAGGATTCAGGTGTGTTCGGTCCTACCTTTATCGCTTCCATCTTGTATATGATTACTTCCGGATGTACAGCCACCACTCAGTATGCCATGGCAGAAATGCTGGAAAAGTCCGTTACGGGCGAAATCAATTTTGTGGAAGACGTCCGTGAGTATGAACGACGTGCGCATCGGATGAAACAGATTTTCACCCGTTATGGTTTTTCGGTAGTATACGATAAGGATGTCACCCAGCAGGTGGGCGATGGCTTTTTCTTTACCTTGGGCTATCCCGGACTGACGGGCGGTGAGTTGCTCCGTGAACTGATGATGTACGGGGTGAGCAGTATTTCCCTGTCGACGACGGGCAGTGAACAGCAAGGTGTGAGAGCCTGTACTTCCCGGATGCGGGAGGAACTCTATCCGGTGCTGGAAGAACGGATGAAGGCTTTTCAGGAAGACCATCCTGTGTCGGGAAAATAACCAAACTATTACTGAAATAAAGAAAAACACACTATGATTTGGAATCCGAACAAAGAATGTATGCCGCGTGAGCAGATGCGTGAGCTGCAGGGGAAACGTTTGTGCAAACTGGTGCAGTATGTGTACCATAATGTGCCTTTTTATCGGCACAAGATGCAGGAGATGGATCTCACTCCCGATGACATCCGGGAAATTGAGGACATCACAAAACTGCCTTTTACCACCAAACAGGATTTGCGGGACAATTATCCGTATGGGCTGATGGCGGCTCCTCTTTCGGAAGTGGTGCGTGTGCATGCTTCTTCCGGAACGACCGGCAACCCGACCATCGTGGGATATACCCGCCGTGATTTATCGATCTGGTCGGAGGTGATGTCGCGTTGTCTTTCGGCATACGGAGTAACTCGTGACGATACGTTTTCCGTGAGTTACGGATATGGTCTGTTTACCGGCGGACTGGGAGCACACTATGGTGTAGAGAATTTAGGAGCAACTGTGATTCCGGCTTCTACGGGAAATACGGAAAAACATGTACGCCTGATTCGGGATTTGCATATCACGGGCATTGCCTGTACGCCTTCGTATGCTTTGTATCTGGCAGAAGTGGTGGAACGGATGGGCATCCGCAAGGAAGAACTGGGATTGCGTATCGGTGCTTTCGGGGCGGAACCTTGGACGGAACACATGCGTCAGGAAATCCAGAGCCGTTTGGGCCTGAAGGGCTACAACATTTATGGGTTGAGCGAGATTATGGGGCCGGGCGTGTCTTACGAATGTCAGGAACAGTATGGTTCCCATATCAATGAAGACCATTTCTATCCGGAAATCATCGACCCTGTGACGTGTCAGAACCTGCCGTATGGCACGCAGGGAGAGCTGGTGTTTACCACATTGACCAAGGAGGGCATGCCGCTGCTCCGCTACCGTACCAAAGACCTGACTTCTCTGATTGCTGACCCGTGTCCTTGCGGACGTACCAGCGTGCGTATGACGCCGATTATGGGTCGAAGCGACGATATGCTGATTATCCGGGGTATCAATGTCTTCCCGTCACAGGTGGAAAGTGTGATTTTGGGCATGAAGGAATTTGAACCGCAGTATCTGCTGGTGGTCGACCGCAAGAACAACCTCGATACGTTGGAAGTGCAGGTAGAAGTCCGTCGCGATTTCTTCAGTGACGACATTGGTTCCATGCTGAAGCTGAAGAAGACCCTTTCCGACCGCTTGAAGAGTGTGCTCTCTATCAGTGCGGAAGTCAAACTGGTGGAACCGAACAGCATAGCCCGTAGCCAGGGAAAGTCCAAACGTGTGATTGATAACCGAGTATTGGTGTAACTAAAGAAATGAATCTATGATAATCAAACAATTATCCGTTTTTCTGGAAAATAAGACCGGAAGAATCAATGACGTGGTGCATGCGTTGGGAGCAAACGGCATCAATATGCATGCCTTCAGTATGGCCGAGACTACCGATTTTGGCATTTTACGCTTGATTGTTTCCGATGTGGAGAAGGCAGTCGAGGTGCTCCGAGCCAAAGATTTTGCCGTGATGTCGACCGATGTGGTCTGTCTGTCGTGTGACAATGTACCCGGTTCGCTGGCGGTGGTGTTGGAGTATCTGGCTGAAGAGCAGATTTTCATTGAATACATGTATGCGTTTGCCCAGGCCGACCAGGCCCATGTGGTCATCAAACCCAATGACATGGAGCATTGTTTGAAAGTGCTCGAAGCGCATCATTGCCGTGTGTTGGGAAAAGACGAACTTTAGGAAAAAGAGACAGTCTGTAAAGAAAGACTAAAGTAAAAATCTCCTGCTTTCAGTCGGAAAGTTCGAATGAACTGAGGCTGAGCAGGAGATTTTTTGTGTGGTTATTATTCAGTTTCTAATCTTCTAATGGAGGTTACATTTCTATAATTGCTACTGGAGAGTCTGCTTAGAACAAGCTCCAAGAGACGGTCAGTCCGGCCATGACGATGGCCACCATGCTCATCAGTTTGATGAGGATGTTCAGGCTCGGGCCGGAAGTATCCTTGAACGGGTCGCCTACCGTATCACCTACCACGGTGGCTCGGTGTACTTCGCTGCCTTTCCCGCCAAAGTTGCCTTCTTCCACATATTTCTTCGCATTGTCCCATGCACCGCCGGAGTTAGCCATGAAGATGGCCAGGATAAAGCCCGATGACAATCCCCCTATCAGCAGTCCGATGACGCCCGGTACCCCGAACAGCAGTCCTGTCACAATGGGGGCGATGATGGCCAGTAGGGAAGGGAATACCATTTCTTTTTGGGCACCTAATGTGGAGATTTGTACGCAGCGGGCATAATCCGGTTCCGCCTTGCCTTCCAGAATCCCTTTGATTTCGCGGAACTGCCGGCGCACTTCTTCTACCATGTGGGCCGCTGCTCTGCCCACCGCATTCATGGTCAGTCCGCAGAACAGGAAGGCCATCATGCTGCCGATGAACATTCCAGACAGCACTTTCGGATTCATCAGTGTGACGTCGTAGTACATCATGAAATCCGTGAATCCGGCTTCGTGAATGACTACTTCCAGTCCGTTGGGCAGTTCCAGTATGGTCGTACCGATGCGTTCCAGTCCGATACGGATTTCTTCGATGTAAGAAGCTAACAGGGCCAGTCCGGTCAGGGCAGCAGAGCCGATGGCAAATCCTTTTCCGGTGGCTGCCGTGGTGTTTCCCAAGGAATCCAGCGCATCGGTGCGTTTGCGTACTTCTTCTCCCAGTCCGCTCATCTCGGCATTGCCTCCGGCGTTGTCGGCTATCGGGCCATACGCATCCGTAGCTAACGTAATACCTAAAGTAGACAACATGCCCACCGCTGCAATGCCGATGCCGTAGAGTCCCATACTGATGTTTGTGAAGTCAAATCCCGAGGCCAGCCAGTAGGACAGGATGATACCGGCCACGACGGCAATGACCGGAATCGTGGTAGATACCATGCCCAGTCCGATGCCCGAGATGATGACCGTGGCCGGTCCGGTCTTTCCGCTTTCCGCCAGTTTCCGGGTCGGTTTGTAGGATTGAGAGGTATAGAATTCCGTCGATTGTCCGATGATGACTCCGACCACCAGCCCGATAACAACGGCGCAGGAGATGTAGAGCCAGTTCTCCAGTTGCAACAGCCAAAGAATCACAAAAGTAGCGATAACAATCAGTCCCGCGCTGAGGTTGGTGCCCGTTGACAAGGCCCGGAGCAGTTCTCTCATGCCCGCGTCCTCTTTGGTGCGTACGGCAAAAATACCGATGATGGACAAGAGGATACCAACTGCCGCAATCAGCATCGGGGCAATGACTGCCTTGAACTGCATGACCGTATCGCCGGTCCCGATGTAGGCCGCCGCTCCCAAGGCTGCTGTGGCCAGAATGGAGCCGCAGTAAGATTCATAAAGGTCGGCTCCCATTCCCGCTACATCGCCCACATTGTCGCCCACGTTGTCGGCAATGGTCGCCGGGTTGCGCGGGTCATCTTCCGGGATACCCGCTTCCACTTTCCCTACCAAGTCGGCTCCCACATCGGCTGCCTTGGTGTAGATTCCTCCCCCTACACGGGCAAAGAGGGCCTGTGTGGAGGCTCCCATACCAAAGGTCAGCATGGTGGTGGTAATGATGCATAGTTTGGCTGTCGGATTCAGGGCATCTTCCGGGATACATTGTTCCAGCAACAGATACCAGAAAGAAATATCAAATAATCCCAGTCCGACCACTACCAGTCCCATGACGGCTCCGCTGCGGAAGGCCACTTTCAGGCCTTTGTTCAAAGAGTTCCGGGCTGCATTCGCTGTGCGTGCTGAAGCGTAGGTAGCCGTTTTCATGCCCAGATAGCCCGAAAGGCCGGAAAAGAATCCTCCCGTCAGGAAGGCCACAGGCACCCAGTGGTTTTGCAGGTTGAACCCGTAGGCCATGATGGCAAACAGCACCGCCAGGGCGATAAACACGATAGTGACAATTTTATATTGCTGTTTCAGGTACGACATGGCTCCTTGCCGCACGTACGAGGCGATGCGTGCCATGGCAGGAGTGCCTTCGCTTTCCTGTTTCATCTGCCGGTAGAAATATCCGGCAAGTGCCAATGCCAGCAGCGATGCGGCCGGTATCAGCCAGAAGAGGGATGTTTCCATAATATCTTGATATAAGAGTTTCCTCAAACTTACAAAAAATCTTTGGAATAACCACATAAAATTCAATGGATTCCAGTGGCTGAAAAGGCGGATAATGTGGCTGATGGATAGGATGATTTAAAACTATAATGAAATAATGCGTAAAAAGCCACGTTCTTTTTTACGTTTCCGCAGGCGGAGCCCTACGTTTCCCTTGGCGGAACCGTACGTTTCTGCTTAGAAAAACGTATGTTTTCCGCACGGGAAACATAAATCGGATAAGTAGATATTTTGATTAAGATGCTTGCATTTGTCAGATTCTCATCGTATATTGCTGAAAATTCCAGTTCTGTGAGAGAGAATAGTAAAAATATGTAAGTATTTTTCAGTTTGCAGATGTGTCTGCCAAAAAACGGCTGGAATTTCTTCTTTGAAGATGTAGATTGTCAAGAAGATGTAACAATAAATAGCAGTTTGTTGTTTTTTTATCACTTTTAAAGACAATTTTGTGGTTTATTTTCGATATATTTGCGCACTAAGTTATAAAAAGGATTGATCAGATGATTTATGACATGGAAATGCAGAAGACGTTCTATGCGTCGTATGCGGAAAAAGTAGGAAAAGCCCGGAAGAAACTGGGACGTGCCATGACCTTGGCCGAAAAAATATTGTATGCCCATTTGTACGACGAGCACACGATGGCTCCGTTCCGTCGGGGAGAAGAGTATGTCAATTTCCGTCCCGACCGGGTGGCCATGCAGGATGCTACGGCACAGATGGCGTTGCTGCAGTTTATGAATGCCGGAAAATCTGTATCGGCAGTGCCTGCCACTGTACATTGCGACCATTTGATTCAAGCATATAAAGGAGTGGAAGAGGATTTGCCTTCCGCTTGTACCACAAATAAAGAGGTATATGACTTCTTGAAGAGTGTGGCATCGAAATACGGCATCGGATTCTGGAAGCCGGGAGCAGGAATCATCCATCAGGTGGTGCTTGAGAACTATGCATTCCCGGGCGGAATGATGGTGGGTACCGATTCTCATACGCCGAATGCAGGTGGCTTGGGAATGATTGCCATCGGCGTAGGCGGTGCCGACGCTGTGGACGTGATGACCGGCATGGAATGGGAGCTGAAGATGCCGAAACTGATTGGCGTGAAGCTGACCGGTAAACTAAACGGTTGGGCTTCGCCGAAGGATGTGATTTTGAAGCTGGCAGGTATCCTGACCGTAAAGGGGGGAACCAATGCCATCATCGAATATTTTGGAGAAGGAACGCATTCGTTGTCGGCTACCGGAAAGGCTACCATCTGCAATATGGGAGCGGAAGTGGGAGCCACGACTTCGGTTTTCCCGTACGATGAGGAAATGAAACGCTACCTGTGTGCAACTGGCCGTGAGGAGATTGCTTCACTGGCTGAGGCCAATGCAGCCGACTTGCAAGCGGATGCGGAAGTGGCACAGGCTCCGGAGAAATACTACGACCGGTTGATTGAAATCGACCTTTCAGCTTTGGAACCTTATGTGAACGGTCCGTTTACTCCCGATGCGGCTTGTCCGATTTCGGAATTTGCGGCCCGTGTGAAGAAGGAAGGTTTCCCGCAGAAGATGGAAGTGGGACTGATTGGTTCTTGTACCAACTCCTCTTATCAGGATTTGAGTCGGGCAGCTTCAGTAGCCCGTCAGGTAAAGGCGAAGGGACTGAAGATGCAGGCTTCGTTGATTATCAACCCGGGTTCCGAACAGGTGTATTGCACGGCTCAGCGCGACGGCATGATTGAAGACCTGAAAAGTATCGGTGGCGTGGTGATGACCAATGCCTGTGGTCCTTGTATCGGTCAGTGGAAGCGTGTGACCGACGACCCGTTGCGGGCCAATTCCATCGTGACTTCGTTCAACCGTAACTTTGCCAAGCGTGCTGATGGCAATCCGAATACGCATGCCTTCATCGCTTCACCGGAAATGGCGGTAGCTTTTGCCATTGCAGGGGATTTGTGCTTCAATCCGCTGACGGATACCTTGACGAATGAAAAGGGTGAAGCCGTGAAGTTGGATCCTCCTACGGGAGAAACCTTGCCTTTGAAGGGCTTTACGGTGGATGACAACGGGTATGTGGCTCCTTCGGCCGACGGAGGCAAAGTGGAAGTCACCATTCAGCCAGATTCACAGCGCTTGCAGAAACTGGAACCGTTTGCTCCATGGAACGGTGAAGATTTCCTGGAACTGCCGCTGCTGATTAAGACACAGGGAAAATGTACCACTGACCATATTTCGATGGCCGGACCGTGGTTGCGCTTCCGTGGGCACTTGGAAAATATTTCCGACAACATGCTGATGGGCGCAGTCAATGCCTTCAACGGCAAGACCAACTGCGTATGGAATCAGCTGACCGGTGAATACGAAGCAGTTTCGGCGGTAGCTAAACAATACAAGGCGAAAGGCATGGGTTCTATCGTCGTAGCGGAAGAAAACTACGGAGAAGGCTCCAGTCGTGAACATGCGGCCATGGAACCGCGTTTCCTGAACGTGCGGGTGATTTTGGCCAAGAGCTTTGCCCGTATCCATGAAACCAACCTGAAGAAACAGGGTATGCTGGCGCTGACTTTTGCTAACAAGGATGATTACGACAAGGTGCGTGAACACGACCGGATTTCCATCTTGGGATTGCAGCATTTTGCCCCAGGACATCCGCTGTATGCCGTATTGACGCACGATGACGGCACGACAGAGACTTTCGAAGTGCTTCACACCTATAATGAAATGCAAATTAACTGGTTCAAAGCAGGTTCTGCCTTGAACACCTTTAAAAAATAAGAGAGATATGAGTAACAGCAAGATGTATATGGAAGACGGGAAACTGATGGTTCCCGACAATGTGGTGATTCCTTTTATCGAAGGAGATGGAGTAGGTGCTGAAATTACTCCGGTATGTCAGAAAATTGTCAATTCAGCAGTAGAGCTGGCCTATGTGGGCAAGCGTAGCATTGAATGGAAAGAAGTGCTGGCAGGTGGCAAGGCATTTGAAAAGACAGGTGAATGGTTGCCGCAGGCTACGCTGGATGCATTCAAGGAATATCTGGTAGGTATCAAGGGGCCGCTGACTACTCCGGTAGGCGGAGGTATCCGTTCGTTGAATGTGGCATTGCGCCAGACCCTCGACTTGTATGTCTGTCTGCGTCCGGTACGCTGGTTCAAGGGTGTGGTTTCTCCGGTAAAAGAGCCTCATAAGGTGAACATGTATATTTTCCGTGAAAATACCGAAGATATTTATGCCGGTATCGAATGGGAACAGGGTACTCCGGAAGCGCAGAAGTTCTATAAGTTCCTGCACGACGAGATGGGGGTTACCAAGGTACGTTTCCCGGAAACTTCTTCATTTGGCGTGAAACCGGTATCGAAGGAAGGTACACAGCGGTTGGTACGTGCGGCCATCCAGTTTGCGTTGGACAACGGGCTGCCTTCAGTGACACTGGTACATAAAGGAAACATCATGAAGTTTACCGAAGGGGGCTTCAAGCGCTGGGGATACGAAGTGGCTGAAACAGAATTCAAGGACCGTACTTTCACCATGAACGAATATGAGCGTTTGAAGAAAGACCTGGGTGAGGAATCGGCCAAGGCTGCCGTAGCCAAAGCCCTCAATGAAGGTAAACTGGTGGTGAAGGACTGTATTGCCGATGCGTTCCTGCAGAATACGCTGTTGCTGCCGGAAGAATATTCCGTGATTGCGACATTGAACTTGAACGGAGACTATATTTCCGACCAGCTGGCTGCCATGGTGGGCGGTATTGGTATCGCACCGGGTGCCAACATCAATTATAAGACCGGACATGCCATTTTTGAGGCGACTCACGGCACGGCACCGAACATTGCCGGACAGGATGTGGTCAATCCTTGCTCTCTGTTGTTGTCATCGGTGATGATGCTGGAATACATGGGCTGGAAAGAAGCTGCCCAGTTGATTGTGAATGCATTGGAAAAAGCATTCTCCAACGGAGAGGCTACAGCCGACCTAGCTCGTTTCATGCCGAAAGGAAACGCACTGGGAACTAAAGATTTTGGACAGAGAATCGTTGAACTGCTGTAAGGACAGCGATTCTTTTGTTGGAGTGATTAACGGATAAAAGAAGAAGTTTATGAAGAAGGAATACATCGTTTACAAACTTTCCGAATGTGCCAAGCAGGCATGCCGTATTGACAATGAACTGTTTACAAAGTACAACGTGAAGCGTGGCCTTCGTAATGAAGACGGTACGGGAGTACTGGTGGGACTGACGAAGATTGGTAATGTGGTGGGTTATGAACGTACCGACCAGGGACTGAAACCGATTCCGGGCAAGTTGTTTTATCGTGGATACGACTTGGACGACATTGCGCATGCTTTGTTGCGTGAGAAACGTTTCGGTTTTGAGGAAGTGGCTTATCTGTTGCTTTCAGGGGAACTCCCGGACAGCGAGCAGTTAGCTTCGTTCAAGGAGCTGATTAACGACAACATGCCGCTTGACAAGAAGACCACGATGAACATCATCGATCTGGAAGGTCAGAACATTATGAATATTTTGGCACGTAGTGTGCTGGAGATGTATACGTTCGACCCGAATCCGGATGACATTTCACGTGACAACCTGATGCGTCAGTCTATCGAACTGATTTCCAAGTTCCCTACCATCATTGCGTATGCTTACAATATTTATCGTCACAGCATTCATGGACGTTCCTTGCATATCCGTCACCCCCACGAAAATCTTTCGCTGGCCGAGAACTTCCTCTATATGATAAAGAAGGAGTATACACCGCTGGAGGCTCGTATGCTCGACTTGCTGCTGGTATTGCAGGCGGAACATGGAGGAGGTAACAACTCTACGTTTACAGTGCGTGTCACCAGTTCTACCCGTACGGATACTTATTCCAGCATTGCAGCCGGTATCGGTTCACTGAAAGGGCCGTTGCATGGAGGTGCCAATATTCAGGTAGTCAAGATGTTCCACCATCTGAAAGAGGTGATTTCTGATTGGACCAATGTAGATGAAATCGATACGTATCTGACCCGGATGCTGAACAAAGAAGCTTACGACGGTAGCGGACTGATTTACGGTATCGGTCATGCGGTGTACACCATTTCCGACCCGCGTGCGGTTTTGCTGAAGGAACTGGCCGGGGAATTGGTGGCTGAAAAGGGATGCGAAAAGGAATTTGCCTTCCTGGAATTGCTGGAACAGCGTGCCATTGAATGTTTCAAGAAAGTGAAAGGCACCAAGAAACAGGTATGTTCCAACGTAGACTTCTACTCTGGATTCATTTATGAGATGATGGGATTGCCACAGGAAATTTATACGCCTTTGTTTGCCATGGCCCGTATCGTAGGATGGACGGCACATCGCATTGAGGAGCTGAATTTCGAAGGTCGCCGCATCATCCGTCCGGCCTACAAGAACGTGTTGGAGGAAGTGGACTACAAGCCGATAAAAGACCGCTGATTATTGCGATAGAAATAGATGAAAGAGGCTGCAGAAACCTGATGAAGGTTTCTGTGGCCTCTTTTGTGTTAGGTATATCGGTCTGAATTGTGTACCTTTGCGGCACTTATTTTGACATTTCGCAGTATGAACAGCTTGAAAGGATTTTTCTATGGACTTGCCACTTCGGTGACATTCGGTTTGATTCCCTTGTTTACCCTTCCGCTGATGCAGAAAGGGATGATGTTTGATTCCATTCTTTTCTATCGGTTTCTTTTTGCCACCTTTGCTTTGGGGGTGATGATGAAGGTGAAGAAGGAATCGTTTCATATAGAGCTGCGGGATATTCCGCTGTTTCTCTTGTTGGGATTGTTTTACACAGGTTCGGCCATGTTCTTGTTCTGGGGATATGGTTTTATGGGGGCGGGAGTGGCCACTACCCTGCATTTCACCTATCCGGTGTTCGTCACCTTGCTGATGTGGATGCTGTTTCGTGAGAAGGCGTCTTGGGTAACATGGGTTGCCATTCTGCTGGCGGTGTACGGAGTGTCTGAACTTTCATTGAAAGGAGATGAATTGTCGTTTGATGTGTCGGGGGTGATTATCGTCCTGCTTTCAGCAGTATGTTATGCCAGTTACATTGTGGCTGTCAACAAATCCCGTCTGCGCGATATGAACGGGCGTAAACTGGCTTTTTATGTGTTTATTGTCAGCACGGTGATGTTTGCCGTGAAGGCGCTGACTAATCAAGGAATACAGCCGGTGCCGGATGCTGTGTCGGTAGGGAATCTGGTGCTGTTGGCCGTAGTGCCGACCGTCATCTCCAATATCACGCTGGTGTTGGCCGTACAGCATATCGGGGGTACGCTTACCTCTGTCTTAGGAGCCATGGAGCCGGTAACGGCAGTCTGTATCGGTGCCTTGATTTTCGGCGAATCGTTTACGGCGCAGGAAGCTTGGGGAATTTTTCTGATTCTGGTGGCCGTCACGTTGATTGTGCTGACCAAGACCATTCAGAAAACATTGTCAACGGTGGTCCGTAAGATTCGTCCGCGTCATGCCTGACATGGACAAATTCCACGTAGACTCCTTATTTCCCGTATAGTTTGTTGATCAGGTCGTTCCGGCCGATTTTCCTCAGTTCGTTGATGATGGCCTTGCGTTCTTCGGGCTTGTACCAGAAGAAGAACATGCGCTGGGCCAGCTTTTCACGCGGCGTTTTGGCTGAGTAGACGGGTTCCAAGGTGTAGGGATGCAGGCCGGTGTACCATGCCTCCGTGGACACGGTCATCGGTGTCGGCGTGAAATCCTGTACCTGCTCCAGATGGAAATCCAGTTTCTTGGTGATGACGGCCAGTTCAGCCATATCCTCTTCCGTACATCCGGGATGGCTGCTGATGAAGTAGGGGATAATCTGCTGTCGCAGTCCGGCTTCCTTATTGATTTTGTCGAAGATACGCTTGAACTCATAGAACTGCTCAAAGGGCGGTTTGCGCATGAGGTAGAGCACCTTGTCACTGGTATGTTCCGGTGCCACTTTCAGTCGTCCGCTCACGTGACGTGTAATCAGTTCGCGTGTATATTCTTTGGTACTCTGGTTGGTTTTCGCGTCCTTACTTTGGTGAAGCAGCAGGTCGTAGCGTACTCCACTTCCGATAAAGCTTTTCTTGATGCCCGGCAAGCTGTCTACTGCATGATAGATTTCCAACAGTGGATGATGGTCGGTATTCAAGTTCGGGCAGATTTTGGGGTGGATGCACGACGGGCGTTTGCAACGCTGACAGAGGGAGGTGTCTTTTCCTCCCATCTGGTACATGTTGGCCGAAGGTCCTCCCAAGTCGCTCAGATAGCCTTTGAAGTCGGGCATCTCGGTGATGGCCTTCACTTCCTTGAGAATGCTTTCCTTGCTTCGGCTGACAATGAACTTTCCCTGATGGGCTGAAATGGTACAGAAAGCGCATCCGCCAAAACAGCCTCGGTGGATGTTGACAGAGAATTTAATCATTTCGTATGCCGGAATCCGTTTGTTTTTGTATTTGGGATGCGGCAGACGGGTATAAGGTAGGTCGAACGACATGTCCAGCTCTCCTTGTGTCATCGGGGGATAGGGAGGATTGGTGACCACCGTCTGTTTACCTACCTGTTGCAGTATGCGGGCTGCGGCATAACGGTTGGATTCCTCCTCGATGTGGCGGAAATTCTGTGCCTGTTTTTTCTTGTCTTTTAGACATTCTTCATGGGAATACAGGGTAAGGTCACCTTGTCCGTTGGGATTCTCTGGCAGGGTGGCAGCTTCTTTCTGTGAAATCAGGTAAGCCGTCTGTGGAATGTCGTGCGGCAGGTCGCCAGCATGTGTTTTACCTTCCACTTTCAACAACCGTTCGCTCAGTTCCGTTATAGGCTTTTCGCCCATGCCGTAAATTAGCAGGTCCGCTCCCGATTCCACCAGGATGGAAGGACGCAGCTTTTCTTCCCAATAGTCGTAGTGGGTCAGCCGTCGCAGGGAAGCTTCAATACCTCCCAAAACCACCGGTACGTCGGGATACAGCTTCTTCAGAATCTGCGTATAGACAATACTGGGATACTCCGGGCGCATGTCATGACGTCCGTCCGGAGTATACGCATCTTCACTTCTCAGTCGCTTGTTGGCTGTATATTTGTTCACCATGCTGTCCATGCATCCGGCAGAGACACCAAAGAACAGGCGAGGGCGTCCTAATTTCTTGAAGTCGCGTAAGTCGTCGCGCCAGTTGGGTTGGGGGATGATAGCCACTTTCAGTCCTTTGGCTTCGAGCATGCGTCCAATGACGGCAGCTCCAAAAGAAGGATGGTCCACGTAGGCGTCCCCGCTGAAAATAATTACATCCAGTTCATCCCATCCTCTCAGTTCGGCTTCTTTTTTGGTGGTAGGCAGCCAGTCGGTCAGCTTGTATTCTTTCAAGGTAGTTTATGAATTGGAGTTTTCTTCTGTAGATTCTTCTTCGTCTTCTTTCTCTTCTTTTTCTCTTTCCCATTTGATGTAGAGCAGGATGAGCTGGTGCAATCCGAAGGCCTTCATGTTGTTGTGGTAGATGACGTCGATGCACAAGTCGAGCAAATCCTTGCTGTTCTCTTCCATGGAAGCAATCAGTGAACGGATGTTCAGCTTCAGCTTGTCGAGCACGGTCTCGTCTACGATGCCGTTGCTGTCGATGAGTTGTTGAAAGAGGGAATATTTTTCAATAGTTTCCAGATGTTTCTCAGATACTTCGATGCTCCGTGTGCCGGAAGCGTTGGCTTGTATGGTATACATAATACAATGATTTTAATGTTTCTGTAACAAAGGTAACTTATTTCTGCATATCGGGGGTAGTTTTTCCTCTTTTTATTTAGAGAATTTTTGTATTTTCTGACTGGGAAAATGTGCCGTCCCGGTTTATCTTTGTTGGGATTAAAAAGGCTATTGAAATATACCTAAAATTGGGGATTGTGCCTTTTGTGTGGATTCCTTTACTTTGCACCGTAAAATAATGAATACGATATTTATGTGTAACCATACCACCCGGATGTATAAGCCGACTGACAAGATGAGCGACCTGATATGCGAGAATTATGCGCTTTTACAGGTGTTGAGCCGTTTTGGCGTCTCGCTCGGATTCGGTGACAAGTCGGTACAGGAGGTCTGTGCCATGAACCATGTGGACTGCAATACGTTTTTAATTGTAGTGAACTTTCTCGGAGAGGAGAGCAACCATATCCATGACCATTTGAGCGGGCTTTCCATTCCAGCCTTGATGGACTACCTGAAGAGGGCTCATTCTTATTTCTTGGATTTTCAGTTGCCCACCATCCGCCGGAAACTGATTGAGGCCATCGACTGTTCGTCGGAAAATGAAGTGGCTTTTCTCATTGTCCAGTTTTTCGATGCCTATGTACACGAGGTACGGAAGCACATGGAGTATGAGAATGAGAAAGTGTTTACTTATGTAGAACACTTGTTGCAGGGAGAGCGTTTGCCGGACTATAGCATCGGAGTGTTCGCACGTCATCACGACCAGATAAACGCCAAGTTGACAGATTTGAAAAATATCATTATCAAATATTATCCGTCGGGCGGTGACAACCAGCTGTTGAATGATACACTGTTCGATATTTTTAGTTGTGAGGAAGATTTGGCTTCACACAACCGGGTGGAAGATTACATCTTTGTACCTGCCATTATGGAGCTTGAAAAAGAAATAAAATGAAATCGCAGGAAACAATATACATTGCAGTAGCCGAAAAATCAATGATTGTCCGTAGCGGGTTGGTGTCTGTGTTAAGACGTCTGCCCGACTTGACCATACAAGTTATTGAGATTTCTTCGGAAGAGGGCTTGCGGCATTGTATGGAGGCGCATAAACCTCAGATATTGGTGATAAATCCTCAGTTTGGAGGATGGTTCGACGTTGTTGCTTTCAAGCAGGAGTATCCGGAGGCGCCGATGAAATTTGTCTCATTGATTTATACGATGGTAGATGCCAGCCAGTTGAAAGGATATGACGATTCCGTGGGGTTGTTTGATGACGTGGATTCACTGGCGCACAAGATTTTACAGCTGATGAATATGGCGGGAGAAGAAGACGGTGAGTCGGATTCCTTGAGTCAGCGGGAAAAGGAAATTGTGGGTTGTGTGGTACGTGGCATGACCAACAAGGAGATTGCCGAGAAGTTGTATATTTCCGTGCATACGGTCATTACTCACCGGAGGAACATCACCCGAAAGTTGCAGATACATTCGGCTGCCGGATTGACCATCTATGCCATTGTAAACAAGCTGGTGGAATTAAGCGAAGTAAAAATGAATCTGTAAGTGAATCCTGTTGTTTGGATCGATTCTAAAATACCCAATTTTAGGTATTGCCCGAAAAAGCGGATTCCCGTATCTTTGCAGTGTTAGTCATATAGAAATTACGTAAACCACAAAAGTAAAAGAAGTTAGTTATTAGTTGGGTGCGCCCTGCGAAGTGATTCGCGGGGCGCGCGCATTTGTAACATTTTGTTGTCCGAATTGAAATCATGTTCAAAATGCAAAGGAAAATTTTCATATCCGAAGAAAACCTCTTACTTTTGCCAACCGAAAGAAGACTAATAACTGATTTAGATATATGAAAGTAGGATTATTTATTCCCTGTTATATCAATGCCGTTTATCCACAGGTGGGAGTAGCTTCTTTTAAGTTGCTGAAGAGTCTGGGAGTGGACGTAGATTATCCGCTGGATCAGACTTGCTGCGGACAACCAATGGCAAATGCGGGGTTTGAAAACGAGTCTGTAGAGCTGGCTAAGCGCTTTGACCGGCTTTTTGAACAGTATGATTACATCGTAGGCCCGTCGGCCAGTTGCGTAGTGTTTGTACGCGACCATTATGGCAATCTGTTGGCGAAAGAGTCACACCGTTGTGCCAGTGAAGAGAAAATTTATGATATTTGTGAGTTTATCCATGATGTGGTAAAACCTACTTCTTTGAAGGCATCTTTTCCGCATAAAGTGAGTATCCAGAACAGTTGTCATGGAGTTCGCTTGATGCATCTTTCTTCTCCGAGTGAATTGAACATACCTTACTATAATAAACTGCGCGATTTGTTGTCGCTGGTAAAAGACATCGAGGTAGTGGAACCGGAACGTCCGGATGAATGTTGCGGTTTTGGAGGTATGTTTGCTGTGGAAGAACATGCCGTGTCCGGACAAATGGGACGCGACAAGGTGCAACGTCACATTGATACGGGAGCCGAATACATTGTGGGTGCGGACAGTTCTTGCCTGATGCACCAGAACGGAATCATTTCCCGTGACAAATTACCCATTAAAACCATTCATATCGTAGAAGTTTTAGCAGCAGGATTATGAGTACGAAACATTCAAAAGCTGCCGAGAAGTTTCAGGAAAACAGGGAACTGGCAGCCTGGCACGACCAGACGTTGTGGATGATGCGTGCCAAACGTGATAAGATGAGCCGGGAAGTACCGGAATGGGAGCATTTGCGTGACATGGCTTCTGCCATCAAGATGTACAGTAACAGTCACCTCGACCAGCTCCTGCAGGAATTTGAAAAAAATGCGCAGGCAAACGGGGCCCATGTATATTGGGCGAAGGATGCCGATGAGTATTGTTCTATTATTTATAATATTCTGCACGGACACAATGTGCATCACTTCATCAAAAGCAAGTCCATGTTGGCCGAAGAGTGTGGATTGAATGAGTTTCTGATGCAGAAAGGCATCGACGTGGTGGAAAGTGATTTGGGCGAACGAATTCTTCAGCTCATGCACAAGAAGCCGAGTCACATTGTGGTGCCTGCCATCCATATCAAGAAAGAAGAAATCGGTGAATTGTTTGTGAAGGAAATGGGTACGGAACCGGGCAACAACGATCAGACTTACCTGACACATGCCGCCCGCAAGAATCTGCGTCATAAATTTATCGAAGCAGAAGCTGCCATGACCGGTGCCAATTTTGCAGTGGCTTCTACCGGTGAGTTTGTGGTATGCACCAACGAAGGAAATGCCGATATGGGAACTTCACAGCCGAAACTGCAGATTGCCGCTTTCGGACTGGAGAAGATTGTGCCCGACCGGGAAGCCTTGGGGGTATTTACCCGTCTGCTGGCACGTTCGGGTACAGGACAGCCGATTACAACTTATACCTCTCATTATCGCAAGCCTCGTAAGGGAGGAGAATTGCATATCATTATCGTAGACAATGGACGAAGCAATATTCTGGCCGATCAGGAGCATGTGAAGACGTTGAACTGCCTGCGTTGCGGAGCCTGCATGAATACGTGTCCGGTATACCGTCGTTCAGGAGGTTATTCTTATACGTATTTCATTCCGGGACCTATTGGTATCAATTTGGGTATGCTGAAGGCCCCGTTGCATTATTACGACAATGTATCGGCTTGCTCTTTGTGCTATTCTTGCCAGAACGTATGTCCGGCTAAAGTCGATTTGGCTGACCAGATTTACCGTTGGCGTCAGAAACTGGATGGCTTGGGTGTGGCCAGCTCTTCCAAACGCGTGATGTCGGGCGGAATGAAGGTGCTGATGGAGCATCCGGGACTGTTTAATTTCGCCTTGGGTCATGCTTCATGGGTCAATTCATTCCCTCGTGTAATGGTTTACAATGGCATGAACGACTGGGGAAAAGAGCACGATATGCCGCAGTTTGCCAAGGAAAGTTTTAATGATATGTGGAAAAAGGGTAAAGTAAAATAAGTATTCATGAGCAGTAGAGAAGATATATTACAGAATATCCGTCGGAATACACGGGTACGTTATGAGAAGCCCGACTTATCGACACTGGAAAAAGAAGCGATTACTTATGCCGATCCAGTAGCACAGTTTTGTAAGACAGTGGGCGAGGTTGGCGGACATGTAGTAGAAGTGAAGCCGGGAGAAGATGTGAATGTGTTGATTCACAACCTGTATCCGGATGCCAAACGCATTGCATCCAATCTGAAAGAGATTACCTGCGCCACTTTCCATCCGGATGATGTGGCTTCTTCGGCCGAACTGGACGGGACCGATTTGGCTGTAGTACGTGGACGGGTAGGAGTCTGTGAAAATGGAGCGGTTTGGATTGAACAGGACGTAGAGCAGCGTGCCGTGTATTTCATTTCTGAAGCGTTGATTCTTTTGCTTGACCGGAAGAACCTGGTCAACAATATGCACGAAGCTTATCAGGAAATTGATACGGGTGAATACGGTTATGGGGTCTTTATTTCAGGCCCCTCTAAGACCGCAGATATTGAACAGGCCTTGGTGTTGGGTGCACACGGTGCCCGGGAATTGACTGTGCTGTTATTCTGATTGAATCATACAATAAGGACTTAAAAAAAGGTCGTTTCAAACTTGGGTTTGGAACGGCCTTTTTAAGTATCACCTTGCAGGTTTGATTAAGTTTTGATGCGTTTTCTCTGAAATGCAAAGTCATAAATGCCTCGTCATGAACGTGTCAACCTCTCGTCACGAACGTGATGAGACCTCCGCACGTGCGCGTCAAGACCTCGTCACGTTCGTGTCGAGGTAAATGCGAGGCGGCTTTTGGAATTTCTCACTTCATCCATCGGATTTGAATGACTGGATGGATGCTGAAATGCTTTTTGTGAGTAGAAAAATCAGTTCACGTAAACTGTCTTGAAATATTTACTGAACAGCTGTTTGGCCTCGTCTAACTGTTCCTGGGTATTGAGTTTGACATCCTTTAATTGATAATCCATTTTCATGGCCTCATATTTGTGCACACCCAAGGTGTGGTAGGGAAGGATTTCTACTCGCTCAATCATTTGATAGTCTTTAAAATATTCTCCTAATGCTTCGATGTCTTCCTTGAAGTAGCTGTAGTTTTGCACCAGCACATAGCGAAGCCAGAAGGGTTTATGGTTTTCTTCAAGCCAGGCTGCGGTCTTTAAGGTTTGCGCATTGCTCCGGCTGGTCAGCTTCTTGTGGCGTTCGTCATTGAATTCTTTGACATCCAATAAGACGAGGTCGGCCAGTGAAAACAGTTCCTTGACATCTTCGTTCCAGATGCCGCCGTTGCTGTCTACACAAATGTGGATGCCTGCTTCTTTCAGCATGCGAAACAAAGGAATCAGGGCCTTTGCCTGGAAGGTAGGTTCTCCGCCGCTGAAGGTGATGCCTCCTTTTTTCCCGAAGAAGGGCTTCTGGCTTACGGCCATTCTGAGAATTTCTTCCGGAGCGGTTTCCTTGCTTTCGCCTTTGGCATCGATGGTATCGGGGTTGGCACAATACAGACACCGGAAGTTGCATCCTTGCAGGAACACTACCAGTCGGATTCCGGGGCCGTCGTAAGTGCCTAATGATTCGTATGAATGTACTCTGATCATGGTGGATAAAAAATAATAGACACAAGCCACCTCTTTTTGCTGGGGCAACTTGTGTCTAAATGAAACTTTATTTAGCGAATTACATGCGTTCGTGGAAGCTGCGTGAAATCACTTCCAACTGATGCTCACGGCTCAGTTTGATGAAGTTCACGGCATAACCTGACACACGAATCGTCAGTTGCGGGTATTTTTCCGGATGTTCCATGGCATCTTCCAGCATTTCCCGGTTCAGTACGTTCACGTTCAAGTGGTGGGCACCCTTTACAAAGTAACCGTCCATCATTGTCACGAGGTTTTCGATACGGTTCTCCATATCCACGCCCAATGATTTCGGTACGATGGAGAAGGTGTTGCTGATACCGTCCTGTGAGTCGCGATAGCGCAATTTGGCTACAGAACTCAGAGAAGCGATGGCACCGTTCTTGTCACGTCCATGCATCGGATTGGCTCCGGGAGCGAATGCTACCCCTTTGGCACGTCCGTCAGGAGTAGCTCCTGTTTTCTTTCCGTACATCACGTTGGAAGTAATGGTCAGAATAGACAGTGTCGGTTTGGCGTTCTTGTAAACCGGCAGTTTCTTCAGTTCTTCGTCGAAGTAGTAAATCAGGTCGACAGCCAGGTGGTCTACACGGTCGTCATCATTACCGAAGCAAGGGAATTCGCCTTCGATGTCGAAGCCTTCTGTCAGGCCGATGTCATTGCGGCGGGCAGTTACTTTGGCATACTTGATGGCTGAAAGTGAATCCACGGCGATAGACATACCTGCTACACCGTAAGCCAGGTTGATAGCCGGGTCAGTGTCTACGAAGGCCATCTGTGCCTTTTCGTAGTAGTACTTGTCGTGCATATAGTGGATAATGTTCATGGCTTCGTTGTATACACGGGCCATTTCTTTCAGCACTTTCTTGTAGTTGGCCAATACTTCTTCGAAGTTCAGCACATCGCTGGTCAATGCCGGAATGCCCTTCACCATCAGTGTTCCTGTATTTTCACAACGTCCACCGTTGATGGCCAGCAACAAGGCTTTTGCCAGGTTGCAACGTGCACCGAAGAACTGGATGTGGCGGCCGATGTCCTGATAAGAAACGCAGCAGGCAATACCGTAGTCGTCTGAGTTGCGTACTTCACGCATCAGGTCATCGTTTTCATATTGGATAGAAGAGGTGTCGATAGATACCTGTGCACAGAATCTCTTGAATCCTTCCGGCAGTTCCGGACTCCACAGTACCGTCAAGTTCGGTTCAGGTGAAGGACCGAGGTTGTACAATGTCTGCAGGAAACGGAAAGAAGTCTTGGTGACTTTGGTACGACCGTCATTGAAACGTCCGCCGATAGATTCGGTTACCCAAGTCGGGTCGCCTGCAAAAATATCGTTGTAAGCCTGCATGCGCAGATGACGTACCATACGCAGTTTGATGACGAACTGGTCAATCAGTTCCTGTGCGTGAGCCTCATCCAGCAGACCACGCCTCATATCATATTCAATGTAGATATCCAGGAAGGAAGACACATTACCCAACGACATGGCCGCACCGTCCTGTTCTTTTACGGCAGCTAGGTAAGCCATGTATACCCATTGTACAGCTTCCTGTGCATTCAATGCAGGACGTCCTAATTCCAGTCCGTACTGTTCGCCCATGATCTTGATTTCCTTCAGGGCTTTGATCTGTTCTGCCACTTCTTCGCGAAGGCGGATGCGGGCATCCGTCATCGGACCTGTGAGGTGGCGCAGGTCATTCTGTTTGGCTTCAATCAGACGGTCCAAACCATAGAGTGCCAGACGGCGGTAGTCACCGATGATACGTCCACGGGCGTAATTGTCGGGCAATCCTGTCAGGAAGCCAAGAGAACGGAATGAACGGATTTCTTCTGTATATGCATCGAACACACCGTCATTGTGTGTTTTGCGGTAATGGGTAAAAATGTCTTTTACTCTGGGGTCTACTTCCACGCCATTTTCGCGGCAGGCTTTTTCTACGACTTTGATACCGCCAAAAGGTTTGATGGCACGACGTAAAACTTCATCTGTTTGCAAACCTACGATGACTTCGTTTTCCTTGTCAATATATCCTGGTGCGAAAGAAGTGATGGTGGATACAGTAGATGGGTCAAGAGAGCGTATTCCGTTGTTTGCGCGTTCTTCTGCCAGCGCTTCCAAGCATTTGTTCCAAACAGCTTTTGTACGTTCGGTTGGACCCGTTAGGAATGAAGCGTCGCCTTCGTAAGGCGTAATGTTTGTCTTTACGAAATCGGTTACGTTGATTTCATGGTTCCAACGACCCTCTTTGAAATTCATTGCCATAAAATTAAAATATTAAAAAGTGATGTGAATTTGGTTTCTCTAACCGTGTGCAAAGGTAGTGAAAAAGCCGTTGTTGCACAATACCTATTTTGTGGTATATTATTATTTGTATTAATTACAAAAATAGATGAGATTTAGAAATAGACCCGATAGGGAGGGGATTGCTTCATAAAAAAAGTCTGTAAAAGCTTGCACAACTCAAAAACTCACTCTATCTTTGCACCGCATTTGAGAGAAAATGCGTTTTCCCAAAAAGTTTGGAAGTTTGGGTGAGTGGCTGAAACCAGCAGTTTGCTAAACTGCCGTACGGGTTACCGTACCGGGGGTTCGAATCCCCCAGCTTCCGCTTTTGTATTGGGAAAGAGAAATGGCGCTTTCGTCTAGTGGCCTAGGACGCGGCCCTCTCACGGCTGAAACACGGGTTCGATTCCCGTATGCGCTACCATCAGCTACTGGAAGTTTGGGTGAGTGGCTGAAACCAGCAGTTTGCTAAACTGCCGTACGGGTTACCGTACCGGGGGTTCGAATCCCCCAGCTTCCGCTAGTTCTATTGTTTTTTAGAGTAAAGCATCATACTTTAGCGAGTATGGTGCTTTTTTTATGGGTTTTGGGTTTATGAAATGAGAGAAAAATTCCTGATGAGCAAAATTGTAGTGGATAAATCCGTATCTTTGAAAATCGAGGAAATAGGTTGTTTTTGCACACAAGATCTTTCTTGTAAAAGTGCAGGACAGGTTCTCATGGAGTTAATTGTTAATTTAAATCTTTTATTATGATGAAGAATCAATTATTTGCGACCCTGCTGTCTTTGTGTATTGTGGGGACCCCAGTTTGGGGACAGACATCGGATAAAGTATCGCAGGATGTGCAGAAGGAAAAAAGGATGGAGTGGTTTGCCGATGCGAAGTTGGGCATTTTTATCCATTGGGGAATTTATTCAGTGAAAGGGGTTTCCGAGAGCTGGTCTTTTTTCAACAAGTATCTGCCTTATGAAGAGTATATGAGTCAGAAGGATGGGTTTACGGCCTCCAAGTATGACCCCAAAGCATGGGTAGATTTGATAAAGGAGAGTGGCGCACGCTATACGGTCATTACCACCAAGCACCATGATGGGGTGGCTTTGTGGGATACCAAGGCCGGATCGTTGAGCACTGTGAAATCAACGGCTGCGAAACGGGACTTGCTCAGTCCTTTTGTGAAAGAAGTCCGTAAGCAGGGACTGAAACTGGGATTTTATTATTCGCTGTTGGACTGGTCGCATCCGGATTATCCGAACATGACACGGACCGATGTGCGTTATACGAATGATTCTGTACGCTGGAAACGGTTTGTGGAATTCAATATGGCCCAGTTGTCGGAATTGAACAAGACGTGGAAACCGGATTTGTATTGGTTTGACGGAGATTGGGAACAGACGGCTGAGGCTTGGAACTCGAAGGGAATTGTGGAGTTGCTGCGGTCGGACAACAAAGATGTGATTATCAATTCCCGTATCCAAGGCTATGGCGATTATGCTACTCCTGAGCAGGGAGTGCCTATTGTGCGTCCTCAGGATAAGTATTGGGAATTATGCATGACCATGAACGATTCCTGGGGCTATCAGCATACCGATACCAATTATAAATCTCCTTTTATCCTGTTGCGTACGTTTGTCGACTGCCTGAGCATGGGAGGAAACCTGTTGCTGGATATCGGTCCGAAGGAAGATGGAACCATTCCGGAAGAGCAGGTAGCCATCCTGAAGGAGTTTGGCCGTTGGACCAAGAAGCACAAAGAAGCCATCTATGACACCCGTGCGGGCATCCCGACGGAACATTTTCAAGGATATACTACCTTAAATAAAGGTGGAGATATTCTGTATTTGTATTTGCCCTATAAGCCTAACGGACCGATTGAGGTAAAAGGGTTAATGAACAAGGTGAACCGGGTATGGGTAGTAGGTAATGGGGCCATGTTGTCCTATAAGGTATACAACAAAAACTATTGGAGTGAGGTACCGGGCAATTTGTATATAGAGGTTCCCGACCGTGTATTGGATTCGCAGATAACCGTTGTGGCCGTGCTGTTGGACGGACCGGTGAAATTGTATCGGGGAGCGGGACAGGTCATTGAAAGTAATTAATATCTACAGAAGTTATGAAAATAGTAAGCATGTTTGTTTCCTTGTGCGTGGCCTTGAATGTATATGCGGCAGGACATAAGGAACTCCCGGCCAAGGGAGATTTGAACTTGACTGTGTTTAATAAGGAGAATATCCATTTCGCACCGGATACGTATGCCAATTATTCCGCAGCGGATAGAAATGGAGTCATTCATTTGGTGAACGGGCGAATCATTCTGAAGAAGATTCAGATTCCCGATTACCAGCGGGATGTGACGGTCAGTGTGAAAGTGACATTGGCTTCGAATGGCGACCGCTGGGATAAGTCGGGTTCTTGCTTCGTGATACCGAAACATTCGGCCATTAATCTGTTGAGTATTGCGCAGGGAAAAAAGAAGTTCCCGGAAATAGACAGCCTGAAATTGGAGAATATGGTGGGAATCGTGCCGGGAAAAGATTACCTGCCTACGATTGAACTGATGCGTTTCATGACACCTTTCGGAGTAGGACATTTCAGTGAGAATGATGATTCGTTGTCGAGCAAGCGCCGTCCGGTTTATATACCCAAATGGGAGAAATGTGTACAGTGGGAACAGGATATCACCGACTTGTATCCGGCATTGAAAGGAGAGGCTTATGTCGGCATCTTCATTGATACTTGGACGACGGAAGGTTATGTGGCCAGCATGGAGCTGAAGATAAAGGAAACCCCGGTGACGTGTGAGAAACTGGTGCGCCGTCATGTGGAGCCCTTGATGAATACGGTATATTATATCGGTCAGACGTATCCGGATATCTTTGCCCGTAAGTCGGTTTCTACTGATTTCGTATTACCGGAGAATGCAAAGAATGTCCGTCTGAAATATATTGTGACCGGTCATGGAGGCCATGAAGGAGGAGATGAATTTGTGCAGAAGCGAAATATTCTCTCTGTGGATGGAAAAGAGGTTTATAACTTTATTCCTTGGCGGGACGATTGTGCTTCTTTCCGTCGTTTTAATCCGGCTACGGGAGTGTGGTTGATCAAACGTCTGGCGGCTTATATTAGTGAGGAGGGCTATAAAACCAAGGAAGTGGAAGAACCCTTGGCCTCTTCCGACTTGTCTCGTTCCAACTGGTGTCCGGGTTCGGACGTAACGCCGGAAGAAATCTGCCTGAAAGATTTGAAGGCCGGCAAGCATACCTTTACGCTAAGTATTCCGGATGCACAGGCGGCAAGCGGCAATGAATTGAATCATTGGCTGATTTCTGCCTATCTGGTGTGGGAAGAATAATTCTTTGAGAAGTATCCGTATATTTACGGGAAGAAAAAATCCGCTGGCTAACTTTTAAGGTTGGTCGGCGGATTTTTCTTTTTTGAGTATGATTGTGTTATTGAAGTCCTGTTTTGAACAGTATATTGTGTGTGGTTTTTGAAGGCAATGTTAGAATGCGTTTCCCAAAAGTCGCACTTTCAATTTGGGGCAGTTTACGGAACTGGGAATCCATGCTGCGGCTGAGGCTTGCAGATGCCGTGCCTTCATTATATGTGCGCCCGGCTTCGATGAGTGCTTGTTTCAAGAGGGGTTCGTTTACATCGCCTATGACATAAGGTAGTCGTGGATCGTCTGCAATGGCAATGTCAGGGGTTAAGCCGTCGGGCATGCAAGGTGTTTCTCCTAATGAGTTCTGGTAAATGCTTATCATGACGTAGGCTCCCCAGTTGTTGAGTTCGGCAGGCGATTTCACGTAGAAGTCTTTGGCTGAAAAGAGTAAACCGGTACAGTATTTTCCATGCGACTGGCTTCCGATAAGTTCAATCTGCGTGTAAGGCATCAATCCTCCCAAAAGGGCTTCCGATGCAGATGCCGATCCGGAACTTATCAGACCATAAATTTTTTCCAAACCGATATTGGCATCTTTGGTACTCACTTTTACGGTTTGGTCTTGATCCTGATACTCAAAATCAGTCCCAAAACGAGATTCAAAATCTATCCCTTCTTCCTGATAATATTGAGTCAGGATTTTGTTGTAAACTTCTTTCTCAAAAACTTCTTGGTTGGTTACGGCAGCTTGTGGGGCAAACATGGAGGCCAGCACCTGTTCTGTAATCACATATCCTCCTCCATTGTAGCGTAAATCCAGGACGAGTTCTTTGACTTGCTCAGCCTTGAATTTACGGCTGATTTCAATGAGTTGAGGGATGGAAGCAAGATCGAAACTGGTGTAGGCCAGATAGCCCACTTTTTTACCGTTGAATTCATAGATGGAATCGCAAATGACCGGATTCTCATACATGGAAACGGCGGTTAGCGATACTTCCTTGTTTTGGTCGTAAATAGTATGACTTTCCGGGTCCATTAGTCCGAGTGTGACGGTCAATGTATTGCCATAATAGAGATTCTGGTAATTGCTGGAATTAATGATTTGGCCGTCTAAAGTGAGGAGGATGTCTCCTCGTTTGAGTCCGGCTTTAGCGGCAGGAGAATCTTTGTATACGAAGTTGACGACCCCTACGTATTGTTCTCTGTTTTCTATCTTTGACATATCGTAAAAAGTCAGGTTCCATCCAAATGAAGTGGTTATACCGTTCATTTCACTGGTGACGGAAGTTAGATTGTTGGTCAGCATAGACCATTTGTCTATGTATTTTTCTCCTTCGTGGTATCTTATGCGGTCGAATGTCCCGATGGGGTCGTTGTTAGTCTCAATGTTCCATTGGTTCAGGTCATCACGAATTTCCTCGTTCCATACATAAAAAGTCTTCAAAACGTCTTTCCCAAACATGTTGGCATAATAGGTTTCATAGGATATGCTTTGTGACGAATCGTCATTCTTATCTTCGTTATTGTCGGATGGGTTAGTGGTAGAGCTGTTGTTTTGTGGATCTTCATCCGTACATCCGGTAAATACCACACTCCCTAATAAGGTAAATAAGAGTACCCATGATAGTTTTTTGCTCATAGTTTAATTTTTGAAGGGTTTGTAAGGATATTAGGTTACAAATATATAAAAAGTGAAGAATAAAGGAAATGAGTACTGGCTTTTTTTCATGGAGTGAACAATCATGTAACGATTTGTTCAAAAGAGAATGTGGATATAAAATTTCCGCTTCGCATCAAAAGGATTGGATATCTGTGATACGAAGCGGAAAAGGTTTAAAATTTATAGTTCAAGCTCAGGCCGAAGACTTTGTTGGTACGATAGTAGACATCTGTGCCGCTGAGGCCGGTACCGTTGTAGCTGGCCACTTCCTTGGTGTACTTGTCATAGTGGGTCCAGAAGTAAGCCACATCGATGCTCCATGCCTGTGTGAAGTTGATTCTGGCGCCAAAGCCTAACGAATAGGAGTCACAATAGAAACTGGTGTCGGTCTGGAATTCATCACTGAGGCCATAATTGGTCCGTTGGTAACCTCCGCTGACAGTCAGCCGTTTGGTGATGTCCCATTCCACGCCTGCCAGGTATTCATGTGTACCGTGTTTCAGGGTTTTCTGTCGGTCGTTCAGCATGCCTGCCTGTTTGTCATCGAAGAAATGATATTCTACTGAAGCACGAAGGTTGGGTAGAATTTCGTATCCGGCGGCTACGCTCAGGAAAGCAGGTATGTCGTTTGGGGTCTGTTCACCATCGGCGTAGGGTTTCATGATGGCTTCCGGAGTACCCGCAGGTACTTCCAGTACATTCGTTTTGTTTTCGATGTTCAAGTTTGTCTTGAATTCATATTTTGCTGCCAGGTTCCAGCGTCCCAGTTTGGCATTAATTCCGAGGATAGGAGTCAGTCCCCATCCGCTTTGGTCACACTTCAGTTCCAGATTGGCCAGTTGGCTGCCACCCAGATTTTCTTTCATATACGCTTTCAGGTAGCCTTCGTATCCACTTTGCACGTAGTTCATTCGTCCGCCTGCGAAAACACTCAGCCAGTCATTGATTTTATAGCTTAATCCCAGTTGCAGCCCGTAGATATACTGCTTGCCGTCCATGGCGGTGTGGATGTCGTACATTTGCGGAGTGACTTTCCCTCCCGTCTGCTGACTGATCATTCCCATGGCCAGGGCATCAAACATGGGAAGACCGTTGCTGAACGAAGCCTTTCCTCCGCCTCCCGTAATGGCGAAGCTGGTAGAAATCACCCATTTGTCTTTTTTATAAAGTCCTTGGAAACTGGGGATAAGAGGGGCAGATGCGGTTCCTTTGTATTGGCGGTTGGTTCCGGCGCCGTCTGCTTGTTGAAAGAGTGGGAACGTAGCATTTATTTCGCGTGTTTGATAAGCACTTTGTCCAGTCAGTGACAGATAAAATCCTTCGTGGGGCAAGAAGGAAAGTCCGGCAGGATTGCTGTACACACCGTCTATATCGATGGAAGCTCCTCTGGCAACCATACGGAGGAAAGCGGCATGCTGATTGGTATTGGTAAGATAATCTCCCGCAAGCGCCGGGAAGGAAAGACTCAGTGTCGCTGCACTGAGGAAAAGAATCTTTTTCATTTGTTTTATAGGTTGTTTGTTAAAAATAGGCCGCAAAAGTAATTTAAAATTGCTCAGTAACCAACAAAATGTGCAAAAATTATTTTAAATGAAATTGTTTTATTTGAAACAAATTGGCGGGGAGCGATTTCTAACCTTTTCCTTCACTTCTTGTGCGAAATGTGTATCTTTGCAAAAGTATACGGTTTTTACTCAATTCTATTTCCTGACGTATGTACACCAATAAAGAAATCTGGCATGTGACCTATCCGATTTTTCTGGGTTTGTTGGCTCAGAATGTGATTAACGTGACCGATACGGCCTTTTTAGGACGTGTGGGCGAGGTTGCATTGGGAGCATCGGCTATGGGAGGGTTGTTGTATATCTGTGTATATACCATCGCTTTTGGATTCAGTGTCGGTTCACAGATTCTGATAGCCCGTCGTAACGGTGAAGGCAATTATAGGGCCGTGGGACCGGTCATGTGGCAAGGTTCCGCTTTCAGCCTTGGGATGGGTGCCTGTTTACTGGTCTTGATGTATTTTGCGGCCGAACCTTTGATTCGATTGCTGATTACCTCCGATTCCATTTATGAAGCGACGTATGAATTCTTTGTCTGGCGCATTTGGGGATTCCTGTTTGCCTTCGTGAATGTTATGTTCCGGGGATTGTATATCGGGATAACCCGTACCAAAGTACTAACCTTGAACGCGGTGGTTATGGCACTGGTGAACGTGGTGCTTGATTACGGATTGGTTTTTGGAGAATTGGGCTTGCCGGAGATGGGGGTACGGGGTGCTGCGCTGGCTTCGGTTATTGCAGAAGCTTCTTCACTGATGTTTTTCCTGCTATATACCTATTATAAGGTAGATTTGAAAAAATATGGCTTGAACCGTTTCGGGCAGTTCGACTGGACGATGGTGTGGCGTATTCTTCGCATTTCGTGTTTTACAATGGTGCAGTATTTCCTGGCTATGGCCATCTGGTTTGTCTTCTTCATGGCCCTGGAACGTTTGGGACAGCGGCAGCTGGCAATCGCCAACATTGTACGCAGTGTGTACGTGGTGTTGCTGATACCCGTGCAGGCTCTTTCCACTTCGGCCAATACATTGGTCAGTAACCTGATTGGGGCAGGAGGAGTGGCGGGAGTATTGACGTTGCTGCATAAAATAGCTCGCATGTCTTTTTTGATTATGGTGGTATGTGTGGCACTTTGTGTGGCTTTTCCTGAAAGTATCCTGTCAGTTTATACCAATGAAGAAGCTTTGTGGCACGAGTCTGTATCGGCATTGTATGTGGTATGTGGAGCCATGCTGATTTCTTCGCTGGCCAATGTGTACTTCAATGGCATATCCGGCACGGGAAACACACAGGCTGCCTTGGTGCTTGAAGTCTGTGTACAAGTGTTCTATGCTCTTTATGTGGTAGGGGTAGGCATGATTCTTCAGGCACCGGTGGATATCTGTTTCACGACCGAGGTTATTTACTATATATTGATGCTGACTTTCAGCCTCATTTATCTGAAAAAAGCAAAATGGCAGAATAAAAAGATTTGAGCATACTGATTTTTTTGTAATTTTGCACGCTGGAAAATTTTGATAATAAATAAAAAGCAACATATATGTTCGATAATTTAAGTGAAAGACTGGAGCGGTCGTTTAAGATATTGAAGGGTGAAGGAAAAATCACCGAAATCAATGTGGCCGAAACCTTGAAGGATGTCCGTCGTGCCTTGCTGGATGCGGATGTGAATTATAAAGTAGCGAAGAATTTTACTGATACGGTAAAGGAAAAGGCGCTGGGACAGAATGTTTTGACAGCTGTCAAGCCGAGTCAGTTGATGGTGAAGATTGTACACGATGAGCTGACGACCCTGATGGGAGGAGACACCGCAGAAATTGAACTGAAGAACCGTCCGGCTGTCATTTTGATGTCAGGTTTGCAAGGTTCTGGTAAGACTACTTTCTCTGGTAAGCTGGCCCGCATGATGAAGGCCAAGAAGAACCGCAAGCCTTTGCTGGTGGCCTGTGACGTATATCGTCCGGCAGCTATCGAACAGTTGAAGGTGTTGGGACAGCAGGTAGAAGTACCGGTATATAGTGAACCGGACAGCAAAGATCCTGTACAGATTGCTTTGAATGCTATTCAGGAAGCGAAGGCGAAAGGTTACGATTTGGTAATTGTCGATACCGCCGGACGTTTGGCTGTCGACGAGCAGATGATGAACGAGATTGAAGCTATTAAGAAAGCTATCAATCCGGATGCCACTCTGTTCGTGGTAGATGCCATGACCGGACAGGATGCGGTGAATACGGCTCGTGAATTCAACGAACGTCTGGATTTCACCGGAGTTGTATTGACCAAGTTGGATGGTGATACCCGTGGTGGTGCGGCTCTGTCTATCCGTACGGTGGTCAACAAGCCAATTATGTTTGTCGGTACAGGTGAAAAACTGGATGCCGTAGACCAGTTCCATCCAGCTCGTATGGCCGACCGTATTCTGGGTATGGGTGATATCGTTTCTTTGGTAGAGCGTGCACAGGAGCAGTACGATGAAGAAGAGGCTAAGCGTTTGCAGAAGAAAATCCAGAAGAACCAGTTTGATTTCAACGACTTCCTGACACAGATTCACCAGATAAAGAAGATGGGTAACTTGAAGGAACTGGCTTCCATGATTCCAGGAGTAGGAAAGGCCATCAAGGATATCGACATTGACGACAACGCCTTCAAGAGCATTGAAGCCATCATTTATTCCATGACACCGGAAGAACGTACTCATCCGGAAATTCTGAACGGTACACGCCGTACGCGTATCGCCAAAGGTAGTGGTACCAGCATTCAGGAAGTGAACCGCTTGCTGAAGCAGTTCGACCAGACTCGTAAGATGATGAAGATGGTGACAGGCAGCAAGATGGCTGGTATGATGCAGAAAATGAAGAAAAAATAATTCTTGAAATTAGAAGAATACAGAAAAGCGGACAGCAGAATCTTCCAGAAAGAGACTGCTGCCCGCTCTTTTTTATTCATACAGCAAGTATTTGGCGCGGATAGCTCGATAAGCTTGCAAATCTTTTTCCCATGTCTGGCGAATTTCCGTTTCGGTCTTTCCTTGTAGGATGTCCTTGCGTACTTGTGAGGTCCCCATCAGCAGGTCGAACCATTGGGGACGGGTAAAGAACCGTTTGGTGGCATCCGGATAGAGGGACTGGTAGGCTTGATAGAACTGGATGACGTATTGTAGGGAAAAACCTTGGGGGAGATGCTTTGCTGTGCGTAAGTCTATGCCGTAGCAGGTACGGTCGCGGTGCAGGGGATGCTTGTCGAAGCCTTCCAGTGCTTTGGGGGTGAAGTGAAAGGAAAAGACTTTACTCAAATCGGGTGAACCAGCTACTTGGAATGGAAAGAGAGTGCCTCTTCCTACACTGACCGAGGTCCCTTCAAACGGGCAAAGAGAAGGGTAGAGTGCAATGGATAGGTCATTGGGAAGGTTGGGAGAGGGCTTGACCGGAAGTGAATAGGGCTGTCCGTGTCTCCAGCCTTCCACGGGGATGAGGTGCAAGTCGCATTGCAGTTGGTTGCCCAGCCATCCTTCTCCGTTGATCATCCGGGCCAGTTCGCCCAGCGTGCATCCGTGAAGTACCGGAATGGGAAGCATACCCACAAAACTTTTATAGGCTTTTTCGCGTACCGGACCGTCTACATAGTCGCACGGATTGGGGCGGTCCAATACAATCAGTTCCTTATGGTTCTCTGCACAGGCTTGCATCACGTAGTAGAGCGTACTGATATACGTGTAGAACCGGGCACCTACGTCCTGCATGTCGAAGACAATTACGTCCGTGCCTGCCAGTTGGGAGGGAAGAGGCTTCTTGTTTTTCCCGTAAAGGGAACGGATGGGGACTCCCGTCCTAAGGTCTTTTCCGTCTTTGACCACTTCTCCGGCATCGGCGTTTCCACGGAATCCGTGTTCTGGAGCAAATACCTGTACGATTTTGAGGTAGGTAGACAGGGTGTCCAGCAAATGGGTTTTCCCGCAGAGAGAGGTATGGTTGACTACCAGCGAAACCCGTTTTCCTTCCAGTAGTGGAAGTAATTTATCCAGTTGGTCGGCCCCGTTGCGAACGATGGCTTGTACTTGAAGGACCCAAAAGCAGAGACAGCAGAGCGTCAGTATGTAATTCCATCGGAATCTTTTCGTGTAACTCATGGATTTTTTATAGATTTGTGAGACGTTTTACAAATATAGCATCTTTAATATGAATCCACTTGCATTGATAGATAAATATTATCCGGTAGAAAATGAGTTGAGACACATCCTACTGGTACATAGTCGTTCGGTCGCCGACAAGGCACTGGCCATGGCCCGGAAACATCCGGAACTGAATTTAGATTTGACTTTTATCGAGGAAGCCGCCATGCTGCATGACATTGGTATTTTCGAGACAGATGCCGACGGTATTTACTGTTTTGGTAAATATCCTTATATCTGTCACGGCTATCTGGGAGCAGAGTTAGTGGCACGTGAAGGGTATCCGCGTCATGCCTTAGTGTGTGAGCGTCACACGGGGGCTGGTCTTTCATTGCAGAGTATAATTGATCAGAATCTGCCGATACCTCACCGTGATATGATTCCTGTCAGCTTGGAAGAACAGATTATCTGTTTTGCCGATAAGTTCTATTCAAAGACCAAACTGGATAAGGAGAAGAGTGTGGAGAAGGCCCGGAAGAGCATCGAGAAGCATGGAGACGAAGGGCTCACCCGTTTCGATGCCTGGTGTAAACTCTTCTTATAGAACTAAAAATACATAAATAAGAAAGGGTTTGGCGTTTATTTATCGGATAATGCTTACTTTTGCACCGCATATTGCGTAAGAAAACGGTAATGACATCATTTAAAAGAACCATATATTTACTGCTATCCTTGTTTGTTTTTGGCTTTTTCTGCTCATTCTATGCCGAAGCGCAGCGCGTGAGAGGAAAACGTATGCGGGGAGGGGACCGAAATTCTGTGACAGCCGATTCTCTTCAGCGGGATTCATTGGCGATGGATTCGCTGGGAATAGATACTTTGGCCGCAGACACTGCCAAGAAGAAGGAACCGCTGGATGCTCCGGTGACGTATGAAGCCAGCGATTCCATTGTCTTTACCAAGGGAGGCTATGCGCATCTGTATGGGGAAGGAAAAGTCAATTACCAGAACATTGAGCTGACTTCGGCTATTATCTCCATGAATATGGACAGTAGTACGGTCTATGCAAGAGGCGTGACCGATACAACGGGTGTGGAGAGTGGTAAGCCGGTATTCAAGGACGGAGATACCCCATATGAATCCAAGACTATGCGTTATAATTTCAAGACGAAGAAAGGATTCATCAACAATATTGTGACTCAGCAGGGTGAAGGATACGTAACCAGTGAGGAGGGTAAAAAAGGAGCCAATGACGAGATTTATATGCGTCATGGTAAGTATACTACGTGTGATAACCATGAACATCCTCACTTTTATCTTCAACTTTCCATGGCGAAGGTCCGTCCTAAGAAGAATGTAGTGTTCGGCCCAGCTCAGTTGGTGGTGGAAGATGTGCCGCTACCCATTGCCGTACCGTTTGGTTTCTTCCCGTTCAACAGCAGTTATTCTTCCGGTTTCATCATGCCGACGTATGGCGATGAACTGAATCGTGGTTTCTATCTGCGCGATGGAGGTTATTATTTTGCCATCAGCGACAAGATGGACTTGAAGGTGTTAGGCGAAATCTTTACAAAAGGGTCATGGGGACTTTCGGCTGCATCCAACTATAACAAACGCTACAAATACAGCGGTTCTTTCAATGCCAGTTACCTGGTGACGAAAACCGGTGAAAAGAACATGCCCGACTATTCGGTGTCGAAGGACTTCCGTATCCAGTGGAGTCACCGGCAGGATGCCAAGGCCAATCCGAACAGTTCGTTCTCGGCCAGTGTGAACTTTGCCACCAGTAGTTACGACCGCTCTAGTTTGACCAGCTTGTACAATCCGCAGCAGTACGCTCAAAATACCAAGGCTTCCAGTGTGAGCTATTCCCGTAACTTCCCGGAAATCGGTTTGAACATTTCTGGTGCCTTTAATATCACACAGAATACGCGTGACTCTTCTTTGAGCATGACCTTGCCGGATGTCAACATTTCGTTGAACCGTATCTATCCGTTCAAGCGGAAGAAAGCGGCAGGCGATGAACGCTGGTATGAGAAAATTTCTTTGCAGTATACCGGAAGTATCACAAACTCTATCAGTACAAAAGACAATTTGCTGTTCAAGACTCCGTTGACTCAGTGGGAAAATGGTATGCAGCATAAGATTCCAGTTTCGGCTACTTTCAACTTGTTCAAATACATCAACATCGTGCCTTCGTTCAATTACACGGAACGCTGGTATTTGCGGAAGGTGAAGCAGAGTTACGACCCGAGTCCGGCTTCTACAGACCATGTGCGCCGGGATACCATCAATGGTTTCAACCGTGTGTACGACTATAACTTGGCGTTGCAGATGAACACCAAATTGTATGGTATGTATAAACCATTGTTCATGAAGAGCAAGGAAATCCAGATTCGCCATGTCTTTACACCGACAGTCAGCTATACGTATACACCGGATTTCGGTAAGGCACGTTATGGCTATTATGATACCTATACTTATACCGACGAAGATGGGGAAGTACGTACCGTGGAATATTCACCGTATGAAGGAGCTGTGTATGGGGTGCCTGGAAAGAACATGTCGCAGAACATCAGTTTCTCGGTCGATAATAACCTTGAAATGAAGATGAAGTCGGACAAGGATTCTACAGGTTACAAGAAAATTAGTCTGATTGACCAGTTGGGAGCTTCTCTTTCTTACGATGTGGCCAATAAACGGTGGAGTGACTTGAGCATGAACCTTCGTCTGAAGTTGACCAAGAGCTATACGTTCAATATGAACGCTTCGTTCGCCACCTACGCTTATCAGTTTGATGAAAACGGTAACGTGGTGGTCGGTGACCGTACCGAATGGTCTTATGGACGTTTCGGACGTTTCCAGGGATACAGCGGTTCGTTCTCTTATACCTTGAACAATGACACCTTCAAGAAACTCTTCGGTAAGAAGGAGGATAAGGAAGATAAGGATAAGAAAGGAAAAGATGATTCGGAAGACGAGGAAGAGGATACGGAGGAAAACGAAGAACAGGACAATAAATCCAATATGCGAAAGACAGAAAAGGCTTCTGTCGATTCAGACGGTTACCTGGCCTTTAAGTTCCCGTGGAGTATCAGCTTGAGTTATAGTTACAGCATTCGTGAAGACCGTACGAAGGATATCAACATCAAGAAGATGCGTTATCCGTATTCATTGACTCACTCTTTGAACGTGTCGGGTAACTTCAAGATTGGTAGCCGTTGGAACATGACGTATTCTACCGGATACGACTTTACTTCCAAGGAAATGTCTATGACCACCTTGAACATTACCCGTGACTTGCACTGTTTCAATATGAGCTGTGGATTGGTATTCGGTCCGTTCACTTCCTACAACTTCTCCATCCGTGCCAACTCCAGTATGCTGACCGATGCCCTGAAGTGGGATCAGCGAAGCAACACGGGTAGTGCCGTGACGTGGTATTAATGGTGTAAAAATTCTTCGGCCCGGGCCAGCGTGTCCGGCTTGCCGATGTCAATCAGTTGCAAATCTTCCTTCACGTATCCGCCGAGCAGGAGCTGCCGGCAGTTATGCAGGTAAAAATCCATGATGGGGAACTTGCCGTTCCATTGCTCTCCTTCCATGTAATGAAACAATTCCGGTGAAATCACGTGGATGCCGCTGAACGCATATTCGCGGTATTTTCCCGGTTCATATACCAATCCTTCCGGTTTGGTTTGCAGGGTGTCTTTGTGAATCCAGCCCTGCAGACGGTTGTCTGCATCGAACAGCAGGTAGCGTGAGGTCTTGCGCGGACTGACTAACAAGGTAGCCAGATTCTGGCTCTTCCGATGGAACTCGTAGACTTCTTTTAGGTCGGCATTCGACAGGATGTCCACATTGTGTACCAGGAAGGGTTCCGTTCCCGTGAAGAACGTAGCCGCCTTCTTGATGCCTCCTCCTGTATCCAGCAACATTTCACGTTCGTCACTAATGTGGATGGTCAGTCCGAAATCCTGATTGGCTTTCAGGAAATCGAGAATCTGTTCCCCGAAATGGTGGATGTTAATGACCAGTTCGGTAAATCCCGCTTCTTTCAGTTTGAGAATTACATGCTCCAGCATGGGGCGTCCGGCCACCGGTACCAAGGCTTTGGGCATGTGGTCGGTCAGCGGTTTGAGCCGGGTACCCAGTCCGGCGGCAAATATCATGGCTTTCATTTGGCTTTCAGTAATTGGTCTATTTGTTGTTCCCGATGAATCAGGTGTACGTTGATTTTGAACTTCTCATACAGGTGTTCGGCCGTATGCTGTGCGGAATATACCGAGCGGTGCTGTCCGCCGGTGCAGCCGAAGCAGATCATCAGGTGCGAGAAGCCTCGTTCCAGGAAACGCTGCACATGGGCATCTACCAAGGCATCGGTGTGGCGCAGGAACTCCGTGATTTCTCCGTCTTTTTCTAAAAACTCGATGACCGGTGCATCCCGTCCTGTGAGCGACTTGTATTGTTCATAACGTCCGGGGTTGTGTACGGCACGACAATCGAACACATATCCTCCGCCGTTTCCACTCTCGTCTGTCGGAATCCCTTTCCGGTAGGAGAAACTCATCACCGTCACGGTCAGGTTGCGGCGGTTGCGGACAATGGCAAACTGTTTCAGTTCCGTCATGCGCTGCAGCACCTCGCAGAGATAAGGATATTCCGGGAAGCCCTCCTGCAACAGCTGGCGCAGGTTCTCGATGGCAAAAGGAATGCTTTCAATAAAATGGGTTTTCTTTTCAAAATACCCGCGGAATCCGTAGGCGCCCAGTACCTGCAGCGTGCGGAACAATACCACATGGCGCAGACGGGATAGAAATTCTGTCTTTTCTATTGACTTGTACGGGCGAAGGGCATCCAGATACTCGTCTATCAGTTCTTGGCGGAGACTGTCCGGATAGTTGGCCTTGGCCTGCCAAAGGAAAGAAGCTACATCGTAATAAATCGGTCCTTTCCGTCCTCCCTGGAAGTCTATCAGGAAAGGCTCTCCGTTTTTTACCATGATGTTCCGGCTTTGGAAATCGCGGTACATGAATACTGGTTGGGCTTCCATGCTTCCCATCAGGGTCTGGCAGAGGGCATCGAAATCGTCTTCCAGCAAATCTTCCCGGAACTCTACGCCCGTCGCTTTCAGAAAACAATATTTGAAGTAGTTCAAGTCCCACAGAATGCTTCTATGGTCAAACTCTACGGCTGGATAGCATTTCCCGAAATCCAGCCCTTTCGCCCCTTCAAACTGCACGCGGGGCAACAGCCGGATGACCTTTTTCAGCAAGTTTCGTTCCACTTCGTCAAATTCTCCCGTCTCTCTTCCGTGGGCGATGAGCTGGAACAGGGAATCCGTGCCCAAATCATCCTGCAGGTAGCAGAGTCCGTCGTCGGAAACAGCATGTACTGCCGGCACGGGTAAATGCTGTGCCTGGAAATGATGCGAAAGGTAGATGAAGGCTTCGTTCTCTTCGCGTGAAGTACCGCACACCCCGATGAGGGTCGGGCTGCCTTTCAGACGGTAATAGCTTCGGTTTGAGCCAGCTCCCGGCAGTGCCTCCACACTTTCGGGGGCATGTCCGGTCAGTTGGCTGTATAGGGTTTCAAGTATTTGAGTCATGTATTTGATGCGTTAAGATTGCGGATTGAGTTTTTCGGCCAGGTATTGCCCCGTATAGGAAGCCGCACATTTCGCTACTTCTTCCGGCGTACCGGCCACTACCAGGTTGCCTCCCTTGTCTCCCCCTTCCGGTCCGAGGTCAATGACATAGTCGGCACACTTGATGACATCCAGGTTGTGCTCGATGATGACCAAGGTATGGCCCCGGCTGATGAGGGCGTCGAAGGCCTCCAGCAGTTTCTTGATGTCGTGGAAGTGCAGACCTGTGGTCGGTTCGTCGAACACGAAGATGGTAGGCTGTGCCTTTTCGATACTGAGGAAATAGGCCAGTTTCACGCGCTGGTTTTCTCCTCCGGAAAGGGTAGACGAAGATTGTCCTAACTTGATGTAACCCAGTCCCACATCCTGCAACGGACGCAACTTCTTGACAATCTTCTTCTGGTTGTGTTCCGTAAAGAACTCGATGGCCTGGTTGACCGTCATTTCCAGTACGTCGTAGATGTTTTTCCCTTCGAACTTCACTTCCAGTGTGTCGTTCTTGAAGCGTTTGCCGTGGCAGGATTCACACTCCAGCACCAGATCGGCCATGAACTGCATTTCGACCGTCACCGTACCTTCTCCCTTACATTCTTCGCAGCGTCCGCCTTCCGTGTTGAATGAGAAATAGCCTGCGCTGTATCCCATTTGCTTGGCCAGCGGCTGGTCGGCAAACAGTTTCCGGATTTCATCGTACGCCTTGACGTAGGTCACCGGATTGCTTCGGGAAGATTTTCCAATCGGGTTCTGGTCCACAAACTCGATGTCACTCACCTGATGGATGTCGCCGCCCAGTGAGACAAATTCACCCGGACGTTCGCTCGACTCGCTGTATTCCCGCTTCAGGGCTTTGTAGAAGATGTCGCGTACCAGCGTACTCTTTCCGGAACCGCTGACACCCGTCACCACCGTCATCACGTTGAGCGGGAAGCGTACGTCGATGCCTTTCAGGTTGTTCTCGCGTGCCCCCTTGATTTCGATGTAGTTGTTCCACGGGCGATGGCTGGCAGGAGGGTCGATGGTTTCTTCTCCTAACAGGTATTTCACGGTATAGCTGTCGCTGCCTTTGTGCAAATCTTTCATGTCGCCTTGGTATACCACCTGTCCGCCCAGTCGTCCGGCTTTCGGACCGATGTCGATGATGTAGTCGGCCGCGCGGATGATTTCCTCGTCATGTTCCACTACTACCACCGTGTTGCCCAACTGTTGCAACTGGCGCAGCACCTTGATGAGGCGGGTGGTGTCGCGGCTGTGTAATCCGATGCTCGGTTCGTCGAGGATGTACAACGAACCCACCAGGCTGCTTCCTAACGAGGTAGCCAGGTTGATTCGCTGGCTTTCACCTCCGGAAAGCGAGTTGCTCAACCGGTTCAGGGTCAGGTAGCCTAGTCCCACATCCGACAGGAAGGTCAGGCGGTTCTTGATTTCACTCAACAACCGTTGTGCCACGAGGGCGTCGTGGGCATCCAGTGTGAGCGTACGGAAAAACTCCTGCAATTGCGTAATCGGCATTTCCACCAGTTCCGAAATGTTCTTTCCACCCACTCGCACGTAGCTGGCCTCCTTTTTCAGCCGGCTACCATGACAGGTGGGGCAAATCGTTTTTCCCCGGTAGCGGGCCAGCATTACGCGATACTGTATCTTGTATTGGTTTTCCTCCAGCATCTTGAAGAAAGAGTCGATGCAGACCTTCTCTCTCGGTCCGTGCCAGAGGTAATCCTTCTGTTCCTGCGTCAGTTCATAGTACGGAGTGAAGATGGGGAAATCGTGGGCCGGCGCTTCCCGCAGGAATTCGTTCAGCCATTCTCCCATTTTCTCGCCTCGCCAGCAGAGCACGGCCCCGTCGTACACACTCAGTGCCCGGTTGGGGATTACTAAATGTTCATCAATGCCGATAATCTTGCCGAAGCCTTCACACGTAGGGCAGGCTCCCAGTGGTGAGTTGAAGGAGAACATCTGGTCGTTCGGTTCTTCAAACTTGATGCCGTCGGCTTCAAATTTGGTGCTGAACACATGCAGGCGGGTGTCGTCCGACAAGTAAAAGCGGAGCATGCACGTGCCGTCGCCTTCGTACATGGCCGTTTCGGCAGAATCCGTCAGTCGGCTGATGGCATCCTTGCTGTCGTCGCAGCTCATGCGGTCGACCAGCAGATACACCTTGTCGCTTTCGTGGTAGGTATAGTCCTCAATGCGGACCATTTCGCCGTCCACCTCCAGTCGGGTGAATCCCTGCTTCATGTCCATGTCCAGCTGTTCCGCCATGCTTCTTCCGTCGCGGGGAAGGATGGGCGTCAGCACGGTGTAGCGCGTACCCTTCGGATACGACAGCATGCAGTTCACGATGTCTTCCACGCTGTCCTTCTTCACCAGTTGTCCGCTTATGGGCGAATAGGTCTTTCCCACCCGTGCGAAAAGCAAACGCAGGTACTCATAAATCTCGGTCGATGTGCCTACGGTGGAACGCGGGTTGCGGCTCGTCACCTTCTGTTCGATGGCGATGGCCGGAGGAATCCCCTTGATAAAGTCACATTCCGGTTTGCTCATACGTCCGAGAAACTGGCGGGCGTAGGCAGACAGGCTTTCCACATAACGTCTTTGCCCTTCGGCATACAGCGTGTCGAATGCCAGCGACGACTTTCCCGAACCGGACAATCCGGTAATGACTACCAGCTTGTTGCGGGGGATACGTACGTCGATGTTTTTCAGGTTATTCACCCGGGCACCCTTTATGGTAATAAAATCATTTTCTGACATGTGTCTTTTCTTGTTAGATGAACGTGCGAAGTTACGAAAAATAGCTGGAATTATCAAAGCGAATACTTCCGGACGGAAAGAAGTCTTTTACGTTTTCCGGTGCGGAGCCGTACGTTTTCCTTGCGCGAAACGTAGGTTTCCGCATCGGGAAACGTAGGTTTTGCGGGAGGGAAACATAGAAAGTGCTTTGAGGTTGGACAGAAAAGGTAAAGTCTTTTGGGAAATAGGTTTATGATTCTTCTGCAATTCCCTTTTCGATGCGGTGTGTATGGTGGCTGAAGTTTACTCCCAGTTCGGAGTCTTTTGACATATCGTTACTTAAAGAATGTATAAAAGGCTGTCTTTGTGTTTAAATATAATAAAAAACGGGTCCTTTCATAGTGATAAACTTTCGATTTTGAGTTTTCCTAAAAATGCGAATCTATCAATCACATTTGGGCATGGACATCAATACAAAAATATTCAGAGAGCATTTCATTCAATATTACCGTCCGCTTTGTCTATTCGCACTTCATTATCTGAAAGATATTGATGATGCGGAAGATACGGTACAGGACTGTTTCATGGAACTGTGGAGGCGGAAGGACAGGGGGGTGGACGCAAGTGGCCTTAAATCGTACCTGTACTCCATGGTAAGAAACCGCTGCATAGACATTTTGAAGAAAGATTCATTGATTGACAGCAATGTGCAGCCTTCCGACCTTGAAGAGATTCTTTCGGACGAAGAATGTGAAGAATGGGCTTACGATGAGGCCCGTATGTGGACGGCCATAGACGCTTTGCCGGAAAAGTGCAGGGAAGTGTTTCTGCTGGCCAAGAGGGAGGGGTTGAAATACGAGGAAATAGCCGTCAGATTGCACATCTCCGTTCATACGGTGAAGAACCAGATGAGCAAGGCGATTAAAACCGTGAAGGCAGGAGTGCAAAAGGTGTATCTGTTCTTTTTCGGATAATTTTTTTGTTTCCGGCATAGGATTTTCTGCCGGACATTCAGTATTAGCTAAAAACACATTCAATCATGAAAGATAAAGAAGAAAGAAAACTCCAGTTTGTCCTTCGGTATTACACATACGGGAAACTGGATACCCAGAAGGCCTTACGAAAAATAATTGGTGAGAGACAGTCCCATCCGTTCGGCAGGCGCTGGCTGTATTTTTCGGGTATAGCCGCGGCGATATTCCTTTGTATCGTGGGGTATCATACCCTGTGGAATGGAAAGGAACCTCATATCGTGTGTCTCACGGCAGAGGCAGGAGTGAGCCGGCATTTTCTGCCGGACAGTACACTGCTCGTCCTTTCCAAAGGGGCCACGGTGTCATACGATGCGGATACATACGGAAAAGAATGTCGGGCGGTGAACCTGTCCGGGAAGGTATATTTTTCCGTCCGCAGGAATGTGCATGCTCCTTTCCTGGCCACAAGCAACTATGCCCAGGTGAAAGTGCTGGGTACCGAGTTTGAAGTGGACGAATCCAGACAGGACACGGCTACTCGTGTGTATGTAAGATCCGGTAAGGTGGTGTTCAAGGCCCGATACGGCAAAAACGGGATTGTCCTCACGAAAGACATGTGCGGCGTGCTGACCCATGGCGACGAAATGCCGGTGGTGAGCCGTCCGGCCTTGCCCAATCCGTCGGCATGGGCGACAGGTAAATTCGTTTACCGGAACACCCCGATTGAGGAGGTACTCAAAGAACTTTCCCTTTATTATGGCACACCTCTGTATTCGTCGGCACATTACCGGAAAATTACGGGGGAGTTCAAAACGGATAACCTGGAGGAAATCATCGCGTTGATTGAAAAGACACTGGATATAAAAATCACAAAAGAAAGCAGATGAAGACAAGCATCCTATCTTTATTTTTTCTGGCTTCTTTGATGAATGCCTTATCCCTGCATGCACAGTATCGGGTCACTGTAGAAGAACTGATGGAGCAGGTGAAACAAGTATATCCGGTCAGCTTTGTGTACGATGCTTCTATCAAGCTCGACATTCCGTATGCCGGTAAACATCTCGATATGAACAGTCTGGAAAGTGCCCTTTCCACTTTATTCGAGCATACAGGTATCCAATGGGAGGTGAACGGCGAGTATGTGATACTTAAGAAACTGTCTTCCTATACGTTAAGTGGATACGTCTATCAGGAAGACGGAGAGACGGTCATCAATGCCACCGTGTGGGATATGACCTCCCACACAGGGACGCTGACCAACGAGCACGGTTTTTACAGCCTGACCTTGAATGAGGGAACCCATAAAATCCGATTTTCGCACATTAGTAGCGGAGAACAGCTGGAAGAAATTACGTTGAGGGGAAATAAAACAAAAAATATTTGGTTGAAATCGGATTACCAAATCAAGGAGGTGGTCGTAACCGCCGATTTGAATTCTCCTTTATATACCACCCAGACGGGGAAGGTATCGCTTACGGCAAAGGATTTTGTGAATGGAAATAACTTTATGAGTTCGCCCGATGTGGTGAAGAAACTTCAAAACCTCTCGGGAGTGGCCAGCGGGACGGAGCTTATCTCCGGATTGTACGTGCATGGCGGCAACAACGATGAAAACCTGTTTCTGCTGGACGGTACTCCCTTGTATCAGGTGAATCATGCCGGAGGATTGTTTTCTGCATTTAATACGGACATTATCAAGAATATCGATTTCTATAAGAGTGGCTTCCCGGCACGCTATGGCGGACGGCTTTCTTCGGTGGTCGATGTACGTACCAATGACGGAAACATGAAGGAGTACCGGGGCAGTTTCGCACTGGGACTTTTAGAAGGAAGAATACAGTTTGAAGGACCGATTGTGAAGAACCGTACTTCGTTCAATGTGGCTCTGCGCCGTACGTGGATGGACTTGCTCACGGCTCCGACTCTTGCCATTATAAACTCCAGTCGTCGGAACAAGCAGAATCTGCGGTATGCGTTTCATGACCTCAATGCAAAGGTGACCCATATTTTTTCGGAAAAAAGTCGTGCGGATATTAGCCTTTATTCGGGGAATGACTTTTTCAAGTTCAGGCATAAAGAATACCTGTTTGACCCGGAGCCGACCAATGTAGACAAGTTCAGTCTGCAATGGGGAAACTTCACCGCATCCGTCAACTGGAAATACATTTTCTCGCACAAAATGTTTGCCAATATTACAGGGGTTTATACCCATAATCAGTCGAAATTCGATTACCTGAGTGAAGAACAGTTGGGGTATATTGAAGGATTGAAGGGAGCCATCGTAAAAGAGCAGCGCAATCGTTCCACCATCCATGATTTCGGCTACCGGATGGAGTTTGACTATCGTCCGAATGCTTGGAATCATATCCGTTTCGGCTCCAACTATATGCACCATCTTTTTGTGCCCCAGAATTATTATTCCAAGTATGACGATGCTTCTCCAAACGCGCTGACCAACCAAATCACCAGCCGATACAGGAGCAATGAATTCACGCTTTATGCAGAAGATGACCTGTCGATAGGCAAACGCGTGAAGCTGAATGGAGGGATACATTACACATTATTTGGCATATCGGGTACGAAATATCATTCGATAGAGCCGCGTGCGGCAATTAACCTTAGGCTGTGTGATAAAGTCAGTCTGAAGGTTTCGTACACGGAGATGAGCCAGTTCATGCACCAGCTTTCGGCTACTTACCTGAACCTGCCTACTGACTATTGGGTGCCTTCTACCGCACGCATTACGCCGATGAAATCGCGGCAATGGGCCGCAGGAGTCTACGGCAAACTGCCGTATGGCATTCGGTGGAGCCTGGAGGGATTCTATAAGACCATGGACAACTTGATAGAATATGACGGCAGCAGTGGCATGCTTAACCCGGCGGCAGACCGGTGGGAGAACGAGGTGAGAACCGGAAAAGGAAAAGCCTACGGGATGGAGACGGATGTCAGTTACAGCAATGGGAGAACCTCGGTCGATGCCTCCTACACCTTGTCGTGGAGCAAGCGGTATTTCCCGGACTTCTATCCCGCATGGTATCCTGACAAGTTCGACAACCGGCATAAATTCTCGGTCTCTATCTCGTATAAGTTCAATGACCGGATTGATGCCTACGCCTCGTGGAACTATCGGAGTGGGAACCGCATCACCCTTCCATCGCAGCAGGTGGATGCTCCTGTTCTACCGGGAGTGGAAAGGACAAATGAAGGGATGCTGGTTTACGAGATGCCCAACAATGTCTCCCTTCCGGCCTATCACAGGTTGGATGTAGGGATTAACTTCCGCAAAACCACGAAAAGAGGTTTCGAGCGCATCTGGAATGTCAGTCTGTATAATGCGTATTGCCGGATGAACCCGCTTTATGCCACCGTACAGCAAAATCCGGACGGTACGTTTGTGGGAAAAGCCCACGGAGTGTTTCCTGTCATACCGTCCTTCAGTTACACACTTAAATTTTAAATTCGTATGAGATACAGAATGTGGTTTATTCTTTTAGGAGTCTTTGTATGCCAGTCGTGTACGCACGACTTCAGTCTGAAAGAAATGGGTGTCGAGAGCAAGGTCGTACTTTTCTGCATGCCTTTTACGGGGAGTGATACGACCTTGATACAGGTGGCCCGGAGCCGGGTGATTCACCGCCAGGAGACAAGTACAGACGGCAAGCCTACGCTGGTGTTCAAGCTGAACGGAGAGGAGAAAGCGATAAAATACACGGAAACAGCTACCGAGTTGCTTCCGGCTCAGTCGTATTATGTGTTGGGCAGGCTGAAAGAAGATGATCGTATCGAGATGGAAGTCTCGTATCCCGATTTGCCGCTTGCCAAGGCACAAACGGTGATACCGAAGGCCTTTCCATTGGAGAGACTGGAGGTGGTGCTGACAGACGGCAATTATGGCAGGGGCATACAGTTTCGCGTCTCTTTCACCGATACGGCCGGTACGGAAGATTATTATGGGATGAGAGTCATTAAGAAGAAAAAGACGGTGTATTCGATTCCCGAAATGCGGGATACCATACAGTATATGCCTGTAGACCTTGATCTGGAAAAGGAACCGTTGCTTTCAGAAAAGATCGGATTTGATGATGTGTTCGATATTTCGAAAGAGTATTACCGTTATCTGTATTGTTGGGATGACAGCAAGATAGACGGGAAGAGCTATATGCTGAAGGTGAGTACATATTACGATCCCGGTTATGAAGATGAAGAGCAAAAGGAAACCATCGCGTATAAAATTTATTTGTACAAGCTGTCGAAAGAAATGTACACTTATCTGCAAGCGCTCAATCGTATCCAAAACAATGATTTGGGAAAATATGGGTTGGCGCCCATCCGCAGCCATTATACCAATGTGGAAAACGGCATCGGACTTTTAGGAGGATGCAATGTGTACGAAAGCGATTGGATAAACTCTCCGAAAGAAAAAGAATGATGATTGATAATGAATTTAAAACCATAAGATTATGAAGACAAGATTTTTACTTACGCTGGCAATATGCGCGTCGTTGTTTGCCTCGGTGCAGGCACAGGAATTCAGGTACGGACTTTCAGTAGGATATAATCATCACTCCACCAAGGAAAACATGCCTAAATCCGGTTTTCATGCCGGATTGAAAGGGGAATATGCTTTTCGTGGGGCGGCGAAAGGGTTGTATGTGGATATGGGACTTATGTTTTCCTCCTACGGCTGGAAAAGTGTGCCTTATTATGTGATGAATGAAAATACTTACGAATATGAAAGTAGGCCTTACTATCTTCATATTCCCATTCACTTAGGTTATAAACTGAAGGTCGGGAAGAATGTCAGTCTGTTTTTAGATGCCGGTCCCCACTTCAATGTCGGTCTGTTCGGTCAAATGAAGCAGATAAGCAGCAATTTGGGAGAGCCGGAAGTCGTCAAAACAGTTTCCTCTAATGTGTTTAAGGACGGAACGATGCCCCGCTTCGATTGGGGAGTGGGCTTTCGTGCCGGAGTGGAGATAGCCCGCCATGTACAGATAGCCATAGGATACGATTGGGGCATGACAAAGACTTATCAGAATAATCCCGATACCAAGTTCAGGACGTTTGTGGCTTCGTTGACGTATTATTTTTAGGGAGAATAATAATAGTTTTTGTGATTCATTAAACAATAATCGTTTGCTGAAAGGATTATTTAGGAGACGGGTGGACTGTTGTTCCATAGATAATATCTACTTTTGAAAGCTGTTCTTGAAATACTATCTTACGTGTGGGATGAAAATTTAGCAGTGATTTTATTCATGAAAAAACTATTTTTAGCTATAATAGTCAGCCTGATTTTGCTGCCAGCTTACAGTCAGTATGCTGTCAAAGGAAAAATCATGGACCCAGAGAATGCAGTGATTCCAATGGTGAATGTGGCATTCCTGAACCAGTCGGACAGTACCCTTGTCAGCGGAGCGGTATCCGATTCTTGCGGAATATACAGCACATCGCTTGCTGGGGGCGACTATCTTATCCGCTATTCTTATCTGGGTTATAAGACACTGTATAAAAATATTCAAATCAGCGCGAATCTTACTTTTCCGGTGGTGCAGATGGAAGTGGCACAGACGGAGCTGGAAGGAGTGGAGGTGACTGCATACAAGAAGCCTTTCAAGCTGGATCGGGATGGCCTCATAGCCGATGTGCCGAATACGATTCTCGCCAAGGAGACCACGCTGAATGACCTGCTTTGTAAGATACCGGGCATACAGCAGCGGGGTAGTGAGATTGAAGTAATCGGGAAGGGAACGCCCACCTATTATCTCAACGGCAGGGAGGTGACAGATTGGACTGAACTGGATAATCTGGCTATCGACCAGATTCAATCCGTCAAGCTGGTTACGAATACAGGTGTGCACTATCATTCAGAGCAGCGGGCGGTGATTGAAATCAAGACCAAACGGTTGGGAGAAGGACTGGCCTTTAATGTCAAGGGGAATCTGTTGCAGGGAACGCATTTCAGTCAGAATTATCAGATGAACGGAAGTTACAACTATAAGAACTGGGATTTCTTTCTCTCCTACAATTATAACCGTGGAAAGAAGGATTCGGATCTTGATATTTACCAGCAGACCCAAAGTGACACGGTCTGGAACCTGACCAATCTGAACCGGAAACGGATCTTTCAAGAAAGCCACGCCTACACGGGAGGGGTCTCTTATCATTTTTCGCCGGAATCGGAAATCGGGTTGAAATATGAAGGTAAATACAGTCAGGGTAACACTTTCTCGAACGATACTCTTTCCATGATACCGGACAAAGGAGTTTCTACCTTCATCAGGAATCTCAGTGAGGTGGGTGACAAGTCGGTCAGCAACCATCTTAATCTGTACTATACAAACGACTGGGAGAACGGCTGGAGGATGAATGCATACGGAGATTATCTTCATAAGACCGACCGCAGCCAGGGTAATATCCGTGAATGGGAAAGTGACCGTTCGGAAACCTCTATGGACTATTACCGCAAGGCAGACTGGGATTTGTTTGCGGCCAAGTTCTCTTTGTCGTATGAAACGGAGAAGGCGGGAACTTTCAGCCTCGGTTACGATTTCAGCCACACCAGCGGAACCGACTATATAGAATATGTCCGTGCGTTGAATAATGGCCGTACACGTAATACGGAGATGAAGAATTCGGTTTACCTTTCATACGATTATACTTGGAAGAACTTGTCGTTGGGGACAGGGTTGCGCTACGAACAGATACGGAGCGACCTGAAAGAGACCCATGAAAACAAGAGTCAGGATCAGACTTATCACAATCTACTGCCCTCTGTATCGCTGGGTTATAATACGGAGAATCTGCAGCAGTCTTTTACTTATTCCATTCATACGGAGCGTCCGCCGTTTGATATGATGAACGATAATGCGGTGTACACAGACCGGTTTACCTATCAGAAAGGAAATCTTTATCTGAAGCAGGCCCTGACTCACGACCTGAACTATATGTTGTTTTATAAGTTCCTGTTCCTGAATTTGAATTATACCCTTACCCACAATCCGCTGATAACGGCTTTCTATAGCATGCCGGGAAACTCAGCGGTGACGGTCAGCTACATGGATAATTTCGATAAAATGCACAATTTGACGGGTATGGTCAATGTGCAATATCCTGTGAAGTGGTGGATGCCTTCTCTCACGCTGACTTGCATGAAAACCTTCTTTCATTACCCAGGACCGAGTGGAATTACCCTGAAAGCAGGACGTCCGCTGGTGATGCTGAACTTCAACAACAGTTTCACACTTCCTTCCGGATTCCTGTTGTCTGCCGACTTTAATTATGGCTCCAAAGGATATTATCAGTTGTATGAATCGAAGGGTTATACCTCCTTCAACCTGAGCCTGAAGAAATCGTTCCTGAATGACAGGCTTCAACTTTCGCTGGATGGATACGACATCTTCAACAAGAACAATACACGTGCTTCAGCCCGTCTGAATGATATTATCATGTACAGTGTCGGAAAGGATGATACGCGGAAAATCGGCTTTACAATCACCTACCGTTTCCGTACCGAACGGACAATGAATAACCAGAGTGCGGCTGAAAGTGAAATGTCGCGATTGAATATGGGTAATCAATAGGAAACGACGAATGAACAGTATCCAACGCTATCTGGTATTAAATTCCTTGTTGTTGGGAGTGATACCGGCCATGGGCCAGCAAAAGGAAGACAAGGAAATCAAGCTGAATGAAGAGGCGATAAAGCACATTCAGTTTGACTTCCTTCCAGAGAATATGGAGTATTATAACAAGCCCCTGGAAGCTCCGCTGGAAAAGAAGTGGATGGAAGTGGACAACCCATTCGAAAGAGGTATCCCCCGAAATTTGACAGACACCTTTATGGTAAGGAAGCCAAAGGGATATATCCGTATGTGTCCTTATTCCATTTGGACAAAGCGAGGTGAGGACCCTGTATATGATGTAACCATGGAAGGCCGTCCTCCAGAACTCATTATGAATGAGGGACCGGACCTGAGCAAAAAGATTCAGACAGATTACGGGCATACCCTTAGACCTTCCACGGGCAGAATGTACGATATGCTGAATAACTCCACCCCTATTGAAGTGGGCAAAATCTTCAAGAAATATATAAAACCGATTTTTAAGAAAGATAAAAAGTGAATGTATTTCTTATGATTCTGAGTTTATCTCAAATTTTCAATTTGTGAAGTTTCTGGTAAACTATCGTTTCTCAAGGTAAACATCCCGTGAACGATGGAGGAACAGTGGCAAAATCTGTTTGTTAAATTAAATAGTCTAAGTAAAATAGATCCTTTCTAATCATCTGTTTTACAATATAGTTTTTTATATTTGTAGTGTATTCATTAACATAGCCAACGGTATGAGTATCAGGATGTTTTTAATTATAGTATTATATTGTACCACAGTCAGTGTATATGCTCAGGAAAATATCTCCGTACTGAAGAAAGATAGTCTGAAAACCCTATCGAATGAATATGTAGGGAGTGAAAATCCAACGGTGAAACCATTCGCTGTAAAAGAAGAGATGCCGGACATAAAGGCAGAAACGGATATTCCTCAAATGGAGACGCAAGAAATAAAGCTCCGCCGTCCATTTTATATGCCTTACTACACAAATCCTTCTCCGATGTTCTATGGCGATTACAGTACAAACGGAATGATTGCTCCGAATTTGTACGGCTATGGTTCACAATCTACATTGCCCGGAATTGGAAGAATCAACGAGGCCTCACTGATGTATCGGTATGATATAAACGACTTTTGGGAAATTCAGGGAGGAGTGAATGCTACAAAGTATAATTTCCCATTCAGTATAGGTCAGGCTTTCGGTGCGACAGGAGCCCTCATCTACAGACCAACCGACAAACTGAGTTTCAGAGCTTTTGGAACATACGCTCCCACAAGTGCCTACGGGTTTTACATGAACCGTTACGGAGGGACTATCGGCTATGAGTTCAACGATCGTTGGGGAGTAGAAGTGGGCGCTGAAAGAGTTTACGACCCCATGAGAAAAAGTTGGAATACCCGTCCTATAGCAATACCTTACTATAAATTCAATAAAACTAAGATAGGCTTGGATGTGGGAGGTATTCTATATGAAATAGTAAGAAGCGTGAAATTTAATAACCAAGGGGGCAATCCGACTATCATGCCGGGAAGATAGCTTTTAGTGCTTTATGTGAAGACTCAATGTTTCCCTGATTAGCAAATTGCCGGTATTCCTTTCTACGAATACAATCTTGATACCGAAAACATAACCTATTTGGGTACAGTAAGCGATTTTTGTCATTCACTTTCTATGGGAATAGGATTGGTTTTCCGAGCGCTGACAGTCATTTGTCCTGAGGTCCGTTTTTTATATAGGGGGAACCTTCTTTTAAAATATTAATGCCTATATTTGTGAGAGTTCATATAGGAAAAGTGATATTGAAACTATAGGAAAGAACGTAAGACGCTATTAGATTGTTACCTTCTAAAAATATAATACAATGAAAAAGGGAGTAGGGCTGGTATTTATTTGCCTTTGTTTGTCCGCGGGACTATATGCACAAGATTCATTAAAGGTAAATGCAAAACAAATTGGTGTGGAGGATATTGTAGATGTACTGAATGTGATGCATGTAAAGATGTTCCATTTTAATCTGAGGCCGTTTCTGGTAGATACCTATGAAGTACAGGTATATGTGGAGGAACATGAAAAAGGAAAAGTTCCCAAACGTGTCGAGCAGTTCCGGATGGGGAAAAATAAGGAGCTTTTGAAAGATTTCTGGAGCGACAAGGATTTGCTGGAGGACGCAGAGGTGAGGGATAAAATTACAGATTTGTCTTTATTTCTGACAGGCAGAAATGACTCTACTACTTTGCTAACCATTAAAATTCCTAATGTGATGACTACAAATGTGGCATTGAAGTTGCATCCGTTAGGGAAGGATAAGGTGTATTTTTACGAAGACAGACCTTATATTTTACGGAATAATCCGGATGCAGACAGTCTGAACATACCTTTAATCTTATACGGCTCTGGATGGGTAGATGAACAATACGGATTTATGCGTTTTTGCGGGGAAAGAGAAATTGACGGGAATAATAAGAATGGAATGATATTGTCGAATGTGCCACATTATTATGTGGTGGGAGTGGAGTTATACAAGAAAAAGGAGTGAGAGATAGCAGAAAAGAACGCCAAGAAATAGAAATTCATGATAAACCGTTGTCATGCGTACTGAATGATACGGTGGTTATCAGTGGTAAAAAATAAAAGAGACCGTTTCGAAGAATGAAACAGTCTCTTTCGATGCTAAAAATTTATTTGTGAGCGGGTTTGAATTTATAGAGTAATACTCCATGGGCTGGAACATGAAGTGAAAGGGATTCCTGGCGGGTATCGAGTGTCTTGATGTCCTTTTGTCGCCAGAGGTCGCGTACTGTTTGTGTACCGGTGATGCCCAATTTGTCAAACTCATGGAAAGAAATGTCTGCTTTTTCCCGGTCGAAGTTACAGAAACCGACCGCTTTTCCTCCGTCGGCCAGTTCTTTTACGTAAATTCGTAGTTCTCCAATTTGATATACACACGTGGCTTGTTTGCCAAGAGGGTCCTGATCAATGGCTATGACTTCATTGTTTGTCAGCAGGTTGAATGTGAAGTCATCCAGTTTCTCCAAATCGCATCCTATTAAGAGAGGAGCGGAAAACAGACTCCAAAGACTGAAATGAAGATATTGTTCGTCGGGCTTCAGTTTGGTTTGATGTGGATTTCCCCAACCTACAATGCCGAGGACCAGCATATCTGGATCGTTCCAGTTTCCAGGTTTGGACCAGGCTGCGGAACGGTCTTGGGAGAGAGCGATGTTTTTTACGCTTTCCCAGGTATCGGTAATGTCGTTGGTCGTACGCCAGCTTTGTCCGCCTACGGAGTCTCCCCATTTCCATACGTCACCCATGCCATACTGGCATAAGTTATAGACGATGTCTCTGGGTTGCTGCCGTAAATAATCGCCCATAATTTTGAAGGGTTTTCTGCCTACGAGGGAGTCTCCTCCTCCTTGGAAAGCCAAAGAAGAGACACTGTAGGGGTCGGTGTCCAGATTGCGGTCAAGTACGCCTCCATAGCTGCACCAGTCGTATTTCAGGTAATCAATTCCCCATCTGGCGTACTGCTCTGCATCTTGTTTCTCATAACCGAAACTTCCGGCACACCCTCCACAGGTCCATGGCCCGGGGGAGGAATAAATGCCCGTTTTCAATCCAAGTGAGTGTATGTAATCTGTCAGTCCTTTCATGTCGGGGAATTGTGCGTTGGGGATAATGTAACCCTGTTCGTCGCGCAGTTTGCCTCCCCGGGTAGGGTCGTTGGGGTCACGGTGATGCTGCCATGAATCGTCGATGTTTATATAAGTCCATCCATAGTTGATTAATCCGCTTTTTACCATGGCTTCGGCAGCCTTTTTCACTTTTTCAGCTGATACTTCATGTCCGAAACAATTCCAGCTGTTCCATCCCATGGGTGGAGTGAGAGCGATTCGGTCGCCGCACTTGATTTGGAAGGTCTGTTCGGCTTTCCCTTTGGAATTCTGTGCTTTCAGTGTTACTGTATATGTACCTGATTTATCCAGCTTTCCGGTGATGAGGCCTGTCTCCGGATTTATTTCCAGTCCTTTGGGAAGGCCTTGGGCAGAGAACTTCATGGGACGGTCGCCTGTAGCGGCTATCTGGAACTGGAAGAGGGAGCCTGGACGGACTCCGAATACAGAGGCATTGTTTATTCTTGGGGTAGCCGGAGCCGGGGGAGTCAGTATATAGGGTTCTGTGGCGATAAACTTTATGGTTGGGAAACTTTCGGGGCCCGTGGATTGGATTTTGGCATCGGCCCAGTCTGCATGGTCGTAATAATTGTTATCGTTCCCTTCATCTACAATCAGTTCCAGCATTTTTATTCCTTCCAGCGATACGGAACAAGGTTTGGCGGCATCTCCGGCAGTCATGATGCCACTGGACCATAATTGTTTGCCGTCGCCAATAACAATGAACTCAGCGGAAGGTTTATGGGCCAGAATTTCATCATCCATTCCTACGTGAGCTGTGAATAAAGTGGCTTTTCCATTCAGTTGGATGGCCAGTTCGCTGACGGAATGAGTACCTACTCCACGTTCGAAGGTCTGTCCTCCGATGGTAAGGGTTTTCCCGTCTACAGATTTGTTTTTCATGGCTACTCCATTACCTTGTGTGACAGCCGTTAAATCCAGGTCGTCAAGCCAAACGGTTTTTGATTGTCCGTAAAGCATGGTTGTGCTGATCAGAAGTAAGCCTGCGGTAATTAAGATTCGGTTATTTTTCATGTGTCTTGTTTATAAAATGAGTTGTGAATTTCATTTAAAGGTCATTTAAGTGTATGATTACTCTTCAAATATACATGTATTATTTGAATTGAGAATGAATGTTTGTGTGAGGAATCTCTGTTTCAGGTAGTTGGAAGTGAACGTCTGTGGTATCTTATTGTTCGTTCTGATTCTCCTGTTGGAGGCTTGATTATACTTGGAAATGTTTCAGTTCTTTCGGTATGGATACTTTTCTGTTTTGCTTGCTTATTGTAGTTTCATTCATGCTCGGATAGACAAATCATATTTATGTAAATAATTCTTAATTTAAAAGAGAGGCTGTAGTATACTTTACCTGTCTGGATTTTTGTTTGCTGTGGGGGGGAATGGCGAGCTTGTCGTCGGCCTTCAGACAGAATAGAAACTGCTACGTTCAAAAGCGTGCTTTTGGTTTGGTCCTTCTCTTACCTTTCTGTATCTTTGCGACTTAATTGGACTATTGTTTGAAAAAGGGAAAAGAATATGATAAAATTTACAGATATGAAGACTAAACTATTGATGCTGTTTGTCCTGTTGGGAAGCTTGTGGGCAGGCAGCTTGCATGCGCAGGTGCGTTATCCCAAACGGGAGTTCCGCGGAGCATGGATACAGTGTGTGAACGGGCAGTTTCAGGGAATGCCTACGGAGAAGATGAAAAAAGTATTGGTAAGCCAGCTCGACAATTTACAGAAAGCCGGTATCAATGCCATCATTTTCCAGGTGAGAGCGGAAGCGGATGCCCTGTATAAATCACCCTACGAACCGTGGAGTCGTTTTTTGACAGGTGTGCAGGGGAAGGCCCCTTCGCCCATGTGGGACCCGTTGCAGTTTATGATTGAGGAATGTCACAAGCGGAATATGGAGCTGCATGCGTGGATCAATCCGTATCGGGCCAAGACGAAAGGGACAGGGGCATTGTCGCCGATGCATCCTTATAACCAGCATCCGGAATGGTTCGTACAGTATGCCGGACAGTTGTATTTTGACCCGGGACTGCCGGAATCCAGAAAATATATCTGCAAGATTGTGCGCGACATTGTGAGCCGTTACGATGTGGATGCCATTCACATGGACGACTACTTCTATCCGTATCCGAATCCGGGAGAGGATTTTCCGGACAATATCAGCTTTGCGGCGTATGGCCGTGGATTTACTCGTCGGGCCGACTGGCGCCGGGATAATGTGAACGTGCTGATTAAGGAGATTCATGAGACGGTGCGCGAATGCAAGCCGTGGGTGAAGTTCGGGGTATCTCCGTTTGGTATTTACCGGAACCGGAAAAACGACCCGAACGGAAGTGACACCAACGGATTGCAGAACTATGATGACTTGTATGCCGATGTGCTGTTGTGGGTGAACAACGGCTGGGTAGATTACAATATTCCGCAGATTTACTGGGAAATTGGTCATCCGGCTGCCGATTATGAGACGTTGATTCGTTGGTGGGCACGTCATGCGGCTGCTCGTCCGTTGTATATTGGTCAGGATGTGGTGCGTACGGTATCTAAGGCAGATTTGATGAACCCGAACCAGAGCCAGATTCCTGCCAAGTACAATTTGCAGCGTTCCTTGCCGACCGTTCAGGGAAGCTGCCAGTGGTATGCGGCTGCCGTAGTGGAAAACAAGGGGCATTACCGCGATATGCTGGTGAAGGAATACCACAAGTATCCAGCCCTGCTTCCTACTTCGCCGTTCATGGACGACAAGGCTCCTGGAAAGGTGCGTAAGCTGAAACCCGTGTGGACGGCAGACGGTTACATTCTGTTTTGGACGGCACCGAAAGCCAAGACAGAGATGGACAAGGCTTATCATTATGTGGTGTATCGCTTCGATAAGAAGGAAAAGGTGAATTTGAATGACCCGTCTCACATTGTGGCCATCACACACGATGAATTCTACAAGCTGCCGTATGAAGACGGAAAGACGAAGTACCGTTATGTAGTGACTGCACTCGACCGTCTGCACAATGAATCGAAATCGGTATCAAAGAAGATTAAGTTGTAAAGCGTAGGAGTGTAAAAAATAGAAGTGTTCCTTTTTGTTTATTTTCTGGTCTGTTTTTAGTGAAAATGAACAAAAAGGAACACTTGTTTTTTATATATAGAAAGGTTTAGAGTTTGGTGAATGGAAACATGGCCGAATGGCGAGTCTCCATGTTTCTTTAAATAAATGAATTTGTTTCGAGGGAGACAGAAACTTAACTTAAAGATTTTTGGCTATGAAGAAAACATTATTGACTTTGTTATTGGGCTTGCTGGCCGTTACGGGTTATTCTCAAGCAAGATTTGACATCCATGGAGGTATGTCAATGGCAAACATCACCAACAGTGAGGCGGATATGAAAGTAGGTTATACGGTGGGAGTCGGTATGGATTATGCTTTTAATGAGATGTGGTCTTTCCAGTCTGGATTGAATTTTACCAGCAAGGGCTGTAAGGTGAGTGAGGGAGGAGTCGATACGAAGATGAATCCGGTTTATCTCGATATTCCTTTGCTGGCAGCAGTAAAGTTTAATATTACAGAGGGAAACCGTTTTGTCGTGAATTTTGGTCCGTACGTAGGATTTGGTTTAGGTGGAAAAATGACCGTCGAAGCGAGTGGGGCAGAAGTAGGCACCAAGCTGTTTAAAAAGGTTGGTAAGAATGATGAGGCCATGATGAACCGTTGTGCTGTGGGTTTGCAGTATGGTGTCGGGTTTGAACTGGACGACCATTATTTGATTAACCTGACCGGACAGTATGGATTTACCAATATGATTAAGGAAAGTTTTGCCGACGAAAGTAACAAGAATCTGGCTTTCTTGTTGACGGTAGGCTATCGGTTCTGATTGCAGATGAATAATCTTGTTGGAGATAAAAGGAATCTATTTGTGATTATATAAAAATCCTCCTGTTTTTAGCTTTAGTTTGTTTTGCATTCTATGGCTAAAGGCAGGAGGATTTTTATTTTCGTAATTTTAGCTTGAGATTTTTTCTCAGTTTATTATTTGATGTTCTTACGGATTTTGGTCAGGTAGGCGTGCATGCCTTCTGCATCTTTCCGACTGATGATGTCCAGCAGCTCGTTCAGTTCCGTACGGATACCTTCCACTTGTGCCGGAGTGCGGGGATTGAACAGGATTTCTTGCAACAGGAAATCGTCTTCACTTAGCACACCTTGGGCAATGGCCATGTGGCGCTTGAAGGTGGTACCCGGAGCATCCTGATGTTTCATGACGGCCGCAAACACGAAGGTGGAAACGAACGGGATGGACAAGGAGTAGGCCACGGTTTCGTCGTGTTCCTCGAACGTGTATTCAAAGATATTCAGCTTCAGACGTTGGTAGAGGTCCTTGAAGAAAATCTTGCCCAAGTGGTCGCCTTCCTTGATGATGATGGCGTTTTCGGTGCTCAGTTTGTCGAGGTTGGCAAACGTGGGACCGAACATCGGGTGGGTAGACACATAACGGAAACCACAGTGCTCGTAAAACTCCTGCAAGCCGGTTTTCACGGAAGCAATGTCGCTGATGATGCAGTCCTTTGGCAGGAGCGGAAGCACCTGGTTGAACGCATCAAGGGTGTATTTCACCGTGGCGGCATTGATGACCAGTTCCGGCTGGAATTCCTTGATTTCCTCCAGTTTGGTAAAACGGTAGCAGTTGTACATGAAGCGCAGGCGCTGTGGATTTACATCGTACACGGCTACCTCATGTTCAAAACTCAATACATCCGTAAAGAAGGAGCCCATTTTTCCGGCTCCTAAAATCAATATCTTCATTTTTTGTTCTTCTCGTACTTACTTATTGATGATTTCCATTTGCTGACGGACACTTTCTTCGTGAATCAGTTCAAACACTTGCTTGATGAAGTCCGGGTCCATGCCACAAAGTGAACCTTGTGCACCTCGCTTGTCCAGGATTTCGTTGTAACGTCCGGTCTGCAGGATGGTCATGTTGTGTTCCTTTTTGAAGGTTCCGATTTCACGGCACACCCGCATACGTTTGGCCAGAATGTCCATCAGTTCATTATCGCATTCGTCAATCTGGCGGCGCAGTTCGTTCAGATTTTCGGTGCTTTGGTGTTCGGAACGGATGACCAGCAGGTTCAGGATGTAATCGAGTACATCGGGAGTGACTTGCTGTGCGGCATCGCTCCATGCGCATTCCGGATTACAGTGTGATTCGATGATGAGGCCGTCGAATCCCAAATCCATGGCCTGCTGGCAGAGCGGCGCAATCAGTTCACGTTTTCCGCCGATGTGGCTCGGGTCGCATAGGATAGGCAGGTTCGGAATACGGCGACGCAATTCGATAGGAATGTGCCACTGCGGCAGGTTGCGGTATATTTTCTTGTCATAAGAAGAGAATCCGCGATGGATGGCTCCGATACGTTTCAGTCCGGCATTGTTGATACGTTCCAAGGCACCAATCCAGAGTTCCAGATCCGGATTGACCGGATTCTTTACATAGACCGGAATGTCTACGCCTTTCAAGGCATCGGCAATCTCCTGTACGGCGAACGGGTTGGCAGTGGTACGAGCACCAATCCATACGATGTCTACGTCGGCTTTCAGGCATTCGTACACATGTTTGGCGGTAGCGACTTCGGTAGCCACGTACATACCGGTTTCTTTCTTCACTTCTTTCAGCCAGGAAAGTCCTTCCACACCGATACCTTCAAAGCCTCCCGGTTTGGTACGGGGTTTCCAGATTCCGGCACGGAAAATCTTGATGCCTTTGTCGGCCAAGGCTCTGGCCGTGGTCATGACTTGTTCTTCTGTCTCGGCACTGCAGGGACCTGCAATGATCAGAGGGCGTTCCTGAGAAACACCTTCCAGTTCGATGGGTAATAAATCCAATTGTTCCATGGTAGTATTTGATTTTTGTAATGTTTATTTGTTCATAACTGCTTGAATGCGTTTCAGCGCTTCTTCCAGTTGGGGTTCCTTGGCACAAAGCGAAATGCGGATGTAGCGCTTTCCGTTGCTGCCGAAAATGAATCCTGGAGTGATGAAAACACGGGCTTCGTGAAGGATTTTCTCGGTCAGGTCTTCTACATCGGCATAAGAATCGGGGATACGGCCCCACAGGAACATACCTACTTGTTCCGGGTCGAAGGTACATCCTAAGGTATGCATAATTTCTTCGGCCAGTTTCCGGCGGCGTGCATAGGTACGGATGTTGGCTTCTTCGTGCCATTCTGCACTGTTGCGGTAGGCTTGAGCGGCCGCCAGCTGCAAGGGACGGAAGGTTCCGGAGTCGATGTTGCTTTTTATCTTCAGAATCCACTGTACGAAAGTGGCATTGGTTGCCAGCATTCCCACGCGCCAGCCCGGCATGTTGTGGCTTTTGCTCATGGAGTTGAACTCGATGCAGCAGTCCTTGGCTCCCGGAATGTTCAAGATGCTGAGAGGCTTGCGGTTCAGGATGAAGCTGTAAGGGTTGTCGTTCACCACCACCAGTTGGTGACGGCGGGCAAAGTCGACTAACTTCTGATAGAGTTCCAGTGTGGCATTGGCACCGGTCGGCATATTTGGATAGTTGGTCCACATGATTTTCACCCGGCTCAAATCCATCTTCTCCAGTTCGTCGAAGTCGGGTTGCCAATGATTGTCTTCCCGCAGGTTGTAGTTCACGATTTCACTGCCTAAGATCTTGTTCAGGGAAGTGTAGGTAGGGTATCCCGGATTCGGAACCAGTACCTGGTCGCCCGGATTGACCAGTGCCAAGGTGACATGCAGGATTCCTTCCTTGGAACCGATGAGCGGCTGGATTTCCGTAGCCGGGTCCAAGTCTACGTTATACCATCTCTTGTACCAGTCGGCCATGGCCTTGCGAAGTTCCGGTATTCCTACCGTAGGCTGGTAGCCGTGTGCGTCCGGCTTGCGGGCATTTTCGCACAACACGTTGATGGTTTCTTCAGAAGGCGGCATGTCGGGACTTCCGATTCCCAGGCTGATGACGTTCTTTCCTTCTGCATTCATTTGTGCCACTTCCTTCAGTTTTCGGCTGAAGTAATATTCGCTGACACTGCTTAACCGGTCGGCCGGTGCTATTTTATAAGGTTGATTCTCCTTCTGCATATTCTCCTAAAATTTTAAGTGCTTTGGTTAATGGCATGACTGCGTCGATTGATTGTTTGTATCTCAGGTAGTCGTTGAACAAGACATCCACGTAGAACAGGTATTCCCATTCGCGTCCGATGATGGGCAACGACTGTATTTTGGTCAGGTTGATGTGATAGAATGAGAAGATGGACAAAACTTGTGAGAGACTCCCTTCGCTATGGGGCAGTGAAAAGACGATGTTGGCTTTGTTGATTTTTGAACGGTCTTTCAGTTCATCGGCCATCCAGGGGTCACATATTACTAAGAAACGGGTGAAATTGTGCTTGTTGGTTTCGATGCCTTCCTGCAGGATTTTCATGCCGTAAAGTTCGGCGGCGTATTTGGAGCAGATGGCGGCATGTCCTTTCAGTCCCTTTTCCTTGATGTCGCGGGCGCTGCCTGCGGTGTCTTCTGTTTCTACCACTTTCAGTTGTGGGTGATGTTGCAGGAAATCCCGGCATTGTGCCAGTGCCACCGGATGGGAGTTGACTTCGGTCAGTGTGCTCCAGTCTTCTCCGGGCAGACACATGATGCTGTGGCTGATGCGCAGCTTATGTTCTCCGATAATCGTTGCCCCGCTGTCTCTGAGCAATTCGTAATTGTGAAGGAGGCTTCCGGCAATCGTATTTTCAATGGCAATCATTCCGATAATGCTGCTGTCTTTCCGAAGGTTGTCGAACACTTCTTCGAACGTGTTGCAGCAAATCAGTTCGATTTCTTCGTCCTTGAAAAATTTGTGGGCTGCAATGTCATGGTACGAGCCCGGAACTCCTTGTATGGCTATCTTCTTCATGTTGTATAACTCTAACTATAAAAAAAGTCCCGCTCCATAGAAGCGGGACTTTGTATTATCATTTCAATTAATTTTCTTTTTACCGTATGCATGCAAACTCCCGCTTCACTTCATTGCTAAAGTAAAAGAAATAAAAGTAAAAGAAGAAGTAAGATGCAAATGTTCTCATGTTCTTGTTATTTTGTTGTTATTTCTGCTGCAAAAGTAATACTTTTCTTTAAAAAACAAATATTACATCAAAATTTTTCTTCTCATTTTTAAAAAATACGTTCATAATGCCGGATGTGAATGTATTTTCTTACCTTTGTTGTAAAGAGATATTTCATTTATAAAACAGCCAAACAGATAAAAGACATGAACTATAATTTTGATGAAGTGATAGACCGTCGGGGCACTTGCTGCGAAAAAGTAGACGGTATGGTGAATGTATGGGGACGTTCAGATTTGATTCCCATGTGGGTAGCTGACATGGATTTTGCGACTCCTCCGTTTATATTGGACGCTATCCGTAAGCGTTGCGAACATCCGGTGCTGGGATATACTTTCCGTCCGGACAGTTATTTCCAGTCCATTATCGACTGGGTGAAGAAGCGCTATGGTATGACGGTGAAGAAAGAGGAGATTAATTTTGTACCCGGCATTGTGCCCGGACTGGGGATGGCCATCAATTGTTTTACGGAACCGGGCGATAAAATTATGATTATGCCGCCGGTGTATCATCCGTTTGCCTGGCTGGTAACGCGCAACAATCGTCGGCTGGTGGAATGTCCGCTGAAAGAGGTGGACGGACACTATCGCATGGACTTGGATTTGATTCGCCGTTCCATCAAAGGTATACGGGTGTTGATTCTCTGTAATCCTCATAATCCGGGTGGGGTAGTATGGAAGAAGGAAGAATTGCAGGAACTGGCAGAAATTTGTGCCGATGACAATGTGATTGTATTCTCCGATGAGATTCATGCTGATTTGACCTTGCCTCCTTTCCAGCATACGCCGTTTGCCATGGTTTCAGAAAAGGCACGCAATAACTCTGTTACCTTTATGGCGCCCAGTAAGACCTTCAATATGCCGGGAGTAGCTGCTTCGCATACCTTTATTTATAATGAGGTACTCCGGGAACGCTTTGAAACGTATCTGGATGCCGGCGAATTGAATGCCGGTCATGTGTTTGCCTGGCCTGCCGTGACAGCTGCTTATACAGAAGGAGAGGAATGGTTGGCACAGTGTCTGGCCTATATTCAGGGGAATATTGATTATGTGGCAGACTATATAGAGACTCACATGCCTAAGATGAAGGTGATGCGTCCGCAGGCTTCTTACCTGATTTGGTTGGATTGTCGGGAACTGGGACTTTCGCACGAGGCACTGAACGCTTTCTTTGTGGACAAAGCCGGACTGGCCTTGAACGATGGAGAGATGTTTGGTAAGGAAGGAGCCGGTTTTATGCGCATGAACGTGGGATGTCCGCGGGTTACCGTGGAAAAGGCCTTGCAGCAGTTGAAGGCGGCTTACGACACGCTTTGATAAAGAGAATATATAAGAAAACGGCTGTGGAATGCTTCTTTGAAGAGGTTTCCACAGCCGTTTCTCTTATATATTATATAGTATAGATTAGTAAATTCCCGTCTGCAAGTTATTCTTTTCAAAATTATCGAAATGACCGGAAATCAGGTTTTCTTTTTCGGGAGCCAGTTCGATGGCTTTTTTCATGTCTTCCGTAGCTCCGTCCTTGTCGCCCATCAGCAGGCGTACCCGTCCTCTTTCCTGATACAGCTGGGCATCCTGCGGAATCAGTTCGATGGCTTCCTGATAGTTTTCCAGAGCTTGGTCCAGTTTCTTCTCTTCTGTCAGCAGACTCCCTTTCAGCAGGTAGGCCTTCACGTGGAAGGGGTTCAGAGAGATTACCTGATCCAGACATTTTTCGCCTTCTTCCGTCTGTCCGAGCTGGATGTGGATAGTCGCTTTCAGTAGCAAGGCTTCTTCCTGTTCCGGATTAAGTTTCAGCACTTGTTCCAAGTCGTCCAACGCATCTTTAGCCTGACGCATTTCCCACAATATTTCGGCCCGTAGCAGGTACGCTTCGGTGTAACTCTCGTTTTGGGCGAGGGCTTTGGTCAGCATCACAATGGCCTGTATTCCGTTTTTCATGCCATGCGCCGCTTTTCCAGCCAGATAATAGGCTTGTGCGTTTTTATCATCTATGGCGATGGCTTTCTGGCAAGCATTGTTCATGCCGTCATAATCTTCCTGCAAGAAGCATACGCTGGCCAGTGACAGCAAGGCCTGTATGTTGGTTTCATCTTTTGCCACGAGTCGGTCGAGAGTGATACGTGCATCGTCTGTGCGGTTGGCCTGAAGATAGGCACTGGCCAGCAGTCCCAGTGTTTCGTTTTCATCGTTGAGTGCTACAGCCTCTTCAAAACATTTGATGGCGTAGTCCAGTTTTCCCATATTGCGGGCCCGGATGCCGTCGTATTTCAGAATGTCGAAGTTTTTCTTGTCTTGCTTTTCCTGTTCGTTTTCATCGGATTGGTTTTTTCCGAATAAAGATGATAATAATCCCATGTATAGTTGATTTAATGTTTTTTCAGTGGCAAAGATAGACAGAAAAAAGAAAGAAATTTGTATGTTTGCACCGTATTTTGTTTAAAAAAGGAAACTATGAAGAGGCTTATGTTTTTGGTTGCGGCCATTTTAGGCTGCCATTCTATGCAGGCACAATATTTCTGTACGACAGAAGGAACAGAATTGCACTATGTAAATTATGATGAAATCGGTCAAAGCACCTCTAATGAAACCATGACGGTGAGCAAGGTGGCAAAGGCCGACGGGAAGGTGCAGGCTTCCTATTATGACAAGATTGTCACGACGAAGGCAAAAAACAATACCAGCTATACGTTGTTCAATTGGAGTTATGATGGAACAAACACGGTTTGTACCGAAGATTTGATGTATGGTCCGTATATCGATTCTGATTCCGATCCGGAAAAATACAACGAGGCAGCCCGTTTAGGCTTATTGGAGAAACTGAAGTTCAAAGGAGACAATTCGTTTACTATCAAAGATGAGGCTAAAGGAGGCGAGAGCATTCCTGACCGCTCGTATCAGGTGGTACGTAACATGCTGAAGAATGAAGTGAATATTTCCGGTGCGGCTTATATGGGAAATGAAACCATCAGCACCACTGCCGGAAAGTTCGATTGTGTGAAGATTTCTTATTTGCAACGTACGAAAATCGTATTGAAAACCACTACGCTCCGCGTGACAGAGTGGTATGCAGAAGGAGTCGGACTGGTAAAATCAGAGGCATACGATACCAAGGGCAAGTTGGACAGCAAGACTTTGCTGGTCAAGATTGTGAATAAGTAAATGGCAGATACTATATTGCTACAAAGAGACTGTTTCACCGAAAGGATGAAGCGGTCTCTTTTGTTTTGTCGGGATAGTCGGGAATTCGGGTATAAAAAGCCGTAATTTATATACCTTCATCGGGCGGAAGAAACGCTATTTTTGCTTCGTGAATTTGCGTCTTTAATGTGTAACTTGTTTAAATATTATTTTATGTATCTGGAAAAAATCAATTCACCGGCCGACGTCAAAAAACTGTCGGTAGCAGAGATGAATGAATTAAGCCATGAAATACGCCAGGTTCTGTTGCAGAAACTGAGCGCACACGGAGGACATTTCGGTCCCAATTTCGGAATGGTGGAAGCGACGATTGCCTTGCATTACGTGTTCCACTCGCCGGAAGATAAGATTGTGTTCGATGTCTCACATCAAAGTTATGTCCATAAAATGTTGACCGGACGTAAAGATGCCTTCCTGCATGCGGAACAGTATGACGAGGTGTCTGGTTATTCGGAACCGATGGAAAGTGTGCACGACCATTTTGTGATGGGACATACTTCTACTTCTGTCAGCCTGGCGGGCGGACTGGTGAAAGGACGAGACCTGACGGGGAAGGGTGGCAACGTGATTGCAGTCATCGGAGACGGCTCACTCAGCGGGGGAGAAGCCTTGGAAGGACTCGATTATGCAGCTGAATTAGGTACGAATTTTATCATAATAGTCAACGACAACCAGATGTCGATTGCCGAGAATCATGGAGGACTGTACCGCAATCTGCAGGAACTGCGTGAAAGCAACGGGCAGTGTCCTTGCAATCTTTTCCGGGCGATGGGATTGGATTATCTTTACGTGAACGAAGGAAACAATGTGGAGGCACTGATCAAGGCCTTCCAGCAGGTAAAGGACATTGACCATCCGGTTGTGGTACACATCAATACACTGAAAGGGAAGGGATATGCTCCTGCCGAAAAAGACAAGGAAACCTATCACTGGACCATGCCGTTCAACCCAGAAACAGGAGTGGTGTTCCACCCGAGCGAAGAGCCGCAGGACTATGCCGACCTGACTGCCTGCTACCTGTTGCGCCGCATGCAGGAAGACCGTCGTATTGTAGCTATTTCAGCCGGTACGCCTACCGTGATGGGATTCACTCCCGACCGTCGGAAAGCTGCCGGGAAGCAGTTCGTGGATGTGGGCATTGCAGAGGAACATGCCGTGGCGCTGGCTTCCGGCATTGCCAAGAATGGAGGAAAGCCTTTGTTTGGCGTATATAGTACGTTTATCCAGCGTGCGTACGACCAGATTTCACAGGACTTGTGTATCAACCGCAATCCGGCCGTACTGTTAGTGTTCTGGGGTTCACTCTCGGCCATGAATGATGTGACGCATCTTTGCTTCTTCGACATTCCGCTGCTCAGCAACATTCCGAATCTGGTGTATTTGGCTCCCACTTGCCGGGAAGAATACATGGCCATGCTGGAGTGGAGTATCCGGCAGAACGAACATCCGGTGGCTATCCGTGTGCCGGCCACGGAACTGGCTTACGGGTATCGTCCGGTGGATGCAGATTATAGCCGGTTGAACCGTTATCAGACTGTCCGGAAGGGGAGCCGCGTAGCCATTTTGGGACTGGGTTCTTTCTTCGGGCTGGCAGAAGAGACAGCCGCTTTGCTCAAGGAACAGAAAGGAATAGAAGCTACTCTGATCAATCCGCGTTACATTACGGGAGTGGATGAGGCCCTGATGGAAGAACTGAAGGCCGACCACGAACTGGTGGTAACCTTGGAAGACGGGGTACTGGACGGCGGATTCGGTGAGAAGATTGCCCGCTATTTCGGTTGCAGTCCGATAAAGGTGCTCAATTTCGGTGCCCAGAAGGAATTTGTAGACCGTTTCGATGTGCAGGAATTCCTGGAAAAGAACCATCTCACTGCTCCGCAGATTGCCGCCGACATTCTGCAACAGCTTGCCTGACGTGTATTATTGGAAAGAATAAAAATGAATGGCTCCCCAAGATGGATTTATCCGTCCGGGGAGCCATTTCTTTTGGTTGTTTGAAAGTTTATATAATCTCGATGCCTCGTTCGGCACAGAGTTTTACGCTCAGTTCTTTCAGCTTGAATTTCTGGATCTTTCCGCTTCCTGTCATCGGGAACTCCTTGACGAAGAAGATGTATTTGGGAATTTTGTAGCGGGCGATTTTCCCCTGGCAGAACTCCCTGACATCGAACTCGTTCATGGTGTATCCCTCGTGCAGGATGATGAAGGCCCCTACGGCTTCTCCGTATTTCTTGGAAGGCACGCCGGCCACCTGTACATCCTTGATGCCCGGCATCTTGTAGAGAAATTCCTCTATTTCACGCGGGTAGATGTTTTCACCGCCACGGATAATCATGTCCTTGATGCGGCCCGTGATGCGGTAGTTCCCGTTTTCATCCTTCACTCCCAAGTCGCCCGAATGGAGGAATCCCTGGGCATCGATGACCTCAGCCGTAGCCTCCGGATTCTTGTAATATCCTTTCATGTTGTTGTAGCCCCGGTTGCACATCTCTCCCTGTACCCCTATCGGACATTCCTCGCCGGTTTCCGGGTCGAGCACCTTCACTTCGGTAAATTCAAAGTCGTGTCCTACGGTGTGGTATCTCACTTCCGAATCATCGTCGATGCGGCTGTGCGTCATGCCCGGTGAGGTTTCCGTCAGTCCGTACACGCTGGTGACGCGCATGAACATCTTTTCTTCCACCTGTTTCATGAGCTCCACCGGACAGAGGGAGCCAGCCATGATACCGGTGCGCAGGCTTGACAGGTCGAACAGGCTGAACATCGGATGATTCAGTTCGGCAATAAACATCGTCGGTACGCCATAGAGGGCCGTACACCGTTCCTTGTGGACGGAAGCCAGGACCAGCAACGGGTCAAAACGCTCAATCATCACCTGTGTACAGCCATGTGTCAGGCAGTTCATGGTGGCCAGTACCACTCCGAAACAATGGAACAGCGGTACGCAGACACACAGTTTGTCGTCGGGGGTGAATTTCATGTGTTCGCCCGTCAGGAATCCGTTGTTGGCGATGTTGTAGTGGGTCAGCATGACGCCTTTGGGGAATCCCGTAGTGCCCGAGGTGTACTGCATGTTCACGGTGTCGTGGCTGTTTACCTGCTTTTTGGCCCGTGTCAGTTCTTCGTCGTCCACGTTATGTCCCAGCAGCAGAATCTCTGCCGTGTTGTACATCCCTCGGTATTTTTCCTGTCCGATGTAAATCACGTTGCGCATGTGGGGGAAGCGCTTGCTTTTCATGTGTCCCCGTTCAAAGAGTTTCAGTTCGGGCAGCATGGTGTAGGTCATTTCCACGAAGTTGCTGTCCTTTTCCCCGTCGACGATACACAGCGTATGCATGTCGGAGTTCTCACAAAGATACTCCAGTTCCGCCTGCTTGTAGTTCGTGTTGACGGTGACCGCCACGGCCCCGATTTTGGCACAGGCATACAGAAAAGTCAGCCAGTCGGGTACGTTGCGGGCCCAGATGCCCACGTGCGTGTCTTTTTGCACTCCGATGGCCAGCAAGCCTTTAGCCATACGGTCCACCCGCTCGTTGAACTGTTTCCAGGTGAAACGCAGGTTGCGGTCGGAATATACGATGTATTCTTTGTCGGGAGTCACTTCCGCCCAGTGCTCCAGCCAGTCGCCCAAGGTTCTTTCAGATAGTTGTAACATGTCGTTGGAGGTTTGAGTAAGACTTAGGCCGGAGTGTAGACCACGGCCAGAATTTGTGCGGCTTGTCCTTCGGCAGCGTGTACGTGGTGCGGCACGATGGAATCGTAATAGATGGTGTCCCCTTCCTTCAGTCGGTAAGTACTTTTCCCGTAGCTGATTTCCAGTTCCCCTTTCAGCACCATAATGAACTCTTCTCCTTCATGTCCGGAAAGGAAGAAATCCTTTTCGCTGTCGGCTTCGATATCGATGATAAACGGGTCCATGTGACGGTCGGCCTTGCTTCTTGCCAGTGAGTGGTAGTGCATGTGCTGCCGTGCCTGTGTCGCATTGTTGGAAAAGCCGATGGTATCGTCTGCTTCTCCCTTCCGGCAGACCACTGGTCCCGTTTCATTGGGCTGGTCGTCCAGAAAAGTACCCAGCCGTACCCCTAGTACACGGGCGATTTTTATTAGTGGGGCAAGCGAAGGAATGTCGATGTTTTCTTCGATGCGGCTCACCTGTTCCACGGTCAGGCCGGCACGTTCGGCCAGTTCCTGAATACTTATTTCCTGATTGCTTCGGAGCGCTTTGATTTTTTCTCCGATAATGTTTGTGCAGTCCATAGGTCGGGTTGTTTTGAGTTTTTCATGTTTCGCAAAGGTAATAAAGTTTCCGTATAAACATCCGGTGCAGTGGATAAAATACGTGTTTCTCTTCCGATATGCCTGTTTTTCACTTTTTTGTGTTATCTTTGGCCCGGATTATAATTTAGAATGAATATGAAGAAGCTGTTTTTAGCATTGGCTTTGATGGGATGTATGGGGAGCCATGCCCCTCTTCAGGCCAGCCAGCCGGTTCCCGATGCGGCTGGATATATTGTAAAGGTGGGCGATGAGGCACCCGATTTTGAGATGACGCTGACGGATGGCAGCAAGGTGAAACTGTCCGACCTGAAAGGCAAGGTGGTGATGTTGCAGTTCACGGCCAGCTGGTGTGGGGTCTGCCGCAAGGAAATGCCTTTTATCGAAAAAGACATCTGGCAGAAACATAAAGACAATGCGTCATTTGTGCTCTACGGGGTAGATCGTGATGAACCGCTGGAACGCGTGAAGGCTTTTGCCAAGCAGACAGGGGTGACCTATCCGTTGGGCCTTGATCCGGGAGCAGATATCTTTGCCAAGTATGCGGAGCGCAATGCCGGAATCACCCGGAACGTCCTGATAGGGAAGGATGGAAAGATTGTCATGATGACGCGTTTGTATAATGAAGAGGAATTTGCTTCTCTTTGCCGGAAAATAGAGGAGTTGCTGAAGTGATGAAGAAGTATGGCTGTATGTTGTTGGCCTTTTTGCTGTGTCTCCCCTTGGGAATGTACGCAAGGAAAAAAGGCCACTACGAACCTCTGTTAGGAAAGAAATATGCTTCGTATGCCGTGATCTCCAGTTCCTTGAAAGGAGCCGTTTTTTATCTGGTGAGCGGACACGGTGGTCCAGACCCTGGTTGTATTGGCAAATATCAAGGGAAAGAACTGCATGAAGACGAGTATGCCTATGACATCATTCTTCGTCTTGGCCGCGAACTGTTGAAGCGGGGAGCAAAAGTGTATTTCATTATTCAGGACAAGAAAGACGGCATCCGTAACCAGGCAGTGTTGAACAACAGCAAACGTGAGACTTGTATGGGCAAGGAAATACCGCTGAATCAGGTGGCCCGTCTGCAGCAGCGTTGTGATGCCATCAATCGGCTCTATCGGCAGGACAAGAGCCGTTACAAGCGGGCGGTGTTCATTCATGTGGACAGTCGGGCACGCCATAACCAGACCGACGTGTACTTTTATCATGCTCCGGGCAGTTCAAAAGGAAAACGGCTGGCAAAAGAGGTGCAGCGTACGTTCCGTGCCAAATACGACCGCCATCAGCCTAATCGCGGATTCGATGGTACGGTAAGTGAACGCAACCTGTTTGTGCTTCGCAAGACCAATCCGGTAGGCGTATTCCTGGAAGTAGGAAACATCCAGAATGCACAAGACCAGAAACGTCTGGTTATTGCCGACAACCGGCAGGCATTGGCTAACTGGATTACGTTGGCATTGGAAAAGGATTTTCGGAAGAAATAAGAATAAGATAAAGTGATCACAAAAAAAGTCAGGCACCTTTCTAAGGCAACCTGACTTTTTTGTAGGAATATGAAATTTTTTATCGGTTATTGGCTTTTAGTACCTTTTGTGTATTCTGAATGATTTCCGGATTGGGCAAGTCCTTTTTGCCAATCAGGGTGAAGGCAAAATTGTCGGCCATGATTTCCTCCGGGTTGATTACATAACTGGTGTTCTTTCCGACCTGTGTGTAGAAATCTGTTGCATCGTCCAATGAGTAAATAATGGTTTTACCGGATTTTTGGACGGGGATAAATTCCCCATTCAGCGGAACCAGTCCGATTTTCAGGTACTCAAACAAGGTCTTTCCGTCGTAAGGCTTGTCGGTATAGATCACCATGGTGCAATATTGCTTCTGTCCTCCGATCGTGAATGTGCCGTAGCTGTCGTAGCGGCTGATGTCGGGATTGGAGATGCGCATCTCTGCCAAGTCGGACGGGAAAAGGATCTCTTTTTCGGTGGTATCAAATCCGATAACCTGATATATGTCTTTCTTGAAGTCGGCATTCTGTCGGGTCAGCAGGTGGAACAACTCATGGGCAATCAGGTATTTAAAGTCTTCCTCGGAGGCACTTTTCAGAGCTTCCTCTCCAATGGCAATCCAGTTCATACGGGTGTAGGCCTGTGCGTTACCCTCTTCCTTTTGAGTGGTCTTCACGAAAATAATTTCTTTCGGAAATTCCAAATGATATTTTTGTTTCTTGATTTCTGCATCCAGGCTTTTCATGGTTTTGCTGATACGTGCTTTTTCTTCATCGCTCCAGTTGAGTGTCTGGTCCATGGCGAATTGCAGGAGTTCAGATTTACGTCCCTGAGGCTTCTGTAAGCGGACGTCAATGTCAAACTGGTTCCAATTGCGGGTATAGTCGTCCAGTTCTGTAATCAGCATTTGTGCCTCGGCACGGGTAGCAAACCGGAAAGCCGAATTGGCAAATTTATTACTTTGTGCCCACGCAGCAACTGTGGAAAGAGTCAGGCAGAATATGAAAAGAAATTGATGCTTTAAGGTCATAGTCTCGTTTTTTTAGTGGTTCACAATAATTCATCGTGGTAAATATAGCGTATTTTTTTGTTTCTTTCGCTGATTTTTGTCAAGAAAAACGTATAAAGAGAAAAATAGAATGATTGTGTGCGTAGACGGTGGGCGGGAGGAGCTCAAGCATGTTGTGCGATGCGGGTGTCTGGAAAAGGTAAAATGCAGGCATCCATCTTGTTTTTTGAAGGGACGACAGTTCTGTTTCACAGTGCGGGATTTGTGTCCCACACTGTGAAATATATATCCCACACTGTGGTTTTTGTATCCCACAGTGTGAAACAGAGAATTTGTCCTGGGATTTGGAAGAAACGGGATAGGAGTTTGTCATTTAATAGGTAGGTGAAAGTATTAGGTGGAAGGAGAAGACATAAAAAATACGGATTCACCCGCTGAACCTCAGCAAAGTGAATCCGTTCTTAAATTATAGAAAAGAATGAAGTTATTCCTTGTCTTTCAACGCATCGAAAATCAGTTTTTCCAGTTCGTCGGCCAGTTCTGGATTGTCTTGGATGCACTGTTTGGCGGCATCACGGCCCTGTCCTAACTTGGTGTCGTTGTAGCTGTACCATGAACCGCTTTTCTTGATGATGCCCAGTTCGGCACCCAAGTCGATGATTTCTCCGCTGCGGGAAATACCTTCACCGAACATGATGTCGAATTCGGCTTTGCGGAAAGGAGGAGCCACCTTGTTCTTTACGACTTTCACACGTACCTGGTTACCGATGACTTCATCGCCGTCTTTCAACTGAGCGGCACGGCGGATGTCCAGGCGGACAGACGCATAGAATTTCAGCGCGTTACCACCGGTGGTAGTTTCCGGGTTGCCGAACATGACACCGATTTTCTCACGCAGCTGGTTAATGAAGATACAAGTGGTGTTGGTCTTGCTGATGGCAGAAGTCAGCTTGCGCAGAGCTTGTGACATCAGTCGGGCTTGCAGACCAACTTTGTTGTCGCCCATGTCGCCTTCAATTTCAGCCTTTGGAGTCAGAGCCGCTACAGAGTCGATGACAATGATGTCGATGGCAGAGGAACGAATCAGCTGTTCGGCAATTTCCAATGCCTGCTCGCCGTTGTCGGGCTGTGAAATCCACAAGTTGTCGATGTCCACTCCTAACTTGGCTGCATAGAAACGGTCGAAAGCATGTTCTGCATCGATGAAGGCCGCAATACCGCCTGCTTTCTGTGCTTCAGCAATGGCATGGATGGCCAGCGTGGTCTTACCGGAGGATTCCGGGCCATAGATTTCGATGATACGTCCTTTCGGGTAACCACCTACACCAAGTGCTGCATTCAGGGCAATGGAGCCGGTCGGGATGACTTCTACTTCCTGCACGTGGTCGTCGCCCATTTTCATGATAGAGCCTTTTCCGAAGCTCTTCTCAATTTTGTCCATGGCGGCCTGCAGGGCTTTCAGTTTCTCACTGTTATCGGGTTTGGGGGCGTTGTTTTCGATGCCTCCTTCAAATTCTAATTCGTCTTTCTTGGCCATAATTATTGTAGGATTTGTGCGGCATGGTCTTTGGTCTTCACTTCCTTGGGTGAAATAATCCGTTCGATGATGCCTTGTTCGTTAATGATGAAAGTGGTACGGAAAGTGCCCATGTATTTGCGTCCGTACATGCTTTTTTCTCCCCATACACCGAAAGTTTCCACCAGCTTGTGGTCGGTATCGGCAATCAGTGTAAACGGAAGCTGGTTCTTCTCGATGAATTTCTGGTGTGATTTCTCGTCGTTGATGCTCACACCGATGACTTCGTAGCCGGCTTTCTGGAGTTCGGCATAGTTGTCGCGGAGGTTGCAGGCTTGTGCCGTACAGCCTGAAGTCATATCCTTGGGATAGAAATAGAGGACGATTTTCTTGCCCGCGTAGTCGCTCAGGCGAACTTCTTCACCTTTTTCGTTGACTCCCAGTATTTCGGGAGCTTTGTCTCCTATGTTCATAATTGTTTGTTGGAAAAAGTTAGAAAAAAGAAAAGAACCAAGAATGAAGAATGAGTGCTTCGGTTCTCCATTCTTGATTCTTTATATAGGTAATCTTTCAGTCAATTACAGTTCCAGGTCGCCGTCGAATACTTCATGCCAAGGCAGTCCGTATTTGTTCAGCGCGTCCATGAATGGATCCGGGTCGAATTCTTCCACGTTCCATACACCCGGGCGTTTCCACAGGCCTTTCAGGAACATCATGGCACCAATCATGGCCGGTACACCGGTGGTGTAGCTTACACCCTGCATGCCTGTTTCTTTGTACGCAGCCTGGTGAGAGCAGTTGTTGTATACATAATAAGTATGTTCTTTTCCGTCCTTGATACCCCGAATACGGCATCCGATAGAAGTCTCGCCTTCGTAGTTCTCGCCCAAATCCTGTGGGTTAGGCAATACGGCTTTCAGGAACTGCAATGGAACAATCTGCATGCCGTTGTAGTTGATAGGCTCGATGCTGGCCATACCGATGTCCTGAATTACGCGCAGGTGGGTCAGGTATTCCTGGCCGAAAGTCATCCAGAAACGGGCACGCTTGATGGTCGGGAAGTTCTTGACCAGTGATTCCAGTTCTTCGTGATATAGAAGGTAAGAATCGCGCGGGCCGATGTTCGGATAAGTCAGGTCTTTATGGAATTCCAGCGGTTTGGTCGTAATCCATTTGCCGTTTTCGTAGTAACGTCCGTTCTGTGTGATTTCGCGGATGTTGATTTCCGGGTTGAAGTTGGTGGCAAAAGCCTTGTGGTGGTTTCCGGCGTTGCAGTCTACGATGTCCAGGTATTGGATTTCATCGAAATGGTGTTTGGCAGCGTATGCAGTATATACCCCACTTACTCCCGGGTCGAATCCACAGCCTAAAATGGCGGTCAGTCCGGCTTCCTCAAAGCGTTTCTTGTAAGCCCATTGCCAGCTGTATTCAAAGTGAGCCTCGTCTTTCGGCTCGTAGTTTGCGGTATCCAAGTAGTTTACTCCCGTTTGCAGACATGCTTCCATAATCGTTAAATCCTGGTAGGGGAGTGCTACGTTAATAACGATTTCGGGTTTAAAACTGTTGAATAAAGCCACAAGTTCATCCACATTGTCGGCATCTACCTTAGCGGTTTTGATGTGGGGGTTACCAATTGCTTTGACAATGGCATCACATTTTGACTGTGTGCGGCTTGCAATCATGACTTCGGAGAAGACTTCCGGATGCTGAGCCACTTTGTGTGCAACAACGGTACCTACACCGCCTGCACCGATAATCAATACTTTACTCATTTATTAATTTGATACTTTAAATGCCCGGTAAACGTTACCGTTCAATATGCAAAGATAGAAAATAAATCCAAACATGGTGCAGTATTCAAGGGATATCCGTATTTTTGTAAATGAACAATTCTTAAAAATGGATTGTTTGTGAAAATGTGATTACGATTAAAAGAGAAACAAGTTATGAATAAGAAGTATTTTGCAGCAGCGGCTTTTGCTTGCCTGCTGATGAGCTGCGGTTCTGGAAAGAATTCGGTAGCCGTAGTTGATTTTTCAGGGGAATGGAACATTGTAGAAGTAAACGGGGAAAAAGTAAGTGCAGAAAATACGCCTTTTCTGGGGTTTGACAACGCTGAACACCGCTTGTATGGAAATGCGGGTTGCAACCGTCTGGTGGGAACCTTCAACTTGGACACGCTGAATGCAGGGAAAATTTCCTTTGGACAAGTGGGAGCTACCCGGATGATGTGTCCGGATATGAAGGTAGAACAGAGTGTGTTGGAAGCCTTGAATAAGGTGGCCGGATATGAAGAAGTAGGTGAAGGCGTATCCTTGAACGATGCCGATGGAAAATCGCTCATTCTTTTGCAGAAACGGGAAGTAAAGGAAGTTTCTATAAATGATTTGGACGGTACATGGCAGATTATGACCGTGAATGGAACAGAAATCGGCAAAACGGAGAAAACACCTCAGCTGACTTTCGACTTGGCAGAGAAAAAAGTATATGGAAATGCCAGCTGCAATACGATCAATGGCGGATTCTCTCAGGAAGAAGGAAAGTCTTCTTCTTTGCAGTTCACTCAGATGATTTCTACCATGATGGCTTGTCCGGATATGGAAACGGAAAGAAATATTCTGGATGCATTGAACAAGGTGCGCAGCTTTGAGGTAAAAGAAGATGGTACAGTGAGCCTGTTGGGCGAGGACGGTACTGAATTACTGACCTTGAAGAAGCTGGTTGAGACGGAAACTGAGGCTTGATAAATCGGCAGGTCATGGTATAAGGTCCGAAGAAAAATATTATCTTTGCAGGAAAGAAGCATAAACCTTATAATATATGACTAAAAAAATACTTTTGTTAGGTTCCGGAGAACTTGGTAAGGAATTTACCATTGCAGCCCAGCGCTTGGGCCAGTATGTGATTGCGTGTGACTCTTATGCAGGTGCACCGGCTATGCAGGTGGCAGATGCGTGCGAGGTATTCAGTATGTTGGATGGAGAGGCTTTGGACCGTGTGGTAGAAAAGTATCATCCGGATATCATTGTTCCTGAAATAGAAGCGATACGTACTGAACGGTTGTATCACTTGGAAAAAGAAGGCATACAGGTGGTGCCGAGTGCGCGTGCGGTGAATTTTACCATGAACCGTAAGGCTATCCGTGATTTGGCTGCCAAGGAACTGGGCCTGAAAACAGCGAAGTATTTTTACGCTTCCTCTTATGAGGAGCTGAAAGAGGCTGCCAATAAGATTGGTTATCCGTGTGTCATCAAACCGTTGATGTCATCTTCCGGCAAAGGCCAGTCAGTAGCCAAATCTGAAGAAGATTTGAAGTATTCATGGGAATATGGATGCAACGGTAGCCGTGGCGATATCAAGGAACTGATTGTAGAGGAATTCATTCATTTTGACAGTGAAATCACTTTGCTGACAGTGACCCAGAAGAACGGACCGACGTTGTTCTGTCCTCCTATCGGTCACGTACAGAAGGGAGGAGACTATCGTGAAAGTTTCCAGCCGGCTCACATCGCACCCGAACATCTGGCTGAGGCACAGCGTATGGCTGACAAAGTGACAAAAGCACTGACAGGATATGGTTTGTGGGGAGTGGAATTCTTCCTGAGCCATGAAAACGGAGTATATTTCTCTGAACTTTCTCCGCGTCCGCACGACACGGGTATGGTGACTTTGGCCAATACACAGAACTTGAACGAGTTTGAGTTGCATCTGTATGCTGTACTGGGATTGCCTATTCCGGGTATTACGCAGGAACATATCGGTGCAAGTGCAGTCATTCTTTCTCCGATTGCCAGCCAGAAGGCTCCGCAGTACAGAGGCGAGGAACTGGTTTGTTCTCAGCCAAATACTTACCTCCGTATCTTTGGTAAACCGACCACCCGTCTGAACCGCCGTATGGGAGTAGTGGTATGCTACGATAAGAACGATGGCGATTTGGATGCGCTTCGTGACAAGTGTAAGTCACTGGCTGCTAAGGTAGAAGTGTACTAAGCAGTTGATTTATGTCATGAAAAGTGAATAAATACACGAATTTCTTTACTGTTTGGTTTATAACTTATGCGTGAAATGCATATATTTGTCCCCGCAAAATTAAACTAAACAACGTATATGGCAGAAAGCAAAACAGTGAAGTATCATATTCCTCAGCGAGGAATATATATGTATTCTCATGTACATGACGGAAAAACTGAAATGATTGTGCTGAATAGTACGAGTGATGAGCAGACACTAGCTGCTGAGTACTATGGTGTCTTGACTAAGGATTCTAAAGAAGGTAGAGATGTATCGAGCGGAGAGAGAATCGATTTGACAAAGAATCTCGTAGTTTCTCCTCGCAGATCATTGATTATTGAATTCTAATGAAATTTTCATAAAAACGGCGGAAGGGTTTTCCTTTCCGCCGTTTTTTTATGTTTTCCTCTTAGAGATTTGTTTATGGTGGGTGGAGTCTCACCCTCATGAAAGGGAAGGATTGTCAGTCTGGTAATTTTTCTTTTAAGGAGGGTGGTTAGCGTTGATAAGGTTTAGCATTGTAATCGCCCGTTCTCCTGCCGGATGATTTCTTCTGACAGTAGGTAAGAAACTACTTTGGTGAGTTGTTCTTCTGGTACATCTACCATTCGGATCTTCAGTTCTTGCAAGGAAAGAGATTCCATTTCCAGCAGCGAGCGTATCTGGCGACTGATTTCGTCAAACTGGCTTTGTCGTAATCCGGAATGGTGGTGCTGGAGGCATACATCACATTGTCCGCAATTGTGCTCATTCTTTTCTCCAAAATAATGCAGCAGCATGCGGCTCCGGCATTTGTTTTCGCTTTCTGCATATTCAATCATGGCTTCGATGCGCCGGCGATAACTTTCTTTTCGATCTTCGTATACTTCTCTGCTCAGGTAGATACGGTCGGTTTCCTGCCGTTCACGAGTGTAGATAATATAAGGTGTCTTTTTCCCGGGAATATAGTGGAGAATGTGCTGCCTGGTGAGAAAGAGAAGGGTTTCGTAAATTTGTTGCCGGCTCAATCCTGAACGGTTAGACAGAAGTTCCTCATTAATGTAGGCATAGTCGGTAAACAGTCCGGTGTATGTTCGCAACAGGATGCGGATGAGTTTTTCCGTATCTTCATTCTGTTCATGGATGCGGTACAATTCTTCTTTGGTGATGGTGAACATGATTCGGGAAGCGTTGTCCTGTTCGTCCGTGTATTCCAGGTAGCCAGCGCGGGTCAGGATTTTCAAGGCACTGTCGGTTTGTACGGGAAAATGCTTGAAGTTGTGGCAGAATTCATCCAAGTTAAAGGCAAAGGTACATCCCAATCCGTCTCCCATGGCCATCTGGTAGTAGAAATTGATATCTTCGTACACTTTTCGGATATAGTCTTTCTCGGGAAAAGTATCACTGATTCGCTGTTTGAGTGTGATTTTGTCGCGGGGACAGAACAGTAATACTGCGTAAGCTTTCAAGCCGTCGCGTCCAGCTCTTCCGGCCTCCTGAAAATAGGCTTCGGGAGAATCAGGTACGTCGGCATGAATCACCAGACGTACATCAGGTTTGTCAATCCCCATACCGAAAGCGTTGGTGGCTACCATCACGCGATATTCTCCTTTCAGCCAGGCCTTTTGCCGTAAATCTTTGGTCTTGTCACTGAGTCCGGCATGGTAGAAAGTAGCCGTGATGTGATTCCGGTTGAGGAATTGGGCAATTTCCTTGGTTTTTCTTCGGTTGCGGGTGTATACGATACTCGAGCCATTGACCCGTTGTAGGATATGTAACATCTCGCCGTCTTTGTCTTCGGTGTGTCGGACAATATAGGCCAGGTTTTTCCGTTCAAAACTCATGCGGAACACATTCTCCTGCCGGAACTGAAGGCGTTCCTGAATGTCCTTGACCACTTCCGGAGTGGCAGTAGCCGTCAGGGCAATGACGGGAACTCCTGGAAGCAATTGTCGTATCTCCGCGATTTTCAGGTATGCCGGTCGGAAATCGTACCCCCATTGAGAAATACAATGTGACTCGTCGACCGTGATGAGGCTTACCTGCATGCTGCGGAGTTTCATCTGAAAGATTTCCGTACCCAATCTTTCCGGAGAGATATAGAGAAACTTGTAATTACCGAAAATGCAGTTTTCCAAGGCAATCAGAATCTCTTCACGCGTCATACCGGAATAGACAGCCGTGGCCTTGATTCCTCGTTCGCGCAAGTTGCGTACTTGGTCTTTCATCAGGGCAATCAGGGGGGTAATGACCAGGCACAATCCCTCCTGTGCGAGGGCCGGTACCTGGAAAGTAATGGATTTACCTCCTCCTGTGGGCATGAGTCCCAAGGTGTCACGGCCTTCACCGACGCTGCGGATAATGTCTTCCTGTATTCCACGGAAGTGATCATATCCCCAGTATTGTTTCAGGATTTTCAGATAGTCAGGCATGCGGAATCAACTGCGGCTGGGCTTGATGTCTTCTATCTGCAACTGAATCTCCCCTCGCTTGTGGGTATTTTCTTCAATCGTGTAGCAGATATTGAACGACTGTTTGGTTTTGATGTAGCGGACTTGCGAACTTTGTCCGAAAGCAATTCCGTTCATGACGTTGTTCGATTTGTTGTCTACCAGCTCCAGTTTGATATGCTCCTGGTCCCGACCCACTACCTTGCTGGTACCGTAGTCGTAGACATTCAGCGTGGCAAAGATCGGCTTATGATTTTCCGGCCCAAACGGATTGAACTTCTTCAAGTCGAAGAAGAATTTCGGCGTGATGTCCCTGAAATCCAGCTGTGCATCAATCTGAATGGTAGCATTGGTCTGTTCCGGAAGAATGTGGTTGGTGACGTACTCTTCAAACCGACGGGTGAATTCCGGCACGTTTTCCACTTTCATGGAGAGGCCGGCCGCATAGGTATGACCGCCAAAGTTTTCCAACAGGTCGCGGCAATACTCAATGGCTTTGTACACGTCGAAACCGGATACAGACCGGGCAGAACCAGTCGCCAAGTTGTCGGTACGTGTCAGTACAACGGCTGGGCGGTAGTAGATTTCCGTCAGTCGGGAAGCCACGATGCCGATGACTCCTTTGTGCCAGTCTTCATTGAAGATGACAATAGAACGTCTTTCGGATAAGTCAGACAAGTTGTCGACAATCTTGTTGGCCTCTTCCGTCATGCTCTTATCCAAATCCTTTCGGGTTTCATTGTAGCTGTTGATGCGGTTGGCTTTCTTCAGTGCGGCAGCAAAATCTTTTTCAATCAACAGATCTACGGCTTCTTTTCCGTTTTGGATTCGTCCCGATGCATTGATGCGTGGTCCGATTTTGAAGACAATGTCGCTGATGGTGAGTTCTCTTTCGGCCAGTCCGCATACGTCAATAATGGCCTTCAATCCGATGCTCGGATTGGCGTTGAGTTGTCGTAGCCCGTGATAGGCCAGAATACGGTTTTCTCCCATAATGGGTACAATATCAGAAGCAATACTCACCGCTACCAAGTCGAGGAGGGGAGTCAGCTGATGGAATTCAATGCCGTTGTTCTGGGCAAAGGCCTGCATGAACTTGAAGCCTACTCCACATCCGGAAAGATGCTCGTACGGGTAAGTAGAATCAAAGCGTTTGGCATTCAGGATGGCTACGGCTGGAGGAAGTACTTCATCGGGTACGTGATGGTCGCAGATGATGAAATCAATGCCTTTTTCTTTGGCATAAGTGATTTCCTCGACTGCCTTGATTCCGCAATCCAATACAATGACAAGTTTGACACCTGTTTCATACGCATAGTCTACTCCTTTTTTTGACACACCATATCCTTCGTTGTATCGGTCGGGAATATAGTAGTCTATGTTCGAATAGAACTGTTGTAGAAACTTGAAAACAAGGGCGACGGCGGTTGTTCCGTCGACGTCATAATCTCCATACACTAAGATTCGCTCCTTTCTCCCCATCGCCTGATTCAGCCTTTCCACGGCCACATCCATGTCTTTCATCAGGAAGGGGTCGTGCAGGTCATTCAGTTGCGGGCGAAAGAACCGTTTGGCCTCGGCAGCTGTGTGTATGCCTCTTTCTTGCAGCAACTTGCACAAGATAGGACTGATTCCTATTTCTTTGGCGAGGGCTCTAGCTGCTTCTCTTTCTTGAAGTGTAGGAGGTTGATAGTTCCATTTGTAGTTCATTTATATATGTTTTTTCTTTTTTTCTGCTAACCAAGACCTTGCGTTGTTCCCGGCAAAGGATACGAGTATGCTTGCTGTCGGATTTTTATTGGCAAAGCCTTTTGTCGGGAAAATCAGCTTTCTCGACTTCAATCCGTAAAATTAGTAAAAAGAAAGAAAAAAAGCGGCTCATTCCTTCTTAAATTTATGGAATGAGTCGCTTATTATTTATAATTAGTCTATATACTAATATCTTATAATCCTAATTTCTTAGCGATGTCTGCCGGGATGGCTTTCTTGTGGACCAAGATGTTCATGGTTTTGTATTTGACAAATGCTTTAGAAGCGTACCAGATACCTTTGTATTTTCCGCTCAAGCCCCATGAGTTCTTTACCATATAGTATTCTTTGCCGTTCTGGTCTTTTGCGATACCGTAGATAAGCATACCGTGGTCGTCTGTAGTTTCCCAGTTGTCGAAGGCAGTCTGACGCATTTCCTGAGTGACATTGATTTCAGGAAGAGGTTTGCTGGTTAGCTCTTTGCGTCTGTCTGATTTACTCAGTCCCAGCCAGCGTGCCATGTCGGAACCAGTCAGTTCTGCACCTTTTGCTACGTCCGGGCATACAGCTACACCGTCACGAGTGAATCCTTCTTCACTGACGTCTGCACCCCAGGCAAAAGTGTATCCGTTGTTAATGGCGTTGTCCATTACTTCCATCAGTTCGTCGATCGGAAGGTTATATGACAAAGCGTTGCGCCAGTTGTCCTGTACCTCGATGCTGAACGGTTGGTAGAAAGGATGATGTGTATATGAAGTCAGTGATACATAGTCGTCCATGTTCAATCCTAATACTTCATCGGCAAATGTTCTCGGAGTATAAGTTTTGCCTTTGTAAGTAAATTCTTTCGGGCATTCTCCCAAGTAAGTATCATAAATGGCGGTTACACCTTTTTTCCATACTGGAGTCAGTTTTCTTTGTTTTCCTTTTCCGATAGCTTCAACGTAAGCACCTGCTACTGCATCCAGTTCGTTGTGGTTAGGAAGAGAATCTCCGTATTGGATACCCGGCATAACATCCTGTGGTACCATACCATAGTTTTTGTAGCAATATACGATGTCTTCAAAGCTTCCGCCCGGAGAGAATGAAGCGTCACCGTGATAACGTACATAGTTTACGGCACGGTCTTCCATTGTTTTGTGTACCACAAACATTTCAGACAGGTCGAATTCTCCCTTTCCAGTGCGGAGGAGTTCAGATTCCAGGAAACCGATGCTGGAGAATGACCAGCAAGTACCTGACTGATTCTGGTTCTTTATAGAAGTGATAGGGTTTTCTTTTACTGTGGTGAAAGTGAATCCTTCTTCTGCCTTGTCTTTCTTAGGAATCTTGGCATACATGCTTCCGAAGCAGAGTCCTGCTGCGGCCAATAAAATTAGTTTGTTCATTGTTTGATAAAATATTATAGGTTAATAAAACATTTATTCATTCATTATCGCTTCCACTTCCTCAAAGGTGATAGGAATATGCTTTTCGCCTAAGAATCTAGAACCGTTATCTGTAATCAGAATATCGTCTTCCAGACGGATACCACCAAAATCTTTGTATTTCTCGATGGCTTCGAAGTTCAGGAAGTCGGTATGCAGTTTTTCTGCTTTCCACTTGTCAATGAGGGCCGGAATAAAATAGCATCCGGGCTCGTCGGTGATGACAAATCCTTTTTGCAAACGTCGTCCCATACGGAGAGAAGCCAGTCCGAATTGAGTGGAAGGTTGAACTTCATCGTCATAGCCCACGTAGCACTGACCCAAATCTTCCATGTCGTGTACGTCCAGTCCCATCATGTGTCCCAATCCGTGGGGAAGGAACAAGGCATGCGCTCCTGCGGCTACGGCATCTTCCACATTTCCTTTCATCAGACCCAGTTCTTTTAAACCGTTGGCCAGTACCTTGCAAACTTCCAGGTGTACAGATTTGTAAGTTACTCCCGGACGAGCCAATTCCAGTGCCTTGTCGTGGCAAGCTAATACGATGCCATACACATCTCGCTGGCGGCTGGTGAATTTTCCGCCTACTGGGATGGTACGTGTGTGGTCGGAGCAATAATAGTTCATCAGTTCGGCTCCGGCATCGGTCAGCATCATCCGACCTTCCTGCAAAATATGACTGTGGTCATGGTTGTGGAGTGTTTGTCCGTTTTGGGTCAATATGGTAGCGAAAGATACCATACGTCCGTAAGACGAAGCAATTCCGTCGAGTACACCGGCGATGTATTGTTCTGATACCCCAGGTTTGCACAGGCGCATGGCTGCTGTATGCATTTCATATCCCACGTTGCAGGCTTTGTCGATTTCTGCAATTTCGCAATCTTCCTTTGCAGCTCGCAGTGAGATAACTGCCTTGATGAGCTCGAGCGACGCATGATGTTTGGTCATGGAAGCTTTGATACCCGTCAACTCTTCCAACAGCAGCATGTTGTCGTAGCGGTAAGGCGGGAGAAAATGAATGGCTCTTTTTTGGGCGATGGCTTTTCCCACAAAATCTCTCAGTTTGTCGAACGGGAAGCTTTTTTCAACTCCTACCTGCGCTGCCAGTTCCTGTACACTGGGCTGGGGACCCATCCAGATGATGTCGTCCATGTCCACATCATTGCCAAAAAAGTATTCCGTTCCGTTGTCGATGTCAATGATGCCTGCATAGCCCGGATGAGAATGTCCAAAAAAGTAGACGAACGAGCTGTCTTGACGGAATTTATATGTATTGTCTGGATAATTGGCGGGTGCTTCGTTGTTCCCAAGAATGAGGATGATGCCGTTGCTCATTTTGTCTCTTAGAGCCTTCCGGCGTTTCTGATAAGTAAGCGAATCAAACATATTCATTTCATTTTAATATCACATCTGTGAAAATTATGTTGCAAATGTAGTAAATAAAATAGAAAAAATAGCGTAAATGTATTGGAAAAACATATATTTGCAAATCCAAGGTTACTTTAAAAAAGCGACGTATGAAACTAGACTTTGAAAAAACAGGATTGGTTTTAGAGGGTGGAGGCATGCGTGGTGTGTTCACGTGCGGAGTGCTGGATTTCATGATGGATCATCATTTGGAATTTCCCTATGTGATTGGTGTTTCTGCTGGGGCGTGTAATGGTTTATCTTACATGTCACATCAGCGTGGGCGAGCCAAGTTCAGTAATATTGATATGATGGCACAATATCATTATATTGGGCTGAAATATTTATGGTATCAGCATAGTATACTGGATCAGCACTTGCTTTATGATTTATTTCCCAGCCAGATTGCACCTTTTGACTATGAGGCCTATTTCAATAATCCGGCGCGGTTTGAGATGGTTACCACCAATTGTGTGACGGGAAGGGCTTGTTATTTGGAAGAAAAAAAAGGGCGCGACAGGGTGCGGTTGGTAGATATCGCCAAAGCTTCCAGCAGTTTGCCCTATGTGTGTCCTATTGCCTATGTAGACGGTCGGCCGATGTTGGATGGGGGAATTGTCGATTCTATTCCGGTGTTGCGTGCGATTTCACAAGGGTTTGAACAGAATGTGGTGGTGCTGACTCGTAACAGAGGATACCGAAAGTCAGAGAAAGACATTCGTGTGCCTCGTTTCATCTATCGTCGTTATCCTCGGTTGCGTCTGGTGCTCAGCAAACGGTGTGCTGCATACAATGAACAGTTGGACTTAGTTGAAAAACTGGAGGATGAAGGACGTATCATCGTCATTCGTCCAGAGAAGAAAGTGGTGGTAAACCGGATAGAGAAAGATGTGAAAAAATTATCTGATTTGTATGAAGAAGGTTATGCGTGTGCAGAAAAAGTGCTGCTGCCTTTCTTGGAGGAAGAAAAGAAATAAAGAGTGTTGGGATGAAATAAAAAACCGGAATCTTCTGATTCCGGTTTTTTATTGTGGATATTATTTGGCGAAGCTGACCGCACGGGTTTCACGGATAACCGTGATTTTTACTTGTCCCGGATAAGTCATTTCGTCTTGAATCTTCTTGGCTATTTCAGTGGACAGGCTTTCTGTCTGTTTGTCGTCAATCTTGTCAGCTCCTACAATGACACGGAGTTCACGACCGGCTTGGATGGCATAAGTTTTGGTAACTCCCGGATAAGACATGGCAAGTTGTTCAAGATCGTTCAAACGTTTAATATAAGCTTCTACAATTTCACGGCGTGCACCTGGACGGGCTCCGGAGATGGCATCGCAGACTTGTACGATAGGAGCCAGCAGACTAGTCATTTCCACTTCATCGTGGTGAGCTCCGATGGCGTTACAGATATCGGGTTTTTCTTTGTATTTTTCTGCCAGTTTCATACCTAACAGTGCGTGTGGCAATTCAGGTTCTTCATCAGGTACCTTACCAATATCATGCAACAGACCGGCGCGTTTTGCTTTCTTCGGGTTCAATCCCAGTTCTGAGGCCATTACCGCACACAAGTTGGCCGTTTCACGGGCATGTTGCAACAAGTTTTGTCCGTAAGAAGAACGGTATTTCATCTTACCGATGATACGAATCAGTTCCGGATGCAGACCGTGGATACCTAAGTCGATGGTAGTACGTTTACCTGTTTCAATAATTTCGTCTTCTACTTGCTTGCGTACTTTAGCTACTACTTCTTCGATACGTGCCGGGTGGATACGTCCGTCAGTTACCAGCTGGTGCAAAGCCAGACGGGCAATTTCACGGCGGACTGGGTCGAAGGCAGAAAGTACGATGGCTTCCGGAGTATCATCCACTACGATTTCCACACCGGTTGCAGCTTCCAATGCACGGATGTTACGGCCTTCACGTCCGATAATACGTCCTTTGATTTCATCTGATTCTATATGGAATACTGTGACAGAATTTTCAATGGCAGTTTCAGTAGCTACTCGCTGGATAGACTGAATTACGATACGTTTCGCTTCACGGTTAGCGGTCAGTTTGGCGTCGTCCATGATATCATTAATATAAGACTGGGCCTGTGTCTTGGCTTCTTCTTTCAATGATTCTACCAAACGTTCCTTTGCTTCTTCTGCAGAGAGTCCGGAAATCGTTTCCAGTTTTTCTCTTTCTTGAGACTGCAGGTTGTCCAGTTCTTCTTTTTTCTTTTCAATGATTACCAGCTGTGCGTCGAGATTTTCTTTAATGGCTTCTGTTTCGTTACGTTTACGCTGGAGTTCCTCGTTTTTCTGGTTGAGCACCATTTCACGTTGTTTCAGCTTATTTTCTGCCTGTTGGATTTTTTGGTTCCGCTGAGCAACTTCTTTTTCCAGATCCGCTTTTTTATTCAAGAATTTCTCTTTCACTTCCAGAAGCTTGTTTTTCTTGATTACCTCAGCCTCTGTTTCGGCTTCCTTAATAATGGTGTCATATTTCGTCTTCAAGCCGTACTTAAAGAATCCATACGACAATGCACCCCCCACCAGGAAGGCCACAATCGCTAGTATTACTGTCGTCAACATTATAATTAATTTAAATATATAAATAAAAAACGCATAAACTTTTCCGTTGGAATTCCTTCGGTACAAGCTTATGCGTGAAATTAGCTCTAAAAATATATCTATCTCTCTATAAACCTTTGTCCTGACTTTGTTGGATGCATCGTTCGATATCCTCGTTCAGTTCTTTTATTTTTTCCATATACGGACGGGTATCATTCCGGTCTTTCATGGAAGTATTTTCATACGCTAAATCGAGTGCCACCATCTTCCAGTGTTGTATACTGTTGAATTCAGGAAATGCACTGCGGTATTTATTCAGTTTATAGTTAATCTGTCTGGCAGCTTCTCGATATCCTTCCTCTTCCGACGGGAATATAGAGACGGGATAACGTTCGTTGTCAATTAGTAGATTAAATCTCTTTTTTTCGTCCATAAAAGTATATACTTCACCGTTTTGTCTTATTCATTCAGCAAAGCGATGCATTTATCGACTTCACGCACAAGTTTTGCCAGTCTTTGTTTGGTATCTCGGAGGTCATTGTCGTTGATACTGAGAATACGGGCATTTTTCAAATTGATATACTTAGTTTCCAATTCTTTTAAACTGTCCTTCAATTCGTTTATTTCAGCATTTTTCGCATCAAGCTCTTTCCTTAATGAAAGATTTTCTTTTTCCAATCCTTCGTGAAGAAACAGCAATTGTCGTAGCTTGCCTTCGAAAGTATGCAACAGTTTTTTGTCCTCTTCCGTCATCCGTATATCAAAAAAGTATATACAAATATACTGTATTGGTTGGAATTTCAAAAATATTTGTTGCGGATTTTATTAAAATTTGTGAGATTGAGTGGTTACACAAATCTTTGCATGCGATTTTTTTTCTGTCTGATAATTCTTTTTACCTTTGTGATTGCATTGAGGTGACATTAGATGCGGAGTTTTTAATCTTTTAAAAATTAAATTGTTATGTATACTGTTATTAAGCGGATGGAGATTTCTGCCTCGCATCGTTTGGAACTTTCTTACGAAAGCAAGTGTGAGAACTTGCATGGTCACAATTGGATTATCACCGTCTATTGTCAGTCGGAACAGTTAAATGAAGACGGGATGGTAGTTGACTTTACGCATATTAAGAATGTGGTGAAAGGGCAGTTAGACCATAAAAACTTGAATGATGTGCTGCCTTGCAATCCGACTGCTGAGAATATTGCCCGATGGATTTGTGCACAAGTGCCTCATTGTGTGAAAGTAGAAGTCTGCGAATCGGAAGGAAATACTGTGATTTATGAGAAAGATTAATGAGATTTTCTACAGTCTTCAAGGGGAAGGTTTTCATGCGGGTACTCCAGCCGTGTTTATCCGTTTTTCCGGGTGTAATTTGAAATGTGATTTTTGCGATACACAGCATGAGCAAGGTGTCCTGATGTCGGACGAAGATATTTTGGCGGAAGTAAGACGTTATCCTTGTCGGATGGTGATTTTGACAGGGGGAGAGCCAGGCTTATGGATTGATGATTGTTTCGTGGAGGCGTTGCACGAAGCCGGTAAATATGTTTGCATTGAAACCAACGGCACTTGTGTGCTTCCTAAGGCGATTGACTGGGTGACTTGTTCGCCTAAACAAGGGACTAAGTTGCGAGTGGAACGGGTGGATGAGATAAAGATTGTTTATCAAGGTCAGGAGGTAGAGTCTTATTTGCAGATTCCGGCTTCTGCCTATTTTTTGCAGCCTTGTTCATGCACGAATACCTTGGAAGTGGTGGATTACATTAAGTTACATCCCGTTTGGCGTTTGAGCTTGCAGATTCATAAATTGATTGCGATTCCTTAATATATTCATGCAAAATGTAAGAATATGCAGTTTTGTCTTGTTGACGTTTTTTAATAACTTTCTCAAAGAGATTTGTTAATAAATCTATTTTTCAAATGGCTTGAGATGCTTTTGAACAATAAAAAAGATACTCCTGCTAATCACTATTAGCAGGAGTATCACAACACAAAAACTAAACTAGACTTAACTAAACTATTCTAAAGGAAGTTTCACAACTTCCGCTTTTATTATGTACGCTACAAATATAGGATTTAGATTTGTTGTAACCAAAGAAAATCGATAAAAAATTGAATTGTTTCAGAAAAAAATGTTGGAAATACAACAAATTCTCAAATAGTATGTTTATTAACATAATTTTGGAGGTCCTGCTTGTAGCTGTCCGATATCGGAATGTAGTCTTTCCCAAAAACAATTCTTCCTTTTTCTATAATTTTTATTTTTTGTTTTTGTACGATGAAAGACCGGTGTATGCGGATAAACCGGTTGGCAGGCAGTTTGTCTTCCATCATTTTCATGCTGACCAATGAAAGAATGGGGCGTGGGTTGTCTTCGAGATGAATCTTTATGTAATCTTTCAGCCCTTCAATATAGAGAATCTTATCCAGCTCAATTTGAATCAGCTTATAGTCACTCTTTACATAGATGTATTTCTGGTCGTCGGATGATTGCACATCGTTGGAAGCGTTTTCTGCTTTCTGGCAAAGTTCAAACCATTGCACGGCTTTGTTGACGGCTGTCATGAAATCCGTGTAGCTGATGGGTTTGAGCAGATAGTCGAGTGCATTGACTTTATAGCCGTCCAAGGCATACTGTCCGAAAGCGGTTGTAAATATGATGCGGGTGGTATTCGGAATGATTTTAGAAAATTCAAGTCCGTTCAGTTCCGGCATCTGAATATCCAGAAAGATGAGGTCTACCGGATGTTCAGTCAGAAGTTCCATGGCCTGAATGGCGCTGGAGTATGCTCCACACAGTTCCAGTGAGGGGGTTTTCTTTACATAGCTTTCCAGCAATCCGAGAGCCAGCGGCTCATCATCTATAATGGCGCATTTGATTGTCATGGTATGATTGGTTTATTGTTAGTGTCAGGAATGTCAATGATGAGTATTGAACTGTATTCTTTTTGGTCGGGACTGACTTGGTGCTGCCATTCATAATGACCGGCGTACAGCAATTCCAGCCTTTTGCGTACTTGTTCCAATCCAATACCCGATCCACTTTTGTCGGTAGCGTTTTTAGGATAGTTGCTGTTGCGTATTATGCAGTGGATTTTATTTTCTTTTTCCACCAGGGTAATGTCAATGAAACTTGGGCTGGTGGGAGATACTCCATGCTTAAAGGCATTCTCAATCAGTGAAATGAACAGCAAGGGGGCTACCGGGCTCTGACTGTCCGGACGAATTTGGAAATGGGTACTGATTTTCACTTGCGAGGAAACTCGGATGCGCATCAGTTCGATGTAGTTCCGTATGAAGTCTACCTCTTTGTTCAAGGGAACAAATGTTTCCTGGTTGTCATACAGTACATAGCGTAATAATTTGCTGAGTTCTTGAATGGCTTGTTGGGCTTTTTCTGTGTCGAATGCAGTAAGCGCATAGATATTATTCAAGGTATTCAGCAGGAAATGAGGATTCAACTGGTTACGCAGATTCTTGAGCTCGGCCTCCGTACGGCTTTTTACGGCTTCACGGCGTGCCAGTTCTGTGGCACTCCAGCGAAGACTCATTCGGATGGCTACACTCAGTCCTACCATAAAGATCATGCTGGTGATGTCTCTTATATAAAAGATGTATTGAGGTGGCAGATAAGGACGAGGGCGTACGGGTGGGGGAAATGCCATCATGTTGTGCCAGTAGCGCAATCCAATGGAAACTATAAAAATGAGTGCAATGTTCAGTAGAATGAACCGTCCGATATGTTCTTTAAAAAGTATGGTGGGAATTAAAATCAAATAGTTGATATAGAAAATGACAAAGAAGGAAAGAGAGACTCCAGAATGATTGATGAATTCCTTCCAGTTAATGTTTCCATTGTCGTGCTGCGTAAAAAATAACGGAAATCCGAAAAATAATCCCCAGCATATGGTGTGGATGGTCAGTTCCAACAGGTATTGTTTGTTATGAGTGAGGTGTGTCATACAGATAGGTTTAAAGCAAAGATACGATTTTTTTAAGAAAAGTCCGGCCGTCGCATGCAGTAAATACGTTGAATTATTTATTGCAGAGATAGACGGCCGGACAGGAAACCAAAGTTATGAAGAACAAAGTAGTTTCATTATGTTTTATTCATAGCGTAATGCTTCAATCGGATCCAAGTCGGCGGCTTTCTTGGCCGGATACCATCCGAAGAACACACCGGTAAGGGTACATACGGCGAATGACAGCAATACACTCCATGGCTGGATGAATACAGGCCAATGGGCAACCGTCTTGATGACGAAGCTGGCTCCACAGCCCAGAATCACTCCAATCAATCCTCCAGTAATACTGATAAGGATGGATTCTATCAGGAATTGTGACAGAATATCTATTCCCCTTGCACCCACAGACATACGAAGGCCAATTTCACGGGTACGTTCGGTGACACTGACATACATGATGTTCATGATACCGATACCTCCTACTACCAAAGAGATTCCTGCGATGCAGGCCAGCAAGGTGGTCATCAAGTCGGTAGTGGTATTCAGCATGGAACTCAGTTCCTGCTGCGTACGTATAGTGAAATCATCATCGTCTGTTTCTTTCAGTTTATGTTCTCTTCTGAGGATATTCGTGATTTCGTCAACGGCTTCTTCCGTCATGTCTTCCGTCAGAGCGGAGGCAAAGATACCACTCAGGTAGGTCTGTGCCAGCAGACGTTTCATTACCGTGCTGTAAGGAGCCAGTACCACGTCATCCTGGTCCATACCCATGGAGTTGTATCCTTTTGATTTGAGCACCCCGATTACGCGGAGGGGAACCTGGTTGCAGCGGATAATCTTTCCAATCGGGTCTTGTCCGTCGGGGAACAGGTTGTCTACAATGGTTTTACCAATGACACACACTTTTGCTGCCGTGCGGATATCTTCTTCTGTAAACATATCCCCTTGTTCTACAGTCAGCTGACGGATGGTCAGATAGCCAAGGCTTACTCCGCTCACCGAAGAAGGGTAGTTGTTGGAGCCGGAAATCAGCTGACCGGAAGCCGAAACATCCGGGCTGATAGCCGACAAGTACATACATTCATCACGTAAAGTCTCATAATTCTCCAGTTTCAGCGTTTGCATGCTCGACGGGTCCTGACGGACACCTCCTCGCATCTCGGCTCCCGGATGAATCATGATCATATTGGAGCCCATTTCGGAGATTTGTTTTTGGATGCTCCGTTTGGAGCCCTGTCCGATGGCCAGCATGGCAATGACGGAAGCTACTCCGATAATGATTCCCAGCATGGTCAGGAAAGCACGGAGCTTGTTGTTGGCCAATGCCCGGAAGGCTATTTTAAAAAGGTTTGTTCCATTCATAAGTCATCTCGATAAATTATCAATCATCATCATTTTTCGGCAGGGCAGCCAGTGCTTCCGCAGCCGAAAGAATATGGGGGTTCGTTACGTCTTCAATGACATGTCCGTCGCGCAGTCGGATATTGCGGCTGCTGTATTGTGACAAATCCGGATTATGTGTCACGAAGATGATGGTACGTCCTTCCTTGTGTAGCTTCTGGAAAAGGACCAGAATCTCGAAAGAAGTACGTGTGTCCAGGTTACCGGTCGCTTCATCGGCCAGGATAACTGCCGGATTGTTGACCAGTGCACGTGCAATGGCCACACGTTGCATCTGTCCACCGGACATCTGGTTGGATTTATGCTCCAGACGGTCGGCCAGTCCGACAGCCTTCAAGGCTTCAATGGCTCGGCGGCGACGTTCAGCGGCGCTGACAGCACTGTTGTACATCAGCGGGAGTTCTACATTCTCTACGGCTGTCGTTTTTGGCAGCAGGTTGTAGTTCTGGAAGACGAATCCGATTTTCCGGTTTCGCAGTACCGCTCTTTGCGGTTTGCTCATCGTGCGTACGGATACCCCGTCAAGAAGGTATTCCCCACTGGTCGGCGTGTCCAGGCATCCCAATGTGTTCAGGAGGGTGGACTTACCGGAACCGGATGTACCCATGATGGTCACGAACTCTCCTTCCTGGATGCTGAACGAGATGCCACGTAACGCATGTACCGTTTCATCGCCCACTTGGAAATTTCGTTTGATATTTTGTAATTCTATGACAGTCTTTTTCATGACAGTATCTCCTTATTTTTGTTTCTTCTTGTCGCTTCCCGGAGGGCCTGGCATGAACGGGCTTCTTTCTCCGTCGGCAGAAGCTTCAGGTGCTGCATTTGCAAATCCTTTCAATACCGTTTCTGTGACAATCGGAGTGCCTTCGCTGATACCTTCCAGGATTTCCGTGTGGCTTCCGTCGCTCAGACCGATTTTTACAGGGTGTGCTGTGAAACCGTTAGCATCCATGGTCCATACTTTGTGTTCACCTTCACAGTCAGTGATGGTCTTTTTGCCGATTAGATTTTTTTCTGGAGTGAAGCGCAATGCTTTGTTGGGAACCACGAGTACATTGTCACGTGTATCCGTATAGATGGTTACATTGGCGGTCAGTCTTGGTTTCAGCTTCAGGTCCGGATTGTCGGCAGTAATAACTACCTCATAAGTGACTACCGTTTCACTGCTGGTACTGGTACTGCTGGAGCTGCTGCTGTTGGCACTGCCCAGTCGGATTTGGTGAACTCGTCCTTCAAACACATCATTTGGATAGGCATCTACAGTGAAGGTCACTCTGGCACTGTCTTTCACTCCCGCAATATCGGCTTCGTCCACATCGGCCACTACCTGCATCTTGGTCAAATCGGCAGCGATGGTAAACAGGGTCGGTGTTTCGAAACCAGATGCTACGGTCTGTCCTTCTTCTACGTCCTTACTGGTAACGATACCATTGATAGGAGAGGTGATGGTAGCGTAAGAAAGGTTTCGTTCTGCCTTTGAAAGAGCGGCCTGACTTTGTTCGAATGTACTCTTGGCACGTTCGTAGTCATAGGTACTTTGCTCGTAGTCGGTTTCACTGATCAGTTGCTTTTCATGTAGCTTTTTGTTTCTCTCGTATAGTTTCTTTTGGTAATCGTATTCGGCTTTTGCACCGTCGTATGTAGCTTGCGCTGATTGTAAATCACTGAGCAGGGTCACTCTATCCATCTCGGCTATCACTTCCCCTTCTTTTACTACCGAATTATAATCTACGTATATTTTATCAATGATACCTGATACCTGTGTACCGACCTCCACTTCAGTTACAGGTTCGATGGTTCCTGTAGCTGTAATGGAGTTGCTGATATTACCTTTTGCTACTGTTTCGGTGACGAAGTCTACTTTGCCTTGTGCGCTCTTCTTGCCAAAAATCCAGTATCCTGCCACAGCCAGTACAATTACGACGCCAGCTGTGATAATTATTTTTTTCTTGTTCATATTGTTAGGTTATTATAATTCAATGTCTTTTCCTGCATAAAAATCAAGTAGTGTACGATTCAATATAGCCATATATTTGGCTTGAATCCGCTGCTGCTGTGCGCTGAGCAGGTTATTTTTTTCTGTCAGTAGTTCTACGGTATTCTTCATACCCAGTTTGAACTGTTCGTTGACCATATCAAAGCTGGTTTGGCTGCTTTTCAGCTTGACTTCGGCTGCGGCATACTGCTGCTGTGCATTTAGTGCGTCCAGCCAGATGGTTTCAATGTCTGTGTACAATCTTTTCTGCTTATCCTGAAGATTCAGTAAGGAGGAATTGTATTGGAACTGTGCTTTTTCTACCGCACTTTTGGTTTGGCGATTGTTGAAAATCGGTACGCTGATATTCAATCCAATCATGTTGTTCCAGCCATATTTCATTTGCTGTACCCAGTTGTTCTGGCTGGAGTTGTTGGTCATACTGGAGGTAGAGGCCGACAGGCTGATAGTCGGGAAGTAGCCGCTTTTGGCAGAAGAAATGGCCAGCTTGGCATTGTCAATGCTCAGTTTGCTGCTCTGTATTTCCGGGCGGTTGGCCAGGGCCGTTTGGTATACATCCTCCTGACTTGGAAGCAGCAGCATTACTTTGGCATCATCCAGTACCGGAAGTTCCAGTTCCATTTCGGCGGTACCGTCCAGTTCCAGCATCTGTTTCAGCTGAAGCTTGTAGTTTCTGAGTGAACTTTCGGAAGTTATCAGCTGATACTCGTCGTTTCCAACCTGTGATTCCAGCTGTGCCAGATCTGCTTTGGAGATGCTGCCCTGGTTGAACAGCTCCTTGGCCCGCTCGTAAGTAGCTTTGCTTACTTCCAATGTTCCTTTATTGATGTTTACTGATTCGTCTGCATAAAGAATTTGAAGGAAGAGTTTCGTAATCTCTTCTTTGAGAGTATTTTCGGTTTCTGCCACACTCAGTTCAGCTATTTCCTGATTTTTCTTTTGCTGTTTGATGTTGTTCAGGCGCTGTCCACCATTCCAGAGAGTCCATTGTGCCGACAAGCTGTAACTGCCGTTATAAGTAGTTTTATTGTTACTGCTGATAATTTCCGTTCCACTTACAGTGGCACTGTTCTGCTGGTAAGGACGGTTCACCACATTCTGTCCGGTGTTGAATGAAAGGCTCGGGAAAAGTGCAGCCTTTGCTGTTTTCACATCCACTTCGCTTTCCTGTAAGGAAATTTTATTTTGCTGCAGTTGGATGTTTTTCTCCAGTGCATAATTTATGCAGTCTTCGAGCGACCAAGTTTGTTTTTCCTGCGCATTGGCTGATAGAAAAGTCGCGAATGCGGCGAAGAAAATGAGTTCTCTTTTTTTCATATTTCGTTGAATTTTTACATTGCAAATGTATTCCTTTATATATAGAAGCGCAAAACAGATAGATTTTTCCACAGAATATCTCGATAAACTCTTGTTTTTTCCCGATAAAGCATTTACTTTGTAATCATTATAAAACTACATTATGATTAAAAACACTATCATTCGAATTTTTCATTTTTACCGTGACGGTTTTCGGGAGATGACTATCGGCCGTACGTTGTGGGCCATTATCCTGATTAAACTGTTTGTCATGTTCTTCATCTTGAAGTTGTTTTTCTTTCCTTCGTTCCTGAGTGGAAAGAGTGAGACGGAAAAGCAGGACTATGTGGGAGTGGAACTGACCGACCGGATGGCAGAATAATTATACCTTATTATATTAACCGATAAAGTGATTTTTTATGCTTGAAACAATCGACACTTCGATGATTGACTGGTCGAGGGCACAATTTGCCTTGACGGCCATTTACCATTGGTTGTTTGTGCCATTGACATTGGGCTTGGCCGTGATTATGGCAACTATGGAGACACTGTATGTGCGTACGGGTAATGAATTCTGGAAACGCACTGCAAAGTTTTGGATGAAACTTTTTGGAATTAATTTTGCCATCGGTGTGGCTACCGGCTTGATTCTGGAATTCCAGTTTGGTACCAACTGGAGTAATTATTCCTGGTTTGTGGGGGATATTTTCGGAGCCCCGCTGGCCATTGAAGGTATTCTGGCCTTCTTTATGGAAGCTACCTTTGTGGCTGTGATGTTCTTTGGCTGGCACAAGGTGAGCAAAGGATTCCATTTGGCATCTACTTGGCTGACCGGATTAGGAGCCACAATTTCTGCCTGGTGGATTCTGGTAGCCAATTCCTGGATGCAATATCCCGTGGGAATGGAATTCAATCCAGAAACCATGCGTAATGAAATGGTCGATTTCATGGCTGTGGCGTTCTCTCCGGTGGCTGTCGTGAAATTCTTCCATACCGTGTTGAGCAGCTGGATGGTAGGAGCGGCTTTTGTCATCGGTATCAGTGCCTGGTATCTGATTCGTAAGCGTGAAAAGGAGTTTGCCTTGGCCAGCATGAAGGTGGCGGCTGCTATTGGACTGTTTGCCGCTTTGGTGACTGCCGGAACGGGTGACAAGTCTGCTTATCAGGTGGCACAGGTACAGCCAATGAAACTGGCTGCCATGGAGGCACTCTATGAAGGAGGTACGCACGAACCGCTTACGGTGGTAGGTGCCATCAAAATACCGGAAATGCTTTCTTTCCTGGCTACCCACAGCACTTCGGGCTATGTGCCGGGTATCAATGATTTACAGAACGGTGGTTATACGTTGCCGGACGGCTCTACCGCACTTTCGGCTGAAGAGAAAATGGCCAACGGTAAGAAAGCCATTACAGCTTTGGCGGATTTTCGCAGAGCAAAACAGCAAGGCGATGAATCGGCCATGCAGATTGCCCGCAGCGCGTTGGATGAATACATGCCTTATTTCGGTTACGGATATATTCAGGATAAGGATACTTTGGTTCCTCATGTTGGACTGTTGTTCTGGTCATTCCGGGTGATGGTCGGCTTGGGAATGTATTTCATCCTGTTCTTCCTGGTAATCCTGATCTTGGTTTGGAAGAAACAGTTGGCTAAGCTGAACTGGTTGCATTGGATTGCCTTGTGGAGCATTCCGTTGGCTTACATTGCCAGTCAGGCCGGATGGATTGTGGCCGAGATGGGACGTCAGCCCTGGACCATTCAGGACTTGTTGCCCGTCAATGCGGCCGTTTCAAAACTGGAAACAGGTTCCGTACAGACCACATTCTTTATTTTCCTTGTGATGTTTACCGTACTGCTGATTGCGGAAATCGGCATCATGGTAAAAGCCATCCGTAAAGGACCGGATGAAAAATAAACTAACCGATACATTATCTTAAAACCGAAAAAATATGGATTCAACTTATATATTCTTGCAGCATTACTGGTGGTTCCTGGTCTCTCTGCTGGGTGCCTTGCTGGTATTTTTGCTGTTTGTGCAGGGAGGAAACTCTTTGTTGTATTGCCTGGGACGTACAGAAGACGAACGTACTTTGCTTGTGAACTCCACGGGCCGTAAATGGGAATTTACCTTCACGACACTGGTTACTTTTGGAGGAGCCTTCTTTGCTTCTTTCCCTTTGTTCTACAGTACCAGCTTCGGAGGGGCGTACTGGTTGTGGATGATCATCCTTTTCAGCTTTGTGCTTCAGGCGGTGTCTTATGAGTTTCAGTCGAAACTGGGCAACTGGTTGGGCAAACGCACTTATCAGTTCTTCCTGGTGTTGAACGGAGTAGTCGGTCCGCTGTTGCTGGGGGCAGCCGTAGCAACTTTCTTTAACGGCTCCAATTTCGTGGTGAGCAAGGGCAACCTGACCGACGAGATGATGCCGGTTATCAGTCATTGGGGAAACGGTTGGCATGGACTGGATGCTTTTGGCGACCCTTGGAATCTGGTGCTGGGATTTGCCGTGCTGTTCCTTGCCCGTTTGTTGGGGAACCTGTATTTCATCAACAATATCCGTCATGAAGAACTGAATGCCCGATTCCGCCGGCAGCTGATTGCGGATGTAGTGCCTTTCCTGGTATTTTTCCTGGCATTTGTCATCCGTACGCTGTTGAAAGACGGCTTTGCGGTGAACCCGGACAACGGACTGATTGTGATGGAACCGTTTAAGTATTTCCATAATCTGATAGAAATGCCGTATCTGCTCGTCCTGTTCCTGATAGGAGTGGTAGGTGTTTTGTATGGAATCGGCAAGAGCATTTTCTGCAAAACCTATACTCGCGGCATCTGGTTTGCCGGAATCGGTACGGTATTGACCGTTTTGGCCTTGCTGTTAGTGGTTGGCTATAACCATACGGCTTATTATCCGTCTACTGCCGACTTGCAGAGTTCATTGACTATTGCCAACAGCTGCTCCAGCCAGTTTACGTTGAAAACCATGGCCTATGTGTCTATCTTGGTTCCGTTTGTACTGGCTTATATCATCTATGCATGGCGGGCTATCGACCGCAAGCCGTTGACCATGAAGGAAGTGAAGGAAGACGATCATAGCTATTGATCTGTTGGCTGACTATTTTTTTGATAGAAACCGTTGTCTGATTGTTTATTCTCAGGCAACGGTTTTTTTATTGGAAAAACGCACTTGCGTTTCAACTAAAACGCCTAAGCGTTTGAATCAAAACGTCAAAGCGTTTTGACTTAAACGCACTTACGTTTTACTCCAAACGCACTTGCGTTTTGGAGAAGCCTTTTAACAGTTGCATTTCTCTACCTTTTGTGTCCTTTTTTCTCCGTTTTTTCAGAATTTACTTGCTATTTTTGTGCATTGTATAATTTAGCATCTTGTAAATCTCATGAAAAAACTATTCTTGTTGATTGTGCTTTTCATTTCTGTGGGGACTGGAATAGGGGCACAGAATCTTCCAAAAGTGATTTTTCCCGGAGACTATCCGGATCCGTCCATCCTGCGTGATGGTAAGGATTATTACATTACGCATTCACCTTTTTATTATGCGCCGGGTTTCCTGATTTGGCATTCCACCGATTTGATGAACTGGGAGCCGGTATGTCGGGCTTTGCCGGAGTATGAGGGCTCTGCGATGGCTCCTGATTTGTTGAAATATCAGAATCGATATTATATTTATTATCCTACGTCTGCGGGAGAGATTTATGTGATTTATGCGGACGATATCCGTGGCCCGTGGAGTAAGCCGGTGAAACTGGCATTAAAAGGAATAGACCCCGGCCATGTGGTGGGAGAGGACGGGAAACGTTATCTGTTTACCAACAACGGATGGATTACTCCTTTGAGTGAAGACGGCTTGAAAGTCACCGGTCCGAGCCGCAAAGTGTACGATGGATGGGAATATCCGGCCAACTGGGTTACGGAAGGAAAGGATAGGTATCTGGAGTCTCCTAAACTGATTCGTAAAGACGGGTACTATTACATGATGTCGGCAGAGGGGGGGACCGCTGGTCCAGCCACCAGCCACATGTGTGTGGTGGCCCGTTCCAAATCGGTCTTCGGTCCTTGGGAAAATTCCCCGTATAATCCAATTGTGCATACATATAGTGCCAGCGAGAACTGGTGGTCAAAGGGACATGGGACACTTATCGATGATGTGAACGGTAACTGGTGGGTGGTATATCATGCGTACGCCAACGGATATCATACGTTGGGGCGCTCTACCTTGCTGGAACCGATAGAATGGACTTCCGACGGATGGTGTCGTACGACGCAGGAAGCTGACTGGTTGGGCAAAAGTAGACAACCGGAGTGGAAGATGAAGATTTCGGATGATTTCAGCAGGCCTGAACTGGGATTGCAGTGGACCTTCTGGAGAGAATATGCGCCGAAAGCACTGACATTCGCCGATGGAGAAATGCAGGTAAAAGCCAAGGGACATACTCCGGCAGATGGTCGTTTGCTTTTGACTACGGCCGTGGATAAATGTTATGAAACGGAAGTGGAAATTGCATTGGGCAGTGGCAACACGGGAGGACTGTTGCTTTTCTACAATGAGGAAGCCTATGCCGGTGTGATATCCGATGGAAAGAATTTCATGGTTTACCGAGGAGAGGAAAAGCCTTTGACGCTGCCCAACCGGATGGGAAAACACTTCCGGGTAAAACTGTTGAATCAGGGCAACCGCGTGAAAATGTCGGTCAGTGCGGATGGAAAGGCTTGGGAGGTACTGGCCGAGAATGTGGATGTATCCCGCTTGAACCATAATGTATATAAAGGTTTCTATGCCTTGCGTCCGGCACTCTTTGCTGCCGGAAAAGGAAAGGTAGGGTTCCGTGATTTCCGCTATCGTAATGCCATACCGGAAGAAAAAGATATGGCTGCTTACCTCATGGTCTTCCATCGGGATGAAACGCATGGACTGTATATGGCGATAAGCCGTGACGGATATACCTTTACTGCTGTCAATAACGGGGAACCTGTGCTGGCCGGCGATACGATAGCTTATCAGCATGGAATTCGTGACCCTCACATTTTCCGCGGACCGGACGGAGCCTTTTATCTGGCAATGACCGATTTACACGTATTTGGTGTGCGTGACGGTTATCGTACTACGGAATGGGAACGAGGAGCGGAATACGGATGGGGAAACAACCGGGGGCTGGTGCTGATGAAGTCGTGGGATTTGATTCACTGGAACCGGGCGAATATCCGTTTTGACCGGCTTTCTGCCGGATTGAGCGAAATTGGTTGCGCGTGGGCACCTGAGGTGGCTTACGACGACCAGAAAGGACGTCTGATGATTTATTATACCATGCGTTTCAAGAATGAGGCCAACAAATTGTATTATGTGTATGTGAATGATGATTTCAACAAGATAGAAAGCACTCCACAAATTTTGTTTGAGTATCCGATGGACGGGGTGTCGGCCATTGATGGCGACATCACGAAAGTAGGCGACAAGTACCATTTGTTTTATGTGGCACACGATGGCGTGGGCGGTATCAAGCAGGCCGTGTCCAATCGGATGGACGGAGGCTATGTGTACGATGCCCGTTGGTATGACTTTGAGCCGAAAGCCTGTGAGGCCCCCAATGTATGGAAACGGATTGGAGAGAACAAGTGGGTGCTGATGTATGACATTTTCAGCATCACTCCTCATAACTTCGGTTTTGCAGAAACCACCGATTTTGTGCATTTCAAGAATTTGGGTCATTTCAATGAGGGCGTGATGAAAACCACGAACTACACTTCTCCCAAGCATGGAGCTGTGATTCATCTAACCAAAGAAGAGGCGGATAACCTGGAGAAATACTGGAAAGCGCATCAGCGGAATTATGACCGCCAGTCATTACGGCAACAGCTGTTGACGGAGAAGGCTGAATAGTTCTCATAGAAATATACGTCAATGACCTGACTACATAATTAAAAAGGCGGGGAAAGAGGATTGTTTTTCCATCTTTCCCCGCCTGATTTTTAGAGGTTTGTCCTTTTATTTTTTATTCTTTACGGCATCGGCCTCTTTGAGCATTTCTTTTACGGCTGCCTCCAATTGTTCATCTTCGCCGTTCAACGATTTTTCAGGTGTGTTGTATACGGTGATGTCAGGTTCCAGCAGATGGTTTTCCATGTATTGGCCCCGCATATCCATACAGCCTACCTGTGGGATACCGAACACGATAGTTGGGTCTATCTGGCGTTCCCACCAAACGGCGGTCATCGTGCCGGGCACAGGAGCACCAATCAGTTTGCCGATTTTCAGTTCTTTGTATACCCAAGGGAAACCATGTGCGTTACTATAGTTATCTTCGCAAACCATGACGCAGGAAGGTTTCAGCCATTTGTTGAACGGATCACTGCCGATGTATTGTCCACGTGGTACGAAGCGCTGGTATTCCTTGCCGCTCAGCAAAGTGGCCAGGTCGTCGTGCAGCCATCCTCCACCGTTGTGACGGGTATCCACGATGACAGCTTCCTTGTTGCGGTTCCGGTCGCTCAGCAATTCGCTATATACGGTGCGGAAGCTTGGGCTGTCCATGCCTTTCACGTGTACGTATGCAATACGTCCTCCGGAAAGTTTTTCCACCATCTGCTCATTCCGTTTTACCCAACGCTTGTAGAGAAGCTCGTTCTGTGCCCCTATACTGATGGGTTTGATGCTTACCTGGAAGCGCTTGCCGTTGGTTGGGTTGTAGATACTGAGTTGTACATTCTTTCCGGCTTTTCCTTCCAGCATCGGGAAATAGTCAGTACCTTTCAGTATGGCCTGTCCGTCGATTTTTTCAATGATGCAACCCGGAGTGACCTCGGTTTTCTTGACGGCAAACGGACCTTTGGCGATGATTTCCTGAATCTTCAAGCCGTCGCCTTCGTACTGGTTGTCGAAGAATACACCCAGGCAGGCGGTCGACAGGGTAGCTCCCGGTGCAGAATAGCGGGCACCGGTATGGGAGCCGTTCAGTTCACCCAGCAGTTCACTCAGCATTTCCTGGAAGTCATAGTTGTTGTTGATGTGCGGCAAGAAACGGGCATAACTTTCGCGGTAGAATTTCCAATCGGTTCCATGTAAGTCGGCCACGTAGAACTTGTCGAGTACTTGCTGCCAGATGTGGTTGAAGATATATTCCCGTTCCTTGTACGGACGGTAATTGAAGATGGCTTCGAAATTCACGTTTTTGATGTCGTTTTTCTCAGTGTCAATCTTCTTGATAGCTCCGTTGCTGCACAAGAACAGCTGTTTGTTTTCTTTGTTGTAAATCAGTGAACCATATCCGATATCTTTAAGTAGGAGTTCGGTCTTCTGTTCCTTTAGGTCGTGTACCCAGAGGTCGGCTCCATCTTCAAAAGAAGCCTGGTAATACAATTTGTCACCTTTGGGAGAAAGTACGGCATCGCCTAAGAAAGAAGAGTTTACTGTCAGTCGGATCACGCGGTCACGACAGTTTTCCAAGTCGAAGGTCAGAGGAGTAACTTCATCCTCTTTCTCTGATTTGTCTTTCTTTTTGTCCTTTTTCTTGTCGTCCTTGTTGTCCTTTTCTTCATCTTTCTTCTCTTTTTCTTCTACCAATGCCAGCTCTTCTTTGCTCAAGCGGAAACGTTCGTAGGCGTCCAGGTCGAAGAACATGATGTAGACATCGCTTTCAGCTCCCCAGCTTCCATGACTTCTGTATCCGGCACGGTCGCTTTCCCAAATCATGGCTTTGCCATCCAACACCCATTTGGCATTAGAATCGTTGTAGCCGCTTTCTGTCAGGTTATGGATTTCACCGTTGCCGGAAGCGTTGACCAACGCAACGTCGTTGTTGTTCCATCCTCCTGTGCCGATGTAGCCGCAAAGCAGCCAGCGGCTGTCGGGACTCCATTGGAACCACTGGTCACCGTCGCTGTAAGAGTATTCGTATTTCCCGTCCATGGCGGTACATACGGATTTGTCTTTCAGGTTGAGTACGCGTAAAGTGGTACGGTTCTCAAGGAAGGCGATTTTCTTTCCGTCCGGGCTGTATTGAGGCTGGAAAGAAGTGACTTGTGTCTGTGTGAGCCGCTCTTCCTTGATGCCGGTGGCATAAGTGAACAGCTTTTCTTCCTTTTCAGTAAGGGTAGACTGGTAAATCTGCCAGATGCCGTTGCGTTCAGAAGCATATACGATGCTTCTTCCATCGGGGGCGAAGTCGATGGTGCGTTCCTGTTCAGGAGTATCTGTGATTTGCTTGGTGGTTTTATAGTCGGTAGAAGTGACAAAGACATCGCCGTGAAGCACGAAGGCCACTTCTTTTCCGTTAGGGGATACGGCAATTTCCGTAGCTCCAGAGGTTCTGATTTGGTGTGCAAGTTCCGTTTCAGTCTGGTCTGTCACGATGCGGATGTTGACTTTCTGTGGAGACTGTCCTTCTTTAACCGTATAGATTTCGCCGTCGTAGCCGTAGCATAACAAACCGTTCTGGGCGGCAGACAGGAAACGTACCGGGTGTTGTTTGTGGTGGGTCAATTGAATTTCGTTGCTTCCATCCAGGTTGCGTTTGAATACATTGAATGAACCTCCTTTTTCACTCAAGTAGTAGAACGACTGGTTGTCGGCACTCCATACCGGGCTGCGGTCTTCTCCGTTGAAGGAAGTCAGTTTCTGGTAAGAGCGTTTATGATTGGCCTCCTCCTTGCTGATCCAAATGTCGCGTGTAATGGAAGAAGTGTGATGTTTGCGCCAAGGGTCTTCATATCCTTTCTGGTCGTGATAGAGCAGGGTTGTACCGTCTTTACCTACACAGATGTCCTCCATTGGGAGTGATGAATACAGCGTGGGGCGTCCTCCTTGGGTACTGATTTCATAGATTTGCGGGAATTGTGCGCTTGGGAAGCCCATATCCGCTGCATCGGGCATTAAGGTAGCCTTGAACAGCAAGTGTCCGGCATCTGTGAAAGTGACAGGCGTTTCGTTGCCCGAATGGGTAGTCAGTCTTTTGGGAGTTCCTCCATCCTTGGATACGATGTAGATGTCCTGGCTGCCCTGACGGGACGACGCGAAGGCAATCTGCTGTCCGTCCGGATTCCAGATAGGATGTGTATCAAAAGCCTGGTTTGTAGTCAGTTGTCTGGCATTTCCTCCCGTAGAGGCTACGGTATAGATGTCTCCTTTGTAACAGAATGCGATGGTGCTTCCATCTGGAGAGATGGCGCAATAGCGCATCCATAACGGATTTTCTGCCGCTCCGGCCATCGTACATGTGGCAAGAGCTGCAATCAACAATTGGGTTTTCATTCGTGAATTTATTTTTTCTTTCGGTTAAAAAAACGGTGAATGCGTTGGAAAATCATGATGCCCGTCCGGAGTCCGTCGTAAGCAGCAATTCCGGCATTGACATGCTGCATGAGATTCTCCATCTTGTTCTTGCTTTGCTGTGGAGCAAATAAGTCTTCAGTCAGTTGCTGTATGCGTGCCTTCGAGTTCCTGAGTTCTTGTTTCTTTTTGTCTCTCAGTTTGGAAATCATTTCCACGCTATAATTGATAGGGGTTTTTATTTCGTCCATTATTTTATTCTTTAGGGGTAGATTCGTTTAAAAACAACCGGGCCAGGAAATGTACCATAGGTTGGAAAATCCATTGTTTCCGCATTCGGTAGATAAGAATAGCCAAAAGGAGTACTACTCCTCCGATAATGGCATATCCGCCAATCAGGCTTCCTACAAGAGGAGCCAAGGCGTAGACCAGCATGAATGAGAAATAGAAAAGCGCCATCATGCCGAGGATGGTAAGTATGAAGATAAGAATAAGGGTGGATAGAAGAATCGTCAGTTTTTCTACTAAATCCAGTTTTATGTACTGTCCTTGGAGTTCAATGTATTTTTTGACTTCTTTGAAAAGGGCTTCCAGGTTGTCAATGCTTTTATCGTTTGCGAACATAAGCAGTTATTCTTTGATGAAAAAATAAAAGCAGACTTTTCCTGAGAAAAGCCTGCTTTATACTTGCGACAAATTATTCAGCGTCTTTTACTTCTGCTGCAATCTGATCAACCAAATCTTCCATTTCAGCACGATTCAGTCGAATGCCTTTCTTGCGAAGAACTTCTGCGATTTTTCTACGGGTTTCTTCGCCTTTTTCCGGAGCAAACAAAATGCCTGCTGCAGCTCCTAAAGTTACACCACCCAAGAATGCTGCTACGATACTTAATGCTTTCATAAATCTGCTTTTTTAAAGTTATTACTTCACAAATCTAATAATAATCCTGATATGTTGTTCTTTTTTTATTGAAAAATGCATATCTATGTAAGGTAAGGAGCATTATTAACTGATTTTAATAGTCAGGCAGATTTTATATTGTTACCTTTGCAACAGTTAAACTGAATATTCATCTAATTTTATAGATAACATGAAGAAAGTAGTTGTAATGGGAATGGCATTGTGCACTGCATTGGCGTTCTCTTCTTGTAAATCAAGTGAAAGTGCTTACAAGAAAGCTTATGAAAAGGCTAAACAGCAAGAACTGGCAGAAGCATCAGCTGCCACAGAGGCTCCGGCAGAAGCACCTGCAGTAGAAGCTGCACCGGCACCGGCTCCCGTCGTTTCTACAGCTCCAGTGCGTGAAGAAAAAGTTGAACTCGTTTCTGGCGATGGATTGAAAGCCTACAGCGTAGTTTGTGGTAGCTTTGGAGTGAAAGCCAATGCGGATGGTCTGAAATCCATGCTCGATGGTGACGGATATAATGCCAAAGTGGTATATAATGCGGAACGTAATATGTACCGTGTGGTAGTAGAATCATTCGATACCAGAGATGAAGCTGCACGTGCAAGAGATGCATTCAAGGCCAAATATCCGAATCGGGAGGATTTCCAAGGCTCTTGGCTGTTGTATCGTGTCTATTAATTTGACATAAAATAAGATTTATTGGTCCATATAGGTGGATTGAAAGCGACTGTTTTTACACGGTCGCTTTTTTTTGTATATTTGCCGCCTGAAAATAATTAGTATTTATGAAGTTATATAGGATTATTGGTATGTGCCTGCTTGGCATGCCTTTGGTAATGCATGCGCAGGAAAAGGTTGTTCCCATTAAGTATGGTGATATGGACCAGTGGGTAACCCGTAAGATTCATGAATCGGGAATTATCGGGGGAAATACAAAATTGTTGTATGAACTGGGACCGACGAAGGAAATAGATGGAAATGTGGCTTATGTGAATCAGGGCGGTTCTCCATGGGGAAACTCCAATGTGATGGCCAAAGTGATGGGAATCGTAAAGACCAATACCAGTGTATATCCTGAAAAGAGAGGTAACGGCTATTGCGCCCGTCTGGAAACCCATATTGAAAGTGTGAAAGTGCTGGGGTTGGTGAATATTACGGTATTGGCTTCCGGTTCAATGTTTCTTGGAGATATGAAAGAACCTATTACCAGCACAAAGGATGGGGAGAAAGCTTTGAATTCAGGACTTCCTTTCACTTCACGTCCCAAAGCCATCCGTTATGACTATAAAGTGCAGATGTCGGGTGAACCCAATCGTATCCGTCAGACAGGTTTCAGCAAGAAGGCAACCATTCCAGGGCAGGATTGCGCCATTATGGTGTGCCTTTTACAGAAACGTACGGAAGATGCGGAAGGGAATATCATTGCTAAACGTGTGGGAACGGTGGCTGTGAAATATAACAAGACTCAGGGATGGCATAATGGAGCTACGTATGAAATTATGTATGGAGATATTACGCATGACAAACGTTATGTGGCAGATTTGATGCAACTGGGTACAGGTGGATATTATGCTCGAAATAGTAAAGGAGAGAGCAAGCTGATTAAGGAAGTGGGTTGGGCTGGAGAAAATGAACATCCTACTCATCTGATTCTTCAGTTTACGTCCAGTATGGGAGGTGCCTTTATCGGGTCGCCTGGAAATAAGTTATGGATTGATAATGTCAATTTGGTATATTGAGATTGCAAATTACGTTTTTGAGAAGTAAAAATCAGATAAAATAAGGCCCTATATATAAATAAGGTGTAAAAAGCCGGTTTTTTTTGATTATTTTTTCTCCTATTCTTGATTGACTTTAAAAAGAAATACTTATTTTTGCATCGCAATCAGGAAGAAGAGATGACATTTTAATAGTTCTTCGTGATTACGAAAAGAGTGAGTGTTTATAAAGCAATTATAAAACCTTTAAATTTTAAACAAAATGATTAAAGTAGGTATTAACGGTTTCGGTCGTATCGGCCGTTTCGTATTCCGTGCAGCTCAGAGCAGAAACGATATCCAGATCGTAGGTATTAACGACTTGTGCCCGGTAGATTACTTGGCTTACATGTTGAAATATGATACTATGCACGGTCAGTTCAACGGTACTATCGAAGCTGATGTTGAAAACAGCAAATTGATTGTTAACGGTAAAGAAATCCGTGTAACTGCTGAAAAGAATCCTGCTGATTTGAAATGGGATGCAGTTGGTGCTGAATACGTTGTTGAATCAACTGGTTTGTTCCTGACTAAAGAAAAAGCTCAGGCTCACATTCAGGCAGGTGCTAAATATGTAGTAATGTCAGCTCCTTCTAAGGACGATACTCCGATGTTCGTTTGCGGTGTAAACGAAAAAACTTATGTAAAAGGTACTCAGTTCGTTTCTAACGCTTCTTGTACTACTAACTGCTTGGCTCCGATCGCTAAAGTATTGAACGACAAGTTCGGTATTGTAAACGGTTTGATGACTACAGTTCACTCAACTACTGCAACTCAGAAAACTGTTGACGGTCCTTCTATGAAAGACTGGAGAGGTGGTCGTGCTGCTTCTGGTAACATCATCCCGTCTTCAACTGGTGCTGCTAAGGCTGTAGGTAAAGTTATTCCTGAATTGAACGGTAAATTGACTGGTATCTCTATGCGTGTGCCGACTTTGGATGTATCTGTAGTTGACTTGACTGTTAACTTGGCTAAACCGGCTACTAAAGCTGATATCTGCGCTGCAATGAAGGAAGCTTCTGAAGGTGAATTGAAGGGTGTATTGGCTTACACTGAAGATGCAGTTGTTTCTTCTGACTTCTTGGGTAACACTCACACTTCTATCTTCGATGCTAATGCAGGTGTTTACTTGACTGATACTTTCGTTAAAGTTGTTTCTTGGTATGACAACGAAATCGGTTACTCTAACAAAGTATTGGATTTGATCGCTCACATGGCTTCTGTAAACTGCTAATTAGTTTAAACCATATAGCGAAAGCCGTCAGGATTTTCCTGGCGGCTTTTTTTTGCTCATAATCATGCTTGATGTGCAGAAAAAGGTTATCTTTGCTGCCGAACTCCTCAATTTGGCTCTTATGAAGTATGATTTGATTACGATACTGGGTCCTACGGCTTCCGGAAAAACTTCTTTGGCGGCCGCATTGGCAGCTCGTCTGAAAACAGAAATTATCAGCGGTGACAGCCGGCAGGTGTATCGTAAAATGGATTTGGGAACAGGGAAAGATTTGTCGGATTATGTGGTAGATGGTTACCAAGTTCCTTATCATCTGATTGACATAGTGGGTCCGGGATATAAGTATAATGTCTTTGAATATCAGCGGGATTTCCTGACTGCGTATGAAGACATGAGATCCAGAGGGCTTCTTCCCATCTTGTGTGGAGGAACAGGCATGTATCTGGAGTCTATCTTGAAAGGTTACCGTTTGCTGCCTGTACCTGAAAACAAGGAATTGCGTGAACGCTTATCCTCCAAATCTCTGGCAGAACTGACAGAGATACTGAGTCATTATAAGAAATTGCACAATTCCACCGACGTGGATACGGTGAAACGAGCGATTCGTGCCATTGAAATCGAAGAATATTACTTGACACAGGATGTCAATGCCCGTTCGTTTCCGGAGATACACAGTCTGATTATTGGCGTAGACATCAACCGGGAACTGCGGAGAGAAAAAATAACCCGCCGGTTGAAGAAACGGCTGGAAGAAGGGATGGTAGATGAAGTGAAATCCTTGCTGGCAGAGGGGATCCATCCGGATGACTTGATTTATTATGGACTGGAATATAAATACCTGACTTTGTATGCAATTGGAAAACTTTCGTACGAGGAGATGTTCCATCAGCTTGAAATCGCTATCCATCAGTTTGCCAAACGGCAGATGACCTGGTTTAGAGGCATGGAAAGGAGGGGATTCCAAATTCATTGGATCAATGCGGAATCGCCGATAGAGGAGAATGTGAAACTAATTGTAGACTTGATAAATTAACCGATATGGCAGTAGAACCAGACAGATGGGGGGTCATTTACAACCCTAAAGCCGGAAGTCGCAAAGCGCAGAAACGCTGGCGGAATATTCGCGCTTACATGGATGAATGTAAGGTGAAATATGACTATGTGCAGTCGGAAGGATTTGGGTCTGTAGAGCGCCTGGCAAAAACGATGGTGAACAACGGATACCTGACCATTGTTGTAGTGGGAGGTGACGGAGCCATCAATGATGCGTTGAATGGCATTATGAATTCCGATATAGAAGACAAGCAGAAAGTGGCGTTGGGCATCATTCCCAATGGCATTGGCAATGATTTTGCCAAATATTGGGGCTTGAATTCGGATGATTACAAGATGGCGGTGGATGTATTGATCAACCGTCGTTTGCGGAAAATAGACACAGGTGTATTTTCTTATTTTGATGGAGAACAGCATCAGACCCGTTATTTCCTGAATGCCGTTTACATGGGGCTGGGAGCGCGGATTGTGCGGATTACCAATGAAACCCGAAGGTTTTGGGGCATTCCGTTGGTTTCTTATCTGGCTTCTTTGTTTTTGGTGGCGTTTGAAAGAAAATTGTATCGGATGCATCTGAAGGTGAACGATGAGCATATCCGGGGGCGGATCATGGCGGTGGCTGTGGGTAGCGCTTATGGCTATGGACTTACGCCGAGTGCGGTGCCTTATAATGGATGGCTGGATGTATCGATTGTATACCGTCCGGAACTGCGTGAATTGATTTCCGGATTGTGGATGCTGCAACAGGGACGTTTGTTGAACCATAAAATCGTAAAGCCTTATCGGACACGTTGTGTAAAAGTATTACGGGCTCAAAATGCGGAAGTCAGTCTGGATGGACGTCTTTGGCTGGACCGTCATTTCCCTATTGAGATAACTATTGCCCCAGAAGCGATAACTTTGATAATTCCTGATTGATTATGATAAAGAACATTTCAGATTTGAAGCGGGAGGATATGTTTTTCCTCTTGGCCGGACCGTGTGTGATAGAAGGAGAAGACATGGCGCTCCGTATTGCAGAAAAGGTAGTGAAGATTACGGATAAATTGCATATTCCTTATGTGTTCAAAGGGTCTTACCGGAAGGCGAACCGTTCGCGCTTGGATTCTTTTACAGGCATTGGCGATGAAAAGGCTTTGAAGATTCTGGCAAAGGTACGGAGTACGTTTGATGTACCTGTAGTGACGGATATTCATACGGCACCCGAAGCTGAAATGGCTGCCGAATATGTCGATATTTTGCAGATTCCGGCTTTTCTTTGCCGTCAGACGGATTTGCTGGTAGCGGCAGCCCGTACAGGAAAGATAGTCAATATCAAGAAGGGACAGTTCCTTTCACCGGCTGCCATGCGATTTGCGGCAGATAAGGTGGTAGAAGCCGGAAACGATCAAGTGATGCTGACGGAGCGTGGTACGACCTTTGGTTATCAGGACCTGATTGTGGATTATAGGGGGATTCCGGAAATGCAGTCTTTCGGCCATCCGGTAATTTTGGATGTGACCCATTCTTTGCAGCAGCCTAATCAGACTTCTGGAGTGACCGGAGGTATGCCGCAGCTGATTGAAACGATGGCTAAAGCTGGTGTGGCAGTCGGCGTGGATGGGCTGTTTATGGAAACGCATGAAGATCCTTCCAAAGCGAAGAGTGACGGGGCTAATATGCTGAAACTGGATTTGCTGGAAGACTTGCTTGTCAAACTGGTACGTATTCGCCAAAGTCTGTGATTTGCCGATGAAACAATTCTTAGGTGTGAAGTGTGGACTTAAATGGAAGGTTACTTTGTGGATACTGTGGGGATTAACCCTGAAAGTAGCCGCACAAAGTGAGCCCATGATTTCTTCCCAGGAACAGCCGTTACTGGAACGTTTGACAGATGGAAAACGCAAGGTGGACTGGGCTGATATGAATATCCAGTTCTGTTCGGCGGTGGATGCCTCTTTCCAGAACGGACAATTGGATGAGGCGGCTTTCAAGGTGCATCGTATCCGTTTGGAGGTGTTGGGAGGTTTTCATGAGAAGTTTACCTATCATTTTCGGCAATCATTGAATCAGTACACTACTCCCAATATTCCGTTGGATAATCTTTCGGGTTCGGTGGAGCTGGCCATGGTGGGTTGGCAGTTGAATGACAGATGGAAGCTGACCGCCGGAAAGCAGGCTGTGCAGTTCAGTGGGTATGAATGTTGGGTGAATGCCATTAAAGTACGGCATTATTCTGATTTCAACAACACGATACCTTGCTATCAGGCCGGATTGAATGTGGCATATAAGATGAATGACAGCCATGAATTCAATTTTCAGGTGACCAACAACCGGAATGGAGACAGCAATGACCAGTTCATGTATGGATTGCCGGAAGGAGTGGAGGCCACCAAGATTCCTTTGCTGGCTACGGTGAACTGGGACGGATATTTCGTGGATCATGCCATGCAGCTCCGTTATTCGTTGTCGTATGGGCAACTGGCCAAAAATAAGAATGTCTTTTATTTTACCTGCGGTAATGTATGGGACAAGAAACCTTTTTTGGGTTACATCGATTTCATGTATTCTCGTGAGGGAATCGATTCGAAAGGATTGATTAGCGGAGTGACCGTACAGGATGGAGTCGGGAAGACTTTGTCGAACGTGGATTATTTCACGACTATTTTTAACCTGGACTATCGGGTGGCTTCTCATTGGAACCTTTATGTGAAAGGAGTGTATGAGCAGGGAAATGTGTTCAAGTCGTCGGGTGATGTGACTGCCGGTACCTATCGAAGGGTATGGAACGCCCAGCTTTGTGCCGAATATTATCCATTGAAAAACAGTGAACTGTTATGCTATTTGCATTTGCTGTATAAGAATGTGCATCTCACGGAAAGAGCCACTCGCTGGGGAGCCGAAAGTTATAACCAGCAGCGAATTTCTTTGGGATTGGTTTACACCCTTCCTGTTTTCTAAACGGAACAGATTTTATACGTGACATCTGTTTATGTATTCCAATAAAAAACTATATCTTTGCAGCACGAAACAGAGAGGATTATACTAAAAAGTAAAAAGATATGCTTACCATTAAACAAATTACAGAAGATACCGACAAGGTAATTCGTGGATTGGAAAAGAAGCATTTTGCCAATGCAAAAGAAACAATTGCCAAAGTGCTTGAACTGAACGACAAAAGACGTAGTGCACAGAATCAATTAGATAAAAATCTTTCAGAAGTAAATTCTACTTCAAAGGCGATTGGAGTCTTGATGAAAGAAGGGAAGAAAGAAGAAGCTGAAGCTGCCAAGGCACGTGTGGCAGAAATCAAGGAAGCCAGCAAAGGCTTGCAGGCCGAGATGGATAAGGCAGCAGAAGATATGCAGAACTTGCTTTACACCATTCCGAATGTGCCTTACGAATGTGTACCCGAAGGATTTGGTGCGGAAGACAATGTGGTAGAGAAGATGGGTGGAATGGAAACCGAACTTCCTAAGAACGCGCTGCCTCACTGGGAACTGGCAAAGAAATATGACTTGATTGATTTTGACCTGGGTGTGAAGATTACAGGAGCAGGTTTCCCGGTATATAAAGGAAAAGGAGCTCGTTTGCAGCGTGCATTGATCAACTTCTTCCTGGATGAAGCTCGTGCAGCAGGTTATGAAGAAATTATGCCTCCTACGGTAGTAAACGCTGCCTCAGGATATGGTACGGGACAGTTGCCTGACAAGGAAGCTCAGATGTATCACTGCGAACTGGATGATTTGTATCTGATTCCTACGGCCGAAGTTCCGGTAACGAATATTTACCGTGACGTGATTTTGGATGAGAAGCAGCTCCCGATCAAGAATTGTGCGTATACACAGTGTTTCCGTCGTGAAGCAGGTTCTTATGGAAAAGATGTACGTGGTTTGAACCGTCTGCACGAGTTCTCTAAGATTGAGTTGGTACGTATTGATAAACCGGAACATTCCAAACAGTCTCATCAGGAAATGTTGGATCATGTAGAAGGTTTGTTGAAGAAGTTGGAGCTTCCTTACAGAATTCTTCGTCTGTGTGGTGGAGATATGAGCTTTACAGCTGCTCTTTGTTTCGATTTTGAAGTTTATTCCGAAGCACAGAAACGCTGGTTGGAAGTTAGCTCTGTTTCTAACTTTGATACTTACCAGGCCAATCGTTTGAAATGCCGCTATCGTACCGCAGAAAAGAAAACAGAATTGTGCCACACCTTGAATGGTTCTGCATTGGCTTTGCCGCGTATCGTAGCTGCATTGCTTGAAAACAATCAGACTCCGGAAGGCATTCGTATTCCGAAAGTATTGGTACCTTACTGCGGATTTGATATCATAGATTAAGGAACATAGGGCGTTTTGCCTATCCCCATTTGTAGTCGTCTGACAAATCTCTTTTTAAGATAAAATAAGAGAAATTTGTCAGACGACTTTTTTTAATGTAAGAATTGCTATCTCTGATATGATACTTTTTGGAAAAATGTGCCTTAGAGGCCAAAAAAAAGGGATTTTGGTTTTGCTATTAGTTTTTAATCATTAATTTTGAGGGAAAATAAATAACATCTTTTTAGAACGAATATTAATTTATAACCTTAATATACAACTATGAGTTATTTACGATTTGATAAGACGATAATGACAAATCTGGAAGAAACTCTGACAAGAGAAATTCTTCGTACAAATCGCTCGGGGGCTTATCATTGTTCGACTATTGTGGATTGTAATACTCGCAAGTATCATGGCTTGTTGGTAATACCGGTTCCGGAACTGGATGATGAGAATCACGTGTTGCTTTCTTCGTTGGATGAGACTGTCATCCAGCATGGCGCAGAATTCAATTTAGGTCTGCACAAGTATGGAGGTGATAATTTCAGTCCGAGAGGACACAAGTACATCCGTGAGTTTGAATGTGAGAAAGTGCCGACTACAGTTTATCGTGTCGGGGGATGCGTACTGAAGAAGGAAAAAGTGTTTGTGCATCATGAAAACCGTATTTTGATTCGATACACGTTGGTGGATGCACATTCAGAAACTACGCTCCGGCTTCGTCCTTATTTGGCTTTCCGCAGTGTGCGTCAGTATACTCACGAAAATGCACAGGCCAGTCGTCATTACGATCTTGTGGAGAATGGTATCAAAACTTGCATGTATCCGGGATATCCGGAGCTTTATATGCAGTTGAGTAAGGAAAATGAATTCTGTTTCCATCCTGACTGGTACAGGGGAATTGAATATCCAAAGGAACGTGAACGTGGATATGATTTCAATGAGGATTTGTACGTTCCGGGTTATTTTGAAGTAAGTATCAAGAAAGGAGAATCAGTGACATTTTCTGGAGGAGTTTCCCCTATCGAAACACAGTCTTTAAATGCTTTGTTTGCTGCCGAAGTAGAGCAGCGTACTCCACGTAATAACTTTAAGAACTGTCTGATTAACTCCGCTCATCAGTTCCTGAACAAGCAGGAGGGTGAATCTTACATTTTGGCCGGATATCCTTGGTTCAAATGTCGGGCACGCGACATGTTCATTTCTTTGCCGGGACTGACATTGTCTATTGGAGAAGTTGGTAAGTTTGAGATGATTATGGACACTGCCATAAAAGCGGTGTATGCCTTTATGGAAGGAAAGGATAGTCATCTGAAAGTGACGGAAATCGAACATCCGGACGTGTTGTTGTGGATGGTATGGACCATACAGCAGTACGCCAAGATGGTTTCCTGGGATGAGGCAAGAGTGAAGTACGGCAAGTTGCTGAAAGATGTGATGGAATACCTGGCAGGTAGTAAGCATCCTAATTTGGCGGTGCATGACAATGGACTGGTTTATACCAACGGAAAAGACAAAGCTGTGACTTGGATGAATTCTACGGTCAACGGACGACCGGTAGTAGCCCGAACGGGATATATCGTAGAATTCAATGCATTATGGTATAATGCTCTCTGTTTCGTGGCCGATTTGCTGGCTGGAGACGAGGGCTTTGCTGCTTATTTGCGTCAGTTTGCTGAAAAAGCGGCTCCTTCTTTCATCCAGACTTTCTTGAATGAATATGGCTATCTGCTGGATTATGTGGACGGCAACATGATGGACTGGAGTGTGCGTCCGAACATGATCTTTGCCGCTGCATTCGATTATTCTCCGCTCGATTCTAAACAGAAGAAGGGAGTAATTGACATTGTGACCAAGGAATTGCTGACTCCGAAAGGCCTTCGTTCTTTGAGTCCGAAGAGTGGCGGTTATAACCCGAACTATGTGGGACCGCAATTGCAGCGTGATTATGCCTACCATCAGGGAACTGCATGGCCGTGGTTGGAAGGATTCTACTTGGAGGCTTATTTGCGCATTTACAAGCGGAGCGCCATTTCGTTTGCGGAACGTCAGATGATCAGTTATGAAGACCAGATGACTTGTCACTGCATCGGTTCCATTCCGGAATTGTTTGATGGAAATCCACCGTTCCAGGGAAGAGGAGCCATTTCATTTACCATGAATGTGGCGGAAATTTTACGTACATTGAATTTGTTGGAGAAATATAACAATCAATAAGAAGAGGAGGAGTTTGTATGAAAGTTTTGATGTTTGGTTGGGAATTTCCTCCTCATATCTTAGGAGGATTAGGTACAGCCAGTTATGGACTGACTCATGGACTTGCCCAGCAGGAGGATATGGAAATTACTTTCTGTATTCCGAAACCTTGGGGGGATGAAGACCAGAGTTTCTTGCGTATTATAGGAATGAACAGCGTGCCCATTGTATGGCGTGATGTACAGTGGGATTATGTAAAAGACAGAGTAGGGAGCTACATGGATCCGCAGCTTTATTATGATTTGCGTGATCATATTTATGCGGATTTCAATTATATGCACACCAACGATTTGGGCTGTCTGGAGTTCTCAGGAAGATATCCGGACAATCTGCATGAAGAAATCAATAACTATTCAATCGTGGCAGGGGTAGTGGCCCGTCAGCAGCAGTTTGATATTATCCATTCACACGACTGGCTGACCTATCCGGCAGGTATCCATGCAAAGCAGGTTTCCGGAAAGCCATTGGTAATTCACGTGCATGCCACGGATTTTGACCGTAGTAGAGGAAATGTCAATCCTACGGTTTATTCCATTGAAAAGAACGGTATGGATCATGCGGATTGCATTATGTGTGTGAGTGAGCTTACGCGTCAGACCGTAATCAACAAGTATTATCAGGATCCCCGTAAAGTATTTACCGTGCACAATGCCGTATCTCCGCTTTCCAAGGAGATTCAGGATATTCAGGTCAAGAAGAATCCAAAAGAGAAGATTGTGACGTTCCTGGGACGTATTACAATGCAGAAGGGACCGGAATATTTCGTAGAAGCAGCAGCCATGGTATTGAAGCGTGCCCGCAATGTACGTTTCGTAATGGCTGGAAGTGGAGATATGATGAATGCGATGATCCGGCTGGCGGCCGAAAGAGGCATTGCTGACCGGTTCCATTTCCCGGGATTCATGAAAGGCAAGCAGGTATATGAAGTCTTGAAAATGAGCGATGTATACATTATGCCTTCAGTCTCTGAACCGTTTGGTATTTCACCTTTGGAGGCCATGCAGTGTAGCGTGCCGACAATTATTTCCAAACAGTCAGGATGTGCGGAGATTCTTTCCAAGTGTATAAAGACCGATTATTGGGATATACACGCCATGGCAGATGCTATCCATTCTATTTGTACGAACCATTCATTGTATGAATATCTCCGTGACGAAGGGAAGAAAGAAGTGGACGGAATCGTATGGGAAAAGGTCGGCGTAAAGATTCGTGGACTTTATGAGCAAGTCTTAAAAAATTATGGTAAATAAAACAGCAATACAATATGAAAACAATTTGTCTTTACTTTGAAATACACCAGATTATCCATCTGAAACGCTATCGTTTCTTTGAAATCGGTTCGGAACATTATTATTACGACGATTATGCCAACGAGCAGGGTATGAATGAAGTGGCTGAACGCTCTTATATTCCGGCATTGAAAACCTTGATTGAAATGGCTAAATCTTCGAATGGAGCGTTTAAAGTCGCATTGTCCATCTCTGGAGTGGCTTTGGAACAGCTGGAAATTCATGCTCCTGCAGTGATTGAACTGTTGCATGAGTTGAATGCAACCGGTTGTTGCGAATTCCTTTGCGAACCTTATTCACACGGTCTGTCTTCATTGAAGAATGAAACCTGCTTCCGTGAAGAAGTGGAACGTATGCGGGTGAAGATTAAAGATTATTTCGGTCAGGAACCCAAGGTATTCCGTAATTCCAGTTTAATTTATGATAATGAAATTGGAGGTATCGTAGCCGATATGGGCTTCAAGGGAATGCTGGCAGAAGGTGCAAAGCACGTATTGGGATGGAAGAGTCCTCACTATTTGTATCATTGTGCCGAGAATCCGAATCTGAAATTGCTGCTGCGTGACTATAAGTTGTCAGACGATATCGGCTTGCGTTTCTCTAATACTGAATGGAGCGAATATCCGTTGTTTGCCGATACATACATTGGTTGGATTGCTTCTTTGCCTGAAAACGAGCAGGTCATCAATATCTTTATGGAACTTTCTGCATTAGGTATTTACCAGCCGTTGTCATCCAATATATTGGAATTCTTGAAGGCGCTGCCTGAATGTGCCCGCCAGAAAGGCATTACGTTCTCTACACCTTCTGAGATTGTAACTAAGTTGAAATCTGTTGACATGCTTGATGTGCCCTATCCGGTATCTTGGGTAGATGAAGAACGCGATATCAGCCCGTGGTTGGGTAACGTGATGCAGCGTGAAGCTTTTGACAAGCTTTACAGCGTGGCAGAACGTGTATATTTGTGCTCAGACCGTAGAATCAAGCAAGACTGGGATTACCTGCAGGCCAGCAACAATTTCCGTTTCATGACCACCAAACAGATGGGCGTGTCTTTGGACCGTGGTATTTACGATTCTCCGTATGATGCGTTCACCAATTACATGAATATCTTAGGTGACTTTATCGGACGTGTCAATGCCTTGTATCCGGTAGATATGGAAGATGAAGAATTGAATTCCTTGTTGACCACTATCCGCAACCAGGAAGAGGAACTGGTACAGTTGAATGATGAAGTGAAACATTTGCAGGAAGAGCTGAAGGAGAAAGAACAGAAAGCGGAAAAGGCTCCCGCAAAGAAAGCTCCAGCCAAGAAGGCTGCTTCTTCTACGACTAAGAAGACTACTTCAAAGAAAGCATAAATCTCCGAAGTATCGGAACAAAAAAATCCTGGAATCAATTGATTCCAGGATTTTTTTATGCTATAGAATTAAATTAAATGCTTTGTTTATTTATTGAACTTTGGCTTGGTATAGATAACTTCCATTTTTATCTTTTCACCGTCTTCACCTCCTACTAACTTGGCTGAGTTCACCTCCAAATCGTGCGACAGTCCGATTGTATTTCCCTGTGAGTCTGTTTCTGTTTTCACCGGAATCAACACCAACGTATTGTATTCGTCCCATCCTTCAGCAGGTTCTTCTTTGGTTCTCATGTCGCTGAATATCTGACTGATCAGACGGTTTAACTGTGAGAAGTAATAAGAATTCGTGGTACTGCTGTAAGTGCCGAGGAAAGACGTCTTGCTGTCGTAAGTTTTCTTCTGTTCAAAGAAATCTTTTACCTCACTCTTCCGGATAAGCAACAGGTTCTGTGGGGTTCCCATTTTGTAAGGATTGTTTGCCGAGTTCTCGCTGACATTTTTGTACTTGGTGAATGACATGGATACAGAGTTCAGTGTATCATTGCCAAGGGCTTCATACATTTCTTTCAGCGGGAGCTTTACTTCCGTGCAAAGTCCGGCAGGCGTTTTCAGATACGTGTTGTGCGTTTCAGCCGCCAGTCTTTCCAAGTTGTCTCCAGAGTTGTTCAAACGCGTAGACATATATACTTCGTTGGTAGCCGCAAAAGGAATGTAAGTATAAACCAAAGAGTCCACTTTACCGGTAGAAGGTCTTTCTACCAAATAGCTGACTTTTGTTTGCAGCCAGATGTCTCCGATATATAAAATAGAGCCTTCTCCACTTGTGTTGTGGATATAAAATCCAGGTATCACATTATGAATGAAGGAGTAAGCATCCTTGAAATAGTTCTTATTTTCCTGGTATTTCCTTTTCAAGAAGGCACTCATTGTTTCTTCTCCTCTTTCTTTTCTGGCTTTATCCAAATCAATCATCAAAGGAGGATAGTATTTATTCACATTGTTGGATTTTATAGAGTCAACTTCTGCATCGGTCCACAAGTTATTACGGGCGGCATAGTCTTGTTCTGCCAAGGGAGCTTCGTTCTTATTGTAAAAGTTCTCCGGATTGTAAGACGTATAATATAAGCTTAAGTCTTCACCTGTATCATCAATGGCTTGATTCAGCATATCTACTCTCACGCGCATGGGGGCCAATGAATCGCCGTAGAAACTGGAATAATATAAGACTAAAGTCGTAGATTCAATATCCTGCATGGTTTCCGGAAATTCAAAATCTTCCGTGCAATTGATTTGTGTGATGAAATCTGCGGTATAGGTTCCAAAGTCCGGATCCGTAAATTTCCCCAAATATGCATTGCTGGTACGGGAGAATACGCCATCCGGATTCAGGTCTGTATATTTCAGTGTCTTTGTAGTTGCTTCGAATGTTTGGGCCGATGCGGTGATTTCATCTGCGTCTGCCACAAAATCACCGATACCCGTAGTGGTATCATCACAGCTGTAGAGTGTGGCTGCAAGTGCGATTGCGGCCAAGAACTTAAGTCTCATTTTTGTACTTTTTTATCTAATTTATTATTCAGCCCCATCGAATACCTTGTCGTAGAATGCGTCACACGCATCTGCGTAGGCATCGCCTGAAGCGTATTCAAGCACCGGAATGTTCAGACTGTGTGCGTAGTCAATGACATTCTGGTTGACAGTCTCATCGTTTTGAATCACTCCGTCGGAGTAAGCTACCGCCAGTTTGCAGAGGTCTTCATAGCTTGCCGGAGATTTCAGCATGCTGAGGTCTTCCGGAGTCACTTCCTTGAAGAGTGCCTGATCGGCAAAGTTGGGAGCGAGAGTGGATTTGAAGCCCTCCTGATAAAGAGAATAAATCACTTTTGAGTCGCGGAAAGAAGGTTCGTCATAATAAGCCTTCTTGATATAGAGTGGAACCATTGCGCTCATCCAGCCGTGGCAGTGAATTACATCCGGACACCAGCGTAATTTCTTCACGGTCTCCAGTACGCCACGGGCATAGAAAATGGCACGTTCACCATTGTCCTCATAGTCGTTTCCATTTTCGTCGCATGTCATCAGACGGTGCTGGAAATAGTCGTCATTATCAATGAAGTACACTTGTCTGCGCGCAGCCTGGATAGATGCCACTTTGATAATCAGCGGATGATCCGTATCGTCGATAATTAAATTCATTCCAGACAGACGGATTACTTCATGCAGCTGATTTCTGCGTTCGTTCACGATGCCCCATTTAGGCATGAATGTTCTGATTTCGCGCCCTTTGTCTTGTATGGCTTGTGGTAATTTCTGGCCAATCAGTGCCAGGTTACTTTCGGGTACGTAAGGAGTAATTTCTTGTGTAATGAATAAAACTTTTTTCGCGCTCATTGTATTATTGTTGCTCTTAACAGAGTGCAAAGATACAAAAAATAAGGCAATGAAGCGAAAAGGCGGGCGTTTATAAATCCTTATAGTATGTTAATGTATTGATAAACAGTAGGCTATATAAGTGTTTGTTATACAGGATAGCTGTAGTAAATTCGGTTGGTGAAGAAAGAATTTTTCATTTCCGTTTCTTTTTGTGGCAAATAAATAGTTACTTTGCAGCCGTTTTCTGAATTTACGACTAAAAACAGGAAGAAGATGAAGTTAATTCAAACTATCAGTGAGCTTCGCACCGAACTGGAGGCTTTCCGCAAAGAAGGAAAGACCATCGGACTGGTTCCGACGATGGGAGCTTTGCATGCGGGTCACGCTTCACTGGTGAAACGTGCCGTGGCTGAGAATGATGTAGTAGTAGTCAGCGATTTTGTAAACCCTACGCAGTTTAACGATCAGAATGACCTTCTGAAGTATCCGCGTACGCTGGAAGCAGATTGCGCTTTGCTGGAGTCTTGTGGAGCGACATTGGCTTTCGCCCCTTCTGTAGAGGAAATCTATCCGGAACCGGATACCCGTCAGTTCAGTTATCCTCCGTTGGATACCGTAATGGAAGGAAAGTTTCGTCCGGGACACTTCAATGGCGTTTGCCAGATTGTGAGCAAACTGTTCTTGATGGTAGAACCCGACCGTGCCTACTTTGGTGAAAAGGATTTCCAGCAACTGGCCATCATCCGTGAAATGGTGCGGAAGTATCCTTTCAACATCCAGATTGTGGGTTGTCCGATTGTACGCGAGGAAGACGGCTTGGCCTTGAGCAGCCGCAATGCCCGACTCACTCCGGAACAACGGAAAGAAGCCTTGCAGATTTCGAGAGCCTTGTTTGCCAGCGTGGATTTCGGCCGGTCACGCATCTTGCGTGAAACCAAGGAGTACGTAGAAGAGTGTATCCGTCGGGCTTCGGGGCTGGAACTGGAATATTTCGAGATTGTAGACGGCAATACCCTGCAGCCGGTGAACGCATGGGATGAAAGCAATTATATTGTAGGTTGCATGGCTGCTTATTGTGGCGATGTACGTCTGATTGATAACATTAAATATAAAGGATAACGGATGATGATGATTGAAGTGTTGAAGTCGAAACTTCATTGCGTAACGGTGACAGAAGCAAACCTGAATTACATGGGCAGCATTACGATTGATGAAGATTTGATGGATGCGGCCAACCTGATTGCCGGTGAGAAGGTGCAGATTGTAGACAACAACAACGGTGAGCGTTTTGAAACCTATATCATAAAAGGAGAACGTGGTACCGGATGCATTTGCCTGAACGGGGCAGCAGCCCGCAAGGTACAGGTGGGCGACGTGGTGATTATCATGTCGTATGCCCTCATGGACTTTGAGGAGGCCAAGCATTTCAAGCCGACCGTGGTATTCCCGGATACGGCTACCAACCGTCTTCTGTAATCTTTTGTAGAGATATTGAACGAAAAAAGAGGCCGTCTCAAAATGAATTGAGATGGCCTCTGTCGTTTCATCTCAGATTGAAGTTGTTTGGATTTTCCTCACAAAAGGAGTATCTAAGTTTCCTCCTGCAAATTTCATCATTTTAAACCGTTTTCCCCCGTCAGAAGCCTCCTAAGAGGCTACTTTTGCAAGATTATGTGCTATGGCCAGCAGGCCAAATTCAATTTCC
>NZ_JACJKA010000019.1 GCF_016900355.1 Bacteroides mediterraneensis | reverse complement strand
TTTAGACTCTGGAAACATAGTGGTAATCGTTTAAATCTTATAATTCAGCACTATAAATTTAATACTTTTATCGCTATGTTTCTAATTATCACTGAAATATATTTATTACTATTTCGAACTCACGTTAAAATACGTGTTTTTTCATCCTTTCCATCCATTTAATCAATTATTATTCGGGGCAAAAAAGAAACCTGCCGGGAAGTGGGTATAATTCTCATACTTGGCTACCGGAGTTTCTGCATTGGTCTTAAAGTCAAACTCCCAGATTTGATTCGTGGTGAACTGGGCATATCCTTTGATGGTATTGATAAACACATGTCCCGTCACAGGATGTACTGCCATACCGTTATACAGCAGACCGGCGTTGTCGTCGATATCATTCAGCTCACAAAGCAATTTCTCGGCCTTCAGTCCCGATTCTGAATCCAACTCCTTGTTATCGTCAAAAGTCATCTGATAAATGGTAGTGTTCTTGTCGTCCGTATAATAAAAGTCCTTTCCTTTTACGGCAAATGCCACACCCGAAGACCCTACAAACGGGGTCACATTAATCTGACGCTGGATAATGGTCTTCGAAGCCAGATTAAATTTACCAATCGCCTTCTTTCCGTTTCCGGTGGACATCAGCCAGATATCCCCGTCGTCGGCCGCCTTGATACCCAATACCGTATTGATGGGACAAGACACCTTGAACGGGAAGCGGATGCTCTTGGCCTGATCACTTTCTGGAGAAATCTCCAGAATACCACCCACCAAACCTGACTTATACGTATAGACTTTCCCGTTCATCACCACGAACTGACTTTTCGGCGCTTTTTCCGTTCCACTCACCAGTTTCAATTCCTTAGTCTGAAGATTCAAACGATAGATTCCCACATTGTCACGCAGATACACATGCGCCTCATCCAGCACGGCAATGTGCGTGGGCCAGTCAAGCCCTTGCAGTTCCGTCTTGCTCAGTGCCATCTCTTTCTTCAACGTCTTGGCATTCATCACAATCAGCATCCCGTCGTTCACAAACTTGGTACCTACCGGATTCTGGTCGCCGTTCTGCGTGATGACATAAATCTTGCCGTTATAGAATGCCATATCCTGCGCCACATTTCCCAGCTCCGTACCGTTGACCGCCTTATACGCATCTCCTATCACATAGCCTTCGGGCGTGATGTAAGTGAGCGAGCCATTTTCGGTGGTCATGTTTCCTTCGTTCAGCACAAAGACTCCCTTCGGGTCAGAAAACGAATTCAGGCAGTAAAACTCCACCGCCTTCGTCACTTCCTTGGTATCTTCGCCCACGGCCTTCAGCGTGATTTTCGCTTTCTGTACCGCCTCCGCCAAAGCCTTCACCGTAACCGTACTCGCCTTCTCATCCAAATCGGCCGTCCAGCCCGTCGGCACATCGACCACACTCACCGATTTCACATGCTCCGCCGCATATTCCAGTTTGAACACCGAATCCGGAGCCAGCATCACCGGCAGCACGCTGTCCAGCTTAGTTTTCAACTCAAAAGAAGCGGGTTGCCCTGCAGGAGGAGGATTGTCTCCGTTTCCGATTCCTTTCTCTTTACTACAACTGCCTGCCAGCAAAGCCACGACCAGTAAAAGTGCGGCACCGGCATGTTTCACCTTAAATAAGTCTTTTAGTTTCATGTTACTTTTGGTTTAAAATAGAATGTATGTTACGTTGGTTAGTTTTTCAGCAGATGCAAGTCTTCCACTCCCATCACTTCCGTGGAACACTCTCCCAGCCAGCCGTTCACCTGATGTACCCCGGTATAAATCTTCACGAAATCCACGCCCGGCAGATGCACCGCATTCCCGTGGGTATCCACTGCCCAGTCGATGTCGATGCAGGCTCCCTCCGTATCGTTCACGGCATTGTCGGCATAACCGTAGACAAAACTGAGCAGCACGAAATAAGGTGCCTCTTCCGTTCCATGGTTCAGTCCGTTCTGCGGCAGACGGGTTCCCTTGAACGTCAGCCTGTCCGACTGAATCCACTGCGGGAAATACGGCTGGCGATGGTATTCGTTCTTGGGCAGATACCCTTCGCCCCCCTTGTTGTCCGTCCAGCGGATGTATTGCGCCTCTTCTTCCTGCGTCTTCGGCTCCACTTTCGGTTTGTAATAGGTAATCTCGTAATCGGAATAACAATGCAGGTCGTTCCCTACCTCCTTCGCTTCGGCATACCAAGGTTCCACCTCTCCTTTCTGGGCACTGCCCTGAATTTCGTACCACTCGTCGGCATCCGGTTTCCCATTGCCGTTCTTGTCGTAAGCCACTAAAATCACGCCGGGCTCATAGCTTCCTCCTTTCGCCGTACCACTGGCTGCTGCCGAAGAATTGCCGTTGAAGGCATTGCCCAACACCCGGAAATCCCGGCTCCCCGGCTTGTTCTCGATGGTATGGTCGAAACCGACTACCACATAACCGCCGAAACCGCCCAGTGAAACCAATCCTCGTTTGTTGTTTCCGATAAGTTCCAGCACCTTCTGGTTCATGGTTTCCTGCGTGTCGCCCTCCTTAAATTCCGGCAACACATTGACAAACTGCCCCGGACAAGGCACAAACTCCAACACTTTCGTGATGTAGGGAGTAGCCGGCACTTCCGGCCCTTTCTCCATCGGGTCCTCTTTTTCGTTACGACAGGCCGACAGAAGCCCCCCGCATAGCAGTACCATCCACAGAAGACGGTCTGCCAGACAAATGATTTTTTTCTTCATATCTTATTTATAATTATCACAAGGTTCTTTTTTCCACTTCCTAATAGAAGTCCACCGAGGTAAAGGCGAAATGCGCCGGGATGTCCCCGGTACGCACCTTCCATTTCAACTTTCCTTCGGGAGAGAAACAATACAGGTAACCAGGCGTCACATAGTTCGTGGCATCCGACACGAAAATCTCCTTGGTTTCCGGATTCACCCCAAGCCCGTAAGGAATGCTGATTTCTTTTTCTGTACCGTCCGTGATGAAGTTCCGGGGAAGAATCTCCCGTTTTCGGGTGTCGTACAACGTGTACCGGATTTCATTCCTTCCCGACACATAGCTCCATTCCACACTGATCAGGTACAGTTCGTCGCCGTCCATGCACATCTCGCTGGCGGCCACTCCCAACCGGCCCACCACCCGCTGTGCTTCCGGGTCGATGACAAACACGTCCGACTTCGTGCCGTAATAGTCCCCACGGGAACTGACGTAAATCAGTCCGTCGGATGCCAGCTTCATCCGATGCAGGTTGATGGCCACATCAATGGTATTCACCACCTCGAACGTACCCAAATCGACCACCGACACCGTGCGGTCGTAATTGGGGAAACGGTAACCTCCCGAGTTGGCCACATACAGCAATCCGTCCTTGATGACCATCTCCTCCGGCTGGTAACCGACCACCACCTCCCGGGTGATTTGCAAGGTATTCACATCAAACTCCACAATCTTTCCCGGACGGGCATTGGGGTCAATCTGCACGGGGCCGGCATACGAACTCACGTAAGCCTTGTCGCCCGCAAAAACAATGTAGCGGCAGTTGGTGACATTCACACTGCCGATGTGCTGGGCCGTACGCACATCCATCACCTCCACATAATGCGAACAGTTGATGACCGCATACAGCCGGTTGCCATACACCTGCAGGTCGTTGCCCACATCGCCCAGTTCCTTCACTACCTCCGGATTCCGTTCCGGATAAATATTGCGGGTGTAGAAACCGCTCCGGAAATCCAGAAAATCGAGGGTACACTTGTTGCTTCCCATGTTGCCCTCGTTCAGGACAAACATTCCCTTTATCTCGTGCGGACTGCCCGGACGACTGACGGCCTCGCTTTCCGAACGAAGCACCGGAAGGTCTTCCCGGCAAGCCAGACACAGGAACAGACAAACCGCCACCCACAGATATCTTAAGAATCTACGTCTCATAAGTCTCAAAAGCTATATTGCACAATACACTTGAAATTGATTCCCGGCATGGGATAACACGTCACCACCTCATACTGCTGGTTGAACAGGTTGTTCACTTCCAGCGTCATCTTCAGCTCACCCGGTCCCCAGTCCAGCCGGCGGGCCACCGAGAAGTCACTCGTGTACCACGGCTGCTGGTAGTCGACCGGGATATTGGCTTGCGAGGTGTATCGCTCGCCGGTATAAATAAAGCTATAGTTGGTTTCCCATTTTTTCCAGTTGAGGTTGAGCACCGCCGAACCGCTGTGCCAGGGGATATAGAGAATCTGTCCCCCGTAAAACTCCGCCGTAGGGTCGGTAAAATCCTGTGCCTTCTGGTAAGTATAGTTCACCCGGGCTGTCAGTATCGTATGCCGACCATACTGCCACACACTCTGCAACGCCGCATCCACACCCCGGATTTCCACCCGTCCCAGATTGACCATCGTCCAGCGGAAAAAGTTGGAGGTTGGGGTAGCCACAATCTTGTTCTCCACCTCATTGTAGTACGCATCCACCTGCAGTTCCAGATGACGCAGCCAACTGTCGGTCCACGACTTGCCGTAAGTGAACCCCACATTAAACTGGTTCGTAAATTCCGGCTTCAAATCCACGTTGCCGATAAAGGTATAATACAAATCATTCAGCGTAGGCATCCGGAAAATCCGCTTGTAAAAAGCCCGCAGGTGAAAATCTTCCTTCTGAAAAGGCCGATACGAGGCAATCACCGCCGGTGTCCACTCCCGCTTGTGGGGAGCCGCCCTTCCGGAGCCCTCCACCCGCTCCTGCACGAACGTGCCCAGCAGACTGCCCTGCAACTTGAATCCGTGATAATCCAAGGCCGTAGCCACAGCCACCATTTCCGTATGCCGGCGAGGATAGGCAAAGTCCGTCAGGTCGGCATTCAGCAGATTGAACTGATAGTCCGCCGACAGACTGACCTCCCAGAAAGGAGTCAGCACCCAGCGGTTGGCCAGAGAGGCATACACTTCCTGCTGGTAATAATGATTGTTGGTATACATCAGCGACTCATCCTTGTGCGGGTCGGCCAGGTAATGCAGGTAATCATACGCATACTTCACATGCGCCATCAGGCTGTACCAGTCGGCCACGTCCTTCTTGAACGCCCCCTGCGTAAAGAAATTCGTATCCCACTGCCGGTCCTCGTGCGAGAACTTGTTGCGCACAATCGCTCCCGGGTATCCCCGTTCCGAACGATACAGGTACGACTTCGCCCGCCAATAGCCCCGCGGCAGCTTTCCATAGAAACCTCCTTCCACCCGCAACGCATTCACATCGCCGTTCTGCCGCACGGCAGTGGTATCATATCCGTCCTGCTTGCGGTAAGAGAACTTGTATTTTCCCGTGGTGTACAAATATTCCGCACTCCACGACGTGCTCACCTGCTCCGTCAGCTTCCGCTCCCACAGCAGGGAAGGGTTGGCCAGCCCGAACGAACCCGTCTTGAAAGTCGCCTTGACATGCTGCAATTCTTTTCCGGAAAACACAGGTATCCGGGACTGCAAATAAATGGAACCTGCCGAACCGAAATCCTTGGCCGGCTGGAAAATGGCACTCTTCTGCCCGTTGTATAAGGTGACCGACTCCATGTTATCGAGCGAGAAGCGCCCGAGGTCGACCGTCCCGTTCTGGGCATTCCCCAGCTCCACGCCGTCGTAGAACACCCCCACATGGTTCGTGCCCATGCTCCGGATGTTGACCGTCTTCAGACCGCCCACGCCGCCATAGTCCTTTATCTGCAAACCCGAGAAATACCTCAGGGCATCTGCCACGCTGTGCGACGACAACCGACTGAGCTGTTCACCCACCAGCTGCTGCACGGGTATGACTTCCTTGGGCAACGCACGTACCGTAACCACCACTTCGTCCAGATGCTGCAAGCTGTCGAGCCTGCTCTGCGAACGAAGGGTCACAGTATTCCCAAGGCATAGAATCCCCCCCAGCATGACAGACAGAAACTTCCGTCTACCCATACTTTTTCCGTACTAATTGAAAATCCAAATCGTTTTAACCACCTAATCCCACGAGCGTGGTTAACATGTATGATGGCAGGTCTTCTGACTTACTCCCCTCCTGGAGCCTTCCCGATTGTGTTCAGTGATCAGTGGCATGAGTCTTTTCCAGCAGGTTGAATGGAGCTTACAGCAGCGGGACTGTTCAGGACTTGCACCTGATTCCCTTTTCATCCGAGGGCCTGAACAGACACTCGGAACCATTCGGCGACAAATATAGTATAATTATACAGATTTTTCTTACAAAACGAAATATTTTACCCCATGGCAAACTCCTCTTCCTTATCGGGCAACCTTGGGTATGCAATGGAGGGCTCTCACCTCCTCCTAAAAGGGAAAACCTCCTGCCAAAGAAAGGATACTTTTACCGCATTTTCTACGTTTCCCTATAGAGAAACGTACGTTTTCCATAAGGGAAACCTATGTTTCCGCCACGGGAAACGTACGTTTTCGGGTAGGAAAACGTAAAAATAAAGCCGACCTTTACTCAAAAACATCCTGACATTCCCAAAAACAATCCATACCCCTATCTTTTACCCGACTTTTTCTTACAAAAACAAGATTTTGTGACAATATGTCAACAGAATGGACTTTTTGTCGGAATCTATCTATTATTGAATGACAATTTGTTACCATTTTCTACATGGCATACAGAAAGTATAATTTTCGAATAAAGAAAATAATTATGTAATCTACTCATAATAAGACAATTATAGAAAATTCTCACAAAAAAGGCAACTGTGGCACTCGTTTGTGGCACAGCCTTTGCAAATAGAGAAGTGAACTTGAACTTCAAGAAGTTGAAAGACCTCAAGGAGCTCGGGTTCAGAAACAAATTGATAATAAAAAAATAAAATATAGGAGATTACAACTATGATGCCGACTAGAAAATATTACAATCAGAACTGGTTACCAAGTATCTTTAATGATTTCTTTGATAACGATTGGATGGTTAAAGCTAACGCTACTGCCCCTGCAATCAATGTAGTGGAAAGCGACAAAGACTACAAGGTAGAAGTTGCAGTTCCGGGAATGACGAAGAACGATTTCAACATCCATCTGGGTGAAGATAACGAACTGGTTATTTCCATGGAAAAGAAGAGCGAAAACAACGAAAAGGACAAAGACAACAAAAAGTACTTGCGTCGCGAGTTTTCTTACTCAAAATTCCAACAGTCACTCTATTTGCCTGACAATGTAGATAAAGACAAAATCAGTGCAAACGTGGCAGATGGTGTATTGACAATTGATTTGCCGAAGTATTCTCAGGAAGAAAAAGCAAAAGTAAACCGTGTGATTGAGATACATTAATCATAACAACTAACCGAAAAGCTCTCGTCTGCATTTCCCTGCGGGCGGGAGTTTTTTATTCTGGAACCCACTAAAAACGATTGATATATGGCATTTATTGATTACTATAAAATATTGGGTGTTGACCGTAATGCCACACAGGATGAAATCAAGCAAGCTTACCGGAAGCTGGCAAAGAAATACCATCCTGACCTGAACAAGGATGACCCATCGGCGGAAGGAAAGTTCCAGCAGGTGAATGAAGCCCATGAAGTATTGAGCGATCCGGAAAAGCGAAAGAAATACGATGAATATGGGGAACACTGGAAACACGCTGATGAATTCAAGCAGGAACGTGAAGCATACAGTCGGGCCCAGCAGGAGAACGGTGGTTCAGGCTACTGGTACTCCATGAATGGCGACGAGTTCAGCGGAGGATTCGGAGGAGCTGGCGCAAGCGGTTTCTCAGACTTCTTCGAACAACTCTTCGGACACAGAAGCGGTGCCCGTAGAGGATACAGCATGCGGGCCAAGGGTGGCGACATAGAGGCCCAGATGCATCTGTCACTCAGTGAAGCATACGTCACCCACAAACAGACGTTCAGCGTCAACGGTGAAAACATCCGTATCACCGTCCCGGCGGGAGTAGCCGACGGGCAGACCATCCGGCTGAAAGGCTATGGAGAGAAGGGCATGAACGGAGCTGAAAACGGCGACTTGTACATCACCTTCGTGATTGACAAGGATGCTACTTTTGAACGGGAAGGCAACGACCTTTATACCCACGTGGATGTCGACTTGTACACTGCCGTACTGGGTGGAGAAGTACAGGTAAGAACCATGGACGGTATGGTTCGGTTGAAAGTAAAACCGGGCACACAGAACGGTACGCAGGTACGTTTGAGAGGCAAAGGATTCCCGGTCTACAAACAACCCGGTCAGTTTGGCGACATGATTGTCACGTACAACGTGAAGATACCGACTTCATTGACCGAAAAACAGAAAGATTTGTTCAACCAGCTGCGCGCTGCCAGCTGATAAGATATAAGCAACCCCGTAGGAGGTTTCCGCAAATGCGGAGGCCTCCTACGGTTTTTTTTTGTGTTTATCCCCAACCCCTTCAGCCTATCCTCGCAGCACATAGCCTTTTTTCATCACAGATTCGATCTTGACCGATGAATCTCCTTTCAAAGCCTTGCGCAGGTATGTAATCTGTACGTTCAAAGCCAAAGAGTTCGCATACGAAGTGTCTCCCCATACGTGCTCCAGCAACTGCTCTCTGCTCACCACAGAGTCTCGGTTCTTGATCAGCATACGGAGAATTTCTGCCTGGCGGGAAGTAATCATCACCTTATTGGCTTGGGTACGCAATTCATTGTTCGTGTAATCAAAAGTGGTATGCCCCAACGGATATACTTCCTTATCCACCGTATCTTCCACCTCCCCAAAACGCTCCTGAATCCGGGCAATCAGTTCCTCCGGATAGAAAGGTTTAGCCAGATAATCGTTAGCCCGCACCTTAAAACCTTCCAGACGATCCGTCTTGTCGGAACGGTCGGTCAGGAAGAAAATCAACACATGCCGGTCATGCTCCCGAATCTGTCGGGCCACCTCATATCCATTCACTTCGGGCATATTGATATCCAGCAACACCAGATCGGGCTTCACTTCGGGATACTGCTCCAAGGCAATCCGTCCGTTGCCGGCATAGAACACCTCATATCCCTCGGCTTCCAGAAAACGTTTCAGAATCAGGGCATATTTCAGATCGTCGTCTGCAAAAAGAATCTTCAAGTGTTTCATACATCGTCATTTTGATTGAGGAATTTCAATGGTAAAAACGGAACCTTTACCCAATATACTTTCTACACCCACAGTTCCTCCATGGGCTTCCACCATCAACTTTACATAACTCAGCCCCAGACCAATTCCCGGCAGACCGCGGCCGACCATCTGCTCCGAACGGTAGAACTTGTCGAAAATGTGCAACTGGTCTTGGGAGGAAATACCGAAACCATTGTCAGCTACCCGTATCACCAGTTCCCCTTCTGCCAGCGAGGCACTGATACGAATGCACACCTCATTACCCGAGTACTTTATGGCATTTTCCACCAAGTTGCTGATGCTATTCGTAAGATGTACCGGATCGGCAGTTACCCACAACGGATTAGGAGTGAGCCGGGTTTCAAAACGTACATGCTTGTCAGCCGGAATTACGGTCAGCCTCAACAATTTCTCCAAGGTCTCACTCAAATTGAACAAACGCATAGAAAGCGGGGTCTGCTCATCATCCGCCCGTGTCATTTCACGTACCTTCACCAGATAAGCCGAAAGATTATCGAGTTCGAACATGGAGTCTTTCACCACCTCATCCATCATCTGCTCATCTTTCCGCATCCGCTTGTTGTTCAAGAACGCCACACACATTTTCAAAGTCTGCACCGGACGTTTCAGCTCGTGAATCATCGTATTCACAAAACCTTTCCTCAGCTCATCCAGCTTGTATTGTTTCAAGATGGTCCGTACCTGATAAATCAGACAGAAAATCAACAACAGAATCAGTATCAGCGAACCGACCAGCTGCCACCCCATCTCTTTCAACAACGGGTTTGTCGGCAGGTCGACATAGCCCGTCACCGCATCGCGGACAAAAGGATTGTAGGGGTAAATAAATTTCATGCGATACCTCATGCATGATTTCTCCACCACATACGTCCCCTGCCAAAGAAAGGAGTCAAGTTTGACCAGCTGCCAATCCGTCGCATGAATGTGGTGGCTGGTGAAGAGCGAATCTAACGCCTGCAAATCAAATGGTCGGTCTGCATACTTTGTGTAATGCAAGCTTGCATTCACAACCTCGTCAAGAGACAAACCGGTGACATTAAATGAGTCTACCAGATGCAAATTCCCCAACGAATCCGCATCATATAATTTAGAAAATCTGACATACGATTCAGCCTTCCCTTCCTCAAAATTCATTTTCAGGGAATATCCCAGCTTGACCAAATCAGAATCTTTCGTTGCCCGGTTCGCGTCCACCATCTTGATGGTATGGTTGGCATCCAGTGCCAACGTAAAATTCTTATCCTGAAGTACCAGCAGGGTATCATTCAACCGGGCCATATAGGCCAACGCCGTATAGGTATATTGTTGGTACAACCAATACACCTGCCCGCCAATCACCAGCAAAGCGGTTACGATTGTCAATATCCACACCAGCTTGATTTGTTTTCCCATCTTTCAAATTCTTTTCCACAAAAATAAAAACCTTATGCGATTTACAAGGTATGTCCATCCTCCCAATTTGAAGAGGATAATATTTCAGTAATAACTTTTTTCCATTACTCGCCGCACCACCGTTTACCTTTGCCGCATCAGAAAACTTTAAATTACGGGAATATGAACAAAAAATTATTTCTTACACTCAGCCTTTTAGGCTGCCTGTACACTGCGCTCTCTTCACATGCACAACTCTTTGTGGTAGATACAAGTTCCATCTTTAACCAAGACTCCATTGATACCCAACGCATCAAGGTGCAATATGAGATGACCTATCTGCAAGACACGGTTTCGGAAGACGCCAAACCCGGCCGAGAAACCCTGATGCTGGAAATCGGCAAACAGTACAGCAAATGCTACAGTTATAACTTTTATGTATGTGACTCGTTGTTGATTGCCGACGCCCAGGCAGGAGCATCGAAGGAAACCATGTTACAACACGCCGCTGCGATTGGGGACTCTCGAATCTCTTACCAAATATTCAAACATTACCCAGCAGGCAAAGTCACCACGCTCGACCGTCTGGCAACCACCAATTTCTTGTGTGAGGAGAAAGAGGAAATGCCGGAATGGACGGTTCTCCCTGATACGGCCACTATTCTTTCTTATTCCTGCCAAAAGGCTACCTGCCGCTTTAAAGGCAGAAATTATACTGCCTGGTACACGATGGAAATTCCTATCTCAGAAGGGCCCTGGAAACTGTACGGATTGCCGGGACTGATTATCAAAGCAGGAGATGACAAAAAGCATTATACGTTCAGCTGTACCGGAATAGAACAATGCAAAACTCCGAAACCCATCCTGATCAATCTCAAAGGAAGGGAAAAGGTTTCCCGCCCCAACTTAAACAAGATGTACGAACGGATGGCCAAAGACCCGATGAGTTTCATCGCTTCGACTGCACCCAATGTAAAGGTCAGTGTGACCGACGAACACGGGAACCCGATGAAATCATTCTCCATACCTTATAACCCTATTGAACTGTCTGAATAATCCTCTGCCGTATGAAATCCTTGATTTTTTTCTTCTTCCTGCTTTTCACCTGTCAGATGCAAGCGCAGTCCCTGATCAAAGGGAAAGTCATTGACAACGAAACGCACCAACCGCTGGAAAGAGCTGCGGTCACCCTCACCCGCGACTCAAGTAGCACCGTCTACAAGTATACCTTGACCGACCCGAAAGGATGTTTCTCGTTCTCCGTATCCGAAGACGCTGCATGGACGGTACATGTCACCTACTTGGGATACCAGAAAGAAAGCCGACCTGCGCAAAAAGGAAAAGAAATGACCTTCCAGCTGAAACCGGAAGCCATCTCCTTGAAAGAAGTGGAAATCAAGGGAGGACGTATCTACGGACGACAAGATACCGTGAAATACGACCTGTCCCGTTTCACTTCCGGAAAAGAGCAGAACATCAAGGAGGCATTGAAAAAACTACCGGGAATTGACGTAAACGAACAAAGTGGGGAAATCCGATACAACGGGAAAGCCATCAGTCAGTTTACCGTGGAAGGAATGGATGTGTCGGGAGGACGCTATAACCAAATCACTGAGAATCTCAAAGCAGATGCAGTGGAAAAAGCCGAAGTAATCGAGCACTTCCAGCCCATCCGTTCCTTACGCAACAAGATGCCGAGTGACAAAGTGGCTTTGAATCTGAAACTGAAACCGGAAATCCATTCCCGCTGGCTGCTTACCTTGCAGGCAGCCGGCGGGTATGGTGACCAAATGTTGTATAACGGAAAGCTCAATGCCTTACAGCTGGCTCGTGAACGGCAAGGTATCTATTTGTATAAGGCTGATCATACCGGAAAAGACCTTTCCACCGAACTGCAACAACTGATCACCGACAACCAGAACTTTCTCACGCCGGCCGATGTTCCGACCTTTATCGACCAGCCCACCTTTTCCTTTCCTTTGGAAAAACAACGGTTGATGGACAATACCACCCATCTGGCATCAGTGAATCGTCTTTACCGAAAAAACGAGGAACAACAGTCCCGTTTCACCTTCCACTACTTGTACGATGAACAACACCGTAACCAAGGAACCCAGGAAATTTACTACTATCCTACCGATACCATCCATATCGCACAAGCACAGAATTACAGTCTGTACACTCATCAGGCGCAAGCCACCTACAACTATGAACGGAACGACATACGGTCTTTCTTCCGTAATCTACTGGAAGCCCACGGAGTTTGGAGTCACAGTCAGGAAGACCTGCACGGCAACCGGGAACTGACCCAGCGCCTGCAAACGAACAGGCTTCAGCTGACTAACCAAATGAATCTCTTGACTACCCATGAGCACGCCACCTCCGGCTTTCGCTCTTTCTTCCGCTATACCTACCAGCCCACCACACTTCAATTTGCACAAGTCAATCAGTCATTCGGGCTCCAGCAGGCCTATATGGACAACCAAGGGTATTACCAATGGAAAAAGAACGGAATGACTATTGGAATTACCGGAGGCGTCCAAGGAGAATGGTTGTCACTGCACCAAACGGCTAATTTCTCCAGCCCCCAGTTCAAGCTCTATGCCATCCCGATGTGGATGTGGGAACAAAACACCTTCCGTCTGACCGTATCCGCCGATGCGGCTTTTCTAAGGAAAACCAATCCACAATATACAGACTTACGAGTCAGTCCGACAATTTCACTATACTGGCAGTTCAACCCACGTTGGGAGTTGACCGCCCGCGCCCAGTTCCAACAAAAGAATGAAGAAGTCACCGCATACTACCCGTATTCTTATTGGAAGAACTACCGGACCATGGTTTCCTTTTCACCTCGTGTCCCAGAGTTGGAGGATCAGCTTTACTCTTTTTACTTGACTTACAAACGGACTGTCCACGAATTTTTCTGGTCACTTTCAGGAAGCTACTGGAACCGGAAGAACCCACAGTTAGTTCATTCAGAATATCAAGACAGCATCTTCACTCTTACAACCTGGGAACTACCTAATCATAATCGCAGCTACAGCCTCACCAGTCTGCTCTCAAAAGGCTTCTATGACTGGCATCTGAAAACTTCACTGGAAGCCCAACTCCTTTACAGTGAGGGGAAACAAGCCGGACAGGGCTCGGTCCAAAACTACCGCTACACCCAACTTACTCTCACCCCCAAAATCGATTGGTCGCCTCTCTCTTGGTTCAATGCTACGTACCTGGCAACCCTTACCTGCAATCGTTCCCACCTCGGAGAAGGAAACAGTCTGCCTGCCCTATGGAATATCCGCCAAAAAATCAACCTTGAAATAGGGAACCGTACCTTCCTAGTCCGTCTGATTGGTGAACATTACTATAACCAGCTCGACGAAAACAATCACCAGCATGTATGGCTTGCCGACGCCGAAGCCTCATATATTAAGGATAAATGGCGGTTTTCCCTGAGTCTATGCAACTTGTTCAATCAAAAGGAATACCGGTATACAACTTATTCGACCATCCAACAATATACTTCATGGATTAAAATGCGACCAAGAGAAATCTTAGTTTCAATTCAATATCAGTTATAACGCATACCAAAAGCAAAGAAAAGTCAAATCTTGGTTTAACTTTCAGTTTAACTTGGAGCTACAGAAACACACTTATTGAATATAACTAAAACAATTTTAGAATACTCAGAAAAAAGAAAAGCCCCTGTAAAACATTAGTTTACAAGAGCTTTAATGATAATATCTGTACTCGAAGCGGGACTTGAACCCGCACAGCCATTACTGGCCAAGGGATTTTAAGTCCCTCGTGTCTACCGATTCCACCATTCGAGCATCCTTTCAAAGAAAGAGCGGAAAACGAGACTCGAACTCGCGACCCTAACCTTGGCAAGGTTATGCTCTACCAACTGAGCTATTTCCGCGTTTACGGGTGCAAATGTAGGGAGTTTTGCAATACGCTCCAAACATTTCACCCGTTTTCTTCTTAATTTTTATGCGTTTATCGGCCTAAAAGGGCTTTTTCAGCCCCTTCCACTTTGTCAAAGCTAAATCCGCTCACGGCCTGTTTCATCAGTTCCTCAATCTTGTCGTTACACAAGTTGCCGATGCTTCCGGCATGGGTGTGATGCACGGTCTTTTCGTGGGTAAACTTACCGGCTTCGATGTCCAGACCCACTTTCTTGTAGGCATCACGGAACGGCATGCCTTCGGCTGCCAGACGGTTCACCTCTTCCACACTGAACATATACAGGTATTTGTCATCGTCCAGAATATGTTCGTTGATTTTAATCTTGTCCATGATGTAGGTAGCCATCTGCAAGCAGTCTTCCAGTTCTCCGAATGCCGGAAGGAACACTTCCTTGATAATCTGAAGGTCACGGAAATAACCGGAAGGCAAATTGTTCATAATCATCATGATCTGCTGCGGAAGGGCCTGAATCTTGTTGCATTTGGCACGGGTCAGCTCGAACACATCCGGATTTTTCTTGTGAGGCATGATACTGGAACCGGTGGTACATTCATCGGGCAGTTTCACGAATCCGAAGTTCTGACAGCTGAACATACAGGCATCAAAGGCCATCTTCGACAAGGTGCCGGCAATGGAAGCCAGTGCAAACGAGACGTTGCGTTCCACCTTTCCACGTCCCATCTGGGCATACACCACATTGTAGTTCATGGAATCAAATCCTAACAGACGGGTGGTCATCTCCCGATCCAACGGGAAAGAAGAGCCATAACCTGCCGCAGAACCCAACGGATTACGGTTGCACACCTTATAAGCGGCCTGCAGGAACACCATATCGTCTACCAGACTCTCGGCGTAGGCACCAAACCACAAGCCGAAAGAAGAAGGCATGGCAATCTGCAAATGGGTGTAACCCGGCATCAGCACGTCTTTATAGCGGTTACTCTGGGAAATCAGTACATGGAACAGACGCTCCACCGCCTCGGCCACCGACTTCAACTGGGCGCGGATGAACAACTTCAGGTCCACCAGCACCTGGTCGTTGCGCGAACGGCCGCTGTGTATTTTCTTTCCCACATCTCCCAGACGACGTGTCAGCATCAGTTCCACCTGTGAGTGAACATCTTCCACTCCGTCTTCGATGACAAATTCTCCGCGTTCTACGGAAGCATATATTTTTTTCAGTTCTTCCAGCAAAATCTTCAGCTCGTCGGCCGTCAGCAGTCCGATACTTTCCAGCATCGTGATGTGTGCCATCGAGCCCAATACGTCATACTTTGCCAGATACATGTCCATTTCACGGTCACGTCCCACGGTAAAGCGGTCGATTTCCGCATTTACCTGTACATTTTTCTCCCAAAGTTTTTGAGCCATAATCACAATTTTTATTCACCGGAGATTTTCCGGTCGTTTCATTTAATAAGGAAGCATGGCCAGCATATCTGCCAGTTTCTCCACCCCTTCCTGCAACGGTTTTGACACCATGGCCTTCATAAACATGTTCACTTCGGCACGGATGGTGACTTTCATTTTGGCCTCTCCCTCGCTTACAGGAAGAATCTGAATCCACAGGTTCAAAGGTATAGGCGATTTGTCACCTTCAAACTTGATGCACTTCAGGGGTTCACGCTCAATGATGCGCAATGTGAGGTTGATGCCCTGCACCTTCAGGGTGATGGAATCACGGTCGAACGACATGTCTTCCAGCTTTCCGTCCAGCTTGTCCTTCACCTCATTCAGACGCTCCCGAACCCCTTCCAGGTTGTTCAGGTCGGACAGTTTGTTATACACTCGTTCCTGACTATAAGGAACATGCTTCACATTACTTTCAAATTGTACAGCCATGTTATTTTTTTAATCTTCGAGGAAAACCGTTCGCGGCATCGCAAAAAAAAATGTCATCTTGAGCAGAGTGGACTCGCTCAGGATGACATCTCCTATTTACAATCCGAGACTGCTTTCCTAATTACAGAATCTTTTATTTTCCAGTCCAGTGAGAAGGATCTTCTCTCCATGCCTGCAGCACGGGGATGTCTTCTTCATTGATGTAATCAGTCTTCAAGGCAGCATCCAGCACGGCATTGTAGTTGGTCAAAGTAACCAGTTCTACTTTTGCTTTCTTGAATGCTTCTACCGATACATCGAAACCGTAAGTGAAGGAAGCTACCATACCGATCACTTCACAACCGTCACGACGGATGGCATCGACTGCCTTCAAGCTGCTACCACCGGTTGAAATCAGGTCTTCTACTACAACCACTTTCATACCCGGACGCAACTCACCTTCAATCAAATTTTCCAAGCCATGATCTTTCGGGCTTGAACGAACATATACAAACGGCAAGTTCAACTCCTCTGCCACCAAGGCACCCTGTGCGATAGCACCCGTAGCGACCCCGGCAATAGCGTCTACTTCACCGAACTTTTCCAGAATAACACGACAAATCTCCAACTTAACGAAGTTACGAAGTGCAGGATATGACAAGGTCTTACGATTGTCACAATAAATCGGTGATTTCCAACCTGAAGCCCAAGTAAACGGGTTAGCCGGCTGAATCTTCACAGCCTTCACCTTCAGCAACTTTTCTGCAAATAATCTTTCCAAAGCTTTCATAACTTTTTAATTCTCTGATAAATGTTTTTGCAAAATTATGGAAATACATCGGGAATAGAAAATTTAAGGGTATTAAAATTTTTAAAAGGTGTCAGAATGTGCTATTTCGTCCATGCCAGTGTAACAATACTGAGATGAATTTCTTTTATTTCTGACAAAACCTCCGCACAAGAAGTAAGTGTGGCACCAGTTGTCAATACGTCATCCACCAGCATTACGTGTTTCCTTTCCAATACACGTGTATCTCCTGCCAGTTGAAACAGATGGGAGGCGTTTTCCTGACGTTCCCAGGCCGATTTATGAGTCTGTGTCTGGTTGTTACGTACGCGCCGAAGGACGCCGTCACACACCGGAATGCCGGTTACCCGGGAAATGCCCTCCGCCAGCAACAGACTTTGGTTGTACCCTCGGGTACGCAGGCGGTCCGGATGCAAAGGTACCGGTAACAGATAATCCACGCCTGCAAAGAATCCGGAAGACTGTAGTTCGAGAGCCAGTACCTCTCCCATGTGTCGGCACACCTGCCGACGACCGTAGTATTTCATGCCTGCCAGAATATGTGCCACTTTTCCCCCACGAGAGTACCACAACAAGGAAGAAGCCCGCACAATGGGAAAACGTCCCCAAAAAATCTTTTCCATTTCATTGCCGGGTGTATTCCCCAAATGGGTGAAAGGCAGCTGCGACAAGCAGTCACAACAAAGCACTTGCTCCGAAACCAGCAACTTTTTTCCACAGGCCATGCACAACCTGGGAAAGAAGAAATCGCGTATGTCAGTCAAAATCCTCATCCGGGTCCAGTTGGTTGACGTAACGGCGTATCTCTTCCAGCGTAAAGCCCCGCCCCATGGCAAAACGAATCAACTTCATGCTCCGCTCATAGTCGTTGGCAGCCTTGATGCTTTTCATCTTCTGCTTCAAGAGCTTTTTCAGAATGCCGTTGTACTCTTCGGTATCAATCTCTTCCAGTCCGGCCTGTATGTCTCCGTCCGACAACCCTTTCATGCGGAGCATTTGGGCAATCTTCATACGCCCCCACTGATTGAAACGATACTTGTCGCGCACATAGAAACGGCAGAAACGAGCCGCATCCAGGTAACGTTCCCGATGCAGATGGGCCATTATCTGGGCCGTAACTTCCTCCGAAGCCCCCCATTTACGGATTTTTTCTTCCACTTCCGACGGGCAGCGTTCCACTGCCGAACAATAGGCCTCAGCCTTGCTTTTTATCTCTGCTTCACTTAATTCTCTCATGGTCTCACCGCTTTTATCATCCGGTCGTTTCCCGACAAATCTTTCCGCAACACAATGTCGCGATACCCACACGCTTCCAGCATCCGCACGGTTTCCGCCCCGTAAGCCCGGTTGATTTCAAAATACAAGGCCCCGCCTTCCGTCAGCCAGTCGAGTCCTTTCCGGGCAATCCGCCGGTAAAAGCGCAACGGGTCTGTATCCGGAACAAACAAGGCCAACACCGGTTCCCAGTCGAGCACATTCGCCTCCATGTCCTTCCGCTCGCTGTCGGTAATATAAGGCGGATTGCTCACCAACACGTCTACTTGGCAATCGGGCAATTCATCTTGCAGGATGTCGGCCTGAAACAAGGTCACTTTGTCGCCGTACCGCTTTACATTGACGGTTGCCACCTTCAGGGCCTCAGCCGACACGTCACACGAAGCCACCTCCGCCTCCGGCAGCCTTTCTGCCAGTGTCACCGGAATGCAGCCACTTCCCGTTCCGATGTCGAGGATACGTACCTTTCCGGCTTTCTGATAATCAGACACCATCCATTCCACCAGTTCCTCGGTCTCAGGACGCGGAATGAGCACGCCTTTTTCCACGTGAAAAGACAATCCGCAGAAAGGTGCTTCCTGTAGAATATACTGCAGAGGTTCCCGTTGTTTCAGGCGGCCAAGAATATCCTCCACCTCCTTCCACGCTTTCGTGGAAAAATTCATATCTTTGCCTGTATAAAGTTCCATTGTGGAAAGATGCAGGATGTCCGACGAAATCCATTTCGCCATGGCCGATGCCTCCCCTTCTCCGTAAAAGGGACTCAATTCTTTTTTGATATGTAGATAAACCGGATGCATGATTGCAAAAGTAACGATAAAAAACGAAGATTATGACGATAGATGAAAAATATATGCGGCGCTGCATACAGCTGGCCAGAAACGGCATTTGCCACACAGCCCCCAACCCGATGGTGGGAGCGGTGATTGTACGTGACGGAAAAATCATCGGTGAAGGTTACCATGTGTGCTGCGGCCACGGACATGCCGAAGTGAATGCCATTGCTTCGGTGAAGGATGAAAGCCTGCTCAAAGAGGCTACCATTTATGTCAGTCTGGAACCGTGTTCCCACTATGGGAAGACTCCTCCCTGCGCCGACCTCATTATCCGGAAAGGCATCCCCAGGGTGGTAGTGGGTTGTGTCGACCCGTTCTCTTTGGTGGCCGGAAGAGGTATCCAGAAGCTGCGGGATGCCGGCATCGAAGTCACGGTGGGCGTATTGGAAAAAGAGTGCCGGGAACTGATTCGCGCCTTTATCACATTCAACGTGAAGAAACGTCCTTACATCACTTTGAAATGGGCCCAGTCGGCCGACGGCTTCATCGACATCCGACGCGACGAAGGAGCTCCCGTACGCCTTTCTACCCCGTTGTCTATCTTGGCCGTGCACAAGATGCGGGCGGAACAGAAGGCCATCCTGGTGGGACGACGTACCGCCCTGCTCGACAATCCGTCGCTGACGGTACGCGAATGGTACGGACAAAACCCGCTCCGACTGGTTATCGACCGACAGCTGACCTTGCCGCCTCATCTGCACCTGTTCGACGGCAGCACTCCTACCCTCGTCTTTACAGAAAAAGAAAAGGCCGATACCCAGAACCTCACGTACGTGACACTGGATTTCGGCCAGAATATCCTCCCGCAAATCATGCAGGTACTCTATGAACGGAAAATTCAGACATTATTAGTAGAAGGAGGAAGCCAGACGCTTCAGTCCTTCCTGGAACAAGGACTATGGGATGAAGCCTTCATCGAACATGCGCAAGTATCCTTGCACGACGGAATCCCGGCTCCTACCCTTCCCTACAGCTCGGAAAACCGTTTCTTCTTCCGTGACGGCGCACTGGTACAGCACTGCCGCCACGCAGAATAAACTTAGAAACGGCAGCTGATACCCGCCATGAAATGCAAGCCTTCCACCGGATAACCTGCTTCTGTGGCATACGTCTTGTTAAGCAGGTTGTTCAGGCGGGCAAACACGTTGAAACGATTCAACAATTCATATTCCGCTCCTACCGACAAGTTATTCACATCGTTGGCACGCCCCAGTTCACCCATCTTCTGACGGCGTTCATAATTATAACTCAGCAGGGCATGACAGTCCTTGACTACTTTCGCGCGGATACCGAAATCTACCTTCGCCTGAGGTTTGAGCTGTAACAAGCCTTCATTGCCTTCTGTCACAGTCCAGTTGTAATAAGCGCCACTCAATGAGAAATCCACCCAGTCACGGTAGGCATAGCTTACGGAAGCACCGCCGTAACCCACTTTTCCTTTATCCTGCCAGATACCGGTATAGAACACATTCTGCTTGTCCGTTGCAAATCCACCCGGCACAGCAAACAGTTCATTCTTGGTGATGCGATAGCCTCCATAAAGTTCGAATCCCAAGCCTGTCACCGGAGAAGCTTTCAGCCCCAGTTTGGCATCTAACGGTGTATAGGAAGTTTTCATCTGCTGTGCCACCACCCAGTAAGGTGAAAAATCATTCAACCGACGGAAGTCATTCAGGCGACTGCCTCCCAGCAGGTTCACATACACCACATACGAATCGGCGAAGGTATACTCCAGCTTTACATCGGGAGCCGCTTTCACTCCTCCACCATTAGCCGTCTGCACATCCACATGCGCGCCCAGACGTAACCTAAAGACTTCATTCTGAAGGGTATAATACGGATTCAACTGCACCAAGGTATAGTCCTGCTGCGATACGTCATGAATCAGGTTGTCCATCTCCAATCCCACACCTACTTGTTGCTCGTCGTTGATGTTGCCAGCCATGAATCCCTCGGTATGCACGATGTTTTCCGAACCGTGCCGCATGTAATAGGTATCGTAACGGGTACTGAAACTCCGCAAGCCCGTCTGCAAACCAAACTGAATGGGCAGGTCCTTGTCGCGGGATACTACTCCCACATAACCTTCTCCGAGCGTATAACGCTGCGTAGTAGGGAAATACTCTATCCGTTCGTCTTCCTGCAAAGAAGGCATGTAGTTAAATACCTGCGAAGCAAAAGCACCTCCTAACTTCAAGGCCACACTCCGGAAGTCGTGCCGGTAATCCAATGACACATCCGTCCGGTAGAAACGGGATTTCCAGTCATCTGGGCTCAGGAAATGCGGAATCTCTCCGTTCCGTCCATACAAAGAAGCCATCACTCCCAATTGGTCCTTGGAAGATATATCCCACAGATAGCTTCCCTTCAAATCCACATTATTCAGGTTACCATACGCCAGACGGACATAACCGCGGTCGGCTCCCTTCTGTGCCCATTCTCTCGACATAGCCTCCATCGGCGTTACCTTCCAGGCTCCTAACGGATGCCGGTCTGTGGCATACTGGATGGCCTGTTTCGGAGCAGCAGGCTCCTCCACTTCGGGCATGACGTTCACCTTGAACGCATCCATCACTTCAGGATTGTACTGATTCTCCACCACCACCGTCCGATTCAAGGTGGAATCTTTTTCCGCTCCCTTCTGCGCGCAGATTGTGGATACAGGCCACAAACCGGCGCAAATCAATATCGTACTTATGTATTTCATCTTACTTTACACTTTTAAGTTTGGCCAAACGGCTTTCAATCATTCCGGCAATGTCATCGTCCGCCTGATAATTCTGTTGCAAGGACAGCAGATACTGCTTGGCCTCCATCTTGCGGCCCAGTTTCACGTACACATCCGACAGGAGGACAAAACTTCTCGCCAGCCAGTAGGCGTGCGGGGTACTGACCTCGATGTAGTCGAGCACTTCCTTCTCGGCCTTGGCCGTTTCTCCCTCGTCGAAATAAATCTGTGCCACCAGATACTTGGCCTCTGCCCCATACACGGTACGGGTATCCTTGGCCAGTTCCATGAAATCGGCCAGCGCTTGCTGTTTCTGTCCTTCTGCCTGCAAAGCCTTAGCCCGGAAATACAACGCTTCGTTCCGCACCTCCGGCGTCAGCTTGGTCTGCTTGAGCAAGGCCGAAGCCGTGGTCACAATCTCAGCCCGGTCACCCAGCGCATGGGCACTTCGCAAAGCCCCCAGTTCTGCCTGCAAGCGATCTTCCTGTACCGAAGAACGATCGGCCAGACGCTTGTACAGGTTCAGCGCCTTGGCATATTCTTTCTGGTTGTAAGCCATCTCGGCACAAAGTGCCAGTGCCTCTCCTTCGTACTTGCTGCCCGAATAGCGGAGTACCTCTTCCAAGCGAGAAGCAGCCGACGCATAATCTTTCTGATTGTAGTCAATCAAGCCCAGATAATACGCGGCATCCACACTGAAAGCTCCCTGTGGGAACGACTGCAAGTAACGTGTCAGGCTGGTCTTGGCTCCGGCAATATCACCGCGCATATAGGCCCGTTCAGCCGCCGTATAGGTCAGCGAATCCCGTTCGCTCACATCGAACTTGGCCCCACCGGGGATGGTAGAAGCAAACGCCATGTAATCGTCCACCTTGTTCAAGTCTACATAAATCGATTTCAAGTCGCGCTGTGCCAACCGCGCTTCTGAACTGCCCGGGTAATTCGTAATCACCTTCTTGTAGGCGGCAATCGCCTCTTCGTAGCGGTCGTTCTGATAATACAGCAGACCGATTTCGTTGGCGGCCCGACGGGACAGTTCACTTTCCGGATAGCGCTGCACCAGCAATGAATACCGCTTGATGGCATTCTCGCTGTCCTCCATCTGCACGAACGCACGTCCCTGTTCATACAAGGCATCGTCCAGATATGCCGACGAAGGATAATCCGTAATCAGTTTGTTGAGCACCTGAATCTTTCCGGCGTAATCCCGCTGCAACCCCTTCACGATACCTTCCTGGAACAAGGAATAGTCGCCCAGCGAAGGAGCGATAGCCACTGCCTGTGCATATTGCTGACGAGCCTCTTCAAAGCGGCGTTCGTAGAAATAGCAGTCGCCGATACGGTTGTAGGCATCGCCCGTCACCGAAGGTTCCTGTGCCCGTCCGTTCTGTACGCAACGGACAAACCAGTCGCGTGCAGAGTTATATTGTTTCTGCTTGAACAAACTGTATCCTAAACAGTAAAGTGCCAGTCCGTATTCCTGTGAACTCTTGTCGGTGGCAAACTCCAAGTAAAGCCGCAGGTCGTTGGCAGCCTCCGGATAACGTGCCAGCCGGTACTTCGATTCACCGCGCCAATAGTACGCATCCGCCTTGGTCTTCTGGTTGTACTGTCCCAGCTGCAAGGAACGGGTAAAATAATCCAGCGCTCCCGTATAATCCGCCTGTGCAAACAGCTGCGTACCCATGCGGAACAACAGTTTCTGCTTGGCCTCCAGGATACGGGCACTCGGATGGGTAATCTTGTCGATGGACTGCAAAGCCACCTCATAGCTGCGGGTATTCATGTACACCTCTACCAGGTAGTCGTTTACCTTTTCGGCATAGACCGACGACGGGTATTCGTTCAGGAAACGTTCAAAGACCGTCACTGATTCGGCAAACGGAGAATACGACGTTTCGTGAATGCACAGTGCATAGTTGAACAACGCCTGTTCCTGAATGCTGCGGTCAAAGTCCATACGCGACGCCTGTTCAAAGGCCATACGCGCCTGGTTACGCTCCTTCAACTGCAAAGCAGCCAACCCCATGTGCAGGTAGGCATTCTGCGCCAAGGCATCCGGAGCCCCCGTAGCCTCTCCCAAGCGAGACAACGCCTTGGAATAGACTCCCGTATTGAAATAGCTCATACCCAGCTTGTACATGGCCAGCCGCGACGGCAACTCTTCGGCCGCACGATAACGCTCCAGCGACTGAATGGCTGCCGCATATTCTTTCTGCCCGTACGCAGCCTCTCCGGAAATACGGTTCATCTGTCCTGCATTCAGTTCATTCGGATACAAGGCCAAATAGGCATCTGCCACCTTGCGAGCCTGGGCATAATTATTCTGAATCAAGTAAATATCCGCAATATAATAAGGTGCCAGTTTCTGGAACTTCCGGTCGTCCTGTACCTCACGGAATCCCTGCAAGGCCGAATCGTACTTTTGCTGTACATAATCAATGTACGCCAGGTTGTACACCGCATCGTTGCGATACTCCTTGCTTGAATCCTTCAGCACCGAAAACCAGAAGGCGGCATCCTGCCACTTGTCCATCTTCAGATACGACGTACCCATGCGCAGGGCACTGGCATCGCGTTCTTCATCCGACAAGAGGGAAATATCGCATCCCTTCAGCGTGGCGATGGTTTCCAGGTACTTGTCTTCCGAAAAATAACTGGCAGCAATCAGCGCCTGCACCCGGTTGCGGTAACGCGATTCCGGATGCGCTTCCAAATAATCAAACAAGACCTCCCGGCACCCCGGCAGACGCAGTTCATACGCCGTACAAGCCAGCATGTAATCCACCTCATCGGCCCAGGCCTTTTCCCCCGCCTGACGGGTATAACGGACAAGGGTCTGTCGGGCAGCGGCGTAATCCTGACGGAGAAACAGCTCCCTTCCCTCGTTGAACAAACGGTCGGCCCCGGTCAGCGGTTCTACCTGCTGTCCCGACACAGCCAGCGGCAAGGCGCAACAAAGGCCTGCCGTCCAGATATATTTCTTATACTTACCCATAATTCCTTATTTTATGTTCCGATGTGCTTCCAGAAAGCGTGCCACTCCTTTACGCACCGACTCCAATCCGAAGTCCTCCGGGTGAATTTCCTCCAACGGCATCCACCACGCATCGGCCACATCATCCATTGCCTTGACCAGATGGTCGTCGGCCACCTTACACAAGAAGAACTGGTCGAGCGTATGTACCAGGAAGCCTGAGTACAGGTACGTATTCGGTAAAGAAAACAGATATTTCGCTTCTGTCACCACCAGTCCCGTTTCTTCCTTCACCTCACGGGCTACTCCTTCTTCGCCGGTTTCATACATATCGATAAAGCCACCCGACAAATCCAGCGTACCCTTGGCCGGTTCTTTTCCACGACGGCAAACCAGCAGTTCACCTTTTCCGTTCAGAATAAAGGCCACCGTAGCCGCACTCGAATTAAAATAATACACAAAGCCACAGTCCGCACATTTCTTGGACTTTTCATTGTGCACCTCAAAATGAGGAGAACCGCACACCGGACAAAACTTAAACAATTCCAATGGATGCATAGTTTTTCAATTTAATAAATAATAAGCTTCACAAAGATAAGCAAATAGGGCATATTGCTTACATTATTCACCGAGAATTTGTTATTTCCCCTAAAATAATCACGTTTTTTCGTTCAAAATAGCGTATAGATAAAAAAGTTTTTCTACATTTGCTTACAATATGATAAAACAAGAACCATTTAGAGTATGGAAAAAATTGATAAACTTGACAAACAGATTCTGGAAATCATTTCGCAGAATGCCAGAATCCCGTTTAAAGATGTAGCTGCAGAATGCGGTGTGTCACGTGCAGCCATTCATCAGCGTGTGCAGCGCCTGATTGACCTTGGCGTAATCATTGGGTCAGGCTACCATGTAAATCCGAAGAGCCTGGGTTACAGCACTTGTACCTATGTGGGAATCAAGCTGGAAAAAGGTTCCATGTATAAAAGCGTAGTGGCAGAACTGAAAAAAATTCCCGAAATAGTGGAATGCCATTTCACTACCGGTCCTTATACCATGCTGACCAAACTGTATTCTACAGATAATGAGCACTTGATGGATTTGCTGAACTCCAAGATTCAGGAAATTCCGGGAGTCACCGCTACGGAGACACTGATTTCACTGGAACAGAGCATCAAGAAAGAAATTCCTATCCGTAAAGAAATTGAAGATTGATGGAGGGACTGGACGGTCTTCACTGGGAAGGCATACTCATCGGAGTCTGCACGTTTTTGATTATCGGACTGTTTCATCCGGTAGTGGTCAAAGCGGAATATTACTGGGGAACACGATGCTGGTGGTTTTTTCTGGTGCTGGGTATCGCGGGCCTCATCGGTTCTATTCTGGTGAGCCAGATTTTCGTGTCTTCCCTGTTGGGAGTCTTTTCGTTCTCCTCCTTCTGGACCATCAAGGAAATCTTTGAACAGCGCGAACGCGTGCTGAAAGGCTGGTTTCCAATGAATCCGAAACGGAAAAAGGAATACGAACAATAAAATCATACATACTTGAATAGGGAAAAGGGATACCTCAAACGAGGGTCCCTTTTTTATTTTATCGTCTCAAAATCGCAACATCCATTTTATTGCAAATCCAAGTCACAAAGTGCAAACGCAAGGATAAAGTTTCTTCAAACGCCGTACGTTTTTTACGTTTCCCTCATGCGAAACGTACGTTTTCCTATAGAGAAACATACGTTTCCGCCACGAGAAACGTACGTTTTTGGGCAGGGAAACGTAGAAAAGAAGTCAAGATTTCCGAAAAAGCACCCGTAGTTTTCTAAAATAAGTTCTGCACCCCTCCTCATTATAATACAACTTTTAACAAATTTACCGCTCTCATTCCGCATTTTCCTTCTCCATTTTCTTTACGGAATACACCTTAACTTAAAACATAACCGTTAAAAACAATTTTACTTTTCTCCGAAAACAAGCCTATCTATCCTTTACTTGCAGTTTAAAGTTTTCAACGCACCCCCAAAAACATATCACCAACAATCGGTGAGAAATAATAATAATTTCATTTTATCTACACTTCAATTCTAACAGAATAAAATTTCCTGTTTTCTCTTTCATTTTATATTTCACATTCTGTCACTACACCACATCAGGAGACGTATAATAGCATATAGTAAGCAAATAAATAGTAATTCGTAAAACATACCATCACTTAGTTAAAACAGGATAACAGAAAGAATAAAATTCACCATATTTTCACAGACATGCGTATTTATTTTCAAAAAAAAACAGATTTATACCAAATAAATAAATTTATTACTTATATTTGCGATTGAATTGTTGTTGTTAAAAACAGTATCATATTGTTACATTAATTTTAAAAGAGAGAATTTATGAAAAAACGAACACTCTTCTTTCTTACATGCTTATTCTTGAGCATTGGAATGATGTGGGCACAGCATTCCACCGTATCGGGAATTGTAATTTCCGAAGAAGATGGCGAACCCGTAATCGGAGCGTCAGTACTGGTAGTTGGAACACAAACTGGTACAATGACCGACCTTAACGGTAAATTTACCATTTCAAATGTCCCGGCATCCGCCAAACGTCTAAAGATTTCCTATGTAGGTATGCGCCCTGCTGAAGTCCGTATACAATCAGGATTAATCCGGGTAACCCTACAATCCGACACAGAAATGCTAGACGAGGTTATGGTGGTAGCATTCGGTACACAGAAAAAAAGTTCTTTTACAGGTTCTGCGGCAGTTCTAGATAGTGAAGATCTAGCAAAACACATTACTACCAATGTGGCCAATGCACTGGTTGGAACAACTCCAGGTTTACAGATGCGTGGCGGATCAGGTGCTCCAGGTGCTAGCAGCGGAAGCATCAACATTCGTGGTATTTCTTCTCTTTCATTAAGTACAGAACCTTTGGTTATCGTAGATGGAGCTCCTTATTCGGCTTCTTTGAGCAACATTCCACAGAGTGATATCGAATCAGTTACCGTATTGAAGGATGCCGCTTCTGCCGCTCTGTATGGTGCACGTGGTGCATCAGGTGTCATCTTGATTACCACCAAAACCGGAAAGAACAAAAAGCCGCAGATCAACGTGGATATGAAATGGGGTGCCAACAGCCGTGCCATACAGGATTATGAAACCATCAATGACCCGGGACAGTACTATGAAGCCATGTACAGCCAGTACTATAACTACTATTTCTACGGCCAAGGACAGAACGCAGCCACTGCCAATGTCAATGCCAACACGACCATGTTGAACCAGTTGGCGTATAACGTATACACCGTACCGAATGGAGAACAGCTTATCGGTCTGAATGGAAAATTAAATCCGAATGCCACTCTGGGACGGGCTTATGAAGCAAACGGGGAAACTTACTACTTGTATCCGGATAACTGGACGGATGCAGCATACAGCAATTCACTTCGCCAGGAATATACCATCAACATCAACGGAGCCAACGATAAAGGTTCATTCTATGCCAGCATGGGTTACCTGGATGATAACGGTATCATTGAATACTCTGGCTTCAAACGTTTTACAGCACGTGTAAAAGCAGATTATCAACCTACCAAATGGTTGAAACTGGGTGCCAATGTAGGCTATGTGAATTCTACTACAGAATCCAATGCCAACATGAACACTACTCTTAATTCATCCAACCTGATGTATTATACCTCTTCTATTGCACCGATTTATCCGATTTACGTACGCGTATTGGATGCCAACGGCAACCCGACCATCCGTCGTGATGAATTCGGAAACCCGCAATACGATTATGGTGTAGCCGCCAGCAACTATCCGGGACTGACCCGTCCGTTCTCCGGCACCAACAACCCGCTGGGTACCAACCGTTACAACACGGATGAGAGCAAGGGACAGCAGTTCAACGGTAACTTCTCATTGGACATCAATTTCACTGATTTCTTGAAATTCAATGCCACCAGCTCTCTGATCTGGGGACACACCAACTATTCTCTGATGCAGACTGCACTGTACGGACCGAAAGTTTCTGCCGGAGGTCAGATTGACAAATCACAAACAGACAACTTGCGTCAGAACCATGTACAGACATTGACTTACTTCGACCAGTTCGACAAACACAACATCAATGTCATGTTGGGTCATGAATATTATGACACCAAGACCACTTACCTTTATGCTTACGGTCAGGGATTGTTCTCCCAGTACATTCCGGAAATCAACGCCTCAGCCAGCAAGGTAAGTTCAAACTCTTACACCAGCGAATACAATGTGGAAGGTTATTTCGGTAGTCTCCAGTACAACTACGATGACAAATACTTCCTCTCTGGTTCTTACCGTCGTGATGCTTCTTCACGTTTTGCCAAGGAAAACCGTTGGGGTAACTTCTGGTCAGCCGGTGCCGCATGGTTGATCAACAAAGAAGAGTTCTTCAACGCATCATGGGTAGATGAATTGAAACTGAAATTATCTATCGGACAGCAAGGTAACGATAACGTAGGTGATTTCGCATACGTAAACACTTATTCACTGTCTGCCTCTACTCCTTCCAGCATGTCTGCCGCTTTCCGTATGATGGGTAATCCGGAAATCAGCTGGGAAACCACCAACAACTTGAACGTCGGTGTAGAATTCAGCTTGTTCAATCGGAGACTTTCCGGTAGCATCGATTTCTATAACAAGAAAACAACCGACCTGCTGTTCTGGTTGAACATTCCGGAATCAGCCGGTACACGTGGTTACTACGACAACATCGGTGATATCCGCAACCGAGGTGTGGAAGTGACCTTGCAAGGTAGCATCATCCGTACACGCAATATAGATTGGAGTGTACAGTTCAACATCGCCCACAACAAAGACGAAATCCTTTCATTGCCGGCCTCAAAAGTAGGTTTGCTGGGTGGTTACAGCGCCGACTGGAAATGGTATAAGGTAGGTGGTTCCATCTACAACTACATGTTGCCTGAATATGCAGGTATGGACGAACAAGGACAGGCCCTCTATTGGGTAGATGCCGACATGGTAGACCCATCTACTGGTGCCAGCGCCACAAACCGTCCGGCCACCAATCATTCTTACACAACCACTGACCCGAACTCTGCTTCCCGTTACGAACAAGGCAGTAGCTTGCCGAAAGCTTATGGTGGTTTCGGAACCACTCTTAGTGCCTACGGCTTCGACTTGTCCATGACTTTCGATTATCAGATTGGCGGTCAAGTGTACGATGCACGTTACATGTCATTGATGACCAACCTGACTGGTTCAGCCACAGGTTCTGCCCTCCACGTAGATGCCCTCAAGGCTTGGACTCCGAACAACACATCGAGCGATATTCCGCGTATGCAATATATGGACCAGTACACAGCTGCCCGTTCAAACCGCTTCATGACAGATGCAAGCTATCTGAACTTCCAGTCATTCACTGTAGGTTATACCTTACCCAAGAAATGGCTGAGCAACCTGGGCATCGACAAGCTGCGTATCTATGCCAGCGGAGAAAACCTGTGCTTCTGGTCTGCACGTCAAGGACTTGATCCTCGTTATTCATTCAACGAAAACACTCAAGTCAATGTCTATTCACCCGTACGTACTGTTACAGGCGGAATCCAGTTGACATTCTAATCCATTTTTAACCAATGAAAAGAAACTACAAGATGAAAAAAATATTTTTATTTGCTTCTCTGGCAGCCTTGGGTATGACATCGCTTACAGGCTGTATCAAAGAAATTGAGCCACAAAGCAACTATGTAACAGTGGATCAAGCAGCTAACGCCACCGGAGCCTTCCAAAACTTTGTAGACGCCATTACCAACACAATGGCTGGAAAATTTGTCTACAAAGCATCCGATATGTCGCCATACGATTACGGTTATACCTCATTCTTCCTGATGCGTGACGTCATGGGACAAGATATCGCATTAGAAGATACAGGTAATGAGTGGTATACAACATGGTATACTTGTGGAACCGGTCTAGGTCCACTCTATGCTGTATGCCAATATCCCTGGACCTATTTTTATGGATGGATTAAAAGCTGTAATGATGTATTGACTTTAGCAGGAGCAGAACCATCACCAGAGCATGCTTCAGGTGCAGGTATTGCTTATGCCATGAGAGCCATGTTCTATATGGATTTGGCACAGATGTTTGCTCAAAAATCCTATGCGTTCGATAAAAAGGCTGAAACAGTTCCTTTGGTACTGGAAACAACTGCCGTCAATGAGCTGGCAACCAATCCTCGTGCAACCAATGAAGCAATGTGGGCGCAAATCCTTTCAGATTTGGACAAAGCTGAGACTTATCTGGCAGACTACAACCGCTCTGATATTTATACACCCAACCTCTCAGTTGTATATGGACTAAAAGCACGTGCCTATCTAGTTATGGAAGACTGGCCAAATGCTGAAAAATATGCAAAACTTGCCCAACAAGGCTATACGGCATTAACAGAAAGCCAATACACTTCACGTACAACCGGTTTCAACACTCCAGATGGAAACAATTCATGGATGTTTGCTGTTCGTTTCAAAGACGATGATCCCTGTATCCTACAAAATGATGGAGACAGCAGCTGGGGGTCACAAATGATTATTGAAGTCAGCGCATCAAATTGTGGATATGCATCTAACTATGGTAGCCCTAAACGCATCGATTATCATCTCTACCAGACCATTCCTGCCACAGACTTCCGCAAGAAATGCTATGTAGACTTTGCCATTGACAACATGGCACAAGCTGACGCCCTGAATGCACTAAGTGCTTATTCAGATGTACCAGAAGGCTTACTAACCACAGCTGAAGCTACTACTTCCAAGAAGGTAGGAGGACTAGAATTGAAATTCCGTCCAGCCAATGGAGAACATGCAAATCAATATGCAGCTTTCACAGTCTCTGTACCTTTAATGCGTGTAGAAGAAATGATATTAATCGAAGCTGAAGCTGCAGGTATGCAAAATGAAGCACGCGGTATCACCTTGTTAACTAACTTCGCAAAAACCAGAGATCCGGAATATGTATATGGTAAACACACCAATGATACTTATGGTAGTAATCACGCTACTGGATTCCAAAATGAAGTATGGTGGCAACGCCGTGTAGAGCTTTGGGGGGAAGGTTTTGCAACTTATGACATCAAACGTTTTGATAAAGGGGTTATCCGTAGCTATGCCAACACAAATCATCCCACAGGCTATCGCTGGAACTATGGAGGTTACAATGTAAACTCAGGAAATGTACATCCTGACTGGATGGACTTCTGTATCGTAGGAACAGAAACAGACTACAATTCAGCGTGCACCAATAACCCAACCCCAATTATGCCTACATCTGACTCCAGCGAATTTATATGGGCTAATTAAAAAAGTTGATTTATTAAATAAAGAATAGGAACATGAAAAAATATATCAATGCTTTGGGAATGATGCTCCTTACTATAGTGGCAATGACTAGCTGTAAGGAAGAAGAAGGAACTACTCCAGGTACAGACGGAGCACCTGCCATTACGCTATATGAATATACAGTCGAAGCACCGGAATACAACCCTGACAATGATGTGAGAATCCGTATTGCCGCCAACAATCAGGTGAGTGAGGCTTACTATCTGGCCGAAACTACCGCAGACAAGAAAGCGCATGTGGAAGCCAATGGAGAAACCGGATATATGACTTATGTCGTAGAAAACGGAACTAAAATAGAAGGTATCTCTGGAGAATCTAACGCAGACATCACTCTCACCAACCTGCAAGGTGAATATACCATCACCATCGTAGGCGTAAACGGAAGCAACATGGCTTCACAAGAAGTAGTGTTTACCGGACTTGCCTGGGAAGATGTAGCAACAGGTACTTATGTATTCGGGACTACCAGTGCAAGCGGAACTCCTGCAGCCACCATCTTGGGGCAGTCTTCTGTATCAACTACCTTACAAGTTTGTACGACGGATCCCACTCTGTACCGCTTCAAAGACGTATTTGGAGAAGGATACAGCATGAAGATTAACCTGATTGATAAGACTGCAACGGATTCACAAGGAGAATACCAGTTCTTCCGTGTACCTTCCACCCTGACTTCGTACACCTATGGAAGCTACGGAAGTATCTCAGTCAGCGATATTGGTTACTGGCAAGGAAATGATGCATTTGTAACCGACAATGGTTATGAAAGTGGTATGTACGCCAACCACAACTGCTTTATCCTTATAGCCTATCAAGTTTCTGCTGGAGCTCTTGGTTATGGCTATGATGAGTTTATTGCAGACTAAACACAAAAGACTGATCCCGTTGATGGGATACAGTCTTTTCTAAATAATCTCTCTTGAAGAGTCAGTATTCACACTGACGTTTAACCTTAAATAAGGATTTGTCGGGATATCTTCGTGACGAAGATGTCCCGATTTTTTATTCTATGTTTTCTTCCGGTGCATACTCCTGCAAAGTCAACTCTCCCCGCAGCACACCCAGGGCATTCATGGCCAACGCTCCCATCTCATCTTCTCCGGGAATGACCACAATCGGAGCCAGCCCTTCCAGCCACTCCCGCAACCCGCGGATACAATAGTCATTGAAAGCGATACCCCCTGTCAAAATCACAGCATCGGTCTGTCCGTGCAGGGCAATATGCATGGCTCCTACCTGCTTGGCCACCGTGTAGAGCATGGCATCGAGCACCAGTTTGTGCCTTTCGGCTCCGGCATGGGCCCAACGGATAATACTCTGCACATCGGTCGTACCCAGATGTGCCACCAGTCCCCCCCGGCCGTTAATCATCTTTCGGATTTCCGCATAGGTATATTTCCCGCTGAAACACAAATCAACCAACTGTCGGGCCGGCAATGTTCCTGCCCGTTCCGGACTGAAAGGGCCTTCCCCATTCAAGGCATTGTTCACATCGACCACTTTCCCATAGTGATGCGCACTGACCGAGATGCCTCCCCCCAAGTGGGCTACAATCAGGTTCAGTTCTTCATACTTCCGTCCGATACGGGCCGCATACCGCCGGGATACCGCCCGACTGTTCAGGGCATGAAAAATGGAGATACGGGGAAGCTCCGGAATACCGGAAATACGGGCCAAGTCGCGCAACTCGTCCGTTACCACCGGGTCGGCCAGATATGACGGGCAACCCGCACAATGCGCTATCTCGTCGGCAATCCATGCCGCCAGGTTCGACGCATGTTCCATAGTGGCATGCCACAAGTCATGCTTGATACGTTCATTGATTTGATACACCCCTCCGGGAGTGGGCTTCAACAAGCCTCCACGAGCAATCACGGCATCAAAAACCAATGGGATACCGGCCTTCTCCAACGTATCGTGCACATGTGCACGGCGGTATTCATACTGCTCGTTGATATGGTGAAAGCCCGCCAGCTCCTTGGACGGATGTGCGATGCTTTCACGCCACACGGGATTTTCATTCTCATAGACTGCCAGCTTCGTGGAAGTGGAGCCCGGATTAATGACAAGTATTTTCATAAGGTCAGGTCTTATTCTTTTCGCGCCCCTGCCAGGCAAGCCAGTACCAGACTGTAGTATTTGGAGTTACCGGAGTCACTCCGTGAAGGCACCACCACCGGTGCAAGAGTTCCGGTGAGCATGCCTGCCATGTTCGCATCGCCAAACAGGGACAAGGTTTTGTAAAACGTATTGCCCGATTCGATATTGGGGAAAATCAGAATATCCGCATTGCCGACTACGGGAGAAGAAAGGCCTTTTATCTCCCCGCTATGCTTGTCGCAGGCAGTCTTGGCATCCATCGGTCCGTCGATAAAGACATGTCCGAAACGTCCTTCCTGCGCCTCTTTCTTGAGTTCCACATAACTCAGGGTGTGGGGAAACTTCTCGTTGACTTTCTCCGAACAGTGAATAAGGGCCACCCGGGGCTCCTCACACCCCAACTTGCGACACAAATCCAAATCGCAGGAAATCATTGCCCGGAATTGTGCCAGTGTGGGCCGTGGAATCACCGCCGCATCCGAAAAGAACAACAGTTTGTGATACAAGGGTACCTGCGCCACCGCGACATGGCTCAGCACGCCTCCTTCAGGCAACAGGCCCTCTCCTTTCTTCAACACCGCCCGCAACAGATTGTCCGTGTTGATAAGCCCTTTCATCAACACTTCAGCTTCTCCCATCCGCACCAGCTGTACGGCCAAGGCTGCCGCTTCGTCGGGAGTACCTGCCTCGTAAATGTGTACAAAATCGGGAGAAGCCGCCCGCAAGTCGAGCGCTTCTTTCAAGTGGGCTGAATCTGTCACCAAGAGATATTCGGCAATTTCCTCCCTCAGGCTTCGAATAATCACATATTCCGTGTGCGGATCGTTCGGGCAGACTACCGCCACTTTCCGACGTATGCCGCGCGAACGCAGACAGTTCACCATTTGAGAAAGGCTTCGAATCAATTCCATATCATTAGATTTTAAACAAATATGAGAAAATAATTTGAATAACCTTCTATCTGAGATGCTAATTAATGCTATACATGCTGGAAGGGCAATCTGCAATGAGTAACAAAATAACGACTTTATCTCCCTAATTGTGCCATTAATTCACAAGTTCTCTCTATATTTGCGTCACTTGCTAAAAAAGAATGCACGCATGAAAACAGATTTTTCTTTCGATATTCAAGCCCTCGACAAGGAGATTCACAACCGTTTTCCGAATCATAAAAAAGCTCCACTTATCGGACTGACGGGGAACTTCAGCGACGGCAACCTGACCCTGGCACCGGGCTACTACCAGTCCATCATTCAGGCAGGAGGGGTACCGGTAGTGATTCCTCCTTATGAGGATGTCAACTTACTGATCAACACACTGGAACATTTGGACGGACTGCTGCTCACGGGCGGAGGCGACCTGAATCCGCTGTTCCTACACGAAGATCCTATCCGTGAACTACACAGCATCAATCCTTACCGCGACCGACAGGAACTGTTGCTGACACGCCTGGCCGCCAACCGACAGATTCCGATACTGGGTATTTGCCGAGGCATACAGGTGCTCAATGCAGCCTTAGGAGGTACGCTTTATCAAGATATCTATGCGCAGAAAGATACACCGTCTATCAAGCACAGCCAGGATCTGGAACGGAGCTTTCCCTCCCACCGGGTAGAACTGGCGGAGGGCAGTCTGCTGGCCCGTATAATGAATGCGAAGGAAATAGCGGTCAATTCGTTCCATCACCAGGCTGTGAAAGAACCGGCCCTGGGATTCCGAGTATCGGCCACGGCTCCCGACGGAGTGATAGAGGCCATCGAAAGTACGGAATACAAATCCATGCTGGGCGTACAGTGGCATCCGGAATGCTTCATCCTGAATCAGGACAAGTGCATGATGCCGCTCTTCGGATGGCTCATCCGCGAAGCCCGTTCGTTCCGGAAAGCGAAGGAACTGCACCAGCGCTTGCTGATTCTGGATACGCACTGCGATACGCCGATGTTCTTCAACCAGCATATCCGCTTTGATACACGTGACCCGAAAATCAAAGTCGACCTGCACAAAATGACGGAAGGACGGCAGGATGCCACCATCATGGTGGCTTATCTGGCGCAGAAAGAACGGACGGATGAAGCCCTGCTGGCTGCTACGGCCAAAACCGACCAGCTGCTGAACGAAATTGAAGAAATGGTGGCCAAGAACTGTACGGCAGTAGATATCGCTTATACACCAGCCGATCTGTATCGTCTGAAACGGGAAAGCAAGAAGGCCATTATGCTGGGCATTGAAAACGGCTATGCCATCGGAAAAGACCTGAGCCGGGTGGAACATTTCCGCAAACGAGGGGTGGTGTACATGACGCTCTGTCACAATGGGAACAACGACATCTGCGGCTCGACCCGCCACAACGAAGAGAACTTAGGGGTTACACCTTTCGGTGAACAAGTAATCCGCGAAATGAACCGATTGGGAATGATGGTGGACTTGTCGCACAGTGGGGAACGTACGTTCTACGAAACACTGGACATCAGCAGCCAACCGGTGGTCTGCTCACATTCTTCCAGCCGGACCCTCTGTGACCACCCGCGCAACCTGACCGACGACCAGCTCCGGGCCATTGCCCGAAAAGGGGGCGTAGTGCAGGTCTGCCTTTACAGCGGATTCCTCCGCACCGAACGTCCGGCACACATCCTGGATGCCATCGAACACCTGAACCATATGGTGAACGTGATGGGTATCGAGCATGTGGGTATCGGCAGTGATTTTGACGGCGACGGAGGCATCATTGGATGCAACGATTCTTCGGAAATGATCAATCTCACCCGCCAGTTGCTCCACGAACGTTACAGTGAGGAAGACATCCAGCGGATCTGGGGAGGCAACTTCCTGCGCGTCATGCAGCAAGTGCAGGAAAGTGGCTCCTACAAATAAAGTTTAAAACGTATTTACGGCTGCAAGGGGTGTACAAAAATAAGCTTACCTTTGCAGCGCAAACTAAATGAAGGTATTATGATTTCAATAAAAAATATGCTGATTGTAAGTGCTTTGATAACGGGAGGAACTTTCATCTCCTGTGGAAGCAGTTCGAAAAACAGTCAGCAAACTGAAGAAACGGAAGCCACAATTGTGCAGGCCCCGACTTTCAATGCCGATAGTGCATACGCGTATGTATCGGCACAAGTGGCTTTCGGACCGCGCGTACCCAACACGGAAGCGCATCGCAAATGTGGGGATTACCTTGCCGCCCAGTTGAAGAAATTCGGGGCTACCGTCTACAACCAACAGGCCGACCTAATCGCTTACGACGGTACGATTCTGAAAGCACGCAACATCATCGGAGCTTACCAACCGGAAAACAAGAAACGGGTGATGCTCTGTGCGCACTGGGACTGCCGACCGTATGCCGACCAGGATGAAGAGGCCAATCATCGGAAAGCAATTGACGGAGCCAACGACGGGGCCAGCGGCATAGGTGTATTATTGGAAATCGCCCGACAGATTCAACAGCAGGCACCGCAAGTAGGCATCGACCTCGTATTCTTCGATGCGGAAGATTACGGCACGCCGGACTTCTACAAAGGGACTTATAAACCGGATACCTGGTGCCTGGGTTCCCAATATTGGGGCCGTATCCCTCACGTACCTGACTACAAGGCACGCTTTGGTATCTTGCTGGATATGGTAGGGGGAAAGAATGCCACATTCTACTACGAAGCCTTCTCCAAGCAGACGGCGAACAATGCCATGAAGAAAATCTGGGAAATGGCCGAGCACTTAGGTTACAGCAACTATTTCATCAAGGAAGACGGAGGCCAGATTACGGATGACCATCTCTACGTGAACCAGTATCGCCAGATTCCATGTGTAGACATCATCCATTACGATATGCAGAGTGACACGGGTTTCAACCCAACTTGGCACACGCTGGATGACACGCTTGAAAATATTGACAAAGCCACGCTTCAGGCCGTAGGACAAACGGTGATGGGCGTGATTTATAATGAAAAATAATTAAACCATATCACAATGAAAACAATCAATGAACTCCAGGACGAAGTAATCGAAGAATTCAGTGACTTCGACGATTGGATGGACAAATACCAACTGCTGATTGACCTGGGCAACGACCAGCAACCGCTTGATCCGAAATACAAAACAGAGCAGAACTTGATTGACGGTTGCCAGAGCCGGGTATGGCTGCAGGCTGACCTGGTGGACGGAAAAGTAGTATTCCAGGCTGAAAGTGACGCCCTGATAGTAAAAGGTATCATCTCTCTGCTAATTCAGGTCGTGTCAGGTCACACACCCGATGAAATCCTGAATGCCGACCTTTATTTCATCGACAAGATCGGTTTGAAGGAACATCTTTCACCCACCCGCAGCAACGGTCTGCTGGCCATGGTAAAACAAATGCGCATGTATGCTTTGGCATTTAAAGCCAAAATGGAAGAAGAAAAGCAAGCATAAATAGCTACTAAACTACGAATAAAGGCTTGTGAGGCAATATTACCGCACCTCACAAGCCTTTGTCGTATTCATTCCTATCATTCGTTAGAAGGCCTGAAAAACGATAGGATCCAATCACTCAATTCAGCAGACAGTCTCAGAGTCACAGGGCATAATAATCGATTACGAGTTTACCAACAAAGCAATAGAAACCGGTATAAACCCATCTACCCCAATTAAAGATGCTGCTACACGACAGATACAAAAAAAGGCTATGCGCAATGCATAGCCTTTCAAATATATAGCATATACAGAATTATTCAGCTTTAGGGGCTTCCTCTGTAGTAGCAGGAGCTTCAGTTGCAGCTTCAGCAGCCGGTGCTTCAGTAGTAGTTGCAGCTGATTTCTTAGAACGACGTGTACGAGTAGTTTTCTTAGCAGCTGTCTTAGCCATGTTCTCGTTGTAGTCTACCAATTCGATGAAACACATTTCTGCGTTATCACCCAAACGGTGACCAGTCTTGATAATACGAGTGTAACCACCCGGACGATCTGCAACCTTTACAGAGATTTCTTTGAACAGTTCAGTTACAGCATATTTGTCTTGCAGGTTACTGAACACAACACGACGTGAGTTAGTTGTGTCATCTTTAGATCTAGTAATCAGCGGCTCAACGAACTTCTTCAAAGCTTTAGCCTTCGCAACAGTCGTAGTGATTCTTTTGTGCTTGATCAAAGAACATGCCATGTTTGACAGCATTGCATTTCTGTGAGAAGCAGTACGACCTAAATGGTTGAATTTTTTATTATGTCTCATTGTTTATTCTTTGTCTAATTTATACTTAGAAATATCTGTTCCAAACGAAAGATTCAGACTCTCGAGCAAATCATCAAGCTCAGTGAGCGATTTCTTACCGAAGTTACGGAACTTCAGCAGGTCGGTCTTGTTGAACTGAACCAAGTCGCCCAATGTTTCAACATCGGCAGCTTTCAAGCAGTTCAAAGCACGAACTGACAAGTCCATATCCACCAATTTGGTCTTCAGCAACTGACGCATGTGCAATACTTCTTCATCGAATTCTTCGTTACCTTCTGCATCTGATGTTTCAAGCGTAATCTTTTCATCAGAGAACAGCATGAAGTGATGAATCAAAATCTTTGCAGCTTCCTTCAGCGCTTCCTTCGGGTGAATGGAACCATCCGTCGTAATTTCCAGCACCAACTTTTCATAGTCAGTTTTCTGTTCTACACGGTAGTTTTCTACCGCATATTTCACATTACGAATCGGAGTGTAAATAGAATCGATAGGAATTACATTCACATCGGTGCAGAATTCGCGGTTTTCATCAGCCGGCACATATCCACGACCTTTGTTGATTGTAATGTCTATCTGCATAGTTGCTTTTGAATCTAAATGGCAAATAACCAATTCAGGATTTAACACTTCAAATCCGGTCAAATACTTACCAATATCACCTGCCTTAAATTCAGTAGAATTCTCAACGGTAATGCTTACCTTCTCATTTTCGAATTCCTCAACTACTCGCTTGAATCGAACTTGCTTCAGATTCAAGATAATGTTAGTGACATCTTCTTTTACACCCGGAATGGTAGCAAATTCATGTTCCACACCCTCGATACGGATTGTGTTGATTGCATAACCTTCCAATGAAGAAAGAAGAATACGGCGTAAAGCATTACCTACGGTAATACCGAAACCGGGTTCAAGCGGACGGAATTCGAATTTCCCGAATTTGGAATCCGCTTCCAACATTAATACTTTATCAGGTTTTTGAAATGCTAATATCGCCATGAAATTAATTATTATTTAGAGTACAATTCAACGATCAAGTGTTCTTTAATGCTTTCAGGAATGTCAGCTCTTTCTGGTACGTGCAACAATTTACCAGTCTTAGAGTTTTCATCCCATTCCAACCAAGGATATTTGCTGTGATTAAATCCGGCCAATGAGTTAGCAATCACTTCCAAAGACTTAGATTTTTCACGAACACCTACCAGCTGACCCGGTTTAACTGAGAAAGAAGGGATATTAACTACCTTACCATCTACAGTGATGTGCTTGTGACCTACAAGCTGACGAGCGGCAGCACGAGTCGGTGCGATACCCAAACGGAACACTACGTTATCCAGACGACATTCAAGGCTCTGCAGCAAAATTTCACCGGTAATACCGTTCATACTTGCTGCTTTCTCAAACATATTACGGAATTGTTTCTCCAACACACCGTAAGTATACTTAGCTTTCTGCTTTTCAGCCAACATGACACCGTATTCAGAAGTTTTTCTGCGACGATTGTTACCATGTTGTCCAGGAGGATAGTTTTTCTTAGACAAAACTTTATCTGCTCCAAAGATTGCTTCACCGAATTTACGTGCAATTCTAGTTTTTGGTCCAGTATATCTAGCCATTTTCTTTCTTAATTTAATTGTTATTCATGAACTCAATTTGTTGCAGCCGCGATTACAGAAAGGAATTGCAATCCATTATTTAACAAAATCAAGTTACATCTAAATTGGTTATCTCTATTATACTCTTCTTCTTTTCGGAGGACGACAACCGTTATGAGGCAATGGAGTTACATCGATGATTTCAGTAACTTCAATTCCAGCTCCGTGCACTGTTCTGATAGCAGACTCACGTCCGTTTCCAGGACCCTTCACATAAGCTTTTACCTTTCTCAGGCCAAGATCGTATGCCACTTTAGCGCAATCTTGGGCAGCCATCTGAGCTGCATAAGGAGTGTTCTTCTTAGAACCTCTAAATCCCATCTTACCTGCAGAAGACCATGCAATAATCTGGCCTTCGCTGTTTGCCAAAGAAACGATAATGTTATTGAATGAAGAATGAACGTGCAACTGTCCATTAGCATCAACCTTGACATTTCTTTTTTTAGCTGCGACTGTTTTTTTTGCCATATTAACAATTATTTAGTAGCTTTTTTCTTATTTGCAACTGTTTTCTTTCTTCCCTTACGTGTACGAGCATTGTTTTTTGTGCTCTGACCTCTCACGGGCAGACCCAAGCGGTGACGAACACCACGGTAGCAACCAATATCCATTAATCGCTTAATGTTCAACTGGATTTCAGAACGAAGATCACCTTCAACCTTGTATTCAGCACCAATGATTTCACGGATCTTAGCAGCCTGATCATCAGTCCAATCCTTCACTTTCAGGTCACGATCTACGCCTGCTTTATCCAAAATTTTTGCTGAACTACTGCGTCCGATACCATATACGTATGTCAACGCAATCTCACCTCTTTTATTCTGAGGCAAATCTACACCAACTATTCTTATAGCCATATACTAAATTATTTTTTTTGCAAAAATAATAAATTATCCTTGACGTTGTTTATACTTAGGATTTTTCTTGTTAATAACATACAAACGGCCATTACGTCTAACGATTTTGCATTCCGGCGTACGTTTCTTTAATGATGCTCTTACTTTCATATCTTATATTTTCTTTTATTTGTATCTAAAAACGATTCTTCCTTTAGATAAGTCATAAGGAGACATCTCGACTCTTACCTTATCTCCGGGTAATATTTTAATGTAATGCATTCTCATTTTGCCAGAAATATGAGCTGTAATCTCATGTCCGTTTTCTAGCTCTACACGAAACATTGCATTCGACAATGCTTCAACGATAACTCCATCTTGTTCTATTGCGGATTGCTTTGCCATATTAAATTGCTTTATCTCCTAAAACTTGTTCTATAAATTCAAATGATGATAATATATCAGCTTTTCCCAGTCCGACAGCCACCGTATGTTCAAAGTGAGCTGCACATTTCCGGTCTCTCGTACGGATTGTCCATCGGTCATCTTCCATGACAATCTGTCGGTTACCCATCGTGATCATCGGTTCAATTGCGATACACATTCCTTTTTTCAGCAATGTGCCTGTACCACGGCGTCCGTAATTGGGAACTGGAGGATCTTCATGCATTTCCTTTCCAATACCATGACCGACAAATTCTCGAACTACACCGTAAGAATGGGATTCACAATGTTGCTGAATTGCATAACCGATATCTCCCAATCTCTTTCCATGAACTGCATTTTCGATACCCTTGTAAAGAGATTCCTTTGTCACCTTCAATAATTTCACTATTTCAGAATCCACTTCACCGACACAAAACGTATAGGCTGAATCTCCACAAAAACCATTCATGAAAGTACCGCAGTCAACCGAAACGATATCACCATCTTTTAAAGGGATATCATTAGGAATTCCATGTACTACCTGCTCGTTCACCGAAGTGCAAAGCGTACCAGGAAAAGGAGAGCCATAAGGATTAGGGAACCCCTTAAAAGTAGGGATAGCCCCATGGTCACGGATAAACTCCTCCGCTACTTTATCCAGTTGCTTCGTCGTAACTCCAGGCTTTATCATTTTGGCTACTTCGGCCAGAGTTCTCCCGACAAGGAGATTACTCTGACGAAGCAACTCTATTTCATCATCTGTCTTTAGAAATATCATTCGAGACAAGTATTTTTTTAATAAGCAGCCACATTACCAGACCGTCCCTTGATTCGACCTGAACTCAACAGACCGTCGTAATGGCGCATCAACAAATGGCTTTCTACTTGCTGCAGGGTATCCAATACCACACCTACAAGAATCAGCAATGATGTACCACCAAAGAACTGTGCAAATTCAGCCTGAACGCCGAACAGGCCAGCAAATGCGGGCAATATAGCAATAATAGCCAAGAATATAGAACCCGGCAGAGTAATACGGGACATAATCACATCCAAATATTCTGCTGTATTCTTACCCGGCTTTATTCCCGGAATAAAACCGTTATTTCTCTTCATGTCTTCTGCCATCTGAGTGGTATTGATTGTAATCGCAGTGTAGAAGTAAGTGAAAAGAATAATCAACACGGCAAAAACAAAGTTATACCAGAAACCTGTATGGTCAATCAATGCGCGGGCTATGCCACTTGCATTATCGATATTTGAATATCCGACAATCGTAATCGGAATAAACATGATAGCCTGAGCAAAGATGATAGGCATCACGTTAGCCGCATTTACTTTCAGAGGGATATACTGACGAGCACCACCGTATTGTTTGTTACCCACAATACGCTTTGCATACTGTACAGGCACCTTACGTACACCTTGTACCAACAAGATAGCAGCAGCTATCACAGCCAGCAAGCATACCAGTTCAATCAAGAACATGATAATACCACCTGCACCCGGAGAAGCGAGTCGTGAAACGAATTCACCAGAGAAAGACTGAGGAAGACGAGCAATAATACCCACCATAATAATCAATGAGATACCATTACCAATTCCTTTATCAGTAATTCTTTCACCAAGCCACAAGATAAACATACTACCTGCTGCCAAAATGATAGTTGAAGTAATAATAAAGAAAGTCCAATCTAATGAAGCATTAAGGGCGGGCCCTGCCTGCATTTTCAAGTTGATCAGATAAGATGGAGCTTGGAAAATCAAAATAATGATTGTCAGAATACGAGTATACTGATTAATCTTTCGACGACCGCTTTCCCCCTCACGCTGCAGTTTCTGGAAATAAGGTACCGCAATAGCCAACAACTGAATCACGATGGACGCAGAGATGTACGGCATGATTCCAAGTGCAAAGATAGATGCATTTGAAAAGGCACCACCCGAAAACATATTCAACAAGGCAAGAAGACCTTCACTCGTCTGTTCATGCAACTTCGACAACATGTCAGGATTGATACCTGGCAATACGATATAAGAACCGAATCGATAAATTGCAACAAACAATATAGTAATGAGGATCCGTTTTCTCAGATCCTCAATATTCCATATATTCTTTAATGTTTCAATAGATTTTATCATTGAATCAGAGTTTTACTGCATTACCACCAACGGCTTCGATTGCAGCTACTGCGCTCTTAGAGAAAGCATTTGCTTCTACATCAAGCTTAGTAGTTAAACTACCGTTACCAAGAACTTTCACTAATTGATTAGAAGAAACGAAACCTGCTTCAATCAAATCATTAATGCCGACCTTAGACAGATTCTTAGCTTCAGCCAGTTTCTGAATAGTATCAAGATTAATTGCTTTGTATTCTACACGGTTGATGTTCTTAAAACCAAACTTCGGAACACGACGTTGAAGCGGCATCTGACCACCTTCAAAACCAATCTTCTTTGAATAGCCAGATCTTGATTTTGCTCCTTTATGTCCTCTTGTAGAAGTACCGCCTAAACCTGAACCAGCACCACGACCAACTCTTTTTCTAGTTTTGACAGAACCTTCTGCAGGACGTAAATTATTTAACTTCATATTGTAAGATCCTTTATTGTTAACAATATATTACTTAACGATTGCAACCAGGTGTTTAACCTTTTCAATCATACCCAGAATTGAAGGAGTCTCTTCGTGTTCAACCACACGATTCAATTTATGGAGACCAAGTGCATCCAATGTTCTTTTCTGATCAGCCGGAGCACCAATTCTACTCTTTACTTGTTTAATCTTAATAGTTGCCATAAATATCCTCCTTATCCTCTAAATACTTTATCCAAACTTACACCTCTGTTCTGAGCTACCATGCGAGCATCTCTCATTTCACCCAAAGCCAAGATAGTAGCTTTTACCAGGTTGTGAGGATTTGATGAACCCTTAGACTTAGCCAGGACATCAGTAACACCTACACTTTCCAATACGGCACGCATTGCACCACCAGCTACTACTCCAGTACCTGTTGAAGCAGGTTTGATGAATACTTCAGCACCACCAAACTTTGCAGACTGTTCGTGAGGAACAGTACCTTTCAATACCGGAACACGAGTCAGGTTCTTCTTTGCAGCTTCAACACCTTTAGCGATTGCAGCTGTTACTTCACCAGCTTTACCAAGGCCCCAACCAATGATACCATCTTCGTTACCAACTACTACGATAGCAGAAAAGCTGAAAGTTCTACCACCTTTTGTAACTTTAGTAACACGGTTGATTGCAACCAGTCTATCTTTTAATTCTATATCGTTAGTGATCTTAACTCTATTATTAACTGCCATAATTCATTAAAATTTAAGTCCACCGTTACGAGCAGCATCAGCTACTTCTTTTACTCTCCCATGATACAAGTAACCATTACGGTCGAATACGACAGTCGTAATACCAGCTTCCTGAGCTTTTTTAGCAATCAGCTCACCAACTTTTGCAGCCTGTTCTTTTTTCGGCATAGCTTCCATACCCAGAGAAGAAGCAGCCACCAATGTCTTACCACTTAAATCGTCGATAACCTGAACGTAAATCTGCTTGTTACTTCTAAACACACTCATACGCGGACGTTCAGGGGTACCTGAAATCTTGTTGCGTACTCTATATTTAATCTTAATGCGTCTTTCTATTTTCGTTGTCATAATTGTACGATTTTATGTGAATTATTTAGCGCCAGCTGACTTACCAGACTTTCTACGAATTTCTTCACCAACAAACTTAATACCTTTTCCTTTATAAGGTTCAGGCTTACGGAAAGAACGTATTTTTGAACAAACCTGACCAAGCAGCTGTTTGTCACAAGATTCCAATATGATAAGAGGGTTCTTATTTCTTTCAGATTTAGTTTCCACCTTGATTTCAGGAGGCAACTGCATAAAGATATTATGCGTATAACCTAAAGCGAAATCAATGATATTACCGTTGTTAGAAGCACGGTAACCAACACCGACCAGCTCTAATTCTTTCTTATAACCTTCAGAAACACCAACAACCATGTTGTGAATCAATGCACGATACAAGCCATGGAATGCGTGACGCTGTTTCAGGTTATCAAGCATCGCATCTTCGTTTTCTTTCAACACCACGTGTCCGTCTGCAATTTCTACGCTGATAGCAGGATTTACAAACTGACTCAACTCACCTTTAGGTCCTTTTACGTTTACTACATTATCCTTCAGAGTAACTGTTACTCCAGCAGGGATACTAATGGGTAATTTACCAATTCTTGACATTGCTTATCCTCCTAACATTAATATACATAGCAAAGAACTTCACCGCCAATCTTCAGTTCAGCAGCTTCCTTGTCTGTCATAACACCTTTGGAAGTAGATATAATAGCAATACCTAATCCATTAATAACTCTCGGCATGTCTTTGTAACCGGTATACTTACGCATACCCGGAGTAGATACTCTTTCAAGTTTCTTGATTGCGTTAACCTTGTTAACTGCATCATACTTCAAGGCTACCTTGATAGTACCCTGAGGACCATCTTCAACAAACTTGTAGTTCAGGATGTACCCTTTGTCGAAAAGGATCTTAGTAATCTCCTTTTTCAAGTTTGAAGCAGGTACTTCCACCACTCTGTGCTTAGCACTAATTGCATTTCTCAATCTAGTGAGATAATCTGCGATAGGATCTGTCATAAAAACTAATTGTTAAATTAATCAGGACTACCCTGACAATATTTAATAAAAAAATTATTTACCAGCTTGCTTTCTTAACGCCAGGAATCAAACCGTTTGAAGCCATTTCACGGAACTGAATACGTGAAATACCGAACTGACGGATATAACCTTTTGGACGTCCAGTCAGTTTACAACGGTTGTGTAAACGAATAGGATTAGCGTTCTTAGGCAGAGCCTGCAACTTCTGAGCAGCCTCAAAAGCTTCAGCAGGATCACCAGAGTTTACAATCTTCTTCAACGCAGCACGCTTCTCAGCATATTTAGCAACAAGTTTAGCTCTTCTTACTTCACGAGCTTTCATTGATTCTTTTGCCATAACTTATCAATCTTTTTTAGCGTTTTTAAACGGTAATCCGAATTCCTTCAACAGAGCAAAACCTTCTTCGTCTGTCTGAGCAGAAGTTACAAAAGTAATGTTCATACCCAGAATCTTAGTGATGCTATCAATGTTGATTTCAGGGAAAATAATCTGTTCCTGAATACCTAGTGTGTAGTTTCCTCTTCCGTCGAATTTGCTTTCGATACCTTTGAAGTCACGGATACGCGGTAAAGCTACACGAACCAATTTTTCAAGGAACTCATACATTCTTTCACGACGCAATGTTACCATTACACCGATCGGCATTTTCTTACGCAATTTAAAGTTTGCGATATCTTTACGAGAAACAGTTGCTACAGCTTTCTGTCCTGTAATAGCAGTCAATTCATTGATTGCGACATCAATGATTTTCTTATCAGCAACCGCCATACCCAAACCTTGATTGATAACAATCTTCTTAAGTACAGGGATTTGCATAGATGAAGAATACTGGAATTGATTCTTCAAAGCAGGAGCAATGCGCTCTGCATATTCTTTCTTAAGGCTAGCAGTATTACTCATTATTTAATCTCCTCTCCTGATTTTTTAGCATAACGAACAAATGTTCTTCCATCAGAACTTTCTCTTCTACCCACACGAGTCGGTTTTCCTGTCTTCGGATCTACCGGATTCAGGTTAGAGATGTGAATAGGAGCTTCCTGCTTCACAATACCACCCTGAGGATTCTTTGCATTCGGTTTGGTACTCTTAGATACCATATTGATACCTTCTACCACTGCACGTCCTTCTTTAACAAGAACCTTCAACACGCGGCCAGTTTTACCCTTGTCTTCACCAGAGTTTACGTAAACTGTATCGCCTTTCTTAATATGTAATTTACTCATTACTTAAATCTTTTACAAAATTAAAGTACTTCAGGTGCAAGTGAAACCACTTTCATATTTGCATTACGCAACTCTCTCGCAACCGGGCCAAAAATACGACTTCCTCTAATTTCACCTGCGTTGTTCAACAGCACGCAAGCATTGTCATCAAAACGAATGTAAGAACCATCAGCACGACGGATTTCTTTCTTTGTACGTACAATCAAGGCCTTTGATACTGCACCTTTTTTAATATCACTTGAGGGGATAACACTCTTTATTGAAACTACAATAACATCCCCAACAGAGGCATAACGTCTCTTTGTACCGCCTAATACGCGGATACAAAGAGCTTCTTTAGCGCCACTGTTGTCACATACTGTAAGTCTGGATTCTGCTTGTATCATAATTACTTAGCTCTTTCAATAATTTCAATCAATCTCCATCTCTTAGTTTTACTCAAAGGACGAGTTTCCATGATGCGAACAGTATCGCCAACCTGGCATTCATTCTTTTCGTCATGAGCATGGTATTTTTTCGTTTTAGACACGAACTTACCATAAATAGGGTGTTTTTCCTTAAACTTAGCAGCAACAGTAATGGTCTTGTCCATTTTATTGCTAACTACAACACCAGTTCTTTCTTTTCTTAAATTTCTAGCTTCCATGAGGACCATTATTATTTGTTAAGTTCTCTCTGACGCAATTCTGCTTTCATACGCGCGATTGTTCTGCGTAATTTCTTGATCTGTGCAGGATTTTCCAGCGGAGAGATCGAATGATTCAAAACCATTTGATTGTAATTGGCAACTTCAGTCTGAATTCTTTCTGCCAATTCGTTGGTAGCTATTTCTCTAATTTCTGCAATCTTCATATCAATTAAGCATTTTGACTTGCGTCGTAATCACGTCTAACAATAAACTTAGTAGTAACAGGAAGTTTCTGTGCGGCGAGGCGCAAAGCTTCTTTAGCTACTTCAAAAGAAACACCTTCAACTTCGATCAAAATACGACCCGGAGTTACAGGAGCCACGAAACCTTCCGGATTACCTTTACCTTTACCCATACGTACATCAGCAGGCTTACGAGTAATAGGTTTATCCGGGAAAATGCGGATCCAAATCTGACCCTGACGCTGCATATATCTTGTTACAGCAATACGAGCTGCTTCAATCTGACGACCAGTAATCCACTTAGTCTGAAGAGATTTGATACCAAAAGTACCAAAAGCCAACTGATGACCTCTCTGGGCGTTACCTTTAGCGCTACCTTTCTGCTGTCTTCTGAATTTTGTTTTTTTCGGTTGTAACATAATTCCTAAAATTCAAATCGTTAGCGATTGTTGTTTTTCTTTCTGCGGAAGTTCTTTCCACCATTGTTTCCGTTGCTACGGCCATTTTCTTTGCTCTGAGTGAAGTTAGGAGCCAACTCACGTTTTCCATAAACTTCACCACGGCAAATCCATACTTTGATACCCAGCAAACCAACTTTTGTCAAAGCTTCAGCATGGCAATAGTCGATATCTGCACGGAAAGTATGCAATGGAGTACGACCTTCTTTATACATTTCTGAACGAGCCATTTCAGCACCGTTCAAACGACCTGAGATCAGCACCTTGATGCCTTCAGCTCCCATGCGCATGGTATTGGCAATCGCCATCTTGATAGCGCGACGGTAAGCGATTTTACCTTCAACCTGGCGAGCGATGTTGTTTGCCACAATGACAGCGTCAAGTTCCGGTCTTTTTACTTCAAAGATATTAATCTGGATATCCTTGTCGGTGATCTTCTTCAACTCCTCTTTCAACTTGTCAACTTCCTGACCACCTTTACCAATGATAATACCCGGACGAGCAGTACATACAGTGATTGTCACCAATTTCAGAGTACGTTCAATAACGATTCTTGAAACGCTGGCTTTTGCAAGTCTGGCATTCAGATATTTACGAATTTTGCTGTCTTCCAGCAAAGCGTCACCATAATTCTTGCCACCGTACCAATTAGAATCCCATCCTCTGATAATTCCTAAACGGTTGCTTATCGGATTAACTTTCTGTCCCATCTACTCTTAATTTTTATCATTAGTATTCTTAGCATCAACGAACAAAGTCACATGATTTGAGCGTTTACGAATTCTGTAACCTCTACCCTGTGGAGCCGGTCTCATTCTTTTCAAGGTTGCTCCCCCGTCAACATAAATCTTAGTTACAAACAATTCGCCGTCTTCAGCTTTGCGTTCGTTTTTCTGTTCCCAGTTAGCAATAGCAGAGCGTAACAGTTTTTCCACTCTAGCAGAAGCTTCTTTAGAAGAAAACTTCAAAACACCAAGTGCTCTGTTCACCTCCATACCGCGAATCATGTCAGCCACGAGACGCATCTTACGCGGAGAAGTAGGCACATTTTGCAATTTTGCAAAATACATGGTTTTAAGGGCTTCTTTTCTCTTATCAGCCGATATTTTTTTTCTTGCTCCCATTATTTATTACTTTATTATTTCAAATATGCGTCCTGTTATTATTTTTTCTTGTTACCTGCATGACCACGGAAAGTACGTGTAGGAGCGAATTCTCCCAACTTATGACCAACCATGTTTTCAGTAACATAAACAGGAATAAATTTGTTACCGTTATGAACTGCAATTGTATGCCCAACAAAATCAGGCGAAATCATTGAAGCTCTAGCCCATGTCTTAACAACTGACTTCTTGCCGCTTTCATTCATAGCGAGCACCTTGTTTTCCAGTTTTACATTAATATATGGACCTTTTTTTAATGAACGACTCATAAATTACTCAATTAATCAGTTGTTATTACTTTCTTCTTTCAATAATATATTTAGAAGACTGTTTCTTAGGTGCTCTTGTCTTCAAGCCCTTAGCATACAAGCCTGTACGTGATCTCGGGTGACCTCCTGACTGACGTCCTTCACCACCACCCATCGGGTGATCCACAGGGTTCATAACAACACCACGGTTGTGAGGACGACGGCCTAACCAGCGAGAACGACCTGCTTTACCAGAAGCTTCCAGAGCGTGGTCTGAATTACCAACACTACCGATTGTAGCTTTACAAGCACTCAAGATCTGTCTTACTTCACCTGAAGGCAATTTGATGACACAATATTTACCTTCGCGAGAAGTCAACTGAGCAAAGTTACCAGCCGATCTTACCAAAGCAGCACCCTGACCCGGACGCAATTCAATGTTGTGAATTACAGTACCAACGGGGATGTTTTCAAGAGGAAGTGCGTTACCAATCTCAGGCGCCGCATCCGCTCCAGACATCAAAGTGCTACCTACTTGCAATCCATTAGGAGCAATGATATATCTTTTTTCACCATCAGCATAAAACAACAAAGCGATACGAGCCGAACGGTTCGGATCATATTCAATTGTTTTAACGACTGCTGGAACACCGTCTTTATTTCTCTTGAAATCGATAATACGGAATTTTCTCTTATGACCGCCACCGATATAGCGCATTGTCATTTTACCTACGTGGTTACGACCACCCGTAGAACGCTTTCCATATACAAGAGATTTTTCTGGTACCGATGCAGTAATTTCCTCAAAAGTACCAATAATTTTGTGTCTCTGCCCCGGTGTTGTGGGCTTAAATTTACGTACTGCCATCTTTTATTTAAATATTGCTATAAAAATCAATAGTATCACCTTCTTTCAATGTAACGATTGCTTTCTTGTATGCATTCGTACGACCATTGATAAGACCTGACTTAGTATAACGGCTCTTGTTCTTACCTGCATAACGGATAGTATTTACATCCACTACAGTTACGTTATACATAGCTTCGATTTCACGCTTAATTTCTAATTTGTTAGCTTCAGGACGAACAATAAATCCAAAGCGGTTGAACTTTTCAGATATTGCCGTCATCTTTTCTGTAACCAACGGTTTAATAATCATTCCCATATTACTTCAGCCTCATTTAATTATTTCACTAAGGTTTCCTCGATAGCTTTCAATGCACTTTCTGTCACAACAAGAGTTTCTGCGTTCAATACAGAGTATGTATTCAGCGCAGAAGCAATTGCAAGATTTGTACGCTCTAAGTTACGAGCAGACAAATATACGTTTTTATTTGCTTCCGGCAAAACCATAAGTAGCTTTTTACCAGCCACTTTAAGATTATTCACAAGGTTTACGAATTCTTTAGTCTTCGGAGCTTCAAATGAGAAGTCTTCAACGACTACAATGCTGTTAGCTTGAGCCTTGTATGACAAAGCAGACTTACGAGCCAAAGCCTTCACTTTTTTGTTCAACTTGAACCAATAATCACGAGGTTTCGGACCGAACACGCGAGCACCACCCACCAATACTGGAGAGTTGATATCACCACGACGTGCACCGCCACCACCTTTCTGACGGCCTAATTTACGAGTAGAACCACTGATTTCGCTTCTTTCCTTAGACTTGTGAGTACCCTGGCGCTGATTAGCCATATACTGTTTTACATCCAGATAGATAGCGTGATCATTTGGAGTGATTCCGAAGATAGCTTCGTTCAAAGCCACCTTTCTTCCGGTGTCTTCACCCTTGATATTTAAAACGTTAACTTCCATTATTTCTCAATTATTACGATTGAACCTTTGCAACCCGGAACAGAACCCTTAATCAACAGCAGGTTATGTTCAGGAATCACTTTTAATACCTGTAAGTTGTGAGTAGTCACTCTGTCACCACCCATTTGTCCGCCCATGCGCATTCCTTTGAATACTTTTGCAGGGTAAGAACAAGCACCGATAGAACCCGGCTTACGAGCACGGTTGTGCTGACCGTGAGTAGTCTGACCTACACCACCAAATCCATGACGTTTTACAACACCCTGGAAACCTTTTCCTTTAGAAGTACCAATCACGTCTACATATGCAGCGTCATTGAACAATTCTACAGTGATAGTGTCACCTAAATTCAATTCTTCTGAGAAATCTTTGAACTCGGCCAAGTGTCTCTTTGGAGTTACTCCAGCTTTCTTAAAGTGACCCATCAACGGTTTTGTAGTATGCTTTTCCTTCTTGTCCTGGAAACCTACCTGAACAGCTGCATAGCCATCTTTTTCTACACTCTTAATCTGAGTAACTACACAAGGACCAGCTTCGATAACAGTGCATGGTACATTCTTACCATCAGCACTGAAAACGGATGTCATTCCGATTTTCTTTCCTAATAATCCTGGCATTTCAGTTAATTTTTAATTGATTAAACTTTAATTTCTACTTCTACCCCACTCGGTAATTCCAATTTCATCAAAGCATCTACTGTCTTTGCAGTTGAGCTATAGATGTCAATCAGTCTCTTGTAAGAAGACAATTCGAACTGTTCACGTGACTTCTTGTTAACGAAAGTCGAACGGTTTACAGTAAAGATACGCTTGTGTGTAGGCAATGGAATCGGACCACTTACAATGGCACCTGTAGCCTTCACAGTTCTTACAATCTTTTCAGCTGACTTGTCTACCAAGTTGTGATCGTAAGATTTCAGTTTAATTCTGATTTTCTGACTCATGTTTGTTTATTAAATTATTAATGAATATTGGAGGAAGCTTGAGGGCTAAGAGTCATTCGCTAGCCCTCATCGACTTCCGTCCTATTGTTTATTATACCAAATCAACGCGACCTTTCACTTCTTCCAGTACAGTCTTAGCGATTGAGCTGGAAACCTGTGCATGATGATCGTAGCTCATTGAAGAAGTTGCACGACCAGAAGTGATTGTACGCAGAGCTGTTACATAACCGAACATTTCAGCCAGCGGAACCATAGCCTTCACGATACGAGCACCTGAACGGCTTGTTTCCATACCTTCTACCTGGCCACGACGTTTGTTCAAGTCACCGATTACATCACCCATGTTTTCTTCCGGAGTTACAACTTCCAGTTTCATGATCGGCTCCATCAGTACCGGGCCTGCCTTCACGCAAGCATTCTTGTATGCCTGGATAGCGCAGATTTCAAATGACAACTGGTCAGAGTCAACCGGGTGGAATGAACCATCCTTCAAGACAACCTTCAGAGAGTCGAGCGGGAAGCCGGCCAATACACCGTTCTTCATGGCAGTCTGGAAACCTTTCTGTACAGAAGGAATGAATTCCTTAGGTACGTTACCACCTTTCACCTCATCGATGAACTGCAGACCACCCTGCTTCCAATCTTCATCAACCGGACCTACTGATACGATGATGTCGGCAAACTTACCACGACCACCTGACTGTTTCTTGTAAACTTCACGCAATTCAACAGTCTTCGTGATAGCTTCCTTGTAGTTAACCTGCGGACGACCCTGGTTACATTCAACCTTGAACTCACGTTTCAGACGGTCGATGATGATATCCAAGTGAAGCTCACCCATACCAGAGATAATTGTCTGACCAGTCTGTTCGTCTGTACGTACAGTAAATGTCGGGTCTTCTTCAGCCAGCTTAGCCAAACCGTTAGACAGCTTGTCCAAGTCTTTCTGAGTCTTCGGCTCTACTGCGATACCGATAACCGGTTCCGGGAAGTCCATAGATTCCAATACAATCGGAGCAGTTTCGTCACACAATGTATCACCCGTACGGATATCCTTAAAACCTACACCAGCACCGATATCACCTGCGCTGATTACTTCTACCGGGTTCTGCTTGTTTGAGTGCATCTGGAACAGACGAGAAACACGTTCTTTCTTACCTGAACGAGAGTTGTAGATATAAGAACCAGCTTCAATCTTACCAGAGTAAACACGGAAGAATGTCAGACGACCTACATACGGGTCAGTAGCAATCTTAAATGCCAGAGCGGCAGTCTTTTCATCTTCGTCCGGTCTACGGTCTTCTTCAGCACCTGTAGTCGGGTTTGTACCTACGATGTTCGGAGTATCCAGCGGAGAAGGCAAGAAAGCACATACATAGTCCAGCAATGTCTGTACACCTTTGTTCTTGAATGAAGAACCGCACAACATCGGAACGATTTCCATCTTCAATGTTCCGGCACGCAATGCACGAAGAACTTCTTCTTCTGTGATAGTAGAAGGATCATCGAAGTATTTCTCCATCAGAGCTTCGTCGAACTCAGCGACTTTCTCCAACATCTTGTCTCTCCATTCCTGAGCTTCGTCTACCAGATTAGCCGGAATGTCGTCTACTTCGAAGTCAGCACCCAGTGTTTCATCATGCCAGTAGATAGCTTTCATCTTAATCAGGTCGACCAAACCTTTGAAACTTTCTTCTGCGCCGATAGGAATTACAACCGGACACGGATTAGCTCCCAGAATATCCTTCATCTGACGAACTACTTCAAAGAAGTCAGCACCTGAACGGTCCATCTTGTTGACATATCCGATACGAGGTACGTTATATTTATCAGCCTGGCGCCATACTGTTTCAGACTGCGGTTCTACACCACCTACTGCACAGTAAGTAGCCACAGCGCCATCCAGCACACGCAGAGAACGTTCAACCTCAGCCGTGAAGTCTACGTGTCCCGGAGTATCAATCAAGTTAATTTTATATTTATTTCCCGCATAATTCCAATAAGCTGTAGTAGCCGCAGAAGTGATAGTGATACCACGTTCCTGCTCTTGCACCATCCAGTCCATTGTAGCAGCTCCATCGTGAACCTCACCGATCTTGTGAGTCAAACCTGTATAATACAGAATACGCTCAGAAGTTGTAGTTTTACCAGCATCGATGTGGGCCATAATCCCGATGTTACGGGTCAAATGCAAATCATGTTTAGCCATTTTAATTCCGTCTTAATTATTAATTACTAGATTAGAATCTGAAGTGAGCGAATGCACGGTTAGCTTCAGCCATACGGTGCATATCCTCTTTACGTTTGAAAGCACCACCCTGTTCGTTGTATGCATCAAGGATTTCAGCAGCCAATTTATCAGCCATTGATTTACCTCCACGCTTACGAGCAAAAGCGATCAGATTCTTCATAGAAATTGATTCTTTACGATCCGGACGGATTTCTGTAGGAACCTGGAATGTAGCACCACCGATACGGCGAGACTTAACCTCCAGCTGCGGAGTTACATTATCAAGAGCCTTTTTCCAAACTTCCAAAGCAGAAGTTTCTTCAGCCGGCAGCTTGGTTTCAACTGTTTTCAGTGCATTGTAGAAGATTTCGTAAGAAGTGTTCTTCTTTCCATCATACATCAGATGGTTTACGAATTTTGAAACCTTCTGGTCGTTAAATACTGGATCCGGAAGGATCACACGTTTTTTTGGTTTTGCTTTTCTCATTTTGTTTGATAATAATGTTTAGTTTGGGGCTGCACCTCGTCTACTTCAACGCTTCCTCCGAAGCATTTACTCAACCTTAAAGCTTTTCCAACAAACCAAAACGAATTAATAAAAGTTTTTCTTAAACTAAGGATTGTACTCAGCCAGGATTATTTCTTACCTTTTCCTGCCGGAGCTGCCTGTCCTGGTTTCGGACGCTTAGCACCATACTTAGAACGTCTCTGTGTACGACCTGCTACACCTGCTGTATCCAGTGTACCACGTACGATGTGATAACGAACACCCGGAAGGTCCTTTACACGACCACCACGAACCAAAACGATTGAGTGTTCCTGCAAGTTGTGTCCTTCTCCCGGAATGTAAGAGTTCACTTCCTTAGAGTTTGTCAGACGTACACGAGCAACTTTACGCATTGCTGAGTTCGGTTTCTTCGGAGTTGTAGTGTAAACACGCACACAAACGCCACGTCTCTGAGGACATGAATCCAATGCCGGTGATTTACTCTTATCAACCAAAACCGTTCTTCCTTTTCTTACTAACTGTTGAATAGTAGGCATTTTGTTTGATTTTTAATTGTTATATATTTATTTCTATTTTGTTTCTACAATCCTTGGCGAAATACTACATTTCGGGCTGCAAAATTACAAATAACTTTTTAATAGACAAACTGTTTTTCAAAAGAAAAAGGCTCATTCCCCGAAAAAAACGGGAAATGAGCCTTTTAATGCTATAATTTATATTTTTTTAAGCTTCTCCTTTGAAATCACTCAATGGTGGAACGAAGGTTTTGCCGCCTTGTGCCTGCTGTTCCGGCATCCGGATCTGACCAAAGTTCTGTTCATATTTGGTTACATTATCCTGCAATGCAAACATCAGACGCTTTGCATGTTCCGGAGTCATCACAATACGAGACTGTACACCTGCTTTCGGCAAACCCGGCATCACACGCACAAAGTCAAGAATGAATTCGGAACTTGAATGAGTAATGATTGCAAGATTTGCATAAGTACCTTGTGCCACTTCTTCTTTCAATTCTATCTGAAGCTGATTTTTGTTTTCGTTTTCCATAATGATTAAACTGTTTTAATAATTTACATGGCAAATGTAGAAAAAAAGTCGGAGTAAACTAATAAATCACACTTTTTTCTAACCAAAGGACCCACAATCCACTTCAAAAAGCTTTTTGTCCACCCTCCTTCCCCCGCGAGGAGATTATCTTTGCATACAAATCAATCTTTAATATAATCATGAAAAACTCATTCTTCAAACTGGGAGCCCTTGCGCTTACCGCTTTGGCCACACACTCTTCTATGCTACAGGCCGCAACACAAGACACGACTTTTGTAGCCACACAGAATCCCGTAGTTTCCTACAAATATTTGGGCGACCCGGCAGCCTTGGTGCATAACGGTACCGTATATATCTATGCCGGACATGACGAATGCCCAGCTCCCCAACAATACTATCTCATGAACGAGTGGTGCATTCTCTCCACACAGGACATGAAGACTTTCACAGAACATGCCTATACCCTGAAAGCCACTGATTTCAAATGGGCCAAAGGCGAAGCCTGGGCCAGCCAGGTCATCGAACGAAACGGAAAATTCTACTGGTATGTCACCGTGGAACATGCCACTATCCCCGGGAAGTCTATCGGAGTGGCCGTTGCCGATTCTCCTCTTGGTCCTTTCAAGGACGCACGCGGCAGCGCGCTGATTACCAACGACATGACCACTAAATACACCTCCATTTCCTGGGACGACATAGACCCTACCGTTTTCATCGATGACGACGGACAAGCCTATCTTTTTTGGGGAAACACACAATGTTACTATGCCAAATTAAAAGACAATATGACAGAACTTGAGGGCCCTATCCAGCCCATCAACCTTCCCCGATACACTGAAGCACCCTGGGTTCACAAACATGGCGACTGGTACTACCTGTCTTTTGCGTCAGAATTCCCGGAGAAAATCTGTTACGCCATGAGCAAAAGCATTCAGGGGCCATGGATTTACAAAGGCATCCTCAACGAAATAGCCGGCAATTCCAATACGAATCACCAGGCCATCATCGATTTCAAAGGAAAATCATACTTCATTTATCACAATGGAGCTATCAACCCAAACGGATGCGGATTCAGAAGATCAATCTGCATCGACCCTCTTTTCTATCAGAAAGACGGAAGCATCAAACGTATACAAATGACCACAGAGGGAGTCTTTAATAAATAAAAAAACTCCGGAGGGGAAGCTTTCTCCTCCGGAGCTTATCCATTATTTTTTCCGTTATTTTTTCCGTTTGCTGCGTTTCGCCCAACCCTCCTCCGAGAAATCGGGTTCTTCTCCGCGAAGCGGTTGATTGTCCTGCTGAAAAAATTGTTTCCAGTCGTCTTTCTTTTTCGGGCCACGAGGATTGACATACCCTCTTTCTGCCCTACTCGGCTTCTTCGGCCTTTCGGCCTTCTCCACTTTATCGGCTTTCTTTTCAACCGCTACTTTCTTTTTCTTTCCACCTTTGTCGCTCTTTCCGGTATTTTCACCTGCAACCTCCACGCAAACCTTACGTCCACCATTCAACACCACCTTGTTCAAGGCCTTTATCACCTGAGGAGCCTGTTCCTGAAGGACCTCAAAGAACGAAAAGTTCTGCATCAGGTCGATACGGCCAATTTGAATGCGTTCCTTTCTCAGGTTACGGTTTACCAGATCGATAATCTGATTTGTGTAAAAGCCATCTGTCTTCCCCAGATTCAGGAACAAACGTGTATATCCTTTTTCAGCCTTGCGGCCTACTTTTTCTTTATCCCCTCTACGAGATTCTTTCGTTTCCGACTTCTTCTCACTTGCTTTCGGCTGTTCGATTTCAGGCGCATTCTTGTAATAGTCCAAGAAGCGGTTGAATTCCAAAGATACCACACGCTTGATCAGGTCTTCCTTATCCAACCAGTCCAGCTTCCGATAGATGTTCGGCAGGAAAGTAGCAATTTCCTCCTCATCCACTTTCACCTTTTCGATGTCATCAATCACTTTAATCAGCTGTTGCTCGCAGATTTCCTTACCCGAAGGCAATACACTCACCTCAAATTTCTTTTTGATGATGTGTTCAATCTCCCGCATACGCCCCTTTTCACGCAGATTGATAATGGCGATTGAAATACCCGTCTTCCCGGCACGTCCCGTACGTCCGCTCCGGTGTGTATAACTTTCCGTATCATCCGGCAAGCCGTAATTAATTACATGGGTCAGGTCGTTCACATCCAGTCCACGCGCAGCCACATCGGTGGCTACCAGCAACTGCAGATGACGCTGGCGGAATTTCTGCATCACCAGGTCACGCTGGGCCTGACTCAGCTCACCATGCAGAGAATCTGCATTGTAGCCATCTTGAATCAGCTTATCCGCAATTTCCTGAGTTTCCTTTCTTGTCCGGCAGAAAATGATTCCATAAATCTGAGGATAAAAGTCCACCACCCGTTTCAGCGCCAGATACTTGTCCTTTGCATGGACGATATACGCCACATGATTCACATTTTTGCTACCTTCATTTTTTGTGCCTATCGTGATTTCTTTGGCATCATGAAGGTAAGTCTTCGCAATGCGGCTTATTTCCGGACTCATCGTAGCCGAGAACATCAAGGTGTTCCGGTCTTTCGGTATATTTTCAAGAATGGTATTGATACTGTCTGTAAAACCCATGTTCAACATCTCGTCCGCTTCATCCATTACGACATCACGGACAGTGTCCAACTGGGCCACCTTGCGCTCCATCAAATCAATCAAACGCCCCGGAGTAGCTACAATGATATGCACTCCTCTCTTCAGGCTACGAATCTGACTGTCAATCGAAGAGCCTCCGTATACAGGCAGAATCTTCAAATCGGTAATATACTTTGAATAATCAGTCAAGTCACCCGCAATCTGCAGGCAAAGTTCGCGTGTAGGACAAAGCACCAATGCTTGCGGAACACGATTTTCTACTTCAATCTTCTGGATCAGCGGCAGACCAAATGCGGCTGTTTTCCCGGTTCCGGTTTGTGCCAGAGCCACTACATCATTGCCGTTTCCCAGCAAATACGGGATTACTTCTTCTTGCACCGGCATGGGATTTTCATATCCCATTTCCTCGATGGCTTTACGTATTTCGGGCGAAACGCCAAGTTCTTCAAATGTCTTCATTCAATTCAACTATCTAATTTGCTGCAAAGATACGGACAATTCAAATGCAGCCCAACACTTTACCCTCTTTGGTTCAAAAGTTTTTTCACCGTTACCTTATCCCGTTGCAATTGCTCTGTCAAGGCTTCCACACTGTCAAATTTCACCTCCGGACGAATATAGTCTAAGAACTCTACCTTTACCAGCTTCTGATACAAATCGCCTGTAAAGTTCAAGATATGCACTTCAATGCTTGCCGGCCTTTCGTCCGTATTTACGGTAGGACAACTTCCAATGTTCAGCATGCCGCTGTAACATTCTTTTCCTATATACACATAAACAGCATACACTCCTGCCGCGGGCAACAATTTTTCTTCACACAAGGGCTGAATGTTGGCAGTCGGGAATCCGATGGTACGCCCTAACTTACGACCGTCCACCACCCGTCCGTTCAAATAATAATTATAACCCAGATAAGCATTCGCCCGATGAATGTCTCCTTCCAACAGGCACGACCGGATCAAGGTAGAACTGACAGACGCGCCATCCTCAATCAACGCTTTTGAGTGCATGACCCGCATTCCCAGTTCCTTTCCATACTCACAATACTGCTGGAAACCTTCATCCTGACCATGCCCGAAATGATGGTCATATCCCACAAACAGCGTCTGTACATGATACACCCGATGAAGAATCTCCATAAATTCCCGGGCTGAGAGCATGGACAATTCCTTGGTAAAAGGCAACAACACACAATAGTCGATGGGGGTATGTTCAAAACGCTCTATTTTTTGTGACAGACAAGTGAGCAGACGAGGACGATAATCTGTATCCAGCACTTGACGCGGATGACGCGAGAAAGTAATCAAACAGGAAGCAAGCCCTTCTGCCTTCGCAATCGTATAGACCTGTTCTATCAAAAACTGATGTCCTTTATGTACGCCATCAAAACAACCGATCGTTGCTACACATGCAGGAAGACTGACTGCCGTAGCCTCAGTTACTATTTCCATTTACTTATTCTATGATTTTTTGGAGTTGCATCTTCAGGTCGTCTCCCGGCGTGTAATGCAGCGTATGAATTCCGAGGGAAGCCGCTGCCCGACAATTTTCCATTGAATCGTCGACGAACAGACTTTCTTCCGCCTCTATTCCGGCAGTGTCGCATACCGTACGGAAAATTTCCACATCAGGTTTTGCCAGATGCATTTGGAAAGAAAGGAATATACGGGTAAAATAATCCTGCACCTGCATGCCTTTACAAGCAAACTTGCCAGTGCACACCTGCCAATGCAACTCATTGGTATTACTCAACAAAAACAAATTGTACTTTTTCCTCAAATCACACAGCAATTCGAGTTTATACGGCGGGATATCTTTCAACATGCTATTCCATATTCCGTCAATCTCACCATCTGTAAGCGAACAGGAAGTCCATTTACGGATTTCATCCCGGAACTGAGCCGTAGTCAGCAACCCACACTCATACTCCTTGAAGAATCCGGCTTCATTGGCCCCAGTGATCCACTTACGAACTTCATGCAGCCCGATTCGTTCCAGTCCATCCATGCACCGGGCCACATCCAAATTCAACAGCACACCTCCTAAATCAAATATGATATTTTTAAGTTGACTCATTTATTTATTCTTTTGCGCTACCCGCTTGATACCTCTCCAGATTTCACCAATCCACAATACCAAAGAAGTACCCGCAATAATATAAATCCATTCCATCACAGACAACGGTTCTGTACGAAATACCTTTCCACCAAAAGTCACAATAATCAACTGTCCTACCAGAATAATCAATGCCACTCCCAGCATACCCATTGCATGGCCGGCATCCTTAAAAATGGAATGATTAGTTCCAAACACACTGGCATTGAACAGGTTCCAGAACTGCAGCATCACGAAAATTGTAAAGAAGATAGTCAGATGATGCACGTCCATTCCACCCGGCATATTGTTGAAGACAGACAGCATTCCCATCAGAATAATCAGGAAAGCCACGCCCACTCCAAAAATATTTTTCCGCATGGCCGGTGTGATGATGAAATCAGTACGCTTACGGGGCTTTTCGTTCATGACATCCATGCTCGGAGCAATGGAAGCCAATGCCATGGCCGCAAACGTATCCATAATCAGGTTCACCCACAACATCTGGGTTACCGTCAAAGGAAGCGCAGTTCCCAAGAATGCCCCCAGCAACACGCTGAGCAACGCCACCACGTTAATGGTCAGCTGGAACACGATGAAACGCTGGATATTCTTATACAGCGAACGTCCCCACATCACCGCAGTAGCAATGCTGTGGAACGAGTCGTCCAACAAGGTAATATCACTGGCTTCTTTTGCGACAGAGGTACCTGTACCCATAGAAAGGCCGACCTGTGCATGATTCAATGCCGGTGCATCATTCGTTCCATCTCCGGTCACGGCTACCACTTCACCTTTCTGCTGGAGCAATTGTACCAGACGCTGTTTGTCCATCGGACGTGCGCGGCTCATGACCTTCAGGTCGACCACTCTGTCCAAAGCCTCTTCATCGCTCAAAGCTGCAAATTCTACTCCTGTGATGCGATTGCGTTCTGTATCTTCCGGAGTCCAAAGCCCAATCTGACGGGCAATTTCCGTAGCTGTTCCCGGGGTATCGCCTGTCACAATCTTTACACGAATACCTGCCGACTGACATTTCTTCACCGCTTCCGGTACATCCGGACGTATCGGGTCACTGATGGCAAAGATACCCAGGAAGGTCATTCCACCTTCTTTCACCAGTTCCGCACAATCTGTGGCAGCGCCTTCGGGTATCACTTTATAAGCCACACCTAAGGTACGCATTGCCTGGTTCTGGTAAGCCAGAAGCTGTTCGTTATAATGTGTTATCTGCTCCTCACCCAACGTGCATTTTCCCATCACGATTTCAGGAGCGCCCTTCACATACAGAATTCGTTCTTTCCGCACGGCAGAATCCACCAGCGTAGCCATGTATTTTCTTTCCGTAGAGAAAGTCAGCTGGCTGACCACCTTCGCTTGCTCTCTCAGGGTAATGTAGTTCTTTCCCTGTCCGTTCAGCCAGAGCAACAAAGCCACTTCCGTAGGATTTCCCACTCCCGACGGTTTTCCGTCTTCTTTTTCTTCCAGGAAAGCCGTCGAATTGGTGGCAATACCTTCAGCCACTACATCCTTCTGAGTTTCATCCAACTGCGCATCATACACCTGCATCAAGTTCTGCGTCAGCGTCCCAGTCTTATCTGTACAGATTACCGTAATAGCTCCCATGGTTTCACAGGCATGCATCTTACGCACCAGGTTATTGGTCTTCAACATACGCCGCATGTTCAAGGCCAGACTCAACGTCACACTCATCGGCAAGCCCTCGGGCACGGCTACCACAATCAAAGTTACGGCCATCATAAAGTATTTCAATACAATCTGTGCGATGACCAGCCACTGGTGCCAGTCGGTCACTTCCGTGACACTCAGATACGCATACAAATCTTTCGCCGTAAAGATGACAAACGTCAATATCGCAATGGTAAATCCCGCCTTTCCAATCAGATTAGCCAGTTTCGTGAGCTGCAAGTTCAAAGGAGTCTGTTCCTGACTCTGCTCAGTAGCCTGCCGGGCCACCTTACCGATTTCCGTCGCGTCACCGACTTTCTCCACCTGCATCACTCCATGTCCGTCGGTTACCGTTGTCCCACGCATCACCGTATTCGACGGATAAGTAGCTTCTTCATCAAAATGCGCTTCATCCGTCGTCTTGTTAACCATCAGTTCACCGGTCAGACTGGACTCATTCACTTGGAGTGATACGGCTTCCAGCAACGTTCCATCCGCCGGAATCTCATCGCCGGTATTCAGTATCACAATATCCCCAACTACAATATCCTTTTTAGGAATTTCATGTACCTTTCCGTTACGAATCACCATCACCGGAGTCTCTTCACCTACGGCATTCAATAAATCGAACTTCTTGTTAGCGTCATATTCAAAGTAGAAACCGATTCCCGTAGCCAGGAAAATGGCGAAAAAGATACCAATTGTCTCGGCATATTCATTTTCGATGATAGAAATCACCAACGAAAAAACAGCGGCTACCAGCAAGATTTTAATCACCGGATCTTGGAACTTTTCCAAGTAAAGTTTCCAAATAGAGGGACGTTTAGGAGGTGTCAGTAAGTTAGCACCATATTTTTGACGATTTTGAAGGACCTCCTGATCGGTTAGTCCCTTGAAATGAGAGTCATGCATATTTTGTGACATACGTCTAAAAATTAAAGATTAATACTTGCAAAAATACAATATATATTGAAAGCATCTTTTACATTAGTTTTTTTTATCATTTTTTTCTATCCAAATGTTGCAGGTTTCGCGTCAAACCATTACTTTTGTACTGCATTTCCAAACTTCTGTTTGGATTTTGGACTTGTAGCTCAGTTGGTTAGAGCAACAGACTCATAATCTGGAGGTCCCAGGTTCAAGCCCTGGCTGGTCCACGAATAAAAGAAGCGTTAATTGCATAAAATCAAGCAGTTAACGCTTTTCTTTTTGGCTTTTTATGACTTCTGCTATTGCTCTTGCAAGTAGTTTATATAATCCAAGCACAGCATTTGTTGACTAATTGTTGACTAATTAAATTAGAACGTAAAATGCTGACTATCAAATCAGAAATCAAAAGACAAGAACAGAAGTTGGATGGAACTTACAATGTTAAATTGAGATTCACCCTTGACCGTAAAGTAAAACGCTTATCAACAAGTCTATTTGTCTATTCTAAGGACTTGACCAAAGAGTTTAAAATCAAGCCGTCTTCCCCTATTAAACAAGATGTAGAAGCGTTGATTCGTAGTTATTATGAAAAATGTGCCAAACTTCAAATCGGACGGTTTAGAAGTGGAGTTTCCACAATACACCATATTGTGAATACCAACGAAAGCTATCCTATAAGAACAAAATCCGGCATAGTGGAATATCTCAAGGCAAGCAGGGACGCATATATAACGGTCAAACGGCTATATGACTGTGCAACCTCTTTGGAATCAAGAAACGCTTTCAAGGCAGCTTTGGATGTACTACCGTTCAACCGAATGCTAAAAGACGGCAGGATTGATTATTTCGCCATTGATAACTATGTGGATGAAGCATTGGTTAGGTCCTCATATAATAACATTGATTTGCTTATGGCACTTTATGGAAAAACAAGCCATTTCAAAACGGAAATATCCGATTCTCTATTTTATCCATTCGGCGACAGGGAACGGCTTACATTAGAGAACAAGAATACATCAATAAAGGAAAGCCGCAAAAAGTTGGTGGAGATTCTTGAATCTTTGAAAAACGACATGGATTCTCCTATTATTCAGACGCATATAAGAGAACTCCGCAGACTTGACCCTTTTATAGTAGAAGCCTATGAAACGATAGGAAAGGAAGTGATAGAGATAAACAATTACTCGCCGAAGAAAATCAAAGAAGCCATGATACTGAAACGCTATCGGGAAAAAACGACAGGTGTAGAGTTTGCTCAATTGTTAAAGAACTCCTTTCAAACAGGCAAATGCTATACATTAAAATATATAAAGGCTGAATTAGTCAGACTTTATAAGATGCTTGATATATCGCCCAAAGATACAATTACAGCACAAACTATTCGTGAGTTTTTCCAAGTAGAGAATTGCAAGCACAAAGGACAAAAGGCATTACGGCTAATAGAATCTCTTATATAAAAGACAAGGACTTTTTTCATTGACTGTCTATTTTATAAGGAGAATCAAAAAAAGGTACTCTCAACAAGAAATACTTACTTATATTTACTTTTACCCTATTCCTTAAATCCGCAGTTACTCACGATTGCGGATTTTTGAAGTTTATATCACTTACTCGCTTTTTACACTACCGGGACAGTTCATTAGATAGGAGTTAGATTCAATGTTTTTTACCCTATTAATAAATAGCTACCAAAATACTGATAAATATAGCAACACACAATTTCATTCTAAACTTAGCCAATTATAAGGAGAAAAGACGTTATCCTTTATTTCTGCCAAACAGGGCAAGCCATAAATAGCCATATCAACAGTTACATGCCTATACATTCCAAATATCCCCCTCCGCTTACTTTATTATCCCACTTCAAAAATTTAAGAGTGCCATATACAAGCGAGCAGACTACATCTTGTAGTCCCCCCACCCATATTTGAATAAAAACAAAGAATAAACTTAATCATTCACCATTCAAAAAATTCAAGTATGGAAAATTTGGTTTTATTGCCTGCTATGGCACAGAAAAGAAGTAGTAACTTCAATCAGTATGCAGAGGATGCAACAGTAATTTCAGAAGAAACTACAAAAGTGAAAAAAGTAAATCACTTTATAGAAGCTAACACTATGGAGATTGATTTACAGCATTTAAAGAATGACTGTATCGTTCCTGTATTCAGTAAGGATAACGAACTGACAATTTCGCACAATGCCTTTATTGAAACGGTTTGGGATGCTGCAAACTCATTCTTTACAGGTGAAACGATTGATAAACCGGACATTCGTGTTTCTCACATTGTCAAAGGCAGAATCCCTGAAGCGATTCATAAGCCTGCAAACCAACTTTTAGAAAGTGACAAAACACAATACTTTGAACGTATGATGTTTTGCTTTGAGATTCCAACTATTTATGAAACGATAGAGGGAAACACACTCACTCTTTCAGTTGGTGGTGTACGTGCTTATAATCACATGAATCTGTATTCTAAGAAAACTGTTGAAAAATTCAAGGTTTTTGTTGGATTCAAGAACATGGTTTGCTGCAATTTATGTGTTTCAACAGACGGATATTTAAGCAATTTGGAAGTTTCAAATACCTGTGATTTATATCGCTCTGTATTGGAAATGTTTCATGCCTATAACCCTGCAAAACACATTCACTTGATGCAAATGCTTGGGAATAGCTATCTGACTGAACATCAATTTGCACAAATTCTTGGAAAAATGCGTCTTTACCAATGTCTGCCACAAGGTTATCAAAAGAGTATTCCACGTTTGCTTATAACAGATACGCAAATAAACAGCGTGGCAAAGGCTTATATTCAAGATATGGATTTTGGTGGTTTTGGCAGTGACCTGTCTATGTGGAAATTTTATAATCTACTGACAGGCGCAAACAAGTCAAGCTATATAGATTCTTTCTTGGATAGAGCCTACAATGCAACAGAGATAGCACAAGGCATTAATGCGGCTTTGCATGGTGACGAACACTACAAATGGTTTATTGACTGATTTTACACATTGAGAGATATTCAGAAATGGGTATCTCTCATTTTTTATGAACACCTAAAATTCTAAGTTATGGACAAAAAAGAGAATCAAGACACAATGACAAAGGCCGGATGCGGATTTGTCATATTTGCAATATTGTTTATTCTGCTTTGTTGCATTAACCCTGTAATAACGGTTGCAGTATTTATGTTAGTGGTCATTCTGATTTCATGCGTTTATTGATTCACTAATAAAGAAAGTGAATGTTCCGTTCATATTCAATCATTTAGCAGACTTGAATACCTACAGGACATTCACTTTTGTTCTTTTACCCTTAAAAGTAAACATTATGAGTTTGAAATACAGTAATACAACGGCTGATTTCCTACAATGGGATGAAGCAATGAATCTAATTAGAAAATTGTTCAAGGATGGTGACTATAATATGAGTCTGCTTATAGCTTTGGGATGTTTCTTTGGTTTACGAATAAGCGATATTCTTTCTTTGCATTGGAATCAGATTCTAAATGTAAATGAGTTTACCATAATAGAAAGGAAAACAGGAAAGAAAAGGACTATCCGTATTAACCCACAACTGCAAAGACACATTTCAGACTGTTACAAGTCTATTAATCCAATAGGACGCAATGCACCTATATTAATCAGTCAGAAAGGTACAGTCTATTTAGTACAAAGGATAAACGTAATACTGAAAGAACTGAAAAAGAAATACAGGCTGCGTATAGTTAACTTTAGCTGTCATTCCCTTAGAAAAACTTTTGGCAGACAGGTTTATAATATGAATAGTGAAAACTCTGAATTGGCTTTAGTCAAGCTAATGGAGTTATTCAACCATTCAAGTGTTGCCATTACAAAAAGGTATCTTGGATTAAGGCAGGAAGAACTTTTGAATACATACGACTGTCTTAGCTTTTAAGCTTTCAGTAGGTAGGAAATTCAGAAATATTGCTTTTATATAGGCATAAATGAATTTTCTACCTAACTGATTTGCTGATAATAAGTAAAGTTCTTGCAACGCTAAACACTTTTATGTAATTTTGTGTCAATTTCAGTGACTTAATGCGTTAAGAAACTGAAAGGACATATAAACGAAAAGGGCGTTTAGCTAAATTATCCCTTGTTGGAATCTGGACAATTCTCGTCATGTGGATAATAGGCAGGAACGCCCACACCATAGCTATATACTTACCCCTCATAGGGTAAACTATATACTATCTTGGTGTGGGCTTTGCTTATTATACATGACGGGCAGTCCAGAACTCTTAGCAATAAGAGAGCCTCAACAAGATAATAAGTTAAAGTACCCACACCTTTTTTTGTATGTAAATTAAAGACTAATGTAAATTGCTTCTTCTGGGTATTGGTAGCACAAAATGTTTTTTCAAAATAATGCCTATATGGAATATCTTGGTCAATCACAACTATTAGGAAGACATCCATTAAATATAACATTCGAGCTGTCAAAAAACTTTTTTGAGAAAACTCTATGGGGAGAGGGACGTGTCATTGTACATTATGATACAGGAAAAGAGGAAAAAATAGGATGCCAAAAGGCTAATACATTATATTCATGGAAATCTTGTGCTGATTTTTTATCGGAATGTGTAGAATATAGAACTTCTTTACCTACAAAAATAGACTTATGGAGTTCTTTTGCTAAAGGACTTAGAGACACCTTGTGGAAAACTTATATATATCGTGAAAAGCAGATAAGTTTTAGAAATAGAGAATCTATTCATATATATAAGAACCATAACAATGGTAACCTGTTAAACAAAGGATTTACAGAAATTTTATCAGAAAATGTTTGCGATAATTTTACAAGCTATATGGAAATAGAAGTTCCTAATAGAGGCTCTCAATGGGATATAAGAGTAAATTTTGATTTTGGGAAAAATGGTGGTGAAAAAAAATCACTGACAAATATAATACAAGACATAACCTTAGATAAATGGATATATCTAATAATTGGTGATTATGCAATTGATTTCATTGACAACTGGATGCAATGTTTTGAGAGAAGAAATATAAATATTCACGGTATTGAATACACCGATATGATGGTGTTAGATATGTTCCAACTTGCAAGAGGTCGCAAATTTGCTTACAAATATGTAAAAGGCACTAACAGAACATGTATGAGGAATATATATGATGGCTATTTTGAATGGGAAGATGAGGAATAGATATTATTCTCCTTTTTCAATTATCAAGAATAGAAGAATATTAATATTTTAATATAACCGAACCTATACAATGAATAATTAAGAAACACATACGGATAATACTTTCTTATAAGAGGCTCTGTTGTATAGAAGAATACAAAAAATATTCTACTAATGGAATTATAATAAAATAATTAATACGCAACGAATGAAAGCTATACTTCTAATTCCTGCCATAATAATAGCTTTATTAGCTTACAGTATGGAACAAGGCAAGACAAAACAGGATTCCATTATTGATACCGCCATGCAAGTAGCAGATACTATTGGCACACGGAAAACACTTAATGAAATCCGTTTTGATGGTTGGGAAAGAAGCGAATGGTTGGATAATGAATATATCCGTACTTTGCGCAAATACTTAGATAATTACAATAATGGCTTAGTCAGTAACCCTGCATTAGACCCTTATAAAGAACAGATAAAAGGTCAGTTTGTTGTTTATGATATTAACCCATACTTGTTAGGTGGTGCGCTTATTAGAATCACATTCCTTGATATGCCTGATAGAGTATTCAGCAGTTGGATATATAGTAACGTAGATGAAAAGAAAGAGATTGTAGAAAGCTATGAATTTCGCTCTATCAGCATAGAGGAAGAAACTACTGATATGACTAAAGAGGATATTCTTCAAGCTATAAAAGAAATGGAAGGACTAAAACTTTGGTAAAAGAGTTGTAGGGTAATTGAAAATTAGACGTGAAACATAGAGTACCTTTTTTGAAGATATTCAGTTTTATATGGAATGAATCTAAAAAGTCCTTTATCTTTGCAGTATGCAACAAATATATTCACTTTCTAATCATACATCACATGATTCCACAAGAATTTTACAAAAAACATTGTCCGCTCTATACTGCTGATTTCAAAACAGAAATATACGATTTAGTTCCTCAAATGTCAGCATATAAAATAGATCATTAGTGTCCCGTTAAAATGGGACGAGTTAAACAATTAATCAAAAAGCCCCGGAATCAGGGGATCATTTAGATCTTTGACATCATTGAAATTAGTCTTGTCGAACAGGTCACGCAAGTGGGTTTTG
>NZ_JACJKA010000018.1 GCF_016900355.1 Bacteroides mediterraneensis | reverse complement strand
GGTGCAGCGCCTTCAAGTGTCTGCCTCTCTTTGTCAGTCTGTCATTCTCAGCGGCTCTCCCTCTCGAAAGCGGTTGCAAAGGTACGCACTTTTTCCTTTCCTGCAACTTTTACGCAATACTTTTTTGAGGAATTTTTGAATATTTTTTGTAAATCACTGGAAACAAGGCGGTTGCAGGTGGAAGTTTTTTGATGCTTTCAAAAACGGACGGAAACGGCACCACATTATTTATTTCGCGAGGGCGTGTGTACGCGCACATGCGTGCATGTGTAAAACTCGCACCGCGGGCACATTTTTGTCAAAAGTTCCCGATATTTTCTATGTTTTCCTCTCGGAAAACGTAGGTTTCCGCCCTGGAAAACGTACGTTTCACGGCAGGGAAACATACGTCTCCCCTGACGGAAACATAGAAATCTTAAATACAACGAAGGATTATCTCACCGGCATTTCTTCAATACGGAACGCTTGAAGGGGGAAAACGGAGCATTTGAAAAAAACAAACGAAACGCTTATAAGGAAGAACAAGCAGGCGCTTACGGAAAAAACAGAAGGAACGGCTTGAAAGAAAACTTACAGAAAAACGAACAAATAAAAGAACGGCTCAGTAAACAGAAAAAAAGGAAACCTCACCTACGGGCATAAAAAAAGGAGTTCCGCTGAACTCCAACCTTTGTTAACCTTAAATCTAATACTATGAAAAACACAGTGCAAAAGTAAGCATTCCCGGGAAAACCACAAAGAATACAGCTAAAAAATCATGTTTTACAACACATATTAACCAAGGGGAGCAGCACATTCAATCCTATTAACAAAAAAAGGCTTTCCCAAGCTAAAGCCAGGAAAGCCTTCCAGTCACGAATTATATGCAAAATCAAAACTCACACTCACCTTCCTCTTCCGAAGAAGGAATTGTCACCAACACTTTATCGATTCGAGCTCCATCCATATCCACTACCTCAAATACGAAATTATTCCATTCCAGTGTTTCGCCACTTTGAGGGATATGCTGCAAATATTGCAGGATCAATCCTCCAACCGTATGGTAATCTACATCTTCCAACAAGTCCTGCCGATTGAAATAGCACAAGAAGTCATACAACGGGCACTGGCCATCCACCAGCCAGCCCTCTTTATTGATTCGTTTAATGATATCCGGTTCCTCTCCCGCATCGTCCATAGAACCGACCAGACCTTCCAGAATATCACGCAATGTGATAATTCCCACACAGGCCCCAAACTCATCGCAAACCAGTGCACGACTTATTTTCTGTGCCTTCATCTGTTCCAACGCCTTGTATACGTTCATATTTTCATGAAAAAACGTAGCCTCATGAATCAGATCCGGTAAATTAAAATTCTTTTCAGGCAAATGCAATACGAGGTCTTTCAAATTCACTACCCCTTTCACTTTATCCAAGTCTCCATCTTCTGTTACCGGATAAAATTCATACAATTCTTTCACCAGCACCTCCTTTACTTCGTCAGCCGTCATGGTGCTTTCCAGTGAAACGATATCACTTTTGTGCGTCATAATGGAGCCGACCTTCAAATCACCCAACAGAAATACGCGTTGCATAATATCCTGTTCCACAGGCTGTACCTCTCCGTCATCCGCTCCTTCCTTGATAATCGATTTGATTTCCTCTTCTGTCACCTTATTATCGGCTTCCTTAATATTCAACAAATTGAAAATCAACTCCGTACTTTTTGAAAGCAACCAGACAAACGGCAATGCAATCTTGGCCAGCACATTCATCGGACGAGCCACCAACTTGGCCATTCTTTCGGCCATACTCATACCGATACGTTTCGGAACCAGTTCTCCAAAAATGATAGTCAGATAAGTAACGATAACGACAATAATTCCCTGCGCCAATCCTGAGGCATAAGCCGATGCTACGCCCCATGAGAGCAATATGTTGGTCAAATCAACCGCAATTTTATTTCCTGAATAAATACCGGTCAAGATACCTATCAATGTAATTCCGATTTGAACGGTAGAAAGAAAGCGATCTGGATCCCCTGCCAGTTTTAATGCTACGCGAGCAGATTTATTACCTTTTTTTACGTCGGTCGACAACCGGGATTTTCGGGCTGATATTAATGCCACCTCGGACATGGCGAAAATACCATTCAGTACTATCAACCCGATAATAATGATTATTTCATCCATATATAAAAACAAGTGTGTTTCAAAGGAGCAAATTTAAAGGAATGTTCATATCCAAAAAAGTGAGCCGTCTATAATTAAATTGTTTTAACAAACCGGCAGCCCACTTTTTTACATTTTCCTTTCTTCCTCAAACACACGAGATTAAAGGCCTACGCAAGAATCTCTTCAATGCTCCGAAGCTCTTCTTCCTCAAAAGAAAGATTATCCAGTGCTTTCAGACTGTCGCCCAACTGCTCCACAGAACTGGCTCCAACCAACACGGAAGTGACCGATGCATCTCTCAGCAACCAGGCCAATGCCATCTCGGCCAGTGACTGCCCGCGCATGCGTGCCCGTTCGTTCAATGCCTGAATCTTTCTCAAGACTTCTGGTGTAAGTGCCTCTTTTTTCAAGAAGCCACCCCGAGCGATACGGGAGTCCTCCGGAATACCGTTCAAATAACGATTGCTCAACAACCCTTGAGCCAAAGGAGAAAAGGCTACAAACCCCGCCCCATTTTCTTTTACCGCCTTCAAGATTCCCTGTGACTCCGGCTCACGCACCAGCATATTGTAACGCCCCTGGTACAACAAGCAAGGCACATCCCGTTCCTTCAGGTAACGACTGGCAAACAAATAGGCTTCCAAAGGATACTTGGACAAACCCACATACAAAGCCTTTCCCTGGTGTACGATATCCACCAACGTCTGAAGTGTTTCTTCCAGCGGAGTTTCCGGATCATACCGATGCGAATAAAACACATCCACATATTCCAGGTTCATCCGTTTCAGGCTCTGGTCCAAACTGGCCATCAGATGCTTCCGAGAGCCCCAGTTGCCATACGGGCCCGGCCACATGTCGTGTCCCGCCTTTGTAGAAATAAACAATTCGTCCCGGTAAGGAGCCAATGACGATTTCATGATCTGTCCGAAAGTTTCTTCGGCCGAGCCATACGACGGACCGTAATTGTTGGCCAGGTCAAAATGTGTAATCCCATGATCGAAAGCATAATGCAACTTTTTCCGACTGAGCGAAAGGGTATCCACATCCCCGAAATTATGCCATAATCCCAGTGAAATAGCCGGCAACATCACCCCACTCCGTCCGGCACGACGATACTGCATGCCACACTCGTAGCGATTTTCTGCCGCAGCGTAAACAGGTGCTATCATAATAATATAAATTTAAGAGATTCAACCATCATTCTTTTGTCGATGACAAAAATAAGATTTTATCTCGCACCTCTTTTCATTCATTCCTTCTATTATTTCCACCTCCGTAATTTTTTCTCAGTTTACAGTTTACCCGACTGATGCAGAATATGCATGAATTCCTCTCCAGTAATGGTTTCTTTTTCAAGCAAGAAAGAAGCTGCCTCATGCATTACATCCAGATTTTCACGAATGAGGCGACGTGATTTTTCATGTGCTTTCCGAATCATTTCAAGCACTTCCTGATCAATGGCAGCTGCAGTCTCGGCAGAACAAGTGAGCGAAGTATCTCCGCCCAGATAAACATTATGCACAGTCTCCAATCCCATCATGTCATATTTATCACTCATACCATAACGAGTGACCATCGCACGAGCCAGTTTGGTAGCTTGTTCAATGTCATTTGAAGCCCCTGTAGTTACGACGTGACAAATTTCTTCCTCTGCCGTCCGCCCCCCTGTCAGAGTCACAATCCGGTTGAACAACTCTTCCCTGTTCATCAACACCTGTTCCCCACTCTCCACCTGCATAGTATATCCGAGTGCTCCCGAAGTGCGGGGAATAATCGTAATCTTATGTACCGGTGCCGAGTGACTCTGCATGGCAGCCACCAACGCGTGCCCTATCTCATGATAAGCTATGATTTTCTTCTCTTCCGCAGAAACGACCTTTCCCTTTTTCTGAGCACCCGCTATCACGGTTTCCACACTTTCTTCCAAATCCTCGGTAGTCACTGCATTTCTTCCCATGCGAACCGCCCTCAATGCCGCTTCATTGACAATATTGGCCAATTCCGCACCCGATGTACCCGCCGTAGCACGAGCCACGATGTCTATATCCACCGCCTCATGCTTTACCTTCTTCAGATGTACGTTCAGAATCGCCTTCCGTCCCTCCAGGTCGGGCAATTCCATCTGGATACGTCTGTCAAAACGCCCCGGACGAAGCAAGGCCTTATCCAAGTCCTCCGGGCGATTCGTGGCTGCCAATATTACCACTCCTTTCCGCCCGTCAAATCCATCCATCTCCGTCAACAACTGGTTCAACGTCTGTTCACGTTCATCATTTCCTCCCAGTCCACTGTCCCGTCGTTTGCCAATGGCATCTATCTCATCAATAAAGATGATACAAGGAGCTTTCTCGTTTGCCTGCCTGAAAAGGTCGCGTACTTTTGCAGCTCCCATTCCCACAAACATTTGCACAAACTCGGAACCCGAAATGGCAAAGAAAGGCACTTTTGCTTCTCCGGCCACCGCACGTGCTATCAATGTTTTTCCCGTTCCCGGAGGCCCTACCAGCAAAGCACCTTTAGGCAACGAAGCACCTATATCCGTATATTTCTGTGGCTTATGCAGGAACTCCACAATTTCTTTCAACATTTCTTTCGCTTCGTTCTGTCCGGCTACATCGGCAAATGTGGTCTTGATTTCTGCATCCGCATAAATCTTAGCCCCTCCATTTCCGAATGACATAAAATTACCTCCAGCTCCCATACGGGCCTGGATACTTCGACTGGCTCGCTTTCCAATTACATAAAACAACAGCCCCGGCAGTACCCACATCAAAATAAAATTCAAAAAAGGAGAATTCTCTTCAGGGACAATCTCTGTAAAAGCTACCTTACCATCCTTATTCGGACTTTTTGCCTTCAGCAGCCTGTCCACCAACTGCGGATCATTTACCTCTCCAGTCTGATAAGTCGTGACATCTCCTTTATCGGCTACCGTAAAATAAATCTGTCCGGATTTAATCATCACCTCTTTTATCGACCCTTCCTCCATCTTTTCTATGAAAGTCCCATAATCAGTGGATTTGATTTTCTGCCCCGTCAAGTTCGGGAAAATCAACCAGTTCAAAAATAAGACAATCAATATGACCCATAAAAAGGTCACAAACGGATTTCCCTTCTGAGGGCGTGAATTCACAGTTTCTTGCTTCATAACATTTCATTCTTAATTTCAAGGCAAATATCGTCAATCAGACATAAAAAGAGATGGTCAATATGGCAAGAAGAGTGTGCGAAAGTGCGCAGAATGAACACTTAGATACAAAAAACTTCTCTCACACAAAAGAAATTTTCCTGTGCGAGAGAAGTTCTTATTTATAAAAGAAAGATTAATTACCAACCCGGATTCTGAGGCAACAGATTCGGATTACGTTGTAATTCACCTGTAGGAATCGGGTACAGATACATCTTGTCGTCCCACTTGCGGGCTTTCTCTGGAGATGCATAATTTTCATAAATTACCGTTTGATGGAATTGTCCATCCTCACCCTTGACATATTTTCCCATATAAGTCTGGCTATTCTCCAACAATTTTCCGGCTTTCCAACGCTTCAAATCAGCAAACCGGAAACCTTCGCCTGCCAACTCCACACGACGTTCCCGGCGAATCTCTTGCAGTAAAGGTGACAAGTCATATCCCCAGTTGGGCCAATCAGTATCAACAAACCCAATAGCCAGCTTTAAATCAGGCATTCCGACACGTTTACGCAACTGATTAATCGTCTTGTCCAAATCCTCTTGTGTAATTGTTCCCAGTTCCGCCTTAGCTTCTGCATTCACAAGTAATGTTTCTGCATACCTATAAGCGATGCCATCAATGGTACCTTTAGCCTCAATATCCTGTGAAGGATCGGGAGTGAAATACTTACGCACCCAATAACCACTGGGACAATCTGCTCTCACAAAGTCCTCATCTTTAGTAATAAAAGTCATACCGCCATCCACAGTCATCGTATAGGGTGCATCTCCTGTCAAGATCAACTGCTTGAAACGCGGGTCACGATCCTGTGCTTCTTCAGCCATCGTTTTATTACGCACATGTGCCTTCGAGGTAACCGAAGCAGGTTTTCCATCTGTATACAAAAAGCAATCCGCAAAATCTTTCGACCATCCACTCTTTGCATTCCGCAGCCAATGGCAAGCATTATGTTCACGTAACGCAGTCGCATAGTCAATATAAAGAATCGCCTCTTTCAAGCTACTTTTATCCTCCATCACAAAAAGATTATAATAATCAGTTTCCGGATGTCCGGTTTTATAGATTTCATAATGCGAAGAAGCGATTAGGGCATCTGTCGCGTCAGCTGCTTTCTGTAACAGACCTACCACATCCGCATCATATCCCAGTTCTTTATGATACTTATAATAAGTTCCTTCATTCAGACAAACACGGGCCATCACATGACGAGCTATATCTTTATTCAAACGATTATTTTCTTCCTTTCCTTTCTCAGGCAACCATTCGACAGCAAACTCCAAGTCCTGCACAATTTTCTTTGCCACTTCATTTCTTGGCATTTTATTGCCATACAGTTCTTCGCTATCTATAGTCAGTTCACTTTCAAGCCAAGGCACATCACCAAACGTCTGGATTTTTTCAAAATACTCTAATGCCCGGAAGAAACGAATCTCTGCCACATACGGATTCATCTCTTCCTCAGACGCATTTACCCGTTTATAATGCGTCATAAAATAATTCAATTGCCGGATATTCTGCCATGATGCTTTTGTCCACCTTCCATCGTCACTACCCTCCGTAGGAACAGTATACTGTCCCCACAAAAAGGAGTTAGGCACAAATGGAATCTGATTGTCACTGTCTTCATCCCCTAAATTTGTTACTCCACCAGGTAATGTATTATAAAATGCATTGGCAAAAGTTTTCAAGTCACTGACAGACTTCCAAAATGTTTCATCATTCAGACTTTGTGGAGATCTGTCCAAAAAAGCATCGTTACAGCTTATGAACGACAAGGCCGCAGCCATATAAAGTAAATATTGAATCTTCATAATTATTAATCAGCTAATAGTTAAAATACGACATTCATCCCTACCGACAACGACTTCTGTTGCGGATAACTATATGGATCAGATAATTCCGGATCAAATCCTTCCGGAGTATGCTTGAATGTCAACAGATTTTCACCTGCAAAATAAATACGGCACTTTTGGATACCCCATTTCTGAGTCAAGGCTACTGGAAGCGTATAACCAAAAGACAAAGATTTCAAGCGCAAATACGCAGCATTAATCAAATAACGGGTCTGGTTTCGTCCAATAGCCGTGCCTCCATTGAATCGAGCGACCGGAAGCCAAGCGCTGGTATTATTCGCAGTCCAATAATCATTTGCCACCGCAACCGGTACCTGCCATTGACTTCCATATTGCCACTTGAATGTATTAGGAAGCATAATATCCCGTTTTCCTACACCTTGGAAGAAAATGCCCAAGTCAAATCCTTTCCAGTCGGCCGACAGGTTGAACCCGTACCGGAAACGAGCGCGATTGTTTCCAATAATCTTCTGGTCCCCGGGATTATCCACCGTGTTATTTCCATTATCAACAACTCCATCGCCATTCACATCCATAAACCTTATATCTCCCGGAATCTTGTTGATTGCTCCATCTACCTTTGACTGGTCGGGTGCTTGCTTTATTTCATCTTCCGTCTGGAACAAGGTCGACTCATATCCCCAGATATCACCAATTATCTGTCCCTCATAATAAGGACTCGACAAAGATTTTGTAGGATTATCATACTTTGTAATCTCAGCTTTTGTATCCGACAAGTTAAATCCAAGGCTATAATGCAATCCGTTTTCCAGCTGATCATTCCAAGTCAAAGACAATTCCCAACCACGAGTCACCATATCTGCCGCATTTTCCTCGGGTTCTGCAGCACCTAGAATGGCCGGCAAGATTTTGCCAGGACCCAACATACCTGTTGTTGCACGTTGATAATAATCGAATGTACCTTGCAAGCGACTTTGCAAAACTGCAAAATCCAATCCTAAATCCCATTGGGTCACTTTTTCCCATGTCACCACATTGCTGACCAAAGCTCCTGATAACACATACGAATTCTTCTTGCCTCCCATCAAATAGCTGTTCTGCCCAGTAGAATAATTCGACAAATACACATACCAGCCATTATCCAAAGCCTGATTAGCCAAGCTACCATAAGAAGCACGAAGTTTCAATTCATCAAAAATATTATGGGTAATATTTTTAAACCAACTCTCTTCAGACAATCGCCATCCCAAGGAAAACGAAGGATTGAACACGGCACGATTGTGCCTTGGAAATTTAGAAGACAAGTCGTACCGGCCGTTCAACTCCAACAGATAACGGTCTGCAAAGCTATAATTCACCCGGAAGAAGCCACTTCTTGTAGCCCAACTGTCATCCGAATTTCCCACATATTTTTCTCCCGTAGCAGCATCCATTGAAGGAAGCTCATTAGATATGAGATTTTCACGCTGTGCATAAAATGCCCGTGTATGTTTGGTTTCCTGATTAAAGCCCAACATCACCTTAAAATAATGCTTGCCAAAGGTCTTTTCATAGTCTCCAAACAGATTAAATGCATTATAGGTATCATTTTGCTGATGCTCATACGCGTAATTGGGGTTTGTCCATTGGAAAGTTTGCAGAAACTTACCATCTATACCATACTCATCAAATGACTGTAGATGATTTTTGATATGCTCCGCATAATAATTAAATGTATAATCCATATTAAGTGTCAAACCCTTGAGCGGAGTCAGTTTTAAGGCTAATGTATTCCAGAAATCATTCTTTGTTGTTTTACGTGCACCCCCATCGGTCAATATTGCTGCAAAGTTCGTATAATTACCCTGTCCTGACCAGTTTCCATCCGGATGCTTTACCGGCATCAAGGGCTGTGTATCATTGCCAATCCAGTTCTCTCCATGCGCCCTATCCTGCACAATACCATCCAGTTCCGTACGGATAAAGCTCGTTTTCATTGAAACATGAAGCCAATCATTAATATCATAATTGATATTATTTACCATATTGAATTTACGGAAACTTTCATTGCCATACCGCAAAAGCGATCCCTGATCAGTATATCCTACTGAAGTATAATATGTAGCCTTATCACTACCTCCATTGACATTGACATTATACTTTTGTACCGGATAGCTTTTCTTGTACATTTCTTTCATCCAGTCCGTATTCCCACAATAAGCATATTTCCCAGCCTGAGAATTCGCATATTGCCAACTATTCGGATCTGTAGCCACAAACACTGGAGAATTGTTTACCGGATCATTATAGTACGCCTCTATGTGTTCCATCTCCTCCTGGCTGAAGATGTTACGTCCATTGGTGGTCTGTCCAGCTGCATTCATCCAAGTCATATATTCCATCGAATTCATGTAACGGGGACGAGTTGTAGGACTATTAAACGAAACAGAAGCATCGAAAGAGACACGAGTAGGCATATTCTTACGACCACTTTTGGTTGTTATCAAAATAACGCCATACGCGGCACGTGCACCATAAATCGAAGCTGAAGCTGCATCCTTTAAAACTGAAACACTCGCTACATCCTGTGGGTTGATCAAGTTAGGGTCCATTTCTACTCCATCCACCAAAACCAACGGTGAACCTCCATTAATAGACGTTTCACCACGCACATTAAATGAAGAACCGACTCCCGGCTTCCCACTCGTCGTTACATTCAGGTTGGGAATTGTACCTTGAAGTCCTTGTCCTAAGTTTACAATCGGACGATTAGCCAAGACTTTATCGTCCACAGCAGAAACAGCTCCTGTCAGATTGGCCTTCTTTACTGTAGCATAACCCACAACTACAACCTCCTCTAAAGTCTCTGTATCCTCTTTTAGGACTACCTTTAACGGATTGCCATCCCACACAATTTCCTGGGTCGCATAACCGACATATGAAACGGTAATAATATCACCTTTTTTCACATTCGGAATGTTAAATTCTCCGTCAAGCCCCGTGATAGTACCATTCGTCGTACCTTTTACCACGACAGAGGCTCCAATAATCGATTCTCCATCACGATTTGTTACAAAACCCGCACAGGTAGTCTGTTGTTGTACTACCTGCAACTTCACAGCCTCTACATCAGGCATAGCTTGCATAAGCCCGCAAGGAAGACCCGACAAAAGCAAAAATGCACTTAATGATTTTAAATGCTCTTTAGTCATAGATTTAAGTTTAATAAGTTAAAGTCTCAAATTCAGATGCATAGCAAGGCCTATAATCCACCTTTACAATTCATCCGAAAAGTTTAGTTTTATAATTTAAGTTTATAGAAAGAATAGCTCTTTAAGTCTACAATATAGTTCTATCTATTCGTTTTTGCGCCGCAAATATATATCATTTCTTTATTATCAAACAAACAGTTAATTAATATTTGTAAAAATAAAATAGAGAAATTAATTATTTTAATGAATATGCGATATAAAATCAACTTATTTCCTTCCTGTTTTCAATATATATAACATTTTAGAAGAAGTCTCCTAACACATATCTGCTATCTTTGTTTGAAAATATAAACCTTATCATGAAAAAGATTCTATCAATCCTAATTTGTATAGTGTTACTATCTCTCCACCTCCACCTCCACGCCCAGCAAACCAACCTGCAACGAGCCGCAAACATTCTGCATTGGATGAAAAACGCTCAAAGCGACAGTATCTATGCCTGTTTCGATGCAAAGATGCAGCAGGCCGTTCCCTTGTCGCAGTTAAAAGACATGTGGGCACAAGTAGAGCAACAACTTGGCCCATTGGAAAAGGAGAAAGAATGGAAACAGGACGCCATCGACGGTACAGTGGTCTACTATACCGATTTGAAATTCCAACGCGCATCGCTACGTTTTCTGGTGGCCTTCAACACTGAGCACAAAGTGAGCGGGCTCCGGTTGCTGCCGGTTCCTCCGAAAGAAAAACCGTTGATCGTCCCGTTCGACAGCATGCACTTGGAAGAATCACCCGTTGAGGTAGTTACCGGAAATTACAAACTCCCCGGTACCCTTACCCGTCCGAAAGGAAAGACCCACCTTCCGATTGTCATCTTGGTGCATGGTTCCGGGCCACAAGACCGAGACGGGAGCATCGGTCCCAACAAGATTTACCGGGACATTGCCTGGGGACTGGCCGCTCAAGGTATAGCTGTACTCCGCTATGACAAACGTACGTATGTATATGGAAAAGCCTCCGTCCCGGAAGGAAAAGATATCACCCCCGAAGAAGAAGTAATAGAAGATGCGGTATCAGCCTGTCAATTAGCAGCCTCCCTGCCTTTTGTAGATAAACAGAAAGTTTTCGTAGCCGGACACAGTTTAGGAGGATTGCTGGCTCCACTCATCGCTACACGCTGCCCGTCGGTCAACGGCCTCATTCTGCTGGCCGCTCCTTCCCGTCCACAGGATGACATCCTCAAAGAGCAACTGCGTTACCTGGCTTCCTTGAACGGAAATACAGACGAGGCACTCCTCGCCCAGCAATTCCAACAAGTGAAAGCCTCTGCTCCGCAAGCCTATTGGAACTACTTGGACAAGTATGCTCCTGTCATGACGGCCTATTCCTTGTCTATTCCCATGCTCTTCTTACAAGGAGAGCGTGACTACCAAGTGACCATGCAGGATTTTTCCATGTGGAAGTTAGGAATGTTCGGCAAAACGAACGCCACCTTCCAGTCCTACCCTACGTTAAACCACTGTTTCATGGAGGGTATCGGAAAATCGACCCCAATGGAATACAATCATCCTGCACGGTTATCTGAAAAAGTAATAGAAGACATAGCAAAATGGGTCGCCCAAAAATGAGTGACCCACGTTGTTATCCGGAAAGCCGAATAAATTATTTTCCGGTTTTGACTTTATCCCAAGACGGAGGAGTAACTCCCATCAGATTACGAACAAAGAAATCATACCGTTTGTGTTCACCGAAATCTTCTCCCATAGTATGGTGAGCTCCTGGAATGACTACCAATTCAAAATCCTTGTTGGCTTTTTCCAGCGCATTGACCACCTGCATGGTAGAAGACGGGTCTACGTTGTCATCCAATTCACCGACTACCAGCATCAGCGGACGAGAAAGACGGTAAGCATTGTCCACATTGGAACAAGCGCTGTAAGATTCGTCCACCGGATACCCCATCCAGAGCTCATTCCACCAGATTTTATCCATGCGGTTGTCGTGGCAGCCACAAGCTGAATAAGCTGCTTTATAAAATTCAGGGTGGAAGAGTACGGCACCTGTAGATTCCTGTCCGCCGGCAGAACAGCCGAAGATACCTACACGATCAATGTCCATGTAAGGATATTTCTGTGCGGCCGCCTTAATCCACGCAATATGGTCGGGCAGTCCAGCATCCTTCAAGTTCTTGTAGCACACTTCCTCAAACTCTTTGGAGCGGAAAGAGGTGGTCATACCGTCTACCTGCACCACGATGAACCCTAATTCTGCCAAGGAGGTCATCCACCAGTTATAAGAAGAGAAGGTTTTCGGCACATACTGGTCGCCCGGACCGGAATAGATATATTCAATGACCGGATACTTCTTTGACGGATCAAAGTTAGACGGGCGATAAATGATGCCCCACATATCCGTTTTTCCGTCACGACCTTTGGCAGTAAACACTTCGGGAGCCTTCCATCCGTTAGCCAACAACGCAGAGATATCTGCTTTTTCCAATTGCATGCGAATCTTTCCATCCTTTGCCTCACGCAATACGGTAACAGGTGCCTGGTCTACCTTACTATACACATCCACCAGATATTTGTGATCGGGTGAATACCAGCACTGATGCATACCTTCTTCCGGCGTCAGTTCCACTAAGTTGCTGCCGTCGAAGTTAATTTTATAATAATGAATCAGATAAGGGTCTTCGTTCTTGTTCATGCCATTGGCAGAAAAATAAATCACCCCATTGGCCTCATCCACATACTGAACGCCACGCACATACCATTCGCCTTTGGTAATCTGGTTCAACGGTTTTCCGGTAGCCCGGTCGTACATATACAAGTGATTGTAGTTGTCCCGTTCGCTTGACCAAATAATCCGCTTGCCATCGCTCAGGTAATTACGGTAAATGCGCGGATAGTTCACATATTTTTCCTCTTTCTCTTCAATCAATGTACGGACTTTTCCATCGACTGCCGACATTTCTAACACCCGATATACCTTGTGTCCGCGTTCGTTGTATTCAAAGGTAATGCCTTTGCTGTCTGCGTTCCACATCGGAGCCGACAATTCATATTGATGGCTGAACAGTTCAGTAGAAGGAATCAACCGACGACCGGATTCCACTTCAAAGATACAAGGCACCTTGAAGCGCAGCTCATCACCCGGTTTGGCGTACTCCTGCTTGTGCAACTTCGGCTGTGACTGGTCGGCCGGAGAAGATTCCACATAATAGACATAGCGTTTTTCTACCGGACGAATCCGGCAAGAAACCACCGACTTGGAGTCGGGCGACCACTGGATGTAAGAAGAGTAATAATTGCTTAACGTACCATCCTGGCTCAGTTGCTTCTCTTTGCCTGTAGCTACTTCACGCGCATATACATTGTCGTTCTTGATGAAAGCCACCCATTTCCCATCGGGAGAAGTTACCGGACCTCCGTCTTTCTCATCGTCCACTTCCATCCAATGGCGTTCTTTGCCACGGGGAGGAATCGCACCCTCATCCAACAACCGATTGTGCTTAATGCTATAAGCCCAGAATTTTCCATCCAGTTGGAAACGCAAGGTATCAAGTGAAGTATTCAACCAGCAATTCTGAAGCGGAAGATGATAGGCATCTACCTTACGGCCCGACTTTTCAGACAAAGCACTTGCCATTTTCTGCTGGTTAAACAACGCTGTACGCTTGGCCGATGCCGCATCCACCTTCACATATTCGTTTCCTTTTTCAGTCTGACGCACATACCAGAAGGAAGAAGTATGTTCTACCCAATGGGGTACTACTCCAGCATAAAGCACCTGCTTCATACTGTATTTCTCTCTCAGTGCATAAGCCCGGTTGTAATCATCGACCGTACCTTGTGCAAGAAGCGGCATACAAGATGCACTTCCCAGCATGATGGACAAAAGTCCCGATTTCCATAAATTGTTTCTCATTGTGTTTTATTTTAAAAATCGGGACTTCAGATATTCTTTCTCGCGTCCAAGAATATCCAAAGCCCCGAATCTGATTGCATTATTATCTATAAATTATCATGGTTATTTCACTTCCCATTCATACAAGCCTGAAGAGTTCTTATCCGGCTGAACGACTTCCAGTTTCACCGCTTTAGTCTTTACCGGTTCAAACTCTACCGTGTTCGGATTGCCTTTCTTCACGCCATATTCCGAAATATTCTGTACCGGAGTCCAGTTACCGGAAGCATCCTTGTAATAAATCTTCCAAGATTTCGGCACACGGCAACCACCCCATGGTGCATCGTCAAACCAGTAAACCGTAGAGCTGGATACTTCCATTTCTTCCGGGAATTCGTAGGAAATCCATTCTGTAGTACCTTCTTTCGGCCACCAGTGATAATAAGGAATGGTACGGTCGTTCTCATCTTTCGGTACCAGCCCGTCGGTGATGGCAGACAAAGAAGTCACTTTATGGGATGCATCTATCTTACTCTTGGAAGCCAGGGTAGGAATCGCTACCGGACGAGTGGCACTCACTTCATTCGGCAACCATACTGCCATGTTACCGGCTCCACGATGTGCCCATGCATAATACGGAATCATTGTCAGGGTATGATCTTTAGCCACCAGACGACCCGACTCATCGTATTCCAAGGTCTGGGCCTGTGTCTTGATTTCATTGATACCATACAGCAAATCCGGTTTTTCTACCACTTCGAACTTCGGCGTGCGGTTCATCAAGATACTCAGCACATCGAAATCATTGTCTGGCCATTCTGCACAATAGACAATCGGACCACGTTCTACAGACACCCGTCCACGGTCAGCTTCCACTTTACCGTTGGCTCTTACCGTACGTACGTTCATATCAAAATGGATTTCTATCTTATCTCCCTTCTTCCATTTCCGGTCGATAGTCAGATATCCTTTCTCCAAATCCGATTTCACCTCTTGTCCGTTCACCTTTACACTGTATTTCGGACGACTGCCGTCTGTATAAGTATACAGGTCACTTGGAACCACCTGGTTACGTACCCATCCCGGAATACGGATCTTCATGGCAAACTGTCCGGCTGAATTGCGGTCTACGGCCAACGTGATATCTCCGTTCCAAGGATAAGAAGTGGTCTGTGACAAGGTCACCTTCTTGCCATTTACTTTCAGCGTGGCATTGTTGGCGATAAACAGGTTCACATACACATCCTTGTCTTTCACTGCATACACATAACCCGGTACAGACGGAATGAAACGGCAGATGTTAGACGGGCAGCAAGCACAACCAAACCATGGCTGGCGCTGATGCTGTCCCATGGATTCCAATGGGTTCGGATAGAAGAAAGCACCTCCGTCCAATGATACGCCCGAAATCAATCCGTTGTACAACGTACGTTCCAGTACATCGTAATACTTAGAATCCCCGTGCAACAGGAACAAGCGGTAGTTCATATACACATTTCCGATAGCCGCACAAGTCTCACAATATGCCGACATGTTGGGAAGTTCATAATTCTTTCCGAAAGCTTCCCCATTGCTTGTAGCACCAATACCACCGGTAATATACAGTTTCTTGGAGACAATGTTCTCCCAAATTCGGTCGATGGCATGCACATACGCTGTATCTCCTGTCAAGGCAGCCACATCGGCCATACCGGAATACATGTAAGCCGCACGTACGGCATGACCTACCGCCTCATCCTGTTCAATGACCGGTTTGTGTGCCTGGCTGTATTCGTCCCGGCGGGAAGTATAGCCACGCTTGTCCAAGAAGAACTTGGCCTCATCCAGGTATTTCTGGTCACCTGTTACCAGATACAATTTAGCCAATGCCATTTCTGCAATCTGATGACCCGGTACACGTACTTGCTGTCCCGGCTTGTCACCGATTTCCCGGCACACACAATCCGCATAACGGATTGCAATATCCAGGAAGTTCCGCTGTCCCGTAGCCTGATAATGAGCAATGGCTCCTTCAATCATGTGTCCCAAGTTATAGAACTCATGACTAAGTTCCTCTACCTTCTCCCAGCGTTTGCTACCCGCCCATTCGTGCGGATGCTTGGGATTCATGGTACGTGCCGTATACAGATAACCGTCGGGCTCCTGTGCCGCAGCTACAATGACCAGTACACTATCGATATATTTCTTTAACTTCTCATCCGGATACGTCTGAAGCAGATAACTTGCTCCTTCAATAGTCTTGTATACATCGGTATCATCGAACGAATATCCCGTTACCTTGTTGTTCTCACTCGGGTGAGCCGCCATTTCAAAATTCTTATAACGTCCAGTTTCTTCACACTTACTGAATGCCAGCGGAATCGTCACTTCTCGACTCGCTTTCAAGCGTTGTCCCCAGAAAGAATCCGTCAGCTTCACGGAAGTAAACGGAACCGGATCAATCGGATAACCGTGGGCCGGCGTTTTCTTCTGTGCGTATGCCCCGCTTCCAATCAAGTAAAAAAGCAGAGCCGAAATCACTAGTTTTTTCATGGTTTCTTTTTTATTTATTGGTTATTTTCTTCATTTATTGTTCAGCGGAAGAGCTTCATCCCAAATCTTAATCGCATGTACATAGCCACTGAACGGCCAGTTGCCTTCCGCATTCTGCCCCAAAGTTACAAATTGTATTGGTTTTATCAGCAATTGAATGTCTTTCGAACTGATTAATTGGTCATTTATGTATACTTTTTCTATTCTACCGTCGAAAACCACATAAATATGTTGCCACTTTCCAGCCAAATTTTTGGCATCCTTATAGCCTACATCTTCATACCAGCCATAATGGTTCAGCATACCACAACGAGGTTCTGTTCCGTTCACCAGCATGATTTTCTCCAACTCGTCATGCGAACTGGTAAAATCGGCCACACATTCATTTTCAGCCAAGTCCGGATTCAGCACCCATGCCTCCAAAGTGTAAGGCGCATTGTCACGAAGCGTAGCCGGCAACGTAAAGCTGGAACAGAAGAACTGATTACCGTCAAAACGGAAAGCCTTCTTACCTTGCACTTCTTCCACCACTACCGGAGCCTTCTGTGTTTCAAAGTACCCCTCTACTACACCCTTATTCGGAATATACGGTACTGTATCTCCTACAGCGAAATCTTCAGCTGTCATAGATACCAGCAATCCTTTTTTCATGCGGTCGGAAGCCTCCACACGTACCAGTCCAACCGTCGCGTCATACGCTTTCTCTGCTTCTTCCTGCTTCCAGTTATAGTACCGGAAATTTGTCAAGACCAGCTCCTTGTCTGTGGACTGAATCACCACTTTTCCCCGTTGCACATACTCTTCTGCCGATTTGGAAGTCCAATGGTTGTTTTCATAGACCCAAACCGTAGCTGTATGTGCTTCCTTTTTATTGATTACCGGAGATTCGAATTCCAGCTGCGTACCCGGCACCAAGACGATGGCTTCCTGTCCTCCTATACGCTTGCGGGAAACTTGTCCGGTTTTCAGACGGAAAACACCGCCCAGCATGCCGCCGTCGTTCTTCCATTCCGTACCGTTCCAATCCAGTCCAGAGAGTCCCATCCACAGTTGAGGAGAAGCCGTTTCGTATTCCCCAAATACCTTGATGTTCCACAACGCACCGGCAAAACCGTTTTTCTGTGTTCCCGCGGTTGTCAACCGTACATAACGTGCATCCGTTTCTCCAAAATCCACCATCGGACTTCCTGCCAGGTAATTGTCACGCTTGTCTGCAAAGACTTCCCACTGTTTGCCATCCACTGAGGTTTCAATCAAGTACTGATAATACGAAGTACCATATTCAAACTGTGTCCAGATGGTACGTATCTTTTCCACCTTCTGCAAATCAATTTCAATCCATTCCTGCCCCATGGTTTTCGGACGCCACAATGTACCGTTATTGTCATCCACCGCATATTCGGGCAAGAAATTCTCGTCATAATAAGAAGAAACCTTAACCGGTTTTCCGTAAGCCAGATTCTTCGATTTCAATACACTCTTAGCAAAAGCTCCTACCCCACTGTGTGTCCCTTCCATCGGTACAATCGAGCCATCGGCATTGAACTCCAGCTTGTCAATGCAAAGCTGACGATGGAATCCACGATTGGAATGAGGATTGTCATGACGATGATATACGATATAATAATCATTGCCTTCCTTCAGAATACTGTGATGACCCGGACCATGCACCGTACCGTCAGCCGAGGTTTTTAGTACTGTACCTCTATACGTATAAGGGCCGAGTGGACCCACCGTACTTGTAGCGTACTGCACATGATAGGTACTGTCATGACAAGAATCGGAAGAATACATGAAATAATAAATCCCATTCCGCTTCATGACAAACGGAGCCTCGAAAAAGTCTTTGATTTCTGTATTAGGAATCAGTTTGGTCTCCACAAAACCTTTCATATCAGGCGTCATTTTTCCTGCCCCACAACCGAAGCCTTTGTAAATGCCCCATGTTCCCCAGTACAGATACACGGAACCATCGTCATCCACAAACGACTGCCCGTCCAGTGTGATGGCATTTTTTACAAACCGGTCGGGTACCAGCACTGCTTCACTCTCGCCGAGCACATTCTTCCACGGGCCACGCGGTGTATCAGCCATTCCTTCATACACATTACACGGCTGGCAATAGAACATCCGATAAGTCCCGTCTGTATGCTTCATCACATCCGGTGCCCAAATCCAATGGCTGTCCGGCCAATTCATCGGCATAATGGTCCAGTTCTCAAAATCCTTGCTGCACCACACCTGTGAAGGGCCAAAGCCGGCCCCGCTTCCATCCGTCGTAGCATATACATAATAAGTATCTCCAAACTTCTTTACGGTAGGGTCCGCAAAATAACCGGGGATAAAAGGATTGCCTGCTCCCGGTGTATTCCATTCTACTTTCTGTGAATACATCGTCTGCAAGGCCATTCCCAAAAACAAACCCGTCAGAACTTGCTTTTTCATTGTGTTTCTCTTTTTCTTATTTTTTATCGGTGAACTTCATTCAAAATAGGTATCTCTATTTCATAAAAATACTCTTTCAGCAACTGATACATCTCCGGATCGTACGATTTCAGTTTCGTACGACGGTTCATGGAATTATGTACCTTATTGGGAGTCTCCGAATAACGGTTGCAGTTGAAGAACGATTGTACACACTCTGCAAAATATTCTTCCTTATTGGAAAGCGCATAGGTATCTTTCCACAACCCCTTGGCAATGGCATGCTGCATACATTTCTCCAGACGGTCATTGAAATCGGGCTCTACCCCCACAATTCCAATCGTATGGAACAAATGCGCAAACTCATGAATCAGGATGTTTTCACCCACATACCGGTCACCCGGGAGAGCCAACACATTCTCTTCTCCACAGCTGGCTGACAAAGCATCTTCCGGTGCTCCGCCAAATCCTCTGGCCCGCTTGTTCCAGTAAGCGATGTTTTCCGGTGAGTTGCAGATGTGGGCATATTCCGGCAAGTCGCACACCTCTTCATGTTCTCCAATTATCATCACATGACAACCTTTGCTCACCATCTCTTTCTTGATATCCGGACGCTTTGCCGTCATCAGTGAAATTATCTCATAAGCTTTTTCCAACGCCTCATCACGCACATGTTCTGAGGATACAATGTACAAACCGTCCACTGCTAAGTATTTCTTATAGAAAGAAGGGATGCCTTTTCCCTCCGGCACGGCCGAAGGCTTCACTTCTGCCACAAACGTGCGTTCCAGTTTCAAGGCAAAACCACCTCCTGAAGCCAGATGGATAGATAGTTTTGTATTGGCATCTACGATGCAGGTCTGCTTTACGTAATCTTCCGCCTGACGAGAAGCATTGATACCGTCCTTAAACAACGTACATTTGTATTTCTCTCCTTTACCCAAGAACGAGAAGTCCAAGGTAATATTCCGCTCATCCCAGTTCGTCATACCACCGATATACCAATTGATATCCTTTTTACGAACCGTCACGATAGACTCACCCAGCTTACCTGAGTAAATAAAAGTAGAATCCACCTCCATCGGTATCGAACTGATAAAGTCTACACACTCCTGCTCTTTCTGATAATTCGTCGGTGCATCGCACAACATCGTGAACGGAGAATCATGCACGATATAAGCTGCCAGCTGGTGGCAACGTGTGCCCATGCTGGCCGGAGTAGAATACATCGGCTGGAAGTCACGTTTCGACAAGTTCCGCATCGCTCCCGGCGTATAGTCTACGTATCCCGCCATCAAGCGAATGTACGGGAAAGTCACGTCATAGAGCGGCATGTTCTTTTCCACTTCGCTCCATTTCATTTCCTCCATGCCGAACACACTCTCATAGTTCACCACGTTCGGATACGTACGGTTCAAACCTGTCGGTTTGTAAATGCCATGGTAATCCAACATCAGTTTATACTCGGCAGCTTTTGCCGCAATACGATAAATCATCTCTACTGCCGTCTGGTCATCCCGGTCCAAGAAATCCACCTTGAATCCCTTGATACCCATTTCTGAATATTTCCGACAAGCCTCATCCAACTGCGAATCCAATACGTTAAATACCGTCCAAAGTACCAGTTCCACGCCCTTGCTCTTTCCATAGCGGACCAGTTCCGGCAAATCCAGTTCCGGAATCGTCTTCAGCATGTCCCCACTCTTCGGGTCGTACCATCCTTCGTCCAGTACCACATATTCCAGTCCGTTGCGAGAAGCAAAGTCAATATAATATTTATAGGTATCCATGTTGATACCGGCCTTGAAAGGTACTCCCTTCAGGTTCCAGTCATTCCACCAGTCCCAAGCCACCTTTCCCGGTTTCACCCACGAGCAGTCACCGATACGGTTCGGTGAAGCCAAGGCATACACCAAGTTGTTTACCGGCATATCGGTATCCTTTTCCGTAATAGCTAAGATACGCCACGGATACGTACGGTTACCTTTTACATGTGCAATGTAATCTTCCGTTTCCGTCACATACTCTTGCTTGCGCCACGGATAAAAGTCCGTCTTTTTCGGATAAGGAGCAAACACCCCTTTTAAGGCCTGCTTCCCATCCGGCTGCACGAACATACCCGGATACGCCTCCAAGTCCGACTCCAGCAACGTCACCTTTACCTGCTTGCAATCCACCGTGACCGGCAAGAAGGCCAGTTCCTGCGGTGCTTCCGACAACGGTTTTACCTCATACGTATTCTGGAATGCCATCGCCATCGGCTTTTCCTTATTTGTAGAATACGGAAGATAAGCTGTATAATCACCGGCAAACCGGAACTCCGCTATTTCGTTTTTGATAATCAAATCCTTTTTTGAAGAAGTATAAAAGCGATAAGCCACTCCGTCGTTGTAGACACGGAAATAAATTCCGTAGCCACCTTTCAGCTTCAAGTCCATTTCATTGCAAATCGCACGAAACGACTTGAAGCGATAAAAAGGTGCATCAATGTCCTGAATCATCTTTTTCGTCTTAGAAGAAATCACTTTCTCCCCGCCAGCCGGAGCCGACGTTTTTCCTTCTTGAATTAACCCTAATTTACTATCTACAACAATAAGAGAGTCTTTATGATATATACAATAAGTCAACCCATTTGCACCGGATGAGACCTCTACCTTCAGGTGTTTATCCGGCGACTGCACCACATATTTTTTATTGCTGGCTGCCATTACAGACAGACAACCGCAAAGCCATAAAACGGCACTCACTAAAAACGATGTATTTTTCATACCCACAGAATATTTACTTTTTTCGATTACAAAGAAAAAAGATAAACCAATAAGTTTCTGACAGGGAAGTCTGAAACGATAACAATATCATCCCAAAATCCCTTCTCCTACACTTAGAAGAAGGGATTTTGTACTATTTTTTCATCCTACTGGACGATTTTTGCCTGATTTTTAGTCTTCACAAAATACTGGTTAAACACGATGCCTAACACAATCATCACCAATCCGATGTAAGTGGTAAAGACAATGCGTTCACCTAACACAACGGAAATGAAGAACAATGACATGAAAGGAGACAGGTAACACAGCTGGTTGATCAACGCCGGATTGGAGGTCTTCCGCATGGCCAGTCCGAAGAAGATAAAAGGGATACCCATTTCAAAACCTCCCACATACATGCCCGACAATACGCCAGTCAGAGAATGCAAGTCCAAGCCGACACACAACGCGCCGATTGACAAATACACCGAACCAAACAGGAAAGTCAGGAACAGTACCACACTGCCGTCTGTCTGTACCTTATTCCGGTTGTTGAACATCCAATAGGCAGCCCACAACACCGCACTTAACGCAGCCAGCAGAAAGCCTTCAGCCGACACCACCATTTCCCCTTCAAATCCGGTACCGATGGAAATCAACGCTACTCCAGCCAGCGACACAAACATACCGATGTACTTCTTCTTCGGAATGGGTTGTCCGGCAAACAGCGCCAGCAAAATCAGCAGTACAATCGGCCACGCATAGTTGATGGGTTGTGCCACCTGCGCCGGAAGCAGTTCATACGCCTTGAACAACACCAGATAGTAGGCCACCGGATTCAGCAAGCCCAATGCGGCATAATACAGCCATTGCTTCCCGGTCAGGCCTCCCAACAGCCTCCATTTTCGCTGTACGGTAAGCAGCACCGTAAATATCACCAGTGAGGTCAGACTGGCCACCCACAGCATCTCAAAATGCGTCAGGTAGCGCAACGCCATCTTGAACGCCGTGGCTACCGTCGACCAGCTCAGTACGGCCACACAGGCACACGCAATCGCCTTGTTGTCGTTCGTCATCTCAGGGCCTCCACTTCTTCAGTTGTCAACGGAATCTTCTTGCCCAGTCGCCGTGCCCCAGTGGGCGTAATCAGATAATCTTCCTCGTTACGCAACCCCGTAAAGTCACGGTAACTTTCCAGCTTCTCGTAATTGATAAAATCCGTAAAGCGATGTTCCGATTTCCAATAGTCAATCAGTTCCGGAATGAAATAAATGCCCGGTTCAATGGTCAGCACAAATCCCGGTTCCAGTTTCCGAGCCAGACGCAATGATTTCCGTCCAAACTGCGTACTCTTAGGATGTCCGTCATAGCCTACCCACACTTCACCTAAGTTCTCCATGTCGTGTACATCCAGTCCCATCATGTGCCCCAGCCCGCAAGGGAAGAACATAGCATGTGCTCCCTGTTCCACGGCATCCGCCGGATTGCCTTTCATCAAGCCCAGTCCTTTCAGGCCTTCGCAAATGACCCGACAAGCCAAATCGTATACATCCCGGAAATACCCCCCCGGCTTCAAGGCTTCCACTGCCGCCCGATGCGCCGCCACCTGAATGTCGTACACATCCTTCTGGCGGCTGGTGAATTTCTTTCCGGCGCAGATAGTAGACGACATGTCTCCGGCATAACCCATCTCCGTTTCTGCTCCGGCATCCACTAACAGCATGTCACCTTCCTTCACCGTATGGCCGTAATAATGGTTGTGAAGCGTCTGTCCGCACACTGTGGTAATAGTCGGGAAAGACAAACGGCACCCGTGTGCCCGTGCCACTGCCTCCAAAGCCGCAGCCGCTTCATACTCTTTCATGCCGATGCGCAACACCCGCATGGCTTCCAGGTGCATTTCTGCCGTCACATTGCAAGCCCGTTCAATCTCCGCAATTTCTTCTTCCGTCTTGTAATTCCGCAAGTCAACAATTCCTTTGATAAAAGGTACAGAAGGCATCTCCACTCCCGGCTTCACGCCCAGCAAATCCATCAGTTTCAACCGATGCTCGGCACGGTAAGGCGGCAAATAATGCACCATCCGCTTTTGTGCCACCACTTTCTGCACGTATATCTTCAGTTCTGCCAACGGACGTGTTTCCGTTACCCCTACCCGCTGTGCTTTCTCGTGCAAGGTAGGCTGCGTGCCCATCCACACAATATGGTCGATGGTCAGTTCGTCACCAAAAATGATTTCACGTCCCTCATCAATGTCAATTACCGCAGCCAGTCCGGCATACGACAATCCCCAGAAATACAGGAAGGAAGAATCCTGCCGATAATCGTACGTGTTGTCCTCATAATTCATTCCGCACTCGTCGTTCCCTAAAAAGAGGAGCAGACCTGAGCCCACACTCTTCATCAATTGCCGCCTGCGGGCGACATACGTTTCTTTTGCAAACATAGTTTTATCCTTTTAGTTCTTTAAATCCGTTCCTTTCAGTTTGATGCGATAAGGCCATTGTGCATCTTTCTCTCCGCTTTCCGGTAAGGGATTCATCCAATGCTCCTCCGGGGCCCCCATCACTACCAACCACAAATATACTAACTTCTCGTTTTCAGGCACTTTAAAAGTCAGTTTTCCTTTCTGCTTGGCACTCATTTCGCCATACAGACTTTTTCCGTCCGCCTTTACAGCTACAAAACCATACCGCCAACCTGCTTTTTCCGGATGAACCGATACATAACCGTCCTGCGGACCTTTCAATCCCTCAAATTGTAAGGTTACCTTCGTTCCCGGTTCCGGTACCACCAACGGGATGACATTGAAGCCGTAGTTTTCCGGACAAACCTCCGCAGGCACCTGATACCAGCCATCAGCCTGCTTCGTCAGCTTACAATCATACTGATTAGCATAAGGCCGCGTATTCTTCCACACCCGTTCAAAATCCAGGTTCACCAAATGGCGGCTGGCATCGAACATCTCGTCACAAAAAGCCTCCTGTGACAGCCCCGTCAGCCGTTTATACGTCATCACCGGGTCTTCCCCCTTCTTTCCCTGCCGGAAAAGTTCGGCAATGATGGGACGGCCCCGTTTCATTCCCCAATACTCCAAAATGTACGGAGAGTGATAGATATTCTCCAAGTGCAGATAAGCCTTGTGCGTCAGTTTCTTGAATGCATCCCAGTGATATTTTTCATCGGTCTGCCAATCCGGATTGACCTGCCACAACATCCATTGTGAAGCCATCTCGAAGAAACCGGAACCGCCCCAAGCCTCTCCTTCCCCGTCACATGAAATCTGCGACTGGAAACTATGGCCCAGTTCGTGTGCCACACAGTTCAGCTTTTCATCCTGGATACGGTTAGGAGCCACCCACAAAGCTCCAATTTGCTGGTCATAATCCCCGCCATAAGCTGTTCCCTCAAGCGAATAGTTAATCATAACCATCATCCGGTAGCGGTCGCTCTTCGACCCCGGCTTGGTAAATAGCAAGGAGTCCCGAAAAAACGTATAAAAATATTCCAGCTTGTCCGTCAGGTTATTCAAGTCCACGTGCATGTCGTGTCCTTCCAGCTGAGGAGGATTTGCCAGATCATTGCCGAATTCTTTCTCCCAGAACACCGCCACATTGTCCGTGCAGCACATCCGCTGATAACTCCATTTGGAGTCCGGGTTATGAAGGTCCATGCCCTGCAAATCTTTGGGAATGTAAATTTCCTTGCCCCTCAGTTTGTTATTGCACAAATCAACGGGACACACCGATTGAGAAAAAGCGGCAGTACACACTGCCGCTAAAAGAAATGCTCCTATAAATCGTTTGTTCATTTGATATGAATATTAAAGACAAAAGTTATCCGATACGGTTTCCCTCCTTCGGTATAAACCAAGGCTTCCTTCACCGTATAAGTATCACCGGAGGCCGATTTTCCCGGATATTGTCCGATGGAGAAAATAAAGTTCTCCGCATCGTATTCCACATACACCTTACTGTCATTGTCACTACCCCATCCAATGGAATTACCCAGGCTGTCAAACCAGAAGCCATATCCGTTGGCTGTCGTATTGTAGTCCAGACTGCCGTCTGCCTTTACTGCGGCAAAGGCGATTTTTCCCTCTTGAGGCTCCGCTTTTGCAGACAACATCTGCGATGTCAGCTGTGAAGGCTGCATGGTCAGTGCCTGTGCTACTTTCGTGAGGTCTCCCAGTTCAGAAATATTGACAGAAGTCCCATTATAATCTGTCGCACTCGCTGCAAAAGAAACGTCGTACGTCAGTGTCAGGTTCTGGGGCGCTGCATCCGGGTCAATCGTCACGTTTCCCAACAAATCCGTATGCTCGAACTTCACTTTATACGGGAACTGTTGGTCGGTCAATTCCTTTTCATCCCACGGATGAACCGTATAGGCCTGCGGAGCTGCCTGTACAATGAAATACAAACTCTGCGTGCCAGCCGGTACATTAAAGGAAACTTTCCCGTTCTTGTCCGAATGTGCTTCACCGTATTCCCGGCTTCCATCCTGTTTCAATGCCACGAAACCATACATCCAGCCCATATTTCCGGCACTTCCTGCCGTATTGTATTTCGTGGTTGTACCCTTCACAGCCTCCGATTCCATGTACTCACCCGGATCACCCGCTGCCAATGCGGCACCAGGTTCCAGTCCTACGAAATCGGCTGTCACCACCGTATTGCCGGCTTCCGGCAGGTTCAAAGGAATCACATTGAAACCGGTAGCTTCCGGACAATTGGCATACGCCACTTGATAATAGTCTCCACTTGTATAAAATGTGGTGTGATACCGTCCGAGATACCCATCGGAATATTCACGTACCCCATCGATGTCGAAAGTAGCCATCCGGCTGACATAATCATACAGCTCTTCTTTCGTCTTGTTCCAATCGTTGTTGCAATACAACCGTGTATAAGCCGAGATGGCATCCTCCGGATACACAGACTCTCTCCAGATGCGACCAATCGTCTCAATGCCATGTTTCATCACCCAATAAGACTGTAACCAGTAGCTGGCATAACGCATCCATTCGTTTTCAAAATGACGGTGATTATTCTTCAACCACACATCAAAATAGTAAGAGGTGAACATCTCTTCCGGATAATCCTGGAAAGACTGCCATTGGGCACACTGCTCCCAGAAACCGTTTCCGCCGTTACTTCCTTCATATCCGTAACGGAAACCCGACTTGAAATCGTCATTTCCTCCCTGACACAATTTATCACAATACACCTGGTACTGGAAGCTATGCCCGATTTCATGCGCAATGGTAGACCCCACAGGCTGACACGTACTTGGATTTACCCACAAAGCCCCAATGGTATTGTCGTACCCGGAACCCGTAGCGAGCCATTCTTCCTGATACAACAGATAGATTTCCATCTTGTAGCGGTCCAGGAATGATTTGCCCTGTCCGGTTTCCGCAAACTTCAGCTTTTCGATATTAGTCTTATAGAACTGCTCGGCCTTTTTCAAAAGGTCATCGATGTCTACCCGCAAATTGGCAGGTACCGTTTCCGCATTCGGGTCATCTCCAAATCCGGCTTCCCAGAACACGAAGAAATGTTCGCTCTGTTTGGAACGGAACCACGACCATTTGGCATCGCTGCGCAACATGTCCATACCTTCAAACTCTGCCGGCTTGTAGTATTTGTCGAAATCTTCCACCTCCGACTCGTCCATCACCTGCAAAGAACCTCCTCCCTGCGTGATGCCAATTTCTTTCACGGTACTTCCACAAGAAAGCACCAAAGTGGCCGTTCTCGCCGCCTCATTTTCATTGATGGAGAACGTCAGGTTCAACGTGATGGCTCCTCCTACTCCACTGGTTTCCGAGAGTGTAATCCAATCAGCTGCCGAATCCTCTTTCAACGATGCTTTCCACGACGATACGGCGGTAAACTTCACAGAGGCAGAAGTATCTTCCGCTTCCAATGTCAGTTGCGATGAAGTTTCATCTATTTTTATCTCTTCGCCTTGCACTTGCTCCTCTTCTTTACAGCTATTCAGCGAAACCACCCATAAAAATGAGAGCAAGCATAAGCCTATCCATCTCAATGTGCTTTTCATAAAACTGTTTATTAAAAAAGAAAGATGTGCTTAACCATAAACAATCAAACACATCTTCCCCTTTTTTATTAATTAATCAACTATTCTCACTCTTCCACCTGAGGATCAATCTGCAATGTCAGGTTCACCGTCACTTTTCCACCGTTACAAGTAATGATGTAAGTAGTCTTCACGGTAGCTCCTGCTGTAGGTGATACATTTTCAGGATGGTTACCTCCATACAGGTACAATTCTGTTTCGCTGGTTCCCAAGCTTACCCAGCCAATACCTTCGGCAAACTTGACGGCTGAACCATCTTCTCCCAACCAATATCCCGGAACATCTGCAGTATATTCAGGATCTTCAGAAGATTCCTCCTTGCAATAGATTTTCAATTCTTTTGAAACACGTGCACTGTGAATCTGGTAAGTCGTCATCTTAAAGGCTTGACGAAGCACATCCCGAATATCATATTGCACATTCGCATAATCAGTGGTATAATTCTTGGTCAGTGTCACATCGATGGTCTTTTCTTCCGGTGTTCCTTCCGGAGCGGTTTCCGGATCATTGTAAGCTACCACATTGACCGTGATTTCCATCATTACAATCTTATTGTTGGCCAGGAATCCATAGTTGAATGTATATGAATCTCCCACAGCCGTCTTGCCCGGATATTGACCGATACCGATTTCATTTTCAACCCATTCATCACCTCCATAGGATGTATAGATACGAGAGTTGTCAGAATATCCGCTGGCATATCCATCCACGTCGAACCAGAAACCATTTGTTCCGGCATCTGATTCCTGTGCATAGCTTCCATCAGATTTCACAGCCACAAACTTCTCTACGTCATCCATTGATGAGATACCCAAATCGGCTTTTACCTGATCGGCATTAAACTCTACATTGTTCAAATCGTATGTACTTGCCGGATTCACGTCAATACTGAGTTTCTGAGTAGAAACCACCGGTGCCGTAATGGCTGCCGCTCCATGTGCATTTACCGTAATAACCACTGCCACACGTTTTTCACCATACTTCAATCCTTCAATCACCTTTACAGTCTGTCCATCGGTCAGATGACCCGGATACTGCATTACATTAAAGAACTTATCTTCCGTATTGAACTCACAACAAACCATGGCAGAAGTTCCCCATGCGACAACATCTCCTTTGGCGTCAAACCAATGTCCCCAAGTGGAGTTACTATTTGAAGCCGTCATATTATCGGCATGAGTAGAACCTTCAATGGCAAAGCCTGTAATCTCAGGTGCTCCAGATTCCAAGGCGATACCTGCCAACAGGTCTTCTTCTGAGATTCCAAACAACTCAGCTATTTTATCTGTCTCCACCGTAACCTGAGCCCCATCATACGCTACGGTACTCAACGTGATATCTGCTGTATATTCCAAAATCAAATCTGCATTAATCTGATTTCTTTGCGCTTCTTCGATGGAATCCTGACGCGCCATTTCTGCGATTTCAGCATCGGTAAGCACATGCTCTCTCGAAACATCTTCATTATCCCCGCAGCTTGTAACTCCCAAAGAACACAAACCACCCAATAATGCCGCATATAATAAATGTTTTTTCATAATCTTAATCAATTACCAGAATAACCTTCATTTTGTTTCAAACTAATATTCGCATCCAAAGCTGATTTAGGAAGAGGGAAATAATTCCATTTGGTTTCAGTAGTTGCATCCTTGCAGAACCAAGATTTTCCATTAAATACATTCCGTCCATCTTGCATCTTGAAACGAATCAAATCCTGACGACGATGGTGTTCACCTACAAATTCCCAGCCAAGATCATCTAGCAAACCACCGAGAATAATATCACTACCGCCTTCCTGTGTAGATACATAAGAAGCTCTGTCCCAGTTTGCGAAACCTTCGCAAGTATATTCACGGTGACCGTAATCATACACACTTCCACCTTTCAGCTGTGCTACAGTACGAGTGGCTTTTGCCACAGAGTCGAAAGAACGTTTACGAACTTCCGTTATCAAATCGGCAGCTGTCTGCTCTGTTTCACCGTTGTATCCGCCCAATCTCAGCAGACATTCGGCCTTGATGAACATCGCATCGGCCAAACGATAGAATGCCACATCGTTTCCATACGTACCGTCGGTACCTGAACAGATTTCACTCTTGACAAAACGGTAACCTTCCTGCTGGTAAGCACCCGGATTGTCAATAGAATGTACATCCTTATTATAATTCAAATATCCAGTACCCGACCAGTCATCCGCACTAAACGTAATAGGATCACCAGCCTGCGGAGTATAAGTTCCATCAGAGTTCTTCACCGCATTTTTCTGAATGCCACCAGCCCAGGTATCAGTCAGACGTTTATCCTCAGCATCATAAGTATCAATGAACTGGGGCACAGCGCAGCTACCATTCTGAGCCGCACCGGTACAACCATACGCAGCCAAACCTGATTGCGGCAGACACTTACTGGACAGATAATTATGAGAGGCATGCGTAATATCCAAAGGAATGGCAAATATCACCTCTGGAGAAGAATCAATGTCATGTTTAAAGTTATCCAGATAATTTTCGGCCAACGAATAACCTCCATCGTTAATCACCTCATTTACTTCTGTATAAGCTTTCTCATACCAAGAGTTATCATCACCCCCAAAATAAGCATTGTGGTTCAGGTACAATTTGGCCAATGTCATACAAGCCGCATAACGGTTGGCATAGCCAAACACGTGCTCTGTACCTAAATCATCTTTGATTTCTGAAAGCTCAGTCACACAGAAATCAAAAATATCCTGTGCCGAACTTTGAGCCGGAAGATGCCCATCAGGGACATTTCTTGTTGTCTCCAATGGCACATTGCGGAATGCATCCATCAACATATAATATACGGTAGCACGAAGGAAACGCAATTGGGCTCTATCCGCAGCATTTGCTTCCGGCAGGACATCCAGACACTGGTTACAATATCCGATGCATTTATACGCATAGTTCCAGAAACCATCAATGTGGCCCAAGTTATAATCCCAATCATGTTTATGCATATTCACATACAGGTCACCCCAGCCAATGCCAATTCGTTTCGGGGTCATGTATGTATCACTACATTCTTCCTGCAAGTCAAAATAGCCATTCCATGCCCAATAAATGTAGCGGAATTGTGCAAAAGCTTGCCCCATCAATGCATTCACATCATTTTCACTGGTAAAGTCCAAGTTACTCTCGTTCAACGAATCATATAAATTCTCTGACAAATCTGTACATGAACCAAATGTCAAACAAGAACTTGCAGCCAATCCTACCAATATATGTTTGAATCTCAAGTTTTTCATAAATCTACATCAATTAAAAGTTAACATTCAAGCCAAAAGTAAATGAACGAGTGGTCGGATATTTATCCTGATAATCAACACCTGGTGTCATAAAGGCATTGTCCACTTCCGGGTCAAGACCTGAATATCCCGTAATACAGAACAGGTTCTGGCCTGATACATAAACTCGTAAATTATTAATATATTTCCGGAGATTTCCTTTCAACGGCACTGTATAGCCAATAGTTGCACTTGACAGTTTTACGAAATCACCATTTTCAATATGGTCACTCCAATAACCCTGTGACATGGAATTTGAAAGACGAACCATCTTCTGTTCACCCGTAGCTTCGTCAATTACAGGAGTCATGTCCGTATTGATTGCCGGATAATAGTTGGCGGCAGATTTCAAACGGTTGTAGGCAATGGAATTGTTTTCGTAGAAACAACGCTGTGCATTCAAAATCTGATAACCAAACTGTCCGGTGAACTGCAAGCTCAAATCAAAACCTTTGTAACGGAAGGTATGGTTCCATCCGGCATAGACCTTCGGCAGACCGTTACCCAAACGCTGACGGTTACTTTCCACATTCAAATTGGTATTGAAAGGTTTCACCGTCCAGTTTCCATTATCATCTTTTACTTCTACCAAGACAAATCCGTCTTTATCTACTCCCACGGACTTCAAGCCCCAGAAATCGCCCAGACGATGCCCTACTTCCATACAGTGAGTAGGGGTACTGATTGGTTCACCCAAACCTCCATACAATTCTTGGAAGTTATCCGTCTCATACAAGTCATTAGAAAGACTTAACAGTTTGTTGCTATTATGTGAAAGTGTCAATGTCGTACTCCATTCAAAATCTTTCGTCTGTACCGGAATAGCATTAATCATAATTTCAATACCACGATTACGCATCTGACCTACGTTAGCAGTTGTTGTACCATACAAGTTAGGTGGTACAGGAACAGCGTAGTCATACAGCAAGTCAGATGTCTTCTTGTCATAGACATCGATAGAACCGCTTAAACGGCCACTCAATACGCTCCAGTCCAAACCAAGGTTGAACTCACGAGTGGTTTCCCACTTCAGATTCGGATTATAATTTTGGACAATAGCCAAAGTCTTTATCCATTCACCTTCTTGTGACATCACATCGCCGTATGCATCATAATTGTACAAATACAGTGACTTATAAGAATCACCCGGTATCACACCTGTCACACCAAAACCAAATCTTAACTTCAAGTTATCCAACCAATGCTTCGTGTTCTGCATGAACTTCTCATTACTGATCGTCCATCCGGCAGAAGCTGACGGGAAGGTACCCCATTTATTGTTGGCACCAAACTTAGAAGAACCTTCACGACGTACACTCACCATCAAATTATAACGGTCGGCATAACCATAACTGACTCGTCCAAAGAAACCAACCAATGTATTATCATTCTTATAAGAACTCATTGAAGCGTGAGGTGCTTTCTCATTTGTCAGATAATTACCCAGCCCTAAGTTGTTATACAAATAAGCCTCAGTCGGGAAATCACCGTTTCCTGCGCCAAATCCATCGTTTACGGTATACAAGTAGCTATAACCGACCAATGCATTTACATGATGTTTTCCGATAGAGAAATCATAGTTTGACGTAAGTTCCAAGTTGTTGCTCCGAGAACTTCCTTCAGATTTTGAAGCATAACCGTTCACTTTCTGTTGAGCCTGGTCGTAATATTTGCTTGAATAATACGTTTCTCCACGGGTTATGTTCTCTTTGGTAGACAACATCAAGTTTGTTTTCCATCCCTTGATGGGTTCTACGGTAATATTTCCGGTCAATCGAGCCCAATTGACTCTTGTATCTCCAATCAGCTCGTTCTGGATTTCAACCGGATTGTAGTAATACAACTTGTCAAAGTTCTCATTGTAAGAACCATCTTCATTATAAATCGGTGAAGACGGGTTGCGGATGATGGCCTGACGATAGACATACGAGTTATTATTATTCGTATAGGTCTGACGGCCATACAACATATTGACGTTGAACTTCAAGATGTCATTCAAGGCATATTGAGTATAGTCCATCTGCATTTTCAGGTTCTGGTTGTCACTCTTCCGCATGATACCCTGTTCATCGCTGAAAGTCACGTTGGCAGAATAAGTGGAATTTTTGGAACCTCCTTCAATAGACAAAGAATGGTTGTGTTTAAAACCAGCCTTACGGGTAACGGCTGCCAGCCAGTCTGTATCATAACCTTCGTATTCAAACGGAGTCAGCCCATAAATCACGTCGTGCGTATCCATGAAATCTGCTGTCTTAAACCAGTCTGACAAAGAAACATAGCCTGAATATGAAACGCTCGCCTTGGATTCACGTCTTCCCGTCTTGGTTGTAATCAAGATTACACCGTTCGCACCTCGTGTACCGTAAATTGCTGCCGCAGACGCATCTTTCAACACATCGATGGATTCAATGTTTTCGGGAGCCACCGTGGTAAGGGAACCTTCTACTCCATCCACCAACACCAACGGAGTGACACTTCCCTTAATGGTAGTGATACCACGCAACATGATGCTGGAAGTGGCTGTCGGGTCACCAGAAGAATTGGTCACACTCAAACCGGCAATCTTACCTTTTACCAAGTCGGCTGCATCGGTAATCTTACCTGCCGTAAAATCTTCCGCCTTCACAGAAGCAATCGCACTGGTCACATCGCCTTTACGCTGCGTACCGTAACCAATTACCACTACTTCATCCATCACCTCGGTATCTTCCTTCAACGTAATGACAGCACCTTTCTTCAATTGGCTCACAGGAATATCCTGCGATTTATAACCAATGTAACTGATATGAAGTACCGCTTTCGCCGATACATTCAAATTGAACTTACCATCAAGATCAGTGATTGTACCATTCGTGGTACCTTTTTCCATTACATTCGCACCAATAATGGCTTCACCTTTTGAATCTACCACCTTACCGGAAATGGCTTTCTGCTGTAACACAGCCTCTACCACCGGTGCCCCATTGGATTCCGCATAAGCTGCCACAGGCAGGCAACCTGCAGAAAGCGCCACACATGCCGACACTTTTACAAATGCACGACTAAACAACATGCGATTTAAATGTGTAATCATCTTGTTTGTATTTAAGGGTTAATAATTATATTATTATTCTACTTTCCATTCTATAATACCTCCCGAAGCCCCTTTCTGAAGCTGTGCGGAAATTTTCAATCCGGTAGTCTTGACCGGTTTGAAGCTGACTACATTGTACTTGTCTTTTTCTACGCCATATTGATCATTAGTTTCTACTTCTTTCCAAGAATTTCCATTCTTGTAATAGAGTTTCCAGCTCTGCGGTACACGGAAATCACCGTCGTAATGGTCAAAGTCGAGCCAGTAGACTTCTACTTTCGACACGGTGTAAGGCTGATCAAACTCGTAGGCCAGAGATTCCAATGTTCCTTCTTTCAACCACCAGTAGAAATAAGGTTTGGAAGTATCGGAAGAACGTTTCGGTTCCCACTGGTCGTTCACGCCCCATGCGTATGAGATTACAGAAGCTGATTCAGGGGCATCTTTCTGAATAGGAGCCTGGATGGAGAATGTCTTGGCCTTGGAAGCGATGGTCGGTTCCGGGGTCGGAGTAGCATATTCTTTCGTCTCCGGAATCCAGACTTCCATCTGGTCAGACCCGCGGTTGTCCCAGGTAGAATAAGGGATGGCACGGAACGGTACATCTTTCACACTACCGTCCTTACCCAGTTCCTTAGCAGTTCCGCTCAATACCATTACCCCTTTCAGCAGGTTAGCATCGTAAGTAGCCTTTATCTTGGCATCACGCGGAATGAACTTGTTGAACACGATGCTGTCGGGCTGGTCTTTCCCTTCCAGACAGAACATAATCGGACCGCGTTCCAAAGCTACCATACCCCGGTCGACTTCCACTTTGTCGTTGGCCGTGATACGACGTACATCCATCGGCAAATTCAATTCAATCACATCACCCGGTTTCCAGGTGCGAACAAGCGTTTCGTAACCGTCACCTTCCATGCCTTTCACATCGGAACCGTTGACTTTCAACGTATATTTCTTGGCGGCATCTGTATACGCATACAGGTCGGAAGCTACCGGAGTTGATTTTGCCCAGCTGGGGATACGCAGACGGATGGCAAACCTACCTTCTTTCTCTGGAGTGACTTTGATGGCAATCTTGCCGTCCCACGGATATTGGGTGGTCTGTTCTAATGTTACTTTATTGTCGGCCGTCTTCATTTCAGCTTTTCCCTGAATGTACAGATTTACATAAATGTCGTTCTGCTGAGTGGCATATACATAATTGGAAATGGAAGCCATGAAACGGGTGATATTACCCGGACAGCAGGCACAACCAAACCAAGGCTGGCGGTCATGTTCACCCATGGATTCCAACGGGTTATCATAGAAGAACTTGTCACCGCTCAATGACACGCCCGAAATCACCCCATTATATAATGCACGTTCCAGCACATCCATGTATTTGGATTCACCGGTAGCCAGGAACATACGATAGTTCCAGTACACATTGGCAATGGCGGCACAAGTCTCGCAATAAGCGGTATGGTTCTGCAATTCATAGTTCGGTCCGAAACCTTCTCCCTGTGCCCGGGAACCCATACCACCAGTGATATACAGTTTCTTGCTCACCAGATTGTCCCACAAACGGGTCAAGGCATGGAAATAAGCGGTATCCTTGGTCAAGGCTGCCACATCGGCCACACCTGAATAAAGATATCCGGCACGTACGGCATGGCCTACGATTTCATCCTGCTGAAGAATCGGTTTGTGGTCCTGACTGTATTCGCTCAGTTTGTGACCGTCGGTACCGCGTCCGGTTTCTTCCACGAAATACTTCGCCATGTTGAGGTATTTCTGGTCGCCCGTTACCTTATATAATTTACACAATGCCATTTCAACGATGGGGTGTCCTGAAGGCACGTGTTTCTGTCCTTCTCCCGGACCGAACACCTTGCATACCAGGTCGGCATTCTTGATAGCCACATCGAGGAAAGTACGTTTGCCCGTTGCCCGATAGTGTGCGATGGCAGCCTCGTACATGTGACCGCTGTTATACAGTTCGTGGCTGTTCAGTTTTTCCCATTTGGAATGGCCCCACCATCCGGAAAGACGGTAGCACTTGTTGGTGACACAGGTGGTCAGATAGCCGTCCGGTTCCTGAGCCGCCGCAATGATATTGATCACGCTGTCCAGATAATGGTCCAATTTCGGATCATATTTCACAGCCAGTGAATAAGAGGCACCTTCTATTACCTTATAAGGATCGGTATCATCGAAAGAGAAGTCACCGCGATGTTCTCCTTTCTTCAATCCGCCTGCAATGGCGAAATTATCGAAACGGCCGTTTTTTTCACATTCCTTAAAAGCAGAAGGGATGGAGACGGTGCGGTTCGTTTCAATACGAGGCGACCAGAAACCGTCACTAATATGTACTTGGGTAAAGGGAACCTCCTGAATCGGAGCATCCGGTTGTTGATAAGCAGGCTTGGTACAGGAAGTCATTCCCGCCACAGCGATTCCGCTCATCAATAATATGAAAAGTTTGTTCTTCATAAGATATAAATTGGTTTTATTTCTTTTTAGCAAAAGTAGCTTTTAGTAAGAATAACGGGTAAAAATATCATCCATTCAGCTACAAAAATAGTCGCATTCAAACCACATACGACTTTAGAAATAATACACTATAAATCAACTAATTATACAGCATTCAATAGACTTTTATAGCATATCTTCGGACGATTTTATCATTCTTTTCCTAAAACTAATGAAGGTAAAATAGAGGAAAACCCATCCCTACATCGTAAAACGAAAAACGCCTTGCCATAAAAAACATTTCCCCTTTGCAAATTTTACGTTTCCCGTAAGAAGAACGTACGTTTCTCAATCGGAAAACGTACGTTTCCGCCATGGGGAACATACGTTTTCGCACTGAAAAACATAAGAAAAACCACACTCTTATTAGAAATAAGCCAAGGCATTCAGATTAATACAAAGCATCCATCCCGCTCAGTTTTCCACTCTCTTCTTTGGGGCAAATCCTACAATTAGATTTTCACATCATCTTTTTTAGATTATTTTACACGTCTTATTCATATATTTTAAGCAACTTTGCACAGTCTTAAAAAGGATATACGTATGAGGACACTTTATTGCCTACTGTTTTTACTGTCATATAGTTTATTGGGTTATACTGCACTCCCTACCCATTTTCAATTCCGCCATTACAACATCGAAAATGGGGTTTCTTCTAATGGCATAGCCTCCATTCTACAAGACCAGAAAGGCTATATCTGGCTGGGAACAGACAATGGACTAAGCAGATTTGACGGGAATCAATTTGTCTTCTATCAAAAAAACAATCCACTTTATCCTGACTTTCATGCCAATTCCATAAATGCCATCTGCGAGACAAACACCAATGAATTATGGTTAGGCACAGAAAACGGAGTGTATATCTACAATCAAGTAAAAGATACCTTTACTCCCTTTTTGGAAAAAACGAGCAATAACACAGGCATAAGTTCGTGGATAACCCACATCATTCAAGATAAAGAAAAGAATATATGGATTGCCACCCGCAAGCAAGGTGTATTTCAATACAACACGCAAACTCACAAACTGAGACAATATGAAATTCCTCAGAATGACAATATCATCATCCGTATACTGAACGATGCCCAAAACAACATCTGGTTATCCGGCCCCTACCAACTCTGCCGGCTCAACAAAGCCCATAATACGTTTGAAGAATTTTCCATCAAAGGAGAATCTACAGGGGTATATTCCATGGCTCTATGTGAAGACTCGTCCCATAACCTTTGGATTGGGACTTGGGAAAAAGGGCTTTGGAAGTTAAATCCACAAACACACGAAGTACAGAAGTTTTTAGTTTCCGAAAAAGGAATAGGCATACGGCACATCCATTCCCTCCTGGAATACTCTCCCGAGACTTTCTTTATAGGCTCCGACGAAGGACTGACCGTTTTCAACCCAATTACTCAGGAAAGTTTTCTCTACGACCAATATGGGGAAGGCAATGAGTCCTTGTCCGACAAATTCATTTATCCGATGCTGAAAGACCGGGAAGGTGGGGTATGGATAGGCACTTACTACAACGGCGTCAATTACCTTCCCCCTTATTGCGGACAATTCATAGGGTATTCCGGAACGGATAATTTCCCTTTTTTCAACGGACAGATCATCAGCCGATTCTGTGAAGGGGAAAACGGAGAGATATGGATTGGCTCGGACGATGCGGGAGTGAGTTGCTTTTCTCCATCTCAAGGCCAGTTTGTGAACTTTCCCGGAAGGGAGCAACTGACCCACAAAAATGTCCATGCCTTGTGCTATACGGGAAAAGAACTTTGGATTGGTACCTACAGTGACGGGATATACGCTCTACAAACTTCCACCGGACACATCAGAAAATATACCACAGCAGACGGACTAGACGAAAGCAGTATCTATTGCCTATTTCAAGACAGCCACGGACAAATCTGGACCGGATCCATGAGTGGGGTATGCTTATATAATCCACAGAACAACCGTTTTACTCAGGTTAAGAACCTGGATGGATTGATTATTGCAATGGCAGAAGATGCCAAAGGCAACATCTGGATTGCCACCCAAGGTAAAGGAGTCTTTAAATTCTCCCCACAGAATCAGATATGGAAGAAATACAGCGAGCCAGAAGGACTGGATTGTCCCACTATCAACCATATATGCATCAACCGTGAAAATGAATTATGGATAGCCACCGCAGAAGGACTTTACTTATTTAACTCACTTAAAGACACATTTTCCTATCACCCGCTCCGGATTCCCAACGAATGTATCAATACGATCCTGGAAGGAGAAGACTGTCTGTGGCTCACTACGGCCAAGGGACTGGTGAAATACACGCCCACCACAAGAGCCACACAAATCTTCACCAAGAGTGACGGACTGCAAAGTGAAGCCTTTATCATGGCCTCAGCCCTAAAAACCCGCAACGGAGAATTCTACATCGGCAGTATCAACGGCTTCAATACTTTCTATCCGCACCAACTGAAACTGAACACCCAAAAACCGAATGTGGTACTGACCGGACTGGAAATCTTCAACAAAAAGATAGAAACGCAGGAGGGAGGAATATTGCCGGAGGCCATTGACCACCTGAAAGAAATCCACCTTCCTTATAAGGATAATGTCATCACCCTGACGTATGCGGCACTAAGCTACTGTACCCCACAGAAAAACCAATATGCTTACATTCTGGAAGGCTTCGACAAGGAATGGAACTATGTAGAATCGCAGCACAGCACCACCTATACCAACCTACCGGCAGGTACTTATATCTTCCGGGTCAAAGCCTCGAACAATGACAATGTATGGAACGAAGAAGGTACCTCCATCCGTATCATCGTACATCCTCCCTTCTACTTTTCCCTGCCGTTCAAGATTGGCTACTTCCTGCTGTTTGTCCTTGCCATCGGACTGCTGCTGCGCTACGTGGTACGCCGGAGCGAAAAGAAACATGCCAAGGCCATCGACGAGCTGAACAGCAAGAAGGAAAAAGAAATACACGAGGCAAAAATCAACTTCTTCACCATGATTGCCCACGAAATCCGTACGCCGGTATCGCTCATCATCGGTCCGCTGGAAAAAGTGATGCAATCCACCCACATCCCGTCCAACGAGCGGCAGGAACTGGAAATCATCGACCGCAACAGCCAGCGCCTGCTCTATCTGGTGAACCAACTGCTCGACTTCCGGAAAGTGGAACAGAAGGAGATGCGGATGCGCTTCACCCCGCAATCCATACGAGAGCTGATGGAAAGCGTGTGCGAACGCTTCTCCCCGACTCTTCACCAGAAAGGAGTCAGTTTCTCCGTGGTCTATCCGGACAAGGATTTTTATGCCGACGTGGACAAGGAAGCTATTACGAAAGTGCTGAGCAACCTACTGACCAATGCCAACAAGTATACGCAAAATATGATTGAGGTCCGTTTCGAGGCACTACCTGAACAGCAGTTGTTCTCCATCCAGGTGAAAGACAACGGGAAAGGCATGAATAAAGAGGAGCTGGGCAAGATTTTCAAGCCTTTCTATCAGGCATCCGAAAACAAACCGGGCACGGGCATCGGACTGAGCATCGTGAAAGGTATCGTGGAAGCTCATAACGGAAAAGTGGAAGTGACCTCACAACCAGGTGTAGGCTCTGTATTCAGCATTACTCTCCCACAAAAGCAAGAGAAACAGGCTGCCGAAAACGGAGAAATCTTATCGGCTGGCCCGCTACCCGAAGACATTATCCCCGAACAGCATGATGCGACCCCTCAAGCCAAAGTGCTGCCCATCATGCTGATTGTGGACGACAACGAGGACATGCTTCATTTCCTGTCCTCCCATTTCCAGAGCAACTACACCATTGTAACGGCATCCGACGGTACCGAGGCACTGCATAAGTTGAAAGAGCAGGAAGTCTCACTGATTATCAGCGACTGGATGATGCCGCACATGAACGGTATTGACCTGTGCAAGGCGGTACGAAGCAACCAGATGACAAGTCACATCCCGTTCATCCTGCTGACGGCCAAGACAGGCACAGAGGCCAAAATTACCAGTATGAACTGCGGGGCGGATGCGTACATCGAAAAGCCGTTCTCCCTGCAATACCTGGAAGCCTGCATCAAGAACCTGCTGGAACTGCGCCTGCAACTGAGACAGAAATTCTCGCAAATGCCGACCGTTTCCATCAATTCCATCGCCGCCAACCAAACCGACAAAGTGTTCCTGGAAAAGATGAACCATCTGATTGAAGAGAACCTGAACAACGACCAGCTTTCGGTGGATTTTCTGGCCGAGAAACTGTGCATCAGCCGTTCGGGACTGTTCGTCAAGATAAAAGGGCTGGCCAACACCACGCCGAACGAAATGATTCAAATTATCCGGTTGAAGAAAGCAGCTTCCCTGCTGTTGGAGAACCAGTACCGCATCAACGAGGTGAGCTACATGGTGGGATTCAACAACCCGTCGTACTTCAGCAAGTGCTTCCAGAAACAGTTTGGCATGAAACCGGGCGAATACATCGCCAGCCATACCTCCCAGCCCGTCAGTACCCCTCCGGAAAAGGAATGAGATTTTATAAGGAGACGGATGATGCGAGTGCATAAAATTATGTATCTTTGCGATTCAAAGATTTGATTGAACATGAAGTGCATAACCCTCACTCCCCCGGAACATATACAGGCAACCATTCAGTTGCCCTCGTCCAAAAGTATCTGCAACCGGGCACTGATTATCCACGCACTGGCACAAAGTCCATGCAAACTGGAGAACTTGTCCGACTGCGACGATACGCATGTCATGACCGAAGCACTGGCTCACATGCCGGAAGTCATTGACATCATGGCAGCGGGAACTGCCATGCGTTTTCTGACCGCTTACCTTTCGGTAACTCCCGGCACGCATATTCTGACGGGCACGGAACGGATGCGGCAACGTCCCATCCAGATTTTGGTGGATGCCTTGCGGAGCTTAGGAGCGGACATCGAGTATGTGGAAAACGAAGGTTACCCTCCTCTGAAAGTTTCCGGCCGGACCCTGACAGGCAGCCGTCTGACCCTTCCGGGAAATGTGAGTTCCCAATACATCTCAGCCTTGCTGATGATTGGCCCAATGCTGGAGAAAGGACTGGACCTGACCCTCAGTGGGGAAATCGTGTCACGTCCCTACATCAACCTGACGCTGAAGGTAATGCGGGATTTCGGGGCGGAAGTGGAATGGACTTCCGATTGCAGCCTTCATGTGGCACCTACTCCCTATCAGGCCTTACCTTATTATATAGAGAGCGACTGGAGTGCGGCTTCCTATTGGTATGAGATAGTAGCTTTGTCCACACAGGATGCTACCGTAAGCCTTCCGGGACTTTTTAATCAGAGTCCGCAGGGCGATTCCAAGGTGGCCGAACTGTTCGAGCAACTGGGAGTCGGTACAAAAAGGGAAGGACAGACTGTCACGCTTTATCAGACCCATTCCTGCGTGAAGCACATGGAGTACAATTTCGTGAACCAGCCCGATTTGGCGCAAACCTTCGTGGTGACGTGTGCCATGTTGGGAGTCACTTTCTGCTTTTCGGGGTTGCAAAGTCTGAAAATCAAGGAAACCGACCGTATGGCAGCCTTAATCGCAGAAATGCGCAAACTGGGCTACGTGCTGGAAGAAAGCGACGGTTCCGTACTTTCATGGACAGGCCAACGGTGCGAACCACAGAACCCACCGGTCATCGATACGTACGAAGACCACCGCATGGCCATGGCCTTTGCTCCGACAGTCTTGCGGGAAGGAACTTTGTGTGTACGCAACCCGCAGGTGGTTTCCAAATCATATCCCCGTTTCTGGGAAGATTTGCAGAAGGCAGGTTTCCATTTCACTCAAAATTGATTGTATCATGTGGATTTTAGTCATTGTATTAATTGGAGTCGTTCTCTTCGGACTGGTGGCCGGATACTTTTATAACCGTTCCATACAAAAGAAAATCGACCGTGGAGAATTGACCGAAGCCCCGGAAGTCAAGACGGTGGACGGGGAATGCTGTGGACAGCATCAGGTCTGCGAGAAAGAGAGTCTGTTGGCAGCCGTCAGCAAAAAGATTGAGTATTACGACGATGAAGAACTGGACCGTTTCAAGGGTCATCCGTCGGACACCTATACGGAAGAAGAGATTGATGAATTCCGGGAAATCATGTACACCATGAAGGAGGAGGAAGTGGCCGGATGGTGCCGCAGCCTGCAACTCCGTGGCGTGGAGATTCCCGACGAACTGAAAGACGAGCTGTTCCTGATAGTCGGGGAACGCCGTTTCCACTAACCTCCTCACTGGCCCATGAATATTCTCGAATTGTTGCATTATACGTTTTTCCAGCATGCCTTGCTGGGCAGCCTTTTTGCCAGCATCGCCTGCGGCATCATCGGCACGTACATCGTGACCCGAAGACTGGTCTTTATCAGCGGAGGCATCACGCATGCGTCGTTCGGAGGCATCGGTATCGGACTCTACGCCGGTATCTCTCCGATTCTGAGTGCGGCAGTGTTTTCAGTGCTGTCGGCTTTCGGCGTGGAATGGCTCAGCAAGCGCAGCGACATGCGCGAAGACTCGGCCATCGCCGTATTCTGGACGTTCGGCATGGCTGTGGGTATCATCTTCAGCTTCTTAGCTCCCGGCTTCACGCCCGACCTTTCTTCGTTCCTGTTCGGCAACATCCTGACCATCACGCGGGCGGACATCCTTTTGCTGGTGGTGTTGAGCCTGGCGCTTACCGCCTTTTTCACCCTGTTTCTCCGGCCCATCACGGCCATTGCCTTCGACCGGGAATTTGCCCGTTCCCAGCGCATCCCCGTGAGTGCCTTCGAATATACCCTGATGGCTTTCATCGCACTGACCATCGTGGCCTGCCTCCGGATGGTGGGCATCGTACTGGCCATTTCCCTGCTGACCCTTCCGCAGATGACGGCCAACCTTTTCACCTACAGTTTCAAACGAATCATCTGGCTTTCCATCGGTATCGGTTACCTGGGATGCCTGGGCGGGTTGCTACTGTCATACCAGCTGCGGGTGCCTTCGGGAGCGGCTATCATTTTCGTGTCCATCCTGATTTATGTAGCCGCCAAATTATTTTGCATGCTCCGCAAGAAAAGAGCACAATAATTGAGATTTATCCTAATTTTGTAATATAAGCATTCAAGTTAAAACTACAGTATATGGAAATAAAAATTGATTCACTGGAAAACATCCACGAAGCTGCCAAGAAATTCATCGCAGCCATGGGTGACAACACGGTTTTTGCCTTCTATGGAAAGATGGGGGCAGGAAAGACAACCTTTATCAAGGCCGTATGCGAAGAACTGGGCGTGACGGACGTCATCAACTCGCCGACATTCGCCATTGTCAACGAATACCGTTCGGATGAAAACGGAGAACTGATTTATCACTTTGACTTCTACCGCATCAAGAAACTGGAAGAGGTGTACGACATGGGCTATGAAGACTACTTATACAGCGGGGCACTCTGCTTCATCGAATGGCCGGAACTGATTGAAGAGTTGCTTCCGGGAGATGCGGTCAGCGTACACATCGATGAAAACGAAGACGGTACCCGCACGGTACGTTTCGACGAGAATAACGATTAAAAATGGGAGTACACTATTTCATCCAGGCCTTGTTTGTCCTGGTAGGGCTCTTGTCCCTGCTGGCGGCCATCTGTAACTGGAACTGGTTTTTCACGGCAAAGAACACACAGTTTATTGTGAGAAATGTGGGACGGAAACAAGCCCGCTGGTTCTACGCCCTGATTGGTTTCCTGATGATAGCTACAGGCGTATTTTTCTTTCTGTCTATTCAGGGAACAGTGTAAAACGAACAGAGTTTTCAACAGCTTGTTAATAACTTCGACAGGTTATTAACAGGCTGTCTTGTTTTCCACACCTTAAAAATCGAAGGAAAGCTGGCCGTCGCCTAACAGATTAAAGCTCATCCGGTGATAAGGAGACGTGCCGTAAGCAGCGATGGCTGCACGGTGTTTCTTGGTAGGGTAGCCCTTGTTGCTCTTCCAGTCGTACATCGGATATTCTTCGTGCAGACGGTTCATGTAATCATCACGATAGGTCTTTGCCAAAATGGAGGCCGCCGCAATGGACAGGTATTTCCCGTCTCCTTTTACAATAGTGGTATGCGGAATGCCCGGATAAGGATTGAAGCGGTTACCGTCAATCAGCAGGTGCTGGGGAACCACCTTCAACTGGGCAACGGCCCTGTGCATAGCCAGGAAAGATGCATTCAGGATGTTGATTTTATCAATCTCTTCGGGTGATACCACTCCTACCGCCCAAGCCGTAGCTTCCTGCTCAATGACCGTACGCAACTCATAGCGTTGCTTTTCCGTCAGCTTCTTGGAATCGTTCAGCATTTCATTGCGGAATCCGGGAGGCAGAATGACGGCTGCCGCATAGACTGCTCCGGCCAAACAACCGCGTCCGGCCTCATCACATCCGGCCTCCACCAACTCTTTATGTAAATAGGGCAACAACATATCTACCTCTTTCTTTTTTCGGACTGCAAAGGTAGTATATTTTTCCCGGCCTGCCACCTTTGGAAGACAGAAGTTATCCCAAGGTTATGCACCGATTTTCGACCAAGACCTAACGGGATATGGCAGAAGATTCGTATCTTTGCCGTGCAAAAAAATGAACGTATGGTACAGATTGACGACGTAATAGTAAGCCTGGACATTTTCAGAGAGAAATTCTTGTGCGACCTGAATGCCTGCAAGGGAGAATGTTGCATCGAAGGAGATGCAGGAGCCCCTGTGGAACTGGAAGAAGTGGAAAAGCTGAAAGAAGTGCTTCCCGTGATATGGGACAGCCTTTCGCCCGAGGCTCAGGAGGTCATCAACCGGCAGGGAGTGGTCTACACCGACCAAGACGGCGACTTGGTCACTTCCATTGTCAACGGAAAAGATTGTGTGTTTACCTGCTACGATGAGAAAGGCTTCTGCTACTGTGCCATCGAAAAAGCATTCCGCGAAGGGAAATGTAGCTTCTACAAACCGATTTCCTGTCACCTCTACCCCATCCGTGTCAGCGACTACGGCCCGTATAAAGCACTGAACTATCATCGCTGGGATGTATGCAAAGCAGCCGTATTACTGGGGAAAAAAGAAAATCTGCCGGTCTATAAATTTCTGAAAGAACCGCTCATCCGCAAATTCGGAGAAGCATGGTATGAAGAAGTGGAAAACGTGGCCAAAGAACTGGAAGCTCAACACTTGATTTAACGATATATTCCCGCCACCACAGGCTCCTTCAGCCGGGTGACGGGATTTTTTATGTCTGAATTCTATTTTGCCTTTTCTATTCGTACCTGTTTGACTAAACGCAACGCGTAATCCTGCGTTTCCCCAGATTTCATTACAATCGTATTATAAAAGCAGAAAGTAGTATTACAATCATTGCACAGATAGCGGCAATCATATTTATTAAAACGATCCAAACCATGATCTGCTAACATATCGCTCAGTGTGATAAGTGTATCATCATACTGGTCGCGGAACTCTTTTGCCTCTTCGGTCGTAAAGGTTCTCCATCCTGTGATTCCGTCCACTTCATACGCTTCACAAACCTGGATGGCCTCCGCTTTCTTCAATAACCACTGTCGGGGAGAAACCAACGTAGCGATGACTTCGTTTGCAGAAACAGCCTCTACTTTCCACACAAAGAAAGGTCCCCAGATACTTTCCGATTCAGGCAACTCCTCAGACACTAACACATCGGAATCTCCGCCGACTGTTCCATCCTCGTTCGTACCTCCCGTATTTACTTCCGAATCTTCATTACCCCCATTCGTATCTTCATTTCCTCCTTCCTCTTCTTCCGGAGCATCATTTGGCTCATCCTCCTCTTCTCCCGGCACCTCTACCTCCGGCTGGTCCCAGTCGTCTTCCTGCGTCATATGTTCAAAAGGGAATTCTTCAAAGGTTTCTGTCACCCAGTCCTGAACGGCCGCATTTCCTTCCAACGTAATCTCCCCTTTGCCTGTACTGACAAAGCGATATGGTCTTCCAGCCTCCAATGGATAATTGAAAAAATAACCATATACGGTTTCTTCGGTTTCTGTCTTGACATTGAGTGAGAGATGCGTCTGAGTACTCTCGGAAGGAAGAATATAAATCGGGCCTGCTTTCCAGGCATTTTTCTCTTTTTGACACACCACAGAAGCAAACTGACCGTCATTACTCCTGTTCCCCTCAAAAGTGATTCCAGAACTGACAGGAGAAATACGGGCTTCCACCTCTACCGCCTCATCAGGTATCCCCTCAAAGGACAGATATAAAGCAGCTACTGCATATGACAAGGAAACCGATACCCTGACATCATTTCTCAGCCGTACCGAATTCTTCCCCATCACCAGCGGCGTATGGGCATGATTTCCTTGCGAAAAAGTTAGCATCTGCCTGGAGTTCAGACTCATTGGCGGCAAGTAATCTTCGGAAGAAAGTCCGGAGATAGCCGTCAACACATAGTCTCCGACAGGTTGAGTCCACACAGGCCACTCCGCCTGATTCTGTATCTCTTCCTCCCAGACGGACTCTCCTTTCGTATCAAACAAATAAAGATGTAAAGGATAAAGGGAAGTAAAAAGCGAAGCATTGGATAAAGTGACATCCATTTCACAAGAGTCAACGGTCTCTACCATTTCAGATTCTTCCTCCACTGGATAAGTACCACATCCGGAGAAAAGAAACACACAGGTCCACAGGACAAAAAGCAAATGAGTCTGCATACGTAATTCCATAGTCTTTTTATTTGGGATAACGTATCCAGACTCATTCGTCTACCACTACAGCACGAGAAAAGGCTGTTAAAAATATTTTTCCAGTTTTTTTATCATCATTCCAAGACAGAAAACCACCACATGATCGTTTTCCTGAATCATGGTATTACCGGTAACCAGAATACCTTCTCCATTCCGAATCAGTCCACCAATAGTAGCTCCTTTCGGTAAGCCCAAATCTTTCACCGGCTGCTTTGTAATCTTCGCGCCCGGCTTAACAATAAACTCTGCCACATCCGCATTGGCAAAAGTCAGACATTTCACATTCGACACATCCGCGTCAAGCATCATCTGGTAAATGTGACTGGCGGCAATGAATTTCTTATTGATAACCGTTCCGATATCCAGGCTCTCTGCCATACTGATATAATCCACATTTTCCACTTCCGCCACCGTCTTGGTCACTCCCATCCGTTTGGCAGCCAGGCAGGCCAGGATATTGGTTTCAGAATTACCTGTCAGTGCCACGAAGGCTTCTGTGTTTTTGATGCCTTCTTCCAGCAAAAGCTGAATGTCACGCCCGTCTCCATTAATCACCATAACTCCATCGTCTACCAGTTCTGTCAACCGGTTACACCGGGCAAGGTCGCTTTCAATAATTTTGGCTTTCATGTACTCAGGCATGTATTGCACCGTACGTACAGCAATGCGGCTTCCGCCCATAATCATGACATTCCGCACATCCGCCTCATTCTCTTTTCCGGAAATTTTACGGATATAAGGAATGTATTTCTTGGTCGTCGTAAAATAGACCACATCATTCAACTTAATCACATCATCACCACGCGGAATAATCGTCTCATTCCCCCGCTTGATAGCTACAATATGGAAAGGTATGTTTCTTCCTCCCAGCTCATGCAAAGGCACATTCAGAATCTCTGCCTGCTCGCGCATCTTGGTTCCCAACAGAACCAACGCACCTCCGGCAAATTCCCACCATTGCCGGATCCAGCTCATCTTTACGGCATCTACAATGTCACGGGCTGCCAGCATTTCCGGATAAATCAGGGAATGTACACCCAATTTGGCAAAAAACTCCTTGTGCTTAGGCAACAGGTACTCATAATTATCAATACGAGCCACTGTCTTCTTCGCGCCCAGACTGGTGGCAAGCATACAAGCTGTCATATTGCGACTCTCATCGGGCATTACCCCGATAAACAAATCTGCTCCAGCTACCCCAGCCTCTTTCAGACCATTAATGGAAGTGGGCGACAAGTTTACCGTCATAAGGTCCAGGTTGCTTCCCATGGCACTCAGTTTGCCCTCGTCTTCGTCCATCAGGATAATATCCTGTTTTTCGCCCGAAAGCAGTTTGGCCAAGTGAGTACCGACCGCACCCGCACCTGCTATAATAATTTTCATATCTTGATTATCTGAGTGATTGTGTTCAATATACTTTCCTCATCAATGCCACAAATGGCATACAAATCCTTGACCGGACCATGCTGCACAAAACGATCAGGCAACCCCAGTCGCTTCACCTGTGGACAATAGCCATGGTCACTCATAAACTCCAGTATGGCACTACCCATACCGCCGTTACGAACTCCATCTTCCACGGTCAATATACGTGTGAATTTCTTTCCGACTTCATGCAGCAGTTCTTCATCCAGCGGCTTCAAGAAACGCAAATCATAATGAGCCACGCTGCAACCCAGTTCCTTTTCGGCTCGGTCTATCGCAGCAGCGGCCTTATTGCCTATCGGTCCGATGGTAATGACAGCCAAATCGGTTCCGTCTTTCAGTTTTCTTCCTTTTCCCACCTCTACTGCCTCCAACGGGCATTCCCAGTCGGTCAGCACACCTCGTCCACGAGGATAACGGATGACAAAAGGTCCCATATTGGGAAGCTGTGCCGTATACATCAACCGGCGCAATTCATGTTCATCATAAGGAGAAGCAATGACCAGATTGGGTATCGGACGCAGATAAGCCATATCAAAGGCCCCATGATGGGTAGGTCCGTCTTCTCCCACCAAACCGGCACGGTCCAGGCAGAGTACCACATTCAGTTTCTGAATAGCCACATCATGGATAATATTATCATATGCCCGCTGCATGAAAGAAGAATATACATTACAGAACGGCAACAACCCTTCCTTCGCCATACCACCAGAGAAAGTAACGGCATGGCCTTCTGCAATACCTACATCAAATACCCGGTCGGGCATTTCTTTCATCATGATGTTCATGGAGCACCCTGATGGCATAGCCGGTGTCACACCCACAATCTTCTCATTCTTGCGGGCCAGTTCCAGTAACGTATTTCCAAATACTTCCTGAAACAAGGGAGGCATCCCCGTGGTATCGGAAACAATACGTTCCCCGGTCTCTTTATCAAAAAGGCCAGGAGCATGCCACACCGTGGCCGATTCTTCCGCCGGCTTGAAGCCTTTTCCCTTACGGGTATGGATATGCAGCAGCTTCGGACCCTTCATGTCCTTGATTTCTCGCAACACCCTTGTCAGGGCCGTCACATCGTGTCCGTCTATCGGACCAAAATAACGGATATTCAGTCCCTCAAAGATATTCTGCTGTTGCATCAGCATGGATTTCAGACTGTTATTGAAACGTATCAGGCTCTTCCGGCGTTCATCGTTCAAAATTCCCAAACGGTAAAGTTTCTGCGACAACGCATTCCGCAACCGATTATATCCTTCGGAGGTATGCAAATTCATCAAATACTGCTTCATACCTCCCACACTACGGTCAATGGCCATATTGTTGTCGTTCAGAATAATCAGAAGATTATTCGGAGTAGAAGATGCATTGTTCAAGCCTTCAAAAGCCAAGCCGCCACTCATGGACCCATCGCCGATAACCGCCACCACATGACGGTTATCTTCTCCTTTTCGGGCAGCCGCTACAGCCATTCCAAGTGCCACAGAAATTGAATTAGATGCATGTCCACAAGTGAATGTATCATATTCACTCTCCGCAGGAGAAGGGAAAGGACAAATACCGTTTAATTTTCGATTGGTATAAAAACGATCGCGACGCCCCGTCAGGATTTTATGCCCGTAGGCTTGATGACCCACATCCCAAACAATGCGGTCGTAGGGTGTCTGATATACATAATGAAGAGCTACCGTCAATTCTACAACCCCTAAACTGGACGCAAAATGTCCTGGATTGCAAGATAACTCATCTATAATCTTATTGCGCAGTTGATGACAGACCTCCGGCAACGCCTCGACAGAAAGTTTCCGTAAATCCTCAGGGCTATCTATCTTATTCAACAAATCGTATGAAGTTGTCTGTTCCATCCTTATTCTTTGTTAACTTTAATCGTACAAAAATAGCACAAATATACATAATGTATTTACATTTGCAGTAAATTTTCTCTGATTATGGAATTTAGGACAAAAGTTGAACTACCAGTCAAGGGGCCGAAGCTACATCATTCTGACAAATTGATGATTTGGGGGTCCTGCTTTTCCGAGCATATCGGTAATCTGCTGATGGAGAACAAATTCACCTGCGACATGAATCCTTTCGGAGTATTATACAATCCCCTGTCGATTGCCACTTCCATACAATGCCTGCTGGAAGGAACTTGTTACGAGCCGAAGGACTTACACCATACAGACGATACATGGTACAGCCTGATGCATCACAGCTGTTTTTCGGCTGCCTCACAGGAAGAATGCCTGGGAAAAATCAACGAACGCATCCGTAAAGGGCATGCGAATCTGCTACAAGCCGACTGGATACTCATCACCTGGGGATCCTCCTTCGTGTATACATGGAAAGAAAATGGAGCCATTGTAGGTAACTGTCACAAGTTGCCAGCCCGTCTCTTTGAAAGGAGAATGGTCAGTGCGGAGGAAATTGCCGCTGCCTATATTCCTCTTCTCCAACAGCTTCACACACTTCGGCCCAACTTGCAATGCCTGTTTACAGTCAGCCCAATCCGTCACCTCAAAGACGGACTTCACGGCAACCAGCTCAGCAAGGCCAATCTATTGCTGGCTACCGACAAGATTTGCCAGGAACTCGATTTCTGTCACTATTTTCCCTCCTATGAAATTATGATGGATGAACTGCGGGATTACCGTTTCTATGCCGACGACATGATGCATCCGTCTCCCCTCGCCATCCAATATATTTGGGAATGTTTCAGCAATTGTTGTTTCACTCCTTCCACCCTCTCTTTCCTGAAAGAATGGGAAAAGATACGACGTGGATTGGCCCACAAGCCTTTCAATCCCGAAACGGAAGCCTATCAAACCTTTTTAAGTCAAATACTGTTAAAGATAGAGGAGTTAAAAGAAAAATTACCGTACTTAGATGTTCAAAAGGAAATAAAGTCATGTCAAGCACTATTGAAGAAATAACTTCCATCTTGGGAGCTGAACGCAGAGGAAACACGCCCGCTACCATCGACTGGATCCTAACAGACAGTCGATCCTTGTGTTTCCCGGAAGAGACCCTGTTTTTTGCTTTGAAAACAAAACGTAACGACGGTCACAAGTACATCCCAGATCTCTATCAGAAAGGAGTACGCAATTTCGTCGTGAATGAAATACCTGAAACGGCTTCCTCTTATCAGGACGCTAATTTTCTGATTGTCCCCAACCCGTTGAAAGCCTTGCAGCGACTGGCTTCCAAGCATCGGGAACAGTTCCAGGTACCTGTCATCGGTATCACGGGAAGCAATGGAAAGACCGTCGTCAAAGAGTGGTTGTATCAGCTGCTCAGTCCTGACCGTGTTATTACCCGCTCTCCAAGAAGCTATAACTCACAAATTGGCGTGCCTCTGTCTGTCTGGCTCATGAACGAACATACTGAATTGGGCATCTTTGAAGCCGGTATTTCTGAAATGGGTGAAATGGAAGCTCTGCGTCCCATCATCCAACCTACCATCGGCATTCTGACCAATATCGGCGGAGCACATCAGGAGAATTTCTCTTCCCTGCAGGAAAAGTGCATGGAAAAGCTGCAATTGTTTAAAGACTGCGATGTCATTGTGTACAACGGTGACAACGAACTCATTGCCAGCTGCGTGACCAAATCCTTGTTCACGGCCCGTGAAATTGCTTGGTCTACCAAAGATTCAGAACGGCCGCTCTTCATCGAGAAAATCTTGAAAGACGATACAGGCACCACCATCAAATACCGCTACCTGGGATTCTTCAAGGAATACCGCATTCCGTTCATCGACGATGCGTCCATTGAGAACTCCCTGCATTGTTTGGCCGTAGCGCTCTACCTGATGGTTCCACCCGAAGCCATCGCTGAACGCATGCTTCACCTGGAACCGGTAGCCATGCGCCTGGAAGTGAAAGAAGGGAAAAACGGTTGTACATTGATCAACGACAGCTACAATTCCGACTTTGCCTCTCTTGACATTGCACTGGATTTCATGATGAGACGCTCGGAAGACAAAACCCGCAAGCGTACACTGATTCTTTCTGACATGCTGGAAAGCGGACAAAGCAGCAAGTTGCTCTACCGTCAGGTGGCCGACTTGGTACACAGCCGGAAAGTAGATCATATCATCGGAGTTGGTGAAGAAATTTCTGCGGCAGCCGGCCGGTTTGAAATTCAGAAGGATTTCTTCCAGAATACTGCAGAACTACTGAACTCAGGTCTGCTCAACCAACTGCATAACGAAGATATTCTGATAAAAGGGGCCCGTGTGTTCCATTTCGATGACATCACCGACGCATTGGAATTGAAGGTACACGAAACCATTCTTGAAATCAACCTGAATGCCTTGGTAGATAACTTGAACCACTACCGGAACAAATTGAAACCGGGAGTCAAGATGGTCTGCATGGTGAAAGCCTCTGCCTATGGAGCCGGTTCTTTTGAAATCGCCAAGACCTTGGAAGACCAACGAGTAGATTACTTGGCTGTAGCTGTAGCCGACGAAGGAGCCGATTTGCGAAAAGCTGGTATCAACAGCTCCATTATGATTATGAACCCGGAGGTTACTGCCTTCAAAACCATGTTCGACTATCGTCTGGAACCGGAAGTATACAGTTTCCATCTGCTGGAAGAACTGATTAAAGCAGCCGAACGCGAAGGAGTGAGCAATTTCCCAATTCACATCAAGATTGATACCGGCATGCACCGCTTAGGATTTGCTCCAGAAGAGATGCCTCAGCTTGTACAACGCCTGCAAAAACAAAGTGCGGTCATCCCCCGATCTGTATTCTCTCACCTGGTAGGAAGTGATGCAGAACGTTTTGATGCCTTTACCCGCCACCAGATAGAAACTTTCGAAGCAGCCTCCACCGAACTTCAACAGGGGTTCAAGCATAAAATCATCCGCCACATCTGTAACACGGCGGGTATCGAACGCTACCCGGGCGCACAATTCGACATGGTTCGTCTGGGAATCGGACTCTACGGCATTGACCCGTTTACCAATAAGATACTGCATAATGTTACCACCCTGAAGACCACTATCCTGCAAATCCACAATGTACCTGCTGACGATACCGTGGGTTACAGCCGGAAAGGTGTTCTGACACGCGATTCCCGTATCGCAGCGATTCCTATCGGATATGCCGACGGTCTGAATCGACACTTGGGCAACGGACATGGCTATTGCCTGGTCAACGGACAGAAAGCTCCTTACGTAGGAAACATCTGTATGGATGTGTGCATGATTGACGTGACCGACATCGACTGCAAGGAAGGTGACAAAGCCATTATCTTCGGCGATGATCTTCCGGTAACGGTACTCTCGGATATATTGGAAACAATTCCGTACGAAATCCTGACGAGCGTTTCCAACCGTGTAAAGAGAGTATACTATCAAGACTGATTCTTCCGACTACATTGATAAAGAAAAGGACAGCCCCCGGCACGAAAAGAAAATTTAATGCCGGAGGCTGTCTTTTTATCGATAACGAAGGCACTTCTATAAAGAACAAAAGAAAGTGACCAGAAAAGGTACGCTGAAGTCGGTCACAAACCCATGAAAGATGGACACGATGACAAACTGCTGTCCGGAACAACGGGTAATGATGGGCAAAGTGGTATCCATCGTCGTGGCTCCTCCCGAAGAGATAGGTGCCAGATTGCCAAACCAGCGAACCAGCAAAGGAGCACCTAACAGCGTCATAATCTCACGAAAGATATTCGACAACAACGCCACCGTCCCCAATTCAGGTCCCTTATACTCGGTGATAAAAATACTGGATAACGAATAATAACCCATACCGGAGCCCACTGCCATGCAATCGGCCATACTCCGGTGGGGCAACAGCAAACTGACCAAGGCTGCGGCCGCTAACGTGCCCAAAATAGTGGCTACAGGCAGAAAAACCAGTCGCGGATTCAAGGCCCGGAAGTTCTTCAAGGTCTGCGGATCATTTCCGATGCTCAATCCCACACTGAACATCAAACCGCACAACGCATAGAAGCTGATGTCACTCTCCCCCACCTCGAAAGGAAGCAGATGAAAAGCTCCACACAAGGTTCCTAATACAAAAAAGCCTACAATAATCAAGCTTCCTTTCATACGCTTCTCCCTTTCCTCTTATACAGCCAATGCCACAACCCCCAAGCCAGGACACAACTTCCCAGTACACAAGCCAGGGCAATCATCAACGCTTCTCCTCCCAAGGTAGCCAACCCTTCCACAATCCGGCGGTTTCCGCCCACTTCCACTCCTAAGAGGAACAAAAGTACCCAGATCAAGACGGTAATCACCCTACCAATCCAGGATAATCTCTGACGACGAAGCAGAAAGCCTATTGCTATTCCACCGAACATGACACCTATTACTGTAAACATGTAGTAACCTTATTCAAAATCTGATGCAAAAATAGCGAAAAAAGAATATTCCCCTCTTTCCCCATCGGAAGTTTCCGGACTTGCTCCAAACAAAAAAGGATTACTGCTCACGCGGTAATCCTTTTTTATCTAGTTAGTAGATTAATTTTGAGAGAATTGAAACTTCACAGCCTCATTGTTGTTTTAAGTTCTAATAAGCACTAACTATATTTATATAAAAGCAAATGAAAATGTTCTATCTGTTATTGTTCTCCTCCAGCCTGGGCTTGGGAGAAGTTTCTTTCATCAAGGTTCTCAACGAATCACCTTCATAAGCAACCTGAGGGTCTCCCTGACGATTCTCGTATTGGTCGTATACATAAACGATGCCTGAAGTATCTCCGTCACCTGCCGCATGTTTTACCACACCACCCAAGGTGAAAAGCAGAATCATCATGGCTGCAGCCTTAAACAACGGCATAAAGCGCGTATACAGCGTCAGTCGTTTGGCCTTTACCACCGGACGTTCAATTTCTGCCAGCACACGCTGATCAAAATCTTCACCCAGCTTCATCTCGCCTGCTGCCTCCTGATAAGTAAACAAAGAACGGTAACGGCGCAAATAAGCAGGAATCTCTTTCTGCTGAAAGAAAATCCGTAGAATCTGTTCTTCCTCTACGGAAGTTTCACAGTTCCAATAGCGTTCCAGAAGTTGTTCAATGTACTTATAGTCCATAATCGTTTATTTCACTATATTTTAACTTGATGCGCTGGCGAGCTCTGAAAAGGTTTACCTTCACTTGCTCTTCTGTAATGTCCAGCACCTCCGCAATTTCCTTATAACTCTTACCTTCAATATCCCTGAGCTGTACGATGGTCCGTTGCTTCTCAGGAAGTTCGTTTATCAGCCTGTGCACCAGCCGGAACTGTTCATCCCGTTCCATTTGGCTTTCAGGAGTCAATGCATCCGGCATTTCTTGCGTTTCAGGAGTCAGTTCCAGATTCTGAGCTTCTTTTTTCTGACTTCGGTCAATGGCCAGATTGCGGACAACCGTCAGACAATAGGCTTCTACCGATTCCAGCTGCGCCCATTCGTCGCGTTTGTTCCACACTTTAATCAGTGCATCCTGAACAATGTCTTCCGCCTCAGCCCGGTCGAACGTAATACGCAGGGCTAATCTGAAAAGCTTGTCCTTCAGCGGTAGGATATCGTCACGAAAACTGATCTCTTGCATTGCTTTCTATAATAATGACGGGTGAGTTTCATAAAAGTTACACCCACCCGTCGATTTTTTTTAATTATTTTCTGATAATGGTTCCCGCGTCCTTATGAATGGCTGATGCTAAGGTAATTACAACCTGTGAAACTCCAGCGTCCAAGGCCGAAAAAGAATTTTCCAGTTTCGGAATCATGCCTCCTTGTATCACACCTTCGTCCACGTAACGTTTGAACAAGTCGGGGGTCAGCACCGGAATCACGCTGTCATCGTCATTCTCGTCGCGTAGCACGCCTTTCTTTTCAAAACAGTAGACCAGTGTCACCTCAAAATACTCAGCCAAGGCCTTTGCCGTTTCTCCGGCAATGGTGTCGGCATTCGTGTTCAGCAGGTTGCCGTGACCGTCGTGCGTCAACGGTGCCATGACAGGCACAATCTGCCGATGAATCAAATCGGTCAAAGCGGCTCCATCTACCTTCTCCACATCGCCCACATAACCGTAGTCAATATCCTTTACCGGACGCTTCACGGAACGGATGACGTTCATATCGGCTCCCGTCAATCCGACGGCATTCACGCCTCTTGCCTGCAAACCGGCCACGATATTCTTGTTCACCAAGCCCCCATAAACCATGGTCACCACTTTCAAGGTATCGGCATCGGTAATGCGACGTCCGTTTACCATCCGGCTCTCAATGCCCAGTTGTGCCGCAATACGGGTAGCCGAACGGCCTCCTCCGTGCACCAGCACCTTATAACCGGGCATAGAAGAAAAATCGTTCAACAGCTGATTCAATGTGTCAGGCTCTTCTACAATTTTTCCTCCTACCTTTATGACTGTCAGTTTCTCTTTCATATCTTATCTCCCATTTTACTCCAAATAAGTATATCCGTACAATCCGGAACGGTAGTTGGCCAGGAATTCTTTTCCTTCTTCCAAAGAAATACGTCCTTCCTTCACCGACTTGGTCACCCAGGTTTCCAATGTACGAACCAGTTTTTTCGGGTTATACTGCACATAGTCGAGTACCTCGGCCACGGTTTCCCCATCAATCACCTGATCAATGCTGTAGCCCTTGTCGTCCACACTCACGTGTACGGCATTGGTGTCACCAAACAAATTGTGCATATCGCCCAGGATTTCCTGATAAGCTCCTACCAGGAAAACTCCTATATAATAAGATTCTTTCGCCTTGATGGTATGTACCGGCAAATCGTGCGCTACGTTCCGGCTGGTCACGAAGTTGGCAATCTTTCCATCCGAGTCACAAGTAATGTCCTGCAATGTAGCCGTGCGGTCGGGACGTTCGTCCAGTCGCTGAATCGGCATAATCGGGAAAATCTGGTCGATGGCCCAGGAATCCGGCAATGACTGGAACAGTGAGAAGTTGCAGAAATACTTGTCGGCCAGCAGTTTGTCCAAGTTGCGGAATTCATCCGGGGCATGTTTCAGGTTCGAAGCTATCTGGTTGATTTCACGTGTCACCGACCAGTACATCCGTTCAATCTGTGCCCGTGTCTTCAGGTCGACGATACCGTGGCTGAACAGGTCGAGCGATTCCTCCCGGATTTGCTGCGCATCGTGCCAAGCCTCCAGCATCCGGCTCTGACTCAGGTTGTCCCAAATCTGATAAAGTTCCTGCACCAGTTCATGATCGTCTTTGCTCACCACGAAATCCTCGTCCATGGAAGGCAGAGAAGCCGTTTCCAGCACCTCAAAAATCAAGACGGAATGATGAGCCGTGAGCGAACGTCCGCTCTCCGTGATGATGTTCGGATGCGGGATGTTGTTCTTGTTACTGGCATCCACCATGATGGAGATAGAGTCGTTCACATATTCCTGAATGGAATAGTTCACACTACTTTCGCTGTTGGAAGAACGGGTTCCATCGTAATCCACTCCCAATCCACCACCAATATCCACAAATTCCACCGGATAACCTAACTGATGCAGCTGCACGTAGAACTGTGAAGCCTCGCGCAATGCAGTCTTTATGCGGCGTATTTTAGTCACCTGACTGCCTATATGGAAATGAATCAGTTTCAGGCAGTCCCGTAAGTCCTTCTTCTCCAGGAAATCAAGGGCTTCCAGCAGTTCACTGGAAGTCAAGCCAAACTTGCTGGCATCGCCTCCACTTTCTTCCCACTTTCCGCTTCCCGAAGAAGCCAGTTTAATCCGGATTCCGATATTCGGACGCACATTCAGCTGCTTGGCCATCTTGGCAATGAGCTTCAGTTCATTCAGCTTTTCTACTACCAGAAAAATCCGTTTGCCCATCTTCTGTGCCAGCAGCGCCAGTTCAATGTAACTTTCGTCCTTGTAGCCATTACAGATAATCAGTGAATCCGAATCCGTGTTGATGGCAATTACGGCGTGAAGCTCCGGCTTGGAACCGGCCTCCAGTCCCAGGTTGAACTTCTTTCCATGACTGATAATCTCCTCCACAACCGGTCTCATCTGGTTTACCTTGATCGGGTAAATGATGAAATTTTCGGCCTGATAGCCATATTCTTCGGAAGCCTGATGAAAACAATTGGATATTTTCTCAATCCTATTGTCCAAGATATCCGGGAAACGTACCAGCATGGGCGCTGTCACGTCCCTGAGCTGTAATTCATCTACCAGTTCTTTCAAATCGACGGCTACCCCGTCTTTACGTGGAGTGACTACCACATGACCCTTTTCATTGATACCAAAGTATGAAACGCCCCACCCCGTAATGTTGTAGAGCTCTTCAGAGTCTTCAATACGCCATTTTCTCATTTCACTACATAAAGTCTAGATTTATACTTCTTTAATTTATCAATTTCTTCAAGCGGTCTACCGCCTTGTCAATCTGTTCATAACTTTCAAGTTCCTCCGCATTGAAACGCCATTTTGCCTTCGTGTAATAAGGCAGTCTTTTTTCCAAGGCGGAAGTGATGACCTGCATCAGCTCTTCGTCCGTTTTGTTCGCCAACAAGGGACGCTTGGCCTTTGCTATCTTTAAACGACGGAACAGTACCTCCGGACATACATCCAGAAATACTGTCTCGCCTGTATGATTCATATAATCCATGTTATCGAAAAAACAAGGAGTTCCTCCCCCGCATGCAATCAGCACGTTTTCAAACTCACCGGCTTCATGGAGCATCCGCTGTTCCAGCAGGCGGAAGCCTTCTTCTCCCCTTTCCGCAAACAAGTCGGAGATGGGCTTACGCATACGCTCCTCAATATACCAGTCAAGGTCGACAAACTGTAGTCCAGTAGCCGCACTGTAAGCTTTTCCCAGTGTGGTCTTGCCCGAACCCATATAGCCAATCAAGAAAACTCTTTTCATTATTTTTTCTTTGCTTTTGCTCCTTTCATTTTCCGCGTTTCCGCCTTCTGGTTTTGCAGTTCAATCACCTTGAAACAAGCTTCCAGATTCAGGTCGGCTGGATTCACGTTGTTTGGAATCTTATAGTTTTTCTTCTGATATGCAATGTAAGGACCGTAACGGCCGTTCAGAATCTGCATGTCCGGATTGTCGGGGAACTGCTTGATAATCTTCTGGGCCTCTTGTTCCTTCTTTTCCCGCAACATCTGCTCTGCTTCCTCAAAGGTTACCGTCATGGGGTCTTTGTCCTTCGGAATAGACACAAACTCGTTGCCGTGGCGTACATAAGGTCCAAAACGACCAACTCCTACCGAAACAGCCTGCCCGTCGAGTTCCCCTAAGGTGCGAGGCAGTTTGAACAAGTCGAGCGCTTCTTCCAGGGTGATGGTTTCCAAGGAATGTCCCTTGTTCAACTGAGCAAATTTCGGTTTTTCCTCGTCTTCGGAAGACCCAATCTGTACCACCGGGCCAAAACGGCCGATTTTTACAGAAACCGGTTTCCCGGTCTTCGGGTCTGTACCCAGCATACGTTCCCCCACTTTATGTTCGGTCTTCGTGGCCAGTGTAGTCTCTACCAGCGGATGGAAATTCTCATAAAAGACTTCCATCAGGTCGGTCCATTTCTTTTCGCCTTCGGCTACTTCATCAAACTCTTTCTCCACGCTGGCCGTGAAGTTATAATCCATAATCTTCGGAAAATACTGCATCAGGAAGTCATTGACCACACAACCCACATCGGTCGGAATCAACTTGGACTTTTCGCTTCCGCTCATTTCCGTCTGCACGGTTTCCTTTACATCCTTGCCTTTCAGCCTCAACAAGGAATATTCCCGTTTCACACCCTCCTTATTTCCTTTCTCCACATAACCTCTTTGCTGAATCGTGGAAATGGTCGGTGCATACGTAGACGGACGTCCAATGCCCAATTCTTCGAGCTTGCGCACCAGACTGGCTTCTGTATAGCGTGCCGGAGCCTGACTGAATCGCTGAACGGCCGAGATTTCTTCACGTTGCAGGTTCTCGCCCACCTCCATCTTCGGCAGCCCGGTAGAATCCTCCTGTTCGGTCTCTTCATCGAAAGACTCCTTGTACACTTTCAGGAAACCATCGAACACAACGACTTCACCCACTGCCTGGAACTCATCGTCACAGGTACTTATGGAGATGGTAGCCGTGGTTTTCTCCAGTTCCGCATCGGCCATCTGAGAAGCCAACGTACGTTTCCAAATCAGTTCATACAGACGTACCTCCTGCGAAGTACCCTCAATGGATTCATTCGACATATACGTCGGACGGATGGCTTCGTGGGCCTCCTGTGCTCCTTTTGTCTTGGTGGCATACTGCCGTGTGTGCACATAACGTTCGCCCATCATGGACAGAATCGCATCGCGGCTCGTAGCCAAAGCCAGTTCAGAAAGGTTCACTGAGTCGGTACGCATATAAGTAATCAATCCGCTTTCATACAGACGCTGTGCAATCATCATGGTCTGTGCCACCGTATAACCCAGCTTACGGGCGGCTTCCTGCTGAAGCGTAGAGGTGGTGAAAGGAGGAGCCGGCGATTTCTTCACCGGACGGGTAATGATATCTTTGATGGTGAAATCAGCATCCTTGCACTTTTCAAGGAACTGGCGGGCTTCTTCTTTGGTCTTGAAGCGACGTCCCAGCGTGGCCCGGATAGAGGCCCCTGCCGCATCCTTGAATACAGCGACCACTTTGTAAGAAGCCTCACTGGTAAATGCATTGATTTCACGTTCGCGTTCCACAATCAGGCGTACAGCCACCGACTGTACACGGCCGGCCGAAAGCGCCGGCTTGATTTTCCGCCACAGTACAGGAGATAATTCAAAACCTACAATACGGTCGAGTACCCGTCGTGCCTGCTGCGCGTTGACCAAATCAATATTGATGTCCCGAGGATGTTCTATCGCCTTCAGGATAGCTGTCTTTGTGATTTCGTGGAATACAATACGTCGCGTTTTCTTCGGATCCAGTTTCAACACCTCAAACAAGTGCCAGGAAATAGCTTCTCCCTCCCGGTCCTCATCGGATGCCAGCCATACCATATCGGCCTTGGCCGCTTCCTCTTTCAATTCAGACACCAGTTTCTTCTTATCTTCCGGTATTTCGTAAATCGGTTTGAAATGATCTTTTATGTCGATACTAAACGCCTTCTGTTTCAGGTCGCGGATATGTCCGTAACTTGACATAACTTTATAACCCTCCCCCAAAAACTTTTCGATTGTCTTAGCTTTTGCCGGAGACTCCACTATGACCAGGTTATTTTGCATGATATTCTGTATTCCGTTTTTTATATTTTTCGGGACAAATGTAGAAAAAAAATTATAACATACACGATAAACAAACTGAAAATAACTTACTTTGCAGGGTAATATCGCTTTTTTAATTACCTTAATTTATGAACAACAAAAGTATCAACAGCAACAAGCAATTCATGATAGGCAACGGAATCCTGGCATTCGGCGTATTCTTCATCGTATGCCTCTTCCTGTATTTAGGCTTCCGGGGACAGTCAAAAAACGATGACAAGACCAAGACTTTCGAAGGACTTTATGCCATAGAGATAGCCGATTCCTTCACCGGCGACAGCCTTTCGGTCTACATCAATGACAGCCTGCTGTTCAATTCCACTTTAGGCAACAGTTCCGTCAAATTCCAAGTGAAACGCTTTGCCGAAGAAAACACCCTGATGGTGGTGGACAACCGTACCGACGAAGTGACTCCTTTCAACTTGAACACCAAAGGCAGCCAGGTACAGATACAAAAGAAGAACGGAAAAATCTTCATTCAGGAGACTGAAAACCCCTAAACGCATCGGAAAATTTGCCTCAACATGCCCATGAATTCTCTGTTTCACACTGTGGGATACAAAAACCACAGTGTGGGATATATATTTCACAGTGTGGGATACAAATCCCGCACTGCGAAACAGAGAAACTGCCCTGCCATTTCTTTTTTAGTTCTTCTGCATTTCGCATTTAATCTTTCCCCGTCCCTTTTCTTCCTACGGATACCCTCATCCACCAAATTGACACAAATCGCAAAGGATTCTTTGAGAAAACATATCCGTGTGCGTAAACGAAAAAATGTTATTTAATCGGCAAAGTTGCGAAAATTAAGGTCTTGTCAATTGGATATTAGAATAAAAGGACGTAATTTTGACACGCAATCATTTATTTTTAACCTGAAATCCACCTGATAGAGGGAACGAAAAGAAAAACATGGAACAAGTTTTTAGCTATATTATCGGGCTTGGGGCAGCCGTGATGATGCCTATCCTGTTTACCATTTCAGGCGTATGTATTGGGATTAAATTCGGCAAAGCACTGAAAAGCGGTTTGTTGGTCGGAGTAGGTTTTGTGGGACTCTCCGTGGTAACGGCACTTTTAACCAGCAGCTTAGGGGAACCGTTGAAGAAAGTGACCGAAATTTATGGCCTGAGCCTGGGTATTTTCGACATGGGCTGGCCGGCGGCCGCCTCCGTGGCCTACAACACTTCCGTGGGAGCCTTCATCATTCCGGTATGCCTGGGCATCAATATCCTCATGCTGCTGACCAAGACGACCAAAACGGTCAACATCGACCTATGGAACTACTGGCATTATGCCTTCATTGGTGCGGTGGTCTACTTTGCTACGGAAAACATCTGGTGGGGATTCTTCTCGGCCATCATCTGCTATATTCTCACACTGATTATGGCCGACCTGACCAGCAAGCAGTTCCAGACCTATTATGAGAAAATGGAGGGCATATCCATTCCCCAGCCTTTCTGTCAGGGATTTGTGCCCTTTGCCCTCGTCCTCAGCAAGCTACTCGACAAGATTCCGGGCTTCGACAAGCTCAACATCGATGCGGAAGGAATGAAAAAGAAATTCGGCATCATGGGAGAGCCGTTGTTTCTCGGCGTAATCGTGGGCTGCCTTATCGGAGTCCTGGCCTGCAAAAACACCCAGGAACTGATTGACAGGATTCCGTCTATCTTAGGACTGGGCATCAAGATGGGAGCGGTCATGGAACTGATTCCGCGCATCACTTCCTTATTCATTGAGGGGCTGCGCCCGATTTCCGACGCCACCCGTGAACTGATTGCCCGCAAATTCAAGCACAGTACCAGCCTGAACATCGGCATGAGTCCGGCACTGGTTATCGGCCATCCTACCACCTTAGTGGTTTCCCTCCTGCTGATTCCGGTCACTTTGTTCCTGTCGGTGGTTCTGCCCGGCAACCAGTTTTTGCCCTTGGCTTCACTGGCCGGCATGTTCTATCTATTCCCGGCCGTATTGCCTATCACCAAAGGCAACGTGCTGAAAACCTTCCTCGTCGGACTGGTGGCTCTGATTATTGGTCTGTATTTCGTGACCGACCTGGCCCCGTTCTTCACACAAGCCGCCCAGGATGTTTTTGTCAAGACGCACGACACTGCCGTACAGATACCGGAAGGATTCCAGGGAGGTGCCCTCGACTTTGCCTCAAGCATCTTCTCCTGGGTGATTTTCCATGCAGTCTATCATCTCAAGATAATCGGTTCGGTGGTATTGGTCCTTGTCACTTTGGGCATGGCCGTATACAACCGCCGGCGTATCCTGCACGAGACTTTACAGAATAAAGAATAAAAAAATAAATAAAGCGCTTATGAAAAAATTAGCAATGGCTATGATGCTGGGCGTGGCGGCTCTTTCGGCTCATGCCCAGGTAAACTACCGGATGCAGACCGCCTGCAATCCGCAAGATGTAAAAACCTACGACACCCAAAGGCTGCGCAGCAGCTTCCTGATGGAGAAAGTGCTGGTGGCCGATGAAATCAACGTCACCTACTCCATGTACGACCGTTTCATCTTCGGTGGTGCCATGCCGGTCCACAAAGAACTGTCACTGGATACCATCGATCCGCTGAAAGCTCCTTACTTCCTGTTCAACCGGGAACTGGGAGTCATCAATATCGGCGGTGACGGTATTGTCACGGTAGACGGTAAGGAATATGAACTGAAATTCAAGGAAGCCCTCTACGTAGGACGCGGCAAGCAGAAAGTGACCTTCAAGAGCAAGGATGCCAGCCAACCGGCCAAGTTCTACCTCAATTCTGCCATCGCCCACAAAGAATACAAGACTCAATGGGTTACCATCGATGGGCGTAAGGGCTCGCTGAAAGCAAACTCTTTTGCTGCCGGTAAGATGGAAGAAAGCAACGACCGCGTCATCAACCAGCTGATTGTGAAAAACGTGCTGAAAGAAGGTCCTTGCCAGCTGCAAATGGGACTGACAGAACTGAAACCGGGAAGCGTGTGGAACACTATGCCGGCCCATACACACAGCCGCCGTATCGAAGCTTATTTCTACTTCAATGTGCCTGAAGGCAACATGATTTGCCACCTGATGGGACAACCCCAGGAAGAACGCCTGGTATGGATGGCCAACGAACAGGCCATCATGTCGCCGGAATGGTCCATTCACGCAGCTGCCGGAACCAGCAACTACATGTTCATCTGGGGAATGGCCGGGGAAAATCTGGACTATGGCGACATGGACAAAATCCAATATACAGAAATGAGATAACACATTCTTTCCAGTTTGGAAAGAAACCATACCCCAATTCACCAAATATTTTCGAGAATTCAGACTGACATGGGCTGAATTCTCTCATCCGTACTTACAAGCAAAACGTTTGTAAAAGAAATATCTTTAATCTAATATCAGCATATGAGTACATTTAAAACAACCAGCGAAAAAATAAGCAACTACCGATGGATTATTTGCTTCATGCTATTTTTCGCCACTACAGTCAACTACCTGGACCGTCAGGTACTTTCCCTCACCTGGAAAGACTTTATTGCTCCTGAATTTCACTGGACAGATACACACTACGGAACCATTACCGCCATTTTTTCCATCATCTATGCCATTGCGAATCTCTTTGCCGGCCGTTTCGTCGACTGGCTGGGTAGCAGAAAAGGATATTTATGGGCCATTGCCATCTGGTCGGTCGGTGCCTGCCTGCATGCCCTCTGCGGCTGGGCTACCGAAATGAGTGTAGGCCTTCAGGATGTAAATGACATGCTTGCCGCTTCCGGTGCCCTGACCTCTACCATCGCCATTACCAGCGTGTATTATTTCATTGCGGCCCGCATCGTGCTGGCTGTAGGCGAATCCGGCAACTTCCCGGCCGCCATCAAAGTGACCGCCGAATATTTCCCGAAAAAGGACCGCGCGTTCGCCACTTCCATTTTCAATGCGGGAGCTACCGTCGGTGCCCTCATTGCCCCGGTCAGTATTCCTTCACTGGCCAGTTATTTCAAGAGTATCGGTGTAGGCAACGGCTGGGAAATGGCTTTCATCGTCATCGGTGCGTTGGGTTTCATCTGGATGGGCCTTTGGCTGTTCGTATACAAGAAACCCCAAGAAAATCCGCGTGTCAATGCCGCGGAACTGGCTTACATCCAGCAGGACAAAGAGAATGAAGATGCCTCTCACCATACGGAAAATGAACCGAAGCTTACCCTCTGGCAGTGTTTCACTTATCGTCAGACCTGGGCCGTAGCCCTCGGTAAGTTCCTGACCGACGGCGTATGGTGGTTCTTCCTCTTCTGGACCCCGGCTTACATCTCCGATGTGTATGGTTTCTCATCCGACAGTTCTACTGCCCAACTGTTGATTTTTGTATTGTACGCCATCACCATGCTCTCTATCTACGGCGGCAAACTGCCGACCATTATCATCAACAAGACCGGAAAAGACCCGTATGCCGCCCGCATGAAAGCCATGCTGATTTTTGCCGTCTTCCCGTTGCTGGCCTTGTTTGCCCAGCCGTTAGGTAATATCTCCTACTGGTTCCCGGTTATCATCATCGGTATTGCCGGAGCTGCCCACCAGTCTTGGTCGGCCAACATTTACTCCGTAGGTAGCGATATGTTCCCCAAGAGTGCAGTGGCAACCATCATCGGTATCGGCGGAATGGCAGGAGGCGTAGGTGCCTTCCTCATCAACATGTGTTCAGGTATCTTGTTCGATTATGCAGAAGCTACCAAAATGGCTTTCCTGGGATTCGAAGGAAAGGAAGCCGGCTACTTCATTATCTTCTGCATCTGTGCCGTAGCTTACCTGATTGCATGGTGCGTCATGAAAGCATTGGTACCGAAGTATAAACTGATTAAACTCTGATCTTTCGGACGTATATAAAAAAGAGTCACGGCATCCCTTTCTGACGCCGTGACTCTTTTCTTTTCTGTCATTCTTATTTCTTCAGTTCCGGATAGCTGATGCGGGTGTGATACATGGTTTTCAGTTTCTCCTTGAACACTGCCTTTACCGTAGCAATATCCTTGAACGTAATCGGACATTCCTTGAAATAGCCTTCGTTTACCTGACTGTCGATAATTTTCTCCACCAAGGCCGAAATACTTTCCTCCGTATACTCCGGCAGACTTCGGGAAGCGGCTTCCACTGAATCGGCCATCATCAGAATGGCCTGTTCCTTGGTAAACGGATTCGGTCCCGGATAACGGAAGGCTTCTTTATCGACCTCCTCGTCAGGATGTTCATTCTGATAGGAGATATAGAAATATTTGGTCAGTCCTTTTCCATGATGCGTACAGATGAAATCTTTGATCACCTGCGGCAAGTCGTGTTTGTCGGCCAGTTTCATTCCGTCGGTCACATGGCTGATGACAATCTGTGCACTCTGCTTGTAGCTGAGCTGGTCGTGCGGATTCACGCCCGACTGGTTTTCCGTAAAGAAAGCGGGATTCATCATCTTACCGATGTCATGGTACATGGCTCCTGTACGTACCAGCTGACTGTTTGCTCCGATGCGGTTGGCTGCGGCAGCCGTCAGATTGGCCAGTTGAAGGGAATGCTGGAACGTGCCCGGTGCCACTTCCGACATTTCCCGCATCAGCTTGTTGTTGATATTGGACAATTCCACCAGTGTCACGTTTGAGGTGAAGCCGAAGGTCTTTTCTAAAATAAACAACAACGGATACGTAAACAACAGCAGGATGCCGTTCAATACAAAATTCATATACATGTGCGTACTCAACTGTGCGATTTCACTGACGTGTATCAAATCGAGGGCCAGATACATCAAGCAATAGGCACATACCACAATCAACGCACTACGGAACAGCTGGGAACGCTGAGACAGCTCCCGCAAGCTATAAATACCGGCCATGCCTGCCGCTGTCTGCAGCAAGATAAACTCATGGGGCGTACGCAAACAGATGGAACACAGCAGAATGGTAATGATGTGGGCCATAAATGCCGTACGGGAATCCAGAAATATACGTATAATCAGAGGTATCATGGCAAACGGCACAATATAGACACTCATGAAGGCATGTTCCACCATGACGGAAGAAATAACCGGAAAGGCAATCATAATAATGAACAGCAGAACCAACATCCGGTGTTTCTTGTAATAATCTCTCCGGAACAATTCCAGGTAAATCATGAAACAGCCTACCAGCAAGGCCACAAAAAGCAATTGTCCCAACAAAGTCAGCCGCTTCTCTGACACGGTCTCACTACGTTTGTTCCACTCCTTCTCCAGTGATTTCAGGATGTTGTAGGTATGACTGTCGATAATTTCTCCCCGGTCGATAATTTTCTGTCCGTTCATCACAAAGCCGTTAGCCCACGACAATTCGGACAACAAATCTTGTTTGGCAGCCTCCGATTTCGACGCATCGTATACCATATTCGGAGCAATGTACTCATTCAAGTTACACCGTTGCAACAAGCTCCTCCGATAATGAAGCGTATCCGAATAAATCAAGGTCTCATAGGCAGTCTTGAAAGTGTAAAGACTGTTCACATCCACCTGATTGGCCGTATTCTTGTCCACTAACTGAATGGCATGTACGCTGTCTTTCCGTAACTTTTCCCAATCATTGGGCGCAAAGATACCCTTTTCATACACCACTTTCAGCAAGCGTTCGATGTGATGCTCATAAGCCGGTGCAGGAATGATGCGATGCAAACTGTCAGTATAGGCTTTCTTAAACTGCTGTATCATCCGTTCGCCCACCGTTTTGTCCATCTGATAATACGGACTATATAACCGCATGATGCTGTCTTGCTCGCGCTGCACTTCAGCATCTTCCTTGTAGATAGGAAAGTCAAACGAGGCCTGAAGCAGTCCGTACTTCCAAGGTTTGTTGATGTCAAATTGATAGTTGAACCTCCCTTCACGCGGCAGGAAATAGACAATTACGCTAACGGTTACGATGAATATACCTAATTTATATAACAATCCTTTATAGGAAAACTGTCGTTCGGTCTGTAAACTTTTCATGTCAAAAAGATATTTTGCGTGCAAAATAAGAAAAAAACGGGAAAATTAGATTAATTTTGCGGCGTATTTTTAGATAAAAACCACAATGTCAGAAAGAAAAGTAAGAGTCCGTTTTGCACCGAGTCCCACAGGTGCGTTGCATATCGGCGGCGTACGTACCGCTTTGTACAATTATCTGTTTGCCCGCCAGCACGGGGGAGCACTGGTTTTCCGTATTGAAGATACCGACTCACACCGTTTCGTTCCGGGTGCTGAGGAATACATTATCGAATCGTTCAAATGGCTGGGCATCAAGTTCGACGAAGGTGTCAGCTTCGGAGGAAACTACGGTCCGTACCGCCAGTCGGAACGCCGTGACATTTACAAGAAGTATGTACAGGTACTTCTGGACAACGGAAAGGCTTACATCGCATTTGACACGCCCGAAGAACTGGAAGCCAAACGCAAGGAAGTTCCGAACTTCCAGTACGATGCTTCCACACGTATGTCTATGCGCAACTCGCTGACCATGCCTAAAGAAGAAGTAGACAAGCTGATTGCAGAAGGCAAGCAGTATGTGGTCCGCTTCAAAATTGAGCCGAACGAAGACGTGCATGTACACGACATCATCCGTGGAGAAGTGGTCATCAACTCTTCTATCCTCGACGACAAAGTATTATATAAATCTGCTGACGAGCTGCCGACTTACCACCTGGCCAACATCGTAGACGACCATCTGATGGAAATCTCCCACGTGATTCGTGGAGAAGAATGGTTGCCTTCTGCTCCGTTGCACGTACTGCTGTACCGTGCATTTGGTTGGGAAGATACCATGCCGGAATTCGCTCACCTGCCGCTGCTGTTGAAACCGGATGGAAACGGAAAACTGAGCAAACGTGACGGCGACCGTCTGGGCTTCCCGGTATTCCCCTTGGAATGGCACGATCCGAAGACAGGGGAAGTCTCTTCCGGATACCGTGAATCTGGTTATCTGCCAGAAGCAGTCATCAACTTCCTGGCCCTGTTGGGATGGAACCCGGGCAACGACCAGGAAATCATGTCGATGGACGAACTGATCAAGTTGTTCGACCTGCACCGTTGCAGCAAGGCCGGTGCCAAATTCGATTATGAAAAGGGAAAATGGTTCAATCATGAATATATCCTGATGAAGAGCGACGAAGAAATCGCCCAGCTGTTCATGCCGATTCTGAAAGAGCACGGCATCGATGCACCGATGGACAAGGTGGTTACCGTGGTCGGATTGATGAAGGGCCGTGTTAGCTTCATCAAGGAATTGTGGGATACTTGCAAGTTCTTCTTCGTGGCTCCGACAGAATACGATGAAAAGACCGTAAAGAAACGCTGGAAAGAAGATTCAGCCGCACGCATGACTGAACTGGCTGACCTGCTGGAATCACTGGATGACTTCTCACTGGCTCATCAGGAAGAAGTGGTCATGAAATGGATTGAGGACAAAGGTTATCACATGGGTAACATCATGAACGCTTTCCGCCTGACACTGGTAGGAGAAGGAAAAGGTCCTCACATGTTTGATATCTCAGCTGTATTGGGCAAAGAAGAAACAGTGGCACGTATGCGCCGTGCAGTAGAGGTACTCAAATAAACGAAGACATGATTTATAATCTTATTATCGCCCTTTATACAAGTGCAGTCAGATTGGCTGCACTTTTTAATAAGAAAGTGGCCCTGATGGTCAAAGGGGAAAAGGAATCTTTCGACATTCTGAAGAATCAGATTGTACGCGGCGAAAAGTACCTGTGGTTTCACGCGGCTTCCTTGGGAGAATTTGAACAAGGCCGTCCACTGATTGAGGAAATCCGGAAAAAATATCCGCAATATAAAATTCTCCAAACCTTCTTCTCGCCTTCCGGATACGAGGTACGGAAGAATTACAAGGGAGCGGACATCGTCTGCTATCTTCCGCTGGACACGCCGGGCAACGTGAAGCGTTTCTTGGATCTGGCCCAGCCCTACATGGCTTTCTTCATCAAGTATGAGTTTTGGCAGAACTACCTGACGGAACTGCAACGACGGAATATTCCGGTCTACAGTGTGTCTTCCATCTTCCGGAAAGAACAGATTTTCTTCCGCTGGTATGGGAAAAGCTACCGCAAGGTACTGAACACGTTTACACACCTCTTCGTACAGGATGAAGCATCCGTGAAGCTGTTGCAGTCCATCGGCATCACGAATACAACGATTGTTGGTGACACCCGCTTCGACCGCGTACTGGAAATCTGCCGTCAAGCCAAAGAACTTCCTTTGGTAGAACTGTTCAAAGGAGAACATACCGCCTTTGTGGCCGGCAGTTCATGGGGACCAGATGAGGATATCTTCATCCCGTACTTCAACGCACATCCAGAGGTGAAACTCATTATAGCTCCCCACGTGATTGAGGAAAGCCATTTGAAAGAGATTATCGGTAAACTGAACCGTACGGTCGTACGCTACACGCAGGCCACAGAGGAAAAGGTGAAAGAAGCCGACTGCCTGCTGATTGACTGTTTCGGTCTATTGTCTTCTATCTACCGCTACGGAGAAATAGCCTACATCGGAGGTGGATTCGGAGTGGGTATCCACAACGTACTGGAAGCGGCGGTATACGGTATGCCAGTCATCTTCGGTCCGAACAACAAACGTTTCCGCGAAGCACAGGGTTTGCTGCAATGCAAGGGTGGCTTCGAAATACAGGGAGCGAAAGACTTCAAGAAAATCATGGACGAGTTCCTGACCAATTACGGAGCCTTGGACAAAGCAGGCAAAAAAGCCGGAAACTATGTACGAGACAATGCCGGTGCCTTGGAAAAGATTATGCATACAGTGACGCTATAATCCGTGCGCATAAAATAAAAAGGAGCTGAAGAGAGGAATATTTGGTTTCTTTCCTACTTCAGCTCCTTTCTTTTTATCTAACAGCATTCAAAAGAACCGTCATCTCAACATTGCTCATACGATTGGGCTTGTTGCGATGTCTGGTCTTCTTATCAGCAATCATATATCTTTCCTGTTGTAACACCGATTCCTTACAAAAATCATCGGTACCAGTTTTATCTTCCCCAGACTTACTCAGACTTCCTCCGTTCTTTTTGATAAGCCTCGAACATTTCTGCCAAGGTTTCCATCGGAATATGCAACAAATACATTTCCTTGAACACATCGGGCAATACTTGTTGAAGGAAAGTTTCTTTTCGAAGTGCCACTATCTTCTGTGCAGCCCCAGGGGACACGAAATAGCCTAATCCCCGCTTGTTGTAAATAATGCCCTGATTTTGCAGGTAATCGTACGTACGGACCACTGTATTGGCATTGACCTCCACTACGCCCGCATATTCACGGACCGACAGGATGCGTCCCTCTTCCTCATATACATGCTGAAGAATTTCATCCATGATGCGGTCGGCAATCTGCAAATAAATCGGTTTATTCTCTTTAAAAGTCATAGGCGCTACAGTTTTCGTTTAATTACTTGTGAACGGGTAAACAGTCGGTACGACAGCCACCAGTTGAAAAGAGTAAATAAAAAGAAGAAAGTAGTAATTATTGCCAACACCCCATCTACAAATTGGGGGGTATCTTGGAAATGCTTCTGCATCCACTCGGAAAGACGAATCAAAGCTCCTCCTTCTGCCCAACTGGCAAACATAATCCCTCCGAGAATCGTCACTGCCAGACAGGTTCCAATGGTTTTCAGAAAAGGATGCTTATACCAGAAACTTCCTCCCAAGATGAAGAGGGAGTGATTCCACAGGGAGAATATCCATACGAGTAGCTGCATCAACCACCAAGAATATACGGGTTCGCCTGTTGCATCTACCGAAGCATGTGTAGCCCATTTCATGGAAAATACTTCCACTAATATTGGCTGGCTATATATCGCCGATAAATCAAACAAAGGCAGCAACAGATAATGAGTAAGTTCCAATGCCAGTAAGGCTACCAGCACCATCAACAAGGTACCTATGGTCACAAATACAGCCCGTGAAAAGAATTTTTCCAGCTTCGTAGCCGGAAGCAACAAATAAGAGATGCGTTTCTCCTTGCTGTCCATGCATTTCATAATTCGGGAAGCATAAAAAAGCATCGCAAAACTCACTACCATGCCAATTACTCCTAACATATTGCCACAAAAGCGATAAAAGGAATAAACCTCCGGATATACTGTTTCTACCCCATCCTCTGCCGACCACAAAAGGCCCAACATAGGGAAAAAGAAGGCTGCAAAAATACCCAGCAAACCATAAAGGTTACTTTTCCAGTTCTCCATCAAATCGCGTCGCATAATATTCCGCACGCGTACCATACTAAAAGTTGTATTCATCATGCCGTGTCGTTTATTTATCATTAAATATCGCTTGTATTTTCCCACGTTCCGTCAACAGAGCGTTGAACAGCAACTCCAGATTCAACGGACTTTCTTCTCCCGAAAGGTTAGGCCATATCACGCTGTTCCCATGTACAGAAGGCTGTACAAAAAGGGCATCATCCGTTGGCTCATTCATCCCTTGTTCCGCAAATAAGAGTTTGTCCGTAATGTCTACCACCGAACGGTTCAGCAGCACCTCATTCCCATCGATTACCACTACCTGATCCAATAAACGGTCAATATCCCTCACCTGATGCGTAGAAACCACCACCGATTTCTCCTCCGTCATACCCGAAGCGATGACTTTACGGAACTGACTCTTGGAAGGAATATCCAGTCCGTTGGTCGGCTCATCCATCAGGAGTAAAGAAGTATTAGTGGCCAAAGCAAAACACATGTAAGCCTTTTTCTTCTGTCCCATGGACAACTCTCCCAAGTGAATGTCTTCATTCAATTCAAAATCATTCAGACAGGTCCGCAATAGTTCCCAGCTAAAACGAGGATAAAACGGGGCATTTACTTTCACAAACTGTTTCAGGCTCAAGTTAGGCAAGGTAAATTCTTCCGGAACCAAATACAGATCGGATAAAGTTATCGGTAAACGTTTTTGTACATCTATCCCCTTCATCCAGACATTGCCACCTTGCGGACGCAATAAACCGCTTATCAAATAGAGTAAAGTCGATTTACCCGTCCCATTCTTTCCCAAAAGGCCTATCACCTTTCCTGCCTCCATTTCCAGGGAAAAATCCTGGAAAATGGAAGCTTTCTTTCCATAACTGAAGGTCAATCCTTCGATTCTTATCATAGACGTGTTCATGTTGTTGATTAATGATATTAGTGTAATAGTTTAATAGTACACCGCAAATGTAATGCTTTTTCTTAAATCCACAAGCATAAACGAAACTTTTAACAAGAAAAACGGATTAAATTCAAGTCTACAGCCTTTTAAAACGCTATAACAAGGGAAAAGAGAATAATATAAGGAATATACGACGAAACAAGAAACAGTGTAAGAAAAGAGGAAAAGAATTCAAAAAGAGAGATTCTACAGACAAAGCAAGCAAAGGGAAAAAGAAAACAATGCGCCTTACCTCCTGCTTAAAAGAATCCACATTCGAAAACCTCCGGTAGAGGTTCCTTCCGCCACGGAAAAGGCCGTATTTCCGGAGTGTACCGCATAAAAAGAAGAAAGCGGAAGGAACACCGTGGCGAAATAGTCTTTCCTGAGCCAAAGGCCGTATCCTTTCTATTCCGGCCAGCTAAAACTTATGCTTGACCAACGAATCCCTCAGGTTTTTACGTTGACCCCCCGTATTCCGAATGTATATCCGGCCCCGCCGTTTCCCGTTCCCGTGAGGGCACAAAAAAGCCCCGAAGCATTTCTGCCTCGAGGCTCTATCTAAAACGGCGACTACCTACTCTCCCACTTGTACGCAGTACCATCGGCGTGGCGAAGCTTAACTTCTCTGTTCGGAATGGGAAGAGGTGGAACCTTCGCGCCATAGTCACCTTAATATCATTATATTGTCATGACTCACAAGCAAGCAATCTCAGCACAACGGCCAAACGTATATATCATCCTTCATGGATTATTGTGTCTTCCATCCGCCCGGCGCGGATAAGGAAAGCTTTCGGGCAATTAGTAATGCTCGGCTTTGCTGTCTCCAGCTTTACACCTGCATCCTATCAACGTTGTCGTCTTCAACGACCCTAAAGAAATCT
>NZ_JACJKA010000017.1 GCF_016900355.1 Bacteroides mediterraneensis | reverse complement strand
TAATGAACCTTATAACATCAAATTGGATTATGCAATAAAGAGTAAGTTCAATGGTTATCTTAATAATCAGATAGAAGTTATCTCAGATTTACCTACATTAGTTAATTGGTTCTTGGATGTATTACTTGATATGAAATTAAAAGAGGAAACACGATTGTTTCAAGATGGAAATAAAGTCCTTCCAATAACAATTCCTTCTGCAGAACAAAAATGTGTATGGGATAATCTTAATAAAATTGTATCAAGTGCATTATCTTCGAAACATTATAAAGGAATAGTAAGATTAGGCATAGGTAGAAGAAATAGTGGTGCAACTAGAATTGCTATTATGAATGATATACCACAAGAAACTTCAGTATGCATATGTCCCTCGATATTCAATTTATCAGCAGGTGAATTATCGTTAATTTCCATATTTGGTGAGATTTTACACCAAGCAGATAATAATTATAATAACATACAATTAAATAATATAAATGGGATAGTTTTAATAGATGAAGTTGATAAACACCTTCATATTACATTACAAAAAGAAATTTTGCCAAAGTTATTTGGACTATTCCCTAATATACAATTTATAGTTAGTTCCCACTCTCCATTCTTAAATATGGGACTTGCTGATACTATGGTAGAACGTTCCCAAATAATAGATTTGGATAATAATGGTATTACTTGTTCTCCAACCAGTAACGACCTATATAAAGAAGTTTATGATATGATGATTGGTGAGAATAATCAATTTGCCAAGAAATACTACCAATTAGAAAATACTCTTAAGGAAATAAAGAAACCTTTAGTAATAACTGAAGGCAAAACTGATATAAAATTTATTCAGAAAGCAAAGGAAGTTTTAAACTTAAACGATATAGATTTTGAGATTATAGCTCCTGATCAACAGCCAGATGGAGATTCGAACTTACAGAAGATGCTGGAACAATTGTGCAAAATAAAAAGGCCATTTCCTATTATTGGAATATTTGATAGAGATATTGAGGGTACTGTTAAAAAAATTGATATAGGAGATGATAAATATAAGAATTACGGTAATAGAGTTTATGCTTTTTGTATACCCATACCTAAGATTAGAGAAGGTAATGGACAAACAAAAATTTCAATAGAATATTTATTTTCGGATGAAGAGATTAAATCTCCTGTTGATAAAATTGGGCATAGGTTATTTTTAGGTACGGAATTCACAAGGCATTCAATGGTACATAATGAATATAATAATCTTACATTGAGTAAACCTGATGGAAAAGGTATAGATAAAATATTAGAAAACAATGGAGGGCAAGCTGTATATGATGAAAATGATAATAACATATTAGCAAAGAAGGACGATTTTGCAAATGCAGTTATAAGCGGAAATATCAAAATAAGTGTTGAAAGTTGGGAAAACTTTCGTCCAATTCTTGAAAAAATTAAGAAATTATCAGATATATAATTATGTCACACTTCAATGAACATACCCTTGAACTCTCCATCATGGAGTTATTCCAGCAGGAAGACTACATCTATACCAGCGGAGAAGAAATTCATAAAGAAGCAGATGAAGTATTGCTGCGCGATGATATGCGTACGTATCTTCGTAATCGCTATCGAGAGGCTGGTATCACTCCTCTTGAAATAGAAAGTGTATTGGCAAGGCTGACGGCCAGTGCTGGGTGGTCTTTGTATGACAATAATGCACAAATCTATCGGCTGATGACCGAAGGGTTTTCGTTGAAGCGTGAAGATGCTGCCTTGCCCGATTTGTTTATCGAGCCGATAGACTTTAGTGAGGAAGGAAGAGACAATAATCTGTTCCGTGTAGTCAATCAGTTGGAAATAAAAGGAACTGAGAAGCGTATCCCTGACGGTATTGTGTATGTGAATGGTTTGCCGGTAGTAGTGCTGGAATTTAAAAGTGCAGTGAAAGAAGATACTACTATTATGGATGCCTATACCCAGCTCACCGTGCGTTATCGTCGTGATATACCTGAACTGTTCAAATACAATGCGTTCGTGGTAATCAGTGATGGGGTAAACAATAAGTATGGGTCTTTGTTTTCACCTTATGACTTCTTTTATACCTGGCGAAAGGTGGAGGCAAACGACAAGGCAACCGATGGCATCAACTCTTTGCTGACAATGGTCAAAGGGTTGTTTCGTAAGGAAAGGTTATTGAGTGTAATCAAGGATTTTGTGTTCTTCCCCGATTCGTCGAAGAATGAGAAAAAGGTGGTTTGCCGTTATCCTCAGTTTTTTGCCACTCACAAGTTGTTTGAGAATATTCGCTTACATTCCAAACTTCGGGAAGGAGGTGATGGGAAAGGAGGTACCTACTTTGGGGCTACCGGATGTGGAAAGAGCATTACCATGCTGTTTCTTAGTAGGATGCTGATGCGTAGCCGGGAGTTTGCCAGTCCTACAATTGTCCTGATAACCGACCGTACAGACTTGGACGACCAGCTTTCCAAGTTGTTTGGTACTGCTAAAAACTTTATTGGTGATGAATGTGTGATAGAGGTGGAGAGCAGGGACAAGCTGCGTGAGTATCTGACCGGACGGACAAGTGGCGGTGTGTTTCTTACTACCATCCATAAGTTTACGGAAGATACACGTCTCTTGTCGAAAAGGGCAAATATTATTTGTATCTCCGACGAGGCCCATCGTTCGCAGACCAATTTGTCTATGCAAGTGAAGCAGACCGAAAAGGGAGTAAGGCGTAATTATGGTTTTGCTAAATACTTGCATGATTCATTGCCTAATGCCACGTATGTGGGTTTTACAGGAACTCCGATTGATGCAACGATAGAGGTGTTTGGCGAAGTGGTGGATACCTATACCATGACCGAATCGGTCACTGATGGTATTACCCGCCGTATTGTGTATGAGGGACGTGCGGCCAAAGTGTTGCTCGATAATAAGAAGCTGCAAGAGATAGAGAAATATTATGCGCAGTGTGCAGAAGAAGGGGCCAATGAGTATCAGATAGAAGAAAGTAAGAAAGCGGTGACCAAGATGGAGCGTATCTTGGGTGATTCTGATCGTTTGCAGGCGGTGGCCGAAGATTTCATTGCGCATTATGAGAAGCGAGTGGAAGAGGGAAGTACGGTAGAAGGTAAGGCTATGTTTGTGTGCTCTAACCGTACGATAGCTTTTTCCTTGTATAAGAAAATTGCGCTTCTACGGCCTGAATGGGTGAAGAAACCTGGCGAAGAGAAGCTGGGAATGGATGAACTGCAGGCTGCTGACATGTATGTGCTTTATGGCAATCAAGGGCTTCCTATTGAAAAGATGAAGCTAATCATGACCCGAAGCAAGGATGATGAGCCGGAGCTTTATTCACTGTTGGGAACGGACGATGACCGTCGGGCTTGGGCAGAAGAATATAAAAAGCCTAAATCGAACTTTAAAATAGCCATTGTGGTAGATATGTGGACGACGGGCTTTGATGTAGACTGCCTGGATACGATGTACATTGACAAACCTTTGCAGCAACATACGCTGGTGCAGACTATTTCGCGTGTGAACAGGGTGTATCCGGGAAAGGAAAAAGGTTTGGTGGTGGACTATATCGGTATTAAAAGTAATATGAATGTAGCCTTGAAACGCTACGCACAAGGGGATGATAATTCGGATTCGGTGGAAAACATTGGGCAGTCTGTGGCAATGGTGAAAGATGAGCTGGATATTATCCGGCGGTTATTCGGGAGTTTTGACTATTCTGTGTTTTCTACGGGGACACCGCTGGAACAATTGGACTGCCTGAATAAGGGGGCTGAATTAATGCAGCGCACCAAGGAGCAGGAAAACTTATTCATGGGTCATGCCAGGAAACTGAAATCGGCATTCAATCTGTGTAGCAACAGTGAGGAGATAAGCTATGCCGAGCGTGAGGAAATACACTATTTTTGTGGGGTACGGTCTATTATCTATAAGCTGACAACTGGAGATACGCCGGATATTTCTCAAATGAACAGGCGGGTTGGTGAGATGATAGAAGAAGCGATACAGTCGGAAGGTGTGGAAGAAATCATTCTGATAGGCAATGACAAGGAGAACCTGGACGTGTTAAGTGAAGAATACATGGAACGATTGGGTAAACTGAAGCTGCCTAACACGAAAGTGAAGCTGATGGAACGCCTCTTGAAAACTGTCATTACAGAGTTTAAGAAAGTGAACAAGGCTAAAGGAGTGGATTTTTCCAAACGCCTGAATGCTTTGGTTGAAAAGTATAATGAACGTAGGGATAGTGCGATTTTTGCAGATGAGGTATTAACAGAAGTGGCTAACCAGATGGCTGATTTATTGAAGGAACTGAACAAAGAAAAGAGGTCTTTTCAAGATTTGGGTATCAGTTACGAGGAAAAAGCTTTTTATGATATTCTTAAATCCATTGCAAAACAATTTGGTTTTGAGTATCCCGAAGATAAATTGTTAAAGCTGGCTGCGGAGATAAAGAAGATTGTGGCTGATAAATCAAAATATACGGACTGGTCTACTCGTGATGATATAAAGGCGGAGCTGAAAATGGACTTGATTCTGATATTAGCAGAATATGGTTATCCTCCTGTCACGAATGACGAAGTGTTTAAAGAGATTTTAGAGCAAGCGGAGAATTTCAAGAAATATAATGGATAAAATAGATACATATCTGCTGCTGCTTCCATCTTTCCCAAATTTGCAGTAACTTTGCGCGCATTTTTGAAGAAGGTAAAAAAGATGGATCAAAGCGTGGATAAGAAACGGACCCGTAGCAACGAAATCGACATGCTCAACGGGCCGTTGTTCAAGAAAATCCTGGTGTTCGCCCTTCCGCTGGCAGCCAGCAGTTTGTTACAGGAACTTTTTAATTCGGTCGATGTGGCCGTGGTGGGGCACTTCGTGGGAAGTGAAGCTCTGGCAGCTGTGGGAAGTAACGCGCCCGTCATCGGGTTACTCATCAACCTGTTCATGGGTATCTCTATGGGAGCCTGTGCCATTATCTCCAATCACATCGGGCAGCGGGACGACCGGAGCATACGTCATGCCATCAATACGGTGGAACTGGTGGCCCTGCTGAGTGGAATTTTTCTGCTGTTGCTGGGACAGGTAGCTGCCAAACCGATTCTGACATGGATGGGAACTCCTCCGAATGTGTTGGATCAGGCCGTGACCTATCTGCGTATCTATTTCTTGGGCATGCCTTTCATCATGGCCTTCAACTTTGGGGCGGCGATTTTGCGAAGCATGGGCGATACCCGTCGTCCGCTGTATATTCTGGTCATTGCCGGGATAGTCAACACATTGCTGAATTTGCTGTTTGTGATTTGCTTCCACATGGGAGTGGCAGGTGTTGCCGTGGCCACAGGAATCTCAAATGCGGTGAGTGCGGCACTGATTATCCGGTTGCTATGTAAGGAAAAAGAACCTTTCCGGCTGCACTTCAGCAAGATGAAGATTTATTCCACGGAGCTGAACCGTATGTTGCGTATCGGTGTGCCGGCGGGTTTGCAGGGAATGATTTTCTCCATTTCCAATGTGGTGGTACAGTCGTCCATCAACAGTTACGGGGCCGATGCGATTGCCGGTTCGGCCGCAGCCGTCAATTTTGAATATTATTGTTATTTTCTGATTCAGGGATTCAACGGAGCTGCCATCAGCTTCATTGCGCAAAACTATGGGGCCGGAAGAATGGACCGTGTGCGTCGGGTATTTTGGATTTGCATGGGGGCGAGCGTGGCGTTCTGTGCGGCGTTCAACTGGCTCTTTGCCTGGCAGAGCGATTTCTTTTTGGGATTCTTTTCCGATGTACCTATGGTGCATCATTACGGAACTCTTCGTATGCACATTGTGCTGGCTTTGCAGTTCATCGCCAGTAGTTATGAGATTGCGGGTTCTTCCTTGCGAGGTATGGGCAAGTCGCTTACTCCGGCCTTGATGACCGTGTTCGGTACCTGCTTGCTCCGAATGGTATGGGTGTATGTGGTGCTGCCGATATGGGGAGGATACGATGTGTTGATGACCGTTTACCCTGTGTCGTGGGTAGTTACCGGCTTGATGGTACTGACAGCCTATTGGCTGACGATACGGAAAAAGGCGATGAAAGCATAAAAAAATAGCCTCGGCTTGAAAAAGCTGAGGCTATTTTTTATATCAAGAAGGAAATTGAATTATTCCCATTCGATGGTGGCTGGTGGTTTGGAAGAGATATCGTAGCAAACGCGGTTCACGCCTTTTACTTTGTTGATGATATCGTTGGAAACCTTTGCCAGGAATTCGTACGGCAGATGAGCCCAGTCGGCTGTCATGGCATCGGTACTGGTTACCGCACGCAAGGCTACTGCACGTTCGTAAGTACGTTCGTCACCCATTACTCCGACACTCTGTACCGGCAACAGGATAACTCCAGCCTGCCATACCTGATGGTACAGGGAAGTTTCGTTTCCGTTTTCATCTTTTACCTTCCAGTCGCGCAAGCCCTGAATGAAGATGTCGTCGGCATCTTGCAGGATGCGTACCTTCTCGCGGGTGATGTCACCCAAGATACGTACGGCCAAGCCCGGACCCGGGAACGGATGACGGGTAATCAGGTGTTCCGGCATACCCAGCTCGCGACCTACACGGCGAACTTCGTCCTTGAACAGGAGGCGAAGGGGTTCGCAAAGTTTCAAGTTCATCTTTTCGGGTAGACCGCCTACGTTGTGATGACTCTTGATGACGGTTCCGGTGATAGACAATGACTCGATGCAGTCGGGGTAGATGGTACCCTGTGCCAGCCATTTCACATCGTGAATCTTGTGAGCTTCTTCGTCGAATACGTCGATGAAACCTTTTCCGATGATTTTACGCTTGCGTTCCGGTTCGGTCACTCCGGCCAGTTCAGAGAAGAATTTCTCGCTGGCATCTACGCCGATGACGTTCAGTCCGAGGCATTCATAGTCATGCAACACGTTCTTGAACTCGTTCTTACGCAACATTCCGTGGTCAACGAAGATACAGGTCAGGTTCTTGCCGATAGCTTTGTTCAGCAATACGGCTGCCACTGAAGAGTCTACACCACCACTCAGTCCCAGTACCACTTTGTCGTTGCCCAGCTGTTGTTTCAGATGAGCTACTGTCGTCTCGATGAAAGAGGCTGCGCTCCAGTCCTGCTTTCCTCCGCAGATGTCTACCACGAAGTTCTTCAGCAGTTGGGTACCGTCTTCTGTGTGGAACACTTCCGGGTGGAATTGTACGCCCCAGAGTTTGTCGTTCTTTGCCTGATAAGCAGCAATGGCTACTTTGTCGGTAGAGGCGATCACTTCGAAATCGTCGGGAATGGCAGTGATGGTATCACCGTGGCTCATCCATACCTGAGAGTGCTCACGAATGCCTTTCAGCAGCGGACTTTCGTGGTTGAAAGTAGCCAGGTGGGCACGTCCGTATTCACGGGTGTTGGCTGGTTCTACCTTACCTCCGTAGGTGTAGGCCATGAACTGTGCACCGTAGCAGATACCTAAGATAGGATACTTTCCGCGGATGTGGGTTAAGTCTACTTTAAAAGCCTTCTCGTCGTACACGGAGAAAGGGCTTCCCGACAAGATTACGCCGATAACCGACGGGTCGTCGTGCGGAAACTTGTTGTAAGGAACAATTTCGCAATACATGTTCAGCTCGCGCACACGGCGGCCGATGAGCTGCGTGGTTTGTGAACCGAAGTCAAGGATAATGATTTTTTCCTGCATATTGTGTGATGTAAAATATGTATTCTATGCGTGCAAAGGTACGCATATTTTTCCTAAATCCGATGTGTGCCTCTGATTTTATTTGAAATAGCAGGTTTCAGCCTTGGAAGGCTGGGGGAGGTGGTATGTTTTTTTAAGTATTATATATAAAGAGGTAAGGAATAAATTTGTACTTTTGTCGGCGTATGAGCAGAATTTTGGCAATTGATTATGGCAGAAAGCGCACGGGAATCGCGGTGACCGACCCGATGCAGATTATTGCAAACGGACTGACTACGGTACCGACGCACGAATTGATGGACTACCTGCTGAAGTACGTGGCCCAGGAAAAGGTGGAACGTATCATTGTGGGGCATCCCAAGCAGCTGAATAACGAGGACTCGGAAAACATGAAGTATATCAAGCCTTTCCTTGCCCAGCTGAAGAAAAAACTGCCGGAGGTGCCGGTGGAACTGGTGGACGAACGGTTTACTTCTGTGCTGGCACATCAGGCCATGCTGGACGGGGGGCTGAAGAAGAAGGCCCGCCAGAACAAGGCGCTGGTGGATGAAATCAGTGCGACCATCATTTTGCAGTCGTACTTGGAATCAAGAAGAATGTAACTCAAAAACTGAATAAAATATGATTTTACCGATTTATGTGTATGGCCAGCCTGTATTGCGTCAGGAGGCCGAAGATATTACTCCGGATTATCCAGGCTTGAAAGAGCTGATTACAAATATGTTTGAAACAATGGAACGTGCAGACGGCGTAGGACTGGCTGCTCCGCAGGTGGGACTTCCCATCCGGGTGGTGGTAATCGACTTGGATGTGTTGTCGGACGACATGCCGGAGTTCAAGGATTTCAAACGTGCCTACATCAATCCGCATATCTTGGAAACGGGAGGCGAGATGGTATCCATGGAAGAGGGCTGCCTGAGCTTGCCGGGCATCCATGAAAGCGTGAAGCGTCCGGACAAGATTCATGTTACTTATCTCGACGAGAACATGCAGCCGCACGATGAGTGGGTGGAAGGTTATTTGGCCCGCGTGATGCAGCATGAATTTGATCACCTGGAAGGGACCATGTTCATCGACCATCTGTCGGCTTTGCGCAAGCAGATGATTCGCGGCAAACTGAACGGCATGGTGAATGGCAAGGCTCGTTGCTCTTATAAAGTGAAAACTGTCAAATGATCAGAAGATTCCTATACATATTATATATAGGTATGTTTTTCCCGATGGTCGCCTTGGGTCAGATTAATACCGACCGGGTGATGACCATCGGGAAAAATGCGCTTTATTTTGAGGATTATGTCCTCTCTATCCAGTACTTTAATCAGGTAATCGGAGTGAAGCCGTATCTGGCGGAGCCGTATTTCTATCGCGGTCTGGCCAAAATGAACCTGGACGATTATCAGGGGGCGGAAGCCGACTGCTCGGAAGCGCTGGAACGCAACCCATTCGTGGTCAATGCGTATCAGGTGCGGGGTATTTCGCGTATCCGTCAACAGAATTATCAAGGGGCTATTGAGGATTACCGGAAAGCCTTGGAAATGGATCCGGAAAACATCAGCTTGTGGCATAATCTGGCATTGTGCCGGATGCACGAGGAACAGTATGCGCAGGCCCGGGCCGACTTGGATACGCTGATTCGCATTTCTCCGCGTTATACGGATGCGTATCTGATGCGTACGGAAGTGTCCTTGAAACAGAAGGATACGTTGCAGGCAATGGCGGATGCTGACAAGGCCATCGAGATGGACCGGTATAATCCGGACACGTGGTCATCGAGAGGTATGCTGTTCTTGCAGCGGGAAAAGTACAAGGATGCGGAAGCAGACCTGACGGAGGCTATCCGTCTTTCGGTGCGCAATGCGGGTGTGTACATCAATCGTGCGCTGGCTCGTTATCACCAGAACAATCTGCGCGGAGCTATGTCCGACTATGACCTGGCATTGGATGTGGACCGGAACAACTTTATCGGACACTATAACCGAGGATTGTTGCGTGCGCAGGTGGGCGATGACAACCGTGCCATCGAGGACTTTGACTTTGTGCTCAAGATGGAACCTGACAACCTGATGGCCCGATTCAATCGAGGATTGTTGCGTGACCGTACGGGAGATTATCCGGGTGCCATCGAGGACTATTCGGCCGTGCTGAAAGAGTATCCGAACTTTTTGGCCGGTTATCAGTATCGTGCACAGGCCAGACGGAAAGTGGGTGACCTGAAGGGGGCGGATGCCGATGAGTTCAAGGTGCTGAAAGCGCAGATTGAATCGCAGAATGGAAAGAAGAAACAGACGGCTTCGACAGATAAGACCCGAAAGAAATCGGACAAGAATGTGGAGAACTACCGCAAGATTGTAGTGGCCGACAACGAGTCGGAAGAAGACCGTTACAAGACAGATTACCGAGGCCGTGTACAGGACAAGAATGTGACCATCTTGCCGCAGCCGATGTTTGCACTAAGCTATTACGAACGTCCGGAAGAGGTGAAACGGCAGGTCAACTATTATAAAGGTATTGACGACTTGAATGCTCGTGGAGCTCTTCCTCATCGTTTGCTGATTACGAACAACGAGGCTTCGCTCTCGGAAGAGCAAGTGAAGCAGCATTTCGCATCCATCGATGAACAGACGGCTGCCATTGTGAAGGAACCAAACAATGTGTTGCATTACTATGCGCGTGCGCTTGATTTCTATCTGGTACAGGATTTTGACAATGCATTGAAGGACTTGGACGATGCCATCCGTTGTGATTCTACTTTCTACCCGGCTTATTTCAGCCGTGCGCTGATTTATTACAAGCAATTGGAATACCGCAAGCGTGACCGGAAGTACGAGTTGGAAACGGTGGACAATAAGGATTTGCAGGTGCGTTCGTATGATTATAATAAGGTGCGTGAAGATTTGGACCGCGTGATTGAACTGGCTCCTGATTTCGTGTATGCGTATTATAACAGAGCAAATATTCTGGCGGTAATGAAAGACTATCGGGCTGCTTTGGTAGACTATAACAAGGCTATTGAACTAGACCCTCGTTTTTCGGATGCGTATTTCAACCGTGGATTGACGAATATCTTCTTGGGTAATAATCGCCAGGGTATTCAAGACTTGAGTAAGGCGGGTGAGTTGGGAATTTTCTCAGCCTACAACATTATCAAGCGATTTACTGCGGTGGAGGAGAAATAAATGAATGCAATTTTCTTCTTTAATTAAAAAGTTTATATTTTTGCGTCTCAATAACAGATAAACACATAAAGACTATGGTTAAGATAACTTTTCCTGATGGCTCTGTTCGTGAGTACAACGAAGGAGTTACGGGTCTGCAGATTGCAGAAAGCATCAGTTCCCGTCTGGCACAGGATGTGCTGGCATGTGGCGTAAACGGCGAAACTGTAGATTTGAATCGCCCTATCAACGAAGATGCAAACTTCGTTCTTTATAAATGGGATGACGAAGAAGGTAAGCATGCCTTCTGGCACACCAGTGCACACTTGCTGGCTGAAGCGCTGCAGGAATTGTATCCGGGCATTCAGTTCGGTATCGGTCCGGCCATCGAAAACGGATTCTATTATGACGTAGATCCGGGTGAGGCTGTCATCAAGGAAGGCGACCTGCCTGCCATCGAAAAGAAAATGGCTGAACTGGCTGCCAAGAAAGAAACATTGGTTCGCCAGAACATCTCTAAGGCTGATGCCTTGAAAATGTTTGGTGAAAGAGGAGAAACTTACAAGTGTGAACTGATTTCTGAATTGGAAGATGGTCACATCACGACTTATACACAGGGTGCGTTTACGGATTTGTGCCGTGGTCCGCACTTGCTTTCTACAGCTCCTATCAAGGCTATCAAATTGTTGTCTGTAGCCGGTGCCTACTGGAGAGGTCAGGAAGACCGTAAGCAGATGACTCGTATCTATGGTATTACTTTCCCGAAGAAGAAAATGCTGGATGAATATCTGGTAATGCTGGAAGAAGCCAAGAAACGTGACCACCGTAAGATTGGTAAGGAAATGGATTTGTTCATGTTCTCTGATACAGTAGGTAAGGGACTTCCGATGTGGTTGCCGAAGGGTACTGCACTGCGTATCCGTCTGCAGGATTTCTTGCGTCGTATCCAGTCACGTTACGACTATCAGGAAGTAATGTGTCCGCCGATTGGTAACAAACTGTTGTATGTCACTTCCGGACACTATGCAAAATATGGTAAGGATTCTTTCCAGCCTATCCACACTCCGGAAGAAGGGGAAGAGTACTTCCTGAAACCGATGAACTGTCCTCACCATTGTATGATTTACAAGAACTCTCCGCGTTCTTATCGTGACCTGCCGTTGCGTATTGCAGAATTTGGTACGGTTTGCCGTTACGAACAGAGTGGTGAGCTGCACGGATTGACTCGTGTACGTAGTTTTACACAGGATGATGCGCACATCTTCTGCCGTCCGGATCAGGTGAAGGATGAATTCCTCCGCGTAATGGACATTATCTCTATCGTGTTTACTTCTATGGGATTGGAAAACTTTGAAGCACAGATTTCTCTGCGTGACAAAGTGAACCGTGAAAAGTATATCGGTAGCGATGAAAACTGGGAAAAGGCTGAACGTGCCATCGTAGAAGCTTGCGAAGAAAAAGGATTGAAGGCAAAAGTAGAATACGGTGAAGCTGCATTCTACGGCCCGAAGCTGGACTTCATGGTGAAGGATGCCATCGGCCGTCGCTGGCAGTTGGGTACGATCCAGGTAGACTACAACTTGCCGGAACGTTTCCAGCTGGAATACATGGGTTCTGATAACCAGAAACATCGTCCGGTGATGATTCACCGTGCACCGTTCGGCTCTATGGAACGTTTCGTAGCCGTATTGATTGAACATACTGCCGGTAAGTTCCCGTTGTGGCTGACTCCGGACCAGGTAGCTATCCTGCCTATCTCTGAAAAATTCAATGACTATGCCGACAAGGTTCGTCAGGATTTGAAGAAATATGATATCCGTGCCATCGTGGACGACCGCAACGAAAAGATTGGACGTAAGATTCGTGACAATGAATTGAAACGTATCCCTTACATGCTGGTTGTAGGTGAAAAAGAAGCCGAAAACGGAGAAGTTGCAGTGCGTAAGCAGGGTGAAGGAGACAAAGGAACCATGAAAATCGAAGATTTTGCAAAAAATATTGCAGAAGAAGTTCATAATATGATAAATAAATGGTAAATTTGCAGCCGTTTGCAACTCCTTACAAAAGTGGGGAGTTGCAAACGGATTTTTCAATATTAATTTATAATTCAAAAAACAAACAAGGAAGACACTATTTTTAATGAAAAATGACACGTTAAAAGGGCAACATCGAATCAATGAACAGATTCGTGCCAAAGAAGTACGTATTGTGGGAGATAACATTGAATCGGCTGTATATCCGATTGCGCAAGCGCTGAAACTTGCGGAACAACATGAAGCCGACTTGGTTGAGATTTCACCTAATGCCGTTCCTCCAGTTTGTAGAATTATAGATTATTCTAAGTTCCTTTACCAGTTGAAAAAACGTGCAAAGGAACAGAAAGCAAAACAGGTGAAGGTGAACGTGAAGGAAATCCGTTTCGGACCTCAGACCGATGAACATGATTATAACTTCAAACTGAAACATGCCATCGGCTTCTTGCAGGATGGAGACAAGGTGAAGGCATACGTGTTCTTTAAAGGACGTTCCATTCTGTTCAAGGAACAAGGCGAGGTGCTGTTGCTCCGTTTTGCCAACGACTTGGAAGACTATGCAAAAGTAGAGCAGATGCCGTTGCTCGAAGGAAAGAGAATGACGATATCGTTGTCTCCGAAAAAGCCGGGAGCTCCAAAGAAAGCAGCCAAACCTGAAGCTGCTAAACCTGAGGCTGCCAAACCGGTTGAACCGAAAGAATGAAAAAAAGTGCGTAACGCGCCGGTATAGTGCGTTGCCACGTTGAATAATAATAATTAAAAATTTAACAAGATGCCAAAGATCAAGACTAACTCCGGTTCTAAAAAAAGATTCACTCTTACCGGAACAGGTAAAATCAAAAGAAAGCACGCTTTTCACAGTCACATTTTGACTAAGAAGACTAAAAAGCAGAAAAGAAACCTTTGCCACATGGGCTTAGTAGACAATGCTAACTTGAACCAAGTAAAGGAACTTTTGTGCATGCGTTAATCTTTACGAGAGCGTACACGTATCATTTAAATTATTAACCGAATGCATTAGCCTCAAGTCCGGTTGTGAAATATCGGCGCTATCATTCAAAAAAGAATTAAAAAACTATGCCAAGATCAGTAAATCACGTTGCTTCAAGAGCAAAAAGAAAGAAAATTTTAGGTTTAACCAGAGGTTACTTTGGTGCAAGAAAGAACGTTTGGACCGTTGCTAAGAATACTTGGGAAAAAGGTCTGACTTATGCATACCGCGACCGTAAGAACAAAAAACGCAACTTCCGTGCATTGTGGATTCAGCGTATCAACGCAGCTGCTCGTCTGGAAGGTATGTCTTACTCTAAGTTGATGGGTGCATTGCACAAAGCAGGTATTGAAATCAACCGTAAGGTTTTGGCTGACTTAGCTATGAACCACCCGGAAGCTTTCAAGGCTGTAGTTGCTAAGGCTAAAGCTGCTTGATGCTTCCCCGGAAACGGAGACAACGTATAAAGGATGCCACATAAAATGGCATCCTTTTTTTATGCATTCTTTTTGTAGATTCAAATTATTGTCGTATATTTGTCATACAAAATTGAAGCCGTACTTGCAGAATCGGGAAACTCATCAAATTATAAGAAATACCGAGACACGCGTCTTCTTCCAATGGCGGGCCACGCCTTCGGGTAGCATTTATGCCGGTGGATTACAAAGGAAGGGGGGCACTCAAAACCTGTCATTCGGAGTTTCGTCACGCCTCGGGTACGGCTTCTTCTTTTTTTAAAGCGAGGAATCTTGGATATCTCTGTGTCAAGGTTCTTCGCTTTATTTGTATAGGAAATGTGGAATAATTGAAATGGGTATGATTTTCTATTTTTCTGGAACGGGTAACTCAGAATGGGTGGCCCGGCAATTGGGACAGCTTTTACAGGACTCTGTATATAAACTGACGGATTTGCTGAATGGGAAACCGGACTTCCCGCAGCCTTCCGATGGCAGGCTGGGGTTTGTATTCCCAGTCTATTCATGGGGACCTCCTCCAGTGGTACTGGAAGCGTTGGCACGGCTTGAATGGAAAGGTGTACCCGATTATTTGTATTTTGTCTGTACTTGTGGCGATGATACAGGAAAGACGGCACAAGTGTTTGCACGTGCTGCAGCTCGACGGGGCTGGCGTTGCAAGGCTGGCTTTTCGGTGATAATGCCCAACACATACGTTTGTATGTCGGGCTTTGATGTGGACGAACCGGAACTGGCGGCTCGTAAACTGAAGTTAGCTCCCAGCAGGGTGGAGGATGTCAGCCGACGGATTGCCCGACGGGAAGAGGGATTTGATTGCCATGAAGGAAGTGTGCCTTGGCTGAAAACGTATGTGGTGCGTCCGATGTTCAACCGTTTCATGATCCGTCCGAAAAAGTTTTATGCATCGGAAGAATGCATCAGTTGCGGACTCTGTGCCAAGAGTTGTCCGCTGGAGAATATCCGTATGGTAGAAGGGCAGCCACAATGGGGCAGCCGTTGTGCGATGTGTCAGGCTTGTTACCACCATTGTCCGAAACATGCGGTATGTTATGGCAAGCTGACGCAGAAGAAGGGACAGTATTTGAATTCTTTATTAAAATAACCGTAAATCTAAGATGAAACAGATTTTAATGTCATTGTGTGTGGGCGGTATCCTGATGGGAGCCTGCACCGGAAAGAGTGAGCAGAAAACCAGTGTAACCCATGAGGCAGATACGTTGCTGATGCTGGTGGGCAGTTATGCGAAAGCCAACCAGGAAGGGGTGAAGGTATATCGTTTCAATCAGGAGACAGGCGATGCCGTACAGGCCAGTGCCTTGTCGGGTATTGAGAATCCTTCTTATCTGGTACCAGATCAGGACGGTACACACGTGTATGCCGTGGGAGAAACCGAGAAGGGCTTTACAGCCAATGCTTTGGCATTGGATACCCTGACCGCCAGTCTGTCGCTGATGAATAGTCAGTCGACGGGAGGAGCTTCACCGTGTTATATTACGGTGAGTCCGGATGGAAAGTTTGTGTTGACGGCCAATTACATGGGAGCCAATATCACCGTCTTTCCCCGTTTGGCGAATGGAAGTTTAGGGGAGGGACATGTCATTGCTTTTCAAGGAAAAGGAGCCGACAAAGAACGTCAGGACCAGCCTCACTTGCATTGCGTGTATTTCACGCCCGACGGCAAACTTCTTTTAGCGAATGACTTAGGCACCGACCGTATCCACGCGTTTCCGGTGAAACAGTCTTCCGGTACGCAGGGAACTGATTTGTTGGATGAGGCTGCCGCTTTCGACATTGAACTGGCACCAGGTTCCGGTCCGCGTCACACTTGTTTCGATAAGCAAGGGAAACATGCCTATCTGTTGACAGAGCTTTCGGGAGAGGTCGTGGTATTTTCATACGATGGAAAGACCTTGACGCAGCAGCAGGTCATCAAGGCAGATACGGTAGGCGCGAAGGGAAGTGCCGATATCCATCTTTCACCTGACGGAAAGTTCCTGTATGCTTCCAACCGTCTGAAGGCGGATGGAGTGGCCATTTTCAAAGTGTCTCCTGCCGACGGAACCTTGACGAAGGTGGGTTATCAGCTGACGGGTATTCACCCCCGTAACTTCACGATTACACCCAATGGCAAGTATTTGCTGGTAGCTTGTCGCGATACCAACGAGATTCAGGTATTTGCCCGTGATGCAGAAACCGGTCTCTTGCAGGATACAGGGAAGACCATCCACACCGATAAGCCGGTCTGCCTGCAATGGGTCATGAAATAAGTCTTTGAGGAATTTGATTATATGGCGGGGAAAGAGAGGCGGAAACAGCTTCCTTTCCCCGCTGTGCTTTGTACACTGATTTGTCCTCCATGCAGGCTGACAATCTGTTTGCAGAGGGTGAGTCCGATGCCCGAACCGTTGCTTTTGGTGGTAAAGAAAGGAACAAAGATACGCTCTGTCACCTCCGGCAGCATGCCTTCCCCGTTGTCACGGATTTCGAAGACCAGCTCCTGCGCATGAGCTTCCACACGGACACGGATATCTGGATGCGTCCGATGGGCACAAGCCTCGCGGGCGTTCTTCAGCAGGTTGATGAACACCTGTTCCATCTGTGTGCGGTCGGCCAGCCATTTAAGGGGAGAAGACGGGTATTCAAAATGAAATTCCGGTTCCGGATAAAGGCGTTGCAAATCGGTAAAGAATTGTTCCAGGGGAATTTCCACCTTGACGGGGGCAGAAATGCGGGTTAGCTTCCGGTAGTTCTCCACAAACTCCAGCAATCCTTTTCCCCGGCGGTAGATGACTTGTAATCCTTGCTGCACATAGGTGCGTGTACGGGCATCGTCGGGGTGTTCCTGACTCCGCTCGTTCAAGGTATCTGCCAAGGAAATAATCGGAGTGATGGAATTCATGATTTCATGCGTCAGCACCCGTATCAGTTTCTGCCAAGCTTCCATTTCTTTGTATTCCAAGGCCCCGTGAATGTTTTTCAGGCTGATCAACCGGCAGGTCCGTCCTTGCAGCTGGATGTGTGTGACGGATAGGGAGAGGTCGAAAGTGGCATTTCCCTTTTGCAGGTGGGCTACCTGCCGGTTTTCCTGGATGGCGGTACTGACTTCTTCCGGCAAAAGGGCACAATGTCCCCACAGTTCGCGGGCCGCCTTGTTCATCCATTCTATCCGGTTGTCCCGGTCGGCTACAAGGACGGCTGTATCCACCTTGTTCAACAGCATTTCATAGTATTGGTGCTTTACCTCCTCGTCCACTATGCGGGTGCGGAGATTCTTCAGCGCCAGCGAAAGGTCGTCGGCCAGTTTCTGCATCTGTGAATCGGCAAAAGGCGCACAGATCCGTTGCCCCAGGTCATTCTGCTTCATACATTCCACGAGGCGACCCATGGTTTCGGTCTGACGCATCTGGATGCGGTATAAGTGATAGCAGATGCCCACCAGCAACAGTCCACAGATAATGCTACAGAACAAAAGTGCATGCTGAATGGCCAGTACGCCTGCGGTGATGCAGAGGACTAAGCCCGCAATGTGCAATATGAGGTGGTATCCATACGTTTTCATAAGCCCCATTTTTCCAGTTTCCGATACAATGCAAAACGCGTAATTCCCAACAGTTCGGCGGCCTTGCTCATGTTTCCTGCACTTATTTTCAAGGCCCGTTCAATCGCATTCTTTTCCAGTTTCTCCAGATTCAGTTCTTCTGCCAGCACTTGCGGACGAGGCGAATTTCCCTGCGGAAACAGGAAGTCATCCGGCTTCAGAAGTCCGTTTTCACTCAAGATGACGGCCCGTTCCACGGTGTGCTGCAATTCGCGCACATTGCCCGGCCATTCATATTTCAAGAGTTTGTTTTTCGCCTCACGCGTCAGTCCCTTGATTTCCTTGCGGTATTTCCGGTTGTACTGACTTAAGAAATGCATGGCCAGCAACAGGATGTCTTCTCCGCGTTCCCGGAGGGGAGGAATATGCAGTTCCACGGTATTGATGCGGTAGAGCAAGTCTTGTCGGAATTTCCCTTCCGCCACCAGCTGATGCAGGTTGGCGTTGGTGGCACAAATCAAGCGGACATCGATGTGTATCGGACTCACTGCCCCCAAGCGGGTGATGCACTGCTTTTCAATGGCCGTCAGTAGCTTGGCCTGCATGGGCAGGGACAGGTTCCCGATTTCATCCAGAAATAACGTACCTCCCGAAGCCGTTTCCATTCTGCCCGGTTTCGCTTTCCGGGCATCCGTGAAAGCACCCTTTTCGTACCCGAACAATTCACTTTCGAACAACTGTTCCGGGATGCTTCCCAAGTCGATGGGAATGAACACCTGCTCCCGTCGGGGTGAGAAGAAGCGCAGCATGCGTGCCGCCAAGTCTTTTCCCGTACCGTTTTCTCCCAGTATCAGCAGGTTGGCATCCGTATCGGAGAGCTTGTAGATGGTTTCTTTCACTTTTTGCATGGCCGGAGAGTCGCCAATCAGTTCCGGAAGCGTGTCGTCTCCTTTCAACGCCTGCACTTCATTCTGCAACCGTCCGACTTCCTGACGGGAACGGCTCAGCTTTACCGCAGACGACAAGGTGGCCAGCAATTTCTCTTTCTCCCACGGCTTGGAAATAAAGTCGGTAGCTCCGGCTTTGATGGCCTGTACCGCCTTATCGGTATCCGCATACGCCGTCATGAATACCACTACCGCCTGCGGGTCGAGGTGAAGAATCTGTTTCAGGTAATCCAGTCCTTCCTGCCCGCTGATGGCATCCCGCTGGAAATTCATGTCGAGCAGAATCACGTCGGGGTGGAAAGTCGTCATGAAATGGGTAATCCGGGAGGGTTGCGTGGTGACCCGTATCTGTTCCATATAAGGCTCCAAGAGCAGGTTTAACGCGAAGAGCACGTCTTCGTTGTCGTCAATGATGAGTATTTTTCCTTTTTCTTCCATACAATATCAAGGTGTCTTTCGCAAAGATAATGCTTTTTTGCTTGTGCTGTATGTGCACTTTCGCACGCTTTTTGTGCGAATGCGCACTCAGATTTAAGTTGTCGAATTTTGCTATTTCTCTTATAACCAATGTGTTATCTGTATGGCACGGTTTTTGGAACTAAAAAAGCAGATCACTATGCGTATGAAGATGGAACACAAAATAGGATTACTTATGGCTTGTCTGCTTTTCTGTGGACAAACCGTGTGGGGCGAGAAGCTGACACTGCAAGAGGCCATCCGGATGGCACAGGCCAGTTCTCCGGAGGCCGAAGCTGCCCGGCATACTTATCGGGCGGCGTACTGGAGTTACCGTTCGTTTCGGGCAGACTATCTGCCTGAAGTGAGTTTGTCGGCATCTCCTTATCTGAACCGGCAGATTAACAAGGTAACCCAGCCCGATGGTACGGAATTGTTTCTCCGCCAGAACCAGTTGGCTACCGACCTGACGCTTTCCGTCAGCCAGAACGTGTGGTTTACAGGAGGTAACTTTTTCATGCAGACGGCTGCCCAGCGCATGGATGAACTGGGTGAGAAAAGTACGGCCTATAACACCCAGCCCTTCACGATAGGTTACCAGCAGTCGCTCTTTGGCTATAATTCCTTGAAGTGGAACCGCCGCATTGAACCGGTCCGTTTTCAGGAAGCCAAGAAAACCTATGCCGAGACGCTGGAGCTGATTGCTTCGAAAACCTGTGAACTGTTTTTCGCGTTAGCCGCAGCCCAGTCCGATATGGAGATTGCCCGTGCCAACTATGCGTCTGCCGATACCTTGTATCGCTATGCCCGCGGACGGTATCGCATCGGCAACATTACGGAGAACGAGATGTTGCAGCTGGAGGTGAACAAGTTGACCGAGGAGACCAACCTGATGAAAGCCCGTATCAGTGTGGAAGACGCGATGCTTACCTTCCGTTCTTTCTTGGGTATCCGGGAGGAAGAAGAGATAGAGGTGATTCCACACGACAGTGTGCCGGCTTTTGAAGTGCCTTTGGACAAGGCACTGGAACAGGCTCATCTGCACAGTCCGGAAATCGAGACCTACCGGCGGAGGCAGTTGGAAAGTCGCAGCCAGTTGGCTTCCGCCCGTGCGAGTCGGGGATTGAAGGCAGATTTGTATCTCCAGTTCGGGCTTTCGCAGACGGCCGACCGGCTTCGGGATTCCTATCATAATCCCCTCGACCAGCAATACGTGAGCCTGTCGGTAGTGATTCCGATATTGGACTGGGGAAGAGGAAAAGGAAAGGTACGTGTGGCCAAATCGAACATTGAACTGGTCAAGACGCAGGTGGAGCAGGGCATGAACGACTTTGAACTGAACGTGCGGCAGATGGTGCGGCAGTTCAATCTTCAGGCGCGGCAGGTGGAAGTCGCTTCCCGTACCGATGAAACAGCCCGTCGGAGGTATGAAGTGGCCCTCCGTCTTTACCTGATGGGCAAATCGTCGGTGCTCGATTTGAATGCGGCCACCACCGAGAAAGACACCTCCCGGCGCAATTATATCGAGGCCCTGAAAACCTATTGGATGCTGTATTACGGACTTCGCAGCCTGACGCAATATGATTTTTACCGGAATTGTCCGCTGACTGAAACTTTACCTGAAATATAACACAAACCGATTATGGATATACAATTGAAAAAGAAACCCTGGTACGTGCGCTATCGTTTTTATCTGGCAGGCGGCGTACTTCTGTTGGCCGGACTGATTTATGTGATTATACTGGCCTCCGGTCCGCAGCGCTTACGCATTGAGGCAGACTCCGTGCAACTGGCCGAGGTGAAGCAGGCTCCTTTCCGTGAATACGTGGACGTGGAAGGAGTGGTGCATCCCATCCTGACCTTGATGGTCAATGCCCGCGAGTCGGGTAATGTAGAGCGTATCGTGGCCGAGGAGGGCAGTTTGCTGCAGCAGGGAGACACTATTTTGATCTTGACCAATCCCAACCTGTTGCGTGAGATAGACGACCAGCGGGATGAATGGGAAAAGCAGCGCATCTCTTATCAGGAGAAATCCCTTGAGATGGAACAGAAAAGTCTGACCCTGAAACAGCAGACACTGGAGGCTGCTTACGAGCTGAACAAGATACGGAAAAGCTTTGCCTTAGAGCAGGAAGAATACCGCATGGGCATCCGTAGCAAGGCGCAGCTGGAGGTGTCGGAAGATGAGTTCCGTTACAAGACGGCCTCCACCCAGCTGAAGATGCAGAGCCTGCAGAGCGATTCGGCCATGACGGTCATCCGCAGGGAACTGTTGCGCAACGACCGGGAACGGGAACAGAAGAAGCTGGAGCGTTCCTTGGAGCGGATGGAAGAGCTGGTGGTACGTGCGCCGTCGGATGGGCAGCTTAGTTTTGTGAAGGTCACATTAGGGCAGCAGGTGGCAGCCGGAGAGAATCTGGCGGAAGTGAAGGTCATGTCGCAGTTCAAGGTGCATGCTTCCCTGAGCGAATACTATGTGGATAGGGTAACGGTAGGCTTGCCGGCGTCTGTGACTTACCAGGGAAAACGTTATGCCTTGAAAGTGAGTAAGGTGGTGCCGGAGGTGAAAGACCGCACCTTTGATGTGGACTTGGTCTTTACGGGAGAAATGCCCGAGAACGTCCGTCTGGGAAAAAGCTTTCGGGTACAGATTGAGTTAGGACAACCGGAACAAGCTTTGGTGATTCCACGCGGTAATTTCTATTCGCAGACCGGCGGTCAGTGGATTTACAAACTCAATGCCGACAAGACCCAGGCGAGAAAGGTTCCGGTGGTCATCGGGCGCCAGAACCCCCTGCAATACGAAATCACCGAAGGTTTGCAGCCCGGCGATTGGGTGATTACCACAGGATATGATAACTTTGGCGACGCGGAAGAGCTGGTGTTTAAGTGAATGAACCAGATGCTTCCACCTGCTTCCAGTACTTCCCCGGAAGTACCGGAGTACTGCCTAAGAAGTACTGGAGTACTTTCAAGGGAGTACTGAAGTATTGACAGGGAAGTACTGAAGTACTGACAGGGAAGTACTGAAAACGATTAAAGTGAAGAATTACAGAAAGTTGGGAAATTAATAGTGAATATTGGAAACAATGACTCTCCGGAGTATCCTATAGTAGAATATAATTATTGATTTATGAAAGGGAAAATAAAACACATAACTATTGCTTTGGGAATCTGTCTTTCTCATGAAGGTGGAGAATAAGGAGAAGTTTTCTGAAATCGATTCAATTTTTGATTGGAAATTGAAGGCGATATAATGCGGTATTAAAAATACCTGATTTTATAATTATTGATACGAATGAGTGAAAAGATATGATTGCACATTACCTGAAAATAGCCTGGCGTAACTTGCTGAAATACCGTATGCAGACCGTGGTCAATGTCATAGGTCTGGCGGTGGGGTTTGCATGTTTCGCATTTGCCAGTCTTTGGATGCGTTACGAATCTTCTTTCGACAGCCGTTACGACGCAGCCAACCGCATGTTCCTGATTTATACTGAAACTTCCATAGAGGCTGGAGGTATATCACCGCACGTGCCTTATCCTGTCTCCACGCTGTTGAAGAAAGAATTTCCCGAAATAGAGGCGGCTTGTGCCTTTACCCGCTATTCGCCAGCTGAGTTGAGATTGGAAGATCAGCCTGCTTTGGAGGCCGTTGGTATGATGTTGGATTCCTGTTTTATGGATATGTTTGGTGTTCGTGTGCTGACGGGTACTTATGATTTCTTTTATTCCGATGAAAAGGTTGCCCTGACAGAACGGATGGCCCGGAAGCTGTTTGGTACAACGGAAGTGCTGGGCCGTACCGTAACCTGTAATGATAAGGAATCTACCGTTTGTGCCGTGGTAAGTGATTTGTCTCACAGTAACTTTTCGTTTGATTTTATTCATGAAGGAAGTTATTTCCGTAGATGGCAGGATGCATGGGACAACGGAGGATTTGAGGTGGTGGTCCGTCTTGCTCCGGGTGTTTCTCCTCAGTCGATGGAAAAGAAGTTTCGTGCCTATGCCGGGAAAGTGGATGATTTGAATAGCAAAATGATTAGCCGACTCCGCCTGATGCCTCTTTCCGAAGTCCGTCAAGCCTCGTTCAACAAAGATCGTCTCGTTAGCTTTTTCTATCTGAGACTATTTGCGGCAGCTGGAGGGCTGGTTATTCTCTGTTCGTTGTTCAATCATCTTGCCCTTTTCCTTTCGCGAATGGAAATCCGTCGTCGTGAACTGGCGTTGCGACGCGCATGCGGGTCTTCCGGCAGGGGACTGTTTGCCATGCTCACTACCGAGTACTCGTTGCTTATTCTGTTGTCAGGTTTTTTCGGTTTCGTACTGGTGGAGTTGCTGCATCCTTTATTCCAGCAGCTTTCGGGAGTGGAAGGCAATGTGTACGGAGGTTCACTGCTGTACTTCCTGATTGTGCTGCTGCTTTCGCTGATGCTGTTGTTGCCTTTTGTTTTCCGATATTCTTCCTTGCGTCCGGAACGCAGAAAGTCGGGACGGCAAATGAAGGTGATGGTAGGAATACAGCTTTTCATCAGTCTGCTGGCCATTTTCACCACAGTGGTATTGATGAAACAATTGAATTATTTGCGACAGACTGATTTGGGCTGGGAGCGTCATAATCTTGCGGCCTTCACCTTTGTCTATCCTGACACCTCAAAGGATGAAATCGTAGGGCATGTGCGCCAGATGCCTTTTGTCCGTCAGGTGCTTATCGGCTATTGGGGACTTCTGCCCGAAGGAGCGCGGGGAACTGTCACCATGGATTGGGATGGAAAGCCATCTGACTGGAAAATGCAGGATATACGTATGGCTTGTATGGACGATACGTTGGCAGCGTTCTATGATATTCAGCTGGCAACAGGTCAATTTATTCGGCAGGATGGTGGAGACAATCAGGTAATGCTGAATGAATCGGCTGTCCGGGCTATGGGGGTAACCCATCCTGTGGGGATGGTCATAACTTATAGTCAGAAGGAGAAGGCTACTGTAGTCGGGGTAGTGCGTGATTTTCATATTACAGCCCCTACCATTCCAGTACAGCCTACACTTTATGTGAATAGATCTGGCTGGATGAACGGAAATCACATTCTGATAAAATATCACGAAGGAAGTTGGCCTGAACTTCGTCATCGGGTAGACAGCCTTTTTGCCAGCGACTATCCCGAAGTGAAATATAACCTGGTAAATGTGATGGATGAATATGATACTTATCTTAAGTCTGAAAATCTGCTGATGCGTTTGCTTGCTTTTGTTTCCACGGTCTGCATTCTGATGTCTGCTTTCGGGATTTTCTCGATGGTTACCTTGAACTGTGAACGCCGTCGCAAGGAGATGGCTATCCGTAAGATAAATGGGGCACGGGTAAAAGATATTTTAGGACTCTTTGCACGCGAATATCTGTGGCTGTTGGGCATTGCTTCTGCAATTGCTTTTCCTGTGGGTTACATACTGATGAAACGATGGCTGGAAAATTATGTAGAACAGATTCCTTTGTCGTGGTGGCTTTATATGGTCATTTTCCTTTGCATGGCGCTGATGATAGCCCTCTGCATCAGCTGGCGTATCTGGCGGGTAGCAAAGGAGAATCCGGCAGAGGTGGTAAAGAGTGAATAAGAAAATTGTTTTATAATTCTAAAATAATTGAGATTATCATGAGATACAAATTTTTATATATCCTATATGTCTTAATGGCAATGTGTGGATGTACTGTAGAAGATGACGGTAAAATACATGTTGACTTGCGTGAGAGCCCTGCTTTCGACTGGGATAACCGTATAGACATTGTAGAGGCTATACCTCTGGATGCGCCTTTAAATGGTTCATCCAATCATTTCGAGAAATGTATAGTTTCAGGCAAGTCAATATTGGGTTATGACAGAATCCGTAATACAATATCCGTTTTTGATGTGGGTGGAGAATTATTATATGAGATTAAGGCATCAAGTACCAGCAAGCAGGGGTATTTTGAAATACAGGATGTCATATTCAGTCATGACGGCAAAAATATATTGATATTGTCTGATTCTGCCATTGTGGTATTTGATGCGGCAAACGGTAATTACCTTGACAGGATTCCTCTTAAAAGGATAGCCATAAGTTTCTGCAAGTTTGCAGATAATGGTGAAGGAAAGTATTTTTTCTGGTCTTACAGCAAGAATAGTATATACGTAAAGGATGGAGAAAATATGTATCCTATAAAGAAACGCAGTGGATATCCTTTAGCTTGTCAGAAATTCTATCAGGACCCGAACGGATGTTTGAATGTTTTGTCAGATTATGAACCTCGTTATGAAATCAGTAAGATTGAAGGAGATTCGATAAAGACAAGATATTCCTTCGATTTTGGGAAATGGAATATACCGGAAGGCACTGATATGACAAATAATGAAGAATATTTAAGGATAGATCCTCAACCATACGTAAAGTGTCTGGTTTCGGCCTCAGAAACGGAAGAGTGGTTATTTGTAGGCGCTCTTGGTCCGGCACTTAGGAATTATTTTATATTGATAGATAAAGTTACCGGGAAAACTTACTATGGATATAGAAGAAATGAAACGCCCGTTTCGGTGATTGGAAATGATGGTACCTGTTTTTATGGAATAGTATATCCCTTTTCTTTTTCCGGTAAAAGTGTTTTTACGGATTATATATCCAGATATGAGAAAGCTTGCAGGGATATGCCGTTCATCATTAAATTTAAGTTCAAGAATCTGAATAAATAGAAAGACTATGTGGTTACATTACCTGAAAATAGCCTGGCGTAATTTGCTGAAATACCGTATGCAGAGTGTGGTCAGTATTTTAGGACTGGCCGTGGGCTTGGCATGCTTTGCCCTTTCTGCCTTCTGGATACATTATGAGATGACGTACGATACGTTTCATCGTGATGCAGACCGTCTGTATCTGGTTGGAGTGAATGACGATAGTTTCGGGGGGTCTTCCGCGAGCTTTACGCCTTATGCCTTGGGACGTTACCTGAAGGAACATTACTCGGAAATTGAAGATTACTGTTTGTTTGAGACAGAAACTTTTTTTGTGTTGAAAGACAACCGGATGCTGGAGTTGCCCATGCTTCTGCCCGATACTACCGCCTTGCGGATGCTGGACTTCCGTACCTTGGAGGGGGATGAAAGTTTTCTTCGTGCCGGTTCCACAGATAGCCGTATTGCCATTACGGAGAAGACCGCAAAACAGCTGTTTGGCACTACGGATGTGATTGGCCAGACCGTGACCAATGCCAACTGGAACAAGGAATATACCATTGGCGCTGTAGTAAGTGACTGGGGAGCGCACACTAATTTCCCCTACGCTTTTCTGGGTAACGGAAGCGGACGGACAGGCTGGGACGATTATACTTACCGGACACTTGTCAAAGTGAAGCCAGGTACGGATGTCTCCCGATTGCTGGAGAAGATGAATGCCCACTTTCCCGAAGAACTGACTAAAAGCAGGTATCAAAACACAGGATTGACACGTTTCTACCTGGAACCGCTGACGGGTCTTCGTGCCACGGAAGGTTTCATCCTTAAAAACAACCAGACGGTGCAGTTCCGTTATATCACCTGGTTTGCTGTGGTGGGCGGACTTATTATCGTTTGTGCCTTTATCAATTACCTGACGATTTATATCGACCGTTTCCATACGCGCCGAAGAGAAATGGTGTTGCGGCAGGTTTGTGGGGCAGGAATGCGTTCGTTGGTTATCCTGCTTTGTACTGATTTCCTGTTGACAATTCTGGCGGCCTTGGTTGTGGGGATGGTATTGGTAGAGTTGCTGATGCCGGTCTTCCTCCGGTATGCGCTGATTCAGGATGCTGACTTTTCAATCTACCGTTTAATCTTGTTCTACATCCTGTCGGTATCGGTCGTCATGATGGCCATCGTGGTGCTGTGGGTATGGCTGTTTCAGAAGCGGTCATTGCATGGAAATATGCATACGGGTAATGCGCTTTCGGGTATCGCTTGGCGGAAAGGAAGTGTCATTCTCCAGCTGACGGTCTGTATGGCTTTCATCTTCTGTGCGGTGGCCATGCAGCTGCAACTGCACCATTTGCGGAATGTGGATACAGGCATGGACTATCGCGGACGGGCAGCCGTCAGCATTTGGATGAATGTGGACATGAACGTATGGGCCGAGAAAATCAAGGCTTTGCCGATGGTGACGGAAGTGATACGCCCGGTTTACTGGCCGTTGTTGGGTATGGGAGCTTATTCATCGTCCTTGATAGATGGAGGAACAGGTATGGAAGGCCGTTTGAAGGAGCCTTTGTCTTTTGATGAAGTGTTGGCAGGTGAAGACTTCTTCCGTTTTTACGGTATGCAGCTGTTGGCAGGCGAATGGGTGTCGGAAAAGTCGGATTATCGGCAGGTGAACCTTCTGGAAAGTACGGCCCGCCGGATGGGTTGGACTCCTGAAGAAGCTGTAGGCAAGCAGCTGTTTTTTGTTGATCGCAAGATAGAGCCGATGACCGTTATCGGGGTGGTGAAAGACTGTGCTTATAAATCGCCTACTGAGAAACTTCCCTGCACGATGTTTGTCAACACCGACCGGGTGGAGTGGATGCATGCCCGCTGTTTTGTCCTTTTTAAATACCGTCCGGGTACGTGGGACGAATGTCGCCGTCGCATTGAAGAGATGCAGCGTGCCGAGCTGCCCGACCGTAAGCTCTTTCTCTATAGTGAAGAAGAATGTTACAACGATTATCTGAAGTCGGAAGATGCCTTGTCGTCATTGCTTGGGTTCTCTTCGCTGGTGTGTATCTTCATTTCGATATTTGGTATCTACTCGCTGGTGACATTAGCTTGCGAGCGGCGCCGTAAGGAGATAGCTATCCGCAAGGTAAACGGAGCTACGGTGAGGAATATCCTTATGCTGTTTTTCAGGGAATATGCTTTGCTGTTGGTCGTTTCTTCGCTGATTGCCTTCCCTGCTGCCTGGTGGGTGATGAGACGTTGGATAGAGCATTATAACCGTCAGGTGGAAATCGGATTCCTTCCATTTCTGCTGATTTTTGTCGGTGTTGCCCTTTGTGTGACGGCTTGTATCGGGCATCGCATTTGGAAAACGGCGAAGGAGAATCCGGCAGAGGTGATAAAGAGTGAATGATATAATGTATAGATATAGAAATTAAGAAAAGAAAACAATATGAACACACTACGCTATGCCTTACGTTTCCTGCTCCGTGCACGGACGTACACTCTGATTAATCTGTTGGGACTGGCTTTCAGTCTGGCCTGCTGTATTATTTTGCTCCGATACATTCATCGGGAACTGACGGTCGATACCCATTGTGTGGACCGGGAAAATGTATATGCCGTGCAAGTGAATGTGTCGGGAGGGGTATATTGGGGCTCTTATGCAGCTTATCGGAATGACAGTGTACTGATTGCTCCAGAACTGATAGAAACGAAATGTAGTTTTGTTCCGTTGGAGAATGATTTTCTGGTCAGTGAGGGACACCGTTACCGTTGCGATGCCCTTGCTACGGACAGTACGTTTTTTCAACTGTTCTCTTATCCGTTGATACAGGGAGAAAAGAATCTGACTGATCCTTCTTCGGTGGTACTGACCCAATCGTATGCACGGGAGGTTTTTGGGTCGGACAACCCTGTCGGAAAGACAATCGCTTATTCCAACGGACAAGAATATGTGGTGAAAGGAGTGATTGGCTCTCCTACCAACAAGACCTGGCTGAATTTCGATTTGCTTCTGGCAAATACTTCTTCCAATAGGTGGGAGAAGATGCCGTTGGATTTGTATCGTTTTGTGCCCGGAGCAGATATGAATAAGCTTAATCAAGTAGGGAAACATCCACGCAGCCTAAATCCGCACTATCCGTCGGATACACGGGTGTACACCTTTCGTTTCGTACCTTTGAAAGAATGTTACTTTTCCAAGTTGGAAATAAGGGATAAAGCATCTATTTATGTATGGGGAGATTGGGGGCAGTTGCAGATATTCATGGGTATTTGTGCGTTGCTGCTGGTTACCGGGTTGCTGAACTTCATCAACCTTTACATGATTTTTATGCTCAAACGCACGCACGAATATGGTATACGCCGGGTGTTTGGAGCAGGAAGAGGAGCTGTCTTTGCACAGATTTTTGCCGAGAATTTTCTGCTTTCCGCTTTGGCGGTGTTGCTTGCGTGGGTATGCATTGAACTGACCCGGGTACCTGTGTCCCGCTTTTTCGGGTTTGATTTCCCCTATACAGCTTTCGATGTGTATTTGTCCTTGGCGTTACTTGTATTCCTGCCGCTGGTAGCCTCGCTTTATCCGTATTTCCGTTTCACGCGTATCTTGCCTTCCGTCGGCATCCGTTTGGTGAGTACGGCCGGGCAGTCGGTACGGGCGAGAATGGGACTGCTGGTGTTGCAGTATGTACTTACCTTGATACTGGTGGTTCTGGCATTTTATTTTAACCGTCAGCTTGATACTTTGCTGCATACAGACCCGGGGTATCGTACGGAGAATATTTTAGTGGCGCATCTGGCCCACGAGTCGAAGGATTTCTCTTCTTATCGGAGTCCGGAAGACATACAGGCACGCATGCAGCGAGTGAAACAGCTTGATGACAAGATGAAAGCTTGCCCTGATGTTGAGTATTGGGTAGCGGATCAATCTGCACTGACCTCCAGTGATTTTGGAATGAAGTTTATAGGAAATAACGGGCGTACGGCTTTTTTGTATATGTGGTATGCCACTCCTTCTTTCTTCCGGCTTTATGAATTGCGTTTTGTAGAGGGAGCGCTTCCCGCAATGAAGGAGGAAGAAGATGGGGACGAGGAGTATTATGTGGTGAACCGTGCGGCACTGAAGGCGTTGGGGTATGATTCCTGTCAAGGAGCTACATTGATGTATGAAGATGACAAGATGAGGGCTCAAAACCCTGAAGCGCATCCTATTGTGGCGGTCATCGACGATTACTATGATGGACATATCAGTGCGGGGGTACATCCGATGGTATTTGTGGTGCGAAATAGTTTTTCCGGTGATCTTTATACGTTGTCATTCCGTCCGGGACGTCTGGCTGCGGTGATAGATTACTTGAAAAAAGTGGAACGTGAGGTGTATGGTACCGAAGAGTTTGAATATACGTTGTTTTCCAATCAGGTGAAACAGATGTATGCGGCAGACCGTCGGCTGGCAGTGCTTTACACTTCGTTTGCCTTTATCGCCATCGTCATTTCCTGTCTGGGGTTGTTCGGCATTTCCCTGTTCGATATCCGCCAGCGTTACCGCGAGATTGCCATCCGCAAGGTGAACGGTGCCATGCTGAAAGACCTGTATGTGCTGTTGCTCCGTCGTTATGTGGGGATGCTGTTGCTGGCAGCCGTGGTGGCAGTACCGTTGGCTTGGCTGGCCATTCACTACTATACCGCCGATTTGGTGGTGAAGGCTCCGGTGACGGTAGGTCTGTTCCTGACAGCCTTCCTGATAGTGGCGGTGATTTCCGTGGCTACGTTGCTCTGGCAGGTGCACAAGGCTTCCCGCATCAATCCGAGTGAAGTAATGAAAAGTGAATAATAAAAGAATGAACTTATGATGATTGCACATTATTTGAAAGTAGCTTTCCGTAATTTGTGGAAATACAAGACACAGCATCTGATTGCGTTGGTCGGAGTAGGGGTGGCCTTGCTGTGTTTCAGTATCTGTCTCTACGTGGTCCGTTATGCTTTCAGCATGAATCATTGTTTTGCAAACTATGAACGGATTGCCGAACTCAATATTCGTGACATGAAAGAAGGGAAAGTGTTGAATTGTACTCCTGCGACATTGGCCGAGGAACTGCGTCTTCAAAAGCCGGATGGGATTGAGGCATTATGTGTGGTGGATTATTCACCGATAGAACGGCCTTTCAACGTGGAGATGCCCGACGGGAAGCAGTTACCTTATTCCTTCGCCGTGGCAGAGACGGATTCTTCCTTCTTTCAGGTACTGACTCCTCAAATTTTGTGCGGTTCGGCTGAGGTAGCTAAGATGATGCCAAATTCATTGGTCGTGAGTGAGAGCATGGCACGCCGGGTATATGGGGATATTCGTCAGGCGGTAGGAAAACAGCTGGTACTGATGCGCCGGTTGTACACTTCGCCGGATTCTACTCCACGTACCGGGGGAACGGTTTATACTATTCAGGCAGTGATTGAGGATATTCCAGAGAACAACAGTATTGCTTTTATGGAGCATCTGGATATGTTTTCCCTCAACGATTCGGAAGGAATCATCCAGAATGATGCCCGTTATGCCATTATCAGTTCCTTTACGTATGCGTTGCTGCGTAAAGGTTTTACTCCGGAGCAACTCAATGAGTGGTTTTATCGCAGCAAACAGACGCATCGGATGCATGATACAAGCTTTGCGGTGGAAGCTCATCCGATGGGAGATAGGGGCTGGAATGGGGGACTGCTTCGTACGATGGTATGGACTACGATGGTAGCCGGGGTATTGATTTTGCTGGTGGCCTTGCTTAATTTCTTTCATTTGCTCGTGGGGTCTTTTCTTACTCGTATGCGTGAATTCAGTATCCGGCGAATGGCGGGAGCGTCTGGAGGCAGTCTTTTTGTCCAACTGTTCACACAGTCTGCCTTGTTGGTTTTGCTGGCCGGTCTGTTGACCGGTGTCTGCATCGAGGTGATGGCTCCTTGGTTGAGGCTGGAAATGGCCGGTTTGTCTTTGCAGTTTGATACTTCTCTACTGATGGTACAGAGCTTTGAGTATCTGGCTGGCCTGTTGGGAGTATGTGCTTGGGTGTGTGGAATAGTCGTGTGGAAGGTACGTCGCACGCAGGTGCATGCGGGGGTATCGGGCGGTGTACACCGGGGAGGAAAGAGACGGCTGCGGAATCTGTGGTTGGGAGTGCAGTTGTTCATCTGTTGGGTTTTTATCTCACTGGCAGCGGCGCTTTATCTACAGTCGGATAAAACAGGACGTACCTTGTTCGGGACATTGAGTTTGGAGGAGAAAGAGCAGATATTGAGCATTCCGATGGATTTTTCTTTTATGAACACTGTGCAGAAGCTGGATCTGATACATCAGTTTAAAAACTTGTCGGGAGTCGAAGAGGTACTTCTGGCCGACATCAATTATTTGAGAGGCGTTTCTGGTACGGGCATGTATACGGAGAAAGACAATAGAGACAGTCATGTGGATGTAAATGTGATGCGTATAACTCCCGGTTTCTTTCGTTTCATGCACATTCCGATACGGTCGGGATATACGCCGCGTGAGTTGTCCGATTTGGTGATAGACGAGGCTCTGTCTCGTCGTCTCGGGAAGGACATCATGGGGAAACCGCTTTATAATTATGACGGAGAAGCCTACACGATTCAAGGAGTGTGCCAGACATTTGTGTCCAGTGTGTATTATGATAGTGAAGGATTTATATTTCTCCTGAGCGGGTTCGACGATTATTGTGGGCATTGTTATGTGAAATGTAAGGAGGGGCAGGTGGAAACCGTATCTCAGGAGGTCAGGAAGATACTGAAAAAGACGTTGCCGGAAAGTGTGGAAGTGAAGGTCAGCACGTTCATGGACGACATCCGTGAGTCACAGGCGCTTGAGTTCAAGCTCCGCGGAATTGTATTGTTCTTTTCGGTAGTAGTGCTGGTGATTTCGTTGTTGGGCGTGTATTCAGCCGTGACCATCGACACGGAATATCGGCGGAAGGAGATGGCTATCCGAAAGATTAACGGTGCCGGAATGCGTCAGATAATTTGGCTGTTTGCTCGGCTTTATGTGACTTTACTGACGGTGACGGCTGTGTGGGGATTTGTGTTGGTTGAATTCTTGTTGAGGCAGTTTAGTACCTTGTACACGGTGTTCTTCCGGCATGGGGTGGCTTTCTATTTTTGCCTCTTCCTGTGTGTCTCCTTGTTGGTTGCCCTCACGGTAGCTTTCCGTATTTGGCAGGTGTCCCGGGTGAATCCGGCAGAAGAAATTAAGCGGGAGTAATACAATAGTATAATAACCTAAAATGAATAAATAACCATGAGAAAACAAGTATTAGCCTGTCTGCTCTTAGGTGCATTGGGGGCACAGGCACAAGAGAAATTTGTGGTGGAAGGTCAGTTGAAGAATATTCCCGACGGAACCGTGTTCTATTTGATGAAGCAAGAGGGTAACGTGGGGAGTATGGCAGCTACCGATACGCTGCAGAACGGGACATTCCGTTTTGAACTGACTACCGCCGGAAACGAGCTGGAAGGTTATGGCTTGATGGCACGTGATGATACGAAATTCCCACCCATGTTGCTTGAACTATGGGTAAATCCTGGCAGTCATCTGCTCATACAAGGAGAGAATCCTTATATTTACTCCTGGAAAGTAGAGAGCGATGTCAAGGAGCAGCAATTCCAGCAGCAGCTGATACAGGCTTCCCATAAGGAATGGGAGGAATTTCAGCGGTTGACCATGCAAGAGTTTGCACTGATGAGGTCGGCTGCGCAGGGAGGAAACAAAGAACAGGCCCGTGCGCAAGCAGACAGTCTGCAACAGCTGACAGAGAAGTTGAGTGATCAGATTGCCCAGCATAATATTGCGATTATGAAACAATCGCCGATTAATGCAGCCTGGATGGGTGAATTGCATCGGATGGGGATGTCGGTTAAGTTCCGTAAAGATTATCCGTATAAAAAAGAAGTGCAGCAGTTGTACAACCTGCTGGATGACGCACAGAAAGAAACGTCCATTGGGAAGAGTGTGTATCTGGCCTTGAATCCGCCGACTGTGGTCAAGGCGGGCGAGGAAGCGGCCGATGCGGATATGTATGATTTGGAAGGCAAGGTTCATCGCCTGGCTGAGTTTCGCGGAAAATACGTCCTGCTGGATTTCTGGAGCCGGGGATGCGGCCCTTGCATCATGTCACAGCCGGAGCTGAAAGAAATCAGCGAGAGGTACAAGGACAGCTTGGAGGTGGTCAGCTTGAGCATTGAGAACCGGAAGGGATGGGAAGAGGCTTCTAAATCGCATGCCATGACTTGGAATAACTGGAACGATTTGGAGGAAACCAACGGATTGTATGCCCGTTATGGCGTCATAGGAATTCCTCATTTTGTGTTGATTTCTCCGGAAGGAAAGGTAATTGACAGCTGGAGTGGATATGGGAAGGGCCTGTTGAAGTTGAAAGTCGAAGGCATGTTGGCTCCCAAACAGCCGATGCGTATCGAATGGAAAGACGGTCACAAACTGGTGCATCATCCGCGGAAGAAAACAGAGAAAGTGGATGTGCTGACCATCCGTCAGGTGGAACTGACTGACTCGGCTACGGTGCTTCGCGTGCATGCAAGGTATATTCCAAACTATTGGATTCGGCTGGACAAAGCGACTTTTTTGATGTCGGATAAGGGTGTAAACTATCCGCTCCTGCGCAGTGAAGGTTTCACGATAGATGAGCAAGTGTTTATGCCCGATAGCGGAGAAATGGATTTCACGCTCTATTTTGCTCCGCTGCCCAAAGATACCCGTTGGTTTGACTTTTCGGAAGGCGAGCACGTGGAAGGGGGATACCATATCGAAGGCATCCGTCTGACAGAATAATAACGTATTAAATTGACAATAAATGATACTGAATGTCACACTGAAAATGATTCTGCGAAGCTGGTGGCGGAACAAGGTGTTTTTCCTTGTTTCGGTAGCCAGTCTGGCATTGGGATTAGCCTGTACCAACTTGCTGATGACGTACTTTGTGCATGAGCATGGGTTGGAAGGGCATAATCCGGACCGTGACCGTCTGTTTTTCCTGCAGCAGGATGACCCGATGACGGATGGGAAACGGGTGGCGTATGCGGCGGCTGAGATTCCTCCGAGATTGAAGGAAAGTTATGCGGAGGTGGAAGATTTTTTGCGCCTTGGAAAACTGGATATGCTATATTGTAAGGTGGATGGACAGAAGGTGGAGAGGGATTTCATGCTACTTTCGGCGGATACGACTTTGACTCACTTTTTTGACTATCGTACGGCGGAAGGCAGCTTGGAGCAGGTACTTCGTCAGCCGGGGAAGATGGCCTTGAGTACGGCATGTGCCCGTAGCCTTTTTGGAGAAAGGCAAGCCATCGGAAAGCAGGTGGAGGTACATTTAGCCTACGGGGGTACCTGTACATACGAAGTGACGGCGGTGCTGAAGGAACGCGAACAGTCGCTTCTGCAATTTGACATGCTGACTGCGAATGATCCGGATTTGTTTTGGGGAGGCCCTACGTTGCTGAAGTTGACTCCGGGTACGGATGCCGCTCGTTTGGCCGATAAGCTGAACGCGGACAAGGTGCCTACATTTATGCCCGGTCAGACGAAATATTACCTGGACCCGCTGGATGCCATTTGTTTCACGACTCCTGACGATGCTTCTCAGCAGACACTCGACTTTGTCAGTCAGACACCCGTGCAGACTCTCTACATCAGTCTGCTGGCAGCCGTGCTGATACTGGTCATTGCCTGCTGCAACTATACCAACATGAGTTTGATCCGCTTGCTGCAACAGCTGCGTATGATTCATGTGGAGAAATTGATGGGGGCTACCTTGCGCAATATTCGTCTGCAACTTTTCGGGGATGCTTTCCTGACGGTGGTGCTGGCGTTCGGGCTGTCCATTTTGCTGGTGAACGATTGCTTGTCACTGTTTAATGACTTGTTGGGTTCGCGGTTGACCATGACGTTCTTCTTCAGTAGTCAGATGCTGCCGTGGTTGCTGTTGTTTATTCTGTTGATGTCGGTAATACCGGCATGGTACATCAGCTATCGCCTGTCACGCTTGTCGTTCACGGAATACCGTACGCTTTACAGTGGCCGGCGCAAGCAGCGCTTTGTGGCGGTACTGGTAACGGTGCAGTTTGTGATTTCCATCGGTTTGTTGCTGGCTACGCTGACAGCCCGCAACCAGATGGAACTGACCCGCCAACGGGCTTCGCGTTACGAAGGCTGCATTGAGATAGGAGATGCCTTTGGGGCCCCGTTGGCTCCTTTCAAGGCGGAACTGGAGAAACGGGTGAAAGGCATTGAATCCATGACACTTTCCAAATCTTCGGTACTCAGTGCCTGGATACGTCAGTTGAACGTGCAGCGTCCCGGTGGGAAGGAAGTGCGTACCAATCTGCTGACCTTGGAAGGCGACTCCACATTGTTGCGCACCTTACGCATTGAACAGTTGAGTGGAGAATCTCCTTCCCGTCTGTTGGAGCGTCAGGCCTCTCCGGTACTGGTGAACGAAAGCTTTGTCCGGCTGTTGGTGCCTGCGGGTACGGAGGTCGTGGGACATGCCTTGCGTGAGTTCGATACGGAAACACAAGACAGCTTGGCTGTGATAGGTGGTGTGGTGCGTGATTTTTCCATCAATTCATTGGAAGAAGCCGTAACGCCCCTTGTCATCACACTGCTGTCGGCAAGTGACTTGCAGAAGGGAGCCTATCTGCAACTTCGTCTTCGCCCGGAAAGCCGTGAGGCGACCTTGCGTCAGATAGAGACGGTATGGAATGAGATGAATCCCAACCAGCCTTTCAGATACACGGACATGCATCAGGAGTTTATGGCACGCAATCAGAAAGTGCTTTCCTTGTCGCATATCCTGACGTTCTATGCCGTCATCGGTCTGTTGCTGACAGGTTTCGGACTGTTTGGCATTGCTTGGTATGCTACCCGTCAGCGGATACGTGAAATCAGCATCCGCAAGGTACATGGGGCCACTCGGGGGCAAATCATTTGGCTGCTTAACAAGCCGTTCTGCCTCTATGCTCTCGTAGCCTATGTGGTGGCCATGCCCGTTAGCGTGTGGTTCATGCTGCATTGGCTGGAGCAGTTTGCCTACCGTGTCCCGCTTTCGGCCGGACTTTTAGTATGGCCGTTGGTGGTGGTATGGGGTGTCTCGGCACTCATCGTCTGTCTGCAAGGTTGGATCTTGAGTCGGGTAAATCCGGTAGAGTGTATGAAACAAGATAATTAATAGTCAATAATGGAGATGATAATGTGATTCAATAAAATTTTAAGTGTATGATTAAGACAGAAAATTTACAGAAAGTGTTCCGCACGGATGAGGTGGAAACTTGGGCATTGAATAATGTAAGTATCGAAGTAAAAGAAGGGGAGTTCGTGGCCATTATGGGCCCTTCCGGTTGCGGAAAATCTACCTTGTTGAACATTTTGGGATTGCTGGACAACCCCACTGGAGGAAAGTATTACTTGAACGGGGTGGAAGTGGGCAGCTATACCGAATCGCAGCGTACCTCCTTGCGTAAGGGTGTGATTGGTTTCGTATTTCAAAGCTTCAACCTGATTGACGAACTGAACGTATATGAGAACATCGAACTGCCCTTGCTGTATCTGGGAGTGCCTTCGGCAGAACGTAAGCGGAAGGTGGAGGCAGCTATGGAACGGATGGGGATTACGCATCGGGCCAAGCACTTCCCGCAGCAGTTGTCGGGCGGTCAGCAACAGCGTGTGGCCATTGCCCGTGCGGTAGTGTCGGGCCCGAAACTGATTCTGGCCGACGAACCTACCGGTAACCTGGATTCCAAGAACGGACGGGAAGTGATGGAGCTGCTGACTGAGTTGCACAAGGAAGGCACTACCATCGTGATGGTGACGCACTCGCAGCACGATGCCGGTTTTGCCGACCGTGTGATCAACCTCTTCGACGGACAGGTGGTGACGGAAGTCAACCTGTAAGGAGCAGGTTGCGCCTTTCTATAATTGTTTCTTGAACCGACCGGGCGATATGCCGCTGTGACGCTTGAAGAACTTGCTGAATGCGGCCTGGTCGGCGAAACAGAGTTTCTCGGCCACGTCCTGTACGGTATAGGCCGGATTGAGGAGGCAGATTTTGGCCTCTTCCATCAGACTTTCATTGATGAGCTGATTGGCCGATTTGTGGTAGGCCTTTCTCAGTTTGGCCGACAGGGCGTCGGGCGACACACAGAGCTGGTCGGCATACCATCTCACTGTGTGATGAAAGCGGCAGTGGGTATGCATCAGGTAAAGAAAGCGAGGAAGCGTATCGTCCCATGGGAGGACGGGCTCTTCTTCGCTTTCCTGTTTATAGGTACGGAAAATGATGTTCCAGATTTCCAGTACCAGGGAACGGAGCGTGTTCTCCAGAATTTCATGCTGAAAATTGTTTTCTGTCTGTGCAAGGGTGTGCCGCAGGATATCGAACAGGACACGGATACGGGTGATGTCGTCTTCCTTTAGCGTAAGGAAGGGCGCTTGTACATACCGGTAAATGTAAGGTGTAACCCTCGGTCGGATACATTCTGCCGCTTGCAGGAAGAGTTCCCGGCGGGTAATGAGCAGGCAACCTTCAAATTGGGCATCGGTTTTCAGGTCGGTCCATTGGTGAGGTTCGATAAATTCAATGTAGGCGGGAGCCTGGATAGCCATGCGTCCCTCGGGCATTTGCAGACTGAGTTCTCCTTTTAGCATGAGCAGGGAAACCGTGTGCTGGGTATCGATGGTACCCTTCCGGAAAACCTCGTCGCCTTGTACATGAAAAAGGCCCATCAGCTCGTTGTAAATCATTCCTTCCTCTTTTTCCCCTTCGGAAGACAATGGCTTCAGCCATTTGGTAAAAGCATATTCTCTCATCTTATTGTATGGTTGTATTGTATTTGCGCGTCTAAAGTACGTACATAAATCTATGCCTGAAAGTCTTTTTATATGTTTTAGAAATCGTAAACAGAATAAATGCTAAAGAATGGATTCGGACAAATGTTCTTAGGATTGGGACAAACACCTTGGTAGAGCAGGCTTCTAAATTTGCATTTGCTATAACAACAGAATGAGTCAAATCAACTAAAAAGAGAACAAGATGAAAAAAGCATTTGTTTTTGTCGGAACGTGTCTTGTGACTTTGCTGGGACTGCTGACGGCTTGTACACAGTCGGGCGGTACTTCGCAGGAGGGCGGATACAAGACCATGACCGTAAAAAAAGAGAATCGTCTTCTCACCAACAGCTACTCGGCGGTGGTGAAAGGAAGGCAGAGTGTGGAAATCCGTCCGCAGGTGAGCGGTACGATTACCGACATTTGCGTGAAGGAAGGGGCCAAGGTGCAGAAAGGTCAGGTGCTCTTTGTGATTGATCAGGTACCCTATCAGGCAGCCTTGCAGACGGCAGTGGCCAATGTGAAGAGTGCGGAAGCGGCGGTAGCTACGGCCCGTCTGACCTCGGACAGCAAGGAGGAACTCTTCAAGGAAAAGGTGGTTTCTGATTTTGACCGCCAGACGGCACGGAATTCCTTGCTGGAAGCAGAGGCCAGTCTGGCACAGGCCAAGGCAGCCGAGACCAATGCCCGCAACGACCTTTCTTATACCGTAGTACGCAGCCCGGTGAACGGAGTGGCAGGCATGTCTTCTTATCGAGTAGGGGCCTTGGTTAATTCGTCCATCACCACTCCGCTACTGACGGTTTCCGACGACGAGGAAATTTATGTGTATTTTTCTCTTACGGAAAACCAGATATTGTCGCTGGTCCGCCAGTATGGAAGCGTGGAAAAGGCGCTGGCGGGCATGCCTAAAGTGTCGTTGCTGCTGAGCGACGGTACGACGTATGCCCATGAGGGTACGGTGGATGCTATCAGCGGTACCATCGATACGGAGACCGGAGCCATCAGTCTGCGGGCTGTGTTCCCCAATCCGGAAGGTATGTTACGCAATGGAAGTACGGCCACGCTGGTATTGCCTTATACCAAGAACGATGTGCTGGTGGTTCCGCAGGAAGCCACTTTTGAAATCCAGGACAAGGTGTACGTGTATAAGGTGAACAAGGAAGGTAAAGCCGAATCGGCTCAGGTGACGGTCTTCCCGCTGAACAACGGACAGGAATACATTGTAGAGAGTGGCTTGCAGGAAGGTGACGTGATTGTGGCCGAAGGGGCAGGACTGATTCAGGAAAATACGCAGATTCTTTCCGCACATACTGAAGAATAGGAGGGTGCCATGAAACTGAAGACTTTTATCGACCGGCCTATCTTGTCGTGTGCCATTTCCGTGCTGATTCTGATATTGGGAATCATCGGTCTGAGCAATCTTCCCATGGAGCAGTATCCCGACATCGCACCGCCCACCATCATGGTGTCGACCACTTATACCGGTGCCAATGCGGAAACGGTGTTGAAGAGTGTCATCGCTCCGCTGGAAGAAGCCATCAACGGGGTAGAGAACATGACGTATATGACTTCCACGGCAACCAATACGGGGTCGGCTTCCATCACGGTGTATTTTGCACAAGGGACCGATCCGGACATGGCGACCGTCAACACGAAGAACCGTGTGTCGGAAGCGGAAGGACTGTTGCCGGCGGAGGTGACCAAAGTGGGAGTTACTGTGGAGAAACGCCAGAACAGTATGGTGAAGATTCTGGCATTGTACAGTCCCGACGACAGTTACGACCAGAATTTTATCAACAACTATTTCAAGATTAACGTAGAACCTCGTCTTTCCCGTATCACGGGCGTCGGAAATGTAAACGTGATGGGAGGGGATTATGCCATGCGTATCTGGATGAATCCCCAGAAGATGGCCCAGCATCAGCTGGTGCCGGCCGATGTCATTGCTTTGCTCGACGACCAGAATGTGGAAGCGGCTACAGGTACGTTGGGCGAGGATTCCGAAAATACATTTCAATACACGCTCAAGTACCGGGGTCGGTATGAAACGGCAGAAGAGTTTGGTAACATGGTGCTCAAGGCCTTGCCTTCAGGTGAAGTGCTCCGCCTGAAGGATGTGGCCGAGGTGGAATTAGGTGCCCAGACTTATGCCTATAACAGCCAGATTGCGGGCCACCCCGGTGCTACGTGTATGATTTCGCAGACCGCCGGCTCAAATGCCAACGAGATTGTGAAGGAGGTGGATGCTTTGATGGCAGAAATCTCGAAAGACTTGCCCAAAGGATTGGTGCTGACCGACCTGATGAGTACGAAGGACTTCCTGGATGCGTCGGTGCATGAGGTGGTGAAGACCTTGATTGAAGCCATCATTTTGGTGGTACTGGTGGTTTATTTTTTCTTGCAGAGTGTACGGTCCACCATCATTCCGTCGGTATCTATTATCGTATCGTTGGTAGGTACGTTCGCCTTCCTCTATGTGGCTGGATTCAGTCTGAACCTGCTGACCCTCTTTGCCCTGGTATTGGTGATTGGTACGGTGGTGGACGATGCCATCGTGGTGGTAGAGGCCGTGCAGGCCAAGTTTGATGAAGGTTACCGCTCTCCTTATAAGGCGACGGTGGCTGCCATGGACGGTATCTCTGCGGCCATTGTTACTACCTCACTGGTGTTCATGGCGGTATTTATTCCTACCTCGTTCATGGGAGGAACCAGTGGGGTATTCTATACGCAGTTCGGTCTGACCATGGCGGTGGCAGTGGGTATCTCGGCCATCAATGCTTTGACCCTCAGTCCGGCGTTGTGTGCCCTGATTATGACGCCTCACATGGACAAGACGACGGGCGAGAAATTGAGCTTCTCTTCCCGTTTCCACCATGCCTTTGAGGCTTCGTTCAACCGCTTGGTGCTGAAATACAAAAACGGCGTGTCGTTCTTCCTGCGGCGGAAATGGATTGCCTGGGTTTCCTTGGTGGCCGTTTGTGCCTTGTTGGTTTTCTTCATGCGGACCACGAAGACCGGACTGGTGCCGGATGAGGATATGGGTACAGTCTTTGTCAATGTGACTACCCCTCCCGGAAGCAGTTTGGCACAGACCCGCAAGACGATGGAAATGATTGACAAGCGTATCCGTGAGATTCCGCAGATAAAGACGTATTCCAATGTGACGGGTTACAGCATGATGGGCGGACAGGCCGCTTCAGGAGGTATGTTGATTATCAAGCTGAAACATTGGGATGAACGGGAGAAAGCGGAGGACAATATCAATGCAGTGATTTCCGCCATCTATCAGCATACGGCAGACATCAAGTCGGCCAAGATTTTTGCCTTCGCCCAGCCTACCATCATGGGATATGGTATGGGTAGCGGTTTCGAGATGTATGTGCAGGACCGTGCCGGAGGCAGTGTGGACGATTTGCAGAAATACACCCAGAATTTCATTGCAGCCCTCAACAAGCGGCCTGAAATTTCCATGGCCTATACCACTTTTGATACAAAGTTCCCGCAGTATATGGTAGAGGTGGATGCCGCGAAGTGTCAGCGGGCAGGTGTCACTACATCCGATGTGTTGAGTGTGCTTTCCGGATACATCGGTGGTAATTACAGCTCCAACTTGAACCGTTTTTCCAAGCTGTATCGTGTCATGATTCAGGCACGCAAGGATTACCGTTTGGACAAGGAGTCGCTCAACAACATGTTCGTACGGACCGAAAGCGGGGCTATGGCGCCTGTGGGACAGTTCATCACCTTGACCAAGGTGTACGGGGCAGAAACGCTGACACGGTTCAACATGTACACTTCCATTCCGGTGAATGGAATGCCAGCCGACGGATATAGTTCGGGAGATGCCATTGCAGCCATTGAGGAAGTGGCAGCGCAGACCTTGCCTACCGGCTATGGATATGAGTTCAGTGGTATTACGCGTGAGGAATCCAGCAGTACGGGAAATACCGTGATTATCTTCATTATCTGTATCGTGTTCATTTACCTGATTTTGTGTTCACTGTATGAGAGTCTCTTCATTCCGATGGTGGTGATTCTGGCCGTACCTTTCGGACTGATGGGAAGCTTCCTGTTTGCCAAGTGCTTTGGGTTGGAGAATAATATCTACATGCAGACCGGATTGATTATGTTGATTGGTTTGCTGGCGAAGACAGCCATCTTGCTGACCGAATACGCTTCTGCCCGTCGCCGGCAGGGAATGAGTATTGTGCAGGCTGCCGTGGCGGCTGCCGGAGTCCGTCTGCGTCCGATTCTGATGACGGCGCTGACCATGATTATCGGCTTGTTCCCGCTGATTGTCGCTACGGGAGCCGGAGCCAATGGAAACCGTTCGTTGGGTGTCGGTACGGTAGGAGGAATGCTGGTCGGTACGGTAGCCCTGTTGTTTGTGGTGCCGGTATTGTTTACCGTGTTCCAGGTGATTGAGGAAAAGGTGATGCCGCGCCGACATAGAGAAGAGGATACGGATGCCTGAGCTTTGGGCGGAAATAGTTAATCTACTAAAGACGATTTTGATATGCAGAAAAATATAAGTCATTTAGGAATGCTCGTTTGCCTGGGCAGTATGCTGACCGGGTGTGGCATTTATACCAAATATCAGCAGCCGGAAGTGCAAACCGACGGACTGTTTGGAACGCTCCCGGAGGAGGTGGATACCACCTCCTCACTGGGAGACTTGAAATGGCAGGAATTGTTTACCGACGCTTCTTTGCAACAGCTTATTGAACGGGCTCTGGAGGCCAATACGGATTTGAACGTGGCTCGTCTGAAGGTGGAGGAAGCACGGGCTTCGCTGGTTTCGGCCAAGCAGGCTTACCTGCCATCGGCACAGCTGGACCCGGAAGGGGCGTTGAGCAGTTACGACGGGAGCAAACCCACTAAAACGTATACGTTGGGGGCTTCTGCCAGTTGGGAACTGGATTTCTTTGGGAAGCTGACTAATGCCAAACGGAAAGAACGAGCGGCATTGGAACAGAGCGAGGCATATCGGCAGGCGGTACAGACTCAGCTGATTGCCACGGTGGCGGAAAGTTATTACACCTTGCTGATGCTCGACGAGCAGGTGGCTGTGACGGAAGAAACGGTGGAAAGTTGGAAAGAATACATCCGTAGCCTGAATGCCCTGATGCGGGCCGGACAGGCCGACCGTGCGACGGTGAATCAGGCGGAGGCTTCCCATTTGAATACGGAAGCGTCTTTGCTCGACTTGCGGCAACAGGTGACCGAGATGGAGAACAGTCTGTGCAGTCTGCTTTTCTGGACTCCGCAGCACATTGCACGCGGCACACTCAGCGAGGTGAATTTCCCGCAGATCCTGTCGGTAGGAGTGCCGTTGGATTTACTGGCCGGTCGTCCCGACGTAAGGCAGGCGGAAGCTACGCTCAAGCAGGCTTTCTATACCACCAATCAGGCACGTTCCAGCTTCTATCCCAGTGTGACGTTGAGCGGTGCGGCCGGATGGACCAACAGCGGAGGAGCGTTGGTGACCAACCCGGGTGCTTGGCTGCTGCAGGCTGTAGGTTCTTTGGTACAGCCCCTCTTTCAGCGCGGACAACTGATTGCCAACCTGAAAATCAGTAAGGCACAGCAGGAAGAGGCCTTGCTTCAGTTCCAGCAGACGTTGTTGGATGCCGGAACGGAGGTGAATAACGCCTTGAACCAGTGGCAGACGGCTCGCCGGAAAACCGAACTCGACCAGCAACAGGTGAGTCATTTGTCGGATGCCCTGCACGATACGGAACTGCTGATGGAGCACGGGACAATAAATTACCTGGAGGTACTGACAGCCCGCCAGTCGTTGCTGATGGCACGGTTGTCGCTGGTGGCCGACCGGAACTCAGAGATTAAAAGTGTGATTACCCTCTACCATGCATTGGGGGGAGGATGTGATGAGTAATAAAAATAACACGCGATGAAAAAACTGCTATATGTAGGATTGTGCTTGTGTGCACTACTCTTTTTGTTTTCTTGTGACAAGGAAGATGTGAACGGCTATACGCCCCTTCCGAAGATTCATTTGGGAGAAACTTTCCGGTATCAGTGCGGAGATGAAAATTATACCCGGCTTGAATATGATACCTTGGGGCAGGCGGCCGTATTGAACTTTTATAAAGACGAAGTCACCTCATTGGATTACGTGGATTATGACGAGAACTCCTGTACTTTTTCCTTTCATAAAGGAGAAACCGGACTGTACCGTATCAGCTGGGATTATACATCAGAAAATCTTTTGCGGATATTTTATGGGCAGAACGGGATGTGGTATCGGATGAATACGAACGGTACCCATGAATATGTGTTGGAGGCTAACGACGGGATGGCCGTGAAGATGGTGGTCTACCGTGCCAGTCAGGATTCCATACATTGCACCGTCAATCGTTTTTGTATTGAAGAATACAAGGCGGAAGAATAAACAGAGTGACCGGTTGCCGGTCTGCCTTCATCTTCCTGAAGGCAGTGCCGGCAGTTCGGCCTCTATACGGTTTTCCACGTTGTCAGGTAGTTTGGAGAAGAAATCCATACCTGTCACTTTCTCTACTGAATCGACCGGTACCAGATATTTTTGCAGGGCCTGATGATGGGCCTTGTTGTCGAACAGAAAGCCCATGGCGATGGGATTTTTCCGGTTGTTAATCAGTACTACCTTGAAGAAACGGTCGGGCACGGCCACCCGATGCTCTCCGATACGCTTCGGCTGTTTCTGGTCGTAAATCGGACCGCAGGCAATGTACACCGTACCGTATTTCCGTGCCCAGCTGCGGCACAGTTCTTCCAAGTCACCCCAGTCGTCACGGTTCAGTTTTTGGTTCTGCGGACAGATGTTGCTCATGTAAAACGATTCTTCCATGGCCTTTTTGCTCCACTTCATATCGGCAGCCGGTGCCATGTGCCCCCGGTCGTAACTGGAGTGCGTATAGTCTGCGTGCTCCACGCGCGGTTCGGGCAGGTCCGGGTCGGGCACGAAGCGGTTTTTCCGTTCCTCGTCTCCTTTCGTTTCCTGGCGGGTCAGTTCCCAGGCCACCCAGTTGGGTGTCTTGTAGAAATTGTTGTACGACACCGTGTAGCCCGTGCGTTGCAACTGGATTTCCTCCCGTTTTTTTAGCACGACCGGAATCTCCAGTTTGCTGCTGATACGGTTGGCGGATGAGGATGAAACGGCTTCTTCAGCCTCATCCTGAGTTACTTGTTGTGATACCTCTTTCCGGGCCTTTTCCAGTGTCTCCGAAATTCCTTTTTCCAGTCCTTTTGCTTCGGGCAGGTTCTGCTGGTTTTGGTAGAAGTATGTCCCTCCGCCGAGAATCAGCAGTAAGAGGATGAAGCCTTTTAACGAGCCGGTGGAAGAGCCTCTTTTTTTCTTTGCCATAGTACGTGCGGTTTAAACCAGTTTGAAACGCATCCGGAAGATGCCGTCCTTGTAGTCGTGGCTGATGATTTTGAAGGTCCCGATTTCCGAGGTGTTTTCCACGTGCAGTCCGATGCACAGGCATTCGTCATAGTCACCCACGTGTACCACACGTACTGTGTCGGAAGCCCCTTCAGGCAGGCGTTTCAGGTCAAAGCGTCCGGCAGCGCCTTCTTGGGTAGTGAATTCCGTGGTGACCGGCAGATGACGGGCGATGACCTCGTTGACGGTAGTTTCAATGCGGGCGATGTCTTCTTCAGTAGGAGCTTGTGGAAGGGCGAAATCAAGTTTGCTCTTCTTCCGTTCAATGTGGGCCGATACCGCCCGTCCGCATCCGAAAAGATTGACCATCGTGCGGTTGATAATGTGTTCGCAGGTATGCATGGGAGGGTATTCCTGCTTGTGATGTTCGTTAAGTTGAGTAGTTTGTTCCATAATCATTCTGAATTTTGGGGCAAAGATAGAAAATAAGCCGAAATATGTCACTTTTTGGCCGTTTTTGAGGTCTGAAAAAACGCACTTGCGTTTAAGACAAAACGTCCTTGTGTTTTACTTGAAACGCACTTGCGTTTGGACTCAAACGTACTTGCGTTTTGGTTGAAACGCACTTGTGTTTTTTTACCCTCGTTTTCAGCTGTTTTTCAACATGTTTTTTCCTTCTTGAAAGGCAATGGGTAAGCACTGGAGGATAGAAGTTTATGACCTGTAGGGCAGGATTTCTGGAAGATAACGATTTTTGTCTGGTCGATTGGACAGGTTTAGGGCTTTTGAAACTGGGAAAGGCAATTATCTTTTCGGGTTTCAGAAAAATCTTATTATTTTTGCGTGATAAACCCCAAATAGAATAATCATGAAATTTATTGGAATTATTCCTGCAAGATATGCATCAACTCGCTTCCCGGCCAAACCCTTGGCGCTGTTGGGAGGCAAACCCGTCATACAGAGAGTCTATGAACAAGTGGCTGGCGTGCTGGATGAGGCTTACGTGGCTACGGACGACGAACGCATCGAAGCGGCCGTCAAGGCTTTCGGGGGAAAAGTAGTAATGACCTCAGTAGACCATAAGAGTGGTACGGACCGTTGTTACGAGGCCTATTATAAGGTGGGCAACGGATACGATGTGGTGGTGAACATTCAGGGTGACGAGCCTTTCATCCAGCGTTCACAGCTGGAAGCCGTAAAGGCGTGCTTCGAGGACGAAGCCACTCAGATTGCCACTTTGGTAAAGCCCTTTACTCCAGCCGACGGATTCGATGCGCTGGAGAATGTCAATTCTCCGAAGGTGGTAGTCGACAAGTATATGCACGCGCTTTATTTCAGCCGTTCCATTATTCCTTATCAGCGTAACCGCGACAAACAGGAGTGGCTGGCCGGACATACATATTACAAGCACATCGGGCTGTATGCCTATCGGGCTTCGGTGCTGAAAGAGATTACTGCTCTGCCACAGTCATCGCTGGAACTGGCTGAATCGCTGGAACAGCTTCGTTGGCTGGAGAACGGCTATTCCATCAAGGTGGGCATCAGTGAGGTAGAGACCATTGGTATTGACACTCCGCAGGATTTGGCCCGTGCCGAGGAATTCCTGCGCAATCATCAGGAGGCTCTATGACGCAGCTTGACCGTAGTGTAGCTCCTGCCATTCGTCAGCTGGAGCATTTCTCCATCTTGCAGCCGGAGCTCTACCGCATGCCCAACGGTATGCCGCTGTATGTGCTTTCGGCGGGCAATGAAGAAGTGATTCGGTTTGATTTGCTGGTGCGGAGCGGGCAGCTCGACCAGTTTCAGCCCTTACAGGCGGTGTTTACCAACCGTATGTTGCGTGAAGGAACCGTCCGGATGACTTCGGGTGAGATAGCTGAACGACTGGATTATTACGGGGCGTGGCTGGACCTTTCTTCTTCGGTCAATTGTGGGTTTGTCACGTTATACACACTGACCAAATACCTCGACCAGACCTTGGCGATTGTTGCCGAAATGGTGAAGGAAGCCGTATTTCCGGAAGAACAGTTTCGGATTATCTGCGACATCAACCGCCAGCAGTTTTTGGTGAACAACCAACGGGTGGATGTCTTGGCCCGCAAGCAGCTGAACCGTTCGTTGTTCGGAACCTTGCATCCTTTGGGCCGCTATGCGGAGCTGGAGGATTACGAACGTATTCAGGTGGAAAATTTGAAGGATTTCTATTATCGGTATTACCATTCGGAAAATTGCTCAATGTATGTGTCGGGCAAGGTTACCCCTGAGGTGATCAAGTGCATAGAGCACCATTTGGGAGAAGCCTCTTGGGGCAACTGTACATCGAAAAAGGTGGAGCGTACATGGCCTATCATAAAGGATAGGAGCAAACGGATTTTTGTGGAAAAGGAAGATGCCTTACAGAGTTCTCTTCGTATGGGAGGTTTCTCACTCGACCGGAAGCATCCGGATTATCTGAAATTGCGGGTGCTGGTCACCTTGTTCGGTGGCTATTTCGGCAGTCGGCTGATGTCGAACATCCGTGAAGAGAAGGGATATACCTACGGTATTGGGGCTGGGCTGGTGTCTTATCCGGGCACGAGCCTGCTGGTTGTCAGTACGGAAGCGGCCAACGAGTACATCGAGTCGGTGGTGAAGGAGGTGTATCACGAAATGGATCGTCTGCAACAGGAAAAGGTACCGGCAGAGGAACTGGAGATGGTGCGCAACTACATGCTGGGTGATATGTGCCGTTCTTACGAAGGAGCTTTCTCCCTGTCGGATGCGTGGATTTTTATCGAGACGGCCGGACTGAAACCGGATTTCTTCGATGCTTCGCTGGCAGCCATCCGGGAAGTCACTTCGGAGGAATTACTCTCACTGGCTCAGCGCTATTTCTGCAAAGAAAACTTAATAGAAGTGGTGGCAGGTAAAAAAGTATAAACCTGTCGGTGCGGGCAAAAGTAAAAAGACTATTTTTGAACGGATTTAAAAAACAGACCAATAATAAGGATGAACAAACATACATTATTACTATTTACTTTGCTGACTTTGGGTTCAGTTTCAGCTTCGGCCCAGTTGTCTTTGGGATACTATCAGTTTAAAGATGGAGCAGAATATTCGGGGGAACTGAAGGGACGCAAGCCGAACGGAAAGGGACGGACTGTCTTTCGTAACGGTGACGTGTACGAGGGAGAGTATGTGAAAGGGAAACGCCAGGGAGAAGGTACGTATACCTTCAGCGACGGCGAAAAATACGTGGGACAGTGGTATGAAGACCAGCAACACGGAAAGGGAACCTATTATTTCATGAACAACAACCGTTATGAAGGAATGTGGTATGCTGATTTCCAGGAAGGAGAAGGTACCATGACTTATTACAACGGGGATTTATATTCCGGTACATGGCATCATGACAAGCGTAACGGACAAGGCACCTATACCTGGAAAGGGGGCGCGGTCTATACAGGCGAATGGAAAAACGACCTGAAAAACGGAAAGGGTACCATGGTATGGGAAGACAAGTCGAAGTACGAAGGTGAATGGAAGGACGGTATGCGTCACGGAAAAGGTACCTTCTATTATACCAACGGTGACAAGTATGTGGGCGACTGGAAAGAGGATGTACAAGATGGAAAAGGCATTTATTATTTCCAGAACGGCGAACGCTACGAAGGTGATTATGCCAATGGCGAACGTACGGGGCGCGGTATTTATACTTACCCGAATGGCGATAAGTACGTGGGACAGTTTTTGAATGGCTGGCAGGAAGGTCAGGGTACGTTCACTTGGGCCAATGGAGCTGTGTACGACGGACAATGGGTGAAGAACCAGCGTTCAGGTTTTGGCAAGTACAAGTGGGCCAATGGCGATGAATACGAAGGCCAGTGGAAGAATAACATGGCGGAAGGAGAAGGTACCTTGCGTATGGCCGACGGATCGGTCTATACAGGTGGATTCGTGCGGGGTAAGGAAGATGGAAAAGGTGTGCTGATTGATAAGGAAGGTGTACGTTTTGAGGGTTTCTTTAAGCAAGGCAAGAAAGACGGCCCCTTTATCGAAACGGATACCAATGGAAATGTCATCCGGAAAGGAACTTTCAAGTACGGACGTTTGTTGGAGGAGAAAAAATGAACAGAGATTTATCCGAACTGACTTTGAAAGTGCGTGAGCTTGCCGTGAACACGGGAGCTTTTATCCGTGAAGAACGGACAAAATTCAGCCGGGAACGGATTGAAAAGAAACACGCACACGACTATGTGTCGTATGTAGACAAAGAATCGGAACGAAGAATAGTGGCCTGTCTGCGGGAGTTGCTCCCTGAGGCAGGCTTTATTGCAGAAGAGGGGAGTGGAAGTCATACCGACGAGGAATACTGTTGGGTAGTGGATCCGTTGGATGGAACTACCAATTTTATTCATAATCATGCACCTTATTGCATCAGCATTGCTCTTCGCAACCGTGAAGAAATTCTGTTGGGCGTGGTGTATGAAATCTGTCGTGATGAATGTTTCTGGACCTACAAAGGAGCCCCTTCTTTCTGTAACGACCGACAGATACGGGTCTCGGGGGTAACTTCACCCGATGATGCGTTTATGGCTTTCGGGTTGCCGTATGATGCGGAAGCCTATAAACCGGTATTTAACCGTCTGATTGAAGGATGTTACGGCAATGTGGCAGGCATTCGGGTGGTAGGTGCGGCAGCTGCGGAAATGTGTTACGTGGCCGACGGACGTTTTGAGGCTCGTGCCGAAGCTTTTACCTGTCCGTGGGATGTGGCGGCCGGTATCCTGCTGGTACAGAATGCAGGAGGTCGGGTGACGGACTTTTCAGGTGGTGATTCGTATTATTCAGGTCGGGAAGTGGTAGCTTCGAATGGAAAAGTACACGATTTCCTGCTGAATCTGTTGAAATGAGGTAAAAAAACGCCTGTTTTATTCGACGGATAGGAATTAATTTCGTAAGTTTGTGTAACTCAAAAGGAAAAGATATGGATATACCGGGCATATTGGATTTCCTGAAAGTGCTGGCGGTAAACAACAACCGGGAGTGGTTTCAGGAACATAAAGCGGAGTATTTGAGTGTGCAGGCTGATTTTGAGGAGCTGCTGGGCATCGTCATCGCCCGTCTCTCATTGTTCGATGAGAGTGTGGCCCATGTGCTTCCGCACGATTGTATGTATCGTATCTATCGGGATGTCCGTTTCTCTGCGGACAAATCTCCTTACAAGACCCACATCGGGGGATATATCAATGCGAGGGGAAAGAAATCCAATCATTGTGGTTATTATTTACATTTGGAACCGGGCAATTGTATGCTGGCCGGGGGAAGCTGGTGCATGCCTGCGGATATGCTGCGGGCCGTGCGGCAGTCGGTGTGTGACCGTATCGACGAGTTTCGGGCCATTGTGGAAGATCCGGCTTTTCACCAATATTTCCCTGTAATAGGGGAGACGCATTTGAAGACGGTACCCAAGGGATTTCCGAAAGATTTTCCTTATCCGCAGTATATCCGTTGCAAGGATTATACGGTCGCTTGTCCGTTGGAGGATGAGTTTTTCTCCCGTCCGGATTACCTGGACCGGATGATGGACGTGTTCAGGCAGCTGAAGCGTTTTGCCGATTTTACGAATGAAACGATAGACGAGTTTGAATAAAAGAATATTAACTGCTTAAATGTAGAGTGATATGATAATTGACAAATTGGAAAACTTGGAAAGATATGTTTCACTGAACCCTTTGTTTTCAGAGGCGATGGCTTTCTTGAAAGCGACCGACCTGCAGGCACATGAGTCGGGGAAAGTGGTGCTGAAAGAAGGGGAACTGACAGTGAACTTTTCGGAGGTCGGTCCGAAGACAAAGGCCGAGGCGCGTCTTGAAACGCACAATGAATTCATTGACATCCAGCTTCCGTTGTCGGGGGTGGAAGTGATGGGCTATATGCCGCGTGCCGACTTGCCCGAAGCCACTTATGATACCGAAAAGGATATTGCTTTCTATGAAGAAGCGGCCACTGACTATTTGACCGTGAAGCCGGGGATGTTCGTCATCTTCTTTCCGGAAGATGCACATGCGCCGGGCGTGACTCCCGAAAAAGTGAGAAAAGTGATTGTAAAAGTACATGTCAAATAATTTCTAATAACTAATACTATGGACAAGGTATTGAATATCATAAAGAATGATCCGTGGCTGGAACCGTATGCCAATGCTATTAATGGCCGTCACCAGCATGCAATAGAGAAAGAAAAAGAACTGGTAGGAAAGAAAACATTGTCGGACTTTGCGACAGGCCATCTTTATTTCGGATTGCATCGCACCGACAAAGGATGGACTTTCCGGGAATGGGCTCCTAATGCCACCGAAATCTATCTGGTGGGTGATTTCAACGGATGGCAGGAGAAACAGGCTTTCCGCTTGAAACGGGTCCGCAAGACGGGCAACTGGGAAATCAATCTGCCGGAAAAGGCCATGAAGCATGGCGACTTGTACAAGCTGAAAGTGTATTGGGAAGGTGGATGCGGCGAACGTATTCCAGCATGGGCTACTCGTGTAGTGCAGGATGAACAGACCAAGATTTTCAGTGCGCAGGTATGGAATCCGGAGAAACCGTATAAGTTCAAGAAAAAGAGTTTTACGCCGAATGTGTCTCCACTGATGATTTATGAGTGCCACATCGGTATGGCACAGGATGCGGAAAAGGTGGGAACATACAACGAGTTCCGTGAGAACGTGCTTCCCCGTATCGCAAAAGACGGCTATAATTGCATTCAGATTATGGCTATTCAGGAACATCCCTACTATGGCAGCTTCGGTTACCATGTGTCCAGCTTCTTTGCTCCGTCTTCCCGTTTCGGAACACCGGAGGAATTGAAACAGCTCATTGATACGGCACATCAGATGAACATTGCCGTCATCATGGATATTGTACATTCACATGCCGTGAAGAACGAGGTGGAAGGATTGGGTAACTTTGCCGGTGATCCTTGCCAGTATTTCTATCCGGGCGCACGTCGGGAACATCCGGCATGGGATTCGCTTTGCTTCGATTACGGTAAGAACGAGGTGATTCACTTCCTGTTGTCCAATTGCAAATACTGGCTGGAGGAATTCCATTTCGACGGTTTCCGTTTCGATGGAGTAACCTCCATGTTATATTACAGTCATGGACTGGGAGAGGCTTTCTGCAATTACGGTGATTATTTCAACGGGCACGAGGATGACAATGCCATCTGTTACCTGACATTGGCCAACCGTCTGATTCATGAGGTGAATCCGAAGGCCATCACCATTGCTGAGGAAGTTTCGGGTATGCCGGGACTGGCTGCACCTTTTGAGGATGGTGGCTATGGCTTCGACTACCGTATGGCGATGAACATTCCAGACTACTGGATTAAGATGATCAAGGAACGCAAGGACGAGGACTGGAAACCTTCAAGTCTGTTCTGGGAAGTGACCAACCGTCGCAAGGATGAAAAGACTATTTCGTATTGTGAGAGTCACGACCAGGCACTGGTAGGCGACAAGACCATCATCTTCCGCCTGATTGATGCCGACATGTACTGGCATTTCAAGATTGGTGACGAGAACGGCGTGGTAGAACGAGGTATCGCTTTGCACAAGATGATTCGTCTGCTTACCGCTTCCACTATCAATGGAGGTTATCTGAACTTCATGGGTAATGAGTTCGGTCATCCGGAATGGATTGACTTCCCGCGCGAAGGCAATGGCTGGTCGTATAAGTATGCCCGTCGTCAGTGGCATTTGGTAGACGACCCGACATTGTGCTATCATTATCTGGGCGATTTTGATGAGAGCATGGTCAAGCTGTTGCGTAGTGTGAAGAATATCCAGAAATCGGAGGTCATTGAAGTATGGCACAACGACGGCGACCAGATTCTGGCTTTCCGCCGGAAGGATTTGGTATTCGTGTTTAATTTCAACCCGACCCGTTCGTTCACCGATTACGGCTTCCTTGTTCCGAGAGGAGCTTATGATGTGGTGTTGAATACGGATAACAAACAGTTTGGTGGTTTCGGCTTCTCAGACGACAGTCTCCGCCACTTTACCTGTGCCGATCCGCTTTATGCAAAAGATAAGAAAGAATGGCTGAAACTGTATGTGCCGGCCCGTTCTGCAGTGGTATTGAAACGAGTGAAAGAATAATTTTGTATGAGTGATTACACAAATGCACTTTATAAGAAGACTGCACGCATCATGATTGCTGTATGCGGTCTTCTTTTTTCTCTATTTAGTTTTGTCTATCTCTATGTGTTCCAACGGGATGTGCTGGAGGCACTCCACTTCTCACTGGCGCACGGAAAGACCGTGTTTGCTCCGTTGGCCAGCGCCATTATCATTACCCTCATTCTGTTGTTGTTGCGGTGGGGAGTGAACAGTCTGCTGGGGCTGAAAGGAAAGGTACGTGCCTTAGCCTATTTACCTTCTTTTCTGGTACTCTGTGCCCTGACGGATGTGGGACGCGGGGTCTATATGTCCGACTATCATACGCCGTGGACGTGGCTGTTGCCCTTGCTGGTGCTGCTGTTTGTCGGCCTGGGGTACTGGTTACGTGGAGTCTTCCGGGTGCAGCTGAATCAGGAAGGGAATGTCTGGGGGTTGGTGAACAGTAACCTGGCCATTCTGTTGGGCTTGTGCGTGCTGACGGTGTGTGTAGGTGATTCCAACCGTACTTATCACCATGAACTGGAAGCGGAATATTATTTGCGTACTCAGGAATATGACAAGGTGCTGGAGGTAGGGGAACGTTCGTTAGAGGCAAGTCGTACTTTGACTGTCTTTCGGGCGGTGGCATTGTCTCACTTGGGACAGATGGGAGACAAGCTGTTTGCCTATCCGCAGTATTATCGTTCCGATGGATTGTTTTTTGATTCAGATTCCCTGCATACGCTTCGTTATACGAACGATTCCATTTATTATCTGTTAGGAGCCCGTCCGTATGCTGGAGAAGACCGGATGGTGTTCCTGCGGAACATTTGTTACAAGGGGTCAGGTAAATATACTTCTTTGGATTATTATCTTTCGGCTTTGTTGCTGGAGAAACAGTTGGATCGCTTTATGGAGGCTGTGCCCGACTTTTATCTTCCGGAAGATACCTTGCCACGATATTATCGGGAAGCAGCCGTATTGTATCATGCGGAGCGGAACGATACTCTTTTTCCCGTGGCCGACAGTTTGATGATCAGGCGCTTCAAGGCTTATCGTGAATTGCAGCAAAAAGGAGGTTCTGCGTTGGAAGAACAAAATCGCATGCGACGGGAATTCGGAGATACCTACTGGTGGTATTACGACTATCAGAAATAAGAGACATTTGTGATTGGGATAAAAAATTAAGAGAGACTGCCGGGGAAATGCAGTCTCTCTTATATTCAAGAACAAACGCTTTTGTCCTTACAGCTGATATTTTCACAAATACCAATACTGTTCTTATCTATTACTATGAAAAACATCTTTATAACAATTGGTTTTCATGGATTGTTCAAAGCAAATTGTATATTTAACAATTGTTTGGTTTTTGATTCTATCTTTTACACATTCCTTTGAAATCACAATACATACATGGGTCTTCCTCCTCGGTTTGATGGAAATCCACTTCTGGATTGAACACTTCTTCTAGAAGCGCTTTCAGCCGGCTGCGGAATTCTTCTTCCAACAGAGCGAAATCTTCTACTGGAGTCGTTTTGTTGTACGATTCCTTGAGTTGGATGACCGGTGAATAATCTTCGGAGGCGGCCCGATGAATGTAGAGCAGGGAAGGAGCTACTTTCCGGTCGTCGTTCCGTTCCCGTAGCTTCTTGCATACGATGGCGGCATACAAGAAGGTCTGGAATACATAGTTGGAACGCTTGGAACCCGGTGTGAACAAAGATTTCACGCTAGGCGGAGTGTCTGCTTTTCCGCCTGTCTTGTAATCGACGATGCGGAGCACATTGTCTTTGCTGTCCATTCGGTCGATGATACCGCCCATTCGCGAATGAATCGCGCCTTTGGACGTTTGTATCTCAATGTCTTCCATGATGCGCTGTTCAGAGCCCACGAAGGTGAAAGGAGCATGACGCAGGTCATTGCGCAGCAATTGTTGGACGTAGCGCAGGATGACGGCCGAGTTGATGAGCTGGATGCCGTTGTATTCCGGACGTTCGTCGGCAGGGAGGTGAAAGAACAGTTCCTTGAATCCGTTGTCCACGTAGTTCTGTAGTTTTACTTCCTCTTTGAGCAGGGCTTCCAAAGTTTCTTTATTGATAAGCTTTCCATGTGCCGTCAAATCTTTGTAGATGTGTTCGGCTGCGTAGTGGAAGATACTTCCAAATTTGGCCGAGTCAATTTCCGCACTCACTTCATCAGGTGCCGAAAGTCCGGCCACATACTTGTAATAGAACTTCAGCGGACAGTCGAGGTAGCAGTTCAGGGCCGAGGGAGAGAAGAAAGCTTTCGGATTCACCCGCACATCGAATACCTGCTGCATCCGTTTCAAAATGTCGGCTGATTTGGGGATGCAGATAGGGGAGGATGCGACCGGCGACTGTTCGGCTTCCAGTTGTTTCCTCTGTACGGGATAACCCCATTCAATCAGCAGCTGGAGCATGAAGCGTGACATCTCACCCCGGTTCATACCGTCGCTCACCGTATTATACACCAAAGTTGCTTTTTCCGCCCGTTGCAACAGACGGTAGAAGTAGTAGGCATAGACAGCAATCTTATGGTCGATGGTAGTCATGCCGAATGCCTTGCGCAAGTTGTAGGGGATGAACGAGGAATCGCCTCCCGCCTTGGGCAACTGTCCTTCGTTGACCGACAGCAGGATGATGTGGCGGAAATCCAGGTTGCGGGTTTCCAATACCCCCATCACTTGCATACCAATGGCCGGTTCGCCATGGAACGGAATGCTGGCAGTCGACATGACCCGTACGAGCAGCCGGTGGAAGGTGGCAGGTTGCACTTCCAAATCCTTGCTTTCAAGCAACGCATGGAAACGGTTGACCATGGTAAAGCTTTTGAACAAGGCTTCCCGATAGAGCTGGTCGAGGGCATCGCTGGTGGAGGCCGCCTGCTTGCGGTACAGCTGTGCCACCTGCTTCAGGATGTCGGCCAGCCTTTTGCACAGTTCCTCGTTGTGGCTACAGGGTTTGAACAGCAGGGATAGGGCCTCATCCCGTTCCAGTTCCGACGGCAGTGGATAGAAGCGGTTCTTCTCCGTCAGCTCCTTTTCCAGCGGAGTGGCCGCTTCCGAAAGCAGTTGCGTGTACGGATGCTTCAGCACACTGATGACCTCGGCAAACTGGTAGCGTCCACTGCGGGGATTGTAGCCTGAAATGTGCAGTTCCAACAGCGTCTTCACGAAACTGTAGGCCGGGGTTTGCGAAAGCGGGAAACCCATAGTGATGTTGATGTGGTGCACGTTCTCCGGCAGCGAATGTAATACAGGTTGCAGCATGGCCTCGTTGCAGAGCACCACCGCCGTTTCCTTTTCGTTCTCCGTCAGGTTTTCCCGAATCCACTGCGGCAGGTAGCGTGCCTGCCCGTTCTCCGTAGGCGATTCGATGAAGGTAATCTCTTTCGGGTGATTCAGGTGGTCGAACAGAGCTGGCGGTAATTCCGATGGGAAGTTCTTCAGGTTCCGGCGGATAAACTCGCCCGCCTCGTGCGGATGCTTGTTCAAATAGAAGGTGTCGTAATCCCAGTAGAATAGGGCTTTCCCGGCCGCATGCAATTTGCTGAACAGAGTTTGTTCCACCTTGTTCAGCACGTTGAATCCCACGAACACGTAGGTATCGTAGGGGAACTTCTGTACGTCCATCGTTTCCGTCACCTCGCGGTATAGCATTCCTTCGTAGGCGATGCCTTGTTCGCGGAGCCGTTCCTTGTATTGCGTATAGATGTCGCCCAGTACGTCCCACAGTGAGATGAAACGTCGCTTCAGTTCCGTGACCTGCTCGAGGGAGAAATTGCGAAAAAACTGGCTCAATGCTTCCTTCTGTCCTTCCTCCAGAAAATCATATTCAGCCGTCAGCTTGTTCAAGTCTTTCAGGTTGCTGAAGAGAGCCTTCGTGTCGACCAGGTTCTTGTCGGCGTCGTCGAAATCACTGATGAGCATCTCACCCCAGAAATAGAAATCATCGAGACTTTCCTTGCTTCCGGTCACTTCCCGGAACACCTTGTAGAGGTCGCACACCAGTTTGATGGAGTCGCCCGTAACCCATTGCGACGACTGGCGGAACAGTTCACTGATGCTCACATAGGCTGGTGACCAGACCGGACGGTCGGACTCCTGCGCCAGGTATTCGTTGAAAAAGAGGCTGGCACGTTTGTTGGGGAACACCACGGCTACCTTGGTAAAGTCTCCGTGCAACTTCCGGTACAAATCAGCGGCCACCTGCTTCAAAAAAGTTTCCATATATTATATTGTCGAAATAGCGTAGTAAATAAAAATAAACTCAAGCCGGAAGCGTCACTTCTTCCAATTCGTTGGCAAACACATACCAGAGGAATCCCCGGATGTGGGTGTAGCCCATTTGCGTGAGCAGGTCCATATACTCCTGTACCTGTGCGCGGTAGCTTTCGTTCTTCTTTCCGAACTTAAAATCTACCACAACCACCTGCCCGTCTTTCCGCATCACGCGGTCGGGTCGGCGCGTCTGCATCTGTCCCTTCTCGTCGGTGTACACAATGGCACATTCGTTGTAGAGTTCCCACGTGCCGCTGAACCAGTCCTTGGCAGCTGGATGCTGCAAAGCCCGTTGGGCCAGCGCTTCCACCTGCTTCATCTGTTTTTCCGATTCGAAGATACCCTCGAAGTTCAACCGTTCCAAAGCAGGCGATAGGTCGTCCGCCTTTTCGATGTGGGCAAACACCTGGTGCAGCAGCTGTCCCTGACGGATGTACTGTCCGCGGCTGTCTTCTGCCTCATCCCCTTGGATAAAGTCGGCCGAACGGTTCGATTGTTTGAATTCGATGTGCGTTTCAATGCTTTCCATCTTCACGGGAACTCCCTCCTTAGGCGAGGATAGCTGGTTGGATTTACCCGCCTTCTTCTCGTCGTGAGCCGTGCAGAGTTCTCCGTATTCGCCCACCGCATCGTCTTCCGGATTTTCCTGCGCAAGCGGCAGTTCTACCTCCTGCATCAGCGGCAGACTGTCGTACAACAGTTCCGATACCGTACCTTTCTGTCCTGCCTTGGCAAAAATAATCAGGTTCTTGCAGGCACGTGTAAACGCCACGTAAAGCAGGTTCAGGTTGTCCACCCACAGCTGCAACTTTTCCTCCAGGTAATCGTCGTGGTACACTGATTCCGCCATGGCGCTTGAGTAGTTTACCGGCACGATGTCCAAGCGGTTGAATGGCGGAATGTCCGTTTCCTTTCCCGTGCCCGCCACGCTGCACCATATCAGGTGGTTGTTCGTTTCGTTCTCCATCTTCCAGTCGCAGAACGGCAACAGCACCGTATGGTATTCCAAGCCCTTCGACTTGTGGATGGACAGGATGCGGATGCCGTCGATTTCGCCCGAAGGAATGGTTTTCGTGTTCAGCTTCTCGTCCCAGAACCGGATGAAAGCCGTCAGCTCCGACGAGTTGTTCTGCATGTATTCCGTCACTGCATCATAGAACGCATAGAGATACGCATCCTGTTTTTCGATGCGCTCCATGTCGAACAGCACGAAGAGTTTTTCGAGCAACTCGTAGAGCGGCATGAAACGGAGCGAGTCTGCCTGTAGCAAGAAGTCTGCCGGTAAGTAATTTTTAGGGTCATTGAGCAGCACCGTGTTGAGGCTGATATTCTTTTGTAACACCTCCTGCTGATAAGCTACCGCCAGACGCGCCAGCGCAATGCGGTCTTCGGGCGAAGACAGGTAACGCAGTCCGTCGATGAGCATGTTCACGGCCAAAGAAGCATTCAGCTGGAAAGCCTCATCCGATACGATACGGTAGGGGGTATGCTCGTCAAAATAAGCTGCAATATCGGGAATACTCCGGTTCTTGCGCACCAGAATGGCCATCTCGTTTAAGCGGATGCCTTCTGCTGTGAGCCGTTCCACCTCCTCGGCCAACAGTTGCAAGGTGGCCTCTGCATAAGGCCGTTCCTTGGAATCCTGCAAGAAAGTCACCTTTACGAACCCTTTCTCGTCTTTCTTGGCACAACGTTGTCGTACGTCACTGTACGCCTGTTCCAGCTGCGTGCAAGGCGTACCCTGTTCCTCCTGATACCGTCGGTTCAATGTCTGGCAGGCCGCCGTGAAAAACTCGTTGTTGAAGTGGATGATACGTGCCTCGCTTCGCCAGTTCGTATCGAGTGTACATTCCTTGATGCGGAAACTCCGGTCGTGCCCCAGTCCCGCGAGGATTTTCCAGTCTCCGCTTCGCCAGCGGTAGATGCTCTGCTTGATGTCGCCCACAATCAGGCTGCCTTCCTTCTGCGCCAGACTCTCCTGCAAGAGCAGGTGGAAATTCTCCCATTGCATGCGTGAGGTGTCCTGAAACTCATCAATCATCACCGTGTCGATGGTGGTACCAATCTTTTCGTAGACAAACGAAGCGTCGCCTTCCCGAATCAGGCTGTGGAGCAGGGCGTTGGTGTCCGACAACAGGAAACGGTTGTGCGCCTGATTCTGCAACCGCACTTCCTCGTCAATGTGCGCCAGCAGTCGCAGGTTATTTAGGTAACGCAGCGAGAGGTCGCACGAGTTGAGCAGCAAGCTGTTCTGCGGACGTCGGTTTTCCGCTTCCTCCAGTAACGGTATCAGTTCCGAGGCCGCCAGCGAACGGATTTCGTCACGGTGGGAAGAAGTCTTCGTGGTCCAGTTCTCTTCACTTTCCAGACACTTCTCCACGGTCGCATTGCGGATGTCGCTGCTCAGTTTTCCATTGGCCAGTTTGTTGAAATAACTGCCGATGCCCCGCGAGCCGTTTTTCAAGTCCGCCGGTGTCAGTCCGTGCATTTCAAGCAGTCCCGTAAACTGGTCGCTGAATCCCTTCATAAATTCCAGTACCTCTTCGCGGATGTTTTTCAGTTCCTCCCGATACGCCGGAATGAACTTCGGGTCGGCCAGTTTTTTGCGTAGTCCTTCTCCTTTTTCAATATAATTCTCATCAAAGATGTTTTGTCCGAAACTCTTGATATCCTTCGACACATCCCAGCGCCGGTCGTTCGCAATCCGTTCTTCGATGTATTCCAGTAACCAGTAGAGCACCGGCGAGCGGCGGTCCAGCTTTTCAATCATGGCATCCACGGCATCGCTCAGCACCTCCGTATTGTTCAGCTCGATGGACAGGTTGGCCCCCAGCTCCAGCTCCCGCGCCAGGTTGCGCATCACCGACTGGAAAAACGAGTCGATGGTTTCGATGCGGAAACGGCTGTAGTCATGAATCATGTGCCGCAAGGCCTCGCGTGCCGCCTCCCGGATTTCTTCGACCGACTTGGTCGAGGTTTTCTGTATTTCCTTCAGGTAACCGTCTGAGCCTTTGTCGGCTGTGGCAATTCCATACAGTTGTTCCAGAATGCGCTCTTTCATTTCCGCCGTAGCCTTGTTGGTGAATGTCACCGCCAAAATTCGTCGGTACGCATACGGGTCTTCGATTAATTGTCTGATATAGTGTACGGCCAGCGTGAAAGTCTTGCCGGAACCGGCAGACGCCTTGTAGACTAAAAGCTGGGGATGCTGTTCCATGTGTAAAGTGAATTTCTTGGTTTCTTCAGACAAACTTACGGAATAATTTGTATAATTCAAAATAAAAGCATACCTTTGCGCCGCAATTAAGGATGGTTCCGTAGCTCAGCTGGATAGAGCAACGCCCTTCTAAGGCGTGGGTCCTGCGTTCGAATCGCAGCGGAATCACTTGAATGCAGCACAACTATTAAGGATGGTTCCGTAGCTCAGCTGGATAGAGCAACGCCCTTCTAAGGCGTGGGTCCTGCGTTCGAATCGCAGCGGAATCACAGAAAAGAGGAAATCAACGAGCATTGGCCAGTTGGTTTCCTCTTTTTCTTTGAAAACTCTCGTGTCAAAAGAAAAAAATCTTATCTAAAGATTTGTAGTTTATAAAAAACGCATATCTTTGCAGCCCGATAAAACTGAAAATTTTATTTATACAGACACAAACAACGCAAGCTTAAGCTAAACTATAGAGAAAAATCATTTCGCAGGCTACCTGATGTGAGCCTTTATGTCAATTATTTAGAGGATAGAGAATGCCTCTTTCTTTTACTGGAAAGAAGCAACGGGCAAATAGGACAGATGCCTGCCTGAGCTGTAGGATGCAGTAAAGGTAAGTACCTGTACAGGTTTTCTACACCCGTTTTGCCACAAAAACAAACTAGAATTTTAACCGGTTCTTGATGGCTGGCCAATGTCTGCATTGTCCCGCAAAGGACGATTGCACCTTGACCGTTGTCGTGAGCCTTAAAATGTGATAACTATTTAATGTCCAACTAAATCTTAAATCATCTATGAAAATAGAAAGAGCTACTCAACTGCTATTTCTGTTACTGATAAGTCAGGGAGGAAACGCAGCGTATGCCAGTTTGCCGAGAGGGGCCGGTGAGCCTTCCGTGCAAGTATCGGCGCAAACCAACAAAATCACAGTCAGTGGAACCGTCGTAGACGCGAATGGAGAACCTCTGGTAGGGGTGAGTGTGCTGGAAAAAGCAACCAGCAACGGTACGATTACCGACATGGACGGAAACTTCACGTTGTCGGTCGCTGAGGGTTCCCTGTTGGAAATTTCCTATGTAGGTTATAAAAGTCTGACGGTCTCGTCGAAAGAGGCACTGGGTGTGCTGGTCATGAAGGAAGACTCGGAACTGCTGGACGAGGTCGTGGTGACTGCTTTGGGTATCAAGCGCTCCCAGAAAGCCTTGAGCTATAACGTGCAGGAAGTGAAGAACGATGTACTGACAAAGGTGAAGGACGCCAACTTCGTAAACAGCCTGAACGGAAAGGTGGCCGGTGTGAATATCCAGCGCAGCGCTTCGGGTGTAGGTGGAGGTACGCGCGTGGTGATGCGTGGTAACAAGTCCATCAGTGGAGACAACAACGTGTTGTATGTGATAGACGGTGTGCCGATGGGTAACCAGGCCGACCGCTCGGGCGACGGAACAGGTTTCGGCTCGGGACGTACCTCGGGTGAAGGTATTGCCAACTTCAATCCCGAAGACATTGAAAGCCTGTCGGTGCTGACCGGTCCTTCGGCTGCTGCCCTTTACGGAGCCAGTGCGGCCAATGGAGTCATTCTGATTACCACCAAGAAAGGAGCCGCCGGCAAAGTGAATGTCAATGTGTCTTCTTCGGCAGAGTTTTCAAAAGCCTTTGTGCTGCCGAGATTCCAGAACACGTATGGCAATGTGAGCGGGGAGGCCGCTTCGTGGGGTGATAAACTGGCAACGCCTTCTTCTTACAATCCGGCCGACTTTTTCAATACCGGAACGACTTTTACCAACTCGTTCAACCTGTCGGTGGGCAATGACAAGAACCAGACCTATGTGTCGGGCTCGGCGGTCAATGCGAAGGGTATTGTGCCGAACAACAAATACCATCGTTACAATGCCATGGTGCGGAACACCACTAAGTTCTTCAACGACAAGCTGACCATGGACGTGTCTGCCAGCTATGTACGTGAATACGCCAACAACATGCTGTCTTACGGTACGTATTTCAACCCGATTCTGGGGGCGTATCTGTATCCGCGCGGAGAGGATTTCAGCAAGGAGAAATATTTTGAGCGCTACGATGCCGAACTGGGCTACAACGTGCAGTCGTGGGCACCGGGCGATTTCGGTATGGCAGTGCAGAATCCCTACTGGGTGGCCTACCGCAACATCCGTCCGGAGGTGAAAGACCGCTACATGCTTTATGCTTCGTTGAAGTACGATATCACAGATTACCTGAACGTGACTGCCCGCGGCCGTCTGGACAACACCTATTCCGAAAGAGAAGACAAGCGTTACGCTTCTACTCATGGTACGTTTGCCAAGCCTTTGGGACGTTATATCTATTCCAGTGAGACCTTCCGTCAGAAGTATGCCGACGTGATGGCCAACTTGTCCAAACCTTTTGCCAACGATTTCTTTGCCAATGTCAACGTGGGTGCTTCTTATGAGGAATACGATACGAAGGGAAGAGGCTACGGCGGACAGCTGCTGCTCATCCCCAACAAGTTTGCCTACGACAACATCGACCCTTCTACCGGAGTGCCTTCACAGACGGGAGGAGACAGCCGGAAGATGAACATCGGTGTGTTCGGTTCGGCCGAAATCTCCTGGAAATCGGCGGTGTACCTTACCCTGACCGGACGTGCCGACAAGCCTTCGCAGCTGGTCAACAGCAAGTCGCCGTGGATTTTCTATCCGTCAGTAGGTCTGTCGGCCATTGTGACGGATTTGTTGTCGGACAACCTGCGCCAGTCTATCTCTCCGGTACTGGGCTTCCTGAAGGTACGCGCTTCTTATACCGAGGTAGGTTCACCGATTCCGTATACTGGGCTGACTCCCGGCACGATTACACACTCCATTGAAGGAGGAGTCATCAAACCGTTCAAATACTATCCGCTTCCGGAACTGAAACCCGAAAGAACCCGTTCGTATGAAATCGGTATCGACTCCAAGTGGTTGAACAACACTGTTTCGTTGGGAGTGACCTTGTATAAGTCGAACACCTACGACCAGCTGTTGCAGGCCAAACTGTCGGAAACTTCGGGTTATGACTACATGTTTGTACAGGCCGGTAACGTGGAAAACCGCGGTATCGAGCTGACTTTGGGTTACGACCAGACATTCGGTAACTTCTCTTACAGCACCTCGCTGACGGCCACGGCCAACCGCAACAAGATTATCGAACTGGCATCAGACGTGAAGAATCCGGTAACTGGAGAAACCCTTGACCTGAGCGACATCAAGGTGGGACGTTTCCGTCTGCGCGAAGGAGGAGAAATCGGTACCATCTATGCTGAAGAACGTCTGAAGCGCGACCAGGACGGCTATATCGTGTACAATGAAGGACAGACCATTACTACGGAATCGACCGAACCTTATAAGTTAGGAAGCGTCAACGCCAAGTGGAACCTGGGCTGGAGAAACGGCTTCTCTTACAAGGGCTTCAACCTGAACTTCCTGGTGACAGCCCGTCTGGGTGGTATCGTCATTTCAAAAACACAGGCCGTGCTCGACCAGTTCGGTGTGTCGCAGGCTTCGGCAGACGCCCGTGATGCCGGAAAGGTGATGGTGGGCAACGTGCCCGTACGTCCGAAAGACTATTACGAATCTGTGGTCAACCTGGATGCCTACAATGTCTATTCGGCTACGAATGTCCGCCTTCAGGAAGCCAGTCTGGGCTATACGTTCCCCAACTCCTGGTTCAAGGGCACTTCGTTCCACAATGTCAGCCTTTCCGTCTATGGTACGAACCTTTGGATGATTTACAACAAGGCTCCATTCGACCCGGAACTGACAGCCTCTACCGGTACGTTCGGACAGGGATATGACTATTTCATGCTGCCCAGTCAGCGGACTTATGGAGTGAGCCTTAAATTTGGATTCTAACAACTTATGAAAAACCGAAACAATATGAAGATAAGAAAATATTTGATACCCGCATTATCTGTATTGGCACTGGCTTCTTGCAACTATGAGAAGATCAATACGAATATCTACGGGGTGACAGAAGAAGAAATGAAACAGGGTGGACTGCTGTATGGAGCTCCCTTTCTGGATATGCAGAAGCTGGTGATTCCCATCGGTTCTCCCACGGAATCGACCGGACCGGGTAACGACCTGGCCAACACAGATATCATGTCGGCCGGAAACTATATCGGCTACTGGGGCATGAATAACAACTGGAACTTCAACACGGAGGCCACCTGGAACTTTACGGACGGCCGTATGAGTTACGCCTACCAGAATTTCTATTCAAAGCTGTTCCGTGCGTGGAACGACATTTACAAGCACACGAAGGAGTCTGAAGATCCGGCCGACAAGGAAGTACAGGCCGTGGCAAACATCGTCAAGGTGATGGGCTGGCTCCGTGCCACCGACGTGTTCGGCCCCATTGTGTACACCAATGCCGGCAACGGAGACATTGCCCCCAAGCTGGACGCTCAGGACAAAGTATACAAGGCCATGCTGGCCGACCTGAAAGAAGCTTCGCAGGTGCTGGGCGGTACGGCTACAAAGGTTCTTTCCTCTTATGACGTGATTTATGACGGTAATCCGCAGAACTGGACCCGTCTGGTCAACTCATTGATGCTGCGTATGGCGGTACGTGTCCATTTCAAGGACATGGAGCTGGCCAAGGAATATGTGACGTATGCGCTCGATCCGTCGCATGGCGGTGTGATTGAGAACATGGCGCAGGAAGCCAAAATCCAAAGTACAGATAAACTGCCGCTGATGAACTCCATGCTGCCTACAGTGGAAGATTACGGAGAATGCCGTATGGGAGCTACCATCTGGGCCTATATGCAAGGGTATAAGGACCCGCGTCTGGCCAGCTATTTCACCACGGTTTCGGGTAGCCGTTTTGTGGCCCTTCCTCCCACGAACAACAATCCGCTGAATGACCGTGCCAAGGATGGAGCTTCCAAGCCTAAGGTCAGTGCAGCCTCTCCTTTGTTCTGGTTGCGTGCGTCGGAAGTCTCTTTCCTGAAAGCAGAAGCGGCGCTATATCAACTTACGGCAGGCGATCCGAAAGCTTTGTACGAAGAAGGCGTGACCAAGTCGTTCGAAGAAAACGGGGTGAGCGGAGTCGCTTCTTACTTGCAAGGCACTCAGCTGCCGTCGGACGTCAAAGCCTATACTTTACCTTATAATTATCAGTACGCTTGTGTGCTCTCTACGGGAAATGTTTCTCCAAAATGGAACGACGCGGATACGGAGGAGATGAAATTGCAGAAAATCATCACGCAGAAATATTTGGCACTTTATCCCAATGCCGTAGAAGCCTGGACCGAATACCGTCGCACGGGTTATCCTTATCTGCTCAAGCCGGCTTATGACAAAGCCTATGCAAGTATCGGTGCGTCGGAAGATGCTCTGACTCCTGAACGTTTCCGTTTTGCTCCGGCGGAATATGGTACGAACCCCAACATGTCGGATGTGCCTACTCTGTTAGGTGGAGACGACCAGGGAGCGACCAAATTGTGGTGGGTACGCGACAATCGACCTAAACAACCGAAATAAAGATTAATCTGCTAAAATGTTTAAATGCACCAAGAGATGAAAAACATCATGAAATATATCGGGGCCTTGCTGGTAGTGGCAGGCTTCGTGGGTTGCTCCGACTGGAACATACCCGAAAGAGAAGTATTCGAAAACCAGCAGGGACTGGAGAAATACATCCCGTTGCTGGAAGCGGAATCGGAAGCCGACCTGACCCCTACCATGCGGGAATATTTTGCCAAACTCCGGGAATACCGCAAGACCCCTCACGTGAAAGGTTTCGGATGGTTCGGCAACTGGACCGGAAGAGGAAGCAATGCACAGAACTACCTGAAGATGCTGCCCGACAGTGTGGATTTCGTATCCCTGTGGGGAACCCGTGGCAATCTTTCAGAAGAACAGAAGAAAGACCTGAAGTTCTTCCAGGAAGTGAAAGGCGGAAAAGCCCTTCTGTGTTGGATTGTGCAAAGCCTGGGCGACCAGATGACTCCTCCGGGGCAAGATCCTACCAACTATTGGGTGGGTGAAAAAGGCAAAGGTGATTTCGTGGAAGGAGTGAAGGCCTACGCCAATGCCATTTGCGACACCATCGAGAAATACAACTTGGACGGTTTCGACATTGATTATGAACCTAACTACGGTCACTCCGGTACGATGGCCAATTCCGACCAGATTTCGGAAAATAGCGGAAATACCCAGATGTTTGTATTCATTAAGGCTCTTTCCGACCGTCTGCGTCCGGCAGGACGACTGTTGGTGATGGACGGACAGCCGGAGAAACTTTCTGCGGAAGCTTCCAAGTATATTGATCATTACATCTACCAAGCTTATTGGGAGCGGTCTACACGAAGCGTGATTCGTAAAATTACCCAGCCGCACCTGGAAGACTGGGAGCGTAAGACCATCATTACCGTGGAATTCGAGCAAGGCTGGCGGACTGGAGGAGTGCCAGACTATACGAGTGTACGTGAAGAAATCAATGCCTATCCGGAAGGCCGTCAGATTTTCGATTATGCCACCCTCGACCTCCCCAGCGGTAAGCGTATCGGAGGAATCGGTACCTATCACATGGAATATGATTTTGCCAATGATCCTCCTTATAAGTGGCTGAAAGAAGCCTTGAATTTGGGAAATGTAGTTTATCCGGGTAAGTTTGAATAAAAATTGAATTATGAAGAAAATAGTGTATTTGGGAGTTCTGGCCGGCAGTCTGCTGGTCAGCTCCTGCCAGAATGAATTATATAAAGACGCGGCCAGCGAGTATCAGGCATCACAGGGAGCCTATATAAAAGGTGGAGAATCGTCGCAGGTTTTCGTGGAAGAAGGAAAGGAAGTAGAAGTAAAATCCATCACTGTAGGCTTGGTGCAGCAGGAACAAGAATCCAGAACGGTGACGGTGGAGGCGGGCAACGCGTCGCAGCTGGAGGCGTATAACAAGAAGCACGGCACCAACTACCTGATGCTCCCTTCAGAGATGTACGAAGTGAGCCGGGAAGTCGTGTTCGACTCCAAACAGACCTCCCAGTTTCTGCCCGTAAAGCTGAAAAACGTGAAGTTCTCCTTGCAGGGAAGCTATGCGTTGCCCGTGAAGCTGAACGGGGGTACGGTGCCGGTCATTTCCGGAGAATCCGAATCACTGATTGTACTGGAGCAGCGCATCAACACCAAATGTCTGCGCATAAACGGTTCCGGCAGTGAAGACAGCAAGATGTTCCCGGATGACTTCAAAGTAGACCAGTGGACTATGGAAGTGATGGTGAACCGCAGCTCCTACTATCAGAACAACCGTTCCATCTGTGGAACCAAGCTGGTATCCGGATCGGGAGCTCTCGATGAGATTTATCCCCGTTTCGGCGACGTGACCATCCGTCCGAACCAGTTGCAGATAAAGACCGGTAACTCCCAGATTGACGTGCCTGCCGATGTGTTCTCAGCTCAGCCCGATACGTGGTACATGCTTTCGTTTGTGTACGACGGGAAGAAGAACTATGTGTATGTGAACGGCGAGCTGGTGGCCGACCGTGAAATCCGTACGGGTCCTTACGGGCTGGTGGGTTTCTGGATTGGCGGTGCCAATGAGCTGGTGCGTGAGATACGTTTCTGGAAAACGGCCCGTACCCCGCAGCAGCTGAAGCAGTTCATGTGGAAGATGGTAGACGGAGCTGACGAAAATCTGGTGTTGTATTATCCGTTGAACGGCAAGAAGCGCGACAAGGACACGGGTGAAATTACAGACGATGAAACCAAGCTTTGGGACTGGAGCAACAATGCCAAGCATTTGTCTCTTCCTTCCGGAGCCGAGTTTGACGATAACGATGGCAAGGGTTTTGTATTCCCTCTTGTTGATTAGTTTTAGATTTTGATTGCGAAAGGCTGTCATTACCTTCGGGTGTGGCAGCCTTTTTTGTGCGGCTTGCGGAATGTAGAACTATGTAGACTTATGTAGACTTATGTAGATTTTTGAAGACCTTTGTCGACCACTTCAAAACGCACTTGCGTTTGGACTCAAACGTCCTTGCGTTTTGGTTGAAACGCACTTGTGTTTTACTTCAAACGCACTTGTGTTTGGGTTGGAATGTACTTGCGTTTTTTTGAAGGGGGAAATTGTGACCGAATTTAGTCAATAAAAATGATTTTGGTTGATAAGATTTTCAAAATTTTATATATTTGTAAACCGATAGGGCTATATACTAAGAACTGATAATTGAAATGAAACCTGAGGACTTGAAAAACATGCGTAGAATGCGTGGCTTGACATTGGATGAGGTTTGTCAGAAACTGAATCGCTTGGTTTCCAAACAGGCATTGTCTAAATATGAAACAGGAAAGATGCGTCCTTCATCTCAAGTGTTAGATGCATTATTGAAAGTTTATCGTGTGTCATCTTTCAACTTCCAATCACATTTACCAGTAAAGATTGATGGATGGAATTTTCGTCGTGGAGAGTTGTTGTCTGCAAAAGAAGAGATGGCTATTAAAACCGAGGTCAATCGTTATTTGCAGCAATATTTATGTTTGGAAGATAAAATGGGTATGCTTACTTCCTTTCAGCCTCCTTTCTCTTCTACGCGATATACTTCTATTGATGATATGGAAACCGCAGCCGGAGTTCTACGGAAAAAATGGAATTTAGGGAGAGATGCCATTCCGTCGGTTTGTCGTATGATGGAAAGTGCCGGTGTAAAAGTGATAGAATTGGATTTAGATGAAAGTGTAGACGGGCTTAGTGGATGGGCAAATCGGAAGATTCCTTTTGTCGTATTGAATCAACGCAATGTGACAGTGGAACGAAAACGTTTTACTGCTTTGCATGAATTAGGTCATGTCTTGTTTCGTTTTCTGGAAAATCTGGATGTACGTACAAAAGAGAAATATTGTCATCGTTTTGCCTCGGCACTACTATTTCCAATGGAGATGGCTTACGAAGCTTTTGGAAAAAAACGTTCAACCCTTTCACTTGAAGAACTTGTGGAGTTGAAGAATGCTTATGGTATGTCTGTAGCCGCCCTTGTACATCGGGCAAAAGATTTGCATGTGATAACAGAGGTCTATTATAATCATATTTTTGATGAATGCATCAAGAAAAATAAATTGGAAGAAGGATGGGGGGGATACCTTTTAACAGATAAAGCGGAGCGCTATCATAGAATGGTGCGTCGTGCCTTATCCGAGTCGATTATGACTGAGGGCGAGTTGCAGGCATTGTGTAGTGATTCAATGGAAAATATAATAAAAGAGATACATTTATTATAAATAAGGACATATGCGGTTTAAATTACAATTAGAAGTCAATAAAAGAGCATTTGGTAACCGATTACCTATTAATTATCAATATGAACAGTCGGCTGCAATATATAGAATCTTGGCACGTGCAGATAAAGATTATGCTACTTGGCTCCATGAGAATGGTTATCGTATGGAGAGTGGAAAGACATTCAAATTTTTTTCTTTTTCTCGCTTTGATGTAGAAAGATATAAAATATTGCGTGAAGAAGGACGGATGCTTATTTTGTCGGATACGGTAGAGTGGCAGATTAGTTTTTTGCCGGAGAAAAGCACTCAAAGTTTTATCCAAGGGGTGTTCATGGATCAGGTGTTTGAGATTGGTGACCGGAAATCGGTTGTACAATTTATCGTGCGTAATGTAGAGGTAATGCCTCCTCCCGAATTTGCGGAAGAGATGACGTTTCGGACTTTGTCGCCAATGTGTTTGAAGCTTCGTCAGGGTGGAAGAAAAGTTGACTATTTGTCTCCTACAGATGTGTCTGCTCCGTATATATTATTTAAAGGCCTTATAGAAAAGTACTCTTTGTTTTTTGAAACTGAATGTCCTTTTTATGCGGAAGATTGTTGTTTAGAGGTTTTGAATCAGCCAAAGTCTGTTTTAGTAAAGATAAAGGCTGACACTTCTCAAGAAACCTGCGTGCGAGGCTTTATGTGTAGAATCAGGATTTCTGCTCCCTTAGAATTGATGAAGTTGATGTATGAAGCTGGTGCTGGGAGTCTTTCCTCAATGGGATTTGGATTTTTAGAGGTGGAAAAATAACTCCCCAATCTATCTGTTATGTGATAAATTGATATTGATATTAAGAATTTTATTAGGTCTATGATGAATATAATTAGTCATTATACCGGAAATCCAATGGTCAATAATGCTTTGATGACGATAAAAGCATTGGCTGGATTGGATGATGTGCGGGACATTACTACAGATGTTTTGCGTACCATGATGAGGAGGGTGTGCGATGAACTCCCTTATTCTCTGATGAGTTTGAATTTGCGTTTCAAAAGTTATACGATGCTTTTTACGAGAAATGGGCCATTGTATAATGACAAGAAACTCGGTCAGAAGATATACGAAACATTGTTGCGCAAGATTGTGGACGGTTTTGAAGCAGAAGGCGACAAACAATGTAACTTGACAGGATTACATTATACTAAAACTTTCTCTGATTTTATGCTGGAAACGTTGGTTAGTTTAGGAGTGCCGGAGAAAGAAGCGAAGAAAAAGGATTTGACTTTAAACAGGTGCTGGTTTCCTTTATTGGGTGGATTAGGCTCTGATGCACAGTCACTTCCTATGGCGAGAGAGACGTATAACGTACATCCTATTTGCGTGGTATTGTTACAGTTCCTGCCTTTCTGTGCTTACATATATAAAAAAGGTATTCTGCTTGTTGATTCTACTGCTTTAGAGTTTTGTGAAGAATTCGTAAAAGAGAAAGTGGAAAATTTGATTGAAAAAGTAAAAGAAGTAGTTACTACGAATGACCCGATTGAAAACATGAAGGGGGCTACAAAAGGAAACTATATTTTGGAAGCACTGGAAGTCATGGAAAGGTGCAAGGCCGACTGTGAATATGCAGATGTGAACTTGTGGAGCTTTTCGAATTCAGGTGCGGGTGCCAGTTGTTCTATAGACAGGGTACCTAATGAATTACTTAGACGTTTGGCTTTATTGCGTAAACGTCATAAGGGAGAACTGACACATATATTGAATACTCCTGCGTTAAGTTCAAGTTTTTTGGAATGTTTGTCTGATAACAGAGAATGGTCAGGCCTTTATCCGGCTAAAAAATATGAAGGGGTTAGTGTGGAGTTTTTCGAGTCTTATTGGAATGCTATTCATCAAGAGAAAAAGACTGCAATGGCCCAGTATATATCTGGTCTGATAATGAAATATAAAGATGCAAAAGATGACGCTGTGTTGAGTAAAACTGATGCTTATGATGCAAAAAATGATTATACGTCATTGCTGAACAGAATACTATGGCGGGCAACAGGAAAAGGAGACTGGTCAATGAGTTGTCAGATAGCTATCTTGGATGATCCTGAGTCCTTGCCCATTTCATATCGTTGTTTTCAGATTTATAAATTGGTGCATTTTTACTATCAAAAGGGGGTATTCATTTCTGATTGTCCTCCACTGAATGTCAAGAACACGATGGCATTCCGGTTTTGTGCGAAGATGATTCATCTGATGGAAAGTTCTTCTGATTATCTGCGGGAAAAAGTTCGTATCCCGGAATTTCGATATGGGGAGCAAACTAATGATGTAGATCCTTCTGTATTTGATAAACTATTGATAGAGAACGCCTGGAAGGACGGATTTTACCGTCTGTACCCATTATTTTATACCACAAATGGCAAGAAAAACATATACGGAATCTGTGCTTTGTTGAGATTGTATTATGGAAATAGGGAAGATTTAGCTTTAGAGGAAGACAACATAGAATTCCCTGTTCAGCCGTTGGATGCAGATATAAAGAAATGGTTAGACTGTATGAATGAATTTACTTGTCAATATGTAGCATATCGATTCCAGGATGCGGTGGACAGATCAAAATATGTAACGCTATGTAACAAGATTAAACGTTCGATACCTCGTAACGATTTACGATTACAGATGATATGGTTTTATTCTATCTTGCAACGTCTGAATGAAAGTGGTAAAGAATGGAATGAATATGATTTGATTTATGATCCTTGGGGTAATTATGCGTTCAAGACATTCTTGTTTGCTTTCAGACTCAAACTGAATGAAATTTCTTCAAATGATATTGTAAATAATTAGTAACCTTAAAAATAGAAAGTTATGTCAGAACAAATTAAAAACATTACAGGAAATGTGTTGTGTGATGCAACCGCTACTTTTTTGAATGGTGCCGGATTGGCAACTGGAGAAGATCAGAATACAGTAATTCCAAAGACTTTTAAGGAAACTGTGAATGGACGCAAGGAAGAAGTTCCTTATGTGTCGGCACAAGCATGGCGTCGTTGGCTTAGAAATACAGCGAATGAAGAAAATGGTTGGCAACCCAGTGAACTGCATGCCATTGATACGAATACGAAGGGTGCTACCTCAAAAATTGCCACAGAATTGGACCCTGTTATTTATCCGGAGGATGACTTGTTTGGATATATGAAAAGTGGTTCTAAAGGTGAGGAGAGTATTCAGCGTATGTCTCCCTTCAAAACTTCCATTTTGAAAGGAATCCCCAAAATGCGTGCTTTGACGGTGGATAATGCTTTTGTTTTTCCGAAAGATGGGACTCCTTTACCTTATTCAACTCGTTTCTATGCTACCCATTTGGAAGGATTCTTTAATTTGGAATGTTACCGCTTGGGTTGTTTTGTGAATACGCCATCTCGTGTGGAGTTGTCAAAAGATCTGGTAGAAAAGTATAAAGAAGTTCTTGTGGAGGATCATTCACAGAAAAATGTACAAGTCTACACGCTTCAGAATGCGGAAAAACTGAGAAACGAACGTGCTGCAGGTTTGCTGAAAGGGTTGGTACATCTCCGTGGAGGCGCAAAGATGGCAGCATTTGGAGCCGATGTTTCTCCTAAAGTGATTGTATTTGCAGGAATGTCGTCTGCAAATCCCTGCTTCAACAACTTATATATAGGAGACGGCGAACGTCCGAAGCTAAATGTGGACTTGTTGAAGGAATTAGCTGGAGATTATAAAGACAAACTTCAGACTCCCGTTTGTATTGGAATCCGAACAGGATATTTGGAGAATGAAGCAGAAGTGAAAGCGTTGAGCGGGGATACATTTATAGTGGATAGCCCTGTTAAAATAGTCGAAATGTTTGTAGATAAATATTTGAAATAATGGATAAAGTACTGGAAATACAGTTTTCAGGCTGGACTGCTACTCCTCGTCTTCCGTTTGTTCTTTCCGGGAATGCCTTATGTATGCCAGTACCTCCTTATTCTACTATTTTAGGAATACTAGGTTGCTGTCTGGGGCGTTTTGTGTCTTGTAATGAAGTGAAGGTCGGTTTCCGATATCTTTATGATACGGTTTCTTTGGATATAGAAACCCGAAGGAGGTTGCAGTTTGATGGGAAGAAAATAAAGAATCACGATAAAGGGAGTGATGCATATACACGTGAATTTCATACGAATCCTGATTTAACCATCTGGATTGACCGTATAGATTGGAAGGAGTATTTTGAGTCTCCTGTAGGGACACCGGCATTAGGACGTTCACAAGACTTGCTCCAAATAAAAAAAGTATGTGTCAAAGAGGTGGTACCTATATCAGAAGGAATTTTGAAAGGTTGTATGATTCCTTTTGATGCGAATCAGATTATACCCGGACAGCTTGTGCAGATTGCAGAGTCTTATGCCGAAGGAGAGAAAATTGGGAGCGGAAGAATCCCTGTAAATCCGATGATGTTTGTAGCTGTGCATGGTGAGGGAGTACATGTGAAATGCGCTAATTTGTATCGAACCTTGGATGCGCAGTCTACAGATTTTTATATGCATACGTTTGCGATATGAATATAGAAGATATAAGGAAAGTAAGAGCTAAAAGTGATGGAACCACTTTGTATGAGCATACTTGCATGGTAATAGAGACAGGACTGAAGTTGTTTCAGTCACTGTCTTTATCGGATGCTGAAAGAGTTTTTTTAACACAAAATTTCGTGCCAGCTGCGATTCTGCATGACTTGGGAAAGGTGCATCCGACCTTTCAGAAAAGGCTGAATGGCGATAAGTATGCCAGCATCCGTCACGAATTAGTCTCTGTTTGGTTTGCAAAAACTTTTTTGGAGGTAAACGATGCAGTGCTGTTCGCTGTTGGAACGCATCATAAAAGCGTAGAGTCAGACTCTTGCGAAAGGTCTTTGGATATGCAAGATCTGAATGACATCAGTATTTCAGTGGATGAGGGAGCTTATTTACCATTCTCTGAAGGAACCATGTGCTTGGAAACCTTACAGTCATGGCTCTCTTTATTTGCAGAAGAATTTGTTTACAGACAAGAGGTATTAGAAAAAATTCCGTCGACTTTCTGTTATATGTTCAGAAAAAGTAAGCAAGTAAAGGCAGTGCCTTGTCTGGATGACCGGCAGCATTTCTCTCTGTTGAGAGCTTTCTTGCAAGCAGCAGATCATTTGGCTTCTGGAGGTCGGGCAGAAGTTCCCGATTACCAGTTGATATCTTTGGATGATTTTCAACCACACGATAAATCCACTAAATTCCCATTTCGCCATTTCCAAGAGAAGTTACAACAATGGAAAGGGGATGCAGTTCTGCATGCACCTACAGGATCTGGCAAAACGGAAGCTGCTTTAAGCTGGGTATATGCTAATCAGTTGGAAGGCAATCGTTTGTTTTATCTGTTGCCTTATACAGCCTCCATAAATGCGATGATGAAACGTCTGTGCGATGTATATAATCGTTCAAAAGTAATGATACAACATTCTAAATCTTTGAATTTTATCTATAACGAATTGTGTGAGGAATCTTCGAATATAATTCCCGATTATATAGAACTTGAGCAAAAAGCCCGGAGTTTGAATTCCCTGTCGCGTGAGGTCTATTATCCGGTAAAAATTATGACTTTACACCAGTTATTACGGGTACCTTGTCATGGAAAAGGATGGGAGTTTTCCATGTTGGAATGTCAAAATGCCTTGTTTATCATTGATGAATTTCATGCGTATAATGCTTTTTTGACAGGGAAAATGCTGGAAACGGTTAAGATTTTCAAGAATCTTTTTGGGGCTAAGTTTCTGTTTATGTCTGCTACTATCCCAAATTTCTTGTTGAAGGAAATTGTAGAGCAGATTTATGAAGGAGATTATTCCCGGATCGTTCGTCCGGATCCAGCCTTTTCATCAGATGCTTGTGTGATGGGTAGGAAACGCCATCATTTGATTTGTCATGCACAAGAAAATATAGGTCAGTATGTTGGGCAGATTGAGGCTGATTTGGAAAGTGGCTTGTCTGTGTTAGTTGTGGTCAATAATGTAAAAACCTGTCAGCAAATTTATCAGGAGATAAATTTTGATGAATCAAAGAAGATGATGCTGCATGGCGGATTCAACCAAAAATCAAGGAGAAAAATAGAATATTTTGTGACGCATGCGGATAGAAGCAAGCGCCCTCAACTACTGGTAGCCACACAAGCAGTGGAAGTAAGTCTGGATATAGACTACGATACTGCTTATATCGAAAATGCTCCTATAGATTCCCTGATTCAACGTTTAGGCCGTGTAAACCGTGCTGGGAAACTCGTTGATGTTTCTGGTCATAAGAAAATGGCCGATGTACATCTCTTTGAGGAGATAATAGGTAAAACTCCTTTTTATGATGAGCAGTTATTGCGAGATACTTGGGCTGCAATGTCAAAATTGGATGATAAAGACTTGTCAGAGGATGATTTGATTAGGGCTTGTAACGATGTGTACAAAGATGGATATTCCGAACAGCAAAGAAAGAATTTCGAACAGGGATTGAACTCTGTTTCTAGTTTTGAAAAGAAGTGGATTGCCGGGATATGTGAAGACTGGGCTGATGAAATATTGGATCAGAATAATCAGAAAGTAGATGTGCTGTGCTATAATTTGAAAGAAGAATATTGTAGTCTGGTGGAACAGAAACGTTATATCGAAGCAAATGAGCTGTTGGTTTCTGTATATCCTTATCATTTGAATAGAAAAAATCGTTCAAAGGATATAGATGTATGGGTTGCAGAGGAATTATTCTATGATGAGAAACAAGGTTGTATAGAAAGGGAGCCTGATTGTTATGAGATAATATAATGAATAAACATGCAAATTACTGGTACACACTTTAATTATTATCAGGTATGCAAACGTAAGCTTTGGCTGTTTGCAAATGGCATTAATTTTGAACATACCTCCGACCTTGTGTTTGAGGGTAAGCTGATTCATGAGGATTCTTATCCTCAGCGTTCTGAGAAATATGAAGAAATAGAGCTGGATGGAATAAAGGTTGATTATTATGACACCAAGAATAAGGTGATTCATGAAATCAAAAAATCGAATAAGATAGAAAAGGCCCATGAATGGCAGGTAAAGTATTACTTGTATGTGTTTGAGAAGAATGGGATTGAAGGAGTGACTGGCTTGCTTGAATATCCTGTTTTAAGAAAAACTCAACCGGTTAATCTAACAGATTCCGACCGAGAAAAAATAGAAGAGATGAAGGCGGATATCAAGAATATTATTTCAGATGCACAATGTCCGCCTTTGGTGCAAAAGTCATTGTGTCGTAATTGCAGTTATTATGAATTTTGTTATTGTAAGGAGGTGGAAGAATGAAGAAAACCTTTTATTTGTTTAATCCGGGTATTTTAGAGAGAAAAGATAACACATTAAAGTTTACTCCTTGCACGGAAGATGAAGGAGAGGCTCCGGTTCTTTCGCAGCCTCGTTATTTGCCAGTGGAAGATATCAGTGAGTTTTATGTGTTTGGCTCCTTGCGTGCGAATAGTGCGTTGTTTAATTTCCTTGGCCAGAAAGACATTGCTGTTCACTTTTTCGATTATTATGAGAACTATACAGGGTCTTTTATGCCGAGAGATAGTTTGCTTTCCGGTAGGATGCTGTTGGCACAGACAGCCCATTATCAGAACCTTAAGAAAAGAATGTGTATTGCTCAGAAGTTCATTGAAGGAGCGGCTTATAATATGATTAAAAATCTTCAGTATTATAATCGGAGAGGGAAGGATATGGAAGAACTAATAGCCCTAATGAAAAAACTTTCTTCTCAGATACCTCAAACCAGTAGCACGGAAGAACTGATGGGAGTAGAAGGTCAGATAAGACAATATTATTATACGGCATTTAATTTGATCTTGAATGATTTTGAGATGGGTGCTCGTACCAAACGCCCTCCACTGAATGAAGTAAATGCACTGATTTCCTTTGGTAATATGGTGTGCTATACGCTTTGCTTGCGTGCCATTCATCAAACTCAGTTAAACCCCACTATCAGTTATTTGCATACACCGGGTGAACGTCGTTACTCTTTGGCATTGGATATTGCAGAGATTTTTAAGCCCATTATTGTGGATAGGGTGATTTTTAAGGTCTTAAATCGGAAGGAGATTCAGGAAAAACATTTTGATTGGAAGTTGAATAAATGTTTGCTTAATTCTACAGGAAAGAAGATATTTGTAAAGGCTTTGGAGGATCGGTTGCAGGAAACCATTCAACATCGTTCTTTAAAGCGTTCTGTCAGTTACAAGCATCTTGTGAAATTGGAATGCTATAAATTAGCCAAACATTTATTGGGTATGGAAGAATATAAACCTTTTAAGATGTATTGGTGATATGTATGTTATTTTAGTATATGATTTTGGAGAACGAAGGGTAGGAAAAATGTTGAAATTGTGCCGAAGGTATCTGAACTGGATTCAAAATTCTGTTTTTGAAGGTGAAATATCAGAGGCTCGTTTAAAGGAATTGTTGATGTTATGTGATACATTTATGAAAAAAGAGGAAGATAGTATAATCATATTTAGTGGTTCTTCTCAATATACAATGGATAAGCGGATTGTGGGGAAAGAACGATCTAATATAGATGTCTTTCTCTGAATCGAGATTGTCGATGTGACATCTATTCTTGTCCTTGAGCAATCTTTGTAATCTAATAGTTCTTTGACTTGTTGAAACACAGGTATTTATAGAAATGTCGATGCCTAAGGGCATTTTTAGAATTAGGCATCGACATTTTTTCTTGTAATTTTGTGTATATTTGCATTTAGTAATGATTTCATTTTCAATGTATAATAGAAATGAAAATGAAGGCTTTTAATCGTACCTTATGGAATTGAAATCTGGAGACTATACACCTGATTCAGAAACAGGCAGACTTTTAATCGTACCTTATGGAATTGAAATCAAAGAAATTATACAGAAAAAGCTAGATTGTATCAACTTTTAATCGTACCTTATGGAATTGAAATTGTCAAGATTCAGGGTAGGCGTATTAGAATCATTACTTTTAATCGTACCTTATGGAATTGAAATCGGATGGAGTGTTGATGATGTTAAGGCAGCATTCGCTTTTAATCGTACCTTATGGAATTGAAATTGCATCTGCGCGATATGTATCAGGCATGGAGTTTCCTTTTAATCGTACCTTATGGAATTGAAATGTAAACAACCATTTTATAGGTTGAATAACAAGTGCTTTTAATCGTACCTTATGGAATTGAAATTGTGCAATCCCTTATATTAACTTTAAGTCCTGTGTACTTTTAATCGTACCTTATGGAATTGAAATCAATTTACGCATTTCTTCCAATAGATTGTCAAAACCTTTTAATCGTACCTTATGGAATTGAAATAAACAAACGGTCTTGTACGTGAATACCTCAACCCTCTTTTAATCGTACCTTATGGAATTGAAATTTTGCACATTCTCTTGCTGTGTATTATCATAAACAATCTTTTAATCGTACCTTATGGAATTGAAATAAACAATAATCGAAGAACTGAATCTATCATTGAAAGACTTTTAATCGTACCTTATGGAATTGAAATAACAATGGGACCGATGTCGCGGCAAGGCCGCGGGGGCTTTTAATCGTACCTTATGGAATTGAAATCTTTCATATTACCAATAACAGTCAAATCTCCTTTGATCTTTTAATCGTACCTTATGGAATTGAAATCTTGACATACTCCACGCGCTGGGAGCCTGACTTACTTTTAATCGTACCTTATGGAATTGAAATCACGTAATGAGGGTGTAATGCAAGATTTCTATGTCTTTTAATCGTACCTTATGGAATTGAAATCTTGACATACTCCACGCGCTGGGAGCCTGACTTACTTTTAATCGTACCTTATGGAATTGAAATTATTAATCAGGTCTACTCCGTCTGATTTTATTGAACTTTTAATCGTACCTTATGGAATTGAAATAGGCTTGTCTTTCACTTCCTTGAGTTCGAGCGATTCTTTTAATCGTACCTTATGGAATTGAAATGGGGTTTAAGCTTAATTCCTTTTCAGCGACCCTCACTTTTAATCGTACCTTATGGAATTGAAATAAAGCTGAAAGACCTCGTTCAGGCTGCCAATGGCCTTTTAATCGTACCTTATGGAATTGAAATGCCCTCCGGAGTGCACTGGGTGGGGGCGGCGGTGGCTTTTAATCGTACCTTATGGAATTGAAATCGGCTGACGCCTCAGTCTCGGCTGACGCCTCGGCCTTTTAATCGTACCTTATGGAATTGAAATAGAACAACTAATTTTAGGAACTACTAATTCTTTATTCTTTTAATCGTACCTTATGGAATTGAAATCCAGAATCAATTCCTACTATTTCTTTAATCATATCTTTTAATCGTACCTTATGGAATTGAAATATTCACATCATTTTTACTCCGCATTTCTTCCAGCGCTTTTAATCGTACCTTATGGAATTGAAATTACGTCACGCTGGATGATGCAATGGAAGCGGTAAGCTTTTAATCGTACCTTATGGAATTGAAATCGAACTTAATCAGTCCGGCATAGATGCGTTCAAGACTTTTAATCGTACCTTATGGAATTGAAATGTGCATCCGGATAAATCTTCTTCATCCGTTCCACATGCTTTTAATCGTACCTTATGGAATTGAAATGGATTTGAAAATAAGAAAGCCTTTCTCAATGCCTCCTTTTAATCGTACCTTATGGAATTGAAATATAGAATAAACACCTAAAGAATCTATAGAATTCTTTACTTTTAATCGTACCTTATGGAATTGAAATACACCCAAAACCGGATGCCGGGGATTTTCATTTTCACTTTTAATCGTACCTTATGGAATTGAAATAAAGACTTAAACGCTCCCTTTACATCTTCTACACTCCTTTTAATCGTACCTTATGGAATTGAAATGCAATAGCGGAAGCGACTGCGATAATTACTTTGAGGCTTTTAATCGTACCTTATGGAATTGAAATGAATCCTATTACTCATCATTCGTAGCACATCCAACTTTTAATCGTACCTTATGGAATTGAAATTTCTGCAAGAGAAAGATTCTTTCGACAAGCTGAGCCTTTTAATCGTACCTTATGGAATTGAAATTAGTTTGCATTTTTATAGGCATACTCAGGGACATTAACTTTTAATCGTACCTTATGGAATTGAAATCAGCTTATATTTATGCCGTACAGACTGCAAGACATCTTTTAATCGTACCTTATGGAATTGAAATCGAGCTAATAAGTCTGCAACCTGTTTTTCTCTTTCTTTTAATCGTACCTTATGGAATTGAAATTAAGGATTCGTTGTGCCAACCAGTAACTGGTACATCCTTTTAATCGTACCTTATGGAATTGAAATGAGATTTCCGCGGAGTTGGCCGGATGCGCATCGAACTTTTAATCGTACCTTATGGAATTGAAATCTACGCTTCCGGTAAAACCTTCGTTGTGAACCTGCTTTTAATCGTACCTTATGGAATTGAAATGTGCTTCACCCTCAATCTTGTAGTTTACGGCCATCTTTTAATCGTACCTTATGGAATTGAAATAAGAAAATATGACCTAGAAGAGAACTCTTAGGTGCTTTTAATCGTACCTTATGGAATTGAAATAAAGGATATTTCACCTTTAGGCTAATTACTTTTTTTCTTTTAATCGTACCTTATGGAATTGAAATAATGAATGTAACGGAAGATATCTGAAATTGACGAAACTTTTAATCGTACCTTATGGAATTGAAATTAACAATCAGAGTTACAAGTAGCATCTGCAATTCTACTTTTAATCGTACCTTATGGAATTGAAATTGATGCTGTTGAACAAAAATCTAAGAGCGTGGAAGCTTTTAATCGTACCTTATGGAATTGAAACTAGCAGCGTTTAGGGAGGTGGGTAGCGTCACGGCCCTTTTAATCGTACCTTATGGCCTTGAAACCTCGTTCGGCTTCAAGGCCAACAGGCTGGCCAGTCCTTTCAATCGTACTTTATGGAATTGAAACAAATCTGCCGACGCGCAAAAAAACGGATTATCATCTTTTAATCGTACCTTATGGAATTGAAACTTGATAAGCCAGTAAGAGAAGGTTCCGGTTCCGTTCTTTTAATCGTACCTTATGGAATTGAAACAGAGTAACTACCGACTGACCGTCCGCATCCTGACCTTTTAATTGTACCTTATGGAATTGAAATAAAGCCCTCCATGTGGAATATTCTGTAATGATTTATTATCGTTAGAGGGGCTATGACCATATCGTAAATTAGAAGGCTTATTACATGGAAATCTGTACAATCAAGAATTGATTAATTCATCCGCAAAATAAATTATCTATTCAAATCAATTACCGGTTTGGAGATTGTTGGTATCGTTGTTGACTTTTAGAAAAGGCGTATCCAGTTTTGATGTGTACTCGGTTATGCCTATAAACTGATTTTAAAATCAAAAAAGTATCTTATCGCCACTCCAATAATGATTGCCACCAGTCCGAGGACTATATCGGTTATATTCCATTTTCCTCCATAATAATGGCATCTGTCTGAATTTTCTTTCATTGCGAGTAAGATGATACCTACCGACGGGGAAAATAAAATGGTCGCCAAAAGGTAGGTCACAAATCCAATTATATTATTCTTCATATTGTTTAAGTTTACTGAATTAGATTACGATATTACCTAGATTCTTGTGAAGCCGTAAACTCAAAGGTTATTCAGGGTGTTCCGGCATAAAGAATATTTCTGCGCAAATGTAATCATATATTTTTTCATAGCAAGTTAATTTGCGTCGGCTGATAGATGAAAAATCCCCTCCCAAACTCATTCATAACGGAGAGTTCGGGAGGGGATAATTTTATCTATATCTTCGGCTGTACGGATTATTTATATTCGTCCCAGCTCTTGATTGCGATGTCGTCGATGCTCATCGTGCAGAAGGCATGGATGAAGGCGCTTGCCAGACGGGCATTCGTAATCAACGGAATGTTCAAGTCGATGGCAGCACGGCGGATCTTGTAACCGTTGTCCAGTTCGCCAGCACTCAAATCACGCGGAATGTTGACTACCATGTCGATTTCCTTCTTGTGTAACATTTCCAGTGCCTGCGGTTTGCCTTCTTCGCTTGGCCAGAATACACGGGTATTCTCAATACCGTTTTCAGTGAGGAACTTGGACGTGCCACCTGTAGCGAAGATGTTGTAGCCTTTGTCCTTCAATTCATGGGCAGCTTTCAGCATTTCCACTTTCTGTTTCGGCGTACCGGTAGACATCAGGATGTTCTTTTCCGGAATGCGGTAGCCTACGGAAAGCATGGATTTCAGTACGGCGCAAGAAGTGTCTTCACCGATACAGCCTACTTCACCGGTAGAAGCCATGTCGACACCCAGTACCGGGTCGGCTTTCTGCAAACGGTTGAAAGAGAACTGGCTGGCCTTGATACCTACATAGTCGAGCTCGAAGAGGTTCTTTTCCGGTTTTTCTACCGGCAGACCTAACATGACTTTCGTAGCCAGTTCGATAAAGTTGATCTTCAATACCTTGCTGACAAACGGGAACGAACGGCTGGCACGCAGGTTACATTCAATTACCTTGATGTCGTTTTCGCGGGCAAGGAACTGGATGTTGAACGGACCGGAGATGTTCAGTTCTTTTGCAATCTGACGGCTGATGCGCTTGATGCGGCGTACGGTTTCTACGTACAGTTTCTGCGGAGGGAACTGGATAGTGGCATCACCTGAGTGAACTCCGGCAAACTCGATGTGTTCACTGATGGCGTAGGCTACGATTTCGCCGTTCTGTGCCACGGCATCCATTTCTACTTCCTTGGCGTGTTCGATGAACTGGCTGACTACTACCGGATGTTTCTTGGATACGTTGGCAGCCAGCTGCAGGAAGCGTTCCAGTTCTTCCTGGTTGGAGCATACGTTCATGGCAGCTCCGGAAAGTACGTATGACGGACGAACCAGAACCGGGAAGCCGACTTTCTGAATGAAGGCGTTGATATCTTCCATGGAAGTCAGAGCGCTCCATTCCGGCTGGTCTACACCGATGCGGTCGAGCATAGCCGAGAACTTGTCGCGGTCTTCTGCGTTGTCGATGCTCTTGGCAGAAGTTCCTAAAATGTGGATGTGCTGTGCATCCAGACGGAGAGCCAAGTTATTCGGAATCTGTCCGCCGGTAGATACAATCACACCATGCGGGTTCTCCAGGTCGAGGATATCCATCACACGCTCGAAGGTCAGTTCGTCGAAGTACAGACGGTCGCACATATCGTAGTCGGTAGATACGGTTTCCGGGTTGTAGTTAATCATCACGGAACGGTAGCCTTCCTTGCGGATGGTGTTCAGTGCCTGTACGCCGCACCAGTCGAATTCTACGGATGAACCGATACGGTAAGCACCTGAACCGAGTACGACGATACTCTTGTGGTCGCCCAAGTAGTGTACATCATTAGACACACCGCTATAGGTCAGATACAGGTAGTTGGTCTGTGCCGGATATTCAGCGGCCAGTGTATCGATTTGTTTTACTACCGGAACGATACCTACGCTCTTACGGTGCTTGCGGATGTCGAGGATGGCATCTTCCATATCGCCTTCGTAACCGATGGCGCGTGCCACCTGGAAGTCGGAGAATCCCTGACGTTTGGCTTTATAAAGGAGTTCGTTCGGAAGCTGTGACAGCAGTTTGTGGTTGTTGCCCCATTCGTGCAGTTCTTTGGAAGTCTGCATGATGTTCATCAGCTTGTCGAGGAACCATTTGTCAATCTTGGTAAGGTCGTGAATCTGGTCTACGGTGTAGCCGGCGCGCATGGCCTTTGAAATGACGAAGATACGCTTGTCGGTCGGTTCGCGCAGGGCCTTGTCTACATCGGCAATCTGGAGTTCTTTGTTTTCCACGAAACCGTGCATGCCCTGACCAATCATACGCAGACCTTTCTGGATGGCTTCTTCAAAAGTACGTCCGATGGCCATGACTTCACCTACTGACTTCATGCTGGAACCCAGTTCGCGGTCTACGCCGTGGAACTTACCCAAATCCCAGCGAGGAATCTTACATACCACGTAGTCCAATGCCGGTTCGAAGAAGGCTGAAGTGGTCTTTGTGACAGAGTTCTTCAGGTCGAACAATCCGTAACCCAGACCCAGTTTGGCAGCGACGAAAGCCAACGGATAACCGGTTGCTTTAGAGGCCAAAGCAGAAGAACGGCTCAGACGGGCATTTACTTCGATGACACGGTAATCTTCTGATTCCGGGTCGAAAGCGTACTGTACGTTACATTCACCCACGATGCCAATGTGGCGGATGATGCGGATGGCCAGTTCACGAAGTTTATGGTATTCGCTGTTGGTCAGTGTTTGTGAAGGTGCGATAACGATACTTTCCCCGGTGTGGATACCCAGCGGGTCGAAGTTTTCCATGTTGCAGACCGTGATACAGTTGTCGAAGCGGTCGCGCACTACTTCGTATTCTACTTCCTTCCAGCCTTTCAAGCTCTTTTCTACCAATACCTGCGGAGAGAAAGAGAAAGCTTTTTCGGCCAGTACGTTCAGTTCTTCTTCGTTGTCGCAGAAGCCGGAACCCAGACCTCCCAGTGCGTATGCTGCACGGATGATGACCGGATAACCCAAGTCTTTGGCAGCACGGCGGGCATCTTCGATGTTTTCTACCGCTTCACTCTTGATGGTCTTTACATTGATTTCATCCAGTTTCTCTACGAACAGCTCACGGTCTTCTGTATCCATGATGGCCTGTACCGGAGTACCGAGTACGCGGGCATTGTATTTTTCGAATACACCTGCCTTGTAGAGAGCCACACCGCAGTTCAGGGCTGTCTGTCCGCCGAATGACAGCAATACACCGTCGGGACGTTCCTTGGCGATGACTTTCTCTACGAAATAAGGAGTGACGGGCAAGAAGTAGATTTTGTCGGCCACACCTTCTGAGGTCTGCACAGTGGCGATGTTCGGGTTGATCAGGATGGTTTCGATACCTTCTTCCTTCAAGGCTTTCAGGGCCTGTGAGCCGGAGTAGTCGAATTCGCCTGCTTCACCGATTTTCAGGGCTCCTGAACCTAACAGCAATACTTTCTTTATGTTATCTTTCATTGTTTTCTTCGTTTTTAATGGATTACAGCAACTTTACAAACTCGTCGAACAGGAATTCGGTATCTGTCGGACCGCTGGCAGCTTCGGGGTGGAACTGTGCAGAGAACCAAGGGTTCTTCTTGTGGCGGATTCCTTCGTTGGAGCCGTCGTTCATGTTGATGAAGAGCGGTTCCCAGTCAGCTCCCAGGGTGTTGTTGTCCACTGCATAACCGTGATTCTGTGAGGTGATGAAGCATTTGTCTGTACCTACCAGACGTACCGGCTGGTTGTGGCTGCGGTGACCGTACTTTAGCTTGTAGATTTTAGCGCCGCCTGCCTTTGAAAGCAGTTGGTTACCCATACAGATTCCGAAGATAGGAAGTTTTTCGTTCTGCATGGCCTTGCGGATATTCTGTACGGCAGCGTCGCAAGTGTCAGGGTCGCCCGGGCCGTTGGAAATGAACAGACCGTCGAATTGCAGGGAGTTGAAGTCGTAGTCCCAAGGCACGCGAATCACTTCCACGTCGCGCTTGAGCAGGCAACGGATGATGTTGGATTTCACACCGCAGTCTACGAGTACAACCTTCTTCTTGCCTTCGCCTTCGTTGTAACGGATGATTTCTTTGCAGGAAACCTTATCTACATAATTTACGCCGGCATAGGTAGCTTCAGGGATGTTGTTAGGTTCGTCATCGAACACGATTTTTCCCATCATCACACCATGTTCACGCAGCACCTTGGTCAGTTCACGTGTGTCGATACCTGTGATGCCCGGAATCTGTTCACGCTTCAACCAGTCGGCCAGGCTTTCTACCGCATTCCAGTGTGAATACTTTTCGCTATAGTCGCTCACGATAATCGCTTCGGCATGGATTTTTTCGCTTTCCATGAAAGTGGGCAGTCCGTTTGCTTCGAACGTGAACGGAGGCACGCCGTAGTTACCAACCAGCGGGTAGGTCAGTGTCATTAACTGACCGGCATACGAAGGGTCGGTCAAGCTCTCGGGGTATCCGGTCATTGCAGTGTTGAATACCACTTCACCGGCTACCGGTTTCTCATAGCCGAACGACTTGCCGTGAAAGCGGCTCCCGTCGTCGAGGATTAATGTTACATTTCTCATCACCTTATTATTCAAATAATCTTTTATATCTTGTGTCTATTCTTTTATCTCCGCATATACGAAAAAACGCCCGAATTTGCCGAAAAGCAATTCCGGGTGTAAAATATAAAGGGAAACTCAAATATTCAGGAAACAAATGACATGAGGGAAAAAGAGAATGGCTTCCGGCACTCATCCAGCCCGCCGGAATTCCGAATATGTGTGTATTATTCTTTCTATGTCTTAACCAGTAATCCATCAAACTCTTTTGTCACGTCATAATTCGGAGTGCAAATATACACATTTCTGTTCAAATGAAAAGGGGGATTGCCGAAAGTTTTTCCAAAAATCTTTCTTTTTCTTTTCTTTATTTATTTTTTTGTCATTTTCTGCTTTCCTTATTTATAGGATAGGGAAGCAATTCATTCTGCCGTTGTTCTTTTTGCGGGTAAAAGTGTGGAACCGTGAGGGGGGGGGATATACGACGCAGCATTGAGGTGTCAAATCTTCTCTATAGGGTATGAGGAGGGGGTATGTGGATAGAAAAAATGCAGTTCACTTGAAAAAAAACACGTTTTTGTTTGGCAGGTTTCAGGAAAACTGTAATTTTGCAACCGTTTTCAACGAAACGCGTTGCCGAAATAACTCAGTTGGTAGAGTAACTCATTCGTAATGAGTAAGTCGCGGGTTCGAGTCCCGCTTTCGGCTCCAATTGAAAGAGGCTGTCTCAAATTGAAATATAATTTGAGATGGCCTTTTTTGTGTCTGCAAAAAAAATCGGGCAAGCCCAAACTTCGCTCAGTCAGGACTTGCCCGTCTCCCTAATTTTTCGTATCTTAGGG
>NZ_JACJKA010000016.1 GCF_016900355.1 Bacteroides mediterraneensis | reverse complement strand
ATGATAGCCCTTGTTGATTGCAATAACTTCTACTGCTCATGCGAGCGCGTGTTCAATCCGCTGCTCCGTGACAAACCTGTCGTTGTTCTCTCGAACAATGACGGCTGTGTCGTGGCCAGAAGTAATGAAGTTAAGGCGATGGGCATCAAGATGGGGACACCTCTCTATCAGATCTGTGAAGTCTTGGAGGCAAACAATGTGGCTGTCTTCAGTTCCAACTACAATCTGTATGGTGATATGAGCCGCCGGGTAAAAAAGATATTTTCAATTCTGCTTAAACGATTTAAACCATGAATCAAAAATAGATTCATGTAGTTTTATATTGTTTTTGTAAAACTCTTTACTCCAGCCGGTTTTAAGTCCGCAGTCTTTCATATATTCACTCAAAGGCTCAAGCCCTATTTCCTTTCTTAGTGAATCGACCTTATCAATATCCTGTAGAGGGACCAGATAATCCACTCCATCCCTGGTTATTCTCTGCGTCCCATAAATCTGTTTTTGTCCTTGGTTCATAAGGCACCTGTCAGTCAGAAAAGCATATTGCCAGCCCTTAGCCGCACCATCTCGGACGGCTTCTTTCAGTATAGGTAAATACTTATTCTGGATTAAAGAATCTTGGGAATGTTGAATACAAAGGAAAATAGCCTCGTTCGCTTCATATCCAATATCATCGGGAGAAAGCCAACCGTATTGGTCAATGATCTCAGCAACTCTGACAGCATTTCTTCGGTCTATGTCGTCCATTATCCTTCTTATTTTATTTACATTTTGTTTCTTCTTCGAAGCATCAAGCAGTAGCAATCGTATGCTTTGATCTTCAATTCTCATCTCTTTTAATTCTTCCTCAATAGAATGTAGTTCTGCATCATACTCTTTTTCATAAGCATCTAGAATTCTGATGTAGGTCTTATTAAACGACATAGTATCTTGCTTATCCAAATAATAATGACAGCTATCAATGATACTTGACAAATTTTGTGCTTCTGATTTATTACAGAACAACAAAAGCAAACAGATATAAAACAAGTTCTTTAACATACTTCAAAAAATTAGACATAAAATACCTAACGTAGGCTTTTTTTTGTTTATCAAGCGCAAAGCTACATATATCCTGACACTTATTCAATACCCTGTAGGGTAGTTTTGATTATTGATGATTATAGTTTGCTATACTATTGATATCTTTGCAACAGAATATTTATGATAGCCCTTGTTGATTGCAATAACTTCTACTGCTCATGCGAGCGCGTGTTCAATCCGCTGCTCCGTGACAAACCTGTCGTTGTTCTCTCGAACAATGACGGCTGTGTCGTGGCCAGAAGTAATGAAGTTAAGGCGATGGGCATCAAGATGGGGACACCTCTCTATCAGATCCGTGACATCTTGGAGGCAAACAATGTGGCTGTTTTCAGTTCCAATTACAATCTGTATGGTGATATGAGCCGCCGGGTTATGATGCTGCTGTCCGAGTTTACGCCGGAACTGACACAGTACTCGATTGATGAAGCGTTCCTGGATCTCTCAGGCTTCGGAGAAGGGGAGAAACTGGTTTCCTACGGTCGGAAGATTGTAAAGACCATCGGAAAGGGTACAGGCATCCCGGTTACAATGGGCATTGCACCGACAAAGACTCTGGCGAAGGTGGCAAGCAGATACGGGAAAAAGTACAAGGGTTATGGAGGTGTTTGTATCATTGATACGGAAGATAAACGAATCAAAGCTTTACAAAGGTTCGAAATTGGCGAAGTCTGGGGTATCGGCCATCGGAGCTTGGATAAGCTGCGCTATTATGGTATAAATACCGCCTTAGATTTCACTCAGAAAAGCGAGAGTTTTGTGCGAAAATTACTTACAATAACCGGTGTCCGCACTTGGAAGGAGCTTCGTGGTGAATCTTGTATCGATGTCGAGGAACTGCCTCAGAAGAAAAGTATCTGTACCAGCCGCAGTTTCCCTGACTCTGGTCTGTCAGAACTCTCCAGCTTAGAGGAAGCAGTCGCCAACTTTTCTTCCGAATGTGTCCGTAAGCTCCGTATGCAGCACAGCTGCTGTACAGAGATAACAGTCTTCGCCTATACCAGCCGTTTCCGTCTTGATCTTCCACAACACTGCATCAACCGTACCATTCACCTGCAAGTACCTACAAATGACCTTCAGGAACTTGTAAGTACCGCAGTCCGGGCACTCCGCATAGATTTCCGCAAAGAAGGCGGTTACCAGTACAAGAAAGCCGGTGTCATTGTCTGGAACATAGTTCCTGATTCTGCCATACAGACCAACCTTTTCGACACCATTGACCGTGAGAAGCAGTCACGCTTGGCCGCTGCCATAGATGCCATCAACCGCAAGAACGGCCACAACACAATAAAGGTAGCAGTCCAGGGCACCACAGACAAATCGTGGCACCTCAAATGCGAACACATCAGCAAGCAGTACACCACCAACCTCGATGATGTCATCACGGTTAAATAAAAAAGCCCTCTGACAGACAGAGGGCATAGGATATCAAGCACACCCGAGAAGGATTGTTTAAAAGGAATACTGTCTTTATCCTACATCACAAATATACGCAATATTAAAAAATAAAACAAGCCCTCATTGGAGGGCTTGCATGACACTTTTAACCTCACGGTTATCTTGCATCATTAGAGCTATTTTTAATGTATTTATTCAAAGGTGTATGGTCTTATTACAACTCCAATATAGTGATTTTAAAAGAAAATCAGACTTAATATTCTCTGTTTTAAAGCATATTAATCCATTTGAAAAACTAAAGAGCACCCTTCTGTGGATGCTCTTTAGAGTTATCATTTGAAAAACTCGGACCTCACGGCTGGAAAAGTTTGCTGTGTACTCTTATTTTGTTTAACTGATACAAATGTACGTGTTTGCAATATCTTCCTACGAGTTTCTGAAAAGAAATTTATAACATCATGTAGATTTCTTTTTTGCCTTTCTCATTTATCGTGACTATACAGCAAGACGGATATACAGGTTCGTTCTTTAACTTTCTATATAGTCTTCTTATCTTGTACTTCTTTATGGCTTTCATTATGGCATTCATATCTTTTCCTTTTTCGGTAAAGATATGTTCGTTCTCTTTCTCTGTAAGTTATCACTATGTTATTGTATTGTTAATGAATTTAGTATGGTTACTCCTGCCAACCTTATAATTTCTTTTCTGCCATATTGAGATAGGTTGTATCAATCATTTTAAGGCATCTATTGTATTCATCCATGTTCTTTATGTATATCTCCTGACATTCTTCTGCCGCCTTTATCAGTCTTTGATTATCTCGCTCAAACAAGAACTTGTCCCACTCTTCATGTTTAAAATATGTGTCTGGTATGTATTTTATCAGTTCCTTTTCTAACTCAAACCCTTTTCTTGCTTTGAACATGTCCTCTATAATCCACATCTTGAAGATTTCAAAATACTCTGCAAACTGGTTTATCTTCATTTCCTGTCTTGATATGAATGTTTTAACAATACCTCCTTCTCCTCCAAACCAGTCTCCTAAGAGAATACCGTCATAGCAGAATCCCCTGATATTATCCTCTTTTTCTTTGTAGCAGAACCAGCAGTTACTGTTGAAAATGAAGAACACCTTCATTATATCTTTGTCAGTAATAAGACGGTTTTCCTTATGTATTTTGAAGAACCTTTCCTTGTATCTGTCAAAGAAGTGACCAGAAAAAATAAAGGCTTCGTCTCCTTTAACCGTACCGGTCAGCAGTTGACCTTTATACTTGAATATCATATTGAATGTTGCATTTATTATACCAACCTCTTTTTTTGATTCGGCATAAAATGATATGTACCATTCGTTATATTTCTTTGTTTTTATAGTAGTCTCCCAAAGCCATGGGAATGACTGCCTTTTCAGTATAAGTTTCCTGAATTTAGTAGAGAATTTTCTCCATCTGGCTTTTACTTCCCTTGAGTCTGATTTAATTTCTCTCAGTACCTCTTCTGTTGTCATTGTGTCCAGTATCATATAAATTATATCTTGGGTTTATAAAACTTATTTTATAATAATATTGGTTCTCCCTTCAGGTATAACCAAATATTGTAAAGAAGTATATACATTAGCAGAGAAATCAGACCAGGGAGGAAGAAGAAAAATAGCTGATTTACTTTGTTATTACAAAACTAATATTTTCTCCTGATGATGATAATTTAAATGGTTATATTTTTAAGTTATCCATCAATTATTTGCTTTTGTCAGATGTTCTTCGTAATTTTATGAAACTCAGGTGGAGGTTCTGGTAATAGCCTATTACGGAAGACGTGCATGGCTCTGGGCGGTTAAGGCAACTTAACCGCTTTTTCTTTTCAATTTTTCTTTGATGATAGAAAATTTCTGTATCTTTGCCTCGTTATAAGACACTTATAACACTCCAATACTGTTATTCCCTTTTCATCTCTTATATTCTTGACAGTAAATCAAAGCACATTATAATTTAAGTTTATAGCTGCATCTGCGGCACGTCTATCGTATCCTTTCCAGGTTGTGATAGACATTTCCTCATTTTTTTACTTTTCATTATTTATTTAATCAATTTCAATATGGAACAGGTATTAATTGGTCAGAATGCCGGCGTTATCTGGCATATTCTCGATGGTAAAAAGAGTGTTGAACTTGCACACCTTAAAAAGGAATCTAAACTTTCAGACGCAGAGTTCTGGGCTGCTATCGGTTGGTTGTCTAAAGAAGACAAACTTTCCTTCTCTACAGAAAAAGTAGGTAAGAAGATAGTGAAGACATACTCTCTGAAAGACTGATTCATTGCGCATTTATGCTGTAGGCTTGCTTGATTCCTGATGGGATAGGCAAGTCTTTTTTTTACAATAAATTTTACAACACAATACGTTCAAATTATTTAATTTTGATTTTGTGACATAATCAAAATTCACTATTTTTGTCCCAAACCACACAAATCAGCTTATATGGAAAATAAATTTGAACTAGTTGAAAAATATAATATTGATGTGGATGTCTTTATTGATGAAGACGGTGTAACTCCTGTTGGAAAACTCCCTGACAACCATCTTACCAAAGAGTTTCTTCGCCTGTATTTTACTGGACAGATTACAAAGGTCTGGAAGAGATGGCTTTCTGATATATATTATGCGATGACTTCAAAAGGAAAGGAAATCTTTCTTCCTAAAACTAATCTTACAGCCTGGGATATTGAGAAGATTATTAATGACAAGCGTGGCGGAAAAAGAGCAGGTGCGGGCCCCAAGCTGAAGACTGGTTATGTAACGACAACTTTAAGGATACCTTCTACCCTGAAAGAGAGTTTCAAGTGCTATATCGATATGTACACTCAGTACTTCAAAGGTGATGAAGAAAACATTCCATATTTCACAAACGAAGAAGATAGGCTGAACACAATCAGGGATATGATGAGTGTACTAAAATATGAAGAGCATCTGATATATGAACGTAGAAGAAGAGCTGCCGAGGAAGAGGAAAACAAACGTCAGCTCAAACTCTTTGGTGACGAAAATCAATGATATTATAGCTTTTGAATCTGTAACACAATCAAATCAGATTAGGGTATGCTTGGTTGTTCCTTGCATACCTTTTTTATGTCCTTTGCTTTCTTTTCCCTTCTATCCCATATAAACATTATTCTTTCTGGTACCTCCAACATTTACTACAAAAGTAACTCTAAGGATGTCCCTTACAGTTGCCTTATAATCCTAATGCTCGAATTATCAACACTATACATTTTGCCATCTTTTTTGTCTCTCACCAACATTCTGTACAAAAGTAACTCTAAGCTTTCCCTACGAGCAATAAACTATTTCCTGGTGTAGGTAAATATGATAAACAAAAAGCTGTTCGTCACACCTTTCAGGAAGACTAAAGCCTGTCCGTTACTGGTCTACTCTCTTTACAGTGAACCTTTGTTCTTTTGTCCCAAATCTCTTAATCGGTATAACTCTTTTTCCGATTGTCTTAGAATGGTCTTTTTGTCTGTCCGCTTCCTCATTCCAGGTCGAAATATCCCCATCTGAGAGCCTTTGTTTTTTGACGGCAAATTTATAAGGGTTAGTGGAAATGAAAGAGTTCCGGCTAAGAGCCTTTGCCCTGAAAAAAATAACGATGTTGTCTGCGACTTCCCCAACATTTTTTTCGTTCAAAACTTTTCTAATTCCACTTTTCCTGAAAAGACAATGCCGTAAAAAAAAGGCTCAAACTCAGATGGGGAATGATTCTCAATCTAAAAAAAAAGTCAGCGGACAAAAGACCAAACCAAGACAAAGGTTTTAAAAAAAAGGTCTAAATCTAGCTGAAGAATAATTCAAGGTTTAACACTCTAAAGCATACGGATATGAGAAAAGGATTTGAAGTGAACGGCGACTACAGACTGATGGACAGTTCAGAACTTGTGTACATTCTTACTAACAGTGCAGTTATGGTAAATAAGGTACAGGAAAAGGAAGTGGTTTATGGCGAAGAATGCAGCTTTGAGGATGTGTTGGCGAAGATGACCCCGGGCAAGCGCAATCTCGTCATGGCAGGTGTGGAGCTTTACAAACGCTGCAACTCAAACAAGAACCAAAGACCGGTTATCAGACAGAGTACAGACATTTATGACTATATGCAGCCTGTTTTGGGAGATAACAAGACCGAAGAATGTTGGGCTATCTTAATGAACTCGTCTGCAAGAGTTATCAAGAGAATACGCATTTCTTCCGGTGGACTGAATACATGCCTGATTGATATAAGGGTACTGCTTAAAGAGGCTATTCTTTGCGAGGCTACCTCATTTATCCTTTCTCACAACCATCCGAGCGGAAACAAAAAACCGAGTACAGAGGATGATAAGCTGACCCAATCGGCAGCAACGGCAGCCAAGACACTCAATATCCGAATGCTTGACCATGTTATCATCTGCAATGATTCTTACTACAGTTATGCAGATGAAGGTAGAATCTAAGTGAGCAGAGTAGCACAACCTTAAAAATAGGTTGTGACTACTTTTTCAAGAAAAAGTAGCAAAACAATTAAATGACAAACATTATGAAGTGGATTGAAATGATGGTTAAGAAATTGACCGCAAGATATATGAGCCTGAACCGTCAGTTTAAGGTACAACGGCATACCATTGTGTGCCAGAGCGGTATGGAGGACTATGTTAGTGTAACGATAGACTGTACTGAATCTTTCAGCTTTGACTTTTGGACAAAGGAACTTACCTGTGAATATGGCAGCAGATACTTTGATGATGTATCAGAAGCATTCAGAAAAGTGTACGGAAATATTACCATTATCAATAACTCTAAATGACTGTATTATGGAAAAGAACTATGAAACTTTGCGCATTAAATTCAACAAACCGCTTGCTGAAATAGATAAGGAGTTCGATGAAGAAAAGGAAATGTTCGGTGTAGAGAGCTTAAAGGAGTTCATAGACGGATATGAATCTTCAAGGTTTACTCAAATAAGCGAAACGGAAGCTATTATCACTTCTGAATACAACATGAACCATATCGTTGACTGGATAGAGAGGTTTGCCGAAGATATGGTTTACTCTTAATCTGATTATGTCACAGAATCAAAATGCTATTAATTTTCAAAATCTACCGATATGAACACAACAACGATACATCCGGCAGAAGTATATCTCCGTAACCCCAACAACCCATCTTCACTGTACGTAAAAATCAACGGTAAGCGCAGAAGGCTTTTTATCAATCGTCAGGAAGGAGTGATAGGTATAATCGCAGAGAGGAAGAAAAGGAAAGGCTATAGGTTTTATGATTGGGCATCCATTCAGGCTGTTTATTATCCGACCGGTGAGGATGATAAGGAAACCGTCAGAAAAGAGGTCTTGAAATATAAGAAGCTGGCGAGGCTGGCTTCACATACCAACGCCTGGCTAAGACAGATTGCAGATGCAGATCCGGAGAAGTCACTGTTTGAAAACCATATCACGACAGGAACCACCATTGACGGAAAATGTATCAGACTGAGCACCATCGAGAAGTATTGCGGCTACATGGTGATGGAGTGTTTCAGGGAAGCCTTCAAAAAGAAGGAGAAGTATTCAAGCTACAGGTTTGACTTTTGTGGCTATGACGGCACACTCTGGTGTGAACCCCGTGAGGACGGTGACATGGTAGCAGGCTTTATGAAGGAATACCGAAATACCGGGAACGGCTATTATTATCTGCTTATCAATGACAATACCATGATAGGCTATGACATTGACTGACTCTTTTTTCCCTATCCTTTGGTTCAATGTATAAAGGATAGGGTATAATAAACAATTATACAACACTTTAATTTGTTATCTTATGAAACCGGAAATAATTATTCAGCAAGGCTTGAAAAGTGCCAATATATTACTTAAGAATGCACAGCAGAGAGCTGCAGAACTTGACCACCTGAAGGGAGAGCTTGTAATAATCACAGATGCAAACGGCAAGACCTTCAAAGGCTTTTTCAGGAGTGTTGAGTTCATCATCATGGACAACACGATTACCGCCAGATATACAGTCTGCCATATTCTTGAATGTAACGGCTTTATAATGCCATCAGAACATACTGACGAAGTATATGACGCTGTGGATATCCGCAAGACATCCTACAAGAACTACAGATATAAAGTTTAACCCTATAGAGCACTTTGATATGAAAATAAAACTTTCACCTTATACAATCGCATCAAACTGTACTGACCTTACTGACATCCGTGACGGTATCAATGAAATCCAGGAAGAAATGAAAAGACTTGTTTCCGAAGGAAAGAATGTTCCGTCATTCTTCTACTCCAGGTTGTCGAAGCTCCAGGCAAAGAGGAAAAAAATTGAACAGAAAAACCAGATTCACATGAATGTGACCATCCGTTTCTTCATAGACGAGGAAACTCTTACAATGGCTGTACGCCATTGCCTGCACTTCCAGATAGAGCCATCTTTTCCGAACGTAAAGAAAGCCATCAGGAATGCAGTCCTGAACAACGGCAAATCCATCATTGATTTCCCTGAATCCTGGGGTGATGACCTTATGGATGTTGAGAATGAGAAGGTAAATGAGGCATTGAGGAAGATACGGACACAGTTTGGTTTCTAGTCCTTTTCTTTCCCTTTGGTGAATCTGTAAACGATTATTCAAGAGTACTTGATTTCCAGTATAAATTATTGTTGGTATATTTGCCAACATAAATATAATTTCTTACATTTGTGAAGTAACTTTAAGCGTGGGGGCAACACGGTAAATTCTGCATTACTATATGAAAACATTAAAGACATTCGTTCAGGAATCCCTCCAGTTCTATCAGGAACACCCTGAATGTTTCAAGCATTCCTATTCTAAGCGTATGGGAGGCACCCAGACAGTAGTCATTGAAGGACTGGGTGAGTATTATTTCGATGACCGGGATTACTATTCCTGAAGGGGCAAAAAGTACAATAACGACTTCATACATGAACATCTGGGCAATATTCAGGTTACGAAAGCTGAATTTGACGAGAGAGTACAGTCAAGAGCCAAATCCCTTTATAATATGCAGAAGTCCAGAATTCAGGCTGCACGTGAGTATAGAAAATCCTATAACCAGGCTGCTGAGAAGATTGGCAGAGAACGGCTCGATGAAGGTCTGGAGCTTGTAAAGAGTTTCACTGACAAAACTTATCTTTTCATTGATAATGTCATGCTATACAAAGCCTACAAGTCTGAACATGTTTCCATTGAAATAGTCTCTGACGAATACAGAAACGGATTCAACTGGGATGAATGGTACAGCGCACCTTATGCTGCTGATCTCGGAATGACACCTGACAACAAGAACCTGTTTATCTGTTAGGTGCATTTGAGTACTTCATATTTATAATAAATCAATAACATGAATGCGAGACGATTGCTCGGTAAGCAGATAACTGATTACCGTAATTTGCGAGGCTTGACTTTGCGCCAGCTGGCCGATATGGCTGGCGTAAACTATGCCAATATATGTAAGATTGAGAATGGGAAATATAATGTCAGTGTAGATATTATTGACAGGATATGCTCGGTACTGGGTGTGACACTCAAACTTGATACAGTGAATACTCTTGAAGAATTCCGTGACTACATCAATTCAAGTGATGACTGGGACAGTTCCATGGACAGAATCATTGAGTATAACGGCTGGGTTGATGAAACCGGTGAAGAGTATGGCATTTGCAATGATGGTCTGCAAAGACTCTATTTCTATTCGGATAAAGACGATAAACTGATTGCTGATATAAAAGATATGTAATATGGCTAAACGAGAAATTCCCTTGTTTGTATTTGACAAGAACCGGTGGCATTCACAAGGTGAATGTGACTTCATTATATGTACTGATATTGACAATTCCTTTGTTGCTCGTGTTGATTATGTGACAGAGCCAGAAATGGTATCTGATACAGTTAAGATAGTAAAGGGAACAAATGGAATAAACCTGAAACTTGAAATCAAGCGTATTACCGGCCAGAATCCTTCTCCGGCATCAATACGCACTCTTATGAGGAAAGCATGTGACTACATCTGTGAAAACAGTCTGGTACCTGTTCATTCAGCAGAACCGACCAATGAGGAATGTATCAGCTTCCTCGATGTCCTTATAGATTCAAACCGTCATCACCTTAAGGAAGCCGGCAGCGACTACAATGCCAAGAAAATCGTAGCTACTTCCTTGAATATGCTTCAGGTAATAAGGGATAAAATAAAACAACTTTAATATTGAATAGCATGGCAAAAGATGCACAGAAATATGCAGGTTGCTGGTATTGTGACAATATAATATACCACCCTGAACAGGTAGGCCTATTACATCTTGGGTTTCCACGATGTTTCGTACTAATTCCTAACAGTGGGGATTTCTACTTCTCCACCTTCGAAGAGTTTCTTCACTACTCACAGGTCAACTGGCTGGATCCTTCAGACAAAGGAACACCTGAAGAACAGCGTGAGATTCTGGAGCTGCTCTGGGACTTTTCCATAGAACAGGAAGAGAAGGAAGAAAGACTTGCATCAGAATGTGAAAATGAATAACTCGATTGAAGTTTAGATTTTTCTCAGATTCTCTTTATTTGTAGATTTAGGTACCCATGGGAAAGGGGTATATCCTTTCCCATGGAGCTTCTTGTTATCTCTTCTCTTTTTCAATCATTCTTTGTAATGTGTCAGATATTTCAGCCTTGAATTTTTCTGCCGGCGTTAGCCCAATTTCATCCAGATAATCTATGGCTCTGTTCAAGAGGAAACCAAGGTCTTTCTTCTTACCTTCGTCTTCCAGTTCATCCATCAGCCCGTAATAGACACATTCAAAAGTAAATTTTCTGATTTCTTCTTTTCTCTCGAAGCTGATTCTACTGAACAGCCTGATGTCTTCTTTATAGTATAAATCGTTACATGGGCACAGGTCGCCAGACTCCAGTATGTAGTATTTACTGGTAGTTATAAATTCCGCTTTGTCTTCCAGACTTTGGGGGAACTCATTTGAATTGCAAATAAGTACCCTGCTGTCTATGTATGTAACTATTGTGTCTGTTGCATAATAAAGCCTGTCTCTAAGTTGTTCTACTATAATTCTTTCCATAATATTATATATTTAAAGATGAATATGTTTTGAGCTAGTTCTCTTCCTTGAAGAATTCGCTTTCTTTTTCCCAAGTCAATGACCTGAAGCGTTCTTGCAGCTCTTTTAATCTTGCTATCAATTCTTCGTAGGATAATGATTGACCATAAATGAAACTTTCCTGCATCTTCGAATAGTCCTTCTCCAGTTCTTTTCTTGTTGTTTCATCTGGTATGAAATCAATGGTTGATGGTTTATGCAGCTTATAGTCCAGACCACTCCATGCGGTCAGGCTTTGGCGGTGTTTTACAATTTCCTCATACATTCCTGAATCGTTCATCGCTTCTTTGGCGAAATCCCGGTCCATCATCTTTTCTATATCATACATGTGTCTGGTCAGTCTGTCAAGTCTCGTACAGCCACCCGGCCTGTTGAACTCCTCGTGAAGCAGGAACACCTTTTCAAGAAAGGTTCTGCCTGGTATTACTGTCGGGACACTGAACTTGGGATGTGCAAATGACTCTTCCGGATACGCATCCTCTATCATTGACCGCATTTCCACGTTCTCAAACGGTTCGAACATAGACCTGCAGCTTATTTCTATCTTTACCCTTTCTTTTATATAATCTTCCTTGTCCTTAAGACAGGATTCATACTCTACAAAGAATTCGACCGGATCCTTATCGGATTCCTTGACTTCCGGTATGTTAATCTTGAATTTTCCGGCCAGTCCCAGTTCTTCAAGTTTTACATTTAAATCCTTTGAAAGGGTGTTTTCTATAAACTCTTTAGACTTTTTCCTTAATCTGGTTCTGTCCTTTCTGGATAGTTCCTCTCCAAAACCAAGATATTTCCTGTCTATGGCCAGGTCACAGTCTTCAGAAAACCGTTCTATCAGCCCCCAGCCTTTACTGAGGCTTGTACCTCCCTTAAAAACCAGGTTGTCACTATATTCCAAACTGAACATAGCCTTAAGAACCATGCTGACCCAGAAATCCTTTTCAACAGCATTTTCCTTTATTCCCTTTTCTTCGGCGATATTACTCAATATTGTGAGTTTTTCATCTTCCGGCAGGTTTATCCATATTGTCTTCTCAGTTGTTTCCATATAAAACGGTTTTAAGTTTCTTTCTGATCCATTGCGGTGCTATCCTATAGTCATGGTTTACCTTCTCCTTTTCTTCCGTATCAAGTATCGACTTTATCTTCAAGAGGACTTCATCACTTACCTTATCATCTCCTATCTGTTTGAGGGCGGTCACGACCATCGTGAAAACACGGCTTTGATAGGCAAAGTATCTTGGTGTTCCTTTCTTGAATGTGATTGAGCGGTTGCCTAGTTTTATGGTTCTTGGAGTTCCGTTGGTTATGTACACTGCATTCATTGGCACCTGTGTAGACAAACCCAGTTCATTCAGGGCAGTGAGGCCGGAAGGTATTATCCTTGCATGATCCTTTTCAGCTATTGCATTGGCTATCTGATCAATGCTCGGCTTGCAAATTCCAAACCTGTTCCTGCTCGGATACAGGTATATGCCTTGTGAAAGCCTGATAAGGAACTGTTCTTCCTTCAGCCTTGACAGCACCCTTGTAACAAGCATATCGTTGTTCAAGTCTGCAAAATCAGAAACAGTGTATATCTTGTTCTCTCCGTTCCTGATTATGTGCTCTTTGATGACTTTTGATAGTACCATGGAATCTAATTTTGTCCGAAATTAATGCTTTTTTTCGGACAAAACAAGTTCTTGGCTAATTTTGTCCGAAATTCGTACATTATTTCGGACAATTTATGTGAATTTCTATACTCCAAAGCTGTTGTTTCTAATATATGATATTGTGACAAACCTCTGGTTTATGTTCGTTGATTAGCACACGCTTTCATCAAAGGAGATAAAAAAACAGAGTCTAACGGTCTGTTTTCATGAACTTTTCGTTAGATTTGTAGACGACCCAGTTTCAAATCACTTGAATCACAGAAGAGCATACATTATTACTGTCATTCCTGACATCATACTGATATCTGATGTTTTCAGTAATTTATTCGTATGTGACTGTTCTGTTCATCTGTATCAGGCCAGATAATGAACTTTGAAACAGTATAACGAACCTATAAAATACACGTTTATGAATAAATTGATTTCAGTACTTTTTTGTACCCAGATGGCTGTTTCAGCATCCTCCCAGACAACTATCGAATGGGAGAATATTGAGGTTGTTACAGACAGTAACCATAATGTTGTGTATTACCAGAAAAGTGACAATGAACCTCTGAACGGTAGCATCCGTATAATGAAGGGGCTGGATGAGGAAATTGTGAACCTTAAGGATGGCATTATGGATGGGAGCTACCTTCGCCTGAGGGATGGAATAGTAAGAGAGGAAGGTAATTATACTGACGGAAAGCGCAATGGTCTTTTTATTGAATACTATAAGGACGGTATAACTCACCGCAAGGATACTCCCATGAAAGACGGCAAGATAGACGGAACAGTCATAACTTACTTCAGTAATGGCAGGAAAGAATCTGAAAAGGACTACCGGAATAGCTTGGAGCATGGAACAGAGCGGCGCTATGATATGTCTACAGGTAAAACCCTGATTGAAGGACAATGGATTAACGGCAAGAAAGATGGAACTTGGAATGAAGTTATTGATGCCGGAGGTGGTATAACAGGTATCAGGTTACAACACTATCGCAATGGCGAACTTGACGGCCCGTACAGCGTGGAAATGAGGAAAGATGGAAAACCCTATGTAACCATTCGCGGCCAATTCTCCGATGGGAGAAAGACCGGGAAATGGTCACAATATGATGCAGTTCTCGGCAATACAAAGGAATGGGACGAAAAGTAAATGTTTAACCATTTTATTAGGAAGATGATAATTTGTCCGTCTAAAATAAACTATAGTTTAGTATAGACTATATGAGTTTGCCCTATACATTATATATATAGGGCATTTTTCTTGCTTTTATAGTCTAAATATAGTATCTTTGGAAAATCAAGTTTAATTTAGACTATGGGAGAAAAAATAGGATATGCCAGGGTAAGTACGAGAGAGCAGAACCTCTCTTCTCAGGTTGATGCACTGAACAATGCCGGTTGCATCCGGATCTTCACAGATAAAATCTCCGGAAAAGAGTTCAAGCGTGAAGGCCTGACTGCTTGCCTGGATTACCTTCGTGCCGATGACACTCTTGTCATTTACCGATTAGACCGACTAGGCCGTTCCGTCAAGGAAATGCTCGACCTTTGTGCCAAGCTGGAGATGCGGCGTATCAAACTTGTTTCCCTTCAGGACAATCTCGATACGTCTTCAGCTGTCGGCAGGTTTACCATGCAGATACTCGCATCTCTGGCCGAGTATAACCGTAATCTCATTCTCGAAGGATGCAAAGCCGGAATCGAGGCAGCCCAAAAACGAGGGGTCAAGTTTGGGAGACAGAAAGGTGTGAAGATGAAGAAACCGAAAAAGGAGGCTGTCATCCAACTCTACAACGCTGGAACTTCCGTACCGCAGATTATGGGGATTACCGGTATCAAGTCCAAACAGACCATATACAATTATTTGAGCGAAGAGAAAGTTCAACCAAATAGAAGATGATTGATTGTGTTATAAATTCAAATATCAGCCATCGAAAGAGGAACTTTACACTCTTATCATACTAAAAATGGTGATTTAACCCCTCTTATCATACTAAAAATGGTTTAGACCGCTTTTATCTACGTGCTTATTTACTATTTTTGTAGTTAAATATTGATTGAATATATGAGTATCGCACTGAATATTTCGGAAGTCCTTTTTGCTGGTGTAGACATGAATGAAAGCAAAAGGAAGAAAATGGTTAATGAGGGTAGTATCCGTAAGATAACATCTAAGATATATACTCCAAATATGGTGGATTCATTAGAAGACATAGTCAGGCGCAATGTTTTCCGAATTTTAGGCTTCCTTTTTCCTCATGCTGTAATCAGTCATAGAAGTGCTTTTGAGTTAAAACCTACTGAAGACGGAGATATTTATCTTACATACGAATATACGAAGAATGTGAAACTTCCAGGTTTGAAGGTTCACTTGATGGAAGGATGTGGCGGTGGTGAACGTGACATGCCCTTCATAGAGAATTTATATATATCAAGTGCTGAACGAAGGACATTGGAGAATCTACAGGCCAGTCGTTCTCGTGGTGGTGTCTCTAAGTGTCTGCCTCGCGAATATATTGAAACCTACTTGGAGAAACATCTTCAGGTGAATGGGGAAAAAGGATTGAACGATTTCAGGGACAGGGCAAGAGAATGTTCTCAGGAACTTGGTATGGCAGAGGAGTTCAACACTCTTAATTCCATCATCGGTGCATTGCTACAGACAAGACCTGTCTCTATATTGACATCTTCAGGTGCTGTGGCCAGAGCAATCGGTGAACCGTTTGATGCTGAGCGTGTCAAACTCTTTGCTGTCCTGTTTGAGGCATTGCATAACCAACCGTTTGAAACTATAGATGAACCTAATGTTGAAACATCTGCCTTTCGAAATTTTGCCTTTTTCGAGAGCTATTTCTCCAATTATATTGAAGGTACGGAATTTGAAATAGAGGATGCGAGACAGATCATAGAAACAGGACAGCCGCTGCCGGCCCGCAATGCAGATTCTCATGACGTACTTGGTACATTTCATATTGTGGCAAGTCGCAGAGAAATGAAACGTGTTCCTTCGTCATCGGATGAACTGATAGATATTCTTCAGGACAGACACCGGGTGATGATGGCTGCTCGCCCTGAAAAGAATCCAGGTATGTTCAAAATGCAGAACAATCATGCCGGTGATACCCATTTTGTAGATTGTACACTTGTGAGAGGTACCCTCAGAAAAGGCTTTGAATTTTATCAGGCTTTGGATAATGCCTTTGCAAAATCTCTCTTCATGCTGTTTATGATTAGTGAGGTACATCCTTTTGCTGACGGGAATGGCCGTATTTCCAGAATCATGATGAATGCGGAACTGGTGGCCGCTGACCAATCGAAGATTATTATTCCGACTGTATTCAGAGAGGATTATCTTAATGCCCTTCGCAGATTGACAAGAAGAAATGATCCGAGTGTCCTTATCAGAGCTATTTCCCGTGTAAGACAGTTTAGTGCCAATATTCAAGGTGATGACTTTGATGCAACGCGGAATTATCTCGAACAATGCAACGCTTTTAAAGATGCTGACGGGTACATTCTTAGGTTTTGAATCTGTTGCATATTCAAAAGTCGCATGCTATTTTTTATATTTATAATTTCAAATAGTTAATTAATAGAACATTTATTATGACAAAAGAAGATTTTATAAAAAAATTCCCCGATATAAAAGTTCAGCAATTTGAAACTGAATCTATACTCAGCAAGCAGGAAATCATGGATATTGTTGAACAGTCTACAAAATCTATGGATATGGGCTTGGTCTATTATGAGCATTGTGGATGCAATATAACTGTTTTCACTTCAGACAAGATGAAAACTGAACTTCAAAAGATGATACCAGGTTACAAGGTAAAAGAACCGAATACTGGAGAAGTCGGAACTGTTGTTTCTGATAAATTCATTGTTTGTGGTAATTATTGTGTCAGGGTGAGATTTCCGTCAGGTGAGGATGTTTACGACTGTGATTTTTTCATAGACTAAGATTGCTGGTTTTCAAATATTCATAACTTTGTATGTAAGCTCATGTATAATTAAAAAATAAAATAAAATCTATGACATCACAGAAATATGTAGATTGGAATAACCTGAAAAATATCCCTTTCTTTCTCTGCCAAGTAGTAGAGGATGAGGAAAATCAGGAAATAGTTCTATACTATTTTGGCAAGCGCGTATTACACGATTATGATCACGTGGGACATTACTTGCGCTCTGCCATTGTGTTGTTCCGGCAGATCCGAAAGCGCACAGCAGACTGGGTGAACCTAGAGAACCTTTGGACGCTCCGGAACTGCATCCGGGAAAACTACAACCACGGTATAGGAGTGGACGCACTTATCTATGGCGAGGACTTCGATGGTGAGAACCTCGACACACTTACACCACTGACAAAGAAACGCTTTGAATTTATGGTAAAGCGAATTAAAGAACTGGATGAGTTTGCCACCATTTAAGAGTGAAATATGGATCAGGGAGAAATCATATTATACCAGCCGGACGAAACTATCAAGCTGGAAGTAAGGATGGAAGATGAAACCGTTTGGCTAAATCGCCAATAATTATCCGAGTTGTTTGGTCGTGATATAAAAACAATCGGTAAACATATTAATAATGCCTTAAAAGAGGAATTGAAAGATATGGCAACTGTCGCAAAATTTGCGACAGTTCAAAAAGAAGGTGATAGATATGTTTCTCGACAAGTTGAATATTATAACCTTGACTTGATTCTTTCAGTAGGGTATAGGGTAAAAAGTGACAGAGACGTTCAATTTAGAAGGCGGTCAAATACTGTATTGGAAAGATTATCTGTTAAAAGGTTATTCCGTCAATCAAAGATTGAATGACATGGGTAAAGAACTTGCTCAAATTAAGAATACCTTATCAGAACATTCGGGAAAGATAGATTTCTTTGACCGTACCTCACTGCCGCCGGTGGAAGGCATCTTTTATGACGGACAGATATTCGATGCATGCAAGTTCGCAACAGATTTAATCAAATAAGAACCTAGCATACTTTTTCAACATAAAAAATGAAGTGGCAATTCTAAATAGGAGTTACCTTTACTTGTTCTTTATACAAATTATAATGGATAGATATGCTTTTGTAACTTTCTTATTTTCTATTTTTTGTTTTACCGATTTAATTTGCTATATTTGGAATATACAAGCGGAGCTCTGGCAAAGCCCATTACGGAATGTGCGTGGGTGGAGCGGTCAAGGTTTTCTTGACCGCTTTTTTGTGTCGTTTCTGTTAAATTATATTTTTCAGAGATGAGTCTCTGCCTTTTATGAAATATTTTATTTTTAATGAGATACATTCCGGTGGTTGCAGTAAGTACTGGACTATTCGCTTCAAATTTTCGATTCAGTGTATTTTTACTACTATTCATTCTTTTTCCGATTGTCTTTCATTGTTCTTTTCTGCTGTCCGCTTCCTCCTAAGAAATTCGTTACTCCCCATCGGAGAGCCTTTGTTTTTTGACGGCAAATTTATAAGGGTCAGTGGAAATGAAAGAGTTCCGGCCACGGCCTTTGCCCTGAAAAAAATAACGATGTCGTCATGCCTCCCCAACATTTTTTTTGTTCAAAACTTTTCTGATTCCACTTTCCCATACCTGTTTAAGCCGTAAAAAAGGCTCAAACTCAGATGGGGAATGATTCTCAATCTAAAAAAAAAGTCAGCGGACAAAAGACCAAACCCAGACAAAGGTTTTTAAAAAAAAGGTCTAAATCTCGCTGAAGAATAATTTTAGGTTTTACAATTAATAGGTCGTGTATGAAGAATTTGAATGATTTTGAGTTTTACGTTTGGCTGTTGAACGGTGAAGAATTTGTACTCTATACGGTATCTGATATGACAGAGGTCGAGCTTCCGGAGGGATTCTCGCTTTATCGTATGCTGTATGACGGAAAGAAGAATGTGATGGCTGCTTGTGAAATGGTGGATGGTTATGAAGTGGTGGGGTGGATAATAGCTAAAGGTTTACTGCCTTGTACCGATGGCCGTTACCCGATAGCCCGGCATAACAGTTTGCATGCCACGTTATTCAATGACTGGGCTTATGGGAAACTGGCCGTTCTGGACCACAATACGGGTGAGGTCATATCAATCTCTTTGGATGTTCTTCTGGAGGACAGTGAGGAAATAGAGGATTTTTTGCAGGACGTATGCCATTTCCACCTCAGTTCAATCAGCTGGATGCAGTTTAGCGGTGAGGTGGTTTTTATGGGGCCAGGTGACTACCGTTAGGTTTATTGGGCACCCCATCGGGGGTGCCGCAGTCCGCTGGTGTGGTTTCGCTTTATTGTTTCCCTTTAACGCTTTGTTTTATGATACCCAAAGAATTTATGACGTTGTTCGATAGCCTGAGCCGTTCTCACGGTAGTGCCGAGGTATTCAGGGATTTCTTGGATGTGTTCCTTTTCGTCCTTTCATGCGGTAAATACAGAGAGGATTATGCGAAAATTGACAGACTGTATGATGAACAGGAGAATAGAATATTCATGCGGATGGTGCAGGTGGTAGCCGACCATTCTGAAGGGTTCCGTGACATAATTGGTGAGGTTTTTATGGAACATATAAGTCACGGACATAACGGCCAGTTCTTCACGCCACAGCATGTTTCCGACCTGATGGCCGCTGTCACATGTGCCAATATCCGCCCAGGTCAGTCAGTCTATGACCCTACATGCGGTTCCGGTAGAATGTTGCTGTCCGCTGTCAAGAGTTTGAGCCGGACAAATCCGAATGACCGTATCTTCTGTTACGGTTCTGATATAGACCTGACCTGCGTGAAGATGACTGCCATCAACATGCTGATGAACTCCGTTCCTGGTGAAATTGCCTGGATGAATACACTCACACTGGAGCATTGGCGTAGCTATCAGCTCAATCTTGTGCGTGTGGCCAATGTCTGGCTGCCTACATTCACGGTTCTTGAAGCTGGACATACGAATCTCGTTCTCCGGGTACAAGAGTCATTGAAAAACCGGAAGGCCATGAGTGCCGGAGAATTACAACTGTCTTTTGACTTCTGAATTTTTTGCAAAAATAGCTTCTTTCATCTATTTTTGTAGGATACGAATACTTTTATCAATATAGTACGGATTCCGTAACGGAATCCGTACATTAATCAAACCCTATCGTATGACTGCATTTGACCATAAAATGAGACTGCTTGACCTGGATGGTAAGATTCAGGAGGCTGAAAGAGAAATGAAAGATATTCTTGACAAGCTGAACCTTGACCGCATTGATTCTTTGAATGATATAAGGGATGCAAGATTGAGGGCACGCTATGACCGTCTTCAGCTTAAAGTAAAGGACTTGAAGCGGAAGAAGAAAGGAGGATACCGGTACAATTCAGGTAGAAAATCCAAATATGAAGGTTATGAGACGTGTGTGATACGGGTTCCCAAAATTTTCAGGGAGGAAATCGAGCGTTTTATAGAGCAGAAGATGTCTCAATGTGGTTGTGAGAAGCATCTTACAGAATACGAGAAGAAGAAAGAAGAGGAAAGGGTCGAAAAAAGAAGGCAGGAAGAAGAAAGGAACTGGGCGTTCTGGCGTAAAAGGATACAAGACATGCCGGATGATACCGCTTCCGAAGAAGAACCTTCTGCATTGACCGATGAAGAACATGAATCTTAAAACGAGATATGGGTATGGATAAACTGATGGAAAATATGGATACTGAGGTGAATTACCTGCTTCAAAAGGCCGGTAAAGAGGTCTTTGTGCGCATTCTTTATCCGGAGTTGAAGGAAAACAGATATGTTACCATTGAAGATATTGCCCGTAAATATCCTATGTTCGCTTCCTTTACCTTAAACTCTCAAAAGACCTTGAGTAAGGCAAACAAGATATTTGCGCTAGGAAAGCTGAAGGAAGCTTTTCAGATAATTCTCCTGAGCAGGAAAGTCAAGAAAGAGATTCTTAAGGAAGCCCGGGAAATCCTTAAACAGTTGTAGCCTATGATACCAGAAGATATGTCTGCCATGTTGCCGGAATCATCGAACGAGTTCCCATATTACGAATACCCGGTATACACCTTCGACAAAAAGTATGAGAATGACGAGTTCCAGAAGAAAGTGATCACCCTCGACAGCGGTTATCACCTGGTTCTGGCTCCTCCGGGATGCGGCAAGACGGATATCCTTGCCGAAAGGGTGGTTCGTGCCCTCTCATGCGGTGTGTCGCTGGATGACATGCTCTGCCTGACCTTCACTAACAGGGCGGCCAGAGGTATGCGCTCCCGAATACTCGAAAGACTGCAAACCTCAGGAGATATGAGCCTGTTTGTCGGAAACGTACACCGTTTCTGTTCGCACTACCTCTTTGACAACAATGTGGTGGCACGTGATACCACCGTCATAGACGAGCAGGAATCTTTGTCCATTATGGCTTCCATTTTCGGCTGGAAAGAAGGCTCCTATGCCAGCAATGGCTACAAGCGTGTCCTTACCAATACCATCAAGCTGCAGCACCTTGGCTATATGATTGCCAACGGATGCCCTAAGGAGTTCCTGATGCACACCGACCTGTTCCGCACCTTTGACTATAAGACGCTGTTCAAGCTGGTGTCCCTTGACTACACGATGGAGAACTTTGCCGGACTCTACAACGGTACTGTTTTTCCGAAAGTAGATACTTCTGGTCAGCCTTCAAAATATTTGGATGACTGCCTCCAGCAGTTCAAGTTTGCAAGAAAATACCAACAGTACAAGGAAGAAAGGAACCTGGTTGACTTTGATGACCTGCTTATCCTGACCTATATCCACGCTTCACAGCATCAGGACAAGCTGAAGAAATATTCCTGGATTCAGATTGACGAGGTTCAGGACCTCTCCCCTTTTCAGTTCGGAATCATCGATCTGTTTACTGACCATTCTAAGGACAACGTGACTCTTTATCTCGGTGACGAGCAGCAGGCAATCTTCTCATTCATAGGTGCTAAGCTCGCAACTCTTGAATGGTTGCGTGAACGCTGTGGAGAGAATATGCACCGCCTGTATTTCAATTATCGTTCCCCGAAATATCTCTTGGATGTCTTCAATACATACGCCAACATGGAGCTTGATGTTGACCCTCATTTCCTGCCCAAGACGAACAATCTTACTGAAGCCGGACAGGATTCTCTCTGCATCTTGTCCGCTCCTGATAAGGATGCTGAAGTAAGGCTTGTGGCTGAAAGTGTTGGTAATTTCTGTACCTTGTATCCTGCTGAAAGGGTGGCTGTTCTTGTGCCCTGGAATAAGGATGCCGACCAGATATCCTGTGAACTCTCCGACCGCAATATCCCTCACTTCAAGATTTCCGGAACAGACCTTTTCACTACCCGTCAGGCTCAGCTGCTTTTCGCCCATCTGCAGGTGGTGTACATGGATTCGAACATGATGGCTTGGTCAAAGATCCTGGCTGGGACAGGTATTTTCAATGAAGACTCCGAGGCACGCCGCTTCGTGAAGCATCTCCGTGACAACTACCTGCTGCCGTCAGATTTTCTAAACTACACACGCAGCTCATACATGCTGGAGCTTTACAGATGTTGCTAGGGCGAATACGTTATCTTTGATACGGAAACCACGGGCTTGAATGTCTTTGAGGATGACATCGTGCAGATTGCGGCCATCAAGGTGAATGCCGGGAAGATTATTGCTCGCTTCAACATCATCCTTCACACAGACAAGCCGATACCGGCCATGCTCGGAGGCATCGTTAATCCTCTTCTTCAGGAATATGAGCGTGCGGAAAAGGTTGACCGTAGGACCGGCCTGTGTGCGTTTATGGACTTTGTGGGTGACTGTACCCTTATCGGCCAGAACGTGGAATATGACTGTTATATTCTTGACTACAATCTCCGTAAATATTGCGGCTTCTTCTCTTTCTTTACCGTTCATCCTCTGTATTTCGATACTCTCAGGGTGGCACGTATCATGGCTCCACGCTTGAAGTCCTACAAGCTCAAATCCCTGCTGGAGGTCTTTGGCCTCGAAGGTGAGAACTCACATCTTGCCGATGATGACGTCATCGCTACCTTGTCAGTGCTTGACCACTTCCTGGGTGTCTTTGCTGCCAACATGCAGCAGCACATCGACTGCCTTCAGAACAACTCTGCCGTGGCCGAGCTGTTCCGTAGAGCCTATGCCGACATCTATCACGGCACACTCAGCCGTCTCTACCAGAGATCGTTTGAATCTCCTCTGCTTGTTGACGAGCTGGAGCAACTGTACGGCACATTCATACAGAAAGACTGGATAGCGGCGAACCCAAAGATGCAGTACATCTTCAGTTTCCTCCGTAACGATGTAATCTCTCCGGAGAAGACTCCGAGCCTGAAGGAGCAGCTTTCAGCCCACCTTCTCGATATAACGACCTACCGAGAGGCTGACCTGTGTGACAGCTCATGTATAACAGAAAAGGTGTTCGTCTCTACAGTCCACAAGGCAAAAGGTCTGGAGTTTGAGAACGTGATCATCTTCGAGGCAACCGATGGTGTCTATCCGTTCTTTGACAAGAAGACTCCTGAGGAAATCAGAGAATCCGCAAGACTTTTCTATGTGGCCATGACCAGGGCAAAGAAACGCCTGCACATCACATACGCCGAATCCGTGTCCGGAATCTCCAAATGGGGAAACCCTTACTCTATCGACAAGGAACCCACCCCATTCCTCCGCCACATAAAGAAATATTTTTAACTTTAATGTATATATCAATATAGTTATTATAGTATTATAACTTGTTTGATACGTACCATGTATATTATTATTTATGAAACCCAATAAAAATAGGATATATTGTCTTGGATGCCGAAAACATAAGATGCTATTTGAAGAAAAGAAGAATGCCGATAACTTCATTCGATTCAATCAGGAAATTATTTTAGAAGAATCTGGCAAAGCTCCTGTTCGTAGCTATTATTGTGTATTTTGCTCCGGTTGGCATGTAACCAGTAATCCTTCTCTTGAACAAGGTGAGGAGCAGGATAAGCGTGATAAAACACTTATAGAAAATACCATTTCTTTAAAACACGATATTTCATCTTTTAATATTGCTATCAATCAAAAAATTACAGAAATAAAAAGAGCCATATACTTATCCATTGATAGCTTTGATTTCTATAAGGAATATGAGTATTGTAGATTATTACTTCCTGAATTCTTACGCATTAATCCATGCGCATCAAAATCAAAGTTACTTCAGCAGATATATATGGTTTCTGATGTCCTATCTACATTTACTGAAATTAAATTAATGGATATATCAGAGCTGAAAAGATTTTTAGTGACTCTCAATTCTGATTCAGAAAAAGTGACATTAATAAAACGATATGCAATAAGTAAATTAATAGACTTGTCGTTAGATGAATGCTCCGATTTGTACAAACGAGGGGAAACGCATCAGGCTTTGAAAATCAAGGAAGAACTATTTATTATGCTAAATGACATAAATGGTGTAGGCATGAAGAAATTCAAGCAAAAGTATAAGAATAAAATCAATGAAACTTTCAATAGACTTTCATACTTGATTCATAATAATCTGTCTTGCTCTGAAGAAGAAAATTATAAAAAGGAGCTACTGTCCTTAATCAATAATCTGGAAATTATAAATGATAAATTTGATAGTTTAGAGTTTAGTGAATGTAGAGATTTGGTTTATAGTGGTATCTCTAAACTTTCAACACTACCTAAGGACAAAAATGTAGAATTAGTGTTCAGTCACTACCAAAAATGGGCAGATATACTTAAAAGAATTTAACCAGTTCATAAGTTTATCTTCTCTTTAGATTATTATTCTTTTATTCTCTGTAATGGTTATATTTAACGAGTTTATCCTTAATTATTATGCCTGCTATTAAACTTGAAAATATTGATGACTCCATAGTATTCTTAAAAGTGATAGAATGTTACACTGTTGGTTCTTATCGTGGAGAGGATTCAGGAGCCAGGTATCCTGAATACGAGTTTTGTCCGGTTGAGTGGTATGACCTATATCCAATTTTGAATAATGAGATTAATGGTCGCACAATACAAGAACAAGATAATGAATCAATAAAATTATATCCATACGCTGGAGAGATGTTCACGACTTCGCAAGCACAAGAGATATTTTCGTATTTAAAAACTTTAGATAATATAGAAAACTAAAAATCCAACAATTTTAATAATATGTAATGTAAGTATAAGAACCACCATAAACTATATCCAATATGGTCTATGGTGGTTCTTGATAACCCTTTCTTATATTATTTCTTTTTATCAAACTCAAACTTCTTAGTTAATGAGTATATTGTTTTAGCCCAGAAGTTTCTCAAACCAAAGCCTCCTGCTTTACTTGTGAATTCTTCTTCCTTTAATATCTCTCTTGTTTCAACATCAAAAAGAACGACTTTATAGGTTGCTTTATTTGCTGATTTATCCAATAAGGTAGCTATAACAATAAATCCTTCTCCTGATGTCTCCTTTATTGGATAATTCTTTATTTTTTCAGCTATATTTATTGGTTCAATATCTTTATCCAGAGTCTTAATATTAGAAAAATCACACTCTTTAGTAGAATTAAGAATCATTTCTAGTTTTAATTTATTGTTTTCACCTACTATATCAGTGAAATCATATTTTTTTGCTTCATTCATTAACAGAAGATTTATGCCTTCGAATGCATTTTTAAACTGGTCTTCTGTTTCTTCGGCACCATATACTTTTACAGAAGAATAATCAACCCCGTAAACATATACAGATTCTGTACTTTTTGCATTAACTACCAATATGCTAAATAAAAGCAGGAGTGAGAATAAAATTTTCTTCTTCATAACTTTAAAAAATTAAATTATTAATTATGAGTTAATTATAAGATATACAAATATACTAATTATTTCTCAAATCAAAAAACTTAATAGGTTTTCGGCTCATTTCAGGATGTTGTTGTCTTGCTATGAGTTCAACCGGAACAAAACATATATCTGGTGCAACCCTTACTTTTGAGCGGAAAACATCTTTTATCTGCTTGATAAATGCATCATTCTGATTCTTGCTTCCTATTTTAATTTGAATTTGGTCTGTACCAAGTGTATTGGTAAAAACTTCAACAAGATAGTTCTCTACCTCAGGTATATTGTCCAAAATATCAAATAATGCAGGAGGATATAAAGTTGTTCCCTTAAATTTAATCATCTGTCCTCTTCTTCCTATAACGGAACTTAATCTTGCACTATTGCGACCACATGAGCATTTGCTACTTTGTTTTATACATATATCCCCAGTCTTAAAACGCAATAAAGGCATTGCTTCAACTCCAAGTGTCGTAATCGTAACCTCTCCCGGTTGGCCATCAGGAACAGGATTATTATTATCATCAAGCATTTCAACCAATATGAGATCTGTAGGGATATGACATCCACTGTGTTCTTGACATTCAGTATATGAGGATTGCATTTCTGTAGAAGCATATGTTGAGAACAGCTCCAGATTAGGCCATTTTTCTGATATTTTTTTCCCTAACGTAGTGTATTCGCCTGTTGGTGTTCTTAAGGCTTCTCCTATACAGATAGCCTTTTTTAATGAAGAGTTATTATAGTCAATTCCATTCTCTTCGGCATATTTGATTAGTTTCATCAAGAATGACGGTACTACGATACATACATTTGGAGAAACTCTTTGTATAGTATCCCATTGCAGTTCTGGAATACCGTTTCCAACACGAATTATACCACAACCTAGTTCTCGCGCACCTAAGAAGTATGCAAGTCCGGCCATAAACCTTCTGTCTATTGTCGTCATCAATTGTATGATATCACCTTTCTTGCAACCTGCCATGGTAAAGGAACTGGCTTCATTATAGGCCAGTCGGTCTAAATCATTATTGGACAGAGCAAAAGTTACTGGCTCTCCCAATGTTCCTGATGTTGTAACGTAATCTATTATACTTTCTTTATCTATACAGATAAACTCATTGTTACGTTTCTGTAAGTCCTCTTTCGTTGTAACAGGTAATTTTTGAAGATCTGACAAATGTTTTATTTGGCTGATGTCTATATTATTTTCCTTAAACATTCTCTTATAAAATGGAGAATTCTGTGATAGGTACTCCAATGTTTCCTTTAGTCTTTCTTCTTGAAATCTGATTATATCAGATTCAGATGAATAATGTAATGTACTATTCTTTATCATAATCTTTTATTTTATTTCTTATTTTATTTGATTCATAAACAGAGGGTATCTCACAATCAAGAGATTTTTTCCAATATTCTACCGCTTTTCTAATATCGTTAATTTCATTATAGTAATCTCCAATAATATTGTAGACCTCATAATAATTTGGATTAAGCTCTATAAAACTATGTATCTCCTGAACAGGGATTGCCAACCCGCTATTTATACTTTCCCTGATTTTCTTAAATTGCTTTCTATAGTCCAATATATTCTGGTAATCGTTTTCTAAAAATAAAGTATCAGCAGGAATCGTTAGCTGCTTGTCATTACTCTCAACAAGTCTATTAGGGTTGTCGAAGATCTCTTTTAAATCGTAACATAAGAATGCACCACTTTGCCACGGTTCTGTTGATACCCATATCTTTAATTCTTCCGGTTTAAAGATTACAGAATGGTGTGCTATTGATTGATTAATAGATTTCTGATTGGTCAGTCCAATATCTTTATTGTTTAAACCTCTTCTGTCTCTCAAAATTGTGGCGACCTTATCTGGAGACAATGGTATTGATTCTCTTATTAGTTCAGAAATCCTATCATATCTGTATTTGCTGTCTGAATTGTTGATATTTTCTATATTGTAGGAATCATTCATAAACTCTTTAGATTGAAAATGATTCGTACAAATTATTTCATTATCAGATTCTTTATAAAGTGACGTTTTGCTTGGCGTCTTCTCTATAATTGCGGCACTTCTGTCAATAGCAGAACCTATAAGTATCGATTCTGATACAAAAGTTTTATGGATCTGAGCTATCTGATAAGCCTCTTCTATTGTTTTTGCATTCTGTAGTATTTCTCTCACCAGTAAGGATATTGGCATTGCTGATGTAACCGGTATTGCTCCCTTTGCTGCATTGATGGTTACAGTGAGACCTTTATCATTCATACCGGATACAACTCCCATCATTCCAGGCCAAGATACAGAAACAAACTTATACCCCTTTTCTGGTTCCATAAAGAGGATTATTTTGTTTCTTGCAAATTTATCGTTTACGTAGAAGTCAAAATTTCGTCCTATCAGTAAAGTTGAATCAGAAGTGTTCTCATTCCAAGTAGCAAATGAACTACAACCAACAAGCATATATTCCTGCATAGTATGCCCTATATCATGTGCAGCATGATAATTCAATTGCCTCTCATATGGTGTTCCAAAAGAGTCAAATTCATGGCTACATGATTGAGAGATTGCATATATCTCTTTTCTATATTCCTCAGGTATATAGCTGGCCATATCCCAATTGAATATAGCTATAAGTTTATGTAGGAAACTGAAATAGAAGTCAGATGGTATAATTTCTTTAATCTGCTCTACAAAAACATTCTCTTGATATTGCAGTAAGTCTTTTGTTAATACTCCATATTTTGTTCCTCTTTCTAAAGGAGAACCACTTATATACACTTCCCATAATCCATATTTATTTCTATGCAACAGGTCATACTCAATATACTTTATAGAGTCACCTACAGATTTAACATGATACTTCTCTGGATATATACTATCATTCGGGCATTTGAAATCAGCCTTGTTAAAGTAGTATATACCTACTGTTACCGGTATTAAAACCGTAAGAAGGAGAATCACCATAATGGTAAAAACTATCCTTTTTAATACTTTACTATATACGCCTGTTTTATTCATTGCCAATTTTTTTTGCCAAATATTCCTTTCCTATGATTTCGCTACAAGTTACAGCAGCCGAGACTGTTGTTCCAAGACATCCGTGGACATTCAGGTTTTGTCCTGTCAAATATAAATTATTTATTTTTGTCCTCGGTGATAAATGGGTTATCATAGGATTGTTAAAATCTTTAATTATTCCATATGCACTGCCTTGCGGCATCGAGTTATAATCCTTGTAACTTAAGGGAGTCGTTGAATATATATACTGTATACAGGATTTTAGACCGTGGAAATATTTTGATACAAATTCTATCATAGCGTTTGTATATCGCTCTTTGAATTCTATATATTCTGCTGGTCTTTGCCCTACTTTAGAATCTTCCCATTTTGATAATGAACTGAAGTCCATAGGTGTCATCAGTGTTATAACTGAAGCATACTCACTGTCCCCATTATTCTGGCATGAAAACAATATAACCGGTATGTTACAAGACTTATAATCAGCAAACTTATTCCATACATCAGGAGAATTGTACAGATAGTAATTCCTATTTATATACTTGAATGTATTTGGCTTTAAAAGAAGATAAGTCGTAAATAATCCGAAAGAGTTCTCCAATGAATTTACCCTAGTCATAAATGCTTTTTTAATGACCGTGTTATTCCTCAATAGAGACATGGTTAATACAGGATGAATGGCAGATATGACATTTTTGGTTTCAATGATTGTTTCATTGTTAATCTCCACACTATTTATTTTACCTCCTTCAACATCAATACCTGTTACTTCTGAGTCACATATTACCTGTCCACCATTTGCTTTTATAACATCACAAAAAGCATCGGCTACGTGTTGCGTATTTCCAACAAATCTATAAGCCCCCTCTATATTTGAGTTATGAATCATTCCATGTTCATACAATGAAGACTTGTTTTTATCATATCCATACAATGGTATATTACCGGCTATGACATTCTTCAGCAAGTCTGATTTAAAGAGTTTATCTATAGTCTGATACGCTGAAATACCCATATATTCCTCACCACCACTTGATATATGCCCTTTCTTAAGTATATCAGGCTTAATATTTTTTCCTATACGTTGCAGTATAGAAACATACTCTGATATAGCTTCTCTCTCTTCTGGAAAACTCTGTGATAAAGTATCTATGAATCTGTCATAACCTATAGCATGACTATATTCTTTTCCTTTACCAAGATTTATCACATCAAAACCATCTGTGTCAAGTTTCTGGTATCTAATCTTGTCAAGTATTCCAAAGTATTTGAAATATTGATACATAGTGTCTCCTTCTGAAAGGCTGCCTACATAATGCATTCCTGTATCAAGGCTATAACCTTTCCTTTTAAAGGACTGCAAACATCCTCCTATATGTTTTTGTTGTTCCAGAATACAGACACTAAGACCTTCTTTACTTAGTATCGCACCACAGGAAAGTCCTCCTAGACCTCCTCCTATTATGACTACATCGAATTTATCCATTATTTATGGTTTAGTTATTATATATATAGTTTGAGAGGTTTTTCTATCACATTGTTCTATTTTTAAATTCAGATCGTACCTTTTGGTGAATTGCCTGATCCAATCAGAAGAAATAAAATTTAGAGGACCTTCTGTCTTATTGAATTTTATTATTCTTGTTGACCAGATTTCTGATTTAATAATAGTCTTATGTTCAGTCTTCTTCGAAGAATCTCCTTCCCTTATCAATATTACTCCATTGGGATTGAGTCTTGAAGCGCAATGGCACAATATCCTTTCCTGACATGATGGGGTGACGTAATGCAATGAGTCATTAAATATAAAAGCATCCGATTCCGGCAATATAATATCCTGCATATTACCTTGGCTAAAACGGATTTTACCGTTTGCTAGGAAACTATTATTTGCCAGTTCTATCTTGTCTGAATCGTAGTCGATACCTATTATTTCACGTTTGGGAGAAAGAAGTCCCAACATGAAACATAACTGTCCATATCCACATCCAACATCGACTATCCTTGCTTCACGTGGCAGTTTCCTATCCCAAAAGTTATAATATCCATCCATCTTACATTTAATTCTCATATACCATTCCAAAACAGGGCCTTTGTATATATAGTTCTTTATAAGCAGTTTTTTATAATAATTGTTTGTTGCCCTATTATATTGTTCCTTAAGGGTGTCATATTCATGCAGGAATAGTTTTCTGTAATATTTGGTTTTCTCCTGATAGGTTGTATTGCTTGATAATTCTGAATATGTTGAATTAGGGATAACTTTGGCTATTATTTCTCCTTTTTTAATATAGAACGGCTGTTTTTTTGAGGAAATTAGCCCAGTTCCGTAAATTACCAAAGGTTTTATCTCTAATTGAAGTTTCTCTGCCAAATAGAAAGCACCCTTATGGAAACGCTTTATTTCACAATCGTCGGAACGTGTTCCTTCCGGGAAAACAACAATAGAGTAGCCTTCTTTAACTAGAGGATATAAAGAATCAACCAGTTTTTCATAACCTTCTTCTATCGTATAGAAACCTGCATATTGGACAATACGGCCAAATACCGGTGATTTCCATACCCATCCTTTAGTTACCATGACAATCTTTGGTGATAGAGATAGAAGTATCAATATATCTACAAATGATTGGTGGTTTGATATTATTACAGAAGGTTTGTTAAAGTCAATTTCCTTAATATTCTGGTATTTCGTATTCACCATATACATTGACTTAAGGAATATCTTAATAAAATAATAGATTATATAATGGAATACACTCCGCTTGCGTTTATCACTAATAAATGTAAATTTAAGGAGAACATAAATTGCATTAAGGACTATACATCCTATTGTAAAATACAAGAACGCATATATAGTATTAATGCATGATAATATAGTGTAAGGTTGTCCTCCTCGTTGAGTTGGTCTTAAAATCAGTAAATTAAATAAATACGGTTGGACTGTATAAGAAACAATAACAACTATACACAAACCAAGGACTGAAATTGCACCAATTGATTGAAGAGCTGGATGCTTTGCAAAAACAAGAACCCCCATTCCTATGACAGTAGTCAGTGCCGAGAAGAATATAGCAGACTTATGAGCCTCGAATAGTTTGCTTCCATTCTTATACTTGTTCAGCAAACCATCCATAGTGAATATACTGAAATCATCTCCTATACCAAAGATAAATGTTGCCAATATGATATTTACTATATTAAACTTTATATTTAATAAGGACATGATACCTAATATTATTATCCAGCTTATGCACATAGGTAAGAATGTAAGTATGGCTATTTCTATTCTTCCGTAAGTAACGAGTAAGGTAAAGAATACTAAAAATGATGTTACCAGTAGTATAAAATTAAAATCATTACTAGTTGTTTCTATCATTTTAGAAGAAAAATATGCCCTGTCAATAATTGTTGTATTTTCAATATTGCTTATTTCCTTATAAACTTTGTCCTTATTTTTCTGTTGTATAGAAATTTTACTTATCAAAGTAAGAGATGAAGAAGATGTATATATCCAATCGTCAAGTATTGATTTGCCGCAATCATGCATATTATAATCACAAACTTCATAATGTTGACTCAGGGTTTTCTTTAGTTCATCGAAAGCAGTCTCATTAAAACCGAATGACTCTCCAGCTTTGATGACCTTGGTCATACTCTCATCGGCTCTCTTTTCCCAAAATTGTGACCATTTAGATATACGAGCCCTTTGAACTTCATCATCAATGATGAAGTCCTTTATATCTGTATATTTATCTATGCAGTCCTCGTTCTTTAAGGATTCATACAGCTCATGAAGTTGTGTATATGCTTTTATTACTTCTTTATGATCATTTCCACTTGTTACGATATATATTTGTTGTTTGCTGTCTCCCAATATAGATGTGGCTTTTTTTTCTGCTTCCTTGATGGAAGGGCTTTCAAAATTGATAGAAGACATATCACTGTCAAATTCTACCTTGTTGTAATGAAAAAGGCATATAATTGTGGCAACAGCAACCCCGATTATTATATATCTGTTTTTCTCGAAAGCATAACCATTATATTTTTCAATTCCTTTTAATAGCTTACTGGTTTTATTATTATTGTTAAATCTAAGGAAATGCGGTAAAAAGACCAGACTGAATACAGTTGTTCCAATAAGCGTTAATGATGCAAAAAGCCCCATGTCTTGCAGTAAAGACGAATCTGTGAACATTAAAGCTATAAATGCTCCTATGGTTGTAAAACAACCTACAGTAAGAGGATAAGCCAAATCCCTTATAATATCTCTTGGATTTTTAATATGATTGTTATGTGATATTATATGTATGGAGTAACTTAATGAAATACCTAATACAACAGCTCCTGCTCCAATTGCTATTGCAGATATAGAACTTTTCGTTACAGATATAATGGCCAGTGCTAATATTGCTCCAAAAATTGGTGGCAATATAATGAATAAAAGACTTAATTTATTTCTGAAACTCAGATAAAGTAAAGGGAGAATTATTATAAATGCAAGAGATAAAGTTAGTACTGTATCATTCTTTATCTGTCTTGCATTTCCCACTGCTACTATTGGCCCTCCTATACATTCAACTTTAATCTGGTCATTTGAAAGTTGATTGCATTTTTTTTCAAGTTCTCTTACGAGTTCCTCATTTTCACCTGTATTCGTCATACTTTTTGTAGGCTCCAAATACATATATAGTGTCGTCATATCTTTATTAAAGATATAATCATCGTAAATCTCGTAATCGAAATCAACACTGAATCGCTCAAACTTTTTCAACATATGAGTCCCAAGATTAAGGGGATCTTTGTGCAGAATATCACTTAAAGCAAAGCCAGATGGGGATGTCAGCAAGGTGTAATATCGGTTCAAGGATTTTTCTATACAACTGTCCGCTAAATCATTCTCTATTCGGATATAATCATTCTCTTCAAGAAAGATAGGCAGGTATTTGTAAATAAAATCTGAGCTGTTATTTATTATTTCCTGATTCACACCAGTTATTACTGCATTAACCAGTCCCCTACTAATAAGAGGCTGTATGCTGTCTGAAAAGGATGAAGCCGTTTCAACCATTTCATCAGGTTCCGAACCGGAAACCATAACCAGTATTCTGTCCTTTAGTCTGAAGTTCTCTAGAATGTTGCTATCATTTTTATCCCCATCATCAAAAAAACTGGAGATATTCTCTTGCAGCTTTATTTGTGAAGCATAAAAACCACTTGCCCCAATTATAAGAATTAATAGAATATAAAGAAGAATACGTCGTTTCTCAAACCAGTCATATATATGAATGAATATATTATACATGCGTTCTATTTTTTTCTTATTATTGCCAAAACTAAGTAACTCAAAATGAAAAGTGCTAATCCTGATACGATAGCCAATAATATACTTCCTACAATATATTGAAATAAGGATGTATAGGCACTCTCGAATGTAATGTTATCAAAAGATATTTTTGTATCTGAAGGATAAATGACATATCCTATTTTCATACTTCCATATAGGATGAAAGGTATCATAGGTGGTATGCTTATATTCGAAAACATTAGTGCTATAACCTTATTTAGTTTGAAGATATGAGCTGATATTGCAGCAAATATCATCTGATAGCCCCATATCGGTATTATACCGCAGAAAATACCCCAGCCGATTGACATGGATAATCTCATATTGCTTTCCTTATTATTTATAATCTGCTCTTTAATAACTTTCTTTATATTCTCTTTTGTCAGAAACTTCAAGCATTTCCAAGGATAGTAGAAAAGCAATGCATAAATGACCAGAAAAGTATTCAATATACTAATTCTAGTAAAGTCTCTTAATGGCCTAAAATGGGAAACTCTTTCTTCTTTAGGTGGATAGTAAACATTGATAGGTACATTTTCAACGTTAATGCCTTTCCATGCTGCTCGTACAATAATCTCTACCTCAAATTCATATTTACGCGTCAGTAAATGTATTCCTTTTATCAATTTTAATGGATATAATCTGAAACCGGACTGTGTGTCCTGAAGTGTATTTCCTGTTTCTATCTTATACCAGAAATTAGAAAATTTATTGGCGAATGTATTCTTGCCAGGCATATTATCTGCCCTTAGGTTTCTAGCCCCTATCAGAATGCTTCCAGGCTTTTTCTCAATTCTATCTATAAAGGTTGGGATATCATCTGCAAAGTGTTGGCCATCAGAATCCAAAGTGATAGCATAATCAAATCCTTTCTCTGTAGCATATCTCAGACCAGTTAATAAGGCATATCCTTTCCCTTTATTTTCTTTATATGAGATATACTGTATTCCGGAATACTCACCGAGTATTGCAGATGTATGATCTGTAGAACCATCATTGACAACAATAACATCATCACAGTAATCCCTAACACTGTCAACAACTTTCTTTATAGTCTTCTCATTATTATAAGTAGGTATTATAACAGCACACTTTAACTGCTTTAACCGGTCCTTATATACAGTATATTCCATATTTATATTATTTGATTGTTGCTTTTAGTTTTAAGACTGTATTGTTGTTATTATATACTATAGCTGATATTGTATCTTCTTTTAAAAATGTAATGTCTATTGATATTAAAAGCCCTGCTTTTGGCTTAATAACTGATATAAACTTGCACTCCTTTATTTTACTGAAAGATATATTCTTATCAGAATAAACACTTAAGCAGCTTCTTATAATAGCCAAAGTACAGACTCCAGGAACGATGGGTTCAAACGGAAAATGCCCCTCATATATAGGGTGTTTCTCCATTATTTCAACAGTACACTTAAATCCATTCTCTCCTTCAACAACATGTTTGATTCTGTAGAAGTTATTTTCCCAATTCATCGTTTATCAAACTGTTTAATTTGTTTGTTAAATTCTTTATCCAAAAATTCATATAGTGTATAATCACCATTAGGTTGTGTCATTTTCATCTTATTAAGACACATATTTCGCCTGTCAAATTCAAGCATAATCTCTTTTATTTTAGATGCTACTCTCTTTTTTTTAGGCGTCATTATAATTGTATATTTAAGTTCCTCTTTCTTCAACTCATGATTAAAATCTTTTGTAGAATTCATTACCTCTCCTGTCATGCAAGCTGATAATATATTCTTCAGCTCACGAAGCATTGGATTAGATTCTACCTTCATCTCGTTTATTTTGTCTCCATTTTTCATCTGGAAATCTTCTGATGTCATCTTTATATAGTCTCCGTCATTGAACAAGAGTAATATCTGTTCTGGCCTTTGATAATAGAAGACACCTTTTTTCGACACTTTATTTGACAGAACAGATAAAGATTGAGTTTGTGTAAATTTACAGGTTATTGTTTGTATTTTGGATGTCTTACTTTCTAATTCATTTATAAATTCTTTATCATTTCCTTGGTTTCCTTGTGCATTTACTGACAAGAACATGCCCAAGCACATTAAAATACATATTATTCTATTCATAAGCATTTTTATTTATAAGTCTATTTAGTGGCACTATTTCAATACCTTTCTTTTTAATTCCTTCTATAACTGATTCCAGAAGTATATCAGATCCTTCTCTGTTATCATGTAGTAGAACGATATCACCACTCTTTATATTGCGTATTATTCTCTTGCTTATAGAAGTACGCTTTAAAAACTTTAATGTATCATATGAGCGTATATTCCATCCTATGCATACAAATCCATTGTTTACTGCTCTTCGTATAAGCGGATTGGTAACTCCGAATGGTGGTCTAAAAAAAAACGGAAACTTACCTGTTATTTTATATATAATATCATTTGTCTTCCGTATATCTTCATAAATTTTGTTACTATTCCAAAGAGTATATGATGGAGAATGAGAAAAGGTATGATTTCCTATTATATGCCCTTCCTCATAAATCCTCTTTACTAGTTCTGGATATGTTTCAATCTTTGAACCGATAAGGAAGAAAGTTGCTTTAATATTATTCTCTTCAAGTATATTAAGTATTCTGGGGGTATGAATAGGATCTGGTCCATCATCGAATGTTAATGCTACTGCTTTCTCCACACTACTCCCTCTACAAATACATCTTAAGTATATTCCACTTCTTATATCAGCGGAAGCCCATACAAAGAATAGCAAGATAAAGGAAATTATTATAATAAGCATATTACACTCCTTTCACTATAATTATTGAGGAACTCATACCAAGATAATTATTGCAAAATATCATTTCTTCATCTCTCTCCAAATCCTTGGTGAACTCATAGAATATTCGTGCAGAAACAGTTGGATAAATACCATATTCCGTAAAATTGTTATAGACGATTTTTTCTTCTTTAGATTTGGCATATCGATTGATACATTCATCCTGACTGAGTACATTACTTGAAAACTCAATGTGCTCAATTTTTATTTTACATGCCTCTGTATAATTTGATGTCAATTCCATGAAAATAGCACCTTCTCCATTCTTTTGTCCCTTATGAAAAGCCCCTAGTCGTTCTAATATATTGTTGGAACTTTCAGTTATTTCATCAAAAGTTCCTAGTAATATTCTTTCTTTTCCCTCAATGCCTATCTGCAAATATGCATCTAGTAATGCATCCTCAAAACTGTGAGATCTGTTTACATATGTAATATTCTCACAATGGTTCTTTGAAAGTAAGGCAATTTGGCCTCCTACCGTGTTAAATGTAGATTGGATAAAGGGTGTCGGATTTAATAGCTCCTCATTATTCTCTATTACATTTCTCAGGAATCTTTCGCTGTCTGCCAAACATCCGTATCCGGTTGCTGTTACTATGCTGTCAATTTCTTTAATATTATCAATATTGCCACAACATTCTACAGCAGTTGTAACAGCCATTTTTAAGATACGAGACATTCGTCTCCTCACGGCAGCTTCAGGGATTAATGCCTTGATATCTGATATAACATCATCATCAGCAATTATATTTTTTACATAACAACTCATTATTGCTTAGAGAATATTAAAGTTGAACAATTACCTCCAAATCCAAAAGAATTAGAGAGAACAGTTTTTATTTCTTGTCTATGAAGGCTTGTATTTGGTATTACTCCATTATGCATTGGCACAGCAAAATTAAGTGATTCAGGTACAAAACCTTCCTTAATTGATAATATGGAAAATACAGCTTCTATACCTCCCGATGCTGCTAATGTATGTCCTGTATAAGACTTTGTGGAGCATATTAGAGGCATTTTCTGATTAAATATGCGTGATATAGCTATTGATTCCGTTAAGTCGTTATTCGGTGTACCTGTACCATGAGCATTTATATAATCTATCGATTCCGGGTGTAAACCTGCCATCGATAGTGCTTTATTCATAGCAAGATAAGCACCTTCGCCATTTTCTGATGATGCCGTTTGATGGAATGCATCATTCGTATTGGCAAATCCAGAAAGACGGCAGTACTTTTTATTACAGTCTTCTTCTCTTTGAAGAACAATGTATCCAGCACCTTCGCCAAGATTAAGTCCGGCTCTTCTTTCATCAAACGGCTTACATAGTTCTTTGTCTAATATCATAAGGGATTTAAAACCGTTCAAAGTAAATGCACTTAAAGCATCGCAACCTCCTACAATAACTGCATCCAATACACCATGCTTTAATAAGTTATATCCTTTTATTATAGCATTGGCTGATGAAGAGCATGCTGTACTGATAGTCGTTGAATAACCATTAATGTTACAATAATTGCATATCGCTTTAGTTGAAGCTGCACAATCGTGCATGAGTACTTGCCTTAAATCACCTTTAGTATTGTCTTTAATATAATCTTTAAAGAATATTTCTGTTTGATCCATACCACCTACAGAAGTCGATGATATTAGACCAATTTTATAACTGGTCACATCTATTTGTGAGTCTATAATGGCTTCTTTAACGGCAAGCATTCCCAATAATGCTGTTCTAGATATTACTTTATTTGCTGATATACCTAGTTTTTCTTTTAGTTGTTCGTTTGAATATCTTATTTCACCAACAGGTAATTTATTGTTGGTTATTAGTATTTCAGGACAAAGAGATATACCACTTTGTCCTGAATATAATTGTGATAAGTTTTCTTCTACTCCAATGCCTAGTGAAGAAACTATACCTAAGCCGCTAACTACAATGCTCATTATAATATTTTATTTCTTGTTTTTCTCAATGTATTCAGCAAGTGTTCGTACAGAGTAAAAGATAGGTTTGGCTTCTGCTGAATTGGACAATTTAACACCATAATACTTTTCAAGTATGAGTATTACTTCCAATGCATCTATTGAATCCAGTCCTAATCCATCACCAAATAATGGTGCATCTGTATCAATATCTTCAACAGTTATTTCTTCTAAATTTAATTCCTCAATCAAATGCTGTTTGAGTTCTTTTACTAGTTGTTCCATAATTATTTATTTTTCTCTAATTAATAATTTCAAATTTACTTCATACTTTTCACTTAACTTTTCACACCATCCACAAATGACAGCCTTTGCCTTTCCTGTTTCAATCAATAGCTTCGCATATTTTTCTGCGGTTCCATTGTCTTTATCTTCAACAAAGAATGTGTTATTCCCTTTTATCTTATGGCGAATACACAGTTCTCCATTAACAACATTTGGTAAGGTATATACAAAGATTGCAGGAGAAGCCCCTTCTTCTGAATGCTTATTGATGACTTTCTGGTGCTCTATATCCGCATCAAGAGACGAAGACCTGTTTGCTAGAACTATGGATATATCTTCTGACGAATATTGATTCAATGAATACTGTTCCAACAGATTTGCCATAGAAACATATGCAGCCTTACATAAATCACTCATCTTATAAAATTTCATGTTGGTCTCACCTAACTTCTTGTATTCTGCCCTAATAAAATCATGAAATGCTTCACATGAAACTGGCAAGCTGTAATGACATACTTCTTTTACATGAATATCATAGTTTGGATGGATACCTTTATAGCATTCAGAAGAAACAGCAATGGCAGCATTGCATCCACCAAATCCGGAAGCCGTTTTTATAAATGCCTCTTTTGTAAACGTCTGTTCATTAGAACTTACGCTTATGGTACATGAAGTTCCAAGTTCCTCGAATCCTAAAGTTGCAAAAACTCTTTTTGTTAGAAGTTCTTGAATGCACAGTATGGTTTCTACCACGCCTGAAGCACCTAAAGTATGGCCTATATATGACTTAAAACTATTTATAGGCTTATCAGTAAGTCCTGCCAAAGCAATAGCCTTACTCTCCATTTCATCATTATATACAGTTGAAGTGCCATGTGCGTTTATAAAACCTATATCATTTTTATCGAGGTTGGCTTCGCTTAATGCCCTTTCAATAGCTAAATACAATCCGTCACCGGTTCTTGACGGACCAGATATATGATTTGCATCATTGGTTATTGCACCGCCGTTAAGATACAAATATGGGCGCCTGGCTTGACTTTTATCTGATGTTAAGAGTATAGCCCCACATGCTTCTCCCAGACATAGCCCATCACGATTCTTATCATATGGTCTACAAGGTTTTGAACTAATAGACTTAAATGAAGCAAATCCCTCTGTTATAAATGGACTTAGCGTATCACAGCCGACTACGATAATATTGTCATATATACCTTGTAGTATTATTTCTCTGGCTATGATTAGGGCTGACACTCCAGAAATACAAGCATTGGAAACAATCAATGGCAAATTTGAAAGTCCTAAATATGCTTGTAGCTTCAATGCAGTTGTACCTAAAAATGCATCTTCTGGGACTGGACTGACATTTTCTTCTAATTTATTGATATTACCTTTTGTCGTAGATAAAATGACTAAAAGCCTTTGGTCTTTTACGTCTAACTGAGATTCATTGATAATTGCTAATGTATTATTTATCACTAGCGATTCAAAGAATGTGCATCCCTCTTGTTGATATGCTAAAGGTAAGGCCCTGTTTATAGTCCCTACTATCATTCCATATTTTTCATTATAGCTGAGTCCACACTCCTTTTGCTCTAATGCATAGAAGGTTTGCATCTTTTCTCCTAAAGATGTTATCAAACTGTCATGTCCTATATATACTTGTTTTACTTTATCCATTTTTCTTTCCATTTCTCGTAAAACGGAGGATTGTTCAAGCACATTTCTCCATTGTTATCTATGAAAACCTGAACGGAACTGCCTCTTGCAACAATGATATTGCTATCAGACTTTCTTATCAGGTATTCAAAACAGATCTTAGCTGCAGGTGTCTGAATATACTTCGTTTCTATTATGATGTCATCATCTATTGTAAGCGGGTTTAAGTACTGTATCTGTAAATCCACTATTGGAGTCATATATCCGCTGGCATATATATCCAAATACCCTATGCCTGGATATTCTCGGCCAAATGCTTCTCTTCCATCCTCAAAATATTTTACATACGAACCATGCCAAACTATTTTCATTGAATCAACCTCACTGAACCGAACTTTGGCTTTTGTTACACCCACTAGGGACGGTGTGGAATCATATTTCCTCTTCTTCATGAATTCAAGAAAATTTTCATTTGACAACTTGCTGCTAAACGGCCATCAGTAAAAGATTCAGCCTTGATAAGAGTAATATTAAAAACTTCTTGAAGAATTTCAATTCTAGTTTCTAACATGTCATTTATTTTCGGTAGAAATACTATTTCCATATTGGAAATAGCTCCTATATAACCTATCGATATTGGCTTGTTTTCTTTTCTGCAAATATATCCTACTCTTGCTGCAGCTGATTGCGCTATGTGTTCAATAAGACCAAATTCAGTAAAACAATCATTTTCCACAAATATATTGTCATTTTTGATTGTCAACTGAGTTTCCGAGATACCGTTTGTTATACCGACAAATTTGTCTACCATAACTATCGGTTCTCTTTGTGGTATCAAATCAATTATTTCCATTTTTTTTCTTACAGATCATTATTGAATGTCCTAATCCCAATCCGTCAACAATCTCTTCAATTTCAAGACCGGCATTGTTGACACATCTTTCCATATCAGATGAATGATACATTTTACTGTTTCCGTTTGCTAGAGCTGTAAAATATATGCTTGTTAATGTAAGACAATAAGCTGCTGTTTCAAACTTCTGTCTGTCCCAGAAAGTTTCCATAATATATAATCTTGAATTTTCATCCATCGATTCAGCAGCTCTTTTACATATACTAGTCACTTCTTCTTCCGAAAAACAGTCCAAGAACTGGCTCATCCAGATTACATCAAATGCAGGAGAAGGAAACTTGACAGACTTATCTAACAAATTACATGGATATGCATGTATTCTGTCTGCACCGTCTATATTCTTTGTCTGTTCACGCATCATTGCAAGCTGTTGTGGCAAATCCATAATGGTTACTTCAACAGATGGATTATATTGAACACATTTTGTTGCCCATCTTCCTGTATTCCCACCTACATCTAATAACCTGTTTACTTTCTTTGTACCATCAAATATAATTTTCAGAGCAGCTTCAAATGATTCATCAGAATAGAAATGATCAAAGCCGAACCAGCTTTTTTGCACATGCTCAGGTAAACTTGATAAGGCTTCGTATATGGTTGGCCACTCCCCAAAAGATTTCAATCCGGATGGTTTGCCTTCCAAGAGGGCTTCTTCCAGATTAAATAGACCTTTATAGTTAACATCATGGTTGAAGTTCATATTCACCTTTGCCATATTGTCATTTAAAAGGAACCAACCTGTTTTAGACAGTTGATACTTATCTTCTTTTATCAAAACTGTCCCTATAGACAAGGACGCTTCCAGTAAAACTTGTGCAGCGTATAAACTTAGTCTTGTTTTTTCTGCTATCTGTTCCTGGGTTAAACCTTCTCTATTATTTGACAATAGTTCTAGAATCCCAAATTTTACCATAAGTCTTGATACTTGAAAGACTATTGGACCAAAGGCAATTTCTTGCGCTCTTCTTTGAGCTTCTATTGCCGTAAGTCTCTCATGGGAATATATTTTCTCTAATTGGGGTGTAAGTTTCATTTTCAACAATTTAATTCCAGAATCTATAGAAATTAAACCACTGTTGTGGATACTTTCTAACTATTTTTTCTAAAGACCTGATATATTGATTTATTAAATTCTCTGTTGTTGTGTCCTTAGTTATGTCTGCTTCTTCAAAGATAAATCTGTAAGTACAGCCCTTTTCTCGCATTGAATAATAGAACACAACTGGAACCCTACATTTATTGGCAATCTTAAACGGACCTATGGGAAATCTGGCTTGTCCACCCAGGAATTCTAAACCAATAGATGAATTTTCATCCAAATACCTATCTCCATTAAAACATACGTATTCGCCATTGTTAAGTGCCATTTTTATATTTATCATGGCACCCAATGTATCTTCATTTACTGGTATTATCTTAAAATTCTGCTTTTCTGACGCATCCTCTATTGCTTCCTTAATACCGCGATGTTCTGTATCGAACATTACAATATTGATTTTTTTCCCATAGTTACCGAAAAATGCTGCACCTGCTTCCCAGCATCCGACATGTGCACCTATCAAGATAACACCTTTACTGTTATCTATTATATCAATAAATCTTTGATAATTGTCAAATTCAAAATGATATTTACTTGATAGGCCGCTCTTTATCGCTAATTTGTCAATTAATGTCTGACCAAATACATAATAATGCTGGTACAGTTTCAAGATTGATTTAAGTGTCCCGTAATGAAGTCTTTTCCTGTTATATAGCCATATTGCATTTGTGGCTTTTGGTGCAAAAGGAATAAAATGGATAACGACAAGGGCCAAGAAACAATAGGCTATCTTGATTCCTAGTAATTTTATTGTGTAAATAAAAAACAGATAGCCTAATTTCCCTCCTCTTGATTTTCCACTCCATTTACGTTTCACTGATTTATGCATTTATTTTCTTTTCCAATAATTCATAAAAATCTGAGAAAGTTTTCACATCCACGAAGTCAGGACCAGTCAATGTAACTCCAAAGTTCTGCTGAGCCAAAACTACCACATCTACAAGATCTAGACTGTCCAATCCTAATGTGTCCTTTAAAGTTGCATCTGGTGTTATTGTATCAACATCTATTTCAAACTCTTCAGCAAGGATTGTGCGAGCTTTTTCAATAATTTCTTCTTTTGTCATATCTGTTTATTTTAATTTAGTTACTATTAATGATGAATTTGTACCTCCGAATCCAAACGAATTGCTCAGATAAGTATCAAAAGGCATGTCAATTCTTTGTGAAGGTATATTCAATAGAGCAGATGCTTCATCAGGTTCTTCAAAATTTAGGTTCATTGCTATGAAATCGTTTTGCATCATTAATGTTGAATAAACAATTTCACTGGCTCCGGCCATCCACATCTCATGACCAGTGAAGCACTTTGTTGAAGCAACAAAAGGTTTGTGATCACCAAAAACCTCATTAATCGCTTTTGCTTCATTGAAATCACCTATAGGTGTTGATGTCGCATGAGCATTTATATACTTAATATCATTGATGTTTATTCCGGCATCTTGAATAGCTCTTCTTAAAGAACGTGTTGGCCCATCTACATTAGGTACGGATATGTGATCACCGTTTGAAGAGAATCCATAACCTATTATCTCTGCTAATATGGTTGCTCCTCTCTTGATTGCCGATTCATAACTTTCAATAATTACACAGGCTGCGCCACCACTTGGTACTAAACCATCTCTGTTCTTATCAAAAGGTCGGGATGCTTTTGTTGGCTCATCTTCTCTGATGGAAAATGCGCTTAACGCATCAAAGTTCCCAACAGAGAAAACATTTACTTCTTCGGCTCCACCACATATTATACAATCCTGTAACCCTTGTTTTATAAGTAAATAACCTAAACCTATAGCATGAGAACCACTTGCACAAGCTCCGGACACTGTAAAGTTTATTCCTTTCAGATTGAAAATTGTGGACAGATTCATGGTTATTGTTGAGTTCATGGTTTGAAATATGTTCCCTGAACCAACCATGACCGTACTTTTCTGCTCCCTTATAATATCAGCACCTTTTATTACAGGTTCTGCACAACTGTCGTTACCAAACAGTATTCCTACTTCATTGTTTTTCAGATAGTCCTGGTCTATACCAGCTTGTTCCAAGGCTTCTTTTGTTGCTACAAATGCATATTGTCCTTGTTCTGGCAAGCATAACCTTTGTCTTCTATCCAATAGGTTCTTTAGGTTCGGTGTCTTTAAAATTCCAGTCAGAGAAGAGCGATATCCCATTTCTTTTCTTTTGGGATCCAAACCTATACCTGACTTTCCTTCAAACAATGATTTAAGTACCTCTTCTTTATTTTGGCCGATACAGGAATAGATTCCCATACCTGTTATTACAACTCTTCTATTCATATATTCTTAAGTATAAATACCTCCATTAATAGATATAACCTCTCCAGTGATGTAAGCTGCTGAATCTGAAGCCAAGAAATTTACAAGCTCTGCGACCTCTTCCGGCTTGCCAAATCTTCCTACTGGTATATGCGCCTTCAATTCTGATTGGTTCAAATCACTTGTCATATCAGTTTCTATAAATCCTGGTGCTACAGCATTCACTGTGACTTTTTTCTTTGCAACTTCTTGTGCAAGTGCCTTGGTTGCTGCTATTACACCTCCTTTTGCAGCTGAGTAGTTTACTTGACCTGGCATTCCTTTTATTCCAGATAAGGATACGATATTTATTATCCTTCCCCATTTCTTCACAAGCATATTCTGTAATAATGCATGTGTAACATTATAGAATCCATTTAAACTTATATTAAGCACCTGAGACCAGTCTTCTTCAGGCATCCATATGAGAAGATTGTCTTTTCTTATCCCGGCATTATTCACCAATACTGATATATAGTCATTCTCATGACTGCTTTTCCACTTCTCAATAGCTGCAATTACTTCACTCTTTTTAGAAACGTCAAACTGCAGGATTTCAGTTTCTACTCCTAATTCCTTGATTATTTTTTGAGTTTCTTCCGCTTGTTCTCTATTTGATACATAATTTATTACAATATTGTATCCGCTTTGCGCAAGTCTTATAGCGACAGCTCTTCCTATACCTCTACTGCCGCCTGTTACAAGTGCATATTTGTTAGTGTTGTATGACATACTAAATCCCTTTTAGTTTATTGTTTCAAGAAAGTAACGAGCTTTCTTATCTCTTCATATTTTGGTGTATCTTCTGCAAATGACGGAACTATATTCCTTATTTGATTATATAAACTCCTCGTTTCAGGTGCTAAGTCTTCTGCTATTTGTAAGCAATCTACAGCCTGAACTAAAGCCATCATATGAATTGCCATGACCTGAAATGAGTTTTCAATTACATGAGCACATATTAGTGCTGAGTTAGTTCCCATTGATACTATATCCTGATTGTCATTGTTATTTGGTATAGAATGTATATACATTGGATTCGATAATGTTTGACACTCAGCTGTAGTAGATGTTGCCGTGAATTGTGAAGCCTGGAGACCATAATTAAGTCCTAACTTTCCTAAATTAACGAATGGTGGCAATATTCCATTAATTCTATCATGGAATAGGTAATTCATCTGTCTTTCGGTCAACATGGTTAATTTAGTAATAGAAATCTTTAGCTTATCCATTTCAAAAGAAACATAATCTCCATGGAAATTTCCTCCGTGCAAGACGGTGTTATGATCTTTATCAACGATAGGATTGTCATCTACAGAATTTAATTCATCAATTAAAACTGTTTTTGCATTTTCCCATTCATCATAGATTGGCCCTAATATTTGCGGTATGCATCTTAATGAATAATAAGGCTGTACCTTATGTTGAAATACATTTTTATCCTGTGGATGGTAAAGTTCTTCTGTTCTATTTCGTAGTCTTTTACTACCAGAGGATATCTTTCTCATTTGTTCAGCCACTCTTTTTTGCCCTTTATGCAACTTCAGTCCATTAAGGACTTCTGACATAAAATCATCATAAGAAGATGCTATCTCATTCATCATGACTGAGGCCATTAAAGACCAGTGTATAAGTTTCTTTGCTAATAGTAGATTAACCAAACCTATACCTGTCATAACTGCTGTTCCATTAGTCAAAGCAAGCCCTTCTCGAATATACATTTTCAAAGGTTTAAGGTCTAGCTGTTCTAGTACAACAGATGATTTCATTATTTCCCCTAAATAAGAAACTTCTCCTTCTCCAATTAATGCTAAAGCCAAATGAGCTAACTGTACCAGATCTCCACTTGCTCCAACACTCCCATGCTCAGGTATAATTGGATATATTTTATTGTTGAAGAACTGTATTAATAATTCAACACTATTGGTATGCACCCCAGAATGACCTTTGATGAAAGTCATAATCCTTGATAAAAGAGCGGCTCTTACATAAATAGAGGGAAGCGGATTTCCTGCTCCCGTTGAATGACTACGAATTATATTGTATTGTAATTTTTCCAGATCTTTTTCTTCAATCTTCCATTGAGCCATAGGCCCGAAACCGGTATTGATACCGTATATTACCTTTTCCTTTGAAAATTCTTTAAGAAACTCATAAGATTCACTTATTTGTTGCTTTATATCTGATGTTAGATTTAACTCCTCTTCTTGAAGAAGAAGTTTATCTATATCTTCTAAAGATAGTTCCTCTTTTATCTCCATAATTATAATTTGTTGATTTTATCTTTTGATTAAGATAAATCATTTTAATTGAGTGTATTATTCATTCTTGCTACTATACAACAAGTCCTTAATATCTATTCCTAGTATTTCAGCTATTGCTGAGAGTGTCTGCAAATCTGGTTGAGAAGTATTAGTACACCATTTAGATACAGTTGTTGGATCTTTCCCTAATTGTGCAGCCAACCACTTCCCAGTTTTCTTTTTTTCAGCTAAAACTACTTTTAATCGATTTAATTCTTTCATCACCTATTTATTAGAGTTGACCGCAAATTTATAGAATTATTCTCTAATGACAAAAGATTAATTAAAATAACAAATTTTACTTACTTAGTGTCTTTTTCAATAAATCTTCCTGTGTGCTCATTTTTCACCTACTTTTAATTTTTTTCTACCGATGATTAAATTGTGTATATGTTACAATAGAAAGTTTCATAGTACTGCCCCCAATCTATCCCTATTATATTTCTTTTCTATTTAGGTGGAAAACCCACTTTTCATAGCAATCAGCATACAAAATGTTGAGAATTTCTCCCTGACTGAAACCTCTCCTTTCTCTTGTCAGTTCATCTTTCCTTTCAGTACTTTGATTGTGTCACAGAATCAAAGTCATTTCCCCTACCTGACTTTCCATTTCCCAGAATTCCTTTTACCTTTTCAGGTACTGTACATCCATTTTTTTTCTTCTGCACTTTTTCCAGTTTACTTCCTCTACTTCTGTTCCTTTCTCTATTCCTAGACCTTATTCATTCTTTGGTTGCTTGTGTTGATTATCACTTTCTTCTCCCGATATACTTGTCCGGTTTTTTCCTTTAGCATACCTAACTCCTTTTCACCCTTGCCGTCTTATTCCTTTCCTCCACCATTCGTTTCCGTCTGCATCTGGTGGTCGTCCGTTCCTGGTGCAAAGGTATAACCGGGCGTGGCAGCTTTCAAGGTCAGGCCTGACGGTTTGACGGAAAATATTCCCTGCTGTGCGAGGTATTTTCTGTCAAAACCTTGCTCCTGCCTCTCCCTACCTTTTTGACTGGCACCGAAACGAAACGACCGATGCGACCGGAAGACGCATAAAAAAATGTCGGAAAATGAGACGGCAGAAAGTTGAAACTCAACTCCCTCGCTCTTAGATCCGCATAAATTCATTAACTCATAAATTCATACGACTATGGCAGCAATAGCAACAAAATTCGCATTGTGGGAAGTGCCTGCACTTGACACTCTTAAGGACGCAAAAGCCTATATCCTTCGTCAGAAAGTGAACAACAAGGAAAAACTCAGCCGTGAGGAGAAAAACTGGATTTCATACCAGGTGAACCATAATACCTACTTCAAGAGCGGAATCCCGGTGAGAGGCTGGAGGTTTGATCTTTCTGACATCCTGAAGACGTTCCTCGTCAATCAGTACGGCTGCTGGTATGAATACAAGTCAATCGACAAGACAGCACTGAGAAACTTCCTTCACGGCAGAATAAACAAGATAGTACAAATCTAAAATCCCATATACCATGAAACAGAGCATAGAGAAAATCCCGACATGGGCTTTCGGTTATATCTTCAACGGAGACATGACCGGTCTGACAGATGAAGAAGTCAGGATGATTGATGAATCACTGACACGTATAGGTGCAGAACTGGTCTGCACCCAACCTGATGAAGAAGCGCAACCCTATTTCACACGATACCCTCTTTTCGGTCTGCCCACCGAAGTCGAGGATTGTGTGGTAATCATAAAAGGCTCCTGACGAGAGCCTTTACTTGCTAATAACCATTCTTTATATGTTTCTTGTTTTTTAAAATTATTATTTCCCTTGTTTTTTATATCTTTACTTCTATAATATCTTATCTTTATGAAGCAGAATAGAAAAGAAATACTTAAAACCATTTTCAAATTATTCCTTACTCGTCATTATAAAGATGTTTCTTATGACGACATGATAAAAGCTACAAATATTTCCAAGGGTGGCTTATATCATTATGCGCCTAATAAAATTGAACTTTTCCGGTTGGTTGTAGATACTTTTTTTCTTGACCTGATTAAAGTTGAAGATGATATTATGATTAAGACTTCTGGCTCTGATAAATTTGCTCTTCATGACTTTCTAATGAGTTATGCAAGTTTCTTGCACAAGCGTTTTTGTCGTATTCAGGATTTCCTTCAGCTTCCTGTTGATGAAACAGCACGTGCCTTTTCTTTTTTTATTCTTAATTCTCAAAGATATCATCCTTCTTTCTATGAAAAATACCTTTCTCTAGAAGCCAGAGAAAAAGAACTTATAAAGAATGTTCTTCTTATAGCAGAGAAAAACGGAGAAATTAAAAACAATATGAATCTTCTTTTAGTCTCTGACATGTTCTATAATTCATACAGCGGACTACTTTTTTATTCCTCATTCCATCCTACCGATGATTTTGAGAAGAAACTGCTTATGCTTTTTGAAAATGTTTACTCTCTAATAAAAGTAGATAGTTGAATTTTATTCCTCACCATCCCTTCTCCTGTCAGTCTTCACCCCACTGGCTCTGAGAATCCTGAATACTGAGCTTTTGCTTCTGAAACCAACCTGCTTTTTTATCTCATCTGTCGGAACGCCCGCTTTGTACAGCTCCACGCATTTCTCGTTGCGAAGCTGCCTGGCTTGGCTTCTGCTCCTTTCTCTTTTTTCCGAAAGTTTCCTTATCTTCCTGATTGCGTATGAATCTTCTGTCAGTGTCGATATGGCGTGCAGCAGATTTTCGGTGGAACTCTCATATTTCACTCCGAAACTGTCTATCCTGTCCCTTAAGAATATAATTCTGAGATTTTTAATTCTACTTATATTGAGGAATAAACAAAGCTGTCTTACTCCTTTAAAGGCATTTGCCATTGATAAGAAGATAACTTCATCCCTGTCGTTCAGATTGTCCATAAGTTTCTTCAGCTCTTTAGTTTTCCCCTCTACGTTGTACCGCTCCCTGTAGATGAAGTCGCAGTTCTCTTTCTGAATCCTTTGTTCGTCTTCCTCGATGCGCTGTTCTGGTAGTTCTGTCACTATATATCCTATTCTTGCCATAATCCCTTTTTCTTTCAAATTTATAAATTATGCATGAGAGACCTCGTTTCCTGATGTCATATTTCATAGGCTATAGAGTTAATTAACAGATAAAAATGGTACTTTCGGAAGAATTGCTTGAATGACAATGTGTTATGCTGCTTTTAAGTGAGTTTGATTTTTTGCTTGTATGATTCCTGAATTTCATACTTCGTACTTTGCTCGGATTTCCTTCCTGATGATGAAGGATTCTGTCGTGATATTTTGTACTGTTTATTGGGCGTTTCAGTAAACTGCCGGGCTATCTGCGTCAAGTCCTCGCCTTGCTGTGGGCTTTATTCTCCTATCCCTAACGCGGTTCTCATACTCCCACCACCCTGCTAAGGTATGTCCGGTTGCCTTTGTTCTATGGTGACACTATTTCATGGTCACCTTCGGACAGAGGCAGCGGACATCCGTTCCGCTGCATGGCCAAAGACTTCGTTTCCGACCATGCACTCCACTCATTTCTCACCCATACACACCCAGCCGGCATCTTGGGGCACAACGGCTTTGCTGATGTGCTCCGTATGCTGTCCGGGTGTGATACCATAAGGTAAGGCAGAGCCTTTCAGGTTGTCCTTGCGTACACGCAGTTCTCTTACTCCCACCACCCCATTAAGGTACCGTCTGTATTCTTGCCCTGTCTGGCACTTATCACTCTGCTCTCAGGCTCACAGACTGCTAAGAGCCGGTCAAGAAAGGCACCCATATCCCGGCACGTACCATGTCCGATACGGAGCTAAGGCATTTGCCTTAACAACCTTAATCTTTCACATGCTCCACGTACCGGTCTGATATGAGTGCCTGCTACAGCCGCATTGTTCACCCGATGATGAAGTACCTGAAGGTACTTCTTATTCCCGGCATCCTGTACCGTTTGCAGAGAGTGTTCTTTTCAGTTTCATTCTTTTTCTTCTTCCATTCCTTTCCCGTGTCTTTCCGAAGGCATCCTGCTTCCCTCGTTTTTGCTGCCCATACCCTATCTGAGAGCCTTTGTTTTTTGACGGCAAATTTATAAGGGTTAGTGGAAATGAAAGAGTTCCGGCTAAGAGCCTTTGCCCTGAAAAAAATAACGATGACGGCTTATCGCTGTCCCAACATTTTTTTCGTTCAAAACTTTTCTAATTCCACTTTTCCTGAAAAGACAATGCCGTAAAAAAAAAGGCTCAAACTCAGATGGGGAATGATTCTCAATCTAAAAAAAAAGTCAGCGGATGCGAAAGACACAGGAAAGGAAATCTTTCAAAAAAAGGTCTAAAGCTCGCTGAAGAATAATTCGATGTTTAACCAACTAATTCAGAGCGATATGGCAGCAGTTCAGTTTATCCTTTCAGTCATCATGGCTATTTGTGCAGTGGCTATGTTCCTAAGTGCAGTTTTTATACATGCTAATCCCAGTATGGTGGTATCGGCACTTCTTTTCATCATCTGTTATGGTGCATTTTTATTGGTAAAAATCAGTTACAAAGAACTTAAATCCGAATAATTATGAAAGGTACAGAACACTTCAAACAGACTATCAAGGCTTTTTTGGATAATAAGGCAGCGAGTGACGAACTCTTTGCCCAGAGCTATCACAAGCCTCACAAAAATATCGATGATTGCGTGACTTATGTGCTTAATTGGGTACAAAGTACAGGTTGCTCCGGTTTTTCTGATGATGAGATTTATGGTCAGTGTATTCATTTTTTTGATGAAGACAACATCGACATAGGCAAGGAGATACAATGCAAGGTTGTGGTTAATCATCACATAGAATTGACTGAAGAAGAAAAGGCAGAAGCCAGGCAGAACGCTATCCGTCAGTATCAGGATGAAGAAATTCAGAAGATGAAGAACCGGAAAAAAGCTAAACCTGCCCAAACTCAAACTATTGTTGCACCTACATTATTCGATTTCTGATATGAAACCTACCAATAAAATTCAAAGAGAGATAGTTTTACTTTCAAGGAAATTGAAACCTATCACAAACAGACAGATGCAGTATGCTTACAGACATTGTATTGAACCTTTCGCCAAGAGAACGGCGAAAGGTATCTATACCTGTTGCGATTGTGCGCATACATGGAAAGACACACATTCCACTATTCCGGTTTATGCAACATGCCCTCATTGCGGAAGAAAACTTAAGGTAAGTACTGACAGAAAGAGAACCTATTCTTTTAAGGTGTATTTTACTATCATCATTTCAATAAAGGAATATCAGATATTACGTCACTTCATAGTTTTCGCAGATTTCAGAGTGGGTAAGGCTGCTCAATATTCAATTAAAGAAGTTGTTCAGCGATGGCTAACCCCAAAAGGTGTTACCCATACTATTGCCCTGAAAAGAAGTATGAGCAACTATTACTATGATAGTTGGAACTTTAATAGTGAACTTGAATTGAGAAGTTGTGCTGAAAGTTTCTATTATGATATAGATGCGATGTATATCTATCCTAAAATCCAATTATCCGACACGATAATAAGAAACGGCTATTGTGGAGATACCTTCGATTTGTCTCATTACACTGTATTCAAGGCTATACTCTCAGACAACAGAAAAGAAACTCTTCTGAAATGTGGACAGATTTCTCTTTTCAAATACTTTGCTCATAAGAATAAAATATCGGATGATATTTGGAAAGCCATTAAGACCGGCATCCGGCATAAGTATAACTTTTCCGATATTGGTTTATGGCTGGACTATATCAGATTGTTGCAACACTTCAATAAGGATATTTCAAACCCTCATTATGTTTGTCCTTCCAATCTGAACAGGGAACATGACAGATTGAGTCGGAAGAAACAAGAGGAGTATGAAAAAGAACAGCTAAGGGAAAAGAAACGGAAAGCTGTTCTGCAAGAAAAACATTATCAGGAAGCAAAAGCAAAATTCTTCGGTCTTGTTTTCGATGAAGGTGATATTCGGATACGTGTTCTTGAAAGTGTTCAAGAATTTGTAGAGGAAGGAGAAGTATTGCATCATTGCGTCTTTTCAAATGAATATTTCAATGATGACAATTCACTTATTTTTTCGGCTATGGTGGACGGAGTAAAAACGGAAACAATCGAGGTCTCTTTGGAGACAATGAAAGTGGTTCAATGCAGAGGCCGGTATAATAAGAACTCTGAGTTTCATGATGAAATTCTGAAGGTGATGAACAAGAATATTCCTCTTATTGCAAAACGCATGTGCGGATAAGTGGCGGACTGATGTCTATATATGATATGAAAAGTAATTATGTTACATTGTAACGTAATTACTTTCTTACGTTATTACATAACCGAAAGTCATAATCGCTTGTAAATGAACGTGAGTTCTTTCCTTCCCACCCTATCTAAGGAATACGCTGTAAACCGTATGTTTCCTTCCTTTGGCCAAACTATGTTTAGTCCGGAGGAATAAAACATCCGGCTTGCAAATTCAGCACCTCACACCGTATGAACCTTCCCGGTGGCTCAGGATCATCCGGCGGGATCTGCTGTCCGGCAATTTGCAGCAGCCCGGTTTCTACCCGCCCTGGAAAGACCCCGTCACCTGAAGGTGCCGGGTGAAAGCGGAGTCTCGAAAGGGCATCTTTTCTGTGTGGCTGAAGCCTTCCGTTTTTAAATGTCTTCTTGTACTTTTCGGTGTGTACCGCACACCTTTTTCTCCTCTTCCTCCGATGTCGTCTCCGGCGGCTGCCACAGTCCGGTTACCGCTCCGGTTTCACGGCCATTCTTCCTGAAATATCCCTTTTTTTACAGTGATACACCCTTTTTCTTAAGTCGGTCAAGGCAGGCTCGTTCTTACGGCTTCGTCTGTCGGCCGATGTATGTTTCTTCACCATGTCCGATTGGCACGGCTGCTTTCGGAAGAACACTTGCCATAAATTCCAAAACCGGCAGTGCATCATACCGTAACCAATACGAATGAAAAACTTTTTCAGATGAATTTCCGGCGAAGTCAAATCATATTTCCTTGTGCAAATTTATGGAACAGCTTCCACTTTTTTCCGAAAGTGTCAGTGGCCGATTCGCAAATACCGTCCTTGCCTATTAATTCCAGAATCTTCCTTTTTCTGCACGCACAAAAAGCGTATTCATGGATTAATTATTTGCTGCCATCTTACCCAATAAAAAATATAAGAATCTTCCTTTTTCTGTTATACACAAAAAGCGTATTCGTACATTTTTTCATGGTTACCACTTAGTCTGTTCCAAGATAATTGCACCGTAAAATTGATTAATTAACTTCTAAAATTCATACATTATGAAAAAGATTGAAAATTCCTTCGTAGTATCAGGTTACGTTTCCAATGACGCACAGATCCGCAGTTTTGAAACAGCAAGTGTAGCACGTTTTTCGATAGCCGTAAGCCGCTCAGAGAAGAAAGGTGAAGAAACGGTCTATACATCAGCCTTCCTGCCAGTCGAAGCCTGGCGTAAGAACGAGGCAGCCGATTCATTTGACAGAATCAAGAAGGGTGAACTGCTCACAGTAAAGGGATATTTCAAACCGGAAGAGTGGACCGAGAGTGAAACCAACAAGAAGCGTAACCGCATAGTCATGGTAGCCGTCGAGTTTTATCCGACACCTGAAAAGGAGGAAGAGGAGAAACCGGCTCCATCAGAGAAGAAGCCGAAAAGGACGAAGAAGACAGAATCCAAATAGAAAGGTGGCTCCGGCCACCCTTTTTTATGCCCTTTCGAGGATTGTTCTTGCGTACACGCAGTTCTCTTACTCCCACCACCCTGCTAAGGTATGCCTGCTTCCTGTTAGCCCTCACTTATTGTTCGTTGGCTGCGGAACCAGGCATCCGGCTCGTTCACACATCATCTTTTCGGATGATGCATTCTCTCACCTTATTGCTCACCCTCTATTCCCACCCACCGCCCTTTATTAAGGTAGCCTCTTCGGGCTGGTCGCGATAGCGTACACGCAGACGTCATACTCCCACCACCCTGCTAAGGTATGCCTGTTTCCTGTTAGCCCTCACTTATTGTTCGTTGGCTGCGGAACCAGGCATCCGGCTCGTTCACACATCATCTTTTCGGATGATGCATTCTCTCACCTTATTGCTTACCCTCTTTCCCCACCCACCGCCCTTTTAGGTAATTCTTTCTTTTTCCGATTGTCTTAGAATGGTCTTTTTGTCTGTCCGCTTCCTCATTCCAGGTCGAAATATCCCCATCTGAGAGCCTTTGTTTTTTGACGGCAAATTTATAAGGGTTGGTGGAAATGAAAGAGTTCCGGCTAAGAGCCTTTGCCCTGAAAAAAATAACGATGTTGTCTGCGACTTCCCCAACATTTTTTTCGTTCAAAACTTTTCTAATTCCACTTTTCCTGAAAAGAGAATGCCGTAAAAAAAAGGCTCAAACTCAGATGGGGAATGATTCTCAATCTAAAAAAAAAGTCAGCGGACAAAAGACCAAACCAAGACAAAGGTTTTAAAAAAAAGGTCTAAATCTAGCTGAAGAATAATTCAAGGTTTAACACTCTAAAGCATACGGATATGGCAGCAACATTCGGAAAATACCCAAGTTTAGACAAGCAGTGGAGAAAGATGATGTTTTCTTTTTATCCTTATTTGTCTACAAAGAATAGAAATGCAACCCAAGAAGAATGGAAAATCAGAAGACTTATTTGGGATTTCAAAGACGGCAAGGCATTTGCAAATGTAGCCCATTTGGTAGCCAACAAGCTCATTCAACTTTATGGTAAAGAAACCAATAATATTATCTTTGCTTGTGTTCCGGCTTCAAGTGCAGAGAAGAACGAAAAGAGATATAAGCATTTTTCATCGATGGTTTGCCAACTTTGCGGAATGTACAACGCTTATGACCATATTAAGGTTAAGGGAGAAAAATCAGCCGAGCATGATAATGTTAGTAAAAGTGAAATACACAACAAACAAGAGATAGAGTTCGACCAAGATTTTTTCAAAGGTAGAAAGGTTATAGTTTTTGATGATATTCTTACTAAAGGATTTGCATATGCTATTTTCGCCAATAAAATAGAAAAAATGGGAGCAGAAGTATTGGGAGGACTCTTTATCGGTAAAACAGTTTATAGTAACTAATATGACACCAAAAGAAGAATACATAATGAAGAAAACAGGTCTCTTTCAAAATGAGACCTTGTTTTTCTATACTTATATCGCTCACAATGGACAGATATACAAGACAACTGCTGCCAGTCTTGATGTTTGTCGGAAGTTGCGGGACAGATGGCAACGCCATCTGTCCACCTCTTTTACCGGACATCGCCACATAGCTAATTATGCAGAAGTAAAAAAGAAGGTGGAAAATGCGGTTAGATTCTGTTATAAGAATGGTCAGCGATTTTTTTATGTCGGTGGTGCTATCGGATTTGATACCATAGCAGCTGAAAGTGTACTTAGATTAAAAGAGGAATTTCCTGATATTGTTCTTATTGTTGTTGTGCCATTTCCGCAGCAGGATAAGCTGTTTAATAACTCATACAGAAACAGATACTTTAATATTCTTAATATGGCAGATGAAGTTATTACCATTTCAGATAGTTTTTCAAATTTCGCATATCTGAAACGTAATGATTATATGATTTCCCACTCCTCTCAGCTTATTGCCTATTGGGATGAAATATCTTTAGGTGGTACATCTTATACGGTAAGAAAGGCATACGAAAAGAAACTAACCATCTATAACCTTTATAAATAATGGTTATTGATGGTTAGTCTACTTTTTCACACAAAAAGTAGCAAAAAAAGTACCTTAGAGGTACTAATTTAATATCTTTGTACACATACAACTGTTTAATATTCACTAACTTAATATTAAGTATGCTGGAAAAAGAATTGCTTAAAGTTGCACTACAAGGCGATTTCTATGTCATTAAGATTTACAAGACTGAGGAAGGTGTATATGTTCTTAAACAAATGTGCGCTTCTCAAACGCCAAGTTGGTGCATTATTGAGAAGTCATCTAAACTCTCAGATATTGAATTTTGTATATCCATTATGCGCCATTCATCCAAGTATATTCTTAATGCGAGTGAACGGATTAAGGTGTCTGATCTCATAAACCTTAGCGAAGCCGGTTTCCAGGTAATACGAATATCACCATCAGATAAACTTGTGGTAAAAAAATTCAACCCTTTAACAAAATCGTGGATTAAGCTATCTTCTTTTCCGAAAGTATGCCTGAGAGAAAATTTCCTGTCGGAGAAATTATGCAACAGAGATACTATCCTTATTGATTGACTATAATTAATGCTTAATTTGTCATGTAAAAAAAGACCGCCTTTAATCGGCGGCCTTTTCTATAGTTGCTGCTTTCAGGTCATCATTCCAATCTTTCTTTTGTGGAAACTCAGTATTCTGAACCTGGTAAGCTGTATTTTTTAATACCTCATTATCCATTTGCTCTACATCATGCTGCATACCTCTAAGGTTATTATCAAGCCATAGCGTGTACTTATAACCCTGCTTGTCATTATCGAATATAGTCCGTAGTGATTTCACTTCATTCTTACTGATAATGATACGAAGCAGCTGCATTTGTCCTTCGGTAAGTGTACCTTCTGTAGATACATAAACAAGATTCAAGCTTGTGTCTTTGTGACATAGTTGGTAGTGAGATATACAGTCTATGATAGATTCTCCTACGTATAAAATATCAATTGGTCTGCTTTTGTCATGGTTACTTGTTGCCAGACAATCAAACTTTCCACCGATGATTCCCTTGAATGTTTCATTTCTCTGGGAAATTGCTTGGACACCCTTGTCATTGTACATCTTTACACAGATGTTTCTGTATGTGGTGTTTTTGTTCTTAACTTCCCTAATTAGAAAGACATCTTTAAAAACCGGACTATCTATACTTTCTTCTGAGATACCGCGTTTCTGTAGATAATTACCCTTATAAGGTAAAAGCTGTTTAAGGTACATTGTCAGTTCGTCTGTACTCATGCTCGTGTTACCAACATCGTATCTGCTGTTTTCCGGAGTAATTATCTGGTTCGTATTTATGTAGTTTTGTAAGATTTCACCGACTTCTCTTAATGTCGGTTGCTTCCCGGTTGTCTCAAACAGATGTTCCTGCATCATGTCGAGAATCGTTCTGCCTCTTACATTGTCGCTGTGCACATCCCAATAGGTATATTGGTTTTGTGCATTCCGCTTGATGACAATGGTATGTGTACCATTACTCATTTTAGGGCAGCTGTTAGAAGAACCGGCCACAAATTTCCAACCCAGATTTAAGAGAAAATCAGGGAGGGAAATTTCTGTTTTTAGTCTGTTAAAATCAACTTTCATTATTGAATATCAGTGTTTTATGTATTACAAAGATACTAAAAATTATCCAGTTTTACAACTTTATAGTTCTATAATAATCATACAAAATTACGACTTATTGCGAAATTGTTGTAAACCTGAGTTCGCCTATTTTACCGGTACCAGTTTCCGGATCTATGCTTTTGCTTTCATCAAAAACAGTTTTCCCATCTTTGGTCACCTTCATTCTTACACTTGCTTTTTCGTTTGAATGTACCATGCCCTGTGCGGCAATTTCCTTAACCTTTCCTTCTGTTACATAACTTGCACTTGCCGTAAATTCATCATCTATTGACAGTGAAGAATCTCCAGTTTTCTCGTTCCTTATATTAACCTTGTCAAGATTTGTTATATGTGCAAATCCTTTTGCATCAGTTCCACTGACCTCAATTGTTATTCTATACACTCCTGCATCACTGCTTCCTGTTGTCGGATCATCATCCTTACTGCATGATACTGTCAATAAACTCACTGCTGCTAATAATGTTGCAAAATACTTTTTCATGATAATTCAATTTATTAGTTAATAAAAATTTCTTTCTTGTCTCTGATTGTGTGTAGTATCAGGATTATTGCGTTTTTTGATTTTTTCTTCAACGCCTTTCAAGACCTCGTTTACATCATTTATTATCTTAATATAATTCTGTTGCACGATTTCTTCAAGAATGTCCAGTTCGAGTTTTTCGTTACCTTCATCAAGTCTTACCGGAAGAGAGAAAGGTGGTATTTCTTTTTCCTCAAAACGGCACATGTTCATTTGTGCATTGAAGAAAGGAGGCTGTCCGCCAGCTATCTTTCCGATAAAGTGTCCTGCTGACTGTCCGGCCACTTCACGGGCTTTCAGGACTTTCTCTTTCTGGAGGCTTTCTGTTCGGCTTCCTCCACCACTTTCCTGGTGAGAGTAACTTTCCTGGGCTTCCTTCTTTTCGCCGAACAGACTTTCAATATCTTTGGCTGTTTTCTCATTTCCGGTCATGCCGTAAGCCTGTGTTCCGCAGGAGGCTTTGAGAATATTGGCACTCTTTTCTCCATAGTCCCTAACTGCCTGATTGAAGTCCTGTACGGCCAGTATGGTGGAAACATTGTGTTTTCGTGCTGTACCGATAAATGTGTCTATACCTTGCAGAAGAATTGTAGGAAACTCGTCAACCATGAATACGCTTGTTGCCTTTCCCGGATTGTTCATTTGAGACATCAGCACACTGCCAATGCAGCTGATGGCCGGTGATACAGCTTCTTTAATAGTGGGCGCATTACCAACACACATTAAAGTAGGATGTTCCTTGTTTGTTATATCTAGTGAGAACTCTTCTTCAGGCAGCGGAGACAAAACCCAAAATATATATTTGTTGTTCAATAGAACAAGTGGTGTCTGTGCTGAAGAAACAGCTCCGGCTGTCTGCTGCTGAGCTCCCAATTTCCAAGCTGTTAACATGGCTGACATATTAAGTGCTATTTCCGGATCTTCAGATAGCCACTCAAAAACAAGGTTGCTGTCAGATAAGGCAAATGCTATAACATGTGGTAGGGTACAGATACCAAGGTCTTTTTCCTTGAAGCATTTATAAGCTATCGAATATACATAATTTATTGCATTGTTCGCCCAAAAGTCTGTTTTTTCTTTCCAGCTTGCTTCCAAATTCTTCATAAGTGTCACTATTATATTCCTTATGAATAAGGACTCATTACCCTTTGACATATACTTTGGCGATAGAACATTAACCCTGACGGTTCTCGACATGTCTATAAAGTTTATGTAGGCAAAATTAGGTACCTCCCTGCCCTGCTTCCTGAAGTATTCGATACTTCCGTAAGCTATTCTTGAAAGTATTGGTGAGTTATCTTTTGTTGGATCACCCTCCCAGTCATAGATGAACCCGGCATAATTCCTTTCCGCACACTGATAAATTATTCCCTTTATCCAGCTTTCTGATTTACCAGAACCCGGACCTCCGTCAATATATATATTCTGCTGTGGCTTGTGGATGGTAAGTGGCCCATTTGCTGTCTCAAATCTGAAATAAAAGGGTGATTCCACATTACTCAGGCCGAATATACTTTCATCTGACTTGACATGTCTCCTGAAGAAGTAAGGCATTGTCTTGATGATTAACAATGTGTAGGCTACAAATATCACCGGGAAAACGAATAGATTATACCAGTTTGACAACTCACTGAAACCAACCACAAGTATAGTGGCCGTCATTAAGGTCAGACTTGTGTAAAACCATTTTTTACTTTCATCATCAGGTTTCTTATATGGAAAAAGAAAAGCTAATCCGGCGATGAGTATCACATACAGGAAACGGAACATGATTCCCTTTACCAGCAGTTTTTCCCACATGGCCTGATTCCTGACCGGAACATACAAACCGTTTACTATAGCCCACTGGAATAATACAGCTATACCTATCAGAGTAGATAGCAGTATAAGGATGAATGACAGGTCTTTCTTTTCTTTTTCCATAGTTCAATCTTTATGCGTTAGTCTCTTCTTTCTTCTCACTCTTGCCGAGCAGTTCTACACGGCTTACATTCATAGTGACAGACGGTATGCAGTTTCCGTCCTCTTTCTTGAATACATCAATAAATATATCTCCAGTCACATATACCTGAGTACCCTTTTTGATATATTCCATGATTTTTGTGTCAAAGTTTACAAAGCAAGTTATCCAAAGAGTCTTGTCTTCAGTGTCTCCAACTCCTTTAAACTTTGATGAAACAGGGAAATAAAATCCTTTACCACTCTTGTTTGAACGTGCGTCTGCACCTACATAACCGATTAATTGTCCTGTAAACATAATTCTTCGATTTAGGGGTTAAATATTCATTGTTATTTCAGCAGGCTTGACCATTTCCTTGCTCATTTCTGCTGTTTTGTTAGTTTCGAAATCTATTCCAAACACCTTGCTTACTGCCTCTTTCCCTTCATTGTTGCTTACATTGACATTTAGCCTGTCTATCATAAGCAACGAAGGGTTATAGCCGGCTTCTTTCAACTCTTTCAACTTATCTTCATCGCCCTGGCTTGCCGCCAGTAAGAATTTTTCATCATTGCTCAGTTTAGGTTCCATTCCGTAAACCTTCTCCTGTATCATGGCACTTGCCTTGGCCACATCTGAAAGAATGGTGTATATGAATTTCGGATCTTGACTCAATGCCGACAGCCAGCTCTTCAGATACATCGCATTCTCCTCCCTGATACAGGTTGATATACCCATGGTTTTACCGCATGAAGCAGAAGTTAGCTCTGCGATAAGTTCTTCCTTGGCGTATTTGGAATCTCCGAAAACCTCTCCTTTTTCTCTTTCCAGATGACCGACTTCACCGGTTGAATGTGCCATTTCATGCAGCAGTGTTGAATAAAAGGATTCCCCTGTATCAAACTGTCCCTTCAGCGGGACAATTATATGGCATCCTTCTCCACGCCTGTAATAAGCACTGTCGCTTTCTCTCGGATATATCGGACATATCCATTGCCTTTCTCTGATAAGTGCATCGAGCAACGGCATGGTGTACATGCCTTGTTCATCCTTCAGAGCCGGTGGAACAAACTGTGACTTCAGCTTTTCCCATTTCTCAGGTTGGACTTCCGGATAGTTGGTTTGAGAGACATTGAACACGTTATAGGTTTTCATATATGGTGTTACCTTATATTCCCTCTTTTCGTCCTCTGATAGATTCCGATAGTCTTCTATGCTTATCTTGTTCCCGTTCTTGTCCTTTACTGAAAAGTTCCAGTATATTACGGGGAACGATTTCTCTCCTTTTATAATTGAGGCTCCGGCTTCCTTAGCTTGCATGAATGTCATATACAATGGTGTGCTGTAACCCTTTTCTTCCGAAAGTAAGTACAGCATGAAGAGGTTTATCCCATTATATACTCTGCCTTCGATGTTCTGTGGTAAGCCCCCTCCACCTTCCGGAGAGAACCAGGGCTTTTTCCAGTCATGCTCAACCTCCTTTATTTTTTGAATCATGAGGTCTGCAAACTGTTTCAGTGCTTTGTCACCTGCTGAATCTTCTTTCATAACTGTTCGTATAAATGGTTATTCTCATATTCACATAGCCACTTGACGGCATTCTCATTATTGGGCCTCTCTCCTCTTGACTTCATGTCTTCAAGATATATTTCTGCCAAATCTTTTTGAGCGAGCAGAAACTCCAGGTCATCGATGACACCTTCCTGTCTTTTCTGTACCAGTTCATTGTAGTCCATAATTGCATTTTTATAAGTCGTTGAACATCTTGTTTACGGTATTGGCAATTGGTCTGGCCATTTCTTTTGTATTGTCTGGCTTCGGACTGCTTGCCAACTTCACATCACCCAAAGTCTTGCTTTTGTTTTCCAGACCGAATATCTTCTGAACGGCGATGATGGTGTTTTCCTGTACGCCATTTTCTCGCATGGCTTTTATATCATTCTGTGTTATCTGATATCCGGTTTTTTGGATGTCCTGAATGACTCTGTAATTTCCTACCGAGGCTGCATCTAAAAGCTTGGCAGCCTGTTTCTGATGTTCGCTCAGCTCATCCGGCTTAACCTGAAAAATCTTCTGAACTTCCTTCATTTCATTATCACTCAGATTCAGCTGTTTTCCTACACCTCTGATGTAATCTTCACTTGGCTTATAACCGTCCTCCCTGAGTTTGTCAATCGTTTCAAAGTCCCTTTTACCGACCGCTTCCTTAAACTCGCTGTCCATGTCTCGCCCTTTATCTGCCGATACCTTATTTTCTATGACGGGGTTTACAGCTTCCAGTTTAGGTCTCATCTCCTTTATCAGTTCATGAGCCTTTCCTTCTGTAATACTCTGTATGTTTGAGAACTGAATGCCTTTTTTGTCATCTGTGAGAGATATGTCGGCAAGGATATATCCGTCCTTGCTGTGCATGAGCTTACTCTCTAACGTATGACCGTTGGCAAGCAGATATTTGTCTGCTTTGGTTAACTTATATCCGTCATATTCCTCGGTCTTGCCTATCACATTAGGTATCTTAATTTCTTTGCTTGATCTCACGATTACCGAATTCAAGTCCTTGTCAACCTGAAGCATAATTGTACCTCTTTTGGTATCTAAAGGAACAATATCACCGTGTAGAAGACGCTCTTTCTCCGTTTTGTTAAGCTTGTGTCCAAGCATCCTGTCCGGAATGGTTAGGGTTTCCTTGCGGTAAAAGACGGAAATGCCGTTCTCACTCATACGCAGCTTCCCTTTCTTCTCACCTATATCCATCAGGTCTGACATTATACCCTTTTCCAGTTTTGTTCCTTTGCCGTCCAGCAGGTTGCCGGTGTTGTGTGCATATTCGTATAGCTCCTGGCCTGTATAGCATACTTTACGGTTATGGTCTATGATGGTGAAACCGTCTTTGTTCTCGCCCTTTATGTCATTCCACCGAATCACACTGATTCCTTTTTTTCTAAGTTCTTCGATGTATGAAGGCTCATTTGCCTTGTTCTTGTCAAAGAACGAACAAACCTTTTCTTTTGACTCCTCGGCTCGCTGTTCATTCCGGTTTTCTTTAGCTTTAGATCTGATTTCATCCAAAGATAATTGGATACTGTCATCCCCCTTGTGGAAAAGATAGCTTCCGTCATGATATTCTGTTTTATAGCCAAGAGTTTCCGACAAGGCTCTGAACTGCCCTATGTTATTATAGGAATAGTTCTCATAAGCTTCTTTCAGTTTCATATCATTTTTCGAATAAAGGTTCTGCCCTGATAATATACTTGTTCTCAACAGCCAGTTTCATGTGGCGGCCACCACCCTTTTCATACAGTTCTATCTCAAAGATTTTGTTGTCCGGAATTGTAAACTTGTTAAATCCCAGAACAAGCCTGTTGGCGCTTTTGCCCTTTATCTTTGTTTCAAAATCCTTTGTATAAATGGGATCTATGGTTGTTTCCTGCTGTATGGCATTCTTGCTTTTCTTGATGTCTCTTTGAAAGCATTTGACAAATTCAATGTCATAGTCTATATATGACTTGTTTTTCAAATCAAAGATGAAAAACATAAAGTCTTCATGTACATACAGGTTGGACATTGACAGCTCAAACTTGTTTTTTACCTCGCCAACACTGTAGATGTTCCTTTTCTTTGTTCTCAGCTCCTGAAGGCATTTGTCCATCACCTCACTGTTCACATCGATGTGGGCAGTATATTCACGCTTGTCATCATAGTTGTAGGTGAAGACCGAAGTCTCGTTTCTGCGGATGACAATGCTGTATGTATTCATGTTTTTGTCGATGACAAAAAGATTCGAATTTTCAACGGCATCTTTAGCTGTTGAAACCTTCAGCTGATTGTTGTAGCTCTGTAAAGCAAAGGACATTTCGTTACCTTGTGTGCCGTATATGATGTCTGAGGGGAAGAAAAACTCGGCCATGTGCATGTCACTGACATCCGCCTGATAATCGTTGTGTTCCCATTTACCGTTATCTTCATAGATATTAGGGGAAGGATCGACAAGACCGTTTGCTATATATTTCACATGGTAAGTATAGACACTGCCGTCGATACAAACGACGGTTACATTTGTCTCTTTCTCAAAGTCTTCACTCTGTGCGCACAGTCTGACAACGTGGGGTGCTTCTTCAACCCTTTCTGCCGAAATAAGCTCTTTCTCTCCTACTTCAATATCGGACACTTGTACCGGGAATACCAGATGCTTCACAAAGTCAAATGATACGTAAATGTTCTTGGCTTTGATACTCTCCTGTTCGGGACTCTGTGCTTTTAAGCCGAATGCGGCCACACATAGAACAATTAAAATATAGATTCTTTTCATAACTTTCAATTATAAAATGCGGTGAATACTGTTATCGCCCATAACAAGACAATACAGGCGAAAAATGAAACCAAAAGCGGTTTGATTTCTGTAAATTTCTTACCCTGCTTTCTTGATATATAGATTCTGTACCCGAAAAACAGGGTTGCTATAACAATTAGATAATTCAAGATATTCAAAATCATAGCTTGTCAATTAATGTTTCCAAAGGATGTGGCTGATTATTTTTGTTCTCTTCAAGCTCAGCATATAGTCTCTGCAATTCTTCCTGAACAGCTTTCCGTTTCAGCTTTGATTCTTTTGTCTCTTCCTGTATATACATCTGATAATTGCTCTTCAGATGTACCTTGACTTGCGAAAGTTTCATATTCAATATCTGTTTTGCTATCTGAGTCGTAGCATTTACAGCACTGGTAATCTCACTTGTCATTGTTCCGATAGAGGCAAGAGGCATATCAATATTCTGGACAAGTCCCTGCTGCATACGTTTGGCTGCCTGAGCCTTCATGTTGTTTGGTAAGTTCAATCCTTCCATTGCATCATTGTCGAAGATGACAAAGGAAACAGGGCTGATCGTATTTCCTACCTTCAGGTTGTTTACCACTACCTCCAGCCGGTTTGCTCCTAATGTCGCCACACCGTAAAAGAGTGTGTTAGCCGGTATTTTCATGCCACAGACAACGGCATCTTCCAGCATACGCATTCTTACTGTACTGCCGGTAACGACTGTCTGGTCTCCATGTATGCAGGCCTTGAATAAGGTGTTGCTGCTTGGCATACTTGCCTGTTGCCTCCTTGTCCTTTTGCCATTCTCGGCTATATATATAGGCTGGTTGCTTACAAGGCTGTCCATTGCACTGCCTGGTTTGGGCTTTGTGGGATTTTCGGCTTTTTTCTTTTCCTGATCATAACCTATAATCCTTTTATATATCTTTTGTCTATAGACATTGTTCTGCTCCAGTTCCTTTCGGATTTCAGCATTTTTCCTTGCTTCCCTTATAATCTCCTTCAACTCTTCTTCATCCTCAATGCTTGCAAGCTGCTTTTCCAGCTGTTCCGAGAGGTGGCTGTCGCTGCTGCCATATTCACCCATTACATCAGAGTATGGATCTCTTCTCATTTTCCGTATTTTCTCCAGTGTTGCCTGGTCATATTTTTCATTTCTGTTCTGAAGGTCGAAGTAGAAATCCGAACCTCTTACCTGTGATTCATCCATGATTCTTTGTTTCTCCTTCTCTTCTCTTTCATCCTGTTTATAGGCTTCAATCTTATTGAGAGCTTTGTCCTTTGCTTCCGAATCCGGCTCCAGCAATACACTTTGCCTTTCTTTTTCATTTTCCGCAACTTCCTTTGATGATGTGTCGTGAACAAAAAACACGTAGAGAAATAGACCACCTAATACGATGGGTATAATCATCAGAAGCTTGTTTTTGTCTTTTAAAAAATTATTAGTTTTCATGTTCGTCAGATTTTTCTGGTTGGGTATTATTATATACTTCCTGGTTGTCTTCAATTGGTGCCGAATAATGCACGATCCAGTCCTCTATCTTGGCTCCGTGTGCATTTTCCTCACTTCTTGATACATCGTAGATGGAGAACTCTGCTTCTACCTTTCTTGAAATCTTTCCTCTGGCCCTATATCCCGTCTGTGTGAAAAGTATTTTCCCTGTTACAGGGATAGTTCCCATATCAATGACTATTTCGTCAATTGATACTCCGTATCTGATGTTCTTCTGTACCAGTGAATTGAGCATATTCACATCATTGTATTCGTTCAACAGCTCTTTCCCCTTGTTCCCAATGAGATTCAGGGCACTTGTGATATTTTTCTCATAGGTATTTTCGTCAAAGGCATACCATTTTCCGACAAAGGTCTTGACATGATTGATGTATTCGAACCTTCTCATATTTGATGCCGGCATACCACTTGCCTCATATACTTCCCCATTCTTGTCTATGACCAATGCCTGGCTGTAAGCTTTTTCCAGCTTCATCGTCTGATAGATGATGCATGTGATAAAAGCTATCGTAAGAACGACACAGTAGCCTATCGAAAGTCTTATAGTCATCTTTACGGCATTGTCTACACCTTTAAATTTCATCAAGTCCATATCTGCTATTTTTTATCATCGATTATACTTTCTCCAATTGATGCCGCAGCTCCTACATTTGTTGCTTTGGCTGCTGCTCCAGCTCCACCAAGCAGGGCTATGGTGGCTGCTGTCGTTGCTATCGACATAACCTTTGAGATAACCTTGCCGGCATCACTGTGTCCGACAATTTTTGACGACAGCCAGAAACAGCTGCAATATGCGCCGATTAGAGCCAGATCCATGCCCAGATATTGCAACTGTTGTGTTGCCATATCAACCATGTCGGCCGGTGATTCGCATAGTGCTTTTAATGTCTGCCACATAATCTGATTGAGTATGTTTATCACAGTGAACACCATACAGGATGAACAGAGAGTACCGAACCAGATGGATAGCTGTTTCTGAAATACCGGAAGCATACTGAACGCGAAGACAAACGGGCCGAGTATAACCAGTATCTTTACAATAACTACACCTAAACCCAGGATGATGATTTGTATGATACCTACAACCAAGGCTGCCGCAGCGTGTAATACAAGTGCTACAAGGTTTGCCGGATTAAGGATATTGACAAGTTTCTCTATACTGGCTCTTAATCCTGTAGTCTCATCCTCTTCCGCTTTTTTATCAAGCTCATGCTGCATGGCTCCTGTTGTGTCCTCTCCGGCTGCCACTTCCGCTTCAAGTGAATTGGTCTCATATTCTGCTATCATTTCACCCTGCTCGTTGCTTGCCTTGGCCATAAATTGGGCAAATTCATTGGCTCTTTCTGAAGATAACGATGTAGCTTCGTTTATGACTTCCATTGTTCCTACAATGGTCTGTGCGATTGGCTTATACATTGTCAGACAGAAAAACAGTACCAGACAGCGGCCGATTTCCATCATGTCCGGAAACTTGTCTTCATTTGATGTCAACAACTGACTGGCTCCGTGATACAGATAATTATAGGCCAGATTACATATAAAACAGATGACTGCAACTCCAAATGCTATAACTGTCATCTTTGAAACTAATTCCATAGTGAGGCCGTCTGTTATTTGGAGTCCCCACAAAAAATTGTCCTGGTTCATAGGCTTAGTTGGTATATCTTGTATAGGCTGAAAGGCGACCTTGATAATAGGTCTTCCGGTTGTGTCCTTTCATCGATTTATAAATAACTGTGCTTCTGACTGTTTCGTTAAACTCTCTCATTTCATCTGCTGCCTTTTCAACAGACTCCTTTACCTGTTCGATAAAGGAGATTCTTCCTTCAGAGTTCATCGAGAAATAACTTGTTACCGTTGCTACCTTCATCAGGAGGTCGGTACTGACGCTGAGATTGACTGTTACTCTTTGAAAATTAAGAAACTTCAAACAGTGGTAGTTGGATCCTACATTCATATAAAAGCTGTAGTCCTGACTCAGACAGGCAACGTCATCCAACAGATCAGCAAGCTCTTTCAGAGATTTCAGTTCCTTCATTCTGTCTATGTTCTGTAAACCTTCCCTTAATTTCTGGGCTGCTTCCATCTCCTTTATCTGCTCTATCCATTTCTTTACGTTGGTGTACCACTCTGTTGAATTAAGGAAGGTATGTCCCGGATCATGCACAACCCACTGGGCATCTGCCTTCCCTGCACCTATAAACAGCATGGCTGTCGTGATTATGATTATTCCAAATAATTTCTTCATAAGCTTAAATGATAAATGTGATAGTAAATATTACGCATACTACCCAAGCTATCAGGTATGTACGTGCATTTTGCTTTTTTGTGGCCAAAGCCCAAACCACAAAGATGAGGGCTATGCCTAATAATGCTGCTGCTATACTGGGTGCTACACTGTTCATGCTCGTGTTCATGTCAGTGCTGTAGTTTAACAACTCCGTTAATCCTGCTGTTGCATCATCCATATTGCTTTCTCCTTTCTTCCAGATATAAGTTTATGGCCGTATAGGTCGAGCCTGTTTCTTTGAATAATTGCTTAATCCTGACTACGGTTGATTGTTTTGAGTCAAATGCTACCGCTGCAAAATCTGATACCTCATTTCTGAAAATGAATGCATCATTGGACATCTTGATGAAGAACTCCCTCCAGCGGTCTGTCCTTTGCAATGACTCTATCATATAGATTTCTTCGTCATTGATGGACAAGACGGACTGGATTTCCGGCAGGTTCTGGCGGTGCTCCGAGTGATCCAGGATTATCTTTGTAGCACAGTTGATGATAATTGAATCCTTTATTCCTGAAGGCATGTTCTTCAGGAAAAGGATATTCTGTGCTGCCAGAGTGATGCTTCCCTCTTTCTTTCTGAATGTACGGTACAGATAGGCTATGAAGTCTCCGAACTTTTCATCCTGAAGGAAATCCAGGGCTTCATCGATAATCAGTTCCTTCATCATTCCCTGTCGTTTCTTAATCTTATCGACAATCATCTGAAGGGTAATGATGGCCACAAGCGGAAAGTATTCCTTCTTTGACGCATCTTCCATATCAAATGCGATGAGCTTGTCATGAACAATATCCACGTTTTCCTTTGCGTTGAGCAGGAAACTGAGTTCACCGTCTGTATATGGTTCCAGCAGAAGAATAAGCTCTTCAATCTCGAATTTCTGCTTTTCAAAATCACTCATTCTTTTTTTGAATACTTCCTGAAGATATTTTCTATATGCTTTCATATCAGGAAAGATTCTTTCATTATTCTGACCTACTGAAGAATTGTTTACATAGTCATAAAAGCCGATGATGGATTTCCTAAGAATCGCCGTCTCAGCCGGCATCATCTGTTCCCTGGCCTTCCAGATATAGCTTATTATGGCTACGATAGTCTTTATCTGGTCATCTGCTGATTCTGCGTCCGTTGTGTCGATATAGAGATACTTACCGTTCTTGTCACGGTCACATAGAAATGGATTGAAGGCAAATTTCTTCTGTTCTGTAGAATCAAAATATTTCCCTCCATTCAATGCTATCATAGAACGGTATGAACCACCGATGTCGATGATCATGATGTCTCTACCCAGCTCATAGCTTTGCAGAATGTAATTGTTAAGCCAGAAAGATTTTCCTGAACCTGACGGCCCGATAACTATCCTGTTCTTGTTATTCAATGTCGGATAATCCCAAAGATTTATCTTGACCGGTGTTCCGAAACGGTCATTGTATATGTGCCCTTTCGTATCTGAAACATACATACCTTCTTTTTGCAGATAGCAGATTGCCTGTTTGGTTGTATTGATGAAACCTCTGTAATTTGCCCTGGCGTTACCGGGTATGTTTGTAAAGAAAAGGTTACACAATTCCGCATTTTCAACATAACAGCTGCTTTGGTTCATGAAGGAGAATCCTTGCTGTACAAGGGCTATCTTACGCATCAGTGAAGTTTTGTCCGTATCATTGAGAATGACATTGAACGAAGTGTAAGCGGTCTGATAGTCAAATTTCGTAATCTCTTCACAGAACAATCTTTGCTCCTTCTGCTTTTCTGCTGCAGGGGGATAAAAGTTGGTGATGTAGTTCAAGGCATCCTTCTCTGCTCCTATTGCTGTTACTGTCGCATCAGGATCTGTTATCTCGATGACCACATTGACAATATGATTAAAAGGCAATCCGAGACCTACGGGGTATAACATCGAGCACTTGCTCTTGATACTGTCCGGTATTTCAATGTTTCCACCGTATGAACGTGCTTTACCGGTGTGAGGAACTGAGAGTTCATGCAGATGCTCCCCCTCGATTGTCAGTGATAACATCGATACATACTGCTGGCCGATTTTCATTTCACCGTTCTGTGTGATGGCCATCGGATTCACAACCTTTTCCGTTGCATCTTCTACAGGTGTATCATAAGATAGATTGATGTAATCATAAACAGCATTGTTCAACTCTTTGCTGTTCATCTTCCTGATTTCGAATTGCTGGATAGATGCCAGACCATTCTCAAAATTAAGAAGCGATGCTTCCATCTCTGTCATTCGTCTCTCATAATCCCTATATGGCTGCTTAAACGGGTAATGTAATCTTCTTAACAGTGATGTGTTGGTCGCACTTTTTCTTATCTTGCCGTTCTTTTTCCCATTGGTAAATGTAAGATACAGATTAGTATAACTGTTCAGAATCTCCTTGCCGTCAAAATGCCGGTTGTTCTCTGCTATCAGAGCATTGTTTGAATATTCCTGATTGTTATACTCTCCGGTATAATAAAAAATCTGCTGATGTATGACAGTTCCGGCCGGAAGCATCTTCAAGAGAGCTTCAAGTCTCTCATGGATATATTCTGCTTCTTTTTCCGAAAGTGTGAACACTTCAGGAAGAAGCATTCTGTACCCTACTGTGATGTCACCGTTCCCATTGATGATTGCATCCTGGGTGATGGTCTGTATAGGCAATATGTCTGCCAGATCTGTGGCCTTGTCTGTTACTTGCACTTCTTCATTGCGCATATACAATATTGCAATGAGAAGAGCCAACAAACAAATGACAACGGCTGTTAGGATGATAAGTGTGACCATTGGCTGTTCAGTTTAGAATGAAATTGAAAATCTTTTTTTTATCTACTATTTTTCTTGGTGTTGCGCTCCGTACACTCAAACCTGTGAGAAAATCCGGATTTCCAGCCTTATGTTCCTTTTTCAAGGTATTGAACAGTAGCCCTGACAGAAATACTATTCCGCTGAGTAGAAGCGTTATGACCAGCGGATGCAGCTGCTTGAATATGCAGACGATAATCGTGATGGCTACTATAAGCATGAATATTCCGAATTGCCCGGATGACAAGCCGAAAAACTTGATAGGCTTGTTTATTTTCCTCATGGTTCTCATGGTTCAGATAATCAGGAAGGCAACCATAATCACTACAACTGCAATGATCCATCCTAACAGGTATTCTTTGGCATGTGGATTATTTGTTGCAAGAGAATAAATCACGAACACCAGTGCGATACCCAAAACGGCTGCGAGAATGTATTTTGCGACATCAAGGATTGTGTCAGCACCTTCCTTGGCTGTGTCCGTTACTTCCGAAAGACTGCTTATCTTAAGGCCACTCTGTGCTTCTAATTCAATCGGAGCTGCCACCATGAACAGAAACATAAGACCTACTGCCCACCTGCTTACACTGTTGTTTACGTTCTCAAATCTCTTTCTTAATTGCTTTAGTACTTCCATAATTCTTCAATTTTAAAGTTTATACTTGTATTGTTTTAATTAAATTCCATTGTACATCTTCAAACCTTACGAACTTTTCCATTTCAGTGTCTTCCGTTTTTTCTTTTGTTTCTTCCGGCTTTTTCCCACTGTAATAGTAAGTTCTCCCATCTAAGAACATGTCCGCTATTTCCTTGGCAAGGTCATCTTCCTCGGTGTTCTCAACTTGAAAGATTACCCTGATGACCGGCGCTTTTTCCTGTATATTTTCCCTTTTGTCTTTCTCTACTCCAGGTTCTTGTTTCTTTTCATTATTTCGCCCGTCTTTCGGGACTTTTCTTTTATTCAGAAAATGATAGATACCAAGAGAGATGACAATAAGTATAATAACATCTGCTATGCTCATATCAACGACCATATTAATAGCCAGACAACCAATGCTACTACATAGGTAATAATAGCTTCCTTTGTTTTTTCATGATTGGTTATCAGCTTTTTAAGTACAGATAATCCTGCACAAATAAAGCCAATACCAACCAGCATTGTACCTACTTCACGGTACAACGATATCAGGCCGGATACATCTGTACTGGCTTGCAATAAGACAATAAGTAACATGATTTTTATTTATAAAGGAGAATCTTCAATCCCGCATTCCATACGGTGTTCCAGTTCTTTACAGACAACGGACTCCACATTTCTTTTATTCCGATGGTGAATGCGAGCTTTGGCAATATGAAAAGTTCTATTTCAGTCCCTATTTCCGGACCAACGATAAATTGATACTCTTTTGATGGATGTCTGGTGTATTCTGTGCCCAGAAAACATCCTATACCTATATTCCAGTAGATTGATTTAAGGTTACTGGCTATTGTTCGGTTATAACTGCCGTTTACAAACCAGTTCCGGGCTGTTTCTTCCCTTTGTTGGTTCTGCATTACCGGCATTATACCTAAAGGCTGGGTTGCTTCAGTATTGACTGAATAATCGAAACTCTTTTCAAAATAATTCAATCCGGCTTTCCAGTAGGATGTTCTGTCAATGTATTTTGAGAATGATATATTTGCCATGTTATCAGCTTTCCCGAATATATTGGTACCATAACTACCTTCTAAAGCTGAAATCCTCTTGTAGTGTCTCTGTGCTTTAATCACACTGCCTCCAGTAAACAGGAGGAGAATCAGTATTACGATTTTCATGTTGCTGTACATAGTGCTTTCTATTTTTAAAGTTAATATTATCCAGTTTATTATTTTTATGTTTTATCATATCCTAATTTAGTAATTGTATCAAATCCTGCTCATTATGTCAGGAAATTCAATTGATTCTGTCCAAACATATAGATAATATGCAAAACCGCAAATAAAAAGACATTTTAATTCCGCAATATGCTGTTTTATTAATCTAGTTTCATTTTTTGTTATGATGTAAAACATATAATGGCAAGCACAAAAAAAGACAGGATACTAGTTGTGTAAAAGTATCCTGTCCTTTTGTAAGCTATCTGAAGATCTTTTTTCTGGCTTTACTGAGAGCCTGTGGTGTTATTCCGATGTACCTTGCTATTTCCTTTAACGGAACATGTTTAAAAAGCCATTTTTCTTTATTTAATACCTTTTCATACCTTTGGTCGGCAGTCATGCAGTGTATTCCTTCTTCTCTTTCTATTCTGTGCATAAGAGATTTTTCAAGGTGGAAAATAGCCAGCTTACAGAAATTGAAAGATTCTCCGAACATCTCATAAGCCTTGTGCTTTTTCATTCGCCATACCTTACAGTTTGTATTGGCTTTGATACTGTAACAGGCTTTGTGTTCCGGATTATGCAGGAAAAAAGGATTTATGAATGCCCTGTCATCCATAAATCGTGCATTAACAAAGCCACCCTTTGCGTCAGGAAAGCAGATGTTCAGGATTCCTTCTTCCAAATAGTAGAAATGCTCAACCAATTCATCTTTAGTAATCAGATAATGTCCTTTTTTTAAATGAAATGGTTCGAAATTCTCTTCAAAATAGATTTTTTCTTCTTGCGTAAAACGGATGTGTTCTTGAAGCCCCATCTTCTCGATGGTTTCTTCAATGAGTTTAGTTATTTGTCTAGGTGCCATAAATATATATAATGGCACGGTTCCGCCGTGCCAAACGAGGGAGTGGTGTCGCCCTTATAAAGCACTGCTTCCCCGCGCCGTATTATTCGGTACGGGTTCGCAGCTGCTTTATAGTTTAACTTCTGACACCACTCTTCCGTTTGGCAGCTGTACGTATGTAAAAAACGGATTCCCATATTACATGGAAATCCGTTGCAAAGTTATTAAAAAATATTCATTTATTGCCTAAAATGGCCTAATATCTGCCATATTTACAATACAATTTTCTTTTGGTGGCATCTTCAAAACGTGGATATAAGTATTTCTATATATCTCGTTTTTTATTTCCATATCAGCATCACTGTATGCCCACTCAGTAAATTCCTCATTAAAGCTTCCGCTGCCGAATATGAAACAATCTTTATATTTATAGGTCTCATATACTTGTACGCCTTTTTTTCTTAAGAAGGCATCTTTGAGCCCTTCATAATATTTTGCGGTAATTATTGCTTTTGCTTTTTCATCAAAATATTTGAGGGTTTCTTCCGAAAATCTGAATTTTACGCTATAGGCCCACTTTTCATTTTCCTTTTTCACAAATTCGTATTCGAATTTTGTTTGTGTCAGATTCTTGTTTATTGCATTTAATGTTGCAATTACTTTTTTCTTGCGATCATGGTTGTTTGCTATGTTTATATCGAAGTGCTTGGCCAATTCATCTACTGTCAATGTAAACTCTGGTTCCTGACCTTGTTGTATCTTATGTTTTATAAGTAAAATCATTTTGGACAAATTCAGATAGAATTTCCGGTATGCTCGTTTATTGGGCAGGCACCTATAGTCTTTAAGGTCTATCAGATTATATCCGGTGAACATCATATTCTTCAAATCTTTGCTAAGATTTACCTTATACAATCGCTTTGTCCTTTTCTTTGTCCCAAAATTGTCCTTGATGTCGAAGCTTTCTAAAATAGGAATAAATTTGAATTTAGTTACTCCATTTACAGTATAGCCAACACTGAGTGTATTCTTACCTAAACTGAATAAGGCAGACTCAAAAAATGTCTCTATAGGATGTTCTATCTGCTCACCCTCATATTCAGTTTTATAAATAGGCGTTAACTGGCCAAATGTTTTTGCTTTCTGTTCTTCGGTCAACTTGCGCTGGAGTTTTGTCCTGTCATACCCCATAACCGTGCAGAAGTCTTCAATTGAAAACCACATGTCGCCGAACAGATCCTTCATTTGCGTGTTAGCGGCAAAAATTATGATATCATGCATGATTGTTCCTCCTGATTCAATTAATAAATCAAGACTAGCACCATTATTGGGTTCGCTTAGTGTTCGTGGTACCCTGCTGAGTTCTTTGTATTGTTCTGTTTCAACCATAATTTTACCGTTTGTTTGCAAATATAGCGATTTTCTATTCATTTAGTGTATTATTTATACACTAAATAGCTAATAATGAAATAATTCATTCGTCCAGATGTGTAAAAGTGTCCCAGTTGCTCTTTTCTATTCGTACAATAAAAATTATGCCACAAAAGGGGCAGTTACAAAAATTAACATAAAGTTTTTACCTGGCTTTTATTCAAAGTATTTCCATTAGTTGTGTAAAACCGTCCTAAAACGATGGTTTTATGCCTTCCCAGATGTGTAAAAGTGTCCTGATTACTTCTCCCAGATGTGTAAAAGTGTCCCAGTTGCTTCTCTCAGATGTGTAAAAGTGTCCTGATTACTTCTCCCAGATGTGTAAAAGTGTCCCAGTTGCTTCTCTCAGATGTGTAAAAGTGTCCCGGCTTCGAAGCCAGTTGTGTAAAAGTGTCCCATTCTTAGTTTTGCGTTTATTCCCCGAAAGCCTTTCGCCAAGCGGTATCTACGGTTTTTCTGTTTTTGCCAGATGTGTAAAAGTGTCCCACATATTCATAATACCCTAAAAACCTAAATAAAGAAATGCTTCGACTTGTGTAAACATACTTTCGGAAAAATATTATCGGGTTAAATGCTAAATTATTTACATATATTAACTATTCTCCTTTAGCGATATAAAAATTAGGGGCACTTTCCCGCAGTTGTGTAAAAGTGTCCCACTTACCCCTGATTTCACTAATAGTTGTGCAAAAGCGTCCGGGTTATACAATCATCAGTTTATGCTACCTCATATGTTCATCTATGACATGCGCGATTATGTTTAAGTTAAAAAAAACGGGTAAAACAGGATTCTTATACTCCTGCTTTACCCATTACCTGGCTTTTGATTCTGTAACAGATTCAAAATACTATAAACTCATATATTTCTTTACTGCTGCTTGAATTTCTTTATTGTATTTTTCAAATGCTATTTCCAGAATATTAGTTGCCAATACGTGCATACTTACATCAGATACATTGGCAAGTCTCTTCAGTTTAGCATGAGTTTCTTTTGATATGCGGATCATCTCCACTTCTTTTATTTTCCTTTCCTGGAATAATAAACTGTACTCTTCCTTTCGATTGCAAGACTTGTTCTTTTCCTTATCCTCTTGTTCGTCCTTGTTCTTTTTTTCCGAAAGTACGTTTTCTTCAGGTTTGATAACTTCTTTTACTTCCTGTGGTTGCTCTTCGCCATTCTGTTTTGTCTGCTCTGTTTCCACAGTTATTGTAGGAGCCACGTTTTCTGTTTCCTTTATTTCCTTTTCCATCTTGGATGCATTAGCCAAGAGCTTGCTCATGCCGATTGAAGTTGTTTTATTTCCCATGTTACTCCTCCTCTATATGTTTGCTGATTAATTCTATAACTTCCTCACAAAACTGGTCACACGGATGATGGTAATTACTGCTCAACGTTGACAAGTTCCTCTGATAATCTACTCTTGAATCTTTTATAAAGCTTTCCATGAGCTGGAAAGGAAGGTTTTCCTTTTTACTGACTAACTCTTTGAACTCAATGACATTCGTCATTACCCTATTCATTACACCTCTTACAGTTGTCTTTAAGCCATTTTCTTTTCTTGCCTTTATTATATTTTTATACACATTATCGTAGAAATATAGTGTTGCGCTTAAATCCGTATTGTTTGGTTCAAAAGGCATAATTACGATGTCTATGAAATGTAAAGCCTCTATAACGCCGTTTTGTTTCAGGTTGCCTGGGAAGTCTACTAATATGACATCAAAACTTTCCTTCAGCATATCAAGCTGATTGATAAACTCTGAAGAAGATATGTTCATCACTTCATATTCTTCCTTCAGGTTATTGCTTTCATCACTTTCTGACTGACGTAGCCTTCCCATTGTATTCTGCATGTCGTCTATATCTACAACCCCAATATTAATGCCATCCTCGCCCATTGAGTGTACGTAACCGGCAAATAACGCAGTAAGGGTTGACTTTCCTACCCCACCTTTGGGGTTCTCAAAAGCTAAAGTAATACCAGGTAATTTTTTTCCCATATGCTATTAAATTATGTTCTTTTGCAAATATATACTTTATAAATTACTTATGCAAGAAATCACATTATTTATTACTTGAAAAAGTAAGATATTTATTCATAACGTAAGATATTAATAAATAACATATAAACTATATTATGATATTAACAACATAAGAAATTATGTTATAAAGTAAGTAAGTAATAAAGTAATAATGTAACAATGTTATAATATTACATTGTTACTAATGATACAAAGTGATGATGTAACTAATAAACGTATGTAATATTGTATATATGTAACATATGTTATTCTGTTATATATTTACGTTTGTTACATAATTACTTATTATATCCTTGATTTTTTAATCCAGATTAATTAAATCAATAAAACCCCCAGGGTTTATTGCTTATCATAATTATCTTGATTACTTTAGTACACGCAAGGTATGTTTTTGTACGTACAAAAACACCTTGCATCAACCGAGTTGATGTTTATAACTCACTTTGTTCATTATAATAATATAATTTCATGAATGAGAAAAGAACAGCTCGTTTAGAGTTAAGACTAACTTTTGAGGAGAAGGAAAAGTTGAGTAAAATGGCTCAAGAAAGAGGTAAAACTATTGCTCAAATTATAAGAGAATTAGTTATTAATGATAAATTAGTTACTAAAACTGATATTCAAACTGTTATAGAATTAAAGAGAATAGGGAACAATATCAATCAGATAGCGAAACAAATTAATCTGATTCCTCATGAAGATAATATTAAACTTTATCTTCAGGAACTACACGATATTTTAAATATGCTATCAGTAATAACAAAAAAACTTGTTTGATATGATTGCTAAAATTGAACCGGCTTTTTCATCCATGTCAACATTAAGCAGAAAAATAGATTATCAGTTGGAGAAGATTTCTTCTGGTGAAGCAAAAGAATTATTCAACTCTACGGGTGATTCTTTATCTTCTTTTTCTGATTATATGTTTCTTTTCTCTTCGCTTAATGACAGGGTGAAATTACCTTATTCTGAAATCACCTTGAATCTTTCTCCAGGTGAAAGATTGTCTGAGGCTAATTGGATTAATCTCTCTAAGGAATATATGGAGAAGATGGGTTATGGGAACTGTTGTTACTCCATTATTTTAAATAAAGACAAGGAACACTCTCATGTCCATATATTACACAGTCGCATAGATTCAGAAGGTAAATCCGTATCAAATTCTTTGGATTACAAACGCTCTGAAAAGTTAGCACGGGAACTTGAAAAGAAATATAATCTTGTCAGCCTTAAAGCAAACGAAAGAACTAAAGAACGATTATCCTCAATATCCGGACAACGCTACTATTTTGATAATGCTTTAAAGAAAGCACTCAGAAATTATGCTGTTAAAGAAAGGGTGATGAGTATTTTATCTTCTTCAGGTGCAGCTGAACTGCTTGGCGACAGATTACAAAAATCAAAGCTGAGCAATGAAGAATGGATGTCAGTTCTTGGCAATCATGAATATGATTCAATTCTTTCTATCCTTAAAAAAGGTGGCTTCCTGAAATCTTTATATAAGGATGATCTTTTATCCAGACTTGATAAAGCTTTTGCTTCAAGTACCACCTTTCAGGAGTTCAGGGCCAATTTGCAGAAGGAAGGAGTGTATATGCGTCTGACAAGTAAGAAAGACAAGTCCTATTATGTTTATGGTCTGTCCGAAGATTCATTTTATATTAAGGATACATCCTTGCCTCAGAAATTCAGATATGGATATATGAACTTTGATGCAAAGTCAATGTCATACGATGAACAGAAACATTACTTGTTCAATAAACTGAATCTGATATTGGATAAATCAGATTCTTATGATGAATTTAAGCGTTTATTGAAAGAATCTGGTATAGGTATAAAGGAACATGTGAATAGTAAAGGCATATATGGACTTACTTATTCCGTCATGGATACAGATATTCCATTTGAATTTAAGGCTTCCGATATATCTCGCAAATTTACCTATGCTAATATTCTGAGTCATTTCTCCAATGAATCGTTGTTGCATGACAACACGATTCACAGAGTAGGGGAGTGGCGAGAGTCTTTAGAACGCGATAATGAGTATATGTCACATTCTGCTCTTCCTTTTATACCGGATATTGATATTACCGGCGGTAGCAGGAAAAATAGAGAAGATGATCTTCCGCCTTTGAAACGGAAAAAGAAACATAAAAATAATGATTTGTCACTTTAAAAATATCAAATATGAATTTCCAGTCGCTTTTCAAAGAATATACTCCAGTAGAGTATGGTGATTTTTTTCGCCTTTATAGAATCAACAACAGGGGTTATGTCATTTACTGTAATGAAAATAACGTAATTTGCTGTATGGAATTATACGGTTTTACGGATATTTCGGTTATTATGCTGGCTGAATTACTGAAGGTTAATTTAGAAGAATTGGAAGATTGCGAAGAGTTTTCCCTGCCTGTTCGTTGCAACAGACAACAAATAATAGATTATTTGTTTGATGTTTCGGCAAAAGAAACAAATGTGAAACTAAAGCATGTATCTGGACTGCATGGCTATTTGCTCAAATCTATACATCAAGATAAATCAGGGCTGGATGCCTATCGCAACCTATTTCAATTTGATTCTGTTAAGGGAACTACAAGACTTTTGTTTGACGATAATCAGTGCCTGGCTTCAATACGCACAGATAAGTCTGGTTCTGTATATATCTGCTGGAATCCTGTCTTTTTCTTTGGTCTGGATAAATCCGGTGATCCAGACTCAACAGGATATTTACTTGCTTCATCTTCAACTTTACTGATTGATTATGTTTTGTCCAAAATTTCTTGTGAAAGAGATATAATAGTAATGGCTGGTAGCAATTATTTAGAGGCTCTGCTTTTTATTTCTTCTTTCGTTACCTCACAAGATCTTTCTTATAAATTATCTGTTTGTTATGATGATATGAATGTGACCATTCAGTTCTTGAACTGGCCTACTCCTCAAAAGATTATTAATTTTATCTCACAGCTTAATAAGCATATCCCTAACGGTTATGAAAAGCTTTCGTGTGTTATGGTAAATAAGAAAATATATTTGCAGGTTCCGGCTATCCGTTCTTATTTAAAACCGTTGCTTTACTTATACTATGATTTGTTGTGTGATGGCTCTTTAAAATTGTCATTATTGAAATCTGATGCTTCCTAATTATTATCTTTGTGCCTATTTTAATGCATTTATTATAAACCTTTATAAATAGCTATATGACAAAATCTGAATTGGTTAAACAAATATCTTATTCTACTGGTATTGATTACGCAACAGTATTAACAGTAGTAGAGGCATTCATGTCTGAAGTAAAATCTTCATTGGCAAATCAGGAACCTGTCTTTTTAAGAGGCTTCGGCAGCTTTATCCTGAAGCATAGGGCAGAGAAAACCGCTCGCAATATTTCCAGAAACACTACAGTAATTGTACCGGAACATGATATACCAGCTTTCAAACCTGCCAAAGAGTTTGTCGCTTCAATAAGTAAATTGAAAAATATTTAATAGGGACGGTTTTACACAACTATCCATTTATCTGTATCACAACTATCTGTAGAGGGTGTATGATTAGGATAAAATTACACAACTAAATTATTCTATGTTATTTTTGAATTTGTAACATAATCAAAACATGAAAGATCAACTTGCTTTATTACGAAAATGCGTCTTAAATCAAATACCGGCTACTGTCTTTCAAGGTGATGATACCTGTACGGTAGAAGTATTGGAAGCAGCCATTGAAATCTACAGAAGACATGGCGCTTCTCGCGAATTTCTGTATGACTTCCAGAATGTGATTGAGGATGTCAAGGCTTATCAGAAACAGAATCCCCACAGATTAAAACTGGCTGATATGACTGAGGTTGAGAAAGAACTTCTTCGTAAGGAAATGCTGGAGAAAGGGCTTCTGGGATGAGCATAAAACTTACCATGTACTCTGCCGACCTGAGCAGCGAATTGCCATTGCCGTTTGCAGATCAGGGTGTGAGAGCTGGATTTCCTTCACCGGCTCAGGACTACATGACTGATAGCATAGACCTGAACCGGGAACTCATACGCCATCCGGCCACCACCTTCTATGCCCGTGCTTCCGGAGATTCTATGAAGGATTGCGGTATCGATGACGGTGACCTGCTTGTCATAGACAAAGCCCTGGAGCCTCAGGACGGTGACATCGTTGTGGCTTTCATCGATGGAGAGTTCACGCTTAAAACGGTGCGCTTTGACGATAATGAGAAATGTATCTGGCTCGTTCCGGCCAACGAGGAATACACTCCGATTAAGATTACAGAGGAGAACAACTTCCTGATATGGGGAGTTCTTACCTACAACATAAAAAGACAGCTTAGAAAAGGCAGATGATAGCCCTTGTTGATTGCAATAACTTCTACTGCTCATGCGAGCGCGTGTTCAATCCGCTGCTCCGTGACAAACCTGTCGTTGTTCTCTCGAACAATGACGGCTGTGTCGTGGCCAGAAGTAATGAAGTTAAGGCGATGGGCATCAAGATGGGGACACCTCTCTATCAGATCTGTGAAGTCTTGGAGGCAAACAATGTGGCTGTCTTCAGTTCCAACTACAATCTGTATGGTGATATGAGCCGCCGGGTAAAAAAGATATTTTCAATTCTGCTTAAACGATTTAAACCATGAATCAAAAATAGATTCATGTAGTTTTATATTGTTTTTGTAAAACTCTTTACTCCAGCCGGTTTTAAGTCCGCAGTCTTTCATATATTCACTCAAAGGCTCAAGCCCTATTTCCTTTCTTAGTGAATCGACCTTATCAATATCCTGTAGAGGGACCAGATAATCCACTCCATCCCTGGTTATTCTCTGCGTCCCATAAATCTGTTTTTGTCCTTGGTTCATAAGGCACCTGTCAGTCAGAAAAGCATATTGCCAGCCCTTAGCCGCACCATCTCGGACGGCTTCTTTCAGTATAGGTAAATACTTATTCTGGATTAAAGAATCTTGGGAATGTTGAATACAAAGGAAAATAGCCTCGTTCGCTTCATATCCAATATCATCGGGAGAAAGCCAACCGTATTGGTCAATGATCTCAGCAACTCTGACAGCATTTCTTCGGTCTATGTCGTCCATTATCCTTCTTATTTTATTTACATTTTGTTTCTTCTTCGAAGCATCAAGCAGTAGCAATCGTATGCTTTGATCTTCAATTCTCATCTCTTTTAATTCTTCCTCAATAGAATGTAGTTCTGCATCATACTCTTTTTCATAAGCATCTAGAATTCTGATGTAGGTCTTATTAAACGACATAGTATCTTGCTTATCCAAATAATAATGACAGCTATCAATGATACTTGACAAATTTTGTGCTTCTGATTTATTACAGAACAACAAAAGCAAACAGATATAAAACAAGTTCTTTAACATACTTCAAAAAATTAGACATAAAATACCTAACGTAGGCTTTTTTTTGTTTATCAAGCGCAAAGCTACATATATCCTGACACTTATTCAATACCCTGTAGGGTAGTTTTGATTATTGATGATTATAGTTTGCTATACTATTGATATCTTTGCAACAGAATATTTATGATAGCCCTTGTTGATTGCAATAACTTCTACTGCTCATGCGAGCGCGTGTTCAATCCGCTGCTCCGTGACAAACCTGTCGTTGTTCTCTCGAACAATGACGGCTGTGTCGTGGCCAGAAGTAATGAAGTTAAGGCGATGGGCATCAAGATGGGGACACCTCTCTATCAGATCCGTGACATCTTGGAGGCAAACAATGTGGCTGTTTTCAGTTCCAATTACAATCTGTATGGTGATATGAGCCGCCGGGTTATGATGCTGCTGTCCGAGTTTACGCCGGAACTGACACAGTACTCGATTGATGAAGCGTTCCTGGATCTCTCAGGCTTCGGAGAAGGGGAGAAACTGGTTTCCTACGGTCGGAAGATTGTAAAGACCATCGGAAAGGGTACAGGCATCCCGGTTACAATGGGCATTGCACCGACAAAGACTCTGGCGAAGGTGGCAAGCAGATACGGGAAAAAGTACAAGGGTTATGGAGGTGTTTGTATCATTGATACGGAAGATAAACGAATCAAAGCTTTACAAAGGTTCGAAATTGGCGAAGTCTGGGGTATCGGCCATCGGAGCTTGGATAAGCTGCGCTATTATGGTATAAATACCGCCTTAGATTTCACTCAGAAAAGCGAGAGTTTTGTGCGAAAATTACTTACAATAACCGGTGTCCGCACTTGGAAGGAGCTTCGTGGTGAATCTTGTATCGATGTCGAGGAACTGCCTCAGAAGAAAAGTATCTGTACCAGCCGCAGTTTCCCTGACTCTGGTCTGTCAGAACTCTCCAGCTTAGAGGAAGCAGTCGCCAACTTTTCTTCCGAATGTGTCCGTAAGCTCCGTATGCAGCACAGCTGCTGTACAGAGATAACAGTCTTCGCCTATACCAGCCGTTTCCGTCTTGATCTTCCACAACACTGCATCAACCGTACCATTCACCTGCAAGTACCTACAAATGACCTTCAGGAACTTGTAAGTACCGCAGTCCGGGCACTCCGCATAGATTTCCGCAAAGAAGGCGGTTACCAGTACAAGAAAGCCGGTGTCATTGTCTGGAACATAGTTCCTGATTCTGCCATACAGACCAACCTTTTCGACACCATTGACCGTGAGAAGCAGTCACGCTTGGCCGCTGCCATAGATGCCATCAACCGCAAGAACGGCCACAACACAATAAAGGTAGCAGTCCAGGGCACCACAGACAAATCGTGGCACCTCAAATGCGAACACATCAGCAAGCAGTACACCACCAACCTCGATGATGTCATCACGGTTAAATAAAAAAGCCCTCTGACAGACAGAGGGCATAGGATATCAAGCACACCCGAGAAGGATTGTTTAAAAGGAATACTGTCTTTATCCTACATCACAAATATACGCAATATTAAAAAATAAAACAAGCCCTCATTGGAGGGCTTGCATGACACTTTTAACCTCACGGTTATCTTGCATCATTAGAGCTATTTTTAATGTATTTATTCAAAGGTGTATGGTCTTATTACAACTCCAATATAGTGATTTTAAAAGAAAATCAGACTTAATATTCTCTGTTTTAAAGCATATTAATCCATTTGAAAAACTAAAGAGCACCCTTCTGTGGATGCTCTTTAGAGTTATCATTTGAAAAACTCGGACCTCACGGCTGGAAAAGTTTGCTGTGTACTCTTATTTTGTTTAACTGATACAAATGTACGTGTTTGCAATATCTTCCTACGAGTTTCTGAAAAGAAATTTATAACATCATGTAGATTTCTTTTTTGCCTTTCTCATTTATCGTGACTATACAGCAAGACGGATATACAGGTTCGTTCTTTAACTTTCTATATAGTCTTCTTATCTTGTACTTCTTTATGGCTTTCATTATGGCATTCATATCTTTTCCTTTTTCGGTAAAGATATGTTCGTTCTCTTTCTCTGTAAGTTATCACTATGTTATTGTATTGTTAATGAATTTAGTATGGTTACTCCTGCCAACCTTATAATTTCTTTTCTGCCATATTGAGATAGGTTGTATCAATCATTTTAAGGCATCTATTGTATTCATCCATGTTCTTTATGTATATCTCCTGACATTCTTCTGCCGCCTTTATCAGTCTTTGATTATCTCGCTCAAACAAGAACTTGTCCCACTCTTCATGTTTAAAATATGTGTCTGGTATGTATTTTATCAGTTCCTTTTCTAACTCAAACCCTTTTCTTGCTTTGAACATGTCCTCTATAATCCACATCTTGAAGATTTCAAAATACTCTGCAAACTGGTTTATCTTCATTTCCTGTCTTGATATGAATGTTTTAACAATACCTCCTTCTCCTCCAAACCAGTCTCCTAAGAGAATACCGTCATAGCAGAATCCCCTGATATTATCCTCTTTTTCTTTGTAGCAGAACCAGCAGTTACTGTTGAAAATGAAGAACACCTTCATTATATCTTTGTCAGTAATAAGACGGTTTTCCTTATGTATTTTGAAGAACCTTTCCTTGTATCTGTCAAAGAAGTGACCAGAAAAAATAAAGGCTTCGTCTCCTTTAACCGTACCGGTCAGCAGTTGACCTTTATACTTGAATATCATATTGAATGTTGCATTTATTATACCAACCTCTTTTTTTGATTCGGCATAAAATGATATGTACCATTCGTTATATTTCTTTGTTTTTATAGTAGTCTCCCAAAGCCATGGGAATGACTGCCTTTTCAGTATAAGTTTCCTGAATTTAGTAGAGAATTTTCTCCATCTGGCTTTTACTTCCCTTGAGTCTGATTTAATTTCTCTCAGTACCTCTTCTGTTGTCATTGTGTCCAGTATCATATAAATTATATCTTGGGTTTATAAAACTTATTTTATAATAATATTGGTTCTCCCTTCAGGTATAACCAAATATTGTAAAGAAGTATATACATTAGCAGAGAAATCAGACCAGGGAGGAAGAAGAAAAATAGCTGATTTACTTTGTTATTACAAAACTAATATTTTCTCCTGATGATGATAATTTAAATGGTTATATTTTTAAGTTATCCATCAATTATTTGCTTTTGTCAGATGTTCTTCGTAATTTTATGAAACTCAGGTGGAGGTTCTGGTAATAGCCTATTACGGAAGACGTGCATGGCTCTGGGCGGTTAAGGCAACTTAACCGCTTTTTCTTTTCAATTTTTCTTTGATGATAGAAAATTTCTGTATCTTTGCCTCGTTATAAGACACTTATAACACTCCAATACTGTTATTCCCTTTTCATCTCTTATATTCTTGACAGTAAATCAAAGCACATTATAATTTAAGTTTATAGCTGCATCTGCGGCACGTCTATCGTATCCTTTCCAGGTTGTGATAGACATTTCCTCATTTTTTTACTTTTCATTATTTATTTAATCAATTTCAATATGGAACAGGTATTAATTGGTCAGAATGCCGGCGTTATCTGGCATATTCTCGATGGTAAAAAGAGTGTTGAACTTGCACACCTTAAAAAGGAATCTAAACTTTCAGACGCAGAGTTCTGGGCTGCTATCGGTTGGTTGTCTAAAGAAGACAAACTTTCCTTCTCTACAGAAAAAGTAGGTAAGAAGATAGTGAAGACATACTCTCTGAAAGACTGATTCATTGCGCATTTATGCTGTAGGCTTGCTTGATTCCTGATGGGATAGGCAAGTCTTTTTTTTACAATAAATTTTACAACACAATACGTTCAAATTATTTAATTTTGATTTTGTGACATAATCAAAATTCACTATTTTTGTCCCAAACCACACAAATCAGCTTATATGGAAAATAAATTTGAACTAGTTGAAAAATATAATATTGATGTGGATGTCTTTATTGATGAAGACGGTGTAACTCCTGTTGGAAAACTCCCTGACAACCATCTTACCAAAGAGTTTCTTCGCCTGTATTTTACTGGACAGATTACAAAGGTCTGGAAGAGATGGCTTTCTGATATATATTATGCGATGACTTCAAAAGGAAAGGAAATCTTTCTTCCTAAAACTAATCTTACAGCCTGGGATATTGAGAAGATTATTAATGACAAGCGTGGCGGAAAAAGAGCAGGTGCGGGCCCCAAGCTGAAGACTGGTTATGTAACGACAACTTTAAGGATACCTTCTACCCTGAAAGAGAGTTTCAAGTGCTATATCGATATGTACACTCAGTACTTCAAAGGTGATGAAGAAAACATTCCATATTTCACAAACGAAGAAGATAGGCTGAACACAATCAGGGATATGATGAGTGTACTAAAATATGAAGAGCATCTGATATATGAACGTAGAAGAAGAGCTGCCGAGGAAGAGGAAAACAAACGTCAGCTCAAACTCTTTGGTGACGAAAATCAATGATATTATAGCTTTTGAATCTGTAACACAATCAAATCAGATTAGGGTATGCTTGGTTGTTCCTTGCATACCTTTTTTATGTCCTTTGCTTTCTTTTCCCTTCTATCCCATATAAACATTATTCTTTCTGGTACCTCCAACATTTACTACAAAAGTAACTCTAAGGATGTCCCTTACAGTTGCCTTATAATCCTAATGCTCGAATTATCAACACTATACATTTTGCCATCTTTTTTGTCTCTCACCAACATTCTGTACAAAAGTAACTCTAAGCTTTCCCTACGAGCAATAAACTATTTCCTGGTGTAGGTAAATATGATAAACAAAAAGCTGTTCGTCACACCTTTCAGGAAGACTAAAGCCTGTCCGTTACTGGTCTACTCTCTTTACAGTGAACCTTTGTTCTTTTGTCCCAAATCTCTTAATCGGTATAACTCTTTTTCCGATTGTCTTAGAATGGTCTTTTTGTCTGTCCGCTTCCTCATTCCAGGTCGAAATATCCCCATCTGAGAGCCTTTGTTTTTTGACGGCAAATTTATAAGGGTTAGTGGAAATGAAAGAGTTCCGGCTAAGAGCCTTTGCCCTGAAAAAAATAACGATGTTGTCTGCGACTTCCCCAACATTTTTTTCGTTCAAAACTTTTCTAATTCCACTTTTCCTGAAAAGACAATGCCGTAAAAAAAAGGCTCAAACTCAGATGGGGAATGATTCTCAATCTAAAAAAAAAGTCAGCGGACAAAAGACCAAACCAAGACAAAGGTTTTAAAAAAAAGGTCTAAATCTAGCTGAAGAATAATTCAAGGTTTAACACTCTAAAGCATACGGATATG
>NZ_JACJKA010000015.1 GCF_016900355.1 Bacteroides mediterraneensis | reverse complement strand
AAACCCACTTGCGTGACCTGTTCGACAAGACTAATTTCAATGATGTCAAAGATCTAAATGATCCCCTGATTCCGGGGCTTTTTGATTAATTGTTTAACTCGTCCCATTTTAACGGGACACTAATGTATTAGGGTAATTCTTACTTAATACAAAGGTACAAAAATTAAAGGATGAAAAGAATAATAAAACAATGTTCTTTCCATCCTTTATATAATTCTTTGTGATAATTACGAAAGATAAACTTATAGATCAGATTTCTCTGAATATTTCTGTAGATAATAGGCTTTTGGTGAAGTTTCCACTGCGAAAACTCGGACAATAACATATTTGGAATTATCGTCAGTCTTTTCAATATAATCCCATTCTTTGGGCTGGAAGTTCAGTGGAAAAAGATCGCTTTCTGATACATTGCCGACAGTAGTCTTGACTTCAAAAAACAATTTTTTCCCGTCAGTCAATGTGACTTCAAAGTCATAATCGTGTGAGGTAGTACATAAATAGTATGTTTCGCCATTCCAATGAACACAACGGGAATCTGTAGTTGATGGTGTAACCAGATTACTCCATTTAACATTGTTGATTCCATATTTTCTACACAATTCTTGATAGACAAAACACTCTCCTTCATCACCAATCTGTATCTTTCGTTGTTTTGTAGTCCAATCTTTTATCTGTGTTAAATCAAAATCACCTTGCTCTTTTTGAAGTCTATCAAAAATTTCATTCAAATCAAAATTGGGGAATTTTTCTTGTATTAGTTTCAGAGTTTCCAATTGACCTAGTTCTTTGTATAATTCGTCTTTTTTCTGACTCAATTCCTGAATGACGGTCTTGTTCTCAAAAAGTTGTTTAATTTCATTCCTACTATTTACCAAGTCATTCATTTCATCCAAAGTAAATGCATCGTGCATCTTCTGAAGTTGTTTGCGAGTTTCTGGGTCATATAGTAGATCCATTGCCATATCATTCCTTCTGTTATATACTTCTTGCATCAACTTACTATCCTGGGTATGGACTTCTGATTGGAAATAGTTCACAATTCGTTCTACAGCATCTTTTACAAGTTCCCTATTCTTACTATTAAGATTTTTATAGCAATATGTGACACATTCATTTATGATACCTAAAATCACACGTTTAGTGTCATCTTGTGCCCATTCTGTATGCCTAAACCCTGGCTTCAATACATAACTTAATATGTTGCGTTTAACATTTGCATTCTCTTCAAACGGACAATCGTTTAATAATCCTTTTTCCAAAATAGGTATCAGTTCTTCGATATCATTTAAACAAGAACCGTCATACATTTTGTCTTTGATTGGATGTAGGTTTCCATAGTAATCGGGTATTATCAGTGTCTCGTCCGATATATGTAATCTTGCTTCGGAGATATAATCAATATAGTTGTCCAACCATTTAATAGCAGGGATTGTAAATGAAGACTCATCTACTTTTTGGAGTTTCTTATCCAGCATATCTAAAGAACCTGCATCTGTTATTTCGTTTGCAAGGTGACAAGCTATTACCTTAACAGATTCTCGCCACAACGAGGTGTCGGAGCATTCTATTTCTGTCTGTCTCCCTGAATAATGGACAAACATATCATATACGTTTAATAATTTATCAAACCAATTCTGTCCTGAGGGTTTTAGGTGGATTATGTATGAGGCAACATCGATTTTAGTTTTAAGTTCTTTATTTTTATCAGTATAAAATGATTCCAGGTTTTTTACTATGTTGGCGAGTTGCAATGGTACAATGTTCAACCTATTGTTTATTTCAAATTGATCATGTATCAAATTTGCCTTGATATCAATGCCAGATACAGCAAAATTCTCACTTAAGAGTTCACGTGGCACGTTGCCTATTGTATGTAATTGATCCAAGGAACAGTATACTCCATATCCATTTGGAATAAGATTCCAATGTTTCCCATCTTTGCCAGACTGATTGTCCCCAGATAATTCCTCTTGGTGCAAATATCCGTTGTTTATCGAGAAATTAACGAAATTATTTAACCATTTTATAGTACAATATTTATTAGTCTGATCATCTCCACTCTCATTTATTGTGTCCAATTGTTTCTTTGAAGCGACTTGGTCTAAAAATTGCCTCATCAACCATTTGTCCGTATCTTCCCATATCTCAGCCGAAAGATTGATTTCTACCCCATTTGTTACTTCCTGTTGATATATTGCTTTGAAGAATTCAATTATTTGCAATCGTTTATTTCTGAAGTTCTTTCTGTTATCATTTTCGGCATTGGTCGGGATAGCTATGATTATGGGAAGCAACAGCTCCATCACATTTGTTTTACTATCGATAATATCTTTGCATCGTTTTTTGATGGCATTGACCACATCTTCTTTTTCAATCGCTTCTAAGGAAATGTTATTTATTCCGTCAAGGAGTAATTGTTCGTCCCAATTCAGCCCCAATTTCTTCATGAAAGCATAAGTAACCTCTTCAATATCTGCACCATTTTTCAACGGTTTTTCTCCAGATACACAAACAAAGTTTTCTTTTCGGTTTGGGACAATCCTTTTTTCATTGATGATGGATGACTTTGCTTCAGAGAGCCATTCATAAAAACGATTCAACCATTCAATAGAGTTAGATTGTTCAATCAAGGCCAAAGAATTTATATTCCCCGCTTCTTCAATGAAGTTTGCAATATCGTTGGTGTCAACAATTTGGAATATTGATTGTTCTGATTTGTCAATGCTTTCTTTAAAACCATCAGTAAATTTGTAAGCTCCCCATTTGTTTTTTATCCAATACTTAAGCTCACCAAAAACAGGCATGGAATTTCCATATATGTTATTACATATTTCATAGAAATTCGATTTGATATTTGCCGGAAAATAAAGATTATCTTCTTTTATTGACCTCAATCCGTCATTAGTTTTTACTATTGATTTGCGAACTACTATTTCGCGTAATGGAATTATGTATCGTGCAGCCAAACAATCCTTTTCTTCTTCTGTCCAGCCGGAACCATTATCTAATATTTTCCCTAATCCGTTTCCAAGATTGTATAAATCAGTGTATTCGTTTGTGATAAGATAATCAATTAATTCCTCATACATAGGAACAGAGCGTTCCAGTATCATCCAATTTATCCCATTTGGGAAAATCTCTTCTTCGTTACAATTCGTTTCATTATTATATCTTTTACTTTTGCGTATTTTCTTTAGATATAATGCTGTTCGTTCTGTTACAGGTTCAAAATCATTACTATTGATATAGAATGGCAATGTCATTCTTTCAAATCCAATAAGGGGCAAAGAACAATAGACCGATGGAGAAACGTCATAAGAGATGGGTTTCACTTCTTTTCTGTCATTTACCTCTATGGCTAATTGTAGCCGAAGATTGCGCTCAATTTTTTTAAATAATGTGAGTTCTTGATTTGGTTCTTCTATTGAATTGACAATGAAAATTCTGTTTTGAGAATAACAGCCCTTAGTTTCCTCGAATTCACATTGAACGAAAGTTCCTTGAATGGGCTTGTCATTCTCCTTGCGGCATATTTCATAATAAATTTTATCTATTTCATCATTTATTGTAATAGATTTAATCGTTGGACAGAATGTCATGGTTTGTGCAGAGTTGTCCATCAGATTGGCAATACCCATACGGGCGGGTCTAATCTTGTCTTCACTATCCAAATGATAGATGAATTCAGTGATTAGATGACCATCTTTCCTTTCTATTTCACGTTCATTATATCGTGTTTCTTCTTCAGTTCTAATCAGTCCTTTTTTAAGCTCATCATCAGTAGTACCATCACGATATAATGTCATATCGACAGACACCAATCCTTTGTCCTTCGTTTCTAATGCCCCCTTTATATCGATAATACGAGATAATGCGTGAGTCGTTAAGAAGCCTGTTCCGAAGCGTCCTGTGCTTTGCTTATCTCGTCTTATGCCATCTTCTGTTATCTCTTCACTTCTTTTTTCTGCACTGAATTTCCATTTTAATCCTACCAATGCCTTTGCCGAGAAGGGGGCTCCGTTATGTGAAAAAGAAAGGCATTGATGTCCCTTATCATCAATATATCGACGAAAAACAACATCTACAAATTTATCTTTCTCTCTTTTTACCACGGTATCTTTCGCATTTTGTATCAGTTCCCATGGCCAACGTTTGCAATCAACGTCTCCTGGATTGTCTAAATCACGTAATCTTGAACCGACGCTATTACAGTATTGTTCATACATTACGTCATTCTCTGCTATACGGATATCATCCGGTATATACTTTCCTGTTTCCATATTTTTTTGTTTAATGATAAGTTATTACATTGTAAAATGATATATTAAAGTCACGAAGGATAGACTGAATGCCACACTCTTTACCTAAAGGTCATAGGAATCCTCGGATACAGATGTAACAAAGTAGCCCACGGTATAGCGTGAGAACCACTATGCTATTCTTGTATCCAATTTGAAAATCTCCTACGTTTTCAAGTCCAAGATATGTATGACGCTTCTTCTTTTTCTCGTATGTTTTGGAATGAGTTTCTTCAATCCGCTTATAAAAGTAGGAGATTTTTCTGATAATTCCCTATCTTCTAATGTTTTTATTCGCTTTGGGAGTGGACTTTAGAGTACATTCTATATTTTCAGCCCTTTATCCTGTTTTGTATAAGCAATCTCCAACCCATTTCTCCAATCATGCGTTCTCTCCCTGAACCATGCATAAGCGGAATATCATTCACGTATATATGGTAATATCCTTTCCTGTTCTTGTCTTCCTTAAATATGAATGCTGTATTTTCGTCATGGAACTTTCGGTTGAACTCAGGAGAATAGAAATCACCTTTCAACTTCACCTTCTTCAACTTGCACAATTCTAGGATTATCCTTTCAGAGACATGCAGGGTATTTCGGCTGAAGTTAATTAGCGATAACAGCTTTTCTATATGAGATAAGTATTGTTGTAGCTTATCCACATATTCATTAAACTTGTTACGTTCCTTCTTACTGTTCCATTGTTTTGATATGTTGTATCAATTCTTTGTCCTAATTTTCAAGTGTGGATATACGTTGTTGTAAATCCTCCCTTTTGTCCTTATTTTCTTTGGTATCTTCAAGTTTTCATTGATTGTAACCTGTCCCATTGATAGGGATAATGCTTTTCAATTGTTTACCCAACTTTTGGATTATCTCTTAACTCTTTAATTCTCAAACCCTGTTGCGTTTATCTGCTGCAATTCGGTGGATATTCCAAAGATTATCCGTAAGTTTGTAAAAGCAGTATCCCTCATTTCAGATAAGAAGCCTAATCTGTCTTGCTTGGCATACAGCTTTTGAAGAACTACGGAAAGAAAATAGTTTTACAGCATATCCCTATGAAAACAAAGAAGAAAACCATCCTCCGTTTGCTCGTCGCCCTGGTCGTGGTGCTGGGGGTGGTGTATGCCTCCTTGCCCTACTATGCCCGTCAGGCGCTCATCCACTGGATGCCTGTCATCGACGACCTGGAAACCTTTCACCGACATACGGTACACCATAATCCCGACGACGTGTGGCACTGGCCCCTTTCTGCCGACTATAACCGCTACCGACTGACGGAGCAGGATACACACTATCTGGACAGCCTGCGCACCGTGTCGTTTCTCGTCATTCGTCGTGACAGCATCCTTTTTGAGAGTTATCGTGACGGGTGGAACGACACGTTGACCTCGAACCTTTATTCTGCTACAAAGACCATCGTGGGACTGTTGACGGGTGTGGCTCTCGACGAAGGAAAAATTCATAGTTTGGATGACCCCGTATCGCGCTACATTCCGACCTATACGAAAGGGATGCAGGCTGATGTCACCCTGCGCGACTTGCTGACCATGAGCGGCGGTATGGCGTGGGATGAGGCGTATGCGTCACTCTTCTCCGTTACTACGCATGGCTACTACGGCAATGATTTGTATGACTTGGTGACGGGCTTGGAGGTGACGGAAAATCCCGGCGTGCAGTATTCTTATCGTAGCGGAGAGACCCAACTGCTGGCTTTTGTGATTGAAGCGGCTACTGGGCAAACACTAAGTGACTATGCTGAAGAGAAACTCTGGCGTCCGATGCAGGCCGAGCGCGATGCTTACTGGCTGCTCGATAAGAAAGACGGCGACGAGAAGGCTTTCTGCTGCTTCCATACCACGGCCCGCGACGTAGCCCGTTTCGGAAGTCTCTTGTTGCATCGCGGCAATTGGCACGGCCGTCAACTGGTATCCGAGGCCTATATGGACGAGCTGATGCGTCCCGCTTCGTACCTGAAAGACCAGTGGGGCAAGGATTCACTCAGCTACTACGGTTTTCAGACGTGGATCATGGATTATCACGGGATGCGTTGTCCTTACATGCGCGGTATGCTGGGGCAATACATCATCGCCATCCCCGCACTGGATGCCATCGTGGTACGCCTGGGTCGCAAGCGTAGCGACGTATATCACCGCGAGCTTACGACCGACATCACGCGGTATATGGACATCGCTCTGAAGATACTGAAAGAGAATCAGTGAAACGGGTACACACCTCCGAGTTATTGTTACATACCTACTGCCTGTTCTCCGCTATATTTGCATAAAGACTAAAAAGACAGGAGATTATGGATCGAAGGAATTTTCTGAAACAGGCTTCCGGTTACACCTTGGCCGCAATCGGAATGATGACAGGCATGGGGCAGGTCTTTGCCGGAACGAGGCCGAGGGGGGAGAGCGCAGCAGATGCGTCGTCAAACAATCGGGTACAAAGAAAAGAGATGGAACACCGCAAACTGGGCGGGATGGAAGTTTCTGCCATCGGCTTGGGGTGCCTGCCGATGGTGGGTTACTATGGAGGCAAATATGAGAAGAAGGAGATGATAAACCTGATTCGGCGGGCATATGACCAAGGGGTTACGTTGTTCGACACGGCAGAGGTTTACGGGCCTTACACCAGTGAGGAATGGGTGGGTGAGGCCGTTGCCCCATTTCGTGACAAAATTAAAATCGAGACGAAGTTTGGCTTCGGGGTAGAAGAGGGGCAGCCGACCGCCCTGAACAGCCGACCGGACCATATCCGTCGGGCGGTGGAAGGTTCGTTGCGCCGTTTGCGTACAGACCACATCGACCTGCTCTACCAGCATCGTGTAGATCCGAATGTGCCGATGGAAGAGGTGGCCGGGGTGGTAAAAGACTTGATGCAGGAAGGGAAAGTCTTGCATTGGGGATTGTCGGAGGCAAGTGCTCGTTCCATACGTCGGGCACATGCGGTATGTCCGCTTTCAGCTGTGCAGAGTGAATATGCCATTTGGTGGCGCGAACCGGAGACCAAAATCTTTCCCACGCTTCAGGAACTGGGCATCGGCTTTGTACCATATTGTCCGCTGGGGCGGGCTTTCCTGACGGGAACAATCAACGAACACAGCCGTTTCCAAAAGGGAGACAGGCGGTATAATCTGCCCCAATTCCAGCCTGAAGCATTGAAACACAATATGCCGTTGGTTTATCTCGTGGAGGAATGGGCGAAACGTAAAGGGGTGACTCCGGCGCAGTTCGCTTTGATTTGGATGCTCTCGCGTAAATCGTGGATTGTCCCTATTCCCGGAACAACCAATCCTGACCATCTGGATGACTTCCTCGGTGCCGCTTCCGTACGGCTGACTCCTTACGAAATGGAGGAGTTTGACGCTGCCTACGCCAGGATAGATCTGATGGGGCACCGTGCCGACCCGTTCACAGAGAGTCAAATAGATAAATGATTTTACCATTATACAGATAATTTGGAGGTCATCATCCAAGAAGAGAGGTGCATGAAAGTGTTTGTGGGGTTTATAAGTTCATTTTCAGTGAAATTGGTATAAACACAGAGGATATGTCTACCCTGTATCGGGTGGTGTTGTCGTATCTTTATCACATAGAAAGAACCAATCAATTAAAGACAATATGGAAGATATTTTCAAGAAAGACTTGTCGGGAGAAATGGTTTCTCCCAATGAACCGGGATATGACAAATTAATCAATGCGATTTGGGACACCATGAAGCTGGCAAACGAATTGAATACCGGCTGGCATACGCCTGAAGAAGTGCGCGACTATCTGTCTCGTATTACAGACCGTGAGATTGATTCGTCGGTCACGCTGCTACCTCCGTTTTATGTGGATTACGGGAAGAACATCCGCATAGGGAAAGGTTGCTGGATACAGCAGGGGTGCACTTTCTTCGACCGGGGTGGCATCACGTTGGGCAACGGCGTGTTCATCGCCCCGAAAGTGAACCTTATCACCATCAACCATGACCCTAATCCGGACAACCGCAGTGCCACTTACGGGCGTCCCATCGTCATTGAAGACAAAGTATGGATAGGCATCAATTCCACTATCCTGCCCGGTGTGACTATTGGTTACGGTGCCATTGTTGGGGCAAACAGCGTGGTGACGCACGATGTGCCGCCGATGACGGTAGTAGGCGGCAATCCGGCGAAGGTCATCAAAGAAATTAAATGCAGAGCAACAACGACAAGTACAATAACCGGGGAATAGAAGGTAATGAATAAATTGATTTTGACAGGGGCATTGTGTGCGGCATTCGCTACTGTATCTGCACAGATGGTGGATGTACACAGCCACATCATTCTTCCTGAATACAGGGAAGTGCTGAAAGCACACGGGGCAGAATTGGAAGAAACTTTTCCGTTGCCTGAGTGGAATGTAGAGCGGCACATCGCTTTTATGGACAGTGCAGGCATCCGTACCGCTGTGCTGACCATGCCAGCTCCACAACCTTATTATGGCGATGTGGGGGAAAGCGCTGCATGTATCCGCAGAGTGAACGAGGTTTCTGCAGAAATAAAACAGCGATACCCTGAAAGATTCAAGTTCTGTGCCTCACTGCCGTTGCCGGATGTGGAGGCTGCCATACGGGAAGCGGTGTATGCACTCGATACGTTAGGGGCCGATGGTGTGAAACTGGCGACCAACAGTCGCGGGCAGTACTTGGGGGATGAGGCATTGGACCCGTTGATGGAAATCCTGAACGAGCGTCATGCGGTCGTTATCCTCCATCCGCATCGTCCCACGCCTTATCCGAAGGAAATCATAGCCACCACACCGCTGGCGATGTATGAATATCCGGCGGAGACCACTCGTGCCGTGGTGAACATGCTGGCACGAAATGTATTGGTGCGCTATCCGAACCTGAAAGTGGTTGTGCCCCATTGCGGTTCGTTCCTGCCGTTGGCTTTACCTCGCATGAAATCCATTCTCCCGGCAATGGTGAAGCAGGGCTATATGCAGCCGATAGATTGGGAAGGCAACCTTTCGCGCCTTTATTTCGATCTGGCGGGCAACCCGACCATGGAAATCTTGCGCTCGCTGCTTACCCTCACCACGCCCGACCACATTCTTTACGGCTCGGACTATCCTTACCTGCCTGATGCCGTGTTGAAAGCCAACCTGCAAAGGTTGAAGCAGACGCTTGCTTCTGATAAGGAACTTGCCGGATATGCCGACTTGTTTCTGTGGAAGAATGCGGATGGCTTGTTTGTTAAGTGTGCAGCTGCTGGCAATATTCGGAAGGAGTGATGCCTTCTTGCTTCTTGAACATGCGACTGAAATGCTGGGGATATTCAAAGCCGAGTCTGTCAGATACCTGCGATACGGTTTCGCCCGCTGCCAGTCCGTTCTTGGCCAGCCGGATGATGAATCGACGGATGTGATTGCTTGCCGTATCGCCAGTGGTTTTCTTGATGACGTCGCCGAAATAATTGGGTGACAGGCACAGCTTGTCGGCACAATACTGCACGCTAGGCAGGCCGAGGGTCAGCTGTAGTTTGTCTTCAAAATAATCGCGAAGCAGATGGTCGAAACGGACGAGAATGTCGGAGTTCTCTACCTTACGGGTCAAGAACTGGCGGTTGTAGAACCGTTGGCAGAAGTTGAGCATCAGTTCGATGTAGCCTACAAGGATGGTGTTCTGTAGCTCGTCTGGCTTTTTGAACAACTCGTCTTGTATTTGGCGCATGAGAGAGACAAGGATGTCATGCTCCTCATCTGTCATGTGCAGGGCTTCATTGACACGGTAGTCGAAGAAAGAATATTCCTTGATGTGCTTTTCGAGTGGAAAGCTGTGTAGTAGGTCGGGATGGAACAGGAGCGCCCACCCCGTAATAGACACCTGTTCGCCGTTGTCTTCCTTGCCTCCCACTTGTCCGGGTGCCACGCACAGCAGCGTACCTTTGTGGTAGTCATACTTGCCACGGCCATAGTCCAAGGCTACATTGGCATCGTCCCGCAGGAACAGTCCGTACACACTGTAATTGTTCAGACTATGACGTATGGGGGACACCTCGGCATAATTGATGACACTGACCCACGGATGCAGGTCGGCGTGTCCGAGGTAGTGACCGTAGTCATTGACATTCTTTACTTTCAGTATCTTGCTCATCGTCCTTTCCGTTAATCCCATACAAAGATAAAGTATTTAACGTACAATGATGGATGCAAATACGTAATTTCTGTAAAACGGGTATGTTTTGCCAATTTATGGTTACGGAATTTTCGCTTATCACGATGTATTTTTGCATTAGATAAATAACCGGAAATACAGTTATGAAAACAAGAGTATTGGGAAAAGATTTGGAAGTGTCTGCCGTAGGATTGGGCTGCATGGGATTTACACAGAGTTATCCGCCCTATCCCGACCGTAAGGATGTGATAGAAACGATACGTAAGGCCGTGGACCTGGGTGTGACTTTCTTTGATACCGCTGAGGTATATAGCTATGGCAAGAATGAAGACATGGTAGGGGAGGCGTTGCAGCCTGTCCGGGACAAGGTGGTCATCGCTACCAAGTTTGGTTATGACTTGTCCGAGACACCCGATTTGAATACGTCTACGCGTCCCGTCAGTCTGTCCAGCCGTCCCGAAACAATCCGTAAAGCGGTGGAAGGTTCGTTGCGTCGTCTGCGTACGGATCACATCGACCTCTATTACCAGCATCGGGTGGACCCGAATGTGCCGATTGAAACCGTAGCCGAGACTGTCGGTGAACTGATTCGGGAAGGTAAGGTGTTGCATTGGGGATTGTCGGAAGCTGCTCCTGCTACGGTGCGCCGTGCCCATGCCGTCTGTTCGCTGACTGCCGTACAAAGTGAGTATTCCCTCTGGTACAGGAAGCCTGAAGTGGAGTTGTTGCCTACATTGGAAGAACTGGGTATCGGTTTCGTACCGTTCAGTCCGCTGGGAAAGGCTATGCTGACCGGACGCTTCACCAAAAACACTACATTTGACAAGACGGACTTCCGTTCAGCCATTCCCCGTTTTCAAGGCGAGAACCTGAAGCATAACATGGCATTAGTGGAATACGTGGAAGAGTGGGCGAAGAAGAAAGAAACGACTCCTGCACGTATCGCCATTGGCTGGCTGCTGGCCCAAAAAACGTGGATAGTTCCCATTCCAGGCACGAAACGCATCGAGCGTATACAGGAAAATATAGGTGGTGCGGACATAGAGTTCACGTCTGAAGAACTGGCAGACATCCGCCGGCATTTGGACAGCATAGAGATTCTTGGGGGACGTTATCCTGAAGACCAGGAGAAAATGACAGGACTCTAACCTCAGGCACCTATGGAACGACGAGATTTTTTGAAGAAGTCTGTACTCGCCGCTTTGGGTACGGCTGTAGCCGGAACAGGGATAGTGGAGGCTTTTAACTATATAAGTGATAACAAATCAAAGACAAGCAAGATGAAAATAGTAGTATTGACGGGTAGTCCCCGTAAAAACGGGAATTCTGCTTATCTGGCGGAACAGTTTATTAAAGGAGCGGAAGAGAAGGGGCATGAAGTGTTCCGTTTCGATTGTGCTTTCGAACTGGTGGAACCGTGCCGCGCCTGCAATCGTTGTGGCATGAACGGGCCTTGCATCTTCAATGATGATTTTCAAGAACTCCGACCTCGTCTTATCGAAGCCGATATGGTGGTATTTGCCACGCCCATGTATTATTTTGGTTTTTCAGCACAGATGAAGCGGGTGATAGACCGTTTTTATGCGATCAACGGGCAGATAAAGGGAGTATCTAAAAAAGCTGCTCTCCTAATGGCCTATTCTGACACTTCCCAAAAAGAAGCAGAACCGATGCGGGTGCATTACCATACGCTGATGGATTATCTCGGATGGACAAGTGTGGGTGAAGTGGTAGCTTCGGGAGTCTGGACGGCGGGCAGCGTCCAGCATACAGACTATCCACAGCAGGCCTATCAATTGGGCAAGAGTTTATAACCTTTTATTATAGGAAATATGAGAAAAGTAATAGGTCTCATTGCTCTCGTGCTGGCAGGCAGCTTGTCCACGATGGCACAAACAGCAGACAATAGTATGAACAGGATAGAAATATGCAAGCAGAATTACCACACGCTGTTCGGCGGTGAACCCTTAACCGGGCAGGGTACAGACCCGGAAATGATGGACATTCTGCAGAAGTTTATCTTCGGTGAGGTATTCCAAACAGGCAACCTTACCTTGAAACAACGTGAGATGATTACCTGCATCACCCTTGCCACCATGCAGACACTTCCACAACTGAAAGCCTATGCAGGGGCGGCACTCAATGTAGGAGTCACTCCTGAAGAGCTGCGAGAGGTGATGTACCTCACTGCGCCTTTTATCGGTTTCCCTAAGATGCTGAATGCAGTGGCTGCGGTGAATGAAGTGCTTCAGGAGCGGGGCATCTCATTGCCGTTGGAAAAGCAAGGTACGGTGACGGAGGAAACCCGCCATGCGACGGGCAAGGCCATTCAGGACCGGCTCTATCCCGGAGGTATCGCTTCGGTGATGGAAGGATTGCCCGGTGACATGGGCAGGCAGGTGGAACAATTCCTTACGGATTATTTCTTTGGCGAGATATACAGCCGAGGTGCTATCGATTTGCAGACACGTGAATTGCTGGGCTACTGTGTGCTGACAACCTTGGAAGCTGAAAGTCAGCTTCGTTCGCACTATCACGGCAATCTGAACGTGGGCAATACGCCCGAAACACTGACTGCTGCCGTCATTCAGTGTCTGCCGTATATCGGTTTTCCGGCAGCCATCAAGGCGTTGAGTATTATCAAAGAAGAATATTCCCGGCCGGTTCCCGCCGAAAACAACCTGGTGCGCCTGTCAAAAATAACAGTCGATTCGACCCAATTGCAGGCCTACAATGCTTTTCTGAAAGAAGAAATCGAAGCTTCCATGCGGTTGGAACCGGGTGTATTGACACTCTATGCCACTGCCGAGAAGGAGGCGCCGCACAAAGTGACCATTCTCGAAATCTATGCCGACCGTGCGGCTTACGAGAGTCATCTGAAAACACCCCATTTCCAAAAGTACAAGCAAGGGACGCTTTCGATGGTGAAGGAATTGGAACTGGTGGACGTGAAACCCCTGATACCGGGATTGAAAATCAAATGACGCGATTGGAATAATAATGATTTTCCGCAGATTTTTGTTAAGTTTGCAGAAACTGTAAAATTCGTTTCAGATGAGGAGCATGATTTATCCGGTAGGTATACAGAGTTTTGAAGAGATACGGAAAGGAGATTATTGCTATTTGGAAGTGTTTTTATTGTGCCATTCGTTTGGAAAGAATCACTTTCGCTTTTTCGCGGAAGGTAATTTCACTTTCTAGTATAGTTTCTCCACCAATATCCTCTCCGGCGCTTTCCCATACTCCGTTGTGGTTATAAAAATACCATAGGCCATATATGCCCATGGAGTCCAGATATTTGTTGTTTACCACTCCTGCTATTTTATTCTTGTAGACGAATATTTTGTTTACACTGGAGTTTAGGAATGACTCTTTGCCTTTAGAAATTTCTTTGACGTTACATAGGCCGATAAAGGTGTAGATTTTCCGTCCGGTGCAATCTCAGATAATTTCTTTTCAACTTCTGTCGTTTGATATTCTCCTTCGGGAATTGCATTCTTGCTAACTACTATTTTGGCTTCAAGTTTCTCTATTTCAAGTTGTTTCCCCTTTAGAAAGACATGATACAGGTGGTGCTTGTCGCTTTGTGTGACAAATTCTTTGGCTTTTCCGTTCACAAAAAGAATGCCGGCTCTTTCATCAAACGCATAACCGGAGTGAATTTTCTTGTTGCCTATGAGTTTGTGGAATAAATCCTGACGCTCTTTTTGGGAATAATGAGGGCAATTGCTATAAGGAAGAAGACCAAGCCCTTCTACCGCACTTATACTTGTGGGGCGTGAATCGCTTATTCCCTTTTCGAACCAGCAGATAGAACCGGCACTTCCGCCTGATAAGATAATTCCTTTGTTGAGTGCTTTCTTAAGAATCTTGTCAATGCCTTGTGCTTTCCAAATTCCTATCATGTTCAATGTGTTTCCTCCACCCACTACAATTGCGTCCGAATTAAGAAGTATGTCTTCAAACGATTGATTGTCGGGCGATGCACTGACCCATACGTTCATCACCAAAGTGTCTATCTTGAGTGCGTTACAGATACTTCCCCAAAATCGGATGTTATCGGGGTTGTCTCCGCTGGCAGTCGGCAGATAGCATAGGCGCGGGTGTTCCTTCCCGGTCAAATCGGCGATGTATCTGGTAAATTTGAGGTTAATGTCTCCTTCCCACACAAAAATCTTTTTATCTTGTGCGTTGATTACAGAAAGGTTCATGATGAACAATCCTATGATAAAGAATAATCGAAGCATGATGGTAAGTTTTTATGGTTGGCAGAAACATAATCTGTTAATTTAAAGTTGAGAGAAAACCGGACTAATCAGTCCAGTTCTCTCTGACGGCAGAAGCAGCCGCCGAATTTTTCGTCTACATTTTCTATCGGTTGACGGAAGATGCCGTACACCGAAGAGCCAGAACCGCTCATGCTGGCGAACACGGCACCCAGGTCGTACAGTTCGTCTTTGATGGCGGCAATCTCCGGATGTTGCAGGAAAACGCTGTCTTCAAAATCATTTTTCATACTGTCTTTCCATGTTTCCACAGGCTGGCGGACAATCTCCTTCAAGGAAACCTCCGGTTTGTGGGGAGTGATGTGGGCAAAGGCCTCGCGGGTGGATACGAAGATATCCGGTTTTACCAGCACGAGGTAACAGCCGGAAAGTGACAGGCGGATGGGCTCAAAAATGTTGCCGATGCCGGTGGCAAAGACCGGTTGGTTGCGGATGAAGAAGGCACAGTCGGCACCCAGGCGGGCGGCATAGCCCTCCATTTCTTCCAGACTCAGGTTCAGGCGGAATTTCTCGTTCAGCAGCTTGATCATGAACGCGCAATCGGACGAACCGCCTCCCAGTCCCGCACCTGTAGGGATGTGCTTGAACAGGTGGATGTCGATGGGCGGCATCTCGTGGTCTTTCTTCAGTAGTTCGTAAGCTTTCACCACCAGGTTGTCTTCCGGAGCGCCTTCGAGGGCGGTTCCTTTTACGTGGAGGGTATAAGGAGTGTCATCTTTTTCTCTTCGCGTCACCTCCAGCGCGTCTTGCAGGTGGATGGGATAGAAAATGGTTTCCAGGTTGTGGTAACCGTCGGCGCGTTTTTCAACAATATTCAGGCCAAGGTTTATTTTGGCATTTGGAAAGGTAATCATAGTGTCGTTTGTTTTGTTTGTTTTTTGTTGCTCAAATATACACGAAAGTTTTTAGAAAAACGGGATTCACGGAAAAAATCGTATCTTTGCCCCACTTAAACAAAATTGAAATGGCAGAACCGAGAAGAAATACACGTGTGGCGAAAACGGCCAAGACTAAGCCGATGGATGAGTATGGGCATCTTCAGCCGCAGGCTCCTGAACTGGAGGAGGCGGTATTAGGTGCGCTGATGATTGAAAAGGATGCGTATTCGCTGGTGAGCGAGATTCTTCGTCCGGAATCGTTCTACGAACACCGGCACCAGCTGATTTATGCGGCCATTACCGACTTGGCCATCCAGCAGAAACCGATTGATATCCTGACCGTGACCGAGCAGTTGCGTTCGCGCGGCGATCTGGATGAGGTAGGCGGACCGTTCTATATTACGCAGTTGAGTGGTAAGGTGGCTTCGTCGGCTCATATTGAATACCATGCCCGCATCATAGCCCAGAAGTTTCTGGCGCGTGAACTGATTTCTTTCACAAGCAGCATACAGACCAAGGCGTTCGACGAGACGCAGGATGTGGACGACCTGATGCAGGAGGCCGAAGGAAAGCTCTTTGAAATCTCCCAGCAGAACATGAAGAAGGATTACACGCAGATTAATCCGGTCATCCAGGAGGCGTACGAGATGTTGCAGAAGGCGGCGGCCCGTACCGATGGCTTGAGCGGACTTTCAAGCGGTTTCCATCAGTTGGACAAGATGACTTCGGGCTGGCAGAATTCCGACTTGATTATCATTGCAGCCCGTCCGGCCATGGGTAAGACGGCGTTCGTGCTTTCCATGGCGAAGAACATGGCGGTGAACAACAAGGTGCCGGTAGCGTTGTTCTCGCTTGAAATGAGCAACGTGCAGTTGGTGAACCGTCTGATTGTGAATGTCTGTGAGATTCCAGGTGAGAAAATCAAGAGCGGTCAGCTGGCACCTTACGAGTGGGGACAGCTTGACTATAAAATCAAGGAATTGTATGATGCTCCGTTGTATGTGGACGATACGCCGTCATTGTCTGTATTTGAATTGCGAACCAAGGCGCGTCGTCTGGTGCGTGAACATGGGGTGAAGATTATCATCATCGACTACCTTCAGCTGATGAATGCCAGTGGAATGTCGTTCGGCAGCCGTCAGGAAGAGGTCAGCACCATTTCGCGTTCGTTGAAGGGACTGGCCAAGGAGTTGAACATTCCGATTGTGGCCCTGAGTCAGTTGAACCGTGGCGTGGAGAACCGAGAAGGTATCGACGGAAAGCGTCCGCAGTTGAGTGACTTGCGTGAGTCAGGAGCCATCGAGCAGGATGCCGATATGGTATGCTTTATCCACCGTCCGGAATACTATAAGATTTATACCGACGAGAAAGGAAACGATTTGCATGGTATGGCGGAAATTATCATTGCCAAGCATCGTAACGGTGCGGTGGGTGATGTGCTGTTACGTTTCCGTGCTGAATATGCCCGTTTCCAGAACCCGGATGACGACATGATTGTACCGATGCCGGGCGAGGAGAAAGCGGCTCCGGTGCTTCGTTCGAAAATGAACAGCGGCGGGGGACAGGATTTTGTGCCACCTCCACCTGCTGATTTACCTCCAATGCCGGATAATCCGTTCGGTGCCCCAGTGCCGGATGTACCATTTTAAGAAGTTGGACTAAAAATAATACAGGCGGCTCGTTTGGATGCGGGCCGCCTGTAGTGTATTTATACGGGTGGTTTCAGAAGTTACTGTGCAACGGTCACTCCGAATTCTTCCAGTTCTACCGTCGCGGTAGTGGCATCGGGAGTCGTGGCTTCCAGTTTGACGAACCGGACAGATTCTGCCTGCGGAAGGGTTACGGTCTGCGGTAGCGGGTTGTGCATGATGTTGCTGAATTCTCCGTGGCTAATCACTTCCTTCCATTTCTTTCCATCCTGACTCACATAGAACTTATAGCGGAAAGCCATGGTCGGTTTGGCTTCTGCGTTCAGAGGGGCATAGGTAAAGGCCTTGAGGGTTACGGTCTTTCCCAAGTCGATGGTCAGCGGGGAACCTGACAGTTTCTTCCAAGAGTCTCTTGACAGGTTGTTCCAGTTGGTAGCACTTCCTTGTTCAGCTAAAGGTTTGGCATAGTAAGCCGCCACTTGCTGGATGTGCGCGTTCAGTCGGCTTTGGTTGATGGTGACTTTCAACGAGTCGGTCACGGTATCAGGGAAGCGTACCATGCGTTTGTAGCCTACGGTGGTTCCTTTTCCTATAGGTTTCCAGCTGCCGTTGTCCCAGGCTTCGAGAGTGAAGTCTTCCACTCGCTGTCCTTTGGAAATGTCTTCTTGCAGCATTACCACATTGATGGAGCTTTTCGATTTAACAGCATACGTGCGGGAAGTTCCCTGCGGGGCTTCCCAAGGCTGGTCTCCACGAAGCACCTTGTTGTCTTTGAATGTTTCTTGGCGATAAGCGGCAAATTCTTTCAGGCGGGCCACATCGGCTTCATGAATCCGTCCCCGGCGGTCAGGAGGAATGTTCAGCAGCAGGACGGAGTTGTAGCCAACCGACTGGAAATAGATGTCCGACAGTTGCTTCAGGCTTTTTACCTTGTCATTTTCTGCTTCATGCCAGAACCATCCTGGACGGATGGATACGTCGACTTCCGACGGATACCAGAAGAGTTCCGTGGCATCTTTCAGCATTTCGCGGCTACCCAAGTCTTTGGCCTGACTGTACACTTTCAGACGGGCATTGTTCGCTTCCGAGCGGGCGTAAACTCCCGGGGTCAGAACCGTGGCGCTCCATTCAGTTTCCCGTCCAAGTCCTTTTTCGTTGCCTACCCAGCGTACGTCGTCGCCCATGATGGCCATAACGGCTTTGGGTTGCAAGCGCTGGATGGTTTTGTAGAAGGCATCCCAGTCGTAGGTTTGTTTTTTCCCATTGGGCCCTTCTCCGTTCGCGCCGTCAAACCAAACTTCGTGTACTTCTCCGTAGTTAGTCAGCAGTTCAGTCAACTGTTCGATGAAGAATTTGTTGTAGGCAGGAGAATCGCCGTAGCAGCTGGCGTTCCGGTCCCATGGCGACAGGTAGACACCGAATTTCATATCGTATTTAGTACAAGCGTCGCGAAGTTCCTTGACCACATCGCCCTTTCCGTTTTTCCAAGGAGAGGAGGCTACGGAGTGTTTCGTGGTCTTGGTAGGCCACAGACAGAACCCGTCGTGATGCTTGGCGGTGAGCAGTACCATCTTGAAACCGGCTTCTTTCAGGGTCTTCACCCATTGTTCGGCATCCAGGTCGGTGGGGTTGAACAGTGCCGGGTCTTCCGAGCCGTCGCCCCATTCCCTGTCGGTAAACGTGTTGATGCCGAAGTGCAGGAAGGCCGTCAGCTCCATTTGTTGCCAGGCCAACTGCTGAGGCGTAGGAACCAGACGGGCCGCCATGGATACTTTTTGCTCCATGGTTTCATTGCCGGAGAAAGACAGATGTTTCACGAAATAAGCGGTGTCTTGCTGTGCGTGTATTCCTACAGGAAGCGAAAGCATTGCGCATGCCGCGAGAAATTGAGATAGTTTTTTCATAATGAGTTGATTGTCGGATGGTGATTTTATTTCATAATAGGGGAATTGTCGCTGAATTTAATTCAATGGAACGCTCCCCGAATGTTTTTATTGGGTAAAAGTAATATAACTTGTTCAATTTTCAGCCATTTCAGCAAATAAAAACGGTTTGTATAAGAATTTTTATGTTCGAAGAATGGGTTATCGTTTGAGGGAAATATCTTTCGTTTGTAAAATGAGTTGAAAAAGAAGGCTTTTAAGATTGTGTATGAACGAGTAAAGGTGAAGGAATATGGGTCATGTTTTCGTTTTTTTGATTTAGGGGCATTGAATATTTGTTGGTCTAATTCTTTAGTATTCAGTTGAATTTAAAGCAATCTGCGGATTTTATTAGAATATTCCATCTAATTTTTATAACTTTGCGCATCATTCTTAGGAAATTATAAATAACAACGATATGAATATCTCTTATAACTGGCTGAAAGAATACGTCGACTTCGACCTGACTCCGGACGAAGTGGCAGCCGCACTAACTTCCATCGGTCTGGAAACTGGGGGAGTGGAAGAAGTTCAAACGATTAAGGGAGGATTGGAAGGCCTTGTGGTAGGCGAGGTGCTGACTTGCGAACCGCATCCCAATTCCGACCACATGCATATTACCACCGTCAACTTGGGACAGGGAGAGCCTGTACAGATTGTCTGCGGTGCGGCTAACGTGGCTGCCGGACAGAAGGTTATCGTAGCCACAATAGGTACGAAGCTGTACGACGGCGACCAGTGCTTTACTATCAAGAAGTCGAAACTCCGTGGCGTGGAGTCAAACGGTATGATTTGTGCCGAGGATGAAATTGGCGTGGGAACAAGCCACGAAGGTATCATCGTATTGCCGGATGATGTGGTTCCGGGTACACCCGCCAAGGATTACTATAACATCAAGAGTGAATATGTACTCGAAGTGGATATCACTCCGAACCGAGCCGATGCCTGCTCACATTATGGGGTAGCCCGCGACTTGTATGCATGGCTCATCCAGAACGGACATAAAGCTACATTGAAGCGTCCTTCTGTTGATGCATTCAAAGTAGACAACCACGACATGAACATCGACATCGTGGTGGAAAACACGGAAGCTTGCCCACGTTACGCAGGAGTAGCCATCAAAGGCGTGACCGTGAAGGAAAGTCCGGAATGGTTGCAGAACAAGCTTCGTCTGATTGGAGTGCGTCCGATTAATAACATTGTCGATATTACCAACTACATCCTGCATGCCTACGGTCAGCCGATGCACTGCTTCGATGCCGATAAAATTAAAGGAGGTAAGATTGTAGTGAAGACTTGTGCCGAGGGAACTCCGTTCGTGACACTGGACGAAGTGGAACGCAAATTGTCTGACAAGGACTTGATGATTTGCAACACGGAAGAGCCAATGTGTATCGCCGGCGTATTTGGCGGACTGGATTCAGGTACGACGGAAGCGACTACGGATGTGTTCCTGGAAAGTGCTTATTTCCATCCGACTTGGGTGCGTAAGACGGCGCGTCGTCACGGATTGAGCACAGACTCTTCTTTCCGTTTCGAACGTGGTATCGACCCGAATATTACGATTTATGCCTTGAAGGAAGCTGCGCTGTTGGTGAAGGAACTGGCAGGAGGTGAAATCGCTTCTGAAATCAAGGACAACTATCCGCATCCGATTGCTGATTTCCCGGTAGAGCTTTCTTACGACTATGTTAACTCACTGGTAGGTAAGGTGATTCCGGTAGAAACCGTGAAGAGTATCGTTACCAGCTTGGAGATGAAGATTGTGAACGAAACGGCAGAAGGTCTTTCGTTGCTGGTTCCTCCTTATCGGGTGGATGTACAGCGTCCGTGCGATGTGGTAGAAGATATTCTCCGTATTTATGGATATAATAATGTGGAAATCCCGACTACACTGAAGTCCAGCTTGAGTGTGAAGGGAGAAGTTGACAAGTCAGTGAAACTGCAGAACCTGGTCGGCGAACAGCTGGTAGGTTGTGGTTTCAATGAGATCCTGAACAACTCACTGACCGCTGCGGCTTATTATGACGGACTGGAAACGTTCAAGCCGGAGAACTTGGTGCGTGTGATGAATCCGTTGAGCAACGACTTGAACGTGATGCGTGCCACACTGCTTTTCGGCGGTCTGGAAAGCATCCAGCACAATGCCAACCGCAAGAATGCCGACCTGAAGTTCTTTGAGTTCGGTAACTGCTATCACTTCCATGCCGAGAAGAAGAATCCGGAAAAGGTACTGGCTGGCTATTCGGAAGAATTGCACATGGGCTTGTGGCTGACAGGAAAGCGGGTAAGCAACTCTTGGGCACATGCCGATGAAAATTCATCCGTATATGAATTGAAGGCTTACGTGCTGAATATCTTCCGTCGTCTGGGTGTGAACTTTGGAGGACTGGTATTCGGAAATCTTTCGGACGACATTTACTCAGTAGCTATTTCTGTACACACTCGTGGTGGTAAGCTGCTGGCTACCTTCGGTGTGGTTTGCAAGAAGATTCAGAAGGCATTCGACATTGACCATGAAGTATATTATGCCGACCTGAACTGGAAGGAACTGATGAAGGCTATCAAGAACAATGTGGTAAGCTACAAGGAAATCTCCAAGTTCCCGGCTGTAAAACGTGACTTGGCTTTGCTGATTGATAAGAAGGTACAGTTTGCTGAAATCGAAAAGATTGCTTACGAAACCGACAAGAAGCTGCTGAAGTCTGTAGAATTGTTCGACGTGTACGAAGGTAAGAACCTGGAAGCTGGCAAGAAGAGCTATGCCGTAAGCTTCATGCTTCAGGACGAAAATGCCACACTGAACGACAAACAGATTGACAAGTTTATGCAGAAGCTGATTGGCAACCTGCAGAACAAACTGGGAGCTGTACTTCGATAAAAGAAAACTTATTAAAAATAAATTTAAAAATATAATCCAATGGGAAGAGCGTTTGAATATAGAAAAGCTACAAAATTGAAAAGATGGGGTCACATGGCGAAGACCTTCACTCGTCTGGGTAAACAAATTGCAATTGCAGTAAAAGCTGGTGGTCCGGAACCGGAAAACAACCCGGCTTTGCGTTCGGTAATCGCTACTTGTAAGCGTGAAAACATGCCGAAGGACAACATCGAACGTGCCATCAAGAATGCAATGGGTAAAGACCAGAGCGATTACAAGAGCATGACTTACGAAGGATACGGTCCTCACGGAATTGCCGTATTCGTAGATACTTTGACTGATAACACGACTCGTACGGTAGCCGACGTACGTTCCGTATTCAACAAATTTGGCGGTAACTTGGGTACGACTGGTTCACTGGCTTTCTTGTTCGACCACAAGTGTGTGTTCACTTTCAAGAAGAAAGACGGCCTGGACATGGAAGAACTGATTCTGGACTTGATCGACTATAACGTAGAAGATGAATATGACGAAGATTCGGAAGAAGGTACCATCACTATCTACGGTGACCCGAAGAGCTACGCAGCCATCCAGAAGCACTTGGAAGAATGTGGCTTCGAAGATGTCGGTGGTGATTTCACTTACATCCCGAACGACCTGAAAGATGTAACTCCGGAACAGCGTGAGACAATCGACAAGATGGTAGAACGTCTGGAAGAATTCGACGATGTACAGACGGTTTACACGAACATGAAACCGGAAGAGGACGCAGAATAAGTTTTTTCTTTACATACATTATGGACGGAGTGCTTTACAAGGTACTCCGTTCTTTTTTATACGCAAAAAAAGACAATAGTATGAAATACAGTTATAGAACGACAGGAACCTGCAGTTCCCAAATTGACGTGGAAGTGGAAAACGGAATTGTGAAGGACGTACATTTTACAGGAGGATGCAACGGCAACCTGCAAGGAATCTCTTCACTGGTAAAGGGGATGAAAGTGGACGACGTGATTGCCCGCCTGGAAGGTATCCGTTGCGGGGGGAAGTCCACTTCCTGCCCCGACCAGCTTTGCAAGGCCTTGCGCGAGATACACTGAGAGGCTTTCTTAAAACTCTTCCGAGAGTGAGGAAAGCAGCACGATGAGCAGGATGCCGGCGATAACGAGGGACAGGAACGTGAACAGGCTCAGCAAGCCCACGGTTTTGAGGAAGGTTCTGACCCAGCCACGGTGGTACACGGTGTGCAGGGAGATGTAGGTGTAGATAAACATGCCTATAAGGAAAATCGTTTGCATATAGATAGGCATGTCTCCTCTGAAGGAGTCCAGAAAGTTTTTCTCTGTCAGCAGGGGAATCAGCGGGATGGGCAATAGTATCAGGAACACGGTATTCAGGTGGATGGCATGGACGAAATGCCACATGTAGGGATACCGTGATTTGCGGAACAGGCCTTGCAGAAGCCAGGCGAACAAGGGGAGAAGGAACATCATGTAGAGAGGGGTCCATTTAGATAGGCTTCCGATAAGCTGGTTGAGGAAGGATTCCCGGCGGAGTTGTTCGGCTTCATCGGGGTTGTCCGGATTCCATTCATACACGGGAGTGAGCGCGTTTCCTGCGGAGTCGGTCTGAAAGTGGAGGGCTGCTTGCATCGACTCTGATTTGATTCCTTTTTCCTGTAGTAGGCTGTCCAGTTGTGAGGTCTTCACTTTCTGGAGGTTCAGAATGTTTTTCAGGTCTTTTTCCCTGAGGGTGCTTTCCCGCAGGCAGGAGTCGGCTACCAGCTTCGGCATTCGTACATAAGAAAGGGAGAAACGGTCGTCCAAGCGTTGTACCTTAAACAGTTCATCAGTTCGGGTGACCCCTCTTTCCTGCAAAGCCTGTACCAGTTTCGGGCCCTGATACAGATAGATGCTGGTATCGGGGAGGGCAGACTTGGAGTTTAGTTGCTGGACTACTTCATCGCTGATGCTTAGAGATTCTACGGCTTGTAGGGCTTGGTTGGCCTTATCAGAGGCCAACATGAAAAAGAGGGTGAAAAAGACTACGGAGATGCACATGTAAAGGCGGAAAGGATGCACGTAGGAATTGATTTTCCCGGCATTGAATTCGTTGGTCAGGAATCCGGGACGAGTAAACATAAACCATAAGGTCTGCCAGATTTTGCTGTCGAACTGGTAGACATTTTCAAAATATTGTTTGAAGTATTTCCAAAACGGCTGATAGATGTCGAGCGCATATTGCCCGCAGCAGTGGCAGTACATCCCTTCCAGTTTGGTACCGCAATTCTTGCAGTAGGTGTAGCCGGGTACAGTCTTTTTACGGATTCGCTGGAGGCGTTTTAATTCGATGAGTCTCATGACTCGGCGTTTCCTTTCTGTCAGTTTTTGTCGCATTCGGGCGAGAAAACCTGTTTCCTTTTTTGTGTTGTGTTATTATCCATGTCAGTAAGATTAATTGTTAATAATATACTGACACAAAAATACGTTTGGGAAATGAATCTTGCAAATTTTTATAAAGAGAAGCAGTAAGCTGAGATTCGTTTTTTCAGGCATGGGAAGGCAATAAAAAACAGTTATATTGTTTCCTTCTGTATCAAGTAATTCTTGGGAATCAATATAACTGTCAACAATACCTCGGAGGTATTATAATATAAGGAGTTGTTAGCCTATTTTGCTGATTTTCTTCAGCTTCTCCTCGTCAATAATCTTTATTTTTCGTCCGTCAATAATAATCAGTTTCTCGGCTGCAAAGTTTGACAATGTACGAATGGCATTGGAAGTAGTCATATTCGAAAGATTGGCCAAGTCTTCTCTTGAGAGATAGATACTCAGGGTACACTGGTCCTCTTCTACGCCGTAGGTTTCTTTCAGGAAGAGCAACGATTCTGCCAGACGTCCACGGATGTGTTTCTGAGTCAGGTTGACGGTTCTTTCATCTGAGATACCTAAGTCCTTTGATAACTGTTTGATGAAAAACATGGCCAGATTTGCGTTCTCCATAATCAGTTTGATGATGACGGGCATCGGGATCAGGCACATGGTACAAGGTTCGAAAGCAGCTGCTGCAGTCACGAAGTTTTCTTCGGCGAAGTAAGCCCGGTAAGCAAAATATTCCTTGTTTTTAATGACACGGATAATTTGGCTTCTTCCTCCAACTCCGTCTTTGTAAATCTTTACTTTGCCGTTGAGCAGGCACATCAGATTTTCTGGAGTTTCCCCTTCACAGTAAATAGTTTCGTTTTTCTTATATTTTTGAATGGTGAAGTTTTGAGCGAGCAATTCGCGTTGCTGCTGGGTCAATGGTTGCCATAAATCTGGTATACTTTCGGCAATCTCAGCTTCTGTTAATTCCTTTTTTACCATAAATGTTCCAAAACCATGTTATTTAGCACAAAGATAGAAAGAAAATTTGAAAATTTTCTTTTTTCCCGGCAAAAAATGCCCCTGGAATAGGCCTTTGTTATATATTTGCCTAAGAATGCGAATAAGAAAAGCCTTATATGTAGTTTGGTGGGGACTGTGGGCTTTATGTCTGCTGAGCGGTATTCCACAACGGGGAATGGCACGTGACAATACTCCGGCTCTTCCTTTTAGGCCCATGGTGCCTGATTCCATTCTGCAATATATGTTCCAGGCAGCTTCCATTTATTCGCATGAGGTCAAAGGTTATAAGGCCGATTTGTATTTGAAGGGGCATCTTACAGTCCACAAGCAGAATCGCATCATTCGTTATGTGCCTTCGATGTTCAGGTTGGAAAAGGGGATAAAGGATTATGTGCATGAATCTATCAGCGACCTTCAGTACACGGCACCTGGAATTATCGACCGGAAGATTAGGGCCATATCCACCACTTTTCCCAGTAACAGAGGACAGATTTTCGATGTGATAGATTACATGAAATTCAATATTTATTCGCCTTCTTTGATGGGTAACAAATTGTTGTCACCTTTGAATGAGAAGGCACGGATACACTATCGTTATCTGTTGGAAAGTGTGGAACCTCGTTTGGATGGCAAGCTTTATTGCATTCGGGTGATTCCCCGTTATCGGAGTACGCAGCTGGTGGAAGGGTCGTTATGGCTTTCTTCTGACGATTGGACTATCCGACGAATGGATTTGCGAGGACGATATGACTTAATCAGGTTCCACTTGAATATGCAAATGGGAGAGGAAAAAGAAACCAGATATCTTCCGGTATTGATGAACCTGGATTTGAATTTTAAGTTTCTGAAAAACCATCTGGAGATGAAATACACCGGATGGATGCGTTATTCTTCGGTGACGTTTCGTAAGCCGGGGGAGGAGTGGATTGTGAAAAAAACGAATGATCACAATCTTTCCAATTCGTATACGTTGACGTGCGATACCAGTCGTTTGGTGGTGGAACGAGACTCGTTCAACCGTATCCGTCCAATTCCATTGTCGTCTTATGAAGATTCGCTTTACCGGATGGCTGACGAACGGAGAAGGCAGCGGGAGGCAGATACCTTGAAGCCTCCACCTACGAAGTTCCAAAAGAATATGGTATTCCTCGGTCAGATAGGGGATGCCTTGATCAGCAGTTATGACATCGACCTGTCGCGGGTAGGAAGCATCAACTGTTCTCCGTTAATCAATCCGTTGCTTGTGAGTTACAGTCACCGGAACGGGATTTCCTATCGGCAGGTGTTCAAGTACAACAAATTGTTTCATGATGGGCGTCTGCTGCGTATCGCACCGCAGATTGGTTATAATTTTACCAAGAAGGAGCTTTATGCCAAGGCCGATATTGAATATTTTTACAATCCCCGCAGGTTGGGCTCCCTTGAGATACATGCTGGAAATGGTAACCGCATTTACAGTAGTGTGGTACTCGACCAATTGAAAGAAATGCCCGACAGTACGTTCTCGTTCGAGGGGTTGGAACTGGATTATTTCAAGGATGTGTATGTGGATGTATCGCACAACATTGAACTGTGCAACGGCCTGAAACTGGGTACAGGTTTGGCTATGCACTGGCGATATACCAAGAGTACGCCGGAGGTGGAAGCTCGTGTCCGTTCCCGTTATAACAGTTTCGCACCTCGCCTTCGTTTGGAGTGGACGCCGGGCATGTATTATTATATGAATGGCAATCGAAAAATCAATGTAGGTTCCTATTATCCGACTTTCATGTTAGATTATGAAAGAGGTATCAGGCTACTGAAAAACTCGGGAACCTATGAGCGTATTGAATGCTCAGTGGAACAGATTATCCGTCTCAAAAATGTCCGATCCATTGCCTATCACATCGGAGGGGGAATGTTTACGAATCAGTCGGACATGTATTTCGTAGATTATGTGCACTTTGCCAACTTGAACTTGCCGCAGGGTTGGGACGATGACATTGGAGGAACTTTCCAAATGTTGGATGGACGCTGGTACAATGCATCTCGGCATTATCTTCGTGGCAATATGACGTTTGAAGCGCCTTTCATCCTTCTTTATCCTGTAAACCGACTGCTGTCCTTCATCCAAAAAGAACGAATCTATGCAGGCATTCTGTTCATGCCCCATTTGAATCCCTACCTGGAGTTTGGTTATGGCTTTGCCACTCATCTGTTCGATGCAGGAATCTTTATCGGAAATGAAAAAGGTAAATTTACCTCCGTGGGATGTAAATTTACCTTCGAATTATTTAATAAGTAGAATGACTGCTTATACCAGTTCGTCCGATGTATAACCTTTCGGCAGCGGGCGGCAATTGTAGCCTGAAGCCATGATTTCACCGTAAGCTCCAGCAGAGCGCAGGGCAATCAGGTCGCCGCGGTGTACCTTGTTCAGGTCGATGGCTTTGCCGAACACGTCGGATGATTCGCAGATAGGACCTACCACGTCGTAGGTTTCTACTGATTCTTCCGAGGTTAGGTTTTCAATCTTGTGGTAAGCTTGGTACAAAGCCGGACGAATCAGGTCGGTCATACCTGCATCTACAATAGCAAACTGCTTGTTGGTGCCTTGTTTTACGTAAGTTACCTTGGTGATGAGGCTTCCGCACTGTCCTACTACCGAGCGGCCCAGTTCAAAGTGCAGTGTTTGCTGCGGGCGCAGGCGCAGGTGCTTGTGATAAGTAGCAAAATAGTCTGCAAAGTCCGGAATTGGCTGGCGGTTCGGATGTGCATAGTCGATGCCCAGTCCGCCTCCCACGTTGATGTGTTCTACGATAATCTGGCGGGCATACAGTTTTTCCTGCAATTCATTGATGCGGTTGCAGAGTGCCACGAAGTCGCCCATGTCCAGAATCTGTGAGCCAATGTGGAAATGCAGTCCCACGAACTTCACGTTTTTCATTTCCAAGGCCAGGTCGATGATGTGGTCCATGTCCTGCATGCTGATGCCGAATTTGTTTTCTGCCAGTCCGGTAGTGATGTTGGCATGCGTATGCGCACCTACATCCGGGTTGATACGGAATGCTACGCGGGCTATCTTGTTCTTTGCTGCAGCCAGTTCATTGATGACCTCCAGTTCCGGAATAGATTCTACGTTGAAGCAGAAAATGTCATAATCCAGTCCCAGATTGATTTCCTTGTCGGTTTTTCCTACCCCGGCAAATACGATTTTGCTGGCCGGGAATCCTGCTTCAACGGCCGCTTGGATTTCACCACCACTCACGCAGTCGGCACCCAGTCCGCTTTCGCGGATGATGCGCAGCACCTTGGGGTTGGCATTGGCTTTGATGGCATAATGTACACAGAATTTATTGTATTTTCCTGCTTCTTCCTTGATTTTGTTCAGGGTCTCCCGCAGCAGGTTTGTGTCATAATAATAAAACGGGGTTTCAATCTCTCTGAAATGTGCTATTGGAAAATTCGCTTTCATGTAGGTTTAGTTGTTTTGGATTGATATCATGATAAAAAAGCGGACGATGCGGTTTTGACCGTATCCTCCGCTTTTCGCTGTATATAAATATCTTTATTTTTTGTTGCCGTTGAACAGCACGTCGCTCAGTGACTGAAGCGCTCTCTTCTTGTCCGCTTCACGAATCAGGAAAGAGATATTGTAGTTACTGCCGCCGAATGAAATCATACGTACCGGAATTTCACGCATGGCATCGAGTGCTTTGGCTTCAAAGCCTACGTTTTCCCATTCCAGGTCGCCCACTACACAAACAATGCACATGTCGTGGTCTACTGTTACCGTTCCGTACTTCTTCAAGTCGTTTACGATTTCGTTCAAGTGCTTCGTATTGTCAATTGACATGGATACGCCTACTTCTGAAGTACATACCATATCGATAGCTGTCTGGTAGCTTTCGAAGATTTCGAACACCTTGCGCAAGAAGCCGTGAGCCAACAGCATACGACTGGACTTGATTTTGATAGCGGTGATGTTGTCTTTGGCAGCTACTGCCTTGATTTTGCCCTTTTCTGTATCGTTTGAAATCAGCGTGCCCGGAGCCGACGGTTCCATGGTGTTCAGCAGTCGTACCGGAATGTTGGCATATTTAGCCGGCTGGATACAGGTTGGATGCAGAATCTTGGCCCCGAAGTAAGCCAGTTCGGCTGCTTCCTCAAAGTGCAGCTGACGTACTGGAGAGGTCTTGTCTACTACACGTGGGTCGTTGTCGTGCATTCCATCGATATCCGTCCAAATCTGGATTTCTGATGCGTTGATGGCCGCACCGATTAAAGAAGCAGTATAGTCACTTCCGCCACGCTGCAGGTTGTCGATTTCACCGTACGCATTGCGACAGATGAATCCCTGTGTGATATAAATTTCGTAGCCCGGATTGGCTTCCAGTTGTGCTTCCAGTTTCTCGCGGATGTAGGTCAGATCCGGTTCGCCGTTCTTGTCCGTACGCATGTATTCCAATGCCGGAATCAGGATGGCTTTCACGCCCTGTTCGCACAAATAGTTTGTCACCATGTTTGTGGAGATGATTTCTCCCTGTGCCAGGATGACTTTTTCTTCAAACAACGTAAATATGTCTTTCGTATAAGAACGAATGTAATCAAAAACCGATTTTACAAAATCCAGTGTCTTCTGTTTATATTCTTCTGTAGAATATAACTCATCAATGTGCTGTTTATACTTCGCTTCCAGTTTGTTGATGATTTCATTAGCACCTTCTGGATTTTTCTTGTACAGATAATCCGAAATTTCAACCAATGTGTTCGTCGTACCCGACATGGCAGACAGGACTACAATTTTCTGTTCGCCGTCATTGATTAATTTGGCCACATCCTTCATTCTTTGAGCGGAACCTACGGATGTACCTCCAAACTTTAAAACTTTCATTTTACGTTTCGAATTTAAAATGTTTTATAATTAATTATTTTCGGGAGCAAATGTAGTAATAAAAACCCTATTTTAAGTTCATTTTGGCGAAATTCCTTTTGCTCCTTTGTCTTTTTTATGAATTTTCGGTTTCTGTCAAGTGATGATGCTCACATTTGTACACTTTTCCTGGATATTCCGACAGCAGGCTCAGGTTGTGTGTGGTCATGATGATGGCCGATCCTTGCCGGCAGATATCCTGCAATAGTTCCACAATGTGCCGTCCGGTCTCCACGTCGAGGTTACCCGTCGGTTCATCAGCCAAGATGATGTCCGGCTGGTTCAGGATGGCCCGTGCGATGACGATGCGTTGCTGTTCACCCCCTGAAAGCTCGTTGGGCATTTTGTATCCTTTATTTTCCATGCCTACCTGCCGCAGCACTTCTTCGATTCGCTTTTCTATTTCCGTACGGCTTTTCCATCCTGTAGCCTTGAGCACGAACTTTAAATTTTCGTGTACGGTACGGTCAGTCAGCAACTGGAAATCTTGGAATACGATGCCCAGTTTCCGGCGCAGGGTAGGGAGGTCTTTTCGTTTCAGCTGGCGGATAGAGTAGCCTAAAACTTGTGCCTCTCCATCGTTGATGTCCACTTCTCCGTAGAGAGTTTTCAGGAAAGTGGATTTTCCGCTGCCCACCTTCCCGATAAGGTAGACAAATTCCCCCTTCTTCAGTTCGAAGTTCACGTCAGAAAGGATTTCCTGTCCCTGCAGGCTGATGCTGACATGCTGATATGTGATAAGCGGTTGTTCTTCCATGCTTTGCATTAATGTTTTTTCCAGGTCGCGCTGTGGCGTTCTTTCAGTTCACGGGCCAAGTCTTCGATGCGGTAACCTTTGTAGGTGAGCAACACAATCAGGTGATACAGCAGGTCGGCTCCTTCATAAATCAGGCGTTCATCAGTACCGTTGCAAGCCTCGATGACTGTTTCTACCGCTTCTTCACCCACTTTCTGTGCCATCTTGTTGACCCCCGAATTGAACAGACTGGTAGTGTAGGACTTTTCCGGCATTTCTTGGCGCCGGCGGTCAATAAAATCCTGCAGTTCCTTCAGGAACATGATGTCCTGCTCGTTTTTTTCGCCCCAGCAAGTATCGGTTCCTGTATGGCAGACTGGGCCGTCCGGGTGTACCATGATGAGCAGGGTGTCGTTGTCACAGTCCGCCTTGATGGATACCACGTGCAGGAAGTTGCCACTCTGTTCGCCCTTGGTCCACAGGCGGTTTTTCGTGCGGCTGAAGAAAGTTACCTTTCCCGTTTTTACGGTCTTCTCATAGGCTTCCTTGTTCATGAAGCCCAGCATCAATACTTTCTGTGTGTAGTTATCTTGAATGATGGCCGGAATCAGGCCATTCATTTTGTCAAAATCCAGTTCCATAATTTCTTGCTTTTGTATAATTAGTGGTTAAAAATGTCTTTATCTGCGTACGGTCACGCCTTCTTGGCAAAGGTAATCTTTTAATTCGGGAATTCGTATCTCTCCGAAGTGAAAAACACTGGCCGCAAGTGCTGCATTGGCTTTTCCCAGTGTAAATGCATCGCGGAAGTGTTCTTTCTTGCCGGCGCCTCCCGAAGCGATGACCGGGATGGACAGTCGGTCGGCCAGTTCGGCCAGTGCCTCATTGGCATAGCCTTCCTTCACCCCGTCGTGATCCATGCTGGTGAACAGGATTTCTCCCGCGCCCCGGCTGTTGGCTTCTTCCGCCCATTCCATCAGGAAACGGTCGGTCTCCAGTCGTCCTCCGTTGAGGTAACATTTCCAACCCTGCGGAGTCTGGCGTGCATCGATGGCTACCACGCACACCTGCGACCCGAAGTGAAGGGCTATGTCGTCGATGAGCTGCGGGTTGCGGAGGGCAGAGGAGTTGATGGACACCTTGTCTGCTCCGGCGTTCAGAAGTCGTTCCACATCGCTTAGTTCATGGATGCCGCCCCCCACGGTGAACGGAATATTGATTTCCGCCGAGATGCGTTTCACCAGTTCCGTAAATGTTTTGCGGCCTTCGTGGCTGGCCGTGATGTCCAGGTAGACCAGCTCGTCTGCCCCCTGTTCGCTGTACGCCTTTCCCAGTTCCACCGGGTCACCGGCTTGCCGCAGGTTGACGAAGTTGGTTCCTTTCACTGTCTGTCCGTCCTTGATGTCCAGACAAGGTATGATTCTCTTTGCTAACATAGTTCTGTTTCTTGAATAAGTTTTAAGGTAGGAAAGCCTTTAAGTCGTTCAGGGTGATTCGCCCTTCGTAAAAAGCCTTTCCGAACACTACCGCCGGGATGCCGGCCTCTTCCAGCGCTTCAATGTCTTTCATGCCACTGATACCTCCGCTGGCAATCAGGTGCAGGTCGGGATGTGCTTGGATAATTTCCTTGTATAAGTCGATGGACGGGCCGTTGAGCATGCCGTCGCGGGAGATGTCCGTGCAGAGCACTTTGGTGACACCCTTCTTAATGTATTCGTCGAGAAACGGCATCAGTTCCATCCGGCTGCATTCCAGCCAGCCGTTCACGGCGATTTTTCCGTCCTTGGCATCCGCTCCTAAGATAATCCGCTCACTACCGTAAGCCTCCATCCATCGGCCGAACGTATCCGGCTCTTTCACGGCAATGCTGCCCAAGGTGACCATCCGCGCCCCGCTCTCGAAAGCGATGTGCAGGTCTTCGTCACTTTTGATACCTCCGCCGAAGTCGATGACCAGTGAGGTCTGTCCGGCCAACGCCTCCAGTACCTTATAATTTACGATATGTTTGGAAGCCGCTCCATCCAGGTCCACCACATGCAGCCGCTGGATGCCGTGTGCTTCAAACATCTTGGCCACTTCCACGGGATTCTCGTTGTACACCTTTTTCGACTGGTAGTCTCCTTGTGAAAGCCGCACGCATTTGCCGTCGATGACGTCGATGGCAGGTATAAGTTCTATCATAGGATGTTCTTATGCAAATTGAGTAAAAGATTATAGATTCAGGAAGTTGCGCAGGATGCATTCGCCCACCTTTCCGCTCTTTTCCGGGTGGAACTGGGTAGCATAGAAATTGTCCTTGTGCAATGCTGCACCGAAGGGAGTGATATATTCCGTAGTGGCAGCAGTAAACTCGTTGACCGGCACATAGAAACTATGGACGAAATACACGAATTCTTCCTCTTTAAGTCCTTGGAACAATGGGCTGCGAAGGTGTGAGAGCGTGTTCCATCCCATATGGGGTACCTTTTCTTCCGGATGGGTCGGCTGGAATTTCTTCACTTCCGCGTCGAAGATTCCCAGACAGTCTACGTCGCCTTCCTCAGAATGGCGGCAAAGCAGCTGCATGCCTAAGCAGATACCCAGTACCGGCTGTTTGAGGTCTTTGATGAGTTGGTCCAGTCCGCATCCCTTCAGGTAGTCCATGGTGGTGCGTGCTTCGCCCACTCCCGGAAAAATCACCTTGTCGGCACTGAGCAGCGTTTCCTTATCGTGGGTAATGACAGGTTCCACGCCCAGCCGTTTCAAGGCACAATCCACCGAAAAAAGGTTGCCGGCGTTGTATTTGATGATGGCAATTTTCATTCTTCTGTATTGTTTTTTATGAGAAAAAATTGTTTTTGCAAAAGTAACGAATTATAATCAATCTCCTAATAAACGCAACGGAAAGTTTGGCGTCTGCTTTCTTTTTCTGACAAGATGGAGTGGGAGAGCCTGTTTTTTCCTATTTCTTATATTTCCTGTATAAGTCTCCTGTTGAAAAATTTTTCACGAAGCTATTGCAGGTTCAAAAAATTGTACTACCTTTGCAACCGCAATCGAGAGAGAAAGCAACGAAAAAACTTAATGGTGCGTTAGTTCAGTTGGTTAGAATACATGCCTGTCACGCATGGGGTCACGGGTTCGAGTCCCGTACGCACCGCAACTCGAAAAAGCAGAATTAGGAAAAGCTCTGATTCCCAACGGAATTAGGGCTTTTTTATTGGTTTTCGGGCGGCAAAAAATAGCGTTTTAGAGAAGTTATGAGGGGCAAATTCAGGGTCCTTTTTAGGGTCACTGAAAAAAGCACCTGGAATGTATCATACTTCGTTGATTTTCATATTTTTGTATAGGATTTACCTGTTCCCTATTTTGCTAATTTTGTAACGCTAAAAACAAGGTGAAATGAAACAGGATTCAATGAAGATTTTGTTCTTCATCCGCAAGAGCAGGCTGAAGAAAAACGGCGAGGCTCCGGTGTTCCTCCGGATAACCATCAACGGGCAACAGGATGAGATACGTATCCAGCGTTCTGTACCCATCCATCTGTGGAACAACCTGAAGGGATGCAGCAAGGGAAAGGACCGTGTGTCCTTGGAACTGAATAGCTACATAGAGGCTCTGAAAGTACGGCTGTATCAAATCCATAAGGAACTGCTCTGCCGGGATGCGCTGATCACTCCCAAAAACATGCTGGTCAAGCTGTTCTCTAAGGAGGAAAGACATTTGGTTGTGGAAACAATGAAAAAGTGTATTGATGACTGGCGCTCTCTTATTGGGCAGGAATACCAACCGTCTACTATCTCCCGCTATGACAACTGCTACGAATCGCTGAAAACAGTAGTAAAGGAATTCTATAAGAAGGAGGACATCACGTTTTACGAACTGAACGGGGAATTCATTGACACATTTGAAATGCACTTGCGGACGGAGAGGAAACTCTCGCAGAATACACTCACCAAATACATGAGCTGCTTCCGCAAGGTATTGGGCATAGCCAGGGATAACGGGTGGCTGAACTTTGATCCGCTGGTAGGCAAACGGAAACGGCTGTTCAAGAAAGAAGAGACGTGCCCGACTTTCCTCACACTGGACGAACTGCAACGAATCATGGAGAAGGAGTTTTCGACGGAACGGCTGAACCATGTGAAGGACTTCTTCCTATTCTGCTGCTATACCGGGCTCTCGTACATAGATGTGAGCACGCTGCGTCCCATACACCTGTACCGGGACAACAACGGGAAGCTGTGGATACACAAGTCGAGGGTGAAAATCACGACGAACAAGGAAACCTGTACGAGTAATGTGCCGTTGCTACCGCCCGCCATCGCTATTCTTGAGAAATACAAGGGGTGGAACGAAAAAGATCCGGACGCACCTTGCCTGCCCATCCCGTCGAATCAGAAGATGAATGAATATCTGAAGGAAATAGCTACTTTATGCGATATAAAGAAACGCCTGACCGTCCATGTGAGTCGGCACACCTTCGCGACCACGGTGACGCTCGCCAACCATGTTGCCATCCAGAACGTGTCGAAAATGCTGGGACATTCGTCCACACGCATGACCCAGCATTACGCACGGGTGCTTGACAACAGCATTATGGAGGACATGAAAGGAGTGGCCGGAGTATTCCGCTAAAATATTGCATGAAGTCTGAAATATAACAAAACCAGGAAGGATTGTTTCTCATAACGACAATCCTTCCTGGTTTTTATCTCTCTTTACCGGAAAGCTTCCCGCCTGTTCTCTACAAGCAATTTTTCTATGTCTGCTTCCCGATACAGAATTTTACCGCCTATTTGATAAAACGGGATTTTTCCTGTATTGCGATATTCCTGTAACGTGCGTTTTGTCAATTTCAAGTGCTGTGCCAGTTCGGTGTCAGTCAGAAAACTTTCTCCATTCAATATCGGTCGCGTATTGGTTTCCAGCATGTCGAGTAAAGCAGATAAATGCTTCATGTCCTGGAAAAACGCAATAGCCTGCGGATCGTCACGCATTATAACTTTACTCATCTTTCGGACTCCTTTCTCGATTTACGTCTACAGCCTGTCATTCCTAATAATCTCATAATATCGTGCTCCTGATAATAGGTCCTGCGGTCAATCTGGGTGTAAGACAAAGTACCGTTGCTACGCAAAGATTGCAAGGTTCGTGGCGAGATATGCAATATGGCGCATACTTCCTGATTGTCCAGCCATTTGTCCAGTCGCTTGGGCAAATGTCTTTGAGACAACGTTTCCACTTTCTTCTTGAGCAATTCCAAAGCCATGCGCATATCTTCAAATGTTTTAGCCTCTATACATACAAATTCCATACATTTCATTTTTAGGTCAGACAAATATAGCATTTGTAACCGTATTGCCAAAATGCATGTCGGCAACTGGCTGCCAATGGCATCAAATGTCATAACAAATTCACTCAATTGAAATTTTTCAAGCGGCTACAATGCTCCCTTTTAAGCGTATGCTCGCCTGCGTGAATCTAAATATTCACTAAAAACATCTATCCCAAGCGGGGAGTTTATCAAATAATCTCTATTTTAGTCCGTCGTAATATCTAATCTTACCCAAAGGCATGAATGATTTTATTCTGACCCTATTGATAAACGGAGGCGTAGTCTTATGCATTGTTGGGCTATGGGCTTATGCCAGGTACTGGCGGCGAAAGGCGGCAAAGGCATTCCTCCAACATGCTGTGGCCTGCTACAAAAAAGAAGACAGGGAAGAATTAGCCGGACAAGCCGTAATGGCCGGGAGCAGACATGCCGGTTTGTTGTATGCGCTGACGTGCCCGGAACTGTTTGACATCGTACGGCCGATGCGGGCTTTCCGTTTCGGGAAAATACGTTGCGTGTGTGCCGACTATTATTTTCCCCAACGCTATGAAAGCTGGCTGAGGGATGATCAGGCAGACTTTGTACAGGATGTATATGCCTTTAAGGACGGGAAAGAATTATGTCATGACTATTTCTCACAAGCATTTGAAGTTCTTTCCGTCCATGAGAATGTGACAGCGGTATTCATGCCGTGCAGTACCTCTGAACGGTATTACAGGCGTTTCGCTAAAATAGCCCATTATTTGGAACGGCATGGCTATGCCCTATCCGGACTGCATCTGATAGAAATCGTTAGGAACCGGGAAAGCAAGCACACTGCCGCCCAACGGTCGAGCGTTGATATGGCAAACTACTCCATGTCACTGGCATTGCAAGGGAAAAAGGTGGTGATCGTAGATGACCTTCTCACTACGGGAAGCAGCCTGACCGGATTTGCCCGGAATCTGGAACAGGTTGGTGCGGAAGTGGTTGGGGCAGTGTTTCTTGCCCGCACATTTCAGGTTCCGTCATGGAGGAGGGTTCGTTGGATGGTGTGGAAAAAGTATATTTTGTCTAAACGAATAAAGACATGGGAGGTTTCCTATAGTTCTATCGAACAAAACTCTGTAAAAAAGTAATGATTACCCATATGTATGACTTCGCATAGGTAAAGCCATCCATCCTTAAATCGTTGAAACTGCATAATACATTGACAAAATGGTATATTTGAAAATGATAAAGCTACAAAAAGCGACTAAGGAAAATGCTTACCAAAACATATCGTATAAATCAATACAGGGATAACCGTATTCACGGACGGATTCCATACCTGCAAGTTCCTGCTTACCCAGCCAAAGAATATCCATTGCATTTTTAGAAAAGTCATTTTCCATTATCTTTCTACGAAACTGTTCCACCAATCCGCCCAACAGATAATCCGGAGTATAATTGTCATCAAAACAAGCCCAGTGCTCGTCGGACATGAAATGCTTAGCAGTAGCAAGGGTGAGCTGTATAAACAACCTTGCCGCCTGTTCGTGACAACCTGCATCCAAAAGTTCAGCAATGTTATTACAGACCGGTTCCATCGCCATAGCAATGCTTTCACAATCATTATCGAGTGGAGTTACTTGAAATATATTCTCTATGAAATCCGGTATAGCATTTAATTCGTCTTTGGGATCAACCATCATTTCGTACTGCTTTGTTCCAGCTTTTTGCAAAGTTAAGGCAATATTCCGATTTTTCCATCCTCACCGGAGAAGAAAGATTGGATATATAGCTACTTCATCGGGATATGTCACCCCATCTTGTAATTTCAGTCATTTGCAAGCCTGTCACTAGCAATTCATGAAAGTGCAAATTGAAAGTAAAAGACTGTAAAGTGTAAACTTCCAAACTGTAAATACTGTAAAGGGTTTACAGGATACAGGTTTACACTTTTATTATGAATGATAAAATTTGAGCAATTTAACCTGTTGTATATCAAACAGTAAACAAGTCAGCAATCATATTAAAGACATTCTATGGCACGGCATTTTCACTATTATAGCCATATACTCCTCATGTGCGCACGGAAGGGGTGATTATTGTATCACTTATTAAAAACATGGAGGAATAACTATGCCTTATATAGACGATGAACTGCTGGAAAAGATGATCAATACGATGGCGGAAGGATTTGCGCGTATCGAAAAGAAGCTGGAACGCATGAACCGGCAACGGGACTGCCTGGACGGAGACCAGTTTTTGGACAATGTGGACTTGGCGGAACTGCTTGGCGTGTCGCAACGGACCTTGGCACGCTACCGGGAAAAAGGGAAAATACCTTATTACTGTGTGGACGACAACGGGCGGACACTTTACCTTGCTTCGGAAGTACGGGATTTCATCAAAAGCCGGCAGAAAGGGAAAACCATGAAACCTGACAAGGGTTAGACACAGACTGGATGCAACTTGTAAGAGTGAAGAATCTCATCCAATATTATATAAAGAGACAGTTTTGAATTTTTACAAAAACTTTCCTTGCCAGGACAGCCGTTTTCGCGTATGCTCCAAGCTATAAATTCAGAACAGTTTCAGATGTGGATGTTTCATTCAAGAGAGCCGTATCATTGCTCAAAAACAGCATGTTGATACGGCTCTCTTATTATGCCTAAGCCCCATCACTCAGACCGGGACGGCAGTCATGCGCATCGTGTCCAGATTGAGATAGAGCCCCCGATAGAACGTACATCCTTCCCGGATCATCTTCCACAGCAAGCCACAACCGGCCTGCGCCAATATGGAATTGATGAAAAGATCCTGTTTCTCCAAGGCTTCCGCCAGCGAACAGCTCGGGCCGGAGTCCTTTTCGTCAATCATGGAATAGCTGACCTCCTCGGTGATGACATTCAGGTGCGGTGTAGGCTGGTACTGTTCTGAAACGGGCTGATAAATCTTGTTGCGCACGGTACCAACCAGCACCTGCCCGGTGGTGCGGGCATTGCCGAAATCCATCCAATAGATCGGGGTGGCCTCATTGATATGGGTACTGTCCCTGAAAGGTTTCAGAAACCGCCAGAGCGTAAGCCTGGAACGTACATTATCGGTACAGGTGATGATGATGTTCGCCGTACGGTTCTTTCTCTTCCCTGTTTCAGGCATCGGATAACGGCGTGGCTCTGCCGCCCATGCCGTGCCGAAAAAACGGTTGATCCGTGTGACGAGTGCGACCGCCTTGTTCAGGCCGATTTCCGGCTCGGAAAACAACTGGCGTCCGATGTTGGACTCGGACACGGTATCAGGGTCGTAAACAGTAACATACAGCCCCGGGTGACCCAATGCCTGCAAAGCCCTGTCCATACGGGCCAATGAAGTGATGACCTGCGACCCTGTACCGCCGGCACCGATGACGATGACACTGACCGGGTGGTGCGGAGAAAGCAGGTAATTCTCGGTATAATGTATTTTTTTCTTCTTCATGACAATAAATCTTTCAATGTAATGTTTAACGGTTGCAGTTCCTCTTCGTCAAAGGGAGCGTTGCGGGCATTCTCGGTAACGATGACCAGGTTGCTCCTTGTAGGGTTGCCTTTCCCTCCCAAATGGGAAAACTCGCTTGTCCAGAAACGTTGTTCCCAATACGCCAGCCAATCGGCATAGGTCGGGTTCTGCGGAACAGTCAGCGAGGTGCTGCCCAGACAGACCTTACTTTGTGTGACGTTGAAGAACGGAGCCCGGTAAAGCTCCGTCCTTTCTTCCGGCCTGTTCCCCTTGAATGCGTAGATATCCATCCGTTCCTTTTCCACCTTGTAGACAACGCCCGGAAGATTGAACTCCCCGTCAGCGATGTTCAGCCCCCCGGTGAAGAACATCAGGTGCTTTCCCGGAGGATTGTACCAGATATACTTCTCATGCCCTTTCCGGGAATTACACTCCAGCAGGTTCGGCGGAATTCTCCCGTACGGTATCCGGCATATCTCAGCGGAATAGTTGTCCGCCAAAGCCCCGATAAACTCGTGACTGACGGGAATGGCCGCTCCCATACGTCCGTCGGGACTGATGGGACGCAGTTCAAGATGATATTTATCATGGACCCTGTAAGTATTGGAATCATACGCATAAGCGATGAGTGCCGCTTTCGGCACCATGATCTCCTGCAATTTGGTTGTCAGTTCATTCATTTTCTTTCAGTTAAAAATGTTGTTCAATATACTCTGTAAACTTCCCGAACCACCGGGCGAAACGTTCAGGAAAGTTATCCATACAAAATAGCCTGTCCGTTTCGGGAGACAACGGCATATAGGTGACAGGAGAAAGGCAATACGTTTCCTGCTGGTCTGAGTTAATAATCTCCATCATATCTTCCGTCAGCACGTCACGGATGGAATAGACCAGCATGACCTGTTCATCCAACGGGATGGGCCGGAAATCCGGTTCTTCCTCGTATGCCCAGTCGTACTGGTAAGACATGATAGAAGGCGCGTCTTTGCCTATGAAAGCCATACCTTCCCGTACCAGTGCCAACAAATTCCGTTCTTCCTTCTTTTCAGGGCAGTATTCCGACAGCAACTTGGTGAATCCTGAACAGAACGGACGTTTCCACATACGTTTCAGCATCCGGTCAATTCTACCTTTCTCGTAGGACTCTACCAGTTTTTTCCACGCTTTGATTTCCCGCGGTGTTATGTGCTCGTCGTAATTAGGGCGGCTTTCCAAATTGTCACACGACATTTCATAGTAATATGTTTCTTTCAAATCCCGCATGTCGTGGTGCAGTATGAAACGACGGATAAATTCAAGTACCAGCCTCCTTGTCGGCGCAGAAAGCACTCTGGTAAAATCCAAAGGCAGCCAGAAAAGGGTGTGATCCGGCCAGTCGTGATGCCGGTAAAGGCAGAATGCCAGATTACCCTTCACCACTTCCAGATTGACAGATTCAGGGACCAGGTTGTCCATCACCTCAAAAAGCCGGACGATGTCCTGCCTCGGACATCGGCTCCGTCTCTTTTTGGGGAAAGGCAAGCGGACATCCAGCAGACGGGCGTAGTTTACAGCAGAACGATACAGGTAGTCAAATGATTCCGGTGTAGTAAGATTTATACGGTTATTTTCGTCCCAATCAATACTATAATCCGGTGGTGCAACGGGATATATCCGTTCTGTCAGAAAACCATTGTTGCGCCGGGTGGCGGCAGTAGCCTTTTTCTGTTGCGCAATGTTCCCCGGCTGATATCCGTCTGCCGTTCGAGTTCGCTGACGATTTGCCGTGCCAGTTCCTGCAACTGGTAGTCTGTAAGCTGTACGCATGCCTGTTCCTCCTTCTTTTTAATATGTTTCCCTCTTGCCATACCTCTATCCTTTTACGCCGGTGGTCGTCTTGAATTCATAAACCGCACAATCCTCCTCTATGACAGGGCCATGCACGTTTGCCGTGGTCAGTTCCGGGTAAGTCATGGAATAGAAATCCATCACATCTGCCGGAGCCATTTCCGGATTCGGATCATTCAAGGCCAGGTAAGTGTTTGCCTTCTTCATTTTGAATACTCGTTTGAGTCCTTTGATTTCGAGTGCCATATCTTTTATCTTTAAAAAATTAATAATATTATTTGTTTAAGATTCCAGCAAAGGTCTACGATACAGTTTGCCGAAATCTGATACACAGACCTTTGGTGGAATTTCAGTATATTTGAAACCTTATTGTTATCAGTTCATTTTTAAGCATTTAACAGCATACCAGTTCCAATTCCTGCTGCGCCTCGTCTTTCATGCGGTTTTCTTCCGGAAAGTCCGGGTATTCAGCATAAGGGTTTTCGCGGAGCAGTTCACGGTCCTCCTCATCTTCCTTGTCAAAACTGTAAGGGGCTGCCGACTCCTGTGGATGGGGTTGAAAATCCGGGGTTTTACTAGCCGGACGGTTCGGCGGGGTCTGTACGGGAGCAGACGGCTGTGCCTGCATATACGGATAGGTTCCTGGATACGGAGGATATGCCTGCCCATAAGGCGGGTATGGTTGTCCGTTAGGTGCAAAGCCTTGTGGCGGCATTGTCGGCGGTTGTTGTCCGTACGGCGCTCCCCATCCGTATTCCAGCTGTGGAGACGTGGTTTGCGCGGCCGGTGCCGGTGGAACAGCGGCATTTCTGCCCGCTCCGTGAAACGGCATCGGTCCGGCATCAGTCCTTTGTACGGGATTGCCATTGACCGGATGGGCCTGCGCAGACACTTGTTGTGCCGGAGCGGTGGGCGCGACCGGTTGCTGTGCGGATGGTTCAGGTACGACTTCCTGCCCTCCGAAGAGACTTCCGGCATTCGCTTTGCGCTGAATCTCCTGTATCTTGGCGTCAATTTCTTTCTGTTTATCAGCCGTGGCGAGCAGGCGTGCCTGCTTTAACCAGGTCTGCGCTTCGGAAAACCTGCTTGCCGCAGCCGCATCGTCCGCTTTCTTCATCAGTTTTTCCATTTTCTCCCGTTTTTCACGGGCTTCTTTGGACTCTTTTTCGACAGTTTTTCCCGGTTTGGCCTGTGAAGCGGTCTTTTCTGCCGCCTTTTCGAAGGCTTCCAGGTTTGTCAGGATGCCGAGCGCCTTCTTTACCGGTGCCATGACAGCCTGCAGGAACTCCCGGTCCAGTTCTTCTGGTGTCCCGCTGAGGACGAGAGGCACCATGTGTTGCTGCTTTTCTTCTTTCAAGGCATTGTTCCGGGGCATAACTGCCACATTCAATTTGTCATTCATCCTGCGGATGTTGATGCTCAGGTCGGTGCCTGTGCTGATCAGTTGGTAAATCTGTTCAAAAAACATAATTATAAAATTTAGATGGTTATTGATTGGCTTATTCTATGACTTCCTGCATGAAAAGTTTCAGCAGTTCAGCCCTGTCCGGTCGTGAAGCGATATCCAGTAACGGTTCCAGGTAATATCCTATGGTACGCGGTTCGTCTGCCGTGTCCGGAAAACGCCGCTTTACGGGTCGTGACGGGCCACACGGTGTCGGCCATGCAACGGGCGTGGCGGGTGCAGAAGGGGCAGTTGTTATTGTCTTCATGTGTTCTCGGTTTTAACAGTTACAATAATATTCCGAATAATACCAGCCATACGACTGTCTTGAAGAAGAAACGTATGACACGAAATGCCAACGAAATGATTTTTCCAGCCAACAGGATGGCTACGAGAAGCTTTGCGGATACAATCCCGCTTTTCAGCAGGAGAAATGTACCGATGAACAGGCACAGCACCATGACCGTCCTGCCGATGCATTTGATAATTCTGATTTTCATATCTTTTCATTTTAAGTGAATGACCCCATCGGGGTATGTTTTCCCGATTTTACAAAGGCGAGGTAGTGGATTGCTTTTTCCTGCACAAGGCTTGGCGGGAAAAAATACCGCAGCGAAGCGAGGATGATTTTTTCCCAGCCAACCAAGCCCCAAGGGGGCTCGCCTTGTGCAGGAAAAAGCAATCCGCTACCTTTGCTGCGTAAAACGGAAAAATATTTTCACCCAAATAAAAAATGCAGACCTTACGGCCTGCATTTCTGTCCATACCATTTATAGGGTTTTGCACCACCAGATGCCTGGAAATTTATTGGGCGCCATCTTCTTGGACGCCTCTCCCCTTGGAACCGCACAGACGGAATATCTCGTCCGTCACCTCGCCCGCCAGCCTGGATACATCTTCCAGAAATGCTTCCTGAGAGAGGTTGCCTTGTTCCATGTCCTCCAATTGCGCTTCCCAGCCGGAGGTGAGGGACGGGTCGGCAATCTTCATGCCACGCACCGTCTCGTAGATATACAACCCTTTGCGTGTGGGGATGATGTATTTGCCCGAATAACGGATGTATTTGCGGTCAAGCAACGTGCGGAGAATGGCTGCACGGGTGGATGACGTACCCAGCCCGGTCTTTTCCATATATTCCACCAGCTGTGCGTCGGTATAGGGCGATGGCGGCAAACCGCAACGGCGTACCAGGCTGCATGCCGGAACCGGCAGTGTCTCACCGGCGAAAATATCGGGCATGGTCAAGAAACAGGCACTCTCCGGGGCAATGTCGCCCTTCCGACCGAATATGCCTTGCCACCCTTGCTCCACTATCCGGAAAGTGTCTGCGCGGAAACGGAGCGCCGCACATACGGCATCCACTGTGGTACACTCCACCTTGCAGGGAGGCATGAAGGCTTCGAGCATCCGTCCGACCACAAGCAGGTAGACCTGCATCTCGCGCCGGTCAAGTTCCTGCTTTCCGGGACACAGTCCCGTAGCGATGATGGCCGGATGGGCGGCGCTGTCACCTCCGACAACATGTTCCGGCAGGCACGTAGGGTCGATGCCCGTTTCCCGCACATAAGCCCGCAATCCGTCCCACGCCAGCATCTTCCCCATAATGTCCGGCAGCATGGCGGAAACGTCAGGCGGCAAGGTACGGCAGGATGTGCGAGGATAAGAGATGAGCTTTTTCTCATACAGGCTCTGTGCAATGTCATGCACCTCGCAGACTGTAAGACCATAATGCCGGCTGGCATCCTTCTGCAGTTCACCCAAATTATACAACGCAGGCGGGGGAAGTTCCTTGACCCACCGGGTGACGGTTGTGATGCGGAGACCTTCGGCATGGCTGCAGTCGCGATGGAACTCTTCGGCACGGCCCCGGTCGTGAAATGTGTCCACGCTGCGTAACTTGAACGGAATGCCCTCCTTGGCGGTACTGACATAAATGTGCCAGCAGTCTGAGGCGATGTGGTTCTCCCGATCCCGGTAACGTCCGCTGATTGCGGCCAATACGGGAGTCTGCACCCGTCCTAGGGAATGGTTGCCCAACCCTGTCGCCCGGCAAAGCGCATAGCTCGCGTTCATGCCCAGCAGCCAGTCTGCCTTTGCCCGGCTGTCGCCCGCCCGGAACAGGCCGTCGTACATCTCCAACGGCTGCATACGGTTCATGCCTTCACGCACTGCCTGCTCCGTGAGCGAGGAAATCCAGAGACGAAGTACCGGCTGGCTACATCCCAAATACCGGTAAAGCTGCCGGAACAGCAGTTCACCTTCGCGTGATGCATCCGTGGCGGCAATGATGCGGGAACATTCCGGTAACAGTTTCTCGATGACCTTGAGCTGTTTGACCGCATTGATGTCGGGAATCCAGCCGCTGTCCGTACGGACATGCTTGACCATCAGTTGGAAAGGCCGGGGCACCAGCGGAAAGTCTTTCCGCTCCACACGTGCTTTGCCATAATCTTTCGGCATAGCCAGGGAAAGCATGTTTCCGAAGGTCCAGGTCACTATGTAGCCGCCGCCTGCCATGTATCCGTTCCCGCGCTTGTCCGCGCCTATGATTCTTGCTATTGTCTTACCCACTTCGGGCTTGTCTGTCAGTATGAGTGTATGTTCCATTTTATTTGTTATTGGTGTTTCCCCATGCCAGAAGCACGGGGAAACGGGTTTGACCATCGTTATTCTTCAAAAGATCCGTTATCAGGGCTGACCCCGTTGATTTCCATGAGCGCATTTCCCTCCGTACTGCGCACGAGGCGGATGGTAGCATCCATTGTCAGGTCGATAACGGTTGTTCTCAAATGAACGGACAGGACGGCTGTCTCCTCTCCGGAAAGGAGTGAATCAAGATTGCCGCTGTCTTCCAATTGCTGCCTGCTGATTCCTAAAGACTGAAGCCGTGTCCAGTCCATGTCGGTTTCTGAAAAAATATAGTTGCTTTTCTTTCCCATATTGTTCTTGTTTAGAAGGGTTCGTGAATGAATGATGTTTCTGTCAGACCGCCTGTCTTGCACTGCGTTTCTGTTGTTGGGACTGATCGGTTTCAGCCTGTGCCGTGTTTCGTGAGATATTACGTTTCCGGTTCGGATTTTCCTGGTAGAAATTCAGGATGCCGGTGCTCGGATTGACTTTGGCGTAAGAGGAAAACTCCTTTCCGTTTTTCCCTTTCAGGCCGGAAAGAAGCACCGCCTTTCCGTCCTGCAGGTCCGCCCGTTCCTTGGCCGAAAGCACTTTGCCGTAGACTTCCGCAGGAATCCTGGCTTCCTGCTGCTCGTTGAATCCGTCCGGCGTGCGTGAATACTGCGGATACCCGTTGTTCATGTTCAGGCGCACAAAAGAGGAAAACTCCCTGCCGTCACGTGAAATCATGTTCTCCAGGAAAACGGGCTGCCCTTTGCGTAGCGCCTCCCTGTCTTCCGGTGTCAGACGGACTTCGTTGATTTCTTTCGGGATGTAAATTTCACCCGTTTCCGGATTGTGGCGCGTATATTTCAGCTGGTTGGTTGCCGGGTCCTGTGTCACAAAGGACGAGAATGTGGTTCCGTTGCTGCGTTTCATATCCTCCACCAGGATGGTATGCCCTTCGCTGAGCATCTTGAGCTGTTCGGGCGAGAGTTTGACGCCTCCCAATGTCTGTTGGTTGAACACCTGGTCTTTCGGGAAAATATATTCGATGCCCCTGCGTTCCGCGCTGTACTGGATGGTGGCGTTGAACTCCTTGCCGTTTTTGGACGTCATGCCGTCCACATAGACGGCCTCCCCGTTTTTCAGTCGGGCAATCTCGGCAGGTTCCAGTTTCACACCCTTGATTTCATCCGGAATGAACACATGCTCCTGACGTACCGCTACCAGTTCGTTCGTCACCTTGTCCAGCGAGACCAGGCAGGGTTCGGCATTGCCATTGTTCCGGAAGTCCAGATTTACCACACGGCCCAGGTTGCCCGACTCACGCAGGTTCTTCTTGTCCTCTTCCGTAAAGATATGCCCGAAATAAGGGCGTTCCAGTTCCGGTTCCTTGCGGATGCCGTGAATGCCCAGCGTTACCTCGCCGTTCGAGTTGCTCATGAAGGAAAGGCGGGCATCCATGCGGACGGTCGCCAGGCCGTCGAGATTCAGCGAGAGCTGCACCAGCTTGTTGGTCTTGTACCCCTTGAGCATGCCGTCAAGCACTCCCATACGTTCCAGCATTTCTTTGGACACCCCGATATTTTTCAGCCCTTCCCAGTCTATCATGTTCTCGTTATACCGGTAGGACGGTCCTTGCGGCTGTTCTTCCTGTACGGGCTGCTGCGCCTGCTGTTGCGCAGCCTGTTGTACTTCGGTGTGCTGTTCGGCATACTGGGGTGCCGTCGGCTGTTCGTTTACTGTCTGTTTCTTTGCCATTGTCGCATCTTGTTTTAGATTCTTGTTTTGTTCCTCCTTTTGTTTTTTCGGACGGACTTCGTAGTGTTTGAGGAACTCTTTCACCGCATCCGTCTGTTTCCCTTCCGCCAGATCCTTTATGGCCTGCTTATTCCGTTTATAGTCCTGAAAAGTCAGGCGGATCAGGCGGAAGTGGGTCGGCTCACGGAACTGGCTCCAGAAATTCTTAATGAAATTTTCGAGTATGCTCGAATTCTTGTCGAACTTCAGGAACTCGTTCTCATGCTGTTCATCAGCAGGCACAGTCTTGCAGTTGCCTTTTTCATCTGCCTCGCTGACAGTCTGAACGCCGGCCTTCGGGTCATTCTTATTGTGGACCATCAGCAGTTCGCTGATTTGCTCCACATAGGGCGCGGACTCTGCTGCCGGTTTGGCGGCAACTTTACGGGCACGCTTTGTTCTTGTTTCTTTTTCCATTTCTCTTTTCTGTGTCATACGTGTCGTTTTTATGTGTTAACGGTTTGTTTTGACACGTCAAAAGTAGGAACATAATTTGAATAATCGTTTGATTTTCAATGAAGTGTCATTACATGACATCAGGTGTCATCAAGTGTCAGGAAAGAGTATGAAACAGACCCGAAAAAGGGAAAAAATTGAGTGGAAAGCTCATGCGGATGAAGCAAGAAAACAAGTAAGCAGACGGGAACGAATAAAAAAGGAAAGATACCATGCACAGCCCAAGCCATGCAGAGCAGAGGGAGCTGGAAGCCCCCTGTAAACTTTATAATGTCGAACACCCAACAACGGAAGTAATGTATAACTGGAGCAATACTGTTGGCTTGAATAACGGTATTAAAAACAGGCCGCTGCCTGTTGCCCTGAATCATTCATGCGTCGCGTCGGTCGCAGTTTTGCCCCTGTAATCATTCCTTAATTCCGTTTCCGGTTGCCGCCGCGTTCTTTTTCGTGAGAATTTTCCCGGCGAAGCCGGTTATGGAAAATTCTCACGAAAACCGGTGGAAACGCGGCTGGCAAAACGGAAACGGAATTACCTTTGATGGAAGGGGAAAATGGAGATATCCATATTCTGATATTACTCCAGATGCTCTATGCATTCCTAATTGAACCTGCCTGCGTAAATCCACTATTTAATTTACACATCATTTGATAAATTTCCTCTCTTAAACTTATGTATAAATCATTGGATTCAAACATTTCTTTAATGTCTTTTTCGACATATCCTTTTTGTGAAATCTCTTCCTTTATATAACGCAATTGCTTTAATTGTTTGATTTCCTTTTTGAAATTATTGTCGATTTTTTCCTGAACATTCCCTTGACCTTCAAATTCAATTGGACGATAACTGTTATTTTTATAAAGTTCCCAATAATTTTTTACCCTTGTTTCATATTGACTTTGGCTATTGCAACCCTTCAAGAATTCTTCAAAATTCTCATAACTGCCAAATATGGAGAAACAATATGGTTCAGGGAAAACCGTATTGAATTCCGGATTAGAGGAACGCCCTGTACGAATAAATTTTTTGAAATAATTTTCGGGACATTTCAGAATTTCAATTTTCATTATATCCAAAGCTTCTTGCCTTAAAAACACCTTACCCGTATGTAAGTCAATATGGTCTTGACAATTATAGAACAGATGAAACCCAAGCTCCGACAGTTTATCAGGACAATTTTTGAAATACTGTACTTGTATATCAGATAAATCAGGCAGTTTTATCAGTAACTGTTCGGAGGCAATATTACTGTTTTGGATATTTTGAATAAATTTGGACAAGGCTGAAGTCATATTACTCTGATTTGTTGTTTCCGACAAAAAAGTATGAACGATTTTTTGTTCTTCATCCCCTATTTTATGATATAAATTGGACATCAAATTATCCCGTATCAAAATTGATAGCAGGAAATTTTCTGTATCAAAATAGTTACCGGAAGTAAAGTCCATGAAATTATACAGGTTCAGCAATGCCTTGAAATGCAGATTATTGATACAGCGCAGATTGGCCAAATGGGGGGCTATGGCAACGCTTACTTCCGTCCTTACTGCCGGCAAATCTATCTTGCATAACTTAGACAATATTCCATATATCATGCGATAATCTACCGGACTATATAGTTGGCCATTTTCATCTTTTTGCAGCTGTGAAATCTGGTTCAGAAGTGCCGCTATTGTATTCTGAAATTCTAACGGATATTTATTTTCGTATAAACTTTGTACAGCCTCTGAAAATTCATGTTCATCTTTAGAAGCCAATGACATAAACTCAGGGACGGTCATAACTTTCTTATCCAGTCTGAACATAAAATATTTGTCATAGCTTCGAAGTTTGTGTATGGAATATACTCCATCGCTAAGACTGAACAAATAATTCAGAATATCATATATGATATCAACATGCTCATTGCCATGCGCCGCATTTTCAATACATGTTTTGACATCATTCTTTAATCCAAATTTATCATTATTTAGTTCTAAAAGAGCAAAAGGCTTGTTGCAAAGGAGAGAATATAAATCATTGTATTTGTACCTCAGCAATTCGATGTAAAACAAATCTTGAAATTCGATCTCCATTTCTATCTTCTGGTCCTTATAAACCTGAGCAATCATACGAAACGCATTGTGGAAACGGATCACATCCCGAATTGTATGCAAAACTTTTGGCAGCAAATAGCAACCCATAATGCTATTACTTGGATTATTAGGCGTATAATATATCATCTGAGTGATTTTTTCGTCCTCCGTGTTAATTCCCCATATATTATTAATGGTTGTGGAAAAACGAGATTTCAACTCTTGGCAAATAATTCGCTCTTCGCTTTTGGGCAAAGCAATTTCTACATTAAGGAATTTTTCCAAATAAAGCTCAGGAACACCAATTCCTGAGTTTCTTAAAGCATTGCATACATAATTCTTATCATAAGCAACAATAAATTGTATATATGGGAAATTTGCAGTATTTCTGATTAGACGCAGCACTTCCTTGATTTCATCCGGACTCAATCTGTCAATATCATCTACAAAAACTACAATCTTATGTTTTGTATTTCTCAATTTCCGCCTGATTGTTTCATAAGGATTTTGATTGCCAATTATTTTTTGAAACGATTTGCTCAATATCTTCAACGGTTTGGCGGATTCCTCATCCAGCAATATTTGAATGTAATCATTGAATACAGAAGACATGTTCGGGATATAGATTTGCAATTCGTTGCGTAACGATGTAAAAAATGTCCTGACAATAGAATCGGGAGTATCATTTTTCCAAGGTTCAAAATCAATGATACTAAGTATGGAAGTGTTTGTTTTATACTTGTCTTTCAAATTATTCATGAAAGTGGTTTTACCGCTTCCCCAAGTTCCTGTTATGGCCAATGCAAAACTTCCTTCTCCGTAAAAGCAAGTTGTCATTATATTATATGTAGTTTCAACCAATGGAGAACGCCCATACGTATCGGAGACTTCTCTACTTTTTTCTATTTCCAATTTTGGTGAATCCCCGTTTTTATTATTTTTTTTCATGTCACGCAGCAGCCAATGTATCCATAAGATAAATTCTCCAATGAGAAGAAGAAAAACCAGCAGATTGCTCCAAGCTGTACATCTGTAACCTTCTACTATTGATGTATAATCCCATTTCCCTGAAAGGAAACAAATCAGGTAAAGCGAGATACCCACCCCAATGCAGACAATTCTAGTAAGGTTTATACTTTCACTTTTTCTGTATATATAAACGTAATACCCTAATATAAGCATGGAATACAAGATGACTGTCCACCATTCATGCCCATCAAATTTGCTCATGACTGGATCTACCCATATTTTGTTTATCCATCGTTCCCAGAAATCATCCAGAATGAAGAATGAGATGAATAATGTTACCCCTAAAAACCACAAAACAACTGATTTTGCAATAGATTGCGATAATTTGTATAATGTATTCATAAACACTATCTTATTTAGTAGAAATCATTATCTATTATTATTTGAGCACAAAAATAAAAAATCAATATGGGACGAACTATTTTTCGGAAGTTTTTTATACTTTTGTTTTCATCGGACAGAAAAACTACACAATGGAAGAAAAGGAAGCTGAAAAAATGAATATGATAAGAGCAGTAATGGAATGTACAAAGTACAAGCATAAACTTCACACCTCTTTTTGCTTGGAACTGTAATCAAAAAAATGAAATCCTATAGAGAAAGAGAAATAATCAAATAAGGTTTTAGGATATTGATTTTCAACAGTCCTATTTCTCTTCAAGGCTTTGAAAAGAAACTTGCATACGGGTGTGAAGCATTTGAAAATAGTGTTGTGTCAAATATTTCATCCAAAAAACTTTTTATCAATGTCACCTATAGAAGAAAATAAGATTCAGCCTTTAACGGAGTATATTCAATTAAAAATTGAAATAGCATATCAAAAAGCCATTTCAAGAACGTCCATATTGCACCGTAAAGAATATATTGATCAATTGGCAATGGAAATATTCATTGACATGATGCGCAATGATTCGCAATTGCGGTATTATATGCAACCAATTATAAAGCGAATGGTACAACGGTGCGGTAAAGAATATATCCTTTGATGACTTGAGAGAAAAAAACCGGACAGGCATATTTTATACAAATTTAGGAGTCGGTACATTTTCTGCTTATCTGGTTTATTCAGGCGGATATTATAAATGGAATGAAATTTGGCACAAAACCAAAACCGCAGGAACAGCTTTTCGTTGGGAATCAAGGTGGAAAAAGCATTTTTCAATACAGCATAGGATTAAAGACGTAAGTAAAGTTGCCAAATATCGCAATATAGCAGGTAAAGTAACCAAAGGGAGCGGTGTACTTTTAGCTGCAGATGTAATTGTTTCTGGCGAAATAAGACCTTCACATTTTATAAATGGGGCGATGCTTGGAGCATCAACCACTGGCATTGGTTCAATTATTGCTGCTATTTGGTTTGCTGCAGATTTGGGAACTATGGGTATCAACATATTAATAAATGGAGAAGCAAAAGGCTTAGGGGATATTATTGACGAAGGATTGAGCGATTACTGCTATAAAATATATTAAATAACTTACTTTTGGGAACAATATGAAATTCAACTTGTCTTTAATTGATTATGTCTGGTATACCGGAGAGCGCTTTCATCAACAAGAACACAATCCCGGAGATGGGACTATGCTAATAATGATAAGTTGGTTTTGTACATTATTCCTTCCTTTGTTATCTATTGTCTATAAATTAAAGACTTCCCCCATAATACAAATAATAGCTTCAATCATTCTTCTTCTTTTCCCATTCCTATTCTGCCACTTCAGATACACTCCAAAACATAAGGAAGCTCTTAATTTGAGGTATAAAAATAAGAAAAATTGGGGGCGTCGTCTGTTGATAATATGGGGAAGTTTAATCATCATAGTTGCAATAGAAGTGTTTCTCTTGTCCCAATTCGGAGTCTGGCATATAAAATAAGAGGTGATAATCTCATATTGTCCATATCTTCCATGCAATGAAATATCGGACTCCTTTTCCTGTAGTTCCACATAAAGATGTCCGGATAGTACAAATATGCTTGCGATGAAGTATGATGGTTATAAACACCTGCTTTTCGTCATGCCCATGTCCCGGTTCTTCCTAACGAATTTACTCTTTACTGAGGATGAAGCATAAATGGCAAACCAGTACATTATAAATTTCCTAAAAGCAATTGTAATTTTCCCTGATATTTCATCTAACGGTGATTTAAGTTTTGCAAATATTTAACCCGTTAGTTAATAATGCGAATCAGGAGTTGAAAATAGCTTCTGATTCAAGTTTTAAAAGTTTGTAATTCAGTTGATTATCTCATTGTTTTATTTCGTAATCTCCTTGAAAATCAGTATATTAGAACAATAATTCCACTTATTTTCTAATTATGATTCCCAAGGAGAAAAAGTTAAAACTAATAAGTTTGTATATGTATATCTGTGATGTCTATAAGTCTTCTTTGCGTTTCTACTGCCAGAGATTCAGCAACAACTCCAATCCCGAGTTTACGGACGAGGAGGTTCTTACCGTCTATCTGTTCTGCGGTTACTGCCAGAAATACTTCGGCATCAGAGAGATCCATACTTTCGCCAAGGAGTATCTGTCATCGTGGTTTCCTAAGCTGCCGTCTTACCAGACATTCAATACACGTTTGAACATGCTTTCAGAAGCCTTTAAAGTGTTGGCGGAAACCATGATACAATCATTCAAGCCTGAGGATTGCGACTCTCTCATTTCCATTGTGGATTCCATACCGATTGTTACCTGCAAAGGAAAGAACCGGGAAGGGAAAGTGGCAACGGAGATAACATCAAAAGGATATTGCTCTACCAAGAACATGTACTACTATGGCATGAAACTGCACATGGTAGGACAGCGGAGGAAGGGTACAATACCTTTTCCTGAGATGATAGTTCTGACACCGGCTTCGGACAACGACCTGACAGTATTCAAAAACGAATGCGCGCCATACCTGTCCGGAAAGACCGTGTTCGGGGACAAGATTTACTGCGACTTTTCTTTCTTCAATGAGAGTAATCCGGTTAAAGTCCTTACCCCGCATAAGGAGATTAAGGGAGAGCCGGAAGTGCTCAAACAGAGGAATAAAGCAGCCAGAGACCTGTTCTCACAAGCTGTGTCCAAACTCAGACAACCCATCGAATCATTTTTTAATTGGCTGAATGAAAAAACAGAAATTCAAAGAGCATCTAAAGTAAGAGCTACCAAAGGCTTGTTGATACATACCTTTGGAAAGTTGGCCATTGCTCTACTTACATTTGTCAATTTTTAATCTTTTGAACCAGGAAGCCAACTCCTGATTCGTATTAATAAGGATTCAATGGCATGACTGCAAGGCTGAATCCTCTTTTGACAGGTATTCCGTATCAAACGGCCTGCAACAAACACGTTGCTGCCTCTGCAACTTATTGTTCATTAAATTCTATTTGAAATTATGAAAATTAGTTATACCATTCCACCTCTTACTTTTTAAAAAGCGGCGTATTTTACTAATTTAATTTGAACCGGCAAAATTTTCCACGAAATATTTTCTCTAAAAGTGTTTAGTCTTGGCGTTAAAATGCTATATTTGCAAGGTAGAATGTAAATTCGCAGAAAAATGAGTTACATAAAGCTACCCATGAATCTACATGCTGCTGTGGACGGAAGGCTAAAACGCTGTTCCTATGAGGAATCCATAGCACAGCAGATAATGCTTCTGATCGTTTCCCATCATGGAGAAGTGGTTGGACGGGAAGATTACGGTTCTGCTATTTGGGACTTGGAATTCAATCAGTTGGTGAAGATTAATGAATGGGAAGAAAAGGTTCAAGTTTCTTTAATAAAAGCTATTCAGCTTTATGAAAAGAGATTGAAAAACGTCAGTGTAAAAGTTGTCTTATCAGAAATAGAAGATGAGAACAAGAAGAACATACATGTACGACGCAAGGCACAGATTACGGTAACCGGCAACATCGTTTCTACAGATTTGCCTTTCCATTTTAATACACTTGTATATATCAGTCCGCTTTCACAATAAAACATAAACAGATATGGCAGATAAAAAGCTGATTGAAATAAAAGAACGCATATTGAAGTATGCAATGGAACTGTGGGGCATTGAGGATGCCAAGAATATGGATCCAGTCGTTGATTTGCTGCTGGATGTGTTCGCCTATGAATCGGCCAGACTCCATAACGAAATCGAAGAATCAGACTCACATATCCTTTCCCGTTTGTCCCAAATACTAACAGGCGACAAATGGTCTTTGCCTACACCGGCCCATGCCTTGATGTCCATAAACCCCAACCGAGGTGAAATGCGTCTATTAGATGCGGAAGATCATTTTTACGCTGAAAAATACATTTTTGGCAAAGGAAACACCCAAGTCTTTTTTACTCCCCTTTTTTCATATCCGTTAGTGGATGCCCAATTGCGTATGACCGTTTTTGGCAATACAGTCAGGGAGTATAAAGACAAACAAACTTTTTCCTCGTCCATCCTTCAACATGATAAGGAAACGCCGTTTGATACCCGTTCCATCTGGCTGGGAATAGCAATTAGTGATGAACAACTGCAAAAGTTGCAGGACCTCACACTCTGCATTATCCCTAAAGACCTGTCTTTACTCGCTTTTTTGAAAGCTCTTCGATTTTGTGATTACCAGGGAAAGAATTTGTCGGTACACATAGGACTTGATGTAAAAGACCCATTCAATAATGCCCATTATTTTGAAGAAATCAGACGTTATTACAATGATTATTATTTCAAAGTAGAAGTAGCGAAAGCAACGAAAGCATTCTTTTCCCTCCAGCAAATGCTTCCAGATTCAAATCCTGTCAATGAAAATGTGGATACGACTGTAAAACTTTGGTGGATAAAGATAGAATTGCCGGAAATCTTCAATTATGACAATATAGGGAATTTGCAAATTTACCTGAATACCTACCCAGTGGTGAACAGGCAATTGGTTTATAAGCAGCATAATTTCTCCAATAGTGGAAGAATCATACCGCTGCCATGCCCTAAAGAATGTCATTTCCTCAACATACGCTCAATACAAGATAATTCAGGAACGGAATATGTCAACCGTCTCCAGCAATATGATGAACATCCTACCGGCGTTTTCAGTCTCTATTTCGGAGATCTGGAACGGTTTGATTCTGATGATGCGTCATCATTGATATCCAAAACATTGCAACGCATACGAGAAGACGGGAATGCCTTTGCTGCCATGAATCCTGACATGCTTGCGACCCAGCTTCAAGACTTGTCTGCAAAGCTCAAAGAGTTTGAAAAAGATGTGGAATCGACAGATACGGACAAAGACGGCCGAAAGCAACGGGTCTTTGTACTTACTGTTCCCAAACCGGAAGCAAGCAGTGCAGAGATTAAATTCTGGGTAACACTCGGTGAATTTGAATGTGAGTTCAATGAAAGGACTTTTATACAACAATTCAATATAGACAAATACGATGCAGGAAGTTTCCAATTCAGAACACCTGTTCAAAAAGGAGTTGTCCATACTGAAGAAACAGACTTAATAAACAATCTGAGATACGGTCTGGTCAGCCGCGACAGAATTGTCTCTAAAGAGGATATACATAATTATATCTTGCATAAAATTGGCAGCAATGTCAAATCTATAGAGTTTAAGGATGGTGTAGAGATGGCACCAGAGAAGAAAAAAGGTTTCGTACGAGTTATGCAGATTGAAATCAAACTGGACGGGAACCATACGTATTCTGATTTGTCACCACTTGCCCATTTCCTTGAAACAGATTTGACAGAGCGGTCGGTATGTAATTCATCTTATAAAATAATATTCTTATGAAAGAAAGCGATTATAGTCCCAGTTTGCTCGTAGCCATCAGAACAGCCCAAGCAATGGCCCGGCACGAAAGGCAAAGCACCTATGGTGTACCGCATCTCGTTTTGGCTATGCTGACAGGAGATACGGGGCTAAAAGATATATTAGCATCCATGCAGAAGGACGTTGCATATATTCTGGAATGGTTTGAAACCCATAAAGAAATGTACTCATCACCGGAAAGTGATTCTGACTCCCCCAGTCCGGATGAAGAACTCTCCAAAGTATTAGACGAGGCAGAACGCTCCAAGATAAAGCTGGGATTCGACCAAATTGATGCACTTTGCGTGTTTGCAGCCATTTCAAGGGAAGGTGTCATTTATTCCCACAATCAGATTGAAATGCTGGGAGTCAGTGAAGAAGATATACTCCAATTCTATAATGCTTCCACTTCCGTACTTTCCTACCAAGGAGAAGAAAATCAAGTGCTGGCTTCTGTCCCTTATGCGGACAATCTGAAATCGGAAGCTATCATAAAAGCCGGAGAAATAGTTATCGGACGCGACAAGGAAGTACGTACTATGCTGGAATGCCTTGAACGGTCTGAAAACAAAGGAATTATGATTGTAGGCGATTCGGGCATTGGTAAAAGCGCCCTCATCCAATCCTTTGTCAAGGAGATTTGCAGGAATCAAGATGAAATGCTGCAACAGTTACCGATTGTCGGTCTGAATGCAGCCAAATTGCTGGCCGCCACCTCCTCTGAGAATGAGATAGCACAGAAAATTGTGGCACTCATACATAAGCTGGAACAGTTGGAACAAGTTGTGCTGGTCATAGACGATCTGCATGTTTTGTTGGCAAACGGACATGGGGGCAAAAGCGATGTTCTGGTCAACATTCTTAATTCGCAAATCAGTGAGGGACAGTGCAACCTAATACTGACAATGACAAACGATGCCTATCGCAAATACATCGAAAAGCATTCTATCGAAAGCCGGTTGGATGTCATAAAAATAGAAGAGCTGGATGACTCCACCTTGAAAAGCGCCCTGCGGCTTCATCAACAAAAGATCGAAGAACATTACGGACTGAAAATCGCGGACAATTGCATTCCAGATGCCATTCAATTATCCAAACGATACTTTAAGGAAAAAAGCCTTCCTTCTGCCGCAATAGATTTGCTGGACAGGGCCTCTGCAGCAGTGCGCCTCTGCAATAAAAACGTAAAATATATCATTGAGAGATTCATTTCGGACTTCAATAAGCTGAAAGAAAGCGGAAACTGGGACGAATCAGCTTTATACCTTCTTTATCGCACCATATTCAACAAGACCAGCGTTGTACTTACTACCAAGCTTTCCGTAGCTTATACCTGGAACAAGGATGACAGCGACGAGACAAAGCTTCAATGGCTGGAACGGATTCTTTCCGAACTTTCAATTCTGGCTTCCCGCAATATCGAAGAGGTCACCGGTGCCGAACTGGAGGCAATCGTAGCTGAAAGTACCCATATCCCTATCGGAAAAATACAAGCCCGTGAAAAAGACAGACTTTTGGGTATTGAGAGTAAGTTACAGGAACGGGTCAAAGGACAAGGACGGGCCATATCCACTCTTTCCGATGCTATCATAGAATCGCGCAGCGGATTGAGCGATCCTAAGAAACCTATCGGTTCCTTCTTTTTTCTGGGTCCGACCGGCACCGGCAAAACTGAGTTGACCAAATCGTTGGCTGAACTGTTATTTGACGATGAATCAGCCATGATTCGTTTTGACATGTCCGAGTTCAAGGAAGAACATTCAGCCGCCTTGCTTTACGGTGCTCCTCCGGGATATGTAGGTTATGAAGAGGGAGGTTTGCTTGTCACCCAAATCAGGCAAAAGCCTTATTCAGTCGTGTTGTTCGATGAAATCGAGAAGGCTCATTCCAGCGTATATGACGTATTCCTCCAAATGATGGATGAAGGGAAGATTCATGACAAACTGGGACGTGAAGGAGACTTTTCCAACTCCATAATCATCTTTACTTCCAATATCGGAAGTCAATGGATTGTAGATCAGATACAAGCCGGACATACCCCAACTTCTGCCAAATTGATAGAAGTGATGTCACAATATTTCCGTCCTGAATTTTTAGGCCGATTGACTGAAGTCGTCCCCTTTTCTCCCATTAACGAGGAAATCGCACAGGAAATATTCCTGTTGCATTTTTCACGTCTGCAAGAACAACTGTTGAAGCAGAAAAACATACGTCTGGACCTCTCGGAAGAAGCATTGCAATATTTGTCAAAGAAAGGATTTTCACCCAAATACGGAGCAAGACCGATTGCCGGCGTCATACGAACTTATATAAAGAAAAACATATCCAAACTGATTGTCGCTGAAAGCGTCAAACCTGGAGACAAAATCATTGTTAACTTAAAGAATGAAGAGTTGGTATGGGAACTTCTGTAGAACAACGGAAAGACAAGATCACCCGACTGAAACGAAGCAAAGCTGGTGATTATGTAGCGGAAATCTTCTTCGACGAATTACAGTTTGTCCTGAACGAAGACTTGCTGGAGCATATCCTTGTGGTATGCCACGGCATGAATACCCGTGTAAAATCGAAAGATGTCCTGAATGTTTCCTTGCGCTATTTTCCCACTACAAATTCACATAAAGAATTTGTCACTTTGCATCTTGCCCGCAACAGCATGTATCACCAGCTGCCTGAATTCCTGTTCCATCCTCTGGTTATCAGTATGCCCGGCATGAGCAACAAGGAAATCGTGGACGCCATCCGGACCAACAAGAAGCAAGAAAGGGAGCAGATAGCCTTTTTTTCTTTTTTTGACACGGCATTCTTCAAGGAACATGTCAATATCATCAATCGACATTTGAATTTCTTTTCCAATCCGATATCCAGGCAGAACCTGAACCGGGCAATCAAAAAACTTCAAAATGTCCCCTTGTCCATTTCCTCTTATGAAAGGTACAAGTTATTCCTGTTTTTGTGCCAAGCGGAAAAATACAAAGAGAACCTGCCTGCGATTGAAAAACTTTTTGCCATCGTACTAAACCTGGAAGTTTCGCTCAGATATGTACCACACTACATTACAGCTCCTATTTATCAACCGGTCGGAAAAGGCGTTTTAGGTTTTACAATCGGATTGAACGGTAATATCCAATGTGAAGAAGATAACCTGGAAGCGGTTATAAAGCTCAAAGAACATGCGGATGATTATGCTTACCTGAATCAGTTGGTATCGACAGTAACCGCTATTCTCAACTTTTTTATTCTTTCCATCCGGAACATAACTGTAAAATATGTTGTTCTCAATGATTATGGCTGTATATTGGGGAAAAACCGTTTGGGATATGATACGAATCTGTAACGATAAAATTTTATAGACTATGGAAATGTTAGTGTCTATTTTTGCCAAATACCTGCTTATGCCGCTGTTTGTGGTTGTCATTCTGTTTGTTCTGAACGGAATGAGGACGCTCAAACGCAAGCTGAGCATGAAGAAAGCAATCATATTCATCTTGATTGCCGCTCTGATAATGGCTCTTCCCTCCTTGTTTGGGCTTTTGCGCAATGAATTTGTTTGGGGAGGGTTAATACTTACCGTACTGAGCTATATCGGTTTAGGATTTATTTTGTGGAAATTTACCAAAAGCAACCTGTTCAAATCCATTGGTATTGACAAGTCAACCGTAGGGACAATCTTATTGCTGATTGTAACAGGGCTATTAGGTGGCTGGATATATTATCTGGTGTTTGAACGAATAAGCAAGCTACCTTATGTTCTCTGGTGTACCCTGAATGTATTCTGGTTCATTGTGCCTTATATGATTATGTGGAGCAAACAGTTGTTCTCACTGATTCCACCTCCTATTTACGAACCGTGGGAACTGAATTTAGGAACTTTTGACCGGAATTATTGGGACAATATCGATAGTTATAGTTCCAAGTCCGTAAAAGTAAAAATCAAACGTAGGCTTAGTGACCGTTCTTACGTTTCACTGGTAGTCCGCTTGCCGGACGGGATCTCTTTGGGCAATTGGTTCAACTGGTTTATCGAAGACCAAAACAGGCGTTATCCACAAAATAAAATCGAAACCGGTGATGCCAATAACAAAATCGGATGGACCTTCTATACGTCCAGAGGCTTTAATTTCCCTTTCCTCATCCGTATATTAGATCCGCTTAAAACCAGCGAGCAAAATAAAATAAGGAACAATCGAACCATATATATACGCCGAGTAAAAGTCGAAACAACAAACGAATAGTAAATGAATATTACAATATATGAATAAGATAGAACACTTGCCTATCAATTGGGCAGACGGTCTGAAATTGAGAGCCGAACATTTGGTGGAGAATTATTTCAGTATTCTCGAATCAAATTACCGAACTGTCAGCCAATCCCTGACCAACTACAATTATGGTCTGGGAGATGCCCTGGAAAATTCCGGAGAAAGTATTGAAATCGAAATCAGCGGAATGACCGTTGATACCTTATCCGTACATTTGAAATCTTGTAATGCATTGACCAGAAGCGGCATACCCATCCTGTTTTATGACGGATTGTATGGGGACTACATACCTTCAGCCACTATGGCAGCCAACGGCTACTCCACCATTGGCGACAATGCATTCTATATTCTTGTCTCCGTCAATCCCTATCGGTTGATTCCCGTAGGAGAACCAGATCCTGACGAAGTGCCACTGCGACATCCGAATGTTTTGCCTGAAATCGGCATGCACCTTGTTCCGAAAAATCAAGTCAACAAGGCGTTTTATAACAAGAATTTTCTGATTGTCGGTGAGATCCAGACACAAGGGAACTCTTTTTCAGTCAACAGGCAATATATACCGCCTCTGCAAAAATCAGCCTATCACGATGGTGTAAGAAGTTTTCTCAACCAACTGAACCATACGCTTCATGCTATCCGGGATGACATCCGCTTGATTTATAACCGGAACATATCCGATAAGCGCAGGGATATACTGGCCAACAACACATTCGTTCTCTGTGAGGCTTTTAACAGCTTCTATGACAGCCGTATATTCTATTTGGAACAGATTGCAGAAGAGCAGCCCCCTATATTTATCGTACAAGCCATCAACGAACTGGCAAACAAGCTGGCTTCCGCCTTGCAGACCATTTCAGAGACCGAACGAGAAGAATTGCTGCAATACTACTATGAATGGACGGATATCACTCCTTCCGATTTTATGCGAGACATGGAAAATGTCGTATCCTTGAAATACAACCATACAGAAATCATTGATTCGCTAAATGTATCAGGGGCGTTTATCACCCTTCTGCGCAAGATGTTCCATAAGATGAGCGAACTGGAATATATCGGTCTGGTACGCGAAAACATTGTTATGGGCGAAGAACACAAAACTCCCCTTTCACAGCAGAAGAAAAAAAGATGGTTCTTCATGGAATGACAATATAATAACCTTAAAATTAAAGAAGAATGGAAACTCTAAATACAGACGACCGCAAGCAGAAAAAGGCCATTTTCTGTTTAGTGTTTTTTATCACCCTTCTGTTAACAGCACTTTGCGGGAGCGCATCTATCGTCACAGCACAAAAAGGAATTTCGCTCCTTAAAGAAAAAAAAGCAGAATACGATGAAATGTTCAAAAAACAGGCCGAACTGAATTTCCAAATGGAAGAGCTTTTCAAAGACCTGAACAATTTGAAGATGAAGCAGCGCAACACGAGCGAGCACAAGCATATGCAGCAGCTAATCACCCGAAAAAGGCTGCGCATGGAAGATGAAATATCCCTGATTGAATGGGGGAACTATGAGATATACCAACAAATGCTTGAGCAAATCAAGGTCATTCAATCCACCATGGACAACCTTGACCGAGAGAACAAAAAGCGTGAATCCAATATGGAACAATTGGAAAAATGCCGTATGAAATATCAGGAACTAACCAAACAACAATCAACAAAGCCATGACAAGAGACGAAACCATTTGGACAAACATACGTTTTACCTTGCTCCTTGTTTTTTCGGTAGCAGTTATCTTCATATTGCTGGTCAAATACGTTTTTGATGTACCGATGGAAGAAAGTTCAGACTTAATCAAGGACATCAACCATTCTGAAACGGTATTCGAGCAGCAAAAGGAACTTGCTGAGAAAGCCGCCATCGTATGGAGTGAAGTCGATTCACTGGACTTCAATGTGTATCAAGTGCAGCGTATGGATGAGATTAAAGGTGAAATATCCTCGCTCAGAGATATTTATATCAAGAACAACATGAATTCAAAGTTCTTTTTCAGCGTATTATCTTCACGGACATTGAAATTTCAATTTGACATCCGGGAAGAGCTTAACAGTGTCATCCACAACAACGAGCTGATAGAAGAAGATTTGGAAGAATGTAAAGCAAACTTATAACTGATATGGACGATAAAAGAAAAATAACGATTATTGCTTTGGGCGTGCTGGCAGTTTGCGGCATTCTCATCATCCTGTTGTTGCCCTCAAAATCTGAATTCAGCCATATAGACTTCTATATTTTTGACTCCAATGACAATTATCACTATGAGGTGAACGAACGTCTGGAGTTGTTAGTCAACGATACAACAGCGATTCAAGGCAAGAAACTCTTATGGCAAATGGGTAACGGCGATACACTGATGAGAAGCAAGAATGTGGTATACGCCTATAAGAAACCAGGGAAATACTTGATAACCCTCAATGTCAATGACGCTTATTCCATCAGCAAATACATCAAAGTAGTTTCCGGAACGGAAAGAGCAGCCATTGATTCCGTCCCGCACATCTATGGAGTATCCGAAGGATACCAAGGAGAAGAACTGGTATTTGCGGCAGAAGGGTATGGTATGGACACCTGGCTATGGGAATTCGGCGAAAGCGGCACGGTCGATGCATACGACCAGCAAGTTGTCTATACCTACGAAACCCCGGGCGAATACACCATTCTCCTACAGACCAACACCACCAAATACCCTATCAAGCATCCTATCACCATCCTGCCACGCTTTGAGAAGGTGGAAGAGATGGTTGTGGTGGACTCTTTGACTTTGGCCCAGGACGATATCCGAAAGCATCTGCAAGCCATTGCGGACGCAAAGGTCTCCCAGCGTTCGGTCTATTATGAACATACCAATTATATCCGCAATAAATATTTCTGCATTCCGGCAGACCAAGTGGCCGTTGTGGTCAATGGAGAAAAATACAATGATTTTACGGGATATTGCCAAGGGCTTCATTTCCTCGAAAGCAACAATAAAAAACGGGTGCACATAGACGAAGTGCACATTGACAATATAAAGTGTGTATCAACAATACAGGTCACTCAAAGCTATATGGAACCATGATACGATTATATAAATATATCCATACAATATACATGCCGCTCGTCGTACTGGCCGCATGCGCGTCTCCCTTATCCGGTTTCGGGCAAGTATCCGCATGGGACAGAATCCGGATTGTCGGTAGAAACAGTTTTAATTATGACATCGATGCCTTGAACCCTCCAACGTTAAGGAAAAACCGTTCCAGCCTGGTCGTTTATTCGGACAGAAATAACAATCAGGCATACGAAGACCCCTATTTCCAGCGAAAAGCGAAACAGCAAGAAATGGGTACAGCCTATTACGTCATCGGTGAAGAAAACGATAACTATGAATTAGTATGTGCCGATCCGGGTATTTTGGGCAAACCCAAGATCTTTTTCAGTTTTCTCCTCAATAAGAAAAGGCATTTCAAAACACCAGAATCAGTGAAATACGTAGGCTGGATACCCAAAAACAACCTCCTGGCATACAGCCATGCCTTTGTGGACGAGAAAAACAATCTTCCCATAAAATACCGCATAGGAATAACCCATCCGGGAAGGCTGTTCAATCTATCAAAATATTTCAGAGGCGATACCCTAACCGTCTATAACGAACCATTCCTGAGAAACAAAATAGCCGGAGGCTTGCAAAACGGCCAAATCGTTTATGTCTATAAATACGACCCAAGCGGACGTGCCGCCTTGGTATCGGATTGTCCGTCTTTGGAGGACACCTCACGGAAAATACTCGGCTGGGTACCTGCCGATTTCGTAGCCAAGGCTGGGCAACAACAGACATTTTTACTTCATACAGACAATTGGCGCGATTCCATACCCGGAATACAAAACCTGGCCGATACTTTTTACATTCATGAATACGATCTCCAATCGAAAGCCTTATTCAACTATCAAGGCAATACGACTTGTGAAGGTGATGATACGGAAATCAACTTTCCCGTAGCAGTCTGGAACCGTCACTCCAATAACCTGATCAATATCAAAGGCGGAAATATTCCGGCAAGCGATATCCGGCGTATGGAAGCAGAGCATTCACAAATCAACATCCATTTTCTATTCTTTGACGGAGACAGCCCACAAGCAAACAGATTCAGCAATACACTTCAGAACCTAAAGTTGAAGCTGTTTCCAGAAAATTCATACGCTTTTACAGCCACCCTCATTTCGCCCGACGGCAACCGTTATTCTTCCCTTACTTCCGGCTTTGCTGAATGGCTTAATTTCATCAGTGATGCCACTACCCATAAAGAGCGGCTTCCCCAAGCGGACCAAGCCGGTCTCAATCCTGCCCTACAACATATTCTGGAAGCTGTCGGAGAATCAGCATTCAGTAGAAATATTTTTATCATTCTGGGCAGCAACCAAGACTTAAACATCCGCAAAGACATTGTAAGGCATATCGCAAAGAAATCGGGCAGCTTCCTATTCGTCCAGACAAAACGCTCTACGGATAAGCCTTATCAAGACTTTATTCTGCAAGCCAAATCCATTCAAAGCTATTTTTCGGAAGCTTATGTCGATTTTATCACCAATTACATTGTAGACGACAATTTGGTGAAACCAGAATTCTTCCAAAACGTAGCTATGGAAGATGCCAATATTTACCTGTATGATGCCCCGGCAAACAGCCTTTCCGTCGGAGGAATCATTTTCCCCAAAGGACGAGGAATGTTACAGAACACGTCACTCGACCTGGCTCTGGACTCTCTTCACTCACAAATCCGCCAGGTAGACCAAACCTTGTTGAAATCCTTACATTTTTATGAACATAAAATCGGCACCCTCCGTAGCAGTCCGACCAAGGGAATAGAAGAAATTCTTGCACGCTCAAGCCTGTCTGATACCCTCCCGTTGACCAATATCAGTCGCAACAGCATCCAAGACACCTACTATATCCGGTTGTCTGTTCCCGACTCTATATTGACCCGATACAAGAACGGCTATTTGTTCAATGCTTCAGAACTCGAAAACCTTTTGCAGAGATATAGAGGACTGCTACCGGAATTCACTGACAGTATCCGTAAAAAAGAGTTCCGGGTACTCCGCAGAGTTTACAGGAAACAACGGAGAAGCATTAACAAGGACTTTCACCGTAAGGTATTGAAGTTGAACCCAACCGTTGCAGACCTCTTCTACTACCGGACAGGCATCCAAGCCAATGAAGAATTGCTTCAGACATTGAAAATTCGCCGTCTGAAGGTACGCAAGTGCAAAAAGAACGGCTTCCATGAAACATATTCGGTGCTGGTTGACAAGATGAAAAAACTGGAAGATCTATACATGCAAAATGAATTTGAAACGGTAGATTTATCAGGAGATACTTATTACTTTATACCCAAACAATTCTTATTATAATGAATATGGAACCAACAAAAGAACAATTGCAAGAAGAAATAATGGAGATATTGTATCAGAAAAGCCTCCAAAAGCCCCTTTGGGTAACATGTTCGGAAGTATATTGGAACATCAAGAATATCAAAGTCAGCGAACGCAGCGTGCGCGAAGCGTTGGACTGGCTGGTGAAGAACGATGTTGTCATTTGTCAAGCCGAAAAATACCAGATCAGCAAACGAGAATTTATAGAAATGTCCGAGCGAAAAAAAACAGAAACAGATCATCCAGTTTCCCGGCAACCGGAAACAAAATATGCGAATACTTCGCAACAGGCGGAACATGCCCCTTCTCTGCGAACATCGCACAGCAGGAACAACCTGTTTTTCGTTATCATCGCACTTATCGCTTTCCTGTTAAGCGGAATCCTTATAGGCATTTTGCTTTTCAATCATTATGCCAAAGACGAAAATATCCATTCTGTTCCACAACTACAAATCACCCAAGAAGCAGACAGCATAACACTATCCAGCCTACATGTACGAGGAATGGGATATATACAAGAAGAATACACCTTAAACCAAAATTTCAAGAACTTATCCCGTTCATTGAATGAACAGCAAGGCATTAACCAAGAAATTTTAGCCCAGTTACGTGTCCAACAAGAACAGATAAACTCATTGATGAAATACAATGAACAGCAAGCTTGTGCCATTGAACAGTATCAAAGACAGATACATATCTACCTGTGGATATTGGGAGCAGCCGCACTTGTGACCAGCTCGCTCCTAATAGCCTGGTATGGTCGGCGCAATTAAAAATTGTGCGCCTGATATGTTAAATAGAGCAAAAATAAAAACCGGGAATTGGATTTATGAATTCAATTCCCTATATTTGCGATTAGCCGAGATGACGTTTTATTTTCCTTCTCTTTCTCCCATAAATAAACCAGATCGGTGAGTAAACAAGAGGGAATTTCAAAACAGTCATTTTGAAGTTTTCTCTTTTTTGTTTCAATGGGGATTCCAACATATCCAGCGCAAGAAAGAGAAGTTTCATTTGTTGTTTTAACTTAAGATTAATATTATGAGTTCATCTGGAGGCATATTAGAATTTATAGGTTCAGAATTCAACGTATTATACTTGAAGCATGAGCCCAAACACCCGACTGATTCTAAGGATCCAACTTCTACAGCAGGAACCATTCAGGTCGTCATTGAACCCAATGAGAAGGTGGCTCTTATAGAAATCATACTGACCGCACAGTTCCGTCCGATGGAAGGCAAGATCCTTTACAAACTAACGGATGAAAGGGAAAAGATGGAAAAGTTCGTTTTCAAGAAAGCTTATATAACCAATTATCATACCGTTGAAGCCGATGAAAAGCTTCCGAAGGGAATCTCCATCACCTTCTCAGCAGAATCCATTGATAAAGGAGAAACGGAATCAAACATAGACCAATAGTTACCCATAAAATCCCTTATTATGTCCACAGAAACGAGTTACTTCGACCAGGTGAGCGCTCAGCTCGAATCGACGGTGGGCGCGCAGGTGTCGGGCGTGGTGTCGGGCGTTTCCGAAAACGCCGAGGCGGGCGTCTCCCCGTCGGTGAACGCCCTCGACACGGGCCTGAAGGCCGCCGCCGCGCTGGGCGGGCTGGCAGACGGCGTGTGCGAGGCCGCCGCCGTGCCCGTGCTGGCGTCCCTGGGACTGAAGGGACAGGCGTGCCTGCCCGTTTCCAAGCAGCTCGACCCGGTCATCGGGGTGGACATACACCTGGTGAACATCCCGCCCGCCACAAGCGTGCCCATGCCGCACCCCTACATGGGCGTGCTGCTCTGCCCGCAGGACTTCCTCACGGCGGCCGTCTGCTCGTACATCCCCCCGCCCGGCCCGGCGTCCGAGGGAGGGGACGCGGACGCCGCGAAGCTCGCCGGGGCGGGGCACGCCGCCCTGACCATGGCCGTGGGCATGCTGGGCGCCACCGTCAAGATCGGGAGCTTCATACCCCGCGCCGTGGCCTCGACCCCCACGCGGAGCATCCCGCACGTGCCCATGGGCGCGGGCTTCGCCGCCAACTCGCTCCCGATACCCAAGGACAACGGGCACGCCTTCATGGGCAGCCTGACCGTGCTGGCCGACGGGCTCCCCCTGTCGGGGGGAGGCGCCCACCTGCACCTGGACTGCAACGACCTGGGCATGGCGAGCGTGCACAAGGTGCCCGGACGGTTCCTCCCCACGGGGGTCATCAACCCCATACCTCCGGCCAGGCCCGTCCTCACCAGCCCCGTGCCCGTGCCGCTGAACCCCATGGCTGCCGTCTCGCGGAAGTGCATGGGGGCGTTCGGAAGGCTCTACAAGAAGAAGACGGAGAAGGCCGCCATGCGCCTGCACGACGCGGTCAACAGGAAGATAAAGAGCGACTCCCTGAAAGGGATGCTCCACAAGACCATCTGCACCGTCACGGGACACCCCGTGGACGTGGCCAGCGGGACCTTCTTCACCGACGAGGAGGACTTCTGGCTGGACGGCCCGGTGCCCCTCTCGTGGGAACGCACCTGGTACAGCCGCAGCGAATACCGGGGTCCGCTGGGAAACGGGTGGCACCACGCCTACGACATGGGCGTCGTGGCCGGGGACGGCACACTCACCCTGCGCATGGCCGACGGCATCCCCGTGGCCTTCCCCCTGCCGACAGAAGAGAAGCCCTCGTTCCTGCCCTCCGAACGCAAGGAGGCACGCCGGGAGAAGGACGGGTACTGCGTCTGGGACCTGGACGAGGACCTCTACTACCGGTTCACACAGAAGGAATACGACTCCGTCCGGCTGCTGGAGAGCGTCTCGGACGCCAACGGCTTCGCCATACGCCTCGCCTATGACGGGAAGGGGCGGCTGCAGGGCATCACCGACAGCGCGGGCCGGCACCTGAGCGTGGAGTGCGACCCGGAGAGCGGACGCATCACTGAGATCAGGGGACCGCACCCCGAAAACGCGGGGGAGGAGATTATGCTCGCCTCCTACGAATACGACGCGGACGGGAACCTCGTCTGCCAGCGCAACGCCGTTGGCGACGCCATGCGCTACGGGTACGCCGGGCGCCTGATCGTGAAGGAGACCTGGCGCAACGGGCTCAATTGGTTCTTCGAGTACGACGGCACGGAACCCGGCGCACGCTGCGTGCACACCTGGGGGGACGGGGGCATCTACGACCACAAGCTGAAATACCTGGACGGGGTTACCGAGGTGCTGGACAGCCACGACCGCCTGACGGTGTACCGCCACAAGAACGGGCTCGTCTGCCGGAAGACCGGCCCCACGGGGGAGGAATACCGCTGGAAGTACAGCGTGCACCGCCGCCTGCTGCGCGAGACGGACGCCGCCGGAGGGGCCACGCGCTACCGCTACGACCGCTGGGGGAACTGCACGGACATGTCCGGTCCGGACGGGGGGAGCGTCTCGGCGGCGTTCTTCCGGAAGGGCGGGCTGCGCAACCGGCCCGTGTCCGTGACCACCGCCGACGGCGGCACCTGGACGTTCGCCTACGACGCGAAGGGCAACCTGACGGAACGCACGAACCCGGAAGGCGCGAAGACCCGGATACGCTACGCCGGCGGCCTGGCCGAAAGCGTCACGGACCCCTACGGCGTGGTCACCCGCCTCTCCTACGACGCCATGCACAACCTGACGGGGGCATCCGACAGCCGCGGCAACGCGTCGGGCTACCGCTACGACCTGCTCGGCCGCTGCACGCGGGTCACCAACCCGAAGGGCGCCGTGCAGGAACGGCGCTACGACGATGCCGGGCGCGTGACGGAGGTGGACGACTTCGACGGGAACCATATACGACTGAAATACGACGGGATAGACAACCTGCTGGAATACCGCGACGACCTGCAGACGGTGGAGTACGCCTACTCGGGCATGTGGAAGCTGACGCACCGCAGGGACAGCCGCGGCGTGGTGGCCTTCCGCTACGACCGGGAGGAAAGGCTCGTGCATGTCGTCAACGAACGCATGCAGCGCTACGAGTTCGAGCTCGACGCGGCCGGGAACGTCATAGCCGAGACCGGCTTCGACAGGGGGCGCAGGACGTACCTGCGCGACCGCGCCGGGCGCGTGGCAAGCGAGACGCTGCCGAGCGGCATCGTGCGGGAATACGGGTACGACAACGCGTCGAGGGTCACGAGGGTGTCCTATGTCACCACGGACGAGCCCGACCAGACCTACCGCTACGGCATCTCCGGAAGGCTCGCGGAAGCCGTACGGGGGGAAAGCCGCGTGGAGTTCGCCTACAACGCGCTGGGACTGCCGGTGACGGAAACGGCTGACGGGGAAACCATCACACGCACCTACGACAAGACCGGACGGATACTGTCCCTGCAAAGCACGCTCGGGGCCAACCTGGAATACATACGCAACGGGTTCGGGGAACTGGCGGAGTTCCGGGCCGGGGACGGCATCGGGAGCGGTGAAATGCCGTGGAAGTCACAGCACCGCTACGACACGCTGGGCTTCGAGGTGGAACGCCTGCTTCCCGGAGGCGTGATGCGCAGCTTCGGGTATGACGACATCGGCCGCCTGGTGGACGCGCGCACGAGGAAGGACGCGCGGACACGCCACCTGCGCCGCTACCGCTGGGGCAAGGCGGACCGCCTGCTCGCAACCGAGGACAGCAGGTACGGGACGACACGGTACGGGTACACCCCGAACGGACAGTTGGAGCATGCCGGGTACGGGGACGGGACGGAACAGTGGAGGAAGAGCGACAGCCTGGGAAACCTGTATCCAGACCCCGACTGCACGGTAAGGCGCTTCCTGAAGGGCGGGGCCATGGAACAGGACGGGAAATGGCACTGCGAGTATGACAAGGACGGAAACCTGACGGAACGATACATCGGTACGGGAAGATGGCTGGACGGAAAGAAGGAGCACTGGAGGTACCGCTGGAACGCCGACGGCTCGCTGGCGAAGGTCATACGGCCAGACGGGAAGGAAGTGGCGTTCGAATACGACGCGCTGGGAAGGAGGCTCTCGAAGAGCTGCGGGACGGCCGTGACGCGCTGGATGTGGAACGGGAACGTGCCCCTGCACCAGTGGAGGCAGAAACGAAGCTATTCGCAGAAGGAGGATGCGTGGCTGACGGAAGAAGAACGCAGGGAACGCACGCTCTGGCTCTTCGAGGAGGAGTCCTTCGTACCCGCGGCCATGATAAAGGAAGGCAGGGCCTGGTCCATCGTCACCGACCACCTGGGCACGCCCACGCAGGCGTATGACGCGGAGGGCAACGAGGTGTGGAGCAGGACGCTGGACATGAACGGGGAGGTCGTCGAGGAGACCGGAAATGTCGGAATGATACCGTTCCTCTTCCAGGGGCAGTATTATGACCGGGAGACGGGGCTGGCGTACAACCGCTTCAGGTATTACTCGCCGCAAATGGGGATGTATATCTCGCAGGATCCAATCGGACTGGCTGGAGGAATACTCAATCTGTATGGGTATGTTGATGAGACTAATGCATGGATTGACATATTGGGACTTGCTCCATGGGGGCGTGGTAATAAAGCATTTAATGATTGGTGGGATAAAGCTACAGTATCAGATATAGAAGCAAATATTGATGCTGTAAAAGCTCACTTGAGAGGCGGAGGTGGAATGCACGAGATGTTTCCTGTTCATCTTGCTCCAAAGTTAAAAGAACTTGAGTTTACAGCATTAGAACTTAAGAAGATGGTTATTCCAACAAAAAATATGCAGATTAGAATTGGTAGAAATAAAGGATTTCACCATCGTTCTTCTGCCAGTTCTATTTTTCATCAAATGCTTGCTAATGCAATAACTAATGCAAAATCAAAACAGCAAGCTCAAAATGAAATTGAAAGACTGCATAATAAACATGTAGTAGGATATTCTAATAAAAAATAAGTTTTATGAATAAAATAATGATTTGGGTTGGTCAATTTAATTCAGAAGTTGATTTCGAAAAATATATGGATCAATCAGCATTTTATAATTGGTGGAAAAAATATGACGAAGACAACAAAGAACTTTGCTGTCAATTCTGTAAGGAATTAGGAATAATGAGCTATGACGAGGATTTCCTCATTATGAAATATGCTTCCAATGGAATGAATGAATTATTAAATTTAATACCTGCTGAAACTTCTAAAATACATGAAGCCATTGAAAAAGCAGGAATATCACAGTGTAATGCTGTAATATGTTACAATTGTTCTTGTGGTATTTCTCCTCAAAAAGCGAAAAGAACTGTATCCATGAATTATCTTGGCTCTTATAAGTTTGAACAAAATATTGAAGGTACCGTAGGTTCATTAGCCGGTCTTGAATACATGATATGGATAGGTAAAACTGAAAAGAGCCGAGAAGAATTTATGGAATATTTCAATCAAGATATATATATGAAAGAGTTGGAGGCTTATAATTCTTGTCAGACTAAGAAACGTCCAAATCCAGAACACCGATGCCAATTCTGCAAAGATATTGACATTAAGTATTACTATCCTGAATTTTTAAAAGTAACAATTATAGATCATCTAGAAGATCCATTCAAGATGGTAAGAAAAATGATAGATAATAAACTTATCCCTGACTGGTCAATAGAAATTGATATCAAAGAATATGATATAAAGCCTGCGAATTGCATATTTTGCTATATTCCAAATGGATTTAAAGATAAAAAAAAGAATCAAAGAATTTTCATCAAAAAGAAAAATTATGATTCCTATGAAACTCCTAAAAAATATGTAAATGAACTAAGGAGCTACAATGGAATCAACTATTTAGAAACATATATAGCAGAATAGAATTAAATCTATTATGGCGGACACAGGATATTTCGACAGCGTGAATGCGAACCTTAAGACCGGCATAGGTGCGCAGTTAAGGGTATCTCGGAAGGCATCAAGGCGAACTCCGACACTGGCGTGTCACCGTCCGTCAACGCCCTCAACATGGGCATCAAGGCGGCAGCCGTTATCGGTGGACTTGCCGACGGCCTGAGCGAGACGGTCGTACTGCCCGTGCTCAGATTGCTGGGGATGAAGAGACAGACCAGCCTGCCCATATCCAAACAGTTCGACCCGATCATCGGGGTGGACACACATCTAGAGAACATTCCGCCAGCTACGAGCGTACCCATGCCACGTCTGCATGTCGGCTTCCTGATGAAACCAGAGAACTTCATGGCCGCGGCCATATCCTCATACCCCATCCATGAAGAAAAGAAAGAGATCGGCGACGCGGATCCTGCAAAACTGGTAGAGATAGGTCACACGGCACTGACGATGGCCGTGGGCATGCTGTGCGCCACCGTTAAGCTCGGAGGATTCATTCTGAAAACCATGGCTTCCACACCCATACACAGCATACCCCACGTGCCGATGAAACTATATTTGTCGCCAATTCGCTCCCTATACTGGAGAACAACGGATAAACTTTCATGCAGTCTGAAAATACTGGCAGTCATTATATGATTTTGTCATATAACAAAATGATATTTGTTACGGTAAACAAGACGCTTATGTTGATAGTTAGACCTTCAAAAATCGACATAAAGAAAGAGCAATCTATAGAGATCTGGCACTATATTTAGATATAAAACCTAAGTAGTAACACAAGAATTATAACAAGAAACAGAAAAATATCTGAAAATTAGCATAATACAGAAAAAATAATTATCTTTGCAGCCCGAAATATAAGATTGCTTACTATGAGTCGCCAAAATTTAACTGCATGGTGATTATTTTGAACTATATGCCTTATCCAGCAGATGATTTTCATAAGTTGGCGATTCTGTTGAATGTATGCTTTTGAAAAGGAAAAATATTGCTGTTGAGCAGAAAGGATTATTGGAAAGGCTTGCTGCTTGTTTCTGCCTCTCCCTACAAAGGAGAGGCAGGAGAATTTCGCATTGTTTTTAGCAAACCTTTTATGATAGATAGATATGTGCAAATTGAGAAGAAAATTACTGTTATTTGATTATATTGTAGGAAAGATTGTTGATTGGCAAGCTCAAATAGACTGGCAAAAACGATACAATGAATTGACACGTGCTCAAATAAATGAAATATTGGCTACTCTGTCGGGAAAAAGATTAATGAAATTATTGTATTTTATTTGTTTAAGTAGTGTCCATGAGGATACTCAAAAAAGACAAGACTCTCTGTTTGGAATTTTTGATAGATACATTGCAATGGAAAATGGTCCTGTTGAAGATTCTGTTTATCACAATCGTGGTATTCTTTTACGTTATACATTTGACAGCGAACTAAAATTATCTGACAAATATCAGGAACATTTTAAATTCAACTATCCAGATGTTGATGAGAATGCATACAACAAATCTGATATATATCGAGTAGAAATTTTGAATGAACAACTACAAGACCCTAAGAATAATAAAGAAACTGACGAGACCAATTTGATGCTATATGCAAAAATGGTAGATAAAAGCATAGAACATTTGCGAAATAAAAAAACTTTTCCTTTTGAGGATAAGGAATTATTAATACAAATGACTCATGAATTACCATTATGGAATAAATATATTAACAAAAACGACACTTGCATCCAATTAGATAACATTGAAGAATTAAAGTATGAACGTCATTGCTTCGATGAACTATTAGGATAATTATATTTATATTTTATCATAGGGTTATCCTTCACAGAAGGATAACCTTTTTTTATTATTTGAAATCAGATATGAAGTCATCACATATAGGAGCTGCCATTTCAATATATGAAAAATTGGCCACATACGATTTATCCATATATGGAGAATTGATAGTCTGTTTTCTCCAGCATCATCAGGTCAAAACAGAAGAAGATTTTAATGTCTTTTTGACCATGCTTTCCCTACCTACTGATACTGATTTATATTGTAAATTTAATAATAATGCCATAAATATATCACGCGAAGGGGAAGCTGATGAACAAATCAGCATAAGCATTGATGAAATTGAAGCAGAAGTAAAAGCTATCACTCCAGCATCTTTGCATTCCTCATCCTCAACAACTAATATTGTTAAAGCTCTATTATTTATAAAAAAAGTACATGAAAAAGAAGGATACAGACAGCTCCAAATAAGTGATTTGTCAGATGCTGAATTTGAATCTATTCTTCTTGCTTCGAAGGAGAAAATCAGCACATTTCCCAATGCCATAGTAGAATTAGTAAAGCTTTCTCTAAGTCTAGCTGATGAAAATAAAAATCTTAAAAGATTTACCAATAGAATCTGTACGCAACTGTTTGGGCATATCGGGAAATCTATATTGAATGCTGAATATCTGATTTTTGATGAATACAGTTCTTCGCTCCAAAAGATAGACGATCTTTTTTTCTCGAAAATAAAGGAATCTGATTATGAGGAAGGAAGAAATGGTGAGCTTTATATATTGAAATCAATATTAAAAACTTCATGGCTTCTGCAAGAAGCATGCAGTCGCATCAAAAGATTTATCAGTCAAGACGCCCCATTCAATTTAATCAATATTGATCCTGATAGCGAGGAAAGATATCGGAGGAGTTTTAAAAACGTTCCTCAATTATGTGGAGAGAAAGAGGCGCTTGTATTTGAAAATTTATTAAAGTCAATTATAAACATTACGCTCATTGACCATTGCTACATTTCTAATGAAGAATCGGTTAAGAAATTATTTCATGCATTTGTCTGTTTAGAAAACTCTCAATGGATTTTGCCCCAAACACAGGTAGATTTATCCAAAGAAGTTATCAAAATTGCCTTGATTAAAACAGCTTCATTGTTGGACCGAATGATTAATAATGAGTATCATGAAAACAAAACCAAAGGATTGATAGAAGTAAATTATGATTATATAATAAACTATCAGGATGGTAAAAGTGGGCTAATTAAAAAACTTAAAGAATACAGCATTTCTTCGAAAGAATCATTTCAACTGAATTTTTTTATAAAAAAGAGAGTTGATTTTCAGAATAAAAAATTAGATGCGAAGGAACTGACTCGGCAAATTAAATTTGACGGTTATTTTAGAGATTTGGAATTGTATGATAAGGCCATTATGGTTGGTATTTCCAGCTATTGTGAACAGTCTTCTGTCATTCAAGATATCCATGATAATAAAAGAACAAAATCAAAAGTAGCTGACAGCATAATAAGCTTCTGGGATTCAAAAAATGACAAAAAGAATCTAACCCCGTCATTCTTTCGTCAAACCTTAGAGCTTGTTTCAACGGAAATCAAGGCATTATTACAAAAAGATTGTTCCCAACAAAATGAAGGTGATATCAAACGTATGTTTGAGTTAATATCCTTATTAAAAAAGATTCTAATAGAATTAAATCGTTATATCATAAGATATAGCTCAAATATCCCCAAGCTATATCGGCCTTATTTTACTCACAGTTTTTACGAGTTATCCCCAAAAGGTAACTCTGTTAACGCATGTGGTGAATTAGAAAAAGGAAGAATAACAAATTATAACAAAAAAGAATTTAGACATAGATTTTTCTTTACATCTGCATACTGTACTCCTATTAATCTTCAATACCTGAAAGGATTATATACTATATATACAGAAAAGCATACAGATTACTTGTATCAATATGAGCAAAGATATGATTCATTAATTAGAGGAATTGTTCAAGCACACTTAGCAAAATTAGATAATAGGTCGAAGGAAGTAACCAGTAACATCAATGAAAAGATGAAAGAGTTATCCCATACTACAGATATAGCTATACAAAATGCCTCTCAGAAACATTTAGAATCCACGACGACGATTCTTGGCGTGCTGGCAGCATTTCTTGCATTTGTGACAATAAGTATTAATATGGGAAAGTTAGCAGATAATATTATTGAATATGTCTGTTTTGCTGGTACTTTTACGGGGAGTCTTATTCTTTTCGCTGTACTTATTAAACACCTTCCCAATGCATTTGAAAAAAGACTTGAAAGTAATATAAACAATCAGGATAATGAGTGCTTAACTACTTATAAATCAAAGAATAATAAATTTATCTCTTTTTTCAAACACCTTGGACTAATTCTATTCATTTGGACCATCATATTTGGAATATCATTTTTATTTTCATCCTCTAACAGTGCTTTTTTACGGGAGGAAGAACGAAAGCAGGATTCGATAATCAATGTGCAAAAATTACAGTTGGAGAAGTCTGAGAAAAAAATATTAGAACTTCAAAACGAAACGAAAGAGAACGCTGATAGAATTGAACAAATAAGTCATGAAATGCAAGAAATAAGCATAAGCCAGCGAAACAATCAAAAGATTAAACATGATATAGATTTAAAAATCAATTCAAATAGTGCTAACTGATAATGTATTCATTGCAAATGAAAATAACAATTAAGTCCTATTCGATATAAATAATTTCTTCTGAACGGATTAAGGCTATATGCAAAATAAAATCGATATGGAACAAATTACCTCAAAAGATATCTATGCCTCCTTATGGAAGTGCCGCGACTTTGAGTTATCCCATTTATGGCAACGGTCGATTTTTCTGACCGCATTCTTAGTCATGTGCTTTACAGGTTATGGAAGCCTGCTGTTGAAAATCTGCGAATATGTTGCCGATGATAAAAAAATTATCCCTTTTTGCATCCTTAATGTAGCCGGTTTGTGCGTTGCATTTTTGGGCATTATCCTTTCTACCTTGTGGATTATGATGGGAAAAGGTTCCAAGGCCTGGTATGAAAAATATGAGAAAGCATTGTATAATATCGAACGTGACATAACTTATAGCACAAAAATAGTGGCAAGGGACATGGACGATGCAGAACTGGTGCATGGCAGCCTTCCCAGACCTGTGCCATTGGATGCGAACTTGTTTACTACCAATGCCGGAAAGTTTTCCGTGTCAAGAATAAACATTGCCATCGGCCAAATATCCATGATTGTTTGGGGGGTTATTTATCTAATTCAATCCATCTGCTTTTCGTTTTCCAAACAATTATATACGCTACTTGGGAATTGTGAAGGTTGTCCGTTAGCCGGTTTCATATCCTTATTTGTTTGGTTGTTGTTACTGATTCTATCTATTGTTATCATTAAATATACTTCATGGTGCCGCAGTTCAGGAATATAGGATTATTTGAATAGAAAAGTATTCATATAGTTGTGTGAAAAATCTCCCCAAAGCAAAATCAGCCAACAGATTCACTGCAAATCTGTTGGCTGATTTTGCTTTGGGCTTGCCTTAAAAATGTTGATCTGGTGGAAGAGGAACAATCTTCTTTCGTTTCAATTTTAATGGTCTATTGTTCACTTGCGGACACAGCAGATTAGCTTGTGCAGCAATATAAAGAAAGTCCTCTTTGGTTAAATCGGGATAATGCGGCTGCAACTGATTGAAAATATCATCAAATTCCACTTCCTTATCGCCTATCAAATAATGCAAATCCGATATAATCCCATTCATCGGTTGTACCTCCTTTTTTATTTTATATTACGTATTTGACTATGCCATACAATGAACCCACCGGATGAAGAGAATAATGATAAGTCCCTGAATCCTCATCGTAAGTTTCGGACAAGATATAGCGTGGCACCTCATTCTGTCTCTCTTTATCTTGTTTTTTCTCGCATTCTTCTATAAATTGCGCTTTAGGTACTCGAATCCGCCGGTGAAATTCTCTGTAAATTTCATTCCAATCGACATGACTGAGGTCAATGTAGCTTACGAATTTCCGTAGTTTATAAGGACTCTGGCATAAAGTATTATAAATATGAAAGGCAAGTACAGGGAAATCCCTTATATCCTCTTTTGCCCTCTCATCCAATTCCTTCACAAACACTTCCTGTCCGTTATGGATATCGTAGTCTTTCATTGAATTGCCATACACATACAGTGCTTTGTACCCAGACACATCAACCGGTTTACCTCCACACACAATGCTTTTAGGCCGCTTCCCGGTCAGAATCTTGTATTTCCAATGAAATTTCGTCACCTTGCCCGCCTTGGCCACAATCTCTACCCGTATAAAAGAGCACAGCATTGCAATCTGGATAGCCAAGATTATCAAAACTACTGTCATAAAACTGCTTGTCATAAGCTTCGCATTTTAATTAGAACTGACTTCTTTCCCTTGCCTTGCGACATCCTTTACCCTATAACATTCGGTTTTAAAGAACTTCATGACAGAAAGGCATATCCATGAAGCAATAAAACAGATGCGGGATATATCGGGATCTCCGTTCTTCAGGGATAACACAAACGCAAGCAAAAACAACACCAACATGATGAATACTCCCACCACATGTGAGTATTGATTGACCATCATTTCCTTCAGGAAACCATATATCGTATCCACGAGAAACAAAATCAATGCCATCACGAGCGGAAACAAATAATCATCCACAGACTTCGATAATGAATTGCCGAAGTCAAAGCTCATTTCTCCTGTAAACAACTTGGGGAAAGTCGCGTACAAGAGTCCTAAAGACCAAGATATTATGTATCCTATTTTATAAAGCATTTCTTATCAAATCTATTTATTTTGCAAATATAAGGTTAAAATCGGGAATGGCAAAACTGAACAGACAAAAACTGCAATAGTCTGTCATTAAGACAGTTTGGGCAGGCACTTACCTGCATCCTCCACTTGCCATTTGATCACCTACAAAAAGATGCATAACCACATCCGACAGCGGAAATCCGCTCGAATTCCCACCTGCATAGGATGTGCAAAGTATAAAAGAAGTTAACCGAAGGAACAAATACAGACTTTTATTTGGTTTTCTCTACTCGGTTGCTTATATTTGCAATCGACAAAGATGATGTTTTATTTTTCTTCTCTTTCTCCCACAAATAAAACTGAATCGCCCGGAAGACAGGAGGAAATTTCAAAAGGTCATTTTTGAGGTTTTCTCTTTTTTGTTTCCCTAAACCCGGGTTCGGATTCAGAAAGGAAAGCCTGCGAGAGTACCAACTTTATTGTTTCATTACTAAATTTATCAATTATGAGTTCATTTAGAGCAACATTGGAATTTCAAGGTAAAGAGTACGACGTATTGCACTCCGAGTATGAGTTCAGCCGCAACACTGACTCCAAAGGCAAGCCTTCGTCCAACATTCAGGGCGGACGTGTATCCGTTGTCATCGAATCGACTGATGACACGACCACCGTTGAAGCCATGCTGAACAGCCAGTTCAAACAGGTGGAAGGCAAGATTGTGTACAAGAAAATCGAAGAGGACGCCACGATGAAGGAAATCGAATTCAAGAATGCCTACATTGTCCACTACAAGGAAGTGCTTGACGTGAACAACGAAGTGCCGATGCAGATTGCCCTGACTTTCTCTGCTGAGCAGATAACCGTAGGCAACGCCGCATTGGACAACCGTTGGCCGAAGAACTGATGCCGGTTCCGAAAGCCAATGAATGTTCGGATATTCTGAGCTTGCCGTCCGGGACATATCCGCATTGTCTCAGACGGCAAGTTTTTTTAAACATTGAAAAAGAATACTGCCATGGCTGAACAGAAGAAGATAACAGTGACTATTGCGGGAGTTGAATTGCCCTCATTCCAACAACTTGTGCTCAAACAGCCGATCAACGACCACCACTATTTTGAGCTGACGCTTGATATAGAAGCCGGTGAATTGTATGATACCCATTCGCTTGACCGTACCAAAGGATGGTTGGGAAAGAATGTGGAAATGAAGTTCGGCGACACTCCTTTCCTCGGAATCGTCACCCACGTCGCCCTTCACCGCACCAGCGGCAACCACGGCAGCATAGTGGTCAGCGGTTATTCCACAACATTCCTGCTCGAATCAGACCTCACCTGCGCCTCGTGGCTGAACAAGACGCTTGCCGAAATCGTGGAGGAAGTCTGCAAAAAGGCGGGCGTACCTGTGATTGCCAAGCCTGAATACAAGGCCTCTATCGAATATGAGTGCCAATATCGGGAAAGCAACTTTGATTTTTTGCGCCGTTTGGCACGGCAATACCGGGAATGGTTTTATTACGACGGGCGCCAACTGATATTCGGGAAAAACGAATTGCCGGCTGCCATCCCGCTGACGTATGACCGGGAGATTACCGATATGGACATCTGCGTCCAGACATTGGCACGTCCTTTGGAGGGACAATCCTACAATTCCAAATCCGCTTCCCCCAGTAACGGTGCCAGTCCGAACGCTCCGAACGGCTTGGGCCCGTTAGGCCAATCCGCCTTTGAGTCTTCCATGGGCATTTTCAAGACATCCGCCACGCAATATGCAGAAATGCGTGTGGCCAGCCAAAGCGAACTCAACAATTATCTCCAACGGAAACAACAGAGCGACAGTGCTTCTTCACATTACCTCAGTTGTGAAACCGACTATGTCGGCCTGGGGTTGGGAAGTGTCGTTTCTGTCAAGACCGCCATTCAAGTCTTCCAATCCCAAGCGATAGAAAAGAACTTAGGGTCTTATCTGATAACGGAAATAACCCATATTGCCTATTCTGGCAACAGTTACCGGAACAGTTTTTCCGCCCTCAGCTCTTCCGTGCTGTGCCTACCCGCTCCGGATGTGCCGCTGCCTGTAGCCCAGACCCAACAGGCTGTCGTAGTAGAAAATGAAGACCCGGACGGACAGGGGCGCGTGCAGGTCAAGATGAACTGGCAGACGGGCAACATGAAAACTTCCTGGATACGGGTATTAGCCCCGGACGCCGGCAAGAGCGACCAAGTCTCGACCAACCGGGGATTTGTATTCATACCGGAAAAAGATGACCTGGTGCTTGTCGGTTTCCGCTATGATGACCCGAACCGTCCTTTCGTCATGGGAAGCCTATTTAATGGAAAAACAGGAAAAGGCGGCGATAGTGGAAACAAGACAAAGAGCCTGACCACCCGAAGCGGATGCACCATCACCATTGACGATGAGAAAGGAAGCGTCACCATGAAAGACAAGGGCGGCAACAGTTATACCGCCGACGGAGAAGGCAACATTACTATTTCTGCCTCCCAAAGCATCAAGCTGTGTGTCGGAGAGACCACTGTCACCTTAGACAGCGAAGGGAACATTACTTCTAATGCAACGAACAGTATCTCGGAAACCGCCCAAAACAACCTTTCGCAAAAGGCGGCCGCCATAGACAGCACGGCAGACAACGGTTACAACATAACAGCAACCGATGTAGCCGCTACCGCCTCGAACTCAGCCATCGTTTCGGGCAATACCACCGCCACGCTTGACTCTTCGGGAACAACCGCCGTTGCAGGTGCCATCATTAAACTGAACTAAACCATGAGCAACGCCATACAACAGATAGCAGAAGACATGCTCAGCATGTGGGAGGAAGCTGTAGCGAATCCCGTCAAGATGATACGCATCGTCATCAATCCCGGAGACGAGACCATGCTCAAGGCCTTTTACCAGTATATGCTTGCCATAGACAATGAAGAGGAAGACATGGTGCTTGTCATCGAGTGTCCGTTTACGTCATCAGGCACATTCTCAAAGGAAACGCTTGACTATGTGGCTACACAAATCGAATACTGGAATAATTCCAAGAAACCGGAAGATATCATTTTTGAACACGTGGACTGGCAGCCAGACTCCAGCCTTGCCGACACGGAAAACCCAGCCTCGTTGTTAGTCGGCAATCTCAACCGGCTGACAGAAGCTATTGTCGGCGGTACAGACATCAAATGCAGTTTCATTTTTGACATAGACGGCACGCAAGATTACAACTCGTGTCAGGAATGGTTCCGACAGGCCATCTCACTTCCTTTCCACAAGCAAATGGTATGGGGGCTGGCAGACGTAAAAGGGAACGAACATTTCAAAGAACTGGAGAGCCAATTGCCGAATGACGTCAAATCCATCTATCCGCCGATAGATATGGACGGTGCAATGGAACAACTGGCTGAACAGGCAGCCAATGAAGACCGAAGCGATCCGGCCCTCTCCAAATTCAGGCTGGCCTTGATAAGGCTGATGAACAGCGTCAAGAAGGGAGATGCCGCCGAAACGGACAAATACACCAAAGAATGTCTGGACATGGCACTTGCCAATGTCAAGAAAGACATCAACTGGCTGAGCCAATTCGTCACCGTATATACCATTCTATACACGGACAGCATCAGGCGACATGACATGAAAACAGCCTTGTACTTTTCCGACAAAGCCATAGAATCCGCCCGTTTGGGCATAGGCAAGCTTGACCCGTCGTTGGCGTACCGTCTGCTGGGCAATTCCTTGTTGGGAAAAGGAAGCGTCCTTGCCAGACAGTCCCAATGGGAAGATGCAGCCCATGTTTACCGGGAGGGAGCGGACACCTATGCCGCCTGCAACGACTACCTGATGCAGGCAGAAGCCCTCCGGATGTGCGGCTGGTGCTGGGAAAAGAAGCATGAGGAAACACTCGCTTCAGAGTGCTACATTGAAGGTTTCCGGCTGGCAGACAAGCTGCCGGCAGAGATGATAAAGATTTCCTCGTATCCTTTGCTCCTGCTTGCCCTGCTGAACAATACGAAACGCGCAGAAAAGATTTCGGACGAAGAACTGGACACAGTATTGAACCCGATACTGGGGGAAGACTGGATGGATTATTTATATGAATATAAACGGAAATTGGGCAAATATGATGAACTGGCTGAACAAAATATGGACAGATCTGGAACAACTGTTCACTAAAGGAACGGAACATATCCAGACGAATCCCCAATCAGGCTATCTGATAGCGACAGCCCTGTTGCTTATCTGGCTGATAGGGCTGATAGCAGGGTGGAAGTGGACATACGCCCGTCCCGGAAGCTGGGGAGGCAATTTCTGGCTGGACTTGTTGGGACCTGCCACTTTTCGTTTCTGGTTAGGAGTCATTGTGCTTTTGGCCATTATTTTGTGTCTCTTTCTTTATTTCAAAACTTAAAAGCAACCGCTTATGTCCAGCGAGGGGAGTTACTTTGACCAGGTGAGCGCGCAGCTCGAGTCGACAGTGGGCGCGCAGGTGTCGGGCGTTGTGTCGGGCGTTTCCGAGAACTCGGAGGCGGGGGTTTCCCCGTCGGTAAACGCGCTCGACACGGGCCTGAAGGCCGCGGCCGCTCTGGGCGGGCTTGCCGACGGGGTGTGCGAGGCGGCCGCCGTTCCCGTTCTGGCTTCCCTGGGCCTGAAGGGGCAGGCTTGCCTTCCGGTCTCCAAGCAGCTCGACCCGGTCATCGGGGTGGACATCCACCTGGTGAACATGCCCCCCGCCACGAGCGTTCCCATGCCTCACCCCTACATGGGGGTGCTTCTCTGCCCTCAGGACTTCCTCACGGCGGCCGTCTGCTCGTACATCCCCCCGCCCGGCCCGGCCCCGGAGGGAGGGGACGCTGACTCCGCGAAGCTCGCCGAGGTGGGTCACACCGCCCTGACGATGGCCGTGGGCATGCTCGGGGCGACCGTCAAGATCGGGAGCTTCATACCCCGCGCCGTGGCCTCGACCCCCACGCGGAGCATCCCGCACGTGCCCATGGGCGCGGGCTTCGCCGCCAACTCGCTCCCGATACCCAAGGACAACGGGCACGCCTTCATGGGCAGCCTGACCGTGCTGGCCGACGGGCTCCCCCTGTCGGGGGGAGGCGCCCACCTGCACCTGGACTGCAACGACCTGGGCATGGCGAGCGTGCACAAGGTGCCCGGACGGTTCCTCCCCACGGGGGTCATCAACCCCATACCTCCGGCCAGGCCCGTCCTCACCAGCCCCGTGCCCGTGCCGCTGAACCCCATGGCTGCCGTCTCGCGGAAGTGCATGGGGGCGTTCGGAAGGCTCTACAAGAAGAAGACGGAGAAGGCCGCCATGCGCCTGCACGACGCGGTCAACAGGAAGATAAAGAGCGACTCCCTGAAAGGGATGCTCCACAAGACCATCTGCACCGTCACGGGACACCCCGTGGACGTGGCCAGCGGGACCTTCTTCACCGACGAGGAGGACTTCTGGCTGGACGGCCCGGTGCCCCTCTCGTGGGAACGCACCTGGTACAGCCGCAGCGAATACCGGGGTCCGCTGGGAAACGGGTGGCACCACGCCTACGACATGGGCGTCGTGGCCGGGGACGGCACACTCACCCTGCGCATGGCCGACGGCATCCCCGTGGCCTTCCCCCTGCCGACAGAAGAGAAGCCCTCGTTCCTGCCCTCCGAACGCAAGGAGGCACGCCGGGAGAAGGACGGGTACTGCGTCTGGGACCTGGACGAGGACCTCTACTACCGGTTCACACAGAAGGAATACGACTCCGTCCGGCTGCTGGAGAGCGTCTCGGACGCCAACGGCTTCGCCATACGCCTCGCCTATGACGGGAAGGGGCGGCTGCAGGGCATCACCGACAGCGCGGGCCGGCACCTGAGCGTGGAGTGCGACCCGGAGAGCGGACGCATCACTGAGATCAGGGGACCGCACCCCGAAAACGCGGGGGAGGAGATTATGCTCGCCTCCTACGAATACGACGCGGACGGGAACCTCGTCTGCCAGCGCAACGCCGTTGGCGACGCCATGCGCTACGGGTACGCCGGGCGCCTGATCGTGAAGGAGACCTGGCGCAACGGGCTCAATTGGTTCTTCGAGTACGACGGCACGGAACCCGGCGCACGCTGCGTGCACACCTGGGGGGACGGGGGCATCTACGACCACAAGCTGAAATACCTGGACGGGGTTACCGAGGTGCTGGACAGCCACGACCGCCTGACGGTGTACCGCCACAAGAACGGGCTCGTCTGCCGGAAGACCGGCCCCACGGGGGAGGAATACCGCTGGAAGTACAGCGTGCACCGCCGCCTGCTGCGCGAGACGGACGCCGCCGGAGGGGCCACGCGCTACCGCTACGACCGCTGGGGGAACTGCACGGACATGTCCGGTCCGGACGGGGGGAGCGTCTCGGCGGCGTTCTTCCGGAAGGGCGGGCTGCGCAACCGGCCCGTGTCCGTGACCACCGCCGACGGCGGCACCTGGACGTTCGCCTACGACGCGAAGGGCAACCTGACGGAACGCACGAACCCGGAAGGCGCGAAGACCCGGATACGCTACGCCGGCGGCCTGGCCGAAAGCGTCACGGACCCCTACGGCGTGGTCACCCGCCTCTCCTACGACGCCATGCACAACCTGACGGGGGCATCCGACAGCCGCGGCAACGCGTCGGGCTACCGCTACGACCTGCTCGGCCGCTGCACGCGGGTCACCAACCCGAAGGGCGCCGTGCAGGAACGGCGCTACGACGATGCCGGGCGCGTGACGGAGGTGGACGACTTCGACGGGAACCATATACGACTGAAATACGACGGGATAGACAACCTGCTGGAATACCGCGACGACCTGCAGACGGTGGAGTACGCCTACTCGGGCATGTGGAAGCTGACGCACCGCAGGGACAGCCGCGGCGTGGTGGCCTTCCGCTACGACCGGGAGGAAAGGCTCGTGCATGTCGTCAACGAACGCATGCAGCGCTACGAGTTCGAGCTCGACGCGGCCGGGAACGTCATAGCCGAGACCGGCTTCGACAGGGGGCGCAGGACGTACCTGCGCGACCGCGCCGGGCGCGTGGCAAGCGAGACGCTGCCGAGCGGCATCGTGCGGGAATACGGGTACGACAACGCGTCGAGGGTCACGAGGGTGTCCTATGTCACCACGGACGAGCCCGACCAGACCTACCGCNACGGCATCTCCGGAAGGCTCGCGGAAGCCGCAAGGGGCGAAAGCCGCGTGGAGTTCGCCTACAACGCGCTGGGACTGCCGGTGACGGAAACGGCTGACGGGGAGACCATCACACGCACCTACGACAAGACCGTACGTATACTGTCCCTGCAAAGCACGCTCGGGGCCAACCTGGAATACATACGCAACGGGTTCGGGGAACTGGCGGAGTTCCGGGCCGGGGACGGCATCGGGAGCGGTGAAATGCCGTGGAAGTCACAGCACCGCTACGACACGCTGGGCTTCGAGGTGGAACGCCTGCTTCCCGGAGGCGTGATGCGCAGCTTCGGGTATGACGACATCGGCCGCCTGGTGGACGCGCGCACGAGGAAGGACGCGCGGACACGCCACCTGCGCCGCTACCGCTGGGGCAAGGCGGACCGCCTGCTCGCAACCGAGGACAGCAGGTACGGGACGGCACGCTACGGGTACGCCCCGAACGGGCAGCTGGAACATGCCGGGTACGGGGACGGGACGGAACAGTGGAGGAAGAGCGACAGCGTGGGAAACCTGTATCCAGACCCCGACTGCACGGTAAGGCGCTTCCTGAAGGGCGGGGCCATGGAACAGGACGGAAAGTGGCACTGCGAGTATGACAAGGACGGAAACCTGACGGAACGCTACATCGGCACGGGAAGATGGCTGGACGGAAAGAAGGAGCACTGGAGGTACCGCTGGAACGCCGACGGCTCGCTGGCGAAGGTCATACGGCCAGACGGGAAGGAAGTGGCGTTCGAATACGACGCGCTGGGAAGAAGGCTCTCGAAGAGCTTCGGGACGACCGTGACGCGCTGGATGTGGAACGGGAACGTGCCGCTGCACCAGTGGAGGCAGAAGCGGGTCTACTCGCGGGAACAGGATGCGTGGCTGGTTGACGGGAAACGCCGGGAACGCACGCTCTGGCTCTTCGAGGAGGAGTCCTTCGTGCCGGCGGCCATGATCAGGGAAGGCAGGGCCTGTTCCATCGTCACCGACCACCTGGGCACGCCCACGCAGGCGTATGACGCGGATGGCAACGAGGTGTGGAGCAGGGTGCTGGACATGAACGGCGAGGTCGTCGAGGAGACCGGAAACGTGGGAATGGTGCCGTTCCTCTTCCAGGGGCAGTATTATGACAGGGAAACGGGGATGGCGTACAACCGATTCAGGTATTACTCGCCACAGATGGGGATGTACATATCACAGGATCCAATCGGACTGAATGGTGGTATTACAAATATCTATGCGTATGTTTATAATACAAATACTTGGATAGATATCCTAGGACTCAATTCTACTGATTTAAACAAAGCTTTAGGCGGTTCAAGAAAAGGAATGCAAGCACATCATCTTATTCCAGAGAAAATATGGAAGAAAAACGAAGCTTTCTTAAATTCTATAGGACTAGCTGGACAAATGGATAGTGCATCTAATGGATTACATATGTATAATTCTGAAAAAGGAGCCATAGCAAATGGGAAAGCTTATTACCATGTAGGTAGACATGATGTATATAGCAATGCTGTAGATATATCTATAGCTAAAATACAACAAGAATATGAGAACAACATAAAATTTAAGGGTATGGAAGAATCAAAAGCCCAAATTATTGCTAAAAAACAAATTTTAAAACTTCAGGATCTTCTAAGAAAAAAGTTAAATTCTGATTCCAAAGATGGAAGTGCAAAGCGTGTAGGATATAGACAATAAATATAAAAAATCTAGTTATGAACTATATTTGGTATTATACAATAGATAGACCTATAGGCATTCCCAAAATTGAAGGATATGCTTTATCAGACCAATATTCTCAACGTGGGTGGAAACCAATTTTAGCTGATTGGATGAACCTAAACTATGATGGTTTTCCCAAAAAAGAAGAACATAAACTTCCAAAAGAACTTTTTCTATATATTAAAACATCAAAAACAGAACCTTTATTTGATTGGTTTTATTTAGGAAATCACATGATGGCAGTATCAGAAAAGTTTTATTCATATTTATATCAACAAATAGGGAGGCAATCTGAAATAAGCGAACTTAGGATTTTTAACACTAAAAGACTTGAATCTAAACGAAAATATTATGTTTTTAGAATATGTGAATTTAATGATAATTTATTTGATTTCCATAAAGGAACCGCAGTAATTCAAGAACATTTAATGAATGAATATATGCTGTACCCTGATATGTGTCTAATAGACAAAAATATATCAAAAAACATATTTGTAGTAAAAGAGTTCTGTTATAGTTTTGGATTAATTTTAACAGAAGAATCAAAAAGATGGATAGAGTATAATTTATATAAACCTGAAATTCATTGTCTAAAAAAGTATCCAGATGTTTGGAATAACGAATTTATAATATAACTTGTCTATTTCATGCCACCAATGTCGGATACTTATAAAGTGGACAGTCATTAACTCAATATATACAGAATGCTTATCCTAAATTAAGCCCAAATATATAGAGATTCCCTTGATTATAATACATTATAGTGAATTCGATGCAGTTATTTATATAAAAACGAGAATCTCCAAACAGAGACTCTATCTCTAATCGCTCATCAGAGATTTTTGCAAGCAAAGTGTAAGATGATAATCTTATCGCAATTCAATTTTATATCATATTACTTAATTTTCGTCTAAAAGCAGGATATATTGCATGTAATAAGAAAGTAAAATTTTCTAATGACAGATTTGAGTTTATCAGTAATAACAAATCTATGA
>NZ_JACJKA010000014.1 GCF_016900355.1 Bacteroides mediterraneensis | reverse complement strand
TTATCCTCTGAGAACATAGTGGTAATCGCTTAAATGTTATAACTTGACACTATAAATTTAATGCTTTTATCGCTATGTTCCTAATTATCAAACGAATAATTTTATTCCTTATATCGAACTCACGTTACCTTATATGTATCGTATGGACTTTGGTAACCGTTTACGTCAATGCCATGCTCCAGCAATATACGGGCTAACTTCACATTAGACAATTTACAAGCGTATGTCAGGAGCGTCAGCCCGTATTCGTCACTATATAATCTGTTATTAATGTCCTTATACCTGGTAAGGGCATATTTCAGTACATCCTCTTTATCAAAGTAAATCGCCGTATAGAATATGTCAAACTCATAAAAATCGTTACCCATTGCCATAGGTTCATCTTTTCCAGCCAGCAACCGTTTTATGGTTGCCATATCATTGTCACGGCAGGCAACCCCCAACGGATAAAGTTGATAGGGTACATCCCGTATAGTATCTTGCCGCAATGGATTTGCTTTCACGCTATCAAAGCAACAAAAAAACGCTGCAAGAAAAAGTAATGTCCAATTTATTATCTTCATATTTACTTTTTTAAGTCGAACATTAATGCTAATGGTTTAGCGAGGAACGCTGTCAAGCGTTATCACGCATTGTTATCATCATTCTTATTATCACTATGTTGTTGACTATATATACTTATATTCTTTACTAATCCGAAATCCAACAGTACATCAAGTATATTTATAGGCTTGGAGTCGAAATTTATTTTCCATTGGTATATGTAATCTGTGATTAGGTCATTTTCATCCCATAAATTATGCCCTTTACATTTGATATGAATTGTGTTGTTTCCGTATGTACAGTTATCTATTAGAAATTCTTTTCCGGGTTCAGGATAAACCAAAGAGAAATAATTTCTATATTTATTATAACCTATAACGATATATTCACCTGTTGATTCATTTCTCAATGATATGTGTAGTTCTTTTTTTTCTGCAAGAAAATCAAAACTATCGTATTCATTATCGAAAACTACTCCATATTCATTTATATATTTAATATACTTAGCAATAAGAATAGCAATGTCAAAATAAGAATAATACACTTCAAAGTGAGTATCTTGTTTTTTATAAAAAGAATCAAAAGAGAAAAATTTTTCGTTTATTGTCAAATTCTTTATAGGTACTAAATGTTCGTCATAATATGGAGTTTCATCTATCATAATTTGACCTTTGAACAGATGAAAAACGACACTGCCAAAATTTATATCAATACTTCTCCATTGGGAATCGTATTTAACACCTAAAACTGATATTTTCTTCTTTATAACTTTCATTTTTGAGAAAATTGATGATAATGGTTCAGCAGGGAACGGCTTGCCGTTACCCTGCGTTGTTAGTGATATTTTTACCATAATTCTTCTGCGGAGAAATCACCTAAGAAGAAATATAGCAGCATAATGATACTGAACAAAATATACATGCCTATCGAAAAGCATACTATCAATATTATTTTCTTTCCGATACTGTACTTTTTTTTCCTAAACAAGAATAGCGAGAGTAAAATCGCTATGAGTATAATAGTTATTGCACATACAATCATATACCTATATATTTTGAATTTGTAAATTATGCTGTTATCACTAATGGTTTGGTGAGGAACAGCATTTAGCTGTTATCTCGACCTTGTTAACGATTTTATTTCACAATCATAAATTCATTTCCATATGGATAGAATTTTTCATCTATCCATAGTTTAGAGTAGTCTGATAATTTGTAAATTTCAGGTTTATACAGATTTAATACCTTATCCAAAACTCTCTCTCGGAATATTATACCATCTCCATATTCTATGCTATCTAAAACGAAGAAATTCTGTTTGATTGAACAGGCTTTCAGTCTCATATCAGGATATACTGTAAAACAAGTACCTAGTTTTTTCTGAAAGTCACTTTGATATGTTATGCCTTTTCCAAAATGAAAAGAATCATTGTCAAAATGATTTATACGTAAAGCGTAGTATTTTTTATCTGTTAGAGTTTCGTTTTTCTTGTTTACTACTTTACTACCTTGACGGTTGCAATATCATATTTATCAACGAACCCATTTTCTTGAAGTAAAGACAAAAACTCTTCTGATACGATTTTTAGTTTTATACTGTATTTATCAAGAAAATCAAATTGCAGGATTCCCGGTTTTTTGTTACATACGAGGTATAAGACAGGAGGTAAATTTTCTCTCCATCCATCCTTGTTTTTCTACATCCATTGCCCGTGGTTTTGGAACTTCTGCCTTTTGCTTTCATTGTAAGTATCACAGACATCAGATCTACCATACTCCAATAATCCTTTAGGCAGTTTATCAATTCCATAGTTCCAAATATAGAGTTCTTCTGTATTCATAATTATTATCGTTAATGGTTCGGAAATAAGCACCGTTTAGGTGCTTCATTTCTTTGTTCAAGGCAGTTTTACCCACCATGCACTATTACATATTTATATAGAACTTCAATTTTTGACTGCTGTTTCCGGCAGAAAGGGGTGTGAAGTTCATTCCTGCACCCGGTTCGTTTTATTACAGCTCTTATCCGTATTTCATTCATTTTTTTGTTCTCCTTTCTTCTATTTTATGGAATTTTACTGTTTCTGTTCACGGCAGGGCATAGCTATCCCATATTGCTGTCATGCCGATTTTTCCCGGTGTATGTCGCAATGTTCCAATACAACCGTATATGTGATGCCGCCACTCGTTACCGTAGTGTGGCTGTAAACTCTCATCCGTCCGCAATGCTCGCAGAAATAAGGATTCTCGTATTCACTTTCTGCCTGTTGCACTCCGGCTTCCTCTATCTCGCTTTCATCCCGTCCGAAGTATTCTTCCGGCAGGTTGCCTTTGTTGGAGTAGAAGCCGTAATACCTCACGATGCGGAAATAGCGCAGGGGAACGTGTTGCAGCAGCCGGGGAAAGAACTCACGGTAATGCAGCGTCAGTTCCTTTTCCACCGGGTTTCTCCTGTCGGGTGAGTTCTTATAATCACGGTATCGGAATGAAATGTTCTCCCCGTCTATTGCCGTAATCTTGTATTCGCTCAAACATGCCCGCTTGGAATATCTGCCCACATACTGTATCACCTGCTCCGGCATCTGTATGGGCGGTTCCAGATGCACAATCCAGTCCTTTCTGTTCGCTACCTTTTTGATGAAGCCCATAAACTCCATGCGGTCGTGAAAGTCATGCTCCAGCCTGCCCGCATCGAACAGTCCTATCAGCGCATTCTCAAACTTGTAGCGGAACACCCTGCGGATAGAGGGGATATGCACGTAATCATGTTCGGGAACGGCTATTTTACCTTCGCTGTTGATGCCGCCCCACGACATAATCATGTGGGTGTGTACATGAAGCTGCTTTGTTTCCCCATAGGTGTGCAGCACGGCAATCACCCCGGTTTTCAAGCCGAACTTGTGCATCATCCAGTCTTTCAGCGTGTCTGCCGAAGTCCGCATCAGAATGTTCAGTATTTCTTTCTTGTTGCGCTTCACCAAGTCCAGCAGGATATGCGGCAAGGTCATCACAACATGGCGGTGCGGCACTCGCAGCAACTTTTCCTTCATGCGTGCCGCCCATTTCAGCGTATCACGCCAGCCACATGACGGGCAAAACCGGTTCTTGCAGCTATGACTGATTTCCCGCACCTCCCCGCAATCGGGGCAGACGTATGTGTCTATTCCCAAAGCGGCTGTACGGCACACACGGATAGCGTTCACCGCCTTGTACTGTTCGGGGGTGATGTACTCCGCAGGGTGCTGTGCGTACTCGTCCCACCAGCGGTTGAAAAAGTCCGCCAAGCGATATGTGCTTTCCCGGGAACTACACCTTCCTATGTAATCTATCAAATCAATCATTCACTACCGTTATTTTTTTTACATTTGTTTATTTGTTTGTAAGTTGCTGTATATTAGTTGTTTTAATTTGCCTTGAATTTGTTTATAAATGCACCTTTAGGTGTAGGATATTTCGATAACCGACACCCGGCAGGTGTGTTTCCTGATCTCTAATAGCTGCACCCTATGAATCATCCAGTGAATCAAGCGGATTGGGTATGCTTGACTTGTGTGCACTCGTCACATGAAGATAGATTGAGGTAGTCTTGATGTCATTATGACCCAGCAGTTCCTGTATGGTTCTCAGGTCTGTTCCTTGCTCCAGCAGGTGGGTGGCAAACGAATGGCGAAGCATGTGGAACAGAACCCACAAAGCAGCCGTTGGTAAACAAGTAACGATAAAACGTAACCCGTTTGAAATGAGCGGTTTTTCATTATTCTGCCAAATGTCGGAAACGCAACGGAGTGCGGAATATTGCACCATTTCAGTTACCAAGCCGTTAGCTGTCAGTTACCGAAGCAAGGACAGGTAACGCACGGAAAATGAAATTGTTGTACGCCCGTGCCGATTGCGCTGATACGCACCGTTCTGCAAATCAATGGACGCTTACTCATAAGTTAATTTTGCAACAAAAACAGTAAGCGTATGAAAGTAGAAAAATTCAAGGTGCTGCTCTACCTGAAAAAGAGCGGAACGGACAATTCGGGCAAAGCCCCGATAATGGGTCGTATCACAGTGAACCGTACGATGGCGCAGTTCGGATGCAAGCTGTCGTGCAGGCCGGATTTGTGGAACGCGCGAGAAAGCCGTCTGGACGGCAAGAGCCGCGAGGCGGTGGAAACCAACGCAAAACTGGACAAGCTGCTGCTTGCGGTCAATGCGGCGTTCGACACGCTGGTGGAGCGCGAGCGGGACTTTGACGCGACGGCGGTCAAGGACTTGTTCCAAGGCAGCATTGAAACGCAGATGACGCTGCTTCGGATGACCGACCGCATCTGCGAGGACTTGAAGGCTCGTATCGGGATAGACCGTGCCAAAGGCACTTATCCCGGCTATTACTACATGAGAAAGACGTTGGGCGAGTTCATCCCGTGGCAGTTAAAGACGAAGGACATCGCTTTCGGGCAGCTTACCGAACAGTTCATCCACGATTACCAGAACTATGTGATGGACGTGAAAGGCTTGGCAGTGGACACGGTGCGCCATTACCTCGCCATCTTGAAAAAAGTATGCCGCATAGCCTATAAGGAGGGATATGCGGAAAGATGCCATTTTGCCAATTTCACTCTGCCTCAAAAGACAGAGCGAACACCGAGGGCGTTGAGCCGCGAGGACTTCGAGAAAATCCGTGATGTGGAGATACCCGCATGGCGCACCACGCACATCCTCGCCCGTGACCTCTTCCTGTTTGCCTGTTATACGGGAACCGCCTATGCGGATGTGGTGAGCGTCACCCGTGAGAACCTCTACACGGACGACGATGGGAGCCTCTGGCTGAAATACCGCCGCAAGAAGAACGAGCTTCGGGCAAGCGTGAAGTTGCTGCCCGAAGCACTCGCCCTGATAGAGAAATACCATGACGACAACCGCCCGACGCTGTTCCCGATGATACACCACCCGAACCTCCAACGGCACATGAAATCACTCGCTGTCCTTGCAGGAGTGAGCGGGCGCTTGTGCTATCATCAGGCACGTCACTCCTTCACCTCGCTGATTACGCTGGAAGCCGGAGTGCCGATTGAAACCATCAGCCGGATGCTGGGACATTCCGACATCCAGACCACGCAGGTCTATGCCCGTGTCACCCCGAAGAAGCTATTTGAGGACATGGACAAATACATCGAAGCGACCAAAGACTTGAAACTTGTTTTGTAACCAATTAAAATCAGCAATCTAAAAACAATACATCTATGCGCAGTACATTTTCCATATTACCGTATATCAACCGAAGCAAAGTGAAAGCTGACGGCACGACTGCCGTCCTGTGCCGCATCACCATAGACGGCAAGAGTTCCACGATGGCGACGGGCATCTATTGCAGGCCGGAAGATTGGAACAGCAAGACGGGAACCATCCGTACCGTTCGCGAGAACAACCGCTTGCAGGAGTTCCGCAAATCCGTAGAGCTTGCCTACGATGAAATATTGAAGAAACAGAACGTGGTAAGCGCCGAACTGCTGAAAAACACATTGGCGAAAAGGACGGTAATCCCCACCAAGCTGTTGCAGATGGGCGAAAGGGAACGCGAACATCTGCTCGCCCGTTCAAAGGAGATAAACTCCACGTCCACCTACCGCCATTCGGGATATTACCAGAAATACCTGAAAGACTACCTTGCCTCGTTGGGCAAGGAGGACATCGAGTTCTCCGATATCACGGAGGACTTCGGCAGTTCCTACAAGGCGTTCATGAAGCGCAACAAGAATTTCAGCGCGCAGCAAATCAACAAGTGCCTGTGCTGGCTGAGCAAGCTGGTGTACCTCGCAGTGGATTATGAGATACTCCGTGCCAACCCGTTGGAGGACATGGAATACGAGAAGAAGCCCGCACCGAAGCACAGGCACATCAGCCGTGCCGAATTGAAAGCCATCCTCGAAACCCCGATGCTTGACCCCTTGCAGGAACTGGGCCGGAGGGCATTCCTGTTTTCGACGTTCACCGGTCTGGCGTATGTGGACATCATGTTGCTCCATCCGCACCATATCGGCAGGACGGCGGACGGCAGGTGTTACATCCGCATCAACCGGAAGAAGACCAACGTGGAGGCGTTCGTCCCCCTGCACCCGATAGCGGAACAGATACTCGACCTCTACAACACCACGGACGACACCAGGCCCGTGTTCCCGCTTCCGAGCCGTGACGAGATGTGGTTCGAGATACACGAACTGGGCGTGGCGATAGGGCGGAAGGAAAACTTGTCCTACCATCAAAGCAGGCACTCCTTCGGAACTTTTTTGATTTCGGAGGGAATACCAATAGAGAGCATCGCCAAGATGATGGGGCACTCCGGCATAAAAACCACCCAACGGTATGCGGAAGTAACGGACAAGAAGATTTCAAAGGACATGGACAATCTGATGGCTTTCAGACGTGCCTACGGAATAGGTGCGTCAAGGGAAAAGAAAACAAAGGACATCTTAACGGATAAGGAGGAATGACAATGGAACGTGGAATTATCACAATCACTGAAAACGGAACGGTCACGATGCCGACTGTTCCCGTCTGGATGACACAACAGGAAATGTCCGATGCGTTCAATGTATTCGGATGCGACATCCGCAGGGCTGTACATGCCATCTACAAGAATATGGAACTGTTTGAAAGCGATACCATGCGCTACATCAGGCAAGACAACGGGATAAGCTACGATGTGTACAGCCTTGAAATGGTGATTACCATCGCCTTCCGACTGCGGACTAAGGAATGTATGGCTTTCAGGCGGTTTGTCATGGGCAGGCTGACCATGAACAACAGACAGCCTGTCAACATTTTCTTTTCGCTCTCTCCATATAATGGTTTGAGAGTGAACAATTAGAAAAGGTGAAAGGAAGAACAGCCGACAACAGGCAGGAAAGGCAAATTCTCCGTTGTCGGCTTCTTCATCATGGGACGGCAGGCATTATGTGCCGACACGCCTGAATGCTTCGCGGTAATTGGCGGCAAGCATCTTTTCGATGTCCGATTCCTTGTAGAGAATCTTTCCACCCAACTGATAGTAAGCAATCATCCCGTTGTTGCGGTAGTCCTGCAAGGTGCGGCGGCTCACTTTCAGCCGTGCCGACACCTCCCTGTCCGTCAGGAAGCGTTCGCCGCCCAATGTCGGACGGCTGTTTGCCACGAGATTCTCGATGCCGTCCAGCAGACGGTCAAGCGTGTCGCCGAACTGGGCGACCAGCGCATGGTTCTTGGTTATCATTTCACTCATTGTCACGTTGGATTTAGTGGTAAGACAATAATAATCAAACGACTCTGTCCGTCCGTTTGCCCTCAATTAGTTTTACGATGCTCAGCACATCCTCCGGCTTGTAAAACACCTTGTGGTTAATCTGCGAATAGGCCAGCGTGCCGTTGTCGCGTAGCGTCTGCAACGTGCGCGGACTGATGTTCAACTGCTGGCAGACTTCCTGGTTGTCCATCCAGCGGTTTAATGACTTGCCGCCCTGCTTGGCAAGGAGGGCATCCACACGTTCCGCGAAACGGCTGAACTTCGCCGCCATTTCCTCGAATGCCTCTTTCTGAATAATCAAAATTTCCATTGTCGATACTGCTTTTAATGTTGATACTTGGTTTTTGCCTGCAAAGTAAATCGGTATTCTCCGTAATGAGATGGATATGCGATTAGGTGGCAGCTTGTGGCATTTTGCTGTCCCAATCTTTCATACTCTGGGAATATCGTTTTGCATGGCAACGCAAAGTAAAGACAATGTAGGCAAAAGCCAATCACCTTGTGCATGCGTGGAAGCATTTGGCACCGATATGGAAGCCTGTGGCGTTATTATATGAAGTGACACTGCAAAATGGTTGCAAAAGCTAAATTGTAAATAAAGCTATTTCATTCGTGACCTTATCCTGCTTAAACTTGTCTGCGTAATGCCAAGATACGAGGCTATGCTGCCCAATGGCAGCCGTTGCAAGAGTTCCGGATCCATCTCAACCAGTTGCCTGTAACGCTCTGAGGCGATAGCTGAGAGCATGGAGATTAATCGTTGTTCAGTCTCCAAAAGTTCCATTTCCGCATACCGTCGTCCCCAATTAGCAATATGCAAATCTTCCAAAAACAATTCCTGCAATTTCTTCCTCTTCAAGACATACAGAACAGAATCCTCCATCAGTTCCATTGTCTCATATCCAGCCTCGTCGTTTACATATCCTTTCATAGAAACAATGGTAGCACCTTCCTTGCCTATCCAAAACGTAATTTCTTTTCCGTCAACATAAGTAAAAGCCCTGACAATACCCTGTTTAATGAAAAATATATCTTTCTCTACCTTGTTTATTTCCAATATATGAAATCCTTTAGGCAATGTAATCTCTGACATACAACGATGCAATTTGTCTAAAGACTCTTCAGGCAGAGGGTATCTTAAACTTAAAATCTGTTCCAGTTCCATACTCCATCAACACTTATCACCCTGCGAAGGTAACAAAAAGATGCGTCATAAATCAGGAAGCATGTCTCTTTTTGTCAAATGCGAAATCATTTTTTGCCAAATGTAAAAAGGTTTAGTGTAAGATGTACCTACTTTTGCATCGAACTTTAACACGGAATAATATGGAACATGATTTTTGGGAGATTATTAAAACGCGACGCAGTTGTCGTAAATTTCAGGACAGACAAATTTCCCATGTGGAATTGGATGCCGTACTTGAAGCAGGAACTTACGCACCTTCAGCAGGAGGGCGCCAAAGTGCGTTTATCGTAGCTGTGCAGAATAAAGAGCAGCGCAAAAAACTGGCTGCAATGAATGCGGCAGTAATTGGATCCAAATCAAATCCTTTTTACGATGCTCCCACTTATGTATTGGTTTTTGCTCCCTCAAATGCTCATACTGCTATCGAGGATGGAACTTGTGTGCTTGAAAATATGATGCTTGCAGCTCATGCCTTGAACTTGGGAAGCTGTTGGATTCATCGAGAGAAAGAAATGTTCACCACAGATGAAGGGAAAAAGATGATAAGGTCATGGGGGCTGCCTGACGGACTGATGGGCATCGGTGCTTTGGCATTGGGCTATCCTGATGGCAAACCAGCGCCTGCCGTCACACGAAAAGAAGGGTATTACCGTATAATTAGATAAAAATGTCACACGATTTACTTAAGGCGATTTTTTATGAATTGGATTATCTTATTATTGGCCGGACTCTTTGAAGTAAGCCTGACTTTTTGTTTGGGGAAGACTCGGGCCGCATCCGGTTTCGAGTTCTATCTTTGGGGTGGAGGTTTTCTTATCTCCACAATATTAAGCATGACGCTGCTTGCCAAAGCCGTGCAAACATTGCCGTTAGGCACAGCTTATGCCATTTGGACGGGTATTGGGGCGGTAGGTACGGTCCTGATAGGCATTTTTGTCTTTAAGGAGCCGGCCACACCGATACGGCTTTTCTTCTTGTTCACGCTGATAGCGTCTTTGATAGGTTTGAAGATTGTTTCTTACTGAAAGGGGAATACATGAAATATGAATTGAAAGCCAACCAGGGTATTCCGGCTTCATTGCTGGTCATGCTTTCCATTGCAACCGGATTATCAGTCGCCAACTGTTACTATAACCAGCCCTTGTTGGGCAGTATAGCCACAGATTTTAAAATAAATGATTTATCCGCCAATGCGGTAGCGACCTTAACGCAAGTCGGCTATATGCTTGGTCTGCTGTTTGTCATTCCATTGGGAGACCTGCTTTCACGCCGTAAGTTGATATTAACCAACTACGTTCTTGCAGCCTGCTCTCTGCTGGCGATTGGTACGGCACAGGACATCCGTATCGTATGGGTGGCATCGCTGATAACCGGAGCGACGTCTGTCATGCCTCAGTTCTTCATACCGCTTGTGTCTTATCATTCAGCCCCAAGCCATAAGACGCGCAATGTAGGCATCATGCAGTCCTGTCTGTTGGTGGGAATTTTGGGCTCACGGATACTGAGTGGACTGATTGCCAATGCCTGGGGGTGGCGCATGGTGTATTTCATAGCGGCCGGACTGATGACGTATTGCTGGTTGATGATGTACAAAGTGCTTCCCGCATTGCCCGCACAGGCAAAAGAAACATACGGAAGGCTGATGAAGTCGCTATGGCATATTCTGCGGAAATATCCATACCTGCGCATTGCTTCCGCTCGGGCGGCATTGGCTTATGGCGCTTTCTTTGCCTTATGGAGTTGCCTTGCCTTCAAGATGAAGCAAGCCCCTTTTTTTGCTGGAGATGATGTCATAGGGGCATTGGGATTTTGCGGATTGGCAGGAGCTGCTACAGTGGTATTCATCAGTAAATATATTCCGATTTATGGAGCCAGACGTTTTTCTCTCATAGGCGGAGTCGTTATGCTGGTGGCTTGGCTGACGGCATGGTGTGGCGGCGACAGCTACGCAGGCATCATCATTGCCATTCTCCTGATTGATGCGGGGATGCAGAGCATTCATTTGGCTAATCAGACCAGTGTGGTAACGCTCGACGCTGAAGCCATCAACCGTGTAAACACGCTGTATATGACCATTTATTTTCTTGGCGGTTCCGTGGGAACGTTTGTTGCCGGCATCTGTTGGGAGCATTTCCTATGGACGGGAACAGCCATAGCCGGATTGACGTTCATTGCCCTTTCCTTACTGGTCAGTTTTACATTTAAGGAAAGTAAGATATGAGCTCCAAACATCATATTCTATTTGATTTAGACGGCACACTGACCGACTCATTCAAAGGTATAGCCCACAGTGTGCAATATGCCTTATCTCGCTATGGCATCGTTGAAAACGATTTGCATAAGTTAACCCCGTTCATTGGACCGCCATTGACCTATTCGTTCAGAGAATTTTATCATTTCTCCGATGCACAGGCGGACGAGGCGGTAAGCTATTACCGTGAATATTTTTCCAATAAAGGTTGGCTTGAGAATACTGTCTATCCTGGTGTCCCAGAGATGCTACAGACACTACGTGGAGTAGGCAAGCATCTTTATGTGGCAACCTCCAAGCCCACGGAATTCGCCGTACGGATATTGGAACATTTTGGATTATCCGTTTTTTTCGATTATATTGGAGGAGCTTCTTTCAATCGTTCACGGGAAAGTAAGGTCGAAGTAATGCGTTATTTATGTCAGCTGGCAAACATTACCGATATGGACAGTGCCATAATGGTGGGTGACCGCAAGTTCGATGTATCAGGTGCCCATGCTATCGGAATGGAATGTGTTGGTGTTCTCTATGGCTATGGCTCAGAAGCAGAATTATCATCGGTTCATGCTGACAGGCTGGTTTCTTCAGTAACAGAACTTACGTATGAACTTCTTGCCAAAGTGTAGCTATTTACATAAATTTACAGATTGTTATTAAGTGTTACAATTTAAAATTCTTGCAGGCTACGTTATCATGATGGCGGTCATCGGCAGCATGGCCGCCATTTTGGTGCATGAGCGCAAACGCATCAGGGAGATAGAAGCCGGCACGGAAACCATCCGGCAGGTGCGCCGTGACATAAGTGAGGCCCACCGTTGTATCACCCGGCTTGCCCTGTTGGGCGAGGGCGTCGTCGGCTGGGACGAAACGGACTACCGCCATTACCATGCCCAGCTCCTGAGCACCGACAGCCTGCTGCAAGCCATGAAACCGCTCTGCCGCGAATACGTGCGCCCGGCACAGATAGACACGCTCCGCTCCCTCCTGACGGACAAGGAAACCCATCTGCGGCACATCATGGAGGTGATGGAGCGGCAGGACGAGGCAAACAGCCTGCTGGTGAACCACCTGCCCGAAGTAGCCCGACGGGCTACACGTGTCCGCACCGTGAGGAAGAAGAAAAGCGGGCTGGCAGGCTTCTTCGGCGGCAAGAAGACCGTACAGGTGCTGCCATCCGCCGGGGAACTCCACGCCTTCAGCGACAGCCTGACCGCCCTGCAAAGGAAACAGGCGGCGGAGATGGAAGCATACGCCGACAGCCTGCGCATCCGCAACCGGACGCTGAACAGGGAACTGGGGCGGCTGATACGCGACCTCGACACGCAGGCACAGGCCGCATTCGACGCACGAGAACAGGACATATCGGAGGCGCAGGCACTGTCCGTCAGGCTGCTGACCGCCACCATCTCCGCCGCCATCGTACTGCTGTTCCTCTCCGGTCTTGCCATCCACCGGGAAATCAGGCGTAACGACCACGAACGGAAACAGCGTGAGCAACTCATCGGAAAGTTGCAGGAGAGCAATAACGCAAATGAAAAGCTAATCAAGTTGCGGCGCAACCTCATCCAAAACGTCACCCACGAACTGCGCACCCCGCTGACCGCCATCGGCGGCAACGCCGAACTGCTGCTGGACGACACGGAGGCTGACAGCCGCATGCGCCATGCACACGCCATCCATGATGCCGCCGGGCGCATGGCAGGGATGATAAACAGCCTGCTGGTGTATTTCCGTCTGGACCGCGGCAAGGAAACACCCGTCATAAAGCCGTTCAAACTATGCTCCATTGCCGGAACATTGGAAACGGAGTTCGGGCCATTAGCAGCAAGCAAACATCTTGCCTTCACAGTGAAAAACCATGCGGACGAGATAGTGGGTGGTGACAAAAACCGCATCCTGAGTATCGGGAGCAACCTGCTATCCAACGCCATCAAATTTACCAAAAACGGAAGTGTCACATTGACAACCGAATATACCAGCGGCATATTTACCTTGTCAGTGTCAGACACAGGCACGGGCATGACAAAGGAACAGCAACTGCGGATATTCGTCCCGTTCGAGCGGCTGGGCAACTCCGTGACGGAGGACGGCTTCGGATTAGGGCTTGCCATCGTCAGCGACACGGTGAAACTGCTGAATGGAAGCATCACAGTGAAAAGCAAATCGGGCAAAGGAAGCCGCTTCACCGTAAGCCTGCCACTGCCCAAAGCGGAGGAAACAATGGCCACCGAAAAGACAACTGTTAAGCATTCCACGCTTTCCGGATACTCCGTGCTGGCGATAGACAACAACGGGATGCTGCTGGACATGATGAAGGAAATGTACAGGCAAAGCGGCGTAAAGTGCGACACCTGCCAAAGCGTGGACGAACTGACGGACCGTATGCGCACAAAGGACTACGACCTGCTGGTAACCGACCTGAAGATGTCGGAGGTGAATGGTTATGAGGTGCTGGAACTGCTGCGCACGTCGGAGATCGGCAACTCGCAGACCATCCCCGTTGTTGCTGCCACCGCTGCAGGCTACGTGGAAGAAAAGGAACTGACAGAAAAAGGATTTGCCGCCGTGCTGTACAAGCCTTATTCCATAGACGAACTGCTTGCAGTCACGGAACGCTGCATCAAGCCAAAGGGCACAAGCAATATAGACCTGTCGCCCCTGCTCGCTTTCGGCGACAAGCGGCGCACGTTGGAAAAGCTGGCGACCACGACACAATCCGACATGGATGAAGTGCGCAAGGCTGCGGAAGCCGGGGACATGGAGGCGTTGGACAGCTGGATACACCACCTCAGAAGCTCGTGGATGCTGATAAAGGCGGAACAGCCGTTGGCGGTATTGTATGACACAATCCACAAGGGAAAAATATCAGATAACGAAGTAAAGGCTGCCGTTGACGCCGTACTGGCACAAGGCAAACTGATTGTAGATTTGGCGAGGAAGGAGGCGGAACGATGGGACGGATAATCGTGATAGAGGACAATCCCGTATTCGCCGGTTATGTGTGCGGACTGCTGGAGAGCAAGGGATTCCAAAGCGTCAGCACCTCCACCTGCAACGGGGCAAGGAAACTGTTTTCCAAGGTGCGGGAGGACGACATCGTGCTTGCCGACCTGCGCCTGCCCGACGGAGACGGCATCGCCCTGCTGGAAGAACTGCGGAGACAGGGCATGAACAATCCCTACATCGTCATGACCGACTACGACGAAGTGCCCACGGCCGTCCGGTCGATGAAGTCAGGCGCGGAAGATTACATCCCGAAGCCGCTGATTGAAGCCAACCTTTTCCCGCTCCTGAAAACCTTGCAGAAAAGGACGGAGCGGCACGACACACCGATTTACGAGCGGCAGAGCGCGGCTTTCCGTGAGATAGACCGCAGGATAAGGCTGGTCGCCCCGACCAACATGAACGTATTGATATTAGGCGAAAGCGGAACAGGAAAGGAACACATTGCCGGGAAGATACACGCGAGGAGCAAACGGGCAGGCAAGCCATTCGTGGCGGTGGACTGCGGCCTGCTTTCAAAGGAGCTTGCCGCCTCCGCCCTGTTCGGACATGAGAAAGGGGCGTTCACGGGAGCCGAAAGCAAGAAACAAGGTTTCTGGGAGGAAGCCGCCGGAGGCACGTTGTTCCTTGACGAGATAGGCAACCTGCCCATAGAAGTGCAGCAGATGCTGCTCCGTGCGTTGGAATCCAAAATGTACAGACCCACGGGCGGCAGCAAGGACAAGCGGGCTGATGTGCGCATCATCGCCGCCACCAACGAAAATTTGCAGGTTGCCATAACTGAAAAGCGTTTCCGGGCTGACCTCTACCAACGGCTGAAAGAATACACCCTGCACATAACGCCGCTGCGCGAGTGCAAGGAGGACATCATACCGCTTGCGGAGTTCTTCCTACAACTTGCCAACGAGGAATTTGAAAAGCAAGTAAAAGGCTTTGACGCGGAGGCAAGAAAACGACTGCTTGCCTATACGTGGGGCGGCAACGTGAGAGAGCTGAAACGGGTCGTGCATTTGGCGGTGCTGCATACCGAGGGCGATACGGTCACGGCGGACACGTTGGAATTCGATGAAATGCCGCTGACGTCTGACGCTTCACTGGAAATGGACGATATGGAAAAGAAACAGATTATCCGTGCGCTGGAACAGGCGAAAGGCAACCGCAAATTGGCTGCGGCATTGCTCGGCATCGGACGTACCACGCTGTACAACAAGATAAGATTATACGGCATAAAGTACAAGGAATAGACCAAGAACACCACAAGGTTAGAACAGGTTGCCCGACTTCGGAGAGGCAACCCGGCGGCAAGGCTTTCGGAGTAACCCGAAAGGTTTCGAGTAACTCGAAACATACCTTGCTGCTGCCACTTTTCGGCAGTAACCGAAAAGCCTTCGGGTAACTCGAAGGACACCTTGCTGTGCTTTTGAGAGCACAAGAAATCCGTCAGCAAACGGATTTGAATTAGTGCTGTTATTTCGGATTTCAAAGCATCGTTTCCCGATGCCCAAGCTGCCCAAAAGAAGAAAGGAAATGAGGGTATAAGAGGGCATAAGAGAGTGGTTATATCCGCATGAATGCTTGCAAGCCAGACTGCGTGTGGGTTCTCGTGAATGCAAACACGTGCGGACATACACACACTAGCCTGCAAGCCTGCCCGCACTCCGACCTGCCAGCCATCCTGCTTGCCTGCCGACCGGTCTGCCTGCGTGCCTGCCTGCCGGCACACAGACAAGCGTGCAGGCAGGCTATTCGCAAACGATTAGGCTCAAATACAATGTGGAAACGGTATTGAATTAAAAGTAGGACAGTGCTACTGATTTTCATCAGCAAGATGTGCAACAAATGTACAATAATGACAAGATGTTTGATTTACTCTATTTTTCAGAGGAATAACTTTGGCAATAAGGAAGAAAAACACTACTTTTGCAAATGAGAAAAGCGTTCTTATGATTAGTGCAGAACATAGCAGAATATAGAAGCCTGCTGGTTTCCAAGTCGTTACCTGTCAAGCTGACAATCTTTGTAAGTCCCTTGTTTTCAATGAGTAAGAGAAAGTAATATGTCTTGCCAGGTGGAAGGTAATATTTTTATTTATACCGCACAAATCCGCAATCTCTTTTAAGTAAGAATTAAGTTTTTGATTGCTCAGCACAGGCAGCAACTGACCTTTGGGGAGCTGACCTTCATATTTCTGGAGTATCGCCTGCGGTATCTTCAGCAGCGGTACGTTTACCGGAGTATCTGTCTTATGACGGTGCGTCATGATCCACGGTTTCCCGTCAAATGAGATTCTGATGTCGCTTGCCTTCAGTTCCTTCACGTCCACATATGATAATCCCGTGTAACAGGAGAACAGGAACACGTCCCGTACCTGTTCCAGTCTTTTAGTCGGAAACTTCTTCTTCATTATCTTTTGCAGTTCCGCATCCGTCAGATAGCCTCTGTCCACACGTTTCAGTCTGATTTTATAATTTGAAAACGGGTCAGTATAAATCCAACCGTTGTTTTTGGCGATGATTACAATCATCTTGAACGTCTGCATGAATTTTGCCGTAGTATTCTCATTGCATTTGCTTTCCGTTCTCAGATAGTTCTCGAAGTCCGTAATGAACATGTGCCCGATTTCCTTCAGTGATATATCCGAAATATTGTATTTCATTTTCATAAATTCCTCCAGCCTCCGGTAGCAGCGGTCATACTTCGCGAGGGTGGCAGGAGTCTTGCTGATGCCGACCAGTTTTCTTGCATCCTCATTGTGTTTCTTGAAAAGTTCCAGCAGTGTTCTTTGTTTCGCCGTTATTCCCAAAAACGCATTGCGTATTTTTTCTACCGTTACGAATGACTCATGCACTTCAATATCCCGGTAGTGGTTTTTCAGCGAAGCACGGATGTCCTCCAATGTTTCATTCAACTGGCGGGCTTTTTGTGTATTTCCTTTCGCCTTGCCCAATGTGGTATCCCATTTATCAGGTTCTATATCCAGCTTTGAGCTGAATTGAGAAATTTCACCGTTAAGCGACAGACGAATCATAATACCCGCTTTTCCTTCCTTGTTCAGATAGTTCTTTCTTAGATAGAACAGAATCTTAAATGTACTCTTACTCATATCCTTTTTTAATTTAGCTCCGTTACAGTGGGTGTAATGACTTCCCTCTGCAAAGGAATAATTAATAATTGGGTTACAAGCAGACATTTGAACGTCAATGAGCGACAAATCAAGGACTTACATCGAAAATCGTTACAGAAGATTTTCCCGATTTTCCTGTAACGATTTTGTAACGGAACTTTGTCTGAAGTGGGCATTTTAATGTCTTTCGGTTGTCCACCGGATAAATAGAAAAAGTCCCGTAAAACGTTGATTTTACGGGACTTGTCTTAATTTGACTACCTAATGTCTTAGGTTTCAGCGGAGAGACAGGGATTCGAACCCCGGGTACCTCGCGGTACAACGGTTTTCAAGACCGCCGCAATCGACCACTCTGCCACCTCTCCAAAACTCTTTTTAGGAGTACCTCGTTTTTCGAAGGCGGTGCAAAGGTACGTAAAGAATTTTGTTTTCCAAATTTTTGGACTGAAAAAATCGGTGTGAACCTTTATTTTCTCTTCTCTTGACCTTTCTGACCGTGTTTGAAGCCCTTCAGCAGTTCCCGATGGAAACGCATCTCGGCTTTTTGCAGCAGATAGATTTTTTTTGCCGTGAGGAATTGTTTGTATTTCCGCACGTATTCCAGCTCCAACTCATCAGTGGCGATGCGCGCCTGAATCACGTCCTCTACAATCTTGCCGTATTCCGTTTCGGTGGTATTGGCGTTTTTCCCCTGGCGAAGTTTCTGCCACGCCTCTTTGTTGTACACCTGTTTCTTGTCCTGCAATTCAAAGTAGAGCGGGAAGAATTTTTGTGCTTCTTCGTTGCTCAGTCCCGCCTGCTGGGTAAAGAATTCTTTCTGGCGGTTACGGAATTCTTCTTTGCTGAGTTTGGCGTTCTGTGCTTGCAAGCCGGTCAGGCACACCGTCAGCAGGAGCACGAGCATGTAAATTGTTTTTTTCATTCTTATTCCTTTATTTATATTATTCCTTTATTTATAGATTTCCGTATCTGCGTCGGTGAGATACTGGTATAGAGTATAATCGTCCATCATGGTCTGATTGACAATCGGGTCGATGTATTCGTCGGGCACTTCGGTGAAATCCGTCGTTTCCGGGGTGGCGGTAGGCGACTGCGACTGCTTTTCGCCTACGAACATCCGCACGCTGAGCATCAGTCCGCAGAACATAGCGGCCATGTAGACCCATGGTTTGACACGTGTCCATAACGTCAGTTTGGGGGTAGGCTGCGCCTCACGCTCCGGAAGCTGCTCCATCAGCTGTTCCGTGAAGCGTTCAAAGTAACCTTCCGGCACCGTGAAAGGATTCTCGGTTCCACATCTCTTCAGTAAGTCAGTTTCTTCCTTTTTCATATTTTTGCCTCCTTTGGAAGTTAGATTCGAATTTGTAAAAAAGGTTTAATCGTGTTGATGAAAAAAATCTTCTATTTTTTTCACGGCATGGTGGTAGGATGCTTTCAGCGCTCCTACACTGGTACCCAGAATCTCCGACATCTCTTCGTATTTCATTTCCTGGAAATATTTCAGGTTAAAGATGATGCGTTGCTTCTCGGGAAGTTGTAGGATGGCCTTCTGGAAGAGTTTTTGCGTTTCATCGCCGTTGAAGTAAGGATCACTCTCCAGTTTGTTGGCTAAGGCCGCATCGGCATCGTCGAGGGACAGACGGTTTTCGGCACGCTGCTTGTTCAGGAAGTTCAGACATTCATTAAGAGCGATGCGGTAGAGCCAGGTGGAAATCTTGGCGTCGCCGCGGAAATAGTCCAGATTAGTCCATGCCTTAATGAATGTGTTTTGCAGCAAGTCGTTGGCGTCGTCGTGCGAAACCACCATGCGCCGTATCTGCCAGTACAACTGTTCGCTGTAGGCCTTCACTATCCGTTCGAAGCCTTTTCGTTGCATCGATGGGTCCTGAAGCATCAGTATGGTTTCTTTTTCGTTATAATTGTTCATGGCGTGTGCGGGTTCGTCATTGTCTGGTAAGACAATCTCCTGGGGAATCAGTTTAATGGGGTTAGTTTTCTTTAACGTCTCAGAGTGAGATCTTCAGCCCTTCGTCGGCGGCCAGGGTGTCTGGGAAAATGGTGCGGGCTTCTTCCAGCAAGGCATTCTCGTCTTCGTAGCGGGCGGAGAAATGGCCGATGAGCAGACGTTTTACTCCGGCTTCCTTGGCGATGCGAGCAGCTTGTGCGGCAGTGGAGTGCAGGGTCTGCTTGGCTCGGACGGCTTCACTCTCAGTGAAGGTCGCTTCGTGGAAAAGCAAGTCTACGCCCGCCACTTGTTCCGCCAGGCGGGGCAGGTATACCGTGTCCGAACAATAGGCATACGCCCGTGGCGGGTCGGAAGGAGTAGTGAGCCGGTCGTTGGGAACCACCGTCCCATCGTCCAACACGTAGTCCTCGCCGTTCTTGATGCGGTTCATCATGCAGATGGGAATGCCGTAGAAATCAATCATGTCGCGCCGGATATGGTTGGGCATCGGTTTCTCGCGGAAGAGGAAGCCGCAGGTAGGCAGGCGGTGACGCAGGGGAATAGTCTCCACACTGACAGAACGGTCGTCGTAAATCACGGTACGTTCGCCCGGGTTGAAGGGGTGGAACACTACCTGATAGGGCATCCCCTTGCAGAAAAACTCCAGTTGCGGTTCCAGCAATCGTTGCAGGTCGGCATGGGCATGAATGTGCAGGTCGGCCGTGCGTTCCAGCATACCGAACGTGGAAATCAGTCCCATGAGCCCGAAGCAATGGTCGCCGTGGAGGTGAGAGATGAAGATGTGGTTCAGCCGGCTGAACTTCAGCTTGGCGCGGCGGAGCTGTACTTGTGTGCCTTCGCCGCAGTCAATCATGAACAGTTTTTCGCGGATGTTGAGCACCTGCGAGGTCGCTTGATGGCGGGTAGTAGGCAGGGCTGAACCACATCCTAAGATGTGTATGTCAAATTTTTCCATTCTTGTTATTCAAACTTGGTATTTCGCATGTCACCCGTCTCGGTGTAGGCCAGGTGCATCTTGAAGGCGTTGCGCAGCGACATCGGCGTGTGGCAGGAATGTCCTTCCGAAAGCTTCAGGTAATCCCACAACAACTGTTTGTAATCGGGGTGCGCACAGTTTTCAATGATGCAGCGGGCACGTTGCGAGGGCGATTTGCCCCGCAAATCGGCCACGCCCTGTTCCGTCACGAGGATGCGCACGTCGTGTTCCGTGCTATCCACGTGCGATACTTGGGGCACAATAGACGAAATCAGTCCGCCTTTTGCCACCGACGGGGTGGTAAAGATAGACAAATATGCGTTTCTGGCAAAATCTCCCGAGCCTCCGATGCCGTTCATAATCTGGCTGCCCGACACGTGCGTGCTATTCACGTTGCCGAAGATGTCGGCTTCGAGGGCCGTGTTGATGGCGATGATGCCCAGGCGGCGAATCATTTCCGGATGGTTGGTGATTTCCTGCGGACGCAGCAGGATGCGGTCGCGGAACATGTCAATCTGTGCATACATCGTGTCCAGATGGTCGTCGCTCAAGGTGAGTGAACTGCCGGTAGCAAATCGGATGCGGTCTTTCAGCATCAGGTCGATGACCGAGTTCTGTATCACTTCCGTGAACATGGAGAAGGCGGGAAGGCTGGTATCATCGCCCAAGGCCCCCAATACGGCGTTGGCGATATTGCCCACGCCCGACTGCAAGGGAAGGAATTCTTTGGGGATGGCCCCGTTCTTCCATTCACGCAGCAGGAAAGAAGCTACGTTGTGTCCGATTTGCAGGGTCGCTTCGTTTTGGGGCGTGAAGGCAGCGATAGAGTCACGGGCATTTGTGCGGACCACTCCCGTGACCTTCTTTGGGTCAATTTTCACACTGATGCGTCCGGCCCGGTCGTTCACATGATATATCGGAATCTGTGTTCGATAAGGCGGGTTGTCCAATATATAGATGTCGTGCATGCCGGTAAGTTTTCCTCTATGTGCTTCGTTCAGTTCGATGATAATCCGTTCGGCTTTCTGCAGCAGGGTGGGCGAGATGCCGACCGAGGTGCTCAGGATAATTTCTCCGTCGTCAGTGAGGTCGGAGGCTTCCACGATGGCTACATGGATTTTTCCCAGGAAACCGTAACGCACGTCCTGACCAATCTGCGACAAGTGCAGGTCGAAATATTCCACTTCGTGCTGGTTGATGGCCGTGCGCATGTCTTTATTTGACTGGAAAGGCGTACGGAATGATACGGCATGGGCTTTGACCAGGGCACTGTCTACCTGGTTGCCCGTGGCGCCTCCTGTGATGAGGCCGACTTTGAATTCTTTTCCTTGTGCATGTTGTGCTTCTGCGTAGGCGGCCAGTGCTTCCGGCACGGCTTTCGGTGTACCTACTGATGAAAATCCGCCGATGCCGACGGTGTCCCCATGATGAATGGTGGCAGCGGCTTCGGCTGCCGTAATAAATGCGTATGTCATGATATGTTTTTGGTCTTTTGCTACAATATAGTCAGACAAAGTTAGAATTTGTAATTCAGATAACCAATCTTTCTGACATCTTTTCCGATTTTAGCCTCGAAAGTTATCTGATTCACGCAAAATAAACTTATATTTATGCTTTTTCCTCAAAAAAAGAACCAGAATGATACGTTCAAACGGATTTCCTTTTATTTTTGTGAGGAATTATCACGGAATTGTGATAGAAAGATGAGAGTAACTAACTAAAATTGCTTTTACTGTGAATAAGCTGAGAAAAGTCAGGCGCACGCTGGGGGTATTGTGCCTGGTATTCGTGACACTGTTGTTCGTCGACTTCACAGGCGTGCTGCATGCATGGCTGGGCTGGATGGCGAAGATTCAGTTCCTTCCGGCGCTTTTTGCCTTGAATGCCGGAGTAATCGTGTGTTTGATCTTGCTCACGCTGATTGCCGGACGTGTGTATTGTTCGGTGATTTGTCCGCTGGGCGTGTTTCAGGATGTAGTGGCCCGTCTGGGCAGAGGCCGTAAGAAGATGCCTTACACGTATTCCAAGCCGAAAAGCTGGCTGCGATACGGAGTGCTGGTCATCTACGTGCTGGCCGTGCTGCTGGGCGTGCATGCCCTGGTGGCCTTGCTCGATCCGTATGCGGTGTATGGCCGTGCAGCCCACAGTTTCCTGCAACCCTTGTGGATGTGGGGCAACAACCTGCTGGCTTCGCTGGCCGAACGCATGGACAGCTATGCGTTCTATTCAGTGGATGTTTGGCTCAAGAGCTTGCCCGTGCTGATTGTAGCAGCGGTGATGCTGGTACTGGTCATCGTGCTGGCGGCACGCAATGGGCGTACCTATTGTAATACCCTCTGTCCGGTGGGTACCGTACTGGGATTCTTCTCCCGTTTCGCCTTGTTCCGCATTACCATCGACAAGGAGAAATGCAACGGCTGTACCCTTTGTGCCCGCAATTGCAAAGCGGCTTGCATCGACGTGAAGAACCACGCGGTGGACGGAAGCCGTTGCGTGGCTTGCATGGACTGTCTGGACAAATGTCATAAAGGTGCCATCGGCTACCGTTTTGCGTATGGAAAGAAGGATGAAAAGGCAGCGGCTCCGGTGGCTGAAAAGCAGGATTCCATTGTCGGACGTCGGGAATTCTTGGCTGGCTCTTTGTTGCTGGCAGGGTCGGTGCTGAAGGCACAGGTGGCCAAGAAGGCGGAAGCCATCAAGATGGACGGCGGACTGGCCGACATCATCGACAAGAAAGAGCCGGTGCGCCACACGCCGATTGTACCGCCGGGAGCACAGGGACTCCGTCACCTGCAATCGCACTGTACAGCTTGCCAGCTGTGCGTGTCGGCTTGTCCGAACGAAGTGTTGCGGCCCTCCAATTCTTTGGATTCTTTCATGCAGCCTTACATGTCGTACGAACGCGGTTACTGCCGTCCGGAGTGTACACGCTGTTCCGAGGTGTGTCCCGCTGGAGCCATCCTGAAAATCGACAAGGCTGAGAAGTCTTCCATCCAGATTGGACATGCCGTGTGGGTGAAAGAACGGTGTATTCCGCTTACCGACAAGGAGGAGTGCGGCAACTGTGCCCGCCATTGTCCGGTGGACGCCATTTCGATGGTACCGTCCGATCCGTCCAACCCCGACTCGCTGAAGATTCCGGCTGTGAACGAAGCCCGTTGCATCGGTTGCGGAGCCTGTGAGAACCTGTGTCCGGCCCGTCCGTTGAGTGCCATCTACGTGGAAGGCCACGAACGTCACCGTACGCTTTAACTGAATTGTCTTACCTTTTATATATGCAAAGAGAATGGACGAGAAAAAACCGATGAATCGAAGAGATTTCCTGAAGATAGTAGGTATCAGTACGGTGGGAGCCACGGCGGCGCTCTCCGGCTGTGCACCCGATAAGAAAGAAACCAGTGAAGGGGTAGGTGAGGTGCCTGTGGGCAAGATGACCTACCGCCAGTTTCCTCCCAACGAGGACAAGGTGTCACTGTTAGGCTACGGCTGTATGCGCTGGCCCACCCTTCCGGCTCCGGGAGGCGACGGCAACGTGATTGACCAGGAGGAGGTGAACCGGCTGGTGGATTATGCCATCGAACATGGCGTGAATTATTTTGATACAGCCCCGGTCTATGTGCAGGGGTGGTCGGAGACTTCCACGGGTATCGCTTTAAAACGGCATCCGCGCGAGAAGTTCTTTGTGGCTACCAAGATGTCGAACTTCTCCAATTCCGATTATGATTTCGGGGTGAAGATGTATCACAATTCGATGAAGAAGCTGCAGGTGGACTACATCGACTATTACCTGCTTCACATGCTGGGGGCTCCCGGCAAGCGGGGGTTGCAGGGACGTTTTCTGGACAACGGCCTGCTCGACTTTCTGCTCAAGGAGCGAGAGGCCGGACGTATCCGCCATTTGGGCTGGTCGTTCCACGGCACGAAGGAGGAATTCGACCGGGCGCTGGCCATGCACGACCAGGTACACTGGGATTTCATTCAGATTCAGTTGAATTATTCCGACTGGTTTCATGCTTCGGGCAACAACGTCAACGCCGACTACCTGTATGAGCAAGTGAGCAGCCGGGACATTCCGGTGGTGGTGATGGAACCGTTGCTGGGCGGACGCTTGTCGAACATCCCTGAACACGTGTTTACCCGCCTGAAGGAGCGCAACCCCGAGGGCAGTGTGGCTTCGTGGGCTTTCCGTTTTGCCGGTACGCCTTCCAAGGTGCTGACCGTGCTCAGCGGTATGACCTACCTGGAGCATCTGCAAGACAACATCCGCACCTATTCGCCGCTGGTGCCGCTCACCCAGGAGGAAAACCAGTTCCTGCTCGACACGGCGGAACTGATGCTGCAATATCCCACCGTGCCCTGCAACGACTGCAAATACTGTATGCCGTGTCCTTACGGCATTGATATCCCCGGTATCCTGGTACACTACAATAAGTGTGTGAACGAGGGCAACATGCCGAAAGACCGCATGGACGAAAATTACGTGAAAGCCCGTCGGGCCTTCTTGGTGGGCTACGACCGCAGTGTGCCGAAACTCCGTCAGGCCAGCCATTGCATCGGTTGCAACCAGTGCAGCCCGCATTGTCCGCAATCCATCGACATTCCCAAGGAACTGCACCGCATCGACGAGTATGTAGAGAAACTGAAACAGGAGACGCTGTGATGGAGGAACTGATACGCTTGCTGAACGCGGGAGGGTATTCCTGCGTGGTGCGCCACGAGGAGGAAACACGAACCTTTTCCCGCCGGGGAGTGGCTGACCTGTATGACTTGTACTGCACCGACCGGGATTTTCTGAAGGGAGCCTGGTTGGCCGACAAGGTTATTGGAAAAGGAGCTGCCGCTTTGATGGTGCTGGGAGGCGTGGCCCGCGTGTGGACCCGGGTCATCAGTACCCCGGCCCTCACTTTACTCCGAAACGGGGGCGTGGAAGTAGCCTTTGCAGAAGAAGTGCCCTGTATCATCAATCGCACCCGCACGGGACGTTGTCCGCTGGAGACCCTCTGCGACGTGTCGGACAATCCCGCGGCACTCTATCCGGTGATTGAGGGCTTTGTGAGCCGCATGCGGGAAGCCGCAGAAAAAGAAAAAAACAAACGTTGAAAAATAGACTTATACATGGAAACAACCGTAAAACTTTACACATTGGGTTACAGCCGCGTGAAGACCTACGTCACCGCTCTGCTGTTTGTGGCTGGAAACATCGTCCTGCCCCAGCTCTTTCATTTGGTGCCGCAGGGAGGAGTGACCTGGCTGCCCATTTATTTTTTCACCCTGGTAGGGGCTTATAAGTATGGCTGGAAAGCCGGACTGCTGACAGCAGTGCTTTCGCCGCTGCTTAACTCGTGGTGGTTCGGTATGCCTGCACCTGCCGTATTGCCGGCTATCCTGCTGAAATCCGTTTTGCTGGCCGTGGGTGCCGGACTGGTGGCAGCCCGCTTCCAGAAAGTCACCCTGCCGTTGCTGCTGGCCGTGGTGCTGTTCTATCAGGTGGCAGGTACACTGGGCGAGTGGATGCTCTCCGGCAGTCTGTTCACCGCCTTGCAGGATTTCCGTATCGGTATCCCCGGTATGTTGCTGCAAGTGTTGGGAGGCTACTGGGTGATTCGTCGCATTTGAGAAAATGATCTGATTTCCAGGGACTTTTAATTCTGTCAGAAAACGCCTTTGCGTTTCGGTTTAAACGCCCTTACGTTTTGTGTAAAACGTACTTGCGTTTGGATCAAAACGCAAAGGCGTTTTGTTTGAAATGTACTTGCGTTTAAGAACAAACGCCGAAGCGTTTTTGAGAGGAGATTTTGTAGGTGGCGGATGGGCATAAAAAAAGGAGTTCCGCTGAACTCCAACCTTTTGTTAACCTTAAATCTAATACTATGAAAAACACGTTGCAAAGGTACGTATTTTCTGGTTATCTGCAAGCAAAATACCCCGAAAAATCTGTTTAATAACATCTATTATGATTTGCTTTTGTCGGAAACGTTTTTGTTAACGCTTCTTTTACTACCTTTGCACTTAAAAAATAAAGAGATTATGGCATTTGAAGCGACGAAAAGAGAATGGGGGGAATTGTATGCGTTTTTCCGGCTGCTGGCCGACGGCTACGTGTACGGCGGAACTCCCGACGTGAAGAAGGACGAAGCGCTCCGTTTTCCGGTGGCAATGGTGCGGCGTGAGGAACACGACGGTACGCGTCAGTATATTTTGGAGAAGGAGTCTATCCACCTGAAAGGAGAGAACATTGACAAGCGGATTCCGCGGGAGGACTTTGCTACGGTGGCCGAATTGATTTATGCGGCCATCCGTCAGAGTCGGGAAGACGACGTGACTTCGCCCGACGGGGTGGAAGAGTTCCTCGACGAGGTGGCTATCTTCGACCTGGAGGCTCGGACGGACGACCGTACGGATTTCAGTGTAGCGTTTTATTCGGTGGATGCCCCGCTCACAGGCTTCTGCGTACGTTCCCGGCTGGGGCTGATGATTCCGTTGCTCGACGGCGGACGCACAGCCAATTTCAAGTTTGAACAGACGGGCGTGAAGTTTGCCACGCCTACCATCAACAAAATCAATGCGGAAGGAGAGGAAGACGATGTGGTGTCGCGGATGCTGATGATTGAGCGGCTGGGCGGCGTGCTGAAGTACAGCGACGTGGCCGACAAGATTTTCCGCAGCAACCTGTCGATGATTGATTTGCATATGGGCCGTCTGCTGGCCGAAATGACCCGCCTGATGTGGCTGGACGGCATCACGAAGGTATCGGATTTGACAGAGGAGCTCCAGAAATTGAATCCGCTGAAAATCAAGGATGAACTGATTACGAAGCACCGCTTCTATGAATACAAGGTGAAGGAACTGTTGTTGGCATTGGCCATGGGCATGCGTCCGGCCAAGCTGTACAACGGTACTGACTCGGCCATTGCCGGTTTCCTGTTCGTGACGGGCGACGGTGAAGTGTTATGTTACCAGCGGGCGTTCCGCCAGACCTTTGCCGACTTCTTGTACCAGAACAGCCGCCTGGAAAAAGGCTCTACCGAGAAAGACAAGTACGGCTACCTGGAACGTGAAAACGGGGTATATTATTTCAAACTGAACCTGAAGATCGGTCTGCTGAAACGCTGAGGCCGATAAATGAAAATAAAAAAGCGGATGCTCCGACTTGTAAAAAGAAGGAGCATCCGCTTTTTTATGCGTTTCCGCGAAGGGAATTATTCTTCGTGGTTGCTGTAGTATTTCATGAACTGCGTACGTTCGAACGGGTTCACTTCGCCCGCAGCGGCTGCGTTCATCTTGCCCTTGAACTGTGAAATAGAGTTGAAACCTTTGTCGTCCATCCATTCAGACAACTCCTGTTTCATGCGTCCGATCATCTCGTTGCCATGCTGGTAGATGGTGCTGCACACTTCTACGGCAGAAGCTCCGGCCAGCAACGATTTGATGACGCCTTTTCCGCAATGTACACCTCCTGAAATGGCATAGTCCAGTTGCGGTACTTCGGCTGAAGCGATGGCTGTCCAGCGGATACGGTCGGACAGTTCAGACGGAGAACTCATCACACTGGCGGTAGTGAAGGTCAGGTTGTCAATCTGGATATCCGGCTGGTAGAAACGGTTGAACAATACCACGGCAGCGGCTCCATTGGCATACAGCTGGTTGATGAGGGCTACCGGATTGGTCAGGTTGCTGCCCAGTTTCAGGATGACCGGGATGCGGACTGTTTTCTTGATGTGGCGCAGGATGTCAATGTGACGCTGTTCGAAGCTGCCCGGCTTGTATTCCTTGCTGGTCTGTAGTGTCAGGATGTTTACTTCCAAAGCGTCTGCTCCAGCCTGTTCCATCAGGCGGGCAAAGTCAGTCCATTCGCTGTCGCTGTAGCAGTTGATGCTGGCGATGACCGGAATTTTGCAGTGTTTCTTCACGTCCTCAATCAAGGCGATGTGCTCGTTCAGGGCATGTGAGCGAACGTAAGCACCCAGGTAGTCGTCGGCTTCAGGAGAACCGTAGCCCTGCATGCTGCCTGCCTGCATATTGATTTGTTCCTCGAAAACTGATTTCAGTACTACTGCAGCGGCCCCGGCTTCTTCCAGTTTCTGGATTTTAGCCAGGCTGTTCGTCAGGCCCGAACTGCTGATGATAATCGGGTTATTTAGGGTTAACCCTGCAAAAGTTGTTGTTAGTTGTGCCATATTCTTCTCGTTTTTAATATACTCTTTCTCCGAAAATCTTGCTGCCTACGCGTACCATCGTACTGCCGGCTTTTACGGCCAGCAGGTAGTCGTGCGACATGCCCATGGAAATCTCCTTGAAGCGGTCGTCGTGCGCGAAATACGTGTCTTTCAGTTCCGTGAAGAAGCGGTGCAGACTTTCAAATTCCTTGGTAATTTCTGCTTGGTCGTCGGTATTGGTGGCCATGCCCATCACGCCACTGATGGCCACATGGGTTAGCTCCCGCCACGGTTCCGTGTCGAGCATCTCGCGACATTCCTGAAAAGAAAATCCGTATTTGCTGTCTTCTTCGGCGATATGGATTTCCAGCAGGCAGGGAATCACACGGTTGCATTTGGCGGCCTGTTTGTCGATTTCGGCCAGCAGCTTGTAGGTGTCTACCGCATGAATCATGGCGATGTAGGGCGCAATATACTTCACCTTGTTGGTCTGCAAGTGGCCGATGAAATGCCACTGGATGTCGGCAGGCAGAGAAGCCTGCTTTTTGCTTAATTCCTGTTCCTTGCTTTCTCCGAAGATACGCTGTCCGGCTTCGTAGGCCGCCAGGATGGCTTCGTTGGGGTGGAACTTGGATACAGCTACCAGGCGCACTTGGGGAGGAAGTTGTGTCCGTACCTCATTTAAATTAGACTGAATATCCATGGTTTTGATAAGTGTTTGTTTATCGTTTGTCTGCATCCGGAAATTCCGGTTTCACGTCTGGCTCTGTTGAGTAAGGATATACATCCATCAGGGCGGTTTCGGCTACGGAAGCAATCACGTAGTCGGCCATTGTGCCTTTCATGCCTTCGTCCAGCTTCTTTACTGCATCGCGCAGGTCAGCAGCCTGTACCAATACGTTGGTGGCTGTTTTCTTTTCGGCACCGCTTTTCTCATCGAGGGTGATGAAATAGAGTTTGCACTTGAACCAGCGGTCGGCTGCTTCCTCGTCGCTGGGGAAGAGCTCACTGTAGTTGGCGCGCTTGATGTCGGATACGGTAAATTCTCCGCTGATGGAAGGAGTGATTTCTTCGATAATACGCGATTCAGCCTCGGTGAAGCTGAGTGCGTCCACCAGATAGGGTTCCGTTACTTTCTTGTTCATGCCGTTTTCGACCACTTTTTCGTAACGGATTTTGCATTCAAACCAGTTATGCATCATAATTTTTCTTGCTTTTCAATTTGTAATAATTCACACAAAGATACGATTATAAATTGAATGGGAGAACAAATGGTTTTGAAAAATCAGTCAATTCTCGATTTGCAGCGGTTTTGTTGCATGAATTCCTGAATGACGTCGGCGTAGTTCCCTTCTATCAGGATGTGATGGTTGCTCAACGGGTTGTGCAGGAAATAGTCGGCCGGTTTGTCCAGGCGTACTTTCAGCTGAGTACGGCAGCAGGTCACCAGGTTGGTGTTCTCAATAAGATGGCCTGATGACAGGTAATACTCGTCCAGGCATTCACCGCCGCATTTGAAGAGGGTCACTTCACCCGGATGCACGAGCCCTTGGATGGCGATGCCGCTTTCCGTCTCGAAGTGGTTGCGGATGATAAAGTGTTCGGCCATCCGTGTAGGGATGGTGCAGTGAGCCAGCAATACCTCGTTGTGGGCTAGATCGACAAACGATGGATTGGCCATGAAAGCGGGCTGGCCGATGAGTTCTTTCACCATAAGTAAAGTCATAATCGACTGGAGGTCGCCCTCGCATCCCGCCGGAATGCCTTCATCATTCAGCAGGGAAAGTGCCAGGCAGCCCGTGGTCTTCAGGCTTTGGATGAGTGAGAAACAGGAAAGGGTAAGAGCGTCGAGCTTTTCTTCCTCGCACACACGACGGATTGCTTTGTACAGGCGCATGGCGCGCAGCAGTTCTTCGGGAGTTACTTCCTGAATGCCTTTGGCACGGTTGGCGAACAGGGAGGCTTCTACGCCGATTTCATCGTCGGTAATCTCATGGAAGGTTTTTTCCACGGTTTCAATGGGGATATCTGTATAAATCACTCCCCAGCGCTGCCCGGCCAGCAGGTAATCTACGTGACTGGCCACCAGCCAGGAAGCCGGGGTGCCGATGACGCCGATGCGTTTCTTCTTCAAGGCCCGTTTGGCGGCAAATGCCTGATGGTGCAGGAGTACCTGGTTGACCATGTCTGGCACCAGTCCATGGATGATTTTCACTTTCATGTCTCTCGACTGTATCCAGGCGGAGATTTCGAGGGCAGCGGCCAGTGAGTTGTTCAGCCCGTCGGCCAGCAGGGTGATGGGATAGGGCAGGATGCTGAAGAAGCGTACGACGGCATTTTCCACTCCTCCGCTGGCAATGAAAGCCATCTTGTATTCGTTGCTGGGAATACAGTCGGCTTCGGTGTAGTTGATCAGGTGGAGGGTGAAATGTTTTTCCAGTTCCACAAATAGGTCTTTGTGTTTGTCATAAACTTGTTCTGCGCGATAGGTCCCGGAAGTAAATATAATTAGGTAAAGATTCATTTTTGTATGGAATGTTTGGTTATCGAGGACAAACATACGGATTTTTTAGGTTGAAGACATGGAAAATGCTTGAAAAGGCGTTAAACTTTCCTTGGACGGTTTTTCTTAGGATAGGGAACCCCCTTTTTTCTGAGCACAAAGTTGCTTTATTTCATCAATCCCTTTATCTTTGCATTTCAGAATCTTTTTAAAATCATAAAATATGCCACAAATATCCATCCGAGGAACTGAAATGCCGGAGTCGCCAATTCGTAAATTGGCACCCTTGGCTGAAGCTGCAAAAGAGAGAGGAATTCATGTGTATCACTTGAATATCGGTCAGCCTGACCTGCCCACTCCGCGAGCGGCCCTCGATGCGATTCGAAATATTGACCGGAAAGTCTTGGAATACAGTCCCAGCCAGGGTTATCGTAGTTACCGCGAGCGACTGGTAGGTTATTACGAGAAGTATGACATTCATTTGGATGCTGACGACATCATCATCACGACCGGGGGGTCGGAAGCGGTGTTGTTCGCGTTCATGAGCTGTCTGAACCCGGGCGATGAAATTATCGTGCCGGAACCGGCCTATGCCAACTATATGGCCTTTGCCATTTCTGCTGGAGCAGTCATCCGTACGGTGACAACGACCATCGACGAGGGTTTCTCCTTGCCGAAGGTAGAGAAGTTCGAGGAGCTGATTAACGAACGTACCAAGGGTATCCTGATTTGTAATCCGAACAATCCGACCGGCTACTTGTACACCCGTCGGGAGATGAACCAGATTCGGGATTTGGTAAAAAAATACGATTTGTTCCTGTTCTCCGACGAAGTGTATCGCGAATTTATCTATACCGGTTCTCCTTATATCTCTGCCTGTCACTTGGAGGGCATCGAGCAGAACGTGGTACTGATTGACTCTGTGTCAAAGCGTTATTCGGAGTGCGGTATCCGTATCGGAGCCTTGATTACGAAGAACCCGGAAGTACGCAAGGCCGTGATGAAATTCTGTCAGGCCCGTCTGAGTCCACCGCTCATCGGACAGATTGCAGCAGAGGCTTCGCTCGACGAACCGGAAGAATACGCTCGTGAAATGTACGATGAATATGTGGAACGGCGTAAGTGCCTGATTGACGGATTGAACCGTATTCCAGGCGTATATTCACCGATACCGATGGGGGCTTTCTATACGGTGGCTAAATTGCCGGTAGACGACTGTGAGAAATTCTGTGCCTGGTGCTTGTCTGATTTCAATTACGAGGGGGAAACCGTGATGTTGGCTCCGGCTACCGGTTTCTATACCACGCCGGGCGGCGGCAAGAACGAGGTGCGTGTGGCCTATGTACTGAAGAAAGAAGACCTGGTACGGGCGCTGTTCATCTTGCGTAAAGCACTCGAAGCCTATCCGGGAAGAGTGGATGAATGATGAGTAACTGGAAATTTTTTATCGCACGGCGGATTTACCGCAGTCGGAAAGGCGGGAAGGAGGTCTCGAAACCGGCTATCCGGATTGCGATGGCTGGTATTGCCATCGGGCTGGCGGTGATGTTGGTGTCGGTGGCCGTGGTCATCGGCTTCAAGCATCAGGTGCGCGACAAGGTGATTGGCATGGGGTCTGACATTGTGGTCTCCAGTATCGACGGGGCACAGCTCTATCAGATGAATCCGGTGGTGGGCAATGACAGCCTGCTTTCGGTGATACGGCAGATTCCGGAGGTGAGCCATGTGCAGCGTTACTCCACGAAGCCGGGCATGATCATGACGTCGGACAATTTTCAGGGAATGATTGTGAAGGGGGTGGCCCAAGAATATGACTGGACGTACCTGAAGGCGCATTTGCAGGAAGGGGAGATTCCGGTGCTCACGGATTCCGTGGCCAGCAACCGCGTCTTGATTTCCCGTTCCATGGCCGACAAGCTTTCCTTGAAGGTGGACGATAAACTGTACACTTATTATATTGAAGACAACGTGCGGGCACGCCGGCTGACAGTAAGCGGAATTTTCCAGACACACTTTTCATCCTTCGACGATTATTTTCTCGTGACGGACATGTACACGGTGAACCGTCTGAACGGCTGGGAGCCGGACCAGGTGGGGGGCGTGGAAGTGACCGTATCAGACTACGACGACTTGAATACGGTGAACGATGCCATCCGGGCGCATATTCAGGACCGGACCGACCGCTATGGGGCAGTGTATTGCTCACGTACGTCGGAAGAACTCTATCCGCAGATTTTTGCCTGGCTGGATTTGCTCGACACAAACGTGTGGGTTATCCTGATTCTGATGACTGGGGTAGCGGGCTTTACCATGATTTCGGGCTTGCTGATTATCATTCTCGAACGTACGCAGATGATTGGGATTCTGAAAGCGCTGGGGGCTGACAATGCCTCCATCCGGAAGATCTTTCTGTCGTTCTCTATGTTCCTCATCGGACGAGGGATGTGTTGGGGAAATGTCATCGGACTGGCATTCTGCATCATCCAGTATTTCTTTGAGCCTTTCAAGCTGGACCCGGCTACGTACTACATCAGTGCAGTACCGATAGAACTTCATTGGGGCTGGATTGTGTTGCTGAATGTTTGTACGTTCCTGGTATCTGTCGCCATGCTGGTAGGACCGTCTTATCTCATCAGCCATATTCATCCTGCAAAATCCATTCGTTTTGAATAAATCCTCTTTAAAAATCAGGGGTGAACGAATCTTTTTTACTAATTTTGCAATCTCAATTGAATTTAAAATAAAAAATAACGACATAAAGTTATGGCAAAAGAATTAAAAGATCTGACCAAAAGAAGTGAGAACTATTCACAATGGTATAATGATTTGGTCGTAAAGGCCGACTTGGCTGAACAGTCTCCGGTGCGTGGCTGTATGGTAATCAAGCCTTACGGATATGCCATCTGGGAAAAGATGCAGCGTATCCTGGACGATATGTTCAAGGCTACAGGACACGTAAACGCCTATTTCCCGCTGTTGATTCCGAAATCTTACTTGAGCCGTGAAGCAGAACACGTGGAAGGTTTCGCCAAAGAATGTGCAGTGGTGACACACTATCGTCTGAAAAATGCAGAAGATGGTTCAGGTGTGATTGTAGACCCGGCTGCCAAACTGGAAGAAGAACTGATTATCCGTCCGACTTCAGAAACCATCATCTGGAGTACTTATAAGAATTGGATTAACTCTTACCGCGACCTGCCTATCTTGTGCAACCAGTGGGCGAACGTAGTTCGTTGGGAAATGCGTACGCGTCTGTTCCTGCGTACGGCTGAATTCTTGTGGCAGGAAGGTCACACGGCACATGCCACTCGTGAAGAAGCAGAAGCAGAAGCACAGAAGATGTTGCACGTGTACGGTGATTTCGCTGAAAAATACATGGCCGTGCCGGTCATCAAGGGTGTGAAATCAGCCAACGAGCGTTTTGCCGGTGCCTTGGATACTTATACTATCGAAGGATTGATGCAGGACGGAAAGGCTTTGCAGTGTGGTACTTCTCACTTCCTGGGACAGAACTTTGCCAAGGCCTTCAACGTACAATTCGTCGACAAGAACAACAAGTTGGATTATGTATGGGCTACCTCTTGGGGCGTATCTACCCGTTTGATGGGTGCCTTGATCATGACTCACTCCGACGACAACGGTCTGGTACTTCCGCCGCACTTGGCTCCGATTCAGGTAGTGGTCGTGCCTATCTACAAGAACGACGAGCAGTTGAAGCAGATCGACGCCAAGGTAGAAGGTATCGTCAACAAGCTCCGCAGCATGGGCATCTCCGTGAAATATGACAACGCCGACAACAAGCGTCCGGGATTCAAGTTTGCTGACTATGAACTGAAGGGTGTACCTGTACGTCTGGTTATGGGTGGCCGCGACCTGGAAAACAACACGATGGAAATCATGCGTCGTGATACCTTGGAAAAGGAAACCCGCTCTTGCGAAGGCATCGAAGAATACGTAAAGAACTTGTTGGAAGAAATCCAGCAGAACATCTACCAGAAGGCGTTGAAGTACCGCAACGAACACATCTACAAGGTGGATACTTACGATGAATTCAAGGAACAGATTGAGAAGGGTGGATTCATCCTGGCTCACTGGGACGGTACACCGGAAACGGAAGACCGCATCAAGGAAGAAACTAAGGCTACTATCCGCTGTCTGCCTTTCGAAGCTGACGAAGAAAGCCTGACTCCGGGTGTGGATATGCTGACTGGCAAACCTTCTGCACGTCGTGTGCTGTTTGCCCGCGCTTATTAATAAGATTTTACTGACAGTCATTTCATAAAAAAGTCCGATTCTTAAAAGAGAACCGGACTTTTTTTATGGCTGTATTTTATTCTGCTCTCAGGTATTTCATATATTCCTCGTAACTGATGTAACGTCCGCCCATCGACTTGAGGTGGGGCGTTTCAAACTGGCAGTCGATGAGGGTGCCTCCGTGGGCATGCAACAGTTGGGCCAGTCGGATTAGGGCCAGCTTGGAAGCACTGGGCACGAGCGAAAACATGCTTTCGCCGAAGAAACATGTGCCAAGAGTTACGCCATACAGTCCCCCGACCAGCTTGTCGCCTTCCCACACCTCTACACTGGCCGCCAGGTTCTGCTCGTATAGGCGGATGTAAGCCTCAATCATTTCCTCGCCCAGCCAGGCTCCTTCCTCGTCGATGCGGAGCTTCGAACAGTTCCGTATCACTTCCTCGAAGGCTTGGTTGAAGGTTACCTTATAAGTGTTTTTGTTCATCAGCGTGCGCATGGAGTGGGAGATGTGAATCTCACTCGGGAAGATGACGAAACGCTGCAAGGGGCACCACCACTGGATGACTTTCCGGCGAAATGCATACCACGGAAAGATGCCGTTGGAATAGGCCAAAATAAGGCAATCGACTGATAAGTCGCCTCCGATGGCCAGCAAACCGTCGGGGTCTCCCCAGTGCGGGTCGGGGAAAGCCAGTCTTTTAGTCAGTTGGAAAACCATGATACACAGATTATGGGAGAATACTCAGTTGGTTGTTCGCTACGCTGACCGTGATGTCGCCTCCTTGCTTCAGCGAGCCGAAGAGGATTTCGCGCATCAGCAACGGTTTCAGGTGGGCTGCAATAGCACGATCCATTTCCCGGGCTCCATATTCCGGTTTGAAGCCTTCCTTCAATAGCCATTCGTGGGCTTCGGGTGTCAAATGCAGGCAGACGTGACGGCGCTCCAGCTTTTCGTCCAGTTGGCGCAGTTTCTTGTCGAGCACCTGAGTTGCCATTTCCCGGCTCATGTCGTGGAAGACCACAGCTGCCGACAGACGGTTCAGGAATTCCGGTTTGAAGGTCTTCTTCACCTGGCGGAGCATGGCCTGTCCTGTGGTCACCTGGCTGTTGAAACCGATGGATGCCTGATGCGCATACTGTGCCCCGGCGTTAGAGGTCATGATGAGAATCAGGTGGCGGCAGTCGGACTTCCGTCCCTTGTTGTCCGTCAGCACTGCATAGTCCATCACCTGCAAGAGGATGTTGAAGATGTCGGGGTGTGCCTTCTCAATTTCATCCAGCAACAGTACACAGTTGGGCGTTTTCCGGATGGCATCCGTCAGCAAGCCTCCGTCTTCGTAGCCGATGTATCCGGCCGGCGAACCAATCAGTTTGGCGATGGTATGCTTTTCCATGTACTCGCTCATGTCGAACCGTACCAATGAGATACCCAGTTCCGAAGCCAGTACCTTGGCCACTTCCGTCTTGCCTACTCCTGTAGGGCCGACAAACAGCAGGCTGGCCAGCGGTTTGTTTTCGTCCAGCAGTCCCGCCTTGGCCATCTGTACGGCTTCCACCACCTGTTTGATGGCTTCGTCCTGTCCGTAAATCTGTCCGGACATCCGTTCGTACAATGCTTCCAAAGCTGCATTATCTTCTTCTTTGAGGGCATTCGCGTCAATTTTGCAAGTACGCGACAAAACCTCCATAATCAGTTTCTTGTCGACCGTTTGCGAACCGTCAGCTGCCGGATGGATTTCCCGGTATGCTCCGGCCTCGTCAATCAGGTCGATGGCTTTGTCGGGCAAGAAACGGTCGCTGATGTAGCGGGCACTTGCCTTGACGGCATATTCAATGACTCCCGGCTCATAGGTCACATGGTGATAGGTTTCGTATTTCTCCTTCAGCCCTTCCACGATGCGGACTGCTTCGTCGATGCTGGGTTCCTGAATGTCGATTTGCTGGAAGCGGCGTACCATTCCTTTGCTGCGTGAGAAGTATCGGTTGTATTCCTCGTAGGTCGTGGAACCGATGAAACGGATATCTCCTTGTTCCAGGTACGGTTTCAGCATGTTCGACGCATCCATCGAACCTTCACCGATTTGTCCGGCGCCGATAAGGTTGTGTATCTCGTCAATGTAGAGGATGGCTTTCTTTTCTGCGCTGAGGCTTTTCATGACACTTTTCAGGCGCTGTTCGAAATCGCCCCGGTATTGCGTGCCGGCCAGCATGCTTCCTAAGTCCAGTTCGTAGATGCGGCTGCCTTTCAGTCGTTCAGGCACCTCTCCGGCCTCGATGCGGGCGGCCAGTCCGTAGGCCAGCGCTGTTTTTCCCACGCCTGGTTCACCGATGTGCAGCGGATTGTTTTTTTCTTTCCGGCACAGTACTTCGATGGTCCGTTCCAGTTCCTGTTCCCGCCCGATCAGTGGATTGTGGTGCTCCAGTTGTTCGTTCAGGCAGGTAACGAAATTTTTCCAGGGACCGTGCGACTCTTCCGAATCGTTCTCCTCCAGGCTGAGATCATCTCCGTAGATGACCACCAGTTGGCTGATAAAGTCGGGTATCCGTTCTTTCAGGTGCTTTTTCAGAAAATAGCAAGCCCACGAGTCGGGCAACAGCAACATAGCCTGTACCACGTGGGGAATGTCCAGCACTTCCGCATTCGATGATTCAACGAAGGCGTATGCATTTTGGAACAGCAGGTTCGACTGTGCCGAGAACTGCAGTTCGTAGTGAGTGTCATCCGGTACCTGCTCCATTTTCTGGGCGAGGTATTCATCCACTTCTTCTTCCATCACGGGAATGTGACAGAAACATTCTTCCACAGCTTCCACAAACGGGTCTTGGTTAAAGAGTGCGCTGAGAATGTGCTCCGGAGTGATAAACTCATGGCGGTAACGAAATGCCAGTCCTTGGGCAAATGACAGCGCTTTGTCTACATATACAGATTTTTCGATGTGACTCATTGATGTTTTACAGTTTAATTGTCTTCGGGTTCTACGGTCAGTCGGAGGGGGAATCCTTCTTCACGGGCCATCTGGGTGGCCTTCTGGGCCTTGGATTGTGCAATGTCGTAAGAATAGACACCTGCCGTGGCCGATTGCTGCTGGTGTACTTTCAGCATCAGGGCTTCGGCTTCCTCCTGCGATTTGAAAAACACGATTTTGAGTACCTTCACCACAAAATCCATGGTGGTGAAGTCGTCGTTGTGGAGCACTACCTTGTAATGTTTGGGCTCGTGCAGCTCCACGCGTTTCTTCTCTTTACATAACGATTGCTCTTTTTCCATTGTCGTCTAATTCAGAATAAGGGTTGAGAGGTCAGCGTGCCGTTTCCAGGGTGAATTCCTGATAGTCGTAGATTTGTCCGCGGGTGTCGGTCACTGCCACACGGAAGGTGGCAGTACTGTTTTTCACCCGTTTGCCTACGCTGACGGTAGCGGTATATTTCACTCCATTGCCCGGCAGAATCTGTTCCACCAGGATAGAAGGAGAGATATGTATCTGTTTGGCCCCACTGATTTCACTCACGTGAGGAATCACGCTGTAGGCAGTTTCATTGCCTTCGTTCATGATTTCGAAAATAATCTTGCTGCTTTCACCTGCATTCAGCACGTGGTCTCGGTTGTCATCAATGAACCGGAGGTTACGGATGTGCAAAGCCGACAGTGCTGAGGAAGATTCATAGGGCTCGGCATAGACGGAATCGGCCGGACGCGCTGGCGGATAGTCCTGCGGGCGGTTTTCTTCGCGGTTTTTGGGGGCAGTCAGCGCTCCTCCGATGGCTGCTCCGGCCAAGGTGCCGATGATGCTGCCGATGGCAGATCCTCTGTAGCCGCCTCGCCAACCATGACGGGAGTCACCTACCAGTCCCCCGATGGCACCTCCCACATTACTTCCGATAGCGGCTCCACTCACGATGGCTCCTGTGCGTGCCGGCTGAGTAGTACCACATCCGCTGGCCAGCAGGGATACGCCTAAGAGTAAAAGTACGATTCTTTTCATGACAGATACGTATAGTAAGGTTTATTTTTTCCCAAATTTAGCTTTGATGGCTGGAAGGTCTTTCTGGATGTCGCTGATACGGCGGGCATCGCTGGGGTGGGTACTCATGAATTCAGGAACCTTTCCTCCGGAACTGGCCGACATCTTCTGCCAGAACGTGACGGCCTTGTCAGGGTTATATCCTGCCATCGTCATTAACACCAGTCCCATGTAATCCGCTTCCGATTCATGCTTGCGTGAGAAGGGGAGGGTCACGCCATATTGTGAGCCGATACCATATACCGTACTGGCTACGCTCTGTATCATCTGGCTTTTGCCTGAAAGGCTTTGTCCCAGCAACTGGGCGCCATATTGCGTCAGCATCTGCTGGCTGATACGTTCGTTGCTGTGTTTGGCTACGGCATGCGCCACCTCGTGTCCTAACACTACGGCCAGTTCATCGTCTGAAGAGACCAGTTTCATCAGGCCTTCGTACACCACAATCTTTCCGCCCGGCATGCAGAACGCATTCACTTCATCGCTCTTGACCAGGTTGAATTCCCAGGAAAATTCTTGAATTTCCGACGCCAGTCCGTTGTTGCGCAGATATTGTTCCGTGGCTGCGGCGATGTTTTTCCCCACCCGGACCACCATGGCTGTCTGGGCCGCGTTGGTCGATTTTTGGGCGGTCTTGATATAGTCGTTATACTGGGTCAGGCTGGAAGAAAGGACTTCTTGGTTGGATACCAGCAACAATTGTTTCCGTCCGGTGAGGGGCACCGAACTGCATCCTGCGAGCATCAGCAGGGAAAGAAGGTATAAACTACACTTTTTTTTCATAACGGTTTCGTGAGATATTGTACAAACATACGCAAAAAATGATGATTTTTGATTATGTTTGTGGCAATAAACTGAAAAAAAGAGATGAAAAAGCAATTATTTATAGCATGTTCTCTTTGTGGCACCTTACTGGTGAATGCAGAGAATATTGAAGTGACCTCGTTCAAGTACGCAGGTCCGTATGCCTTGATGCAACCTTATCAGGTTGACAGTGTGGATGTTAATTCAAAGCCCTGGAAAGCGGAATCGCTGCTGGATACGCCGGTGTCATTTTCCTTGCTCGACGGAGCAGAAGTGAAACAGGCCGGACAGCTGACCCCTTCGTCGGACTATGCCCTGCACCTCATGGGTTTCGTCTTGGAAAATACGCACTACGGTCAGGTATCCTTGAAGGTGGAAGGAGCTTCCCATTATCAGGTGTATGTGGATGGCAAGCGGGTGGAAGACACTTTGCTGTCGTTGGATCCGGCTACCCATCAGGTAGTCATCAAATATCTTTCCGTGCCGGGCGAACAGAGTGTACCGAAAGTGAGTTTGGATGCCAAGCAGGATGGGGTGTTTACCCTCCGTACCGAACAGGGACGTCTGTTTACCTTAGCCGATGTGCTGCACGGTACCCGCATTACCGGTACTGAACTTTCTGCCGACGGGAAATATTTGATTACTTCGTATACGGTGACGAAGGAAGGGGGAAAGACCACTTCGCAGACCAAAGTCAAGGAACTGAAGACCGGAAAAGTGCTGGCTACTCGGGAAGAATCTCTTCACTGGATGCCGCGTTCTGCCAAATATTATTATGTGCGTCAAGGTGTGTCCGGTCGGGAACTGGTGACGGTAGATCCAGTTTCCGGACAGGAGGAAGTGTGGGTGAGCCACCTGCCGGAAGGAAGTTTCCGGGTAGCGCCTACGGAAGACTACCTGCTGTTTACCCTGGTACAGAAAGGACCGGAAGAGAAGAAGGAGATTTATGAGTTCATCGACCCTGACGACCGCCAGCCGGGATGGCGCAACCGTACCTATCTGGCCCGTTTCGACGTGAAGACAGGGGTATGTCAGCCGTTGACCTTCGGCTACAAAAATGTGTGGGCTACCGATATCTCATCCGACGGACGGTCTATCCTGGTGATGGTGTCCAACCACCGCATGGGCAAGCGCCCGACTACTTTGTTCTCACTTTACAAGATGGATGTGCAGACCTTAAAGGTGGAAGAACTGGTGAAAGACGACGGTTTCCTGACCAACGCTTTGTTCTCGCCGGATGGTCGTCAGGTGCTGTTATCCGGTTCTCCAGAGTGCCTGGGAGGTATTGGTAAGAACGTAAAGGAAGGACAGACCCCGAGCATGATTGATATCCAGCTTTACCTGATGGATTTGCAGAGCAAGCAGATTGAACCGCTTACCAAGACCTTCAACCCGAACGTGATGCAGGCGGTATGGTCGGCTGCCGACAACTGTGTCTATTTCAATGCGGAAGACCGTGACTGCATTTCCCTGTTCCGCCTGAATCCGGCGAAGAAGCACATCGAAAAAGTAAATGTGCCCGAAGAAATGGTATTGGGATTCTCCGTGGCCGAGAAAGCACCTTCGTTGTCGTTCTACGGGGAAAGTGCCTCCAATGCACACCGCCAGTATGTGGTCGATTTGAAGAAAGATGCTTCAAAGCTGGAAGAAGACCTGCACGGAGAACTGAAAGATGTGTTGCTGGGCGAATGCAAGGCCTGGGATTTTGTCAATTCGCGGGGCGATACCATCTGCGGACGCTACTACCTGCCGCCTCATTTTGACCCGAACAAGAAATACCCGATGATTGTGAACTACTACGGCGGATGCAGCCCTACTAGCCGGAACTTCGGCAGCCGTTATCCGCATCATGCCTATGCCGCCTTGGGCTATGTGGTCTATGTGGTAGAACCCAGCGGGGCCACCGGCTTCGGTCAGGAATTCTCTGCCCGCCACGTGAACACTTTTGGCGACTATGTGGCCGACGACATCATCGAAGGCACCCGTAAGTTTGTGGAAGCTCATCCGTTTGTCAACGGCAAGAAGATTGGTTGTATCGGTGCTTCCTACGGCGGTTTCATGACCCAGTACCTTCAGACGAAGACCGATTTGTTTGCCGCTGCCATTTCGCATGCCGGCATCAGTGACCACACCAGTTACTGGGGTGAAGGCTATTGGGGTTATTCCTACAGCGAGGTATCGGCTGCCAACAGTTATCCGTGGAAGAATCCGGAACTCTTTGTCGACCATAGTCCGCTGTTCAATGCCGACAAGGTGCATACTCCGCTGCTCTTCCTTCACGGTTCGGTCGATACCAATGTGCCGATTGGCGAAAGCATCCAGATGTTCACGGCCCTGAAACTGTTAGGACGTGAAACGGCGATGGTAGTAGTCGAAGGACAAGACCATCATATCACGGATTATCAGAAACGTATCCAGTGGCAGAACACCATCTTCGCCTGGTTTGCCAAATGGCTGCAGGATGATCCGACGTGGTGGAACACCCTTTATCCCCCTAAAACTTTGTAAATCGGATGAAGATTATACACACCAGTGACTGGCACCTGGGGCAGCAGCTGTTCGATTACGACCGGAGCGAAGAGCAACGGGATTTTCTTCGGCAGCTGCGCAACTGGGTGGCCGCAGAACAGCCCGACGCGTTACTCGTGTCGGGCGACGTGTTTCATTACTGTAGCCCTTCGGCTTCTGCCCAGCGGTTGTATACCGATGCCTTGGTGGCCTTGCATGAAACGTGTCCGTCCATGCAGATTATCATTACGGCGGGCAATCACGACAGCAGCTCCAAGTTGGAAATTAGCCGCAACCTGTGGAAGTATGCGGGGGTGACCGTGGTCGGTTCTATTTGTCGTAACGAGGCGGGAAAGGTGGACCTGGAGCGTCACCTCGTGGAGATAAAGGACGGAAACGGGGAACCGAAAGGCTATGTGGTGGCCCTGCCTCATGTGTATCCGCAGAACTTTCCGTCCCTCGACGAGGAGGTGCCGCGCGAAGACCGGCAGCGCTTCTTTATCCAGACCTTGCTCGACCGGGTGGCGGAGCGGAATACGGCTCACTTGTCGGTGGTGCTGATGGCCCATCTGGCCGTGACGGGAAGCGACATCACCGGACAGGACGACGGACGCGGCGGCATGGACTATACGGACATCCGTCTGATGGGCGAAGGGTATGACTACCTGGCCCTGGGACACATTCATTTTCCGCAGACTTTGCCCGGTGGACGGGCCCGCTATTGCGGTTCTCCGTTGCCTGTCAGCTTTGACGAGAGTTATGGACACTCTGTGAGCGTGGTGGAACTGGCCGCACACGGGGTTGAACCGGAAGTGCGTACGTTACCCGTACGGAATCTCTGGCCTTTGAAAGTGTTGCCTGCGCAGGCCGTTCCCTTGGAAGAGGCCTTGGAAGTCTTGAAGGCTATCCCCGACGAAGAAAAACTGTACGTGCAGCTGCATGTCCGTATTCAGGATGTGCCTCCGGCCTATTGCATGGAACGGGCCTACGAACTGACCCGTGGCAAGCAATGCCGTTTCTGTCGCTACAAGTGGGAACGGGAAGTGGCGGAACCGACAGAAGACGCGGCAGAGCTGGATGTGGACCGCTTGCTGACTTTCTCTCCGTCGCAGGTGGCCTCCATTTATTATCGTGACAAGTTTCAGCATGACATTCCGCCGGAAACGCTCGAGTTGCTGGAAGAGGCTGTGAAACGGGTACGCACCCAAGAAGAGGAATAAGCGCATATGAAATTACAGAAACTTATTATCGAGAATATTGCTTCCATCGAGAAGGCAAGTATTGACTTTGAGCACGGTCCGTTGGGCGAGGATTCCATTTTCCTGATTTGCGGGCCGACGGGAGCGGGCAAGTCCACGCTGCTGGATGCGGTATGTCTGGCCCTTTACAATACCACGCCCCGTCTGAAGCAGGCGGCCAACGAACGTTACCTGGATGAAAATGACAGTTTCTCTGGAACGACGGAAGAAGTGAGCATTGACGATTCGCGTATGCTGATGCGGCGCGACAGTGTGTCGGCACGGGTGGAATTGTGGTTCACGGATGCGGCCGGGGAAGCCCTGCTGGCGGTGTGGAGTGTGGCCAGAGCCCGCAATAAAATAGGAGGGAAAATCCAGAAAGTGGTTTGGACTCTCTCCTTGCAGGACGGTACTCCGCTCACCAACAAGTCGACAGAAACGCGGGCGGAGATTGAACGGCGCGTGGGGCTCACCTTTGAGCAGTTCTGCCGGACTACGTTGCTGGCACAGGGAGAGTTTACCAAGTTCCTCAAGAGTAAGGAGGAAGAGAAATCGAACATTTTGGAGAAGCTCACGGGTACGGAAATCTATTCGCGCATCAGTCGGGAAATCTATGCGATGAAGACCGAGAAAGAGGCCGAGTTGCAGGAATTGAAGGCGCAGACAGGAGGTGTTGTCTTGTTGAGCGACGAACAGTTAGCAGCGTTGCAGACCGAGCAGGAACAGATTACGGCGGAAATAACGTCGCTTCGTGCGCAGCTGAAGCAGTGGCAGGATTTCCGGAAGTGGATGGCCGACGAACAGAAGTTGGTGCACGAGTGGAACGAGGCGGAAAAGGCGTTTCAGACTGTGACGGAACGGGTGGAGTCGGAAGGCTACAAGCGCAACAAGCAGTTGTTGGACGATTGGGACCGTATGTCCGATGTACGTTTCCAGTGGACGGAACAGGCAGCCTTGCAGCAGCGCATCCGTACGTCGGAGGCGGAACTGGGACAGCTGTCACAGAAATACCGTGCATTGAATCGGGACTATGGTCGGCTGGAGCGGATGCTGGACCGGTGTCGGGAGCAGCAGACGGCGTATGAGACCTTTCTCTCCGGAGTACAGGAAAAAGTGCCGGTGTACGAGTCGGTACAGTCGCTTGCGGCGTTGTCCGACCAGATGCAGCGTGCTCTCCAAGTGATGGCAGAGTGCGAGAAGGAACAGCATCGCAAGGAAGAGAATCGGCAGAAAACGGCCGAGGCGCGTCAGAAGGTCTTGGAAGCGTATGAGAAAGCCCGGAAGGTAGAAGAAGAAAAACAGGCGGAGGTCACAGCTTGTCGCACGCAGCTGGAGGTGTTGCAGCCGGAAAAGCTCCGGAAGGAGAAGCAGGAGGCAGATGCCCGGTTGGGCGACTGGAAAGCGTTGCGGGAAGCACTGACGGTCCGGATGGAGAAGGAAAAGGCTTGGCTGGAAGTACAGCAGAACCGGAAAACCTTGCAGGAGGATGGCCAGCGGCAGCAGCAGGCGCTGGAAACGCTGAAAGCGCAGGCCGAGGCATGCCGCAAGGAAAAGGAAGAAGTACAACAGGTGTACGACAAACAGCGGATGTCGTGTGAGGACTGGGCACGGGAGGCTCGTGCCCGGTTGTCGAAAGGCGATGTGTGTCCAGTTTGTGGCCGTCCGGTGGAAGAAGATTTAGGAAATGAAGCCCACTTTGTATCGTTGCTGGAGCCGGTGCGTGCCTTGTTGGAAGAAAAGACTCGTCGGACCGATGAAGCCTTGGCTGCACAGGCACGGGCCGAAGCGGAAGTGCGTTCGCTAGCTCGGTTGGAAGCCATGGAAGCAAAGAAGGAAACAGCGGCGGAAGCAGCTTTCCGTCAGGCGGAAGCAGCGGTACAGCAATTGCCGTTGGCAACTGTCGTGACGGATGCTGCCGACGGATTGGTACAGGTGGAGCAAGGTCTTTTAGCACAGCAGGAGGTATGTGCCCGATTGGAAGCCCAGTGGCAGCAGGTCGAAGATGGCCAGCAGCAGCTGAACCGCCTGACGAAGGCACGGGAGGCTTTAACTGCCAACCGGGAGCAGTGGCACCGGCAGGTAGAGGAAGCCGACAAGGTGGCATCCCGACTGGAGGCGGAACTCCGTATGTTAGGAGAAACTCTTTCTCGGGAGCAACTCACGGTATCTCAATGTAAGGAGAAAGGGGAGGCCTTGGTGACCTTTGCCCCATGGAAAGCAGACTGGCAGGCCGACCGGAAAGGGTTTGTGGCTCGCTTGCAGGAAGAAGCGGCCCGCTATGCGGAACGATTGGTGGAAAAGGATAAGCTTTCGCATCAGGTAGAATCGCTTACGGGGCAGCGGAATCAAGTACAGGAGATACGGCAGTCCATTTGGACGGTACTTCCGGCCTGGAAGCAAATTGAGGAGGAGGCGGTACCCGAGGGTCCGTGTCCTGAAGGACTTCCGGCACAGTGGAATGCCTTGTATACGGCAATGCTTTCTGTCTGCCATGCCATGCAGACCTCGCAGAAATTGGCAGAAGAGAAGAAGGAGGGGGTGGAAGCCTTCCTGACCGCACATCCGGAAATTTCCCGTGAGTATTTGGAGAAACTGGCGGGACTGGAGGTGGAGAAAGTGAGCCTGGCCCGTCGCACCCTGCAGAAACTGGACAATGAGTTGACGACGTGTCGGGCAGAAAGGGAACGGATTGATCGGGAGTTGTCGGCTCATCGTGCGCAGCGTCCGCAGGAGATGGAGGCTGTGACTCCGGAAGTTGTGGAGGGAACGATTACCTGTCAGGAGTCCCAGTTGACGGAAAAAGTGTCCCGTCTGGGAGCACTCGCCCAAATGCGGCAGCACCACGAAGAGGGGTTGCGGCGTATCCGTCAGCTCAAGGAACAGATAGAGGAAAAACAGAAGGAAGTGGACAGTTGGGCCGGAGTGGCTGCCTTGTTCGGCAGTGCCGATGGAAAGAAATTCCGCAACATTGCCCAAAGTTATGTGTTGCGTCAGCTGCTGGCCGGAGCCAACCATTATCTGCGTCGCCTGACTGACCGTTATCGCATGGAATGTCCGCCAGGGGGATTGACCATCTTGCTACGTGACGAGTACCAGGGTGGAGTGAAGCGCCCTACGTCCACCATCTCGGGTGGAGAGAGTTTCCTGGTGTCGCTGGCCTTAGCCTTGGGATTGTCATCCCTCAATCGGAAAAGTCTTTCGGTGGATGTGCTTTTCATCGACGAGGGATTCGGTACGCTGGACAGCGACTATTTGAATACGGTAATGGAATCTCTTGAAAAGCTGCACCAGATTGGCGGCAAGAAGGTGGGCATCATCAGTCATGTGGAGGCCTTGCGCGAGCGGATTGCCACGCAGATTCACGTGGAACGGGTGAATCATACGCTGAGTCGTGTGGAAGTGGTGAGCCGGGAGTGACAGAACCGGGGAAATGAAATTCTTAACCTGCTGAAAATCAACAGTAAATAAAATACATAAAAAACGCCCTTACGTTCGATGAAAAACGTAAGGGCGTTTGGTTTGAAACGCAAGTGCGTTTTACCTAAAACGTAAAGGCGTTTTGATTCAAACGTCAAAGCGTTTTATCTGAAACGCAAGTGCGTTTTTTCAGACTATCCAAATCCTTGTGCAGGGCACATCCGGTACATCCGCTGCACCCGGTGCAGCCGCATCCGCTGGCGTGTCCTTTCCGCCGGATAACCTGACGGAAGAAGTGTCTGCCACTCCAAAGCACGCAGCCGGCTACGATGATATATACGAAAAGGTCTTGCATACTCATAATGTAGTTTTTTTAAGGTTTTAAATAAACAAACTTCCTATCTGGTGTACCGCAAACGCCACAATCCAAGCCAATACGGTGGTATAGACCGCGGCAAAGACGGGCCATTTCCAGCTGCGCGACTCTTGTCGGATGGCAGCCAGGGTGGCGATACACGGGAAATAAATTAGCACGAACAACATGTAGCAGTAGGCCACGAGCGGCGTGATGGGGAGACGCTCGGAGAGGTTCACCTTGTCGAGGTCACCGTCGTTGGTGTAGAGCACGCTCAGCGTACTTACAATCAGTTCTTTCGCTCCGACACCTGACAGGATACCGATGCCCATCTTCCAGTCGAATCCTAACGGCTCAAGGGCTGGCTCAATGGCCTTGCCCAGCTGACCGATGTAGGAGTTTTCCTGCTGTTCGGCCGTGGTGGTATAGGCATCGTGGTTCGGATAGTAGCCCAGGAACCAGATGATGATGGAAGCCACCATGATGATACCTCCCATCTTCTTGAGGTATTGCTTTCCTTTCTCCCATGTGTGGCGCAGCACGACCTTGGCCGTCGGCATACGGTAGGGCGGAAGTTCCATCACGAAAGGCGTGTCGTCACCTTTCACCAGGAATTTGGTGAAGATGCGGGCCATGAGTACAGCCAGCAAAATACCGATGGCATAGATGGACAGCAGAATCAGACTGGCCTTGCCTGGGAAGAAAGCCCCGATCAGCACCAGGTAGATGGGCAGACGGGCGCTGCACGACATGAGCGGGTTAATCAGCATGGTCACCAGGCGGGCCTTACGGCTTTCAATGATGCGGGAAGTCAGGATGGCCGGTACGTTGCAACCGAAGCCCATGATGAGCGGGATGAACGACTTGCCGTGAAGTCCCATCTTGTGCATGATTTTATCCATGATAAAGGCAGCACGAGCCATGTAACCGGAGTCTTCCATGAACGAGATAAAGAAGTAGAGCAGCAGGATGTTGGGCAGGAATACGATGACGCCTCCCACACCGCCGATGATACCGTCTATAATCATGTCTTTCAGCGGGCCTGGGCTCAGGAACTTCTCGGCCCCTTGACCGATGAGTTCCACAATCCATTCAATGAGTCGCTGTGGATATTCTCCCAATACGAAGGTTCCCTCGAACATGATATACAGGAAGATGAAGAAGATGGGATATCCCCAGAATCGGTTGGTTACGATGCTGTCCACCACCCGTGTGAAGGTCTCCGTATCGTGGTTGTTTTGCGTGAAGGTTTCCTTCAGGGCACCCGAGATGAAGGCATATTTGGCATCGGCGATGCATTGTTCGGTGTCGTCGTTGCCCAGCTGGCGCAGACGCTCCGCCTCCTTGTCGCGGGCCGCCAGAATCTCCTTGCCGTTGGGCAGCGGGGCGATGACGCGTGTCTCGATGTCCTTGTCGTTTTCCAGCAACTTGATGGCCAGGAAACGGGTGGAGTATTTGTGACGGATATTTTCGTTCTTGCTGATTTCCTTCTTTATCGCATCGATGCTCCGTTCAAGTTCCGGACCGTGGTTGATGTGGATATGTCGGATGAAGCCTTTGGCCGTGAAATTGTCTTCCGAGCCTTTGTATTTATGGTCGGGTACGTAGGCGTCGTGCCATTCGCGGAACTCACGGAGGATTTCGTTCTTGATTTCATCTTTCTGTCCCATGAAGTCGATACCTTCATACAGGCCGATGATGACGTGGAACAGGTTGTCGATGCCTTCGCCCGTGCGGCTGATGGTCGGTACGATGGGCACACCCAGCAGTTCGCTCAGTTTGTGATAGTTCAGCTTGTTGCCGCTGTGCTGCAAGGCATCGTACATGTTGAGGGCGATGACCATGCGCACGTTCATGTCGATGAGCTGGGTGGTGAGGTAGAGGTTACGTTCCAGGTTACCCGCATCCACCACGTTGATGATGACATCCGGGGTTTCCTCGATGATGTGCTTGCGCACGTAGAGTTCCTCCGGGCTGTAGGCCGAGAGGGAATACGTACCCGGTAGGTCCACCAGACGGAAGTGATAGCCTTGGAAGTCGAAGAAGCCTTCTTTCGCATCCACGGTCACACCGCTGTAGTTGCCCACGTGCTCGTGTCCGCCCGAAGCCACGTTGAAGAGTGAGGTCTTTCCGCAGTTGGGGTTGCCCACCAGGGCCACGTTGATGGTCCGTCGTTTTCCTTGTGCGATGTTGCGCATCACTTCGTCGCTGACGGGGATGCCTTGTGAGATGGGCTCATGGTAAGTGTCGGTCTCCATGGTGCGCCGTGCTTCTTCTTCGCTGACAATTTCAATCATGTCGGCTTCCTGCCGGCGGAGGGAGACTTCGTATCCCATGATTTTATATTTGATGGGGTCTTTGAGCGGGGCGTTGAGCACCACCTCTACAGTCTTTCCTTTGATGAACCCCATTTCGATGATGCGGCGTCGGAATCCTCCGTGTCCGAGGACCTTGATAATGACGCCTTTCTCACCGGTTTTCAATTCTGAAAGTTTCATGTTGTATGCATCGTTTTTATTTCCTTGCAAAGATACGGTATTGCTTTCTTTCTCGCAAGTTATTTAGACCGTTTTTAAATTGTAATCTTTATAGGGATATTTCTCATTTTTTATCTCTATGTTTGCAATATGTTTGCAAGGAAAGTCAGTCAGTTTATCGAAGAGAAGCACTTGTTTGGCCGTGGCGACAAAGTGCTGGTGGCACTGAGCGGCGGAGCCGATTCGGTGGCATTGCTGCGGGTACTGCTTCAACTGGGATATGCGTGTGAGGCAGCTCATTGTAATTTTCACCTCCGCGGAGAGGAGTCGGTGCGCGACGAGCGGTTTGTGCGCGATCTGGCCGAAAGGCTGGGGGTGCCTTTGCACGTGACGCATTTCGACACGCAGGCGTATGCGGCTTCCAAAGGCATTTCCATCGAAATGGCGGCACGGGAACTGCGTTATGGCTGGTTTTCCGAACGGTTGCAGGCATGCGGAGCGAAGGTAGTGGCGGTAGCCCATCACCGCGATGACAGCGTGGAGACATTTCTGCTCAACTTGGTGCGGGGTACGGGTATCGACGGTTTGCAAGGCATCCGTCCGGTGAACGGCGAGGTGGTGCGTCCGCTCTTGTGCGTGAGTCGGGCAGAGATATTGGATTATCTGACTTCCCTGGGACAGGACTATGTGACCGACAGTACGAACTTGCAGGATGAGTTTATGCGCAACAAACTCCGGCTGCACGTGATTCCGTTGTTGGAAACCCTCAATCCCTCTGTCAGTGAGACGATTGCCGAAACGGCCCGCCGTTTGTCCGATGTGGCGGTGGTGTATCACAAGGCCATGGAAGAGGCCAAGCAGCGGGTGATACCCGACGGAGAGACGATTGATATTCCGGCCTTGTGTCGGGAGCCAGGGGCAAAGAATCTGTTGTTCGAACTGTTGCATCCGCTGGGATTCAATGCGGCGCAGGTGGACGATGTGTTCCGGGCGTTGCAGGGAGAGTCAGGACGGATGTTTTATAGTCGTGACTGGACGTTGCTGATTGACCGGGGGCGCCTGATCCGTCGTCGGGCCGGGGAAGGAACGGAATGCCTGCCGGAACTGCTGCTGAAACGGATGGAAGTGGAGCCTCCTTTTACGGTGCCTCATGATAATAAGGTAGCTTATGTGGACGCGGAGGTGGTGGAAGGTGAACTGGTGCTTCGCAAGTGGCAGTCGGGGGATAAGTTTATTCCTTTCGGCATGAAGGGCTTCAAGTCGGTGCGTAACTATTTGCGCGATAAAAAGTTCTCCCGTTTTGATAAAGAGAATCAGTGGGTCGTGTGCGATGGAGATCGAGTGGTATGGCTGGTGGAAGAACGTGTGGACAACCGCTTTAGAGTGACGTCAGAAACGCGATTTATCATAAAAATGGAAGTAAAATTTGTATGAATGCACAAAGTATAGACTTTTCTATTAAAATTTGCAAAAAAAGAGTGTGTAAAAGTATCAGATTGAGGTATTTGTATTTACTTTGAATATGTTTAATCAAAAATCATAGTCAGAATTATGAACGAATTAATTGCAAAAATCAAAGAATTAAATGCTGCTTTGGTTGCAGATGCTGAATTGCAGGCTGAAAAAGGTAACAAAGCTGCAGGCACTCGTGCACGCAAGGCATCCTTGGAGTTGGAAAAAGTTTTGAAAGAATTTAGAAAAGTATCTCTGGAAGAGTCAAAAAAATAAATAGTTTTCAAGACGGACTCATGTCTGAGGGAGAGAGATTACAGCATGCCGGAGAATGTACGGACGCTGCAATCTCTCTTTTGTTTTTTTATCATCCGGTGGGATGGTTTTTAAAAGGGAACTTCTTACATTTGTCTGAACTTGTAGGCGTGCGTTTATGAAGGAAGGTTTTCGAAAGATAGGGATGTGGGGGCTGATGTGCCTGGTGTGTGTCATGCTGTGGCCCTCGTGCCAGCGTCGGCTGTCTCAGGAAGACCGTGTCCGGGTGGATTCGCTGAACCGTGTAGCATATGAGGTACGCTATAAAGATCTTTCCTTGTCTTCTCGGGCGGCTACGGAAGCGTTGAGGTTGTCCGATGGGTATGCATCGGGTCGGGCAGAGGCTCTGAACAACATGGGGTTCTGTGCGTTTATGCGGATGGATTTTGAGCATGCGGCTCGCCTGTTCCAGAAAGCCTCAGAGGCCAGCAAGAACGAAATCGAACGGCTGGTGGCTGATGTGGGGATGATGAAAATCTGTCAGCGCACGTCGCGAAACAAAGAGTTCTATGATTATCATAACAGTGCGATGCAGCGTCTGCGGCGCATCAATGAAGACCGTTCTTCCTTGGAAGAGAACGGTTTGGAGGGGCGGCTGAACTATGCCCTCTCGGAGTTCTACATTGTTTCAGGAATTTATTACTATTACTTGCAGCAGGACAAGGAATCCATGCAGGCCATTAATGCGGTGCCCGAAGAAGCCTTGAAAGGGGATACGGCACAGTGGTTGTATTATGTGTATATGCGAGGTTCGGGCGGCATGTACGAAGCGCCTACCCGCGAGGAGGTGACGCTTGGGGAGTTCGGTTATCTGGTGCAGTGTCTGCAGGTGGCACAGGCTCGGGGGTATATCTATTTTGAGGCCAATGCCTTGCAGGCCATGGCGGAACTGCTGGTGTTCCGCAGCAACCGGGAATTGCTGAGCGAAAAGCGGGCGGGATTGCTGCGATTGGTCAATCCCGAGAGTCTGCCGGTGGACAGTCTGCCACTGGTGTTTGCCAAGGAAGCATTAGGATTATTCAAACGGTATGGCGACTGGTATCAGATTTCGGGAACGTATCGCACTCTGGCCACTTTCTATAATTATACCGGGCAGCCGGAAAAGGCGCTGGTCAACCTGAAGAAGGCCTTGAATTATGTGAATCTGCATCATGAAAAGTATTATCATTGTACGGATACACTCGACCGTCTGCAGGCGTATCAGCCGGGAGGGACAACTTCCATTGAGCTGCAATGGATCAATGACGAGGGTATCAATACCGTGCCTGAATGGATTGCCCGCTTGCGGGAACAGCTGAGTCGTACGTATTCGGCCATGGGCTGTAAGGCGGAGTCGGACTACAACCGCAACGTGTATTTGGATATCCTCGATTACACGCGACAGGACAAGGAACTGGAGAGTCGTTACACGGCGCTGGAGAAAGAGACCCGGCAGCTGAACGTGCTCTTGTGGCTGGTGGCAGCTGGTTGTTTGGTACTGGTGGTGTTGTTTGTCTGGCTGAACCGGTCATGGCGGGAAAAGAATACCGTGTATCTCGCCGAATTGAAGCGGGTGCTGGGACTTTGCCAGCAGATTACGGGGGCGGTTCCGGCCTCAGCGACCCGTCGGGAGGAAGTAGCTGAAGCGGTGGCCGAAGTCATGAAACCGGAACTGAAGGCATTGTTTGGGGTGTGCGACGTGTGCATTACTTTCTGTGAGGAAGGAGAGGCGGAGGAGGTTCCGTGCCATCAGGGAGAGGGTACACCGCAAGTGTTTGAACTGCAGGCACCGGGTAAGTCGGTGACAGTGGGGAAGTTGTGGATGTGGCTGGATGCACCGGTACGGAAAGAAGAACAGGCACTTATCCGGTTGTTGTTGCCCTATCTGGCCTGGACGCTGGAACACGGTTTGAACCTGGTGTCACTCGATGAGGAACAGAAACGATTGGAGAAGGAACAGTATCTTCATGAGTTGCACCTCATGGAAAACAAACGGCAGAACGAGGTGAAGAAGGCTTGTCTTTCCATTGTAACGGGAATTGTGCCCTACATCGACCGAATGGTGAACGAAGTGCGTAAGCTCCGGTCTTTACCCTCGGGTGGCGATGAAACGCTGCGGAAGGGAAAACTGGTGTACATTGATGAACTGGTGACGAAAATCAATGAATACAATGACATACTGGCCTTGTGGATCAAGATGCGGCAGGGTACGCTGAGCCTTCATATCGAAAATTTCGACCTGGAGGAGCTGTTTGCCATTATCGCCAAGGGACGTCGTTCGTTTGAGTTGAAGAAACAGACGCTCACGGTGGGGGATACTACGGCCTGCGTGAAAGCCGACAAGGCTTTGACCCTCTTCATGATCAACACGTTGGTGGAGAATGCCCGCAAGTACACGCAGGAAGGGGGACGGGTGAGTCTCTCGGCCGAGGAAACATCCGACTACGTGGAGATTGCGGTGGAAGACAATGGACCGGGATTGTCGGAGAAGGACCGGTCGCGTATCTTGGGTGAGAAGGTGTACGATTCCGGAGCCATCGGCATGGAGACAGCGACCGATGCGGCAGAGCTTCAGCGTCAGAAAGGACATGGGTTCGGGCTGATGAACTGCAAGGGGATTATTGAGAAATACCGGAAGACAAACAGTGTGTTTGCGGTCTGTCGGTTCGACATACAGAGCACCTTAGGAAAAGGCAGCCGTTTCTCGTTCCGCTTGCCGAAGGGAGCACGGCGGATGGTGGGTCTGTTGTGGCTGGGCTTCTGCCTGCTGGTAGGAGTGGCCTGTTCTTCCAAGCAGCAGCCGGTGCAACCTGTGCCCGACAGTGGGAAGGTGGCGCCTTACGACAGCTTGCTGGCCATTGCCAACGACTATGCCAATTGGGTGTATGAGTGCAATGTACACGGCGAACATGCTGCGGCACTGGTATTGGCCGACAGTGTGTTGTATTATATGAATGCTCATTACCTTCGCTATTCGGGGAAGAACGGACCGTTGCTCCGTCTGGAAGGAGAGGGCGATGGGGCCGAACTTGCCTGGCTGGCTGAATCGTTCGATACAGATTATTTCATCTTGCTCGATGTGCGCAACGAGGCGGCGGTGGCGGCACTGGCCGTGAAGGATTTCCGGAAGTACCGTTACAACAATGCGGCTTATGCATCGCTTTACAAGCGGTTGAGCAAGGACAACTCGCTTGAGGAATACTGCTTGCAGATGCAGCGTTCGGCCAGCAACAAGCGGATTGCCCTGTCGCTGTTTGTGCTTCTGGTGTGCGGGTGCTTGATTGCATATTATGCGCTTTACCTGCGCCATCGGTTGCACTATCGTTATAATATGGAGCAGGTGTTTGTGGTGAACCGGACGTTGTTCTCGGCGGCATCAGGCACAGAGGCCTTGGGCGACGAAGCATTGGAGAAGATGGTCCGCTGTATGTTTAACGAACTGAACGAAATACTCTTGCTGGAGAATATGGCGCTGGCGGTGTATGACGAAGAAACTTGTCGCCTGAAAACGGTTTGTTTTGCCGCAGAAGACGGGGAAGAGGAATTGCATGAACGGCTGCAGCGGTGTTATGACTCGGGACAGATGCAGTGGACGGGAGCCACGAAATGGAGTTTCCTGCCGTTGTGGGTGGAAACCGGGGGCGAAAAGCATTGCGTGGGGGTGCTGGCCTTGAAGCTGGCTCGGGCCTATAGCCGTGAAGAAGACCGCTTGCTGGTGGAGATGGTGTGCAACTACCTGGCGGTAATGCTGTATAATGTGGTGGTGCGGGTTAACCGGAAGTTTCACGACATTGAGCTGGCACAGGATGAGGCTCGTCGCTCTCTCTTCGAGGAAAACCAGTTGCACGTGCAGAATATGGTGCTCGACAACTGCCTTTCCACGATCAAGCATGAAACGATTTATTATCCGAGTCGCATCAAGCAGGTGGCCGACCGCTTGAGTGGTGACATCACGGAGGCACAGCGGAAGGAACTGCTGGAGAATATGGCCGAACTGGTCGGATACTATAAGGATATTTTTACCCTGCTCAGTTCGTGTGCGTCGCGGCAGCTGGAGGAAGTGACTTTCCGTCGTACGGAGGTGAGTATGGAGGAACTGGCCGAAGGGGCTGGCAAATACCTGAAGAAAACGATGCGTAAGCGGAACTTCACCCTGGAATGGCAAGCCGAGATACCTCCGTTGTGGGTGACGGGCGATCGGGTGTTGTTGCTTTTCTTGCTGGAAAACCTGATTGACGAGGCCGTACGGTACGAGGCTTCGGGAACGTTACGGCTGGAAGCAAAGGAGGAAGATGGATTTGTCCGGGTAGACTTTATCGATACACGTCGTAGTTATCCGCAGGAGGTACTTAATGCCTTGTTCTATCCCGACAAAAAACGGATGTGTCCGTCGGGCGATGGTTCGCATCTTTCGGGTACGGAATATCTGGTATGCAAGCAGATTATCCGCGACCACGACGAGTATGGCGGACGGAGAGGCTGCCGTATCAATGCTTGTGCATGGAACGAAGGAAAAGGATTCAGCGTATGGTTTACCCTGCCGAAGCGAAACAAGAAGTAACCGATTGAAAAAATATAAAGTCAAGATAATATGGAGAAGTTTAAGGTAGTCATCGTAGAAGATGTCAAACTGGAGTTGAAAGGAACGGAAGAGATTTTCCGTCACGAGATACCGAATGCCGAGGTGATTGGTACGGCCATGACCGAGGAGGAGTTCTGGAAACTGATGGAAACATGTACGCCCGACATGGTACTGCTCGACTTGGGCTTAGGGGGCTCTACCACCATCGGCGTGGAAATTTGTGCCCGTCTGCACCGGGAACGTCCTGAACTGAAGGTGCTCATTTTTACTGGAGAGATTCTGAATGAGAAGCTGTGGGTGGATGCGCTTCGGGCTGGTGCCGTAGGTATTATCCTGAAAACGGGCGAACTGCTGACGGCGACCGACGTACAGGCGGTGATGGACGGCAAGAAACTGGTGTTCAACGAGCCGATACTCGAAAAAATCGTGGCCCGCTTCATGCAGACGGTCGAGGTGGAACAGCGTCGACAGGAGGCTATCATCGACTATGATATTGACGAATACGACGAACGTTTGCTGCGTCACCTGGCACTGGGATATACCAAGGAAATGATTACGAACTTGAAGGGGATGCCTTTCGGTGTGAAATCTATCGAGAAGCGACAGAACGAACTGGTGAATCGTTTGTTCCGTCCTGATGAACGGACGGGGGTGAATGCCTGCCGGCTGGTAACCAGGGCTTTTGAACTCCGCATCCTTGACATTGATAACCTGGAACCTGATGAAGAATAAATTCAGTCTGCATCCGGCTACATGCTTCCTGTTGCTGTTTCTGCTTACAGCCCTGTTGTCGTGGGCGGGCAGTATTTATGAATGGGAGGGAGTGCGCAGCCTTTTGAGTGACGAAGGGCTGCGGTGGCTGTTGCGTACCCTGCTTGACGACTACATTCTTTCGCCTGTGTTTCAGGCGGTGGTGTGTCTGTTTTTCGGGGTAGGGCTGTTTGTGCATTCCGGACTGGGAAATGCCTGCCGGAGAATAGCGGACGGTACACGCAAGTTTTCCCGCAAGGAGAAGCGGGCACTGGGACTGGCGGCGATGACTTTTTTGGGCTATGTGGCACTTTGTGCTCTATTAGCTTTCGGGCCGTGGAACTTGGTGCGCAGTGCTATCGGTACGTTGGCGGGTTCTCCGCTGGCCGACGGGCTGTGGGGAGTATGCTCGTTGGGTATAGCCCTGCCGGCCATTGTGTATGGTTTTGCTTCTGATTCTTATTTGAGCGACCGCGATGTGGTGGAAGGCATGGCTTATTTCTACAAGTGTAGGGGTACGTACTTCGTAGTGCTGCTTTTTATCACTCTGTTCTTCTCTTCCTTGGACTTCAGTGGTTTGACACACTATGCTGGAGTGCCCGACGAAGTGTGTCGGGGTGCTTATCTGCTTTGCTGTCTGTTTTTTCTTTTGTAAAAATGGAGGCATTTCCTTTGAAACGATTATCTTTGCCCCGTTATTTTCAAATCGGAATAAAACCTATAATAACAAGATGAAAAAATTTGTAGTATTTGCTGCAGCCGGACTGATGTCTTTGGCTGCTTGTCAGGAAAAGGCAGGCTTTACCATCAAAGGTACTGCCGAAGGTGCAGCCGACGGCGACACCGTGTTCTTGCAGAAACAGACGGAGGAAGGTTTTGAAGCCCTCGATTCTGTCGTAGTGAAAAACGGAACTTTTGAGTTTAAGGGTAATCCGGATTCAGTTGCCTTATCTCGTTACGTGACTTACATGAAGGGCGATACCCGTATGGCTGCCATGGTATTTGTAGAAAAAGGAAACATTCAGGTAAATCTGTCTCCGAACGAAAGCCGTGTGTCAGGTACTCCTAATAATGATACTTATCAGAATTTCATGGATGAATACCAGCGTATCGGTAAGGAAATGAATGAGATGTATCAGAAAGCTAAAGCTGATACCCTGCTCACAGAAGCACAGCAGGATTCTATCATGAAGGTACTCGACCAGAAGGAAACCGAAGGATTGGATCGTATCTATCAGCTGGTGTCTGAGAATATCGGTAGTGCAGCTGGTGTACAGTTGCTGACCATGTTCAGCTCTTCTTTCGAAGTGGACAAGGTAAAACCGTTGGTGGAGAAGATTCCGGCTGCTTTTGCTAACGACGAGAGAGTGAAGGCATTGAAGGAATATATGGAAACGGTAGCCAAGACGGCTGTAGGACAGAAATTTATTGATTTCACCCTGAATACGCCGGAAGGCAATCCGGTGAAGCTGTCGGATTTCGTGGCTGCCAACAACTATACACTGATTGATTTCTGGGCCAGCTGGTGCGGACCTTGCCGTATGGAAATGCCGAATGTAGTGGCTGCTTATGCCAAATACAAGGCAAAAGGTTTCGGTATCGTGGGCGTTTCTTTGGACAACAATGCCGAAAGCTGGAAGAAGGCTATCAAGGACCTGAACATCACTTGGCCGCAGATGTCTGACCTGAAGGGCTGGCAATGTGAAGCTGCCGGACTTTATGGCATTCGTGCCATCCCGGCTACGTTGCTAGTTTCAAAAGACGGAACCATCGTGGCACGCGACCTGCGTGGAGAAGACCTGGAAGCCAAACTGGCGGAACTGATGAAATAAGCTGTTTCGGAAGGAATCTTCCGGAAAGGAAATACAATCTTACAAGGCTGTCTCAGAATCAAATCTGGGGCGGCCTTTTTTGTGTCCTGTAGTAAATCGTGGCAAGTTTGACTTTACTTTGCTGATTGTTTTATGGTTCTCTTTGTTCTTTGTGTTTCTGGAGTCATCGCCTTCAACCGCTTCCGCGATAACCGAGAGAATTGAATATTTAGCAGGAAAACCTTCTGCTTTTCACCTTTATTTCAGGGAATGAAAAGCGGAAGGTTTTCTTGTAAGCTTTGCGCAATCAGATTTCTGTTTTCGCCAAGCCATTTTTCACCTGGCTGTGCTTCTTTTCCAGCCAATCAGCGGGATGTTTTTTCTATGTGGAAACAAACTCGTTTTCAGACAGAGGACGGCTTGTTTCGCTGGGTATATAGTCTTTACAATAGGTTTCGCGTTTACACTTCCATCATTTTCTTGAGCTTGCCGGAGAGCAGGAAAAGAATCACAGCGGCTGCCCCGCTCATGAAGACAAAGAGCATGAAGAAGTCGAACAGGTTTTCAATCGGATAGCCCATGAAACTCTTGCTCACTCCCTGCTCCGGATAGTAACCGCTCAGCAGTCCGGCAAATTTGTTGGCCGCCGAGGTACTGAGGTACCACACGCCCATCAGCAGGGAAGAGAAACGGGCGGGCGAGAGTTTGTAGACCAGCGAGAGGCCGATGGGAGCCAAGCAAAGTTCGCCCATGGTATGAATCAGGTAGAGGCCGGTGAGCCATACCATGCTGACCTTCACGCCAGGTTCCACGTTTTTCACTCCGAAAGCAATGAACAGGTAGCCTAAGGCCAGCAGTCCCAGTCCGATGGCCTGCTTGCGCGGAGAGCTCGGTTCGATGCCTTTTTTGCCTAAGAACGACCATACGGCGGCAAAAATCGGGGCCAGCGTGACAATCATGATGGGGTTGAACGACTGGAAGTAGGCTGCCGGCATTTCCCAACTGCCGATGTGGCGGTCGGTCTGTTCGTCGGCGAAGAAGGTGAGGGAAGCCCCTGCCTGTTCGTAGGCTGCCCAGAAGAAGATGACGAAGAAAGCAATGATGTAAATCACGCCGATGCGCACTTTCTCATGCCGGGTCAGTGAGTGGTCGGTGATGATAAAGATTGGCATCACGATGGCCGTAGCATAAATCAGCGAGCCAATCCAGTCGGCTCCGGCAAAGAGGGCACTGCCCTCCGCACCCCAGTTGACTGAGAAAAGAAGGGTCAGGATTAAGGTACTGCCAATCATCAGGATGGTGCGTCCGGTGGTTGTCTTTTTCTGTGTATTTCCTTCGGCAGAAGTGGTGTCGGTGGCGATTTTTTGTGGCGCTGTACCCACCGGATTTCCGTCAGGGTCACAGATGTATTTGTTCTTGAAGAGCTGGAATACTCCTGCACCTAAGAGCATGCCGATGCAGGCCGAAAGGAATCCCCATTTGAAGTCCTCTGGATGTCCCGTGTTGCCCACCAGTCCGCATACCAGCGGAGCGATGGTAGAGCCTACGTTTACCCCCATATAGAAAATGGTGAAGGCCGAGTCCTTGCGGTTGTCGTCGGGCGTATAGAGGCGTCCTACCATGGTTGAGATATTGGGTTTGAAAAAGCCGTTCCCTAAAATCAGCAGACCCAGTCCGCAGAACATCAGGTATTTGGCGAGTGCCACTTCATGGAAATAACAAGCGCTGAGGAAGAGCAGAAACTGTCCGATGGCCATGGTCAGTGCCCCTACCACGATAGACCGCCGGTTGCCCCAGTAGCGGTCGGCAATGTAACCGCCGATGAGCGGGGTGAGATACACCAGTCCCGTGTAGCTGCCATATACTTGTGAAGCTGTTTCCTTGTCGAAAAGTAACGCCTGCACCATGTAGAGCATGAACAGCGCGCGCATGCCGTAGTAACTGAAGCGTTCCCACATCTCAGTTACGAAGAGTAGATAAAGTCCTTTCGGATGCCCTTTTGTTCGATTCATTCTTGTTTTGTTGATAAAATGTTAGAAAATTTTGATTTTTTGCAAATGTAGTAAATCATTTCTTTCTCTGCAACTGAAAAAAAGCCATCTCACGGGGTGAGATGGCTTTCTGGTGACAATCCAAGTCTTTGGATTGTGATTAATGGATTGTGACTTGGTCAAGTTGTTGGTAAGTAGCTGTGATGCGCTCCATCAAATCGTTGTTGGGTGCTACAGCCATAAGTTGAAGTACCAAATCGTTTACGTCGGCCTTGCTGTCCAGTTCAAGCGCATGAGTCAAATCGTTGAATGATTCTTCGTAGCGAGCGGTTTCCAGGTACAGTTGTGCACGTGACTTGTAGTTTTCCACGTCCTGCGGATTCAGGCGGATGGCTTCGTTCAAGTCCTCTTCAGCGCGGTCCCACATTTTCAGTTGGGTAAGCAGTACACCTCTGGAGTAGTGTGCAAATGAACGGTATTCCTTGTCGGCTTCCGGAATCAGTTGCAAGCTTGAGTTAAGCGCTTCCAAGGCCAGTTTGGTATCTTGGCAAAAGTTACAAATCAGTGCCATGTAGCAGTGTGCGTAACCGTTGTCTGGATGTTCGTTGATTTCTGCATTTAAATAGGTATAAGCTGTCGCAGGATCTCCTTCGTTGAGCGCTTCTACACCTTTTATATAATTTTCGCTTTGCGGGCGTTGAATATTTTCTGCATGCAGGGCAGAAATAAAGCAGCACATCAGTAAGAGTGCCAGTGTTTTCATGGTGGTTTTCATAGAGTTTAGTTTTTTAACGGGGCAAATCTATAAACTTTCTGTGAATTTGCAAAGATTTTGCAGAAAATATTCTGAAAGGATTGCGGTTATCCGTAAAAACTTCCCTATCTTTGCACCGTATAAAAATTAGAATATTTTGAAAGTATGCGGTATAAAGTATAGAATCTAATTAAATGATATTATAAACCTAATTTATTTGGTGACCATGAAATCGCTTAATGAAATTATTTCACAATTTAAAGGCATTGGAAAGGTGGGGGAAATCATTCCTTTGACAGCCGGTCTGATTAACAAGACCTACAAAGTGCAGACAGCAGATCCGAAAGAGTTCGATTACATTCTGCAGTGTATCAACCATCAGGTTTTTCAGGATGTGGAACTGCTTCAGCACAACATCGAGTGTGTGACCCGTCATATCCGGGAAAAGCTTGAAAAGGCGCATGAGACGGACATTGACCGCAAGGTGCTTCGTTTTTTGCCTACTGCCGAGGGTAAAACCTATTATTTCGATGGAGAACATTACTGGCGTGTATGCGTGTTTATTCCTGAATCACAGACGCTGGAAGCTGTCACGCCGGAATCTTCTTACTTGGTGGGGTTGAAGTTCGGTGAGTTTGAGGCCATGTTGGCTGACATTCCGGAGAAACTGGGAGAAACGATTCCTGATTTCCATAACATGGAGTTCCGTATGAAGCAACTGCGTGAGGCCGTGGCCCAGAATGCTGCAGGCCGTCTGGAAAAGGTACAGTCATTGGTAGGAGAGATTGAAAAAGATGCCGATGAGATGTGCGTGGCCGAACGTCTGTATCGTGAAGGCAAGTTGCCGAAACGCATTTGCCATTGTGACACCAAGGTATCGAATATGCTGTTCGACAAGGACGGCCATGTGTTGTGTGTCATCGACCTCGACACTACCATGCCGAGCTTTGTGTTCTCTGATTTCGGTGATTTCCTGCGTTCTGCAGCTAACACCGCTCCTGAGGATGAACCCGATTTGGACAAGATTCACTTCAACATGGACATCTTCCGGGCCTTTGCCAAGGGATACATCGAATCGGCCAAGAGTTTCCTTACTCCGCTGGAAATTGAGATGTTGCCCTATGCCGTGATGTTGTTCCCCTACATGCAGGCCGTGCGTTTCCTGGCCGACTATCTCAACGGAGATACCTATTACCAAACGAAGTATGCAGAACATAATTACGTGCGTACACTGGCACAATATAAACTGTATCAGGAGGCTCGTAAGGCAGTTCCCGAAATGAAGGCTTATATCGCTTCGCTGCTGTAAGTTCAGATTTTAAAAGGAGATAAACGTATAGAGGGGTCGTCTCAGATTTTATAGAGACGGCCCCTCTGTGGTTTTCTATTGGATTGCAGGTGTTATTGTTATTTTGAGGTATTTCTTTCTATAATATTATTTTGTCAGGACGAAATTGCCAAGATGTAATAAAAAATGATATTTTTACGACTTGAAAGTTTAAGTAATACATTCGAAGAAATACACAGAGTAATGCCTTGAAATAAAATGGAAAAGCGAAGAAAAAGAAGGAGTGCGGAGGACGTGGAGAAATCGATTTTGGAGGCAGCTACCGCTTTAATACGAAAAGATGGGTTCAGCCACTTGACTACCACAGGAATCATGCAGAAGGCAGAAATAGAGCCTGTGCAGTTTTATAGGAGATACAAGGACTTGAATGCGTTCATCGATGAATATGTCAAGAAGTTTGATTATTGGTTCAGTGACGTGGTGAAAATTCCTGTTTCAGGTGGAAATGACCAAGCAGATTATGAAGCTATTCTATGTAATCTTTTCGATTCTTTGTGGAACAATAAGATTATGCAGGAGCTGTTGAGATGGGAAATTGCCACGGATAATGAAACGAGTCGCCGTACCGCTCAGTTAAGAGAATTCCACACTCTTCCTTTGTGCAAGAAATTTGCAGATTTATTTTCTGATTCAGATACAGACATCGTGGCTGTGTCAGCATTGCTTGTGGGGGGAATCTATTATATGATACTTCATAACAGAGTGTCAGCATTCAGTGGTATGGATCTCAGTCGGGAGCAGGACCGGGAAAGACTTCAGAAGGCTATAAAGCATCTTTCCAGTTTGTTGTTCCAAGATCGTGTGCAGCCTTCCGTTATAAAGATTGCAGTGGCCATGAAAAAGGATTCGGTTCCACTGGAAAAAATATCCGAATATACAGGCATCCCTTTATATATACTTGAAAAACTTTGAAAAATCAGGGAGAGAAAGTATGCTTCATAGGAGTATTGAAGCTGTGAGAACCTCTGAAGGTGGGAAAATTTTGTGCGATACAAAATCTTCTACGGTGAGTTTATTTGTGTATTTTGATTACATGTGTATTTTTTCTCAGAAAAATAAAAGTGCGATATTATGTATGTAACCTGTTGATTAATAGCCTATTTATTGCCTTCCAAAGAAATTTAGTATTATGCAATGTTCTTTATATTATATTCGTGCTATTAGTCTTGGGTAAATGTTTAGGTATAAACTTCCCCAAAAGACGCCAAAAAGCCACAAAGAATCACTTTCGCGTTATGTAAATGCAATATTGATTGTATATATTTGTGCTGTTTCCTTCTTTTCCGAAAGAAAAGAGGATTGAAAGCAACTTTTAAATTCTAAATTAGAAAGTGATGAAGAAAAAAGTAGTTTTGGCTTGCCTGCTGATGGCAAGCTTGTGCGGAGTGTACGCACAAAATGTGACATTGGCTCCCGAAGCAGGTATTTCTGCCGTACAGAGATACGGATGGGGACAGGAATGGAGACCTTCTGCCAAAGTCGGGGTAGCCGCCGATTTCAATCTGACCCGCCATTTCGGCATTGAATCGGGCTTGTTTTACACTTTCAGGGGATATTCCATTTCCAACGGGGGAATCTACAGCAATGAAAACTCCACCTGGATAGAGAACGTGTCGCAGACAAGGCATTTCCTGCAGATACCGGTGATGGCCCAGTTCAGATGGAACCTGAACAAGGACACCAAACTGTTTTTCGGCGTGGGACCCTACGTGGCTTTCTGCCTGAAAAACAAGTTTGACAGCAATCCTTACTATCTAGAGGGAAGTCTCCCGGGAATGTATGAACAGTATTATGACGGTTTTGTGTATGGGAAGGATGCCTGGGGAAATGACAATCTCTACCTTTACGATGAGGCCCGCCGCTTTGACTGGGGTGTATCTTCCAATATAGGTATTGAAACCCATCACTGGTATGCCAAGCTGCAATATGACCTTTCCTTGGGCAAAGAAGGCAAGAATGATGTGATTGGCGCCAACTATCACACGCTGACGCTTTCCGTGGGATATAAGTTTGGCTTATAACCGGATTTCGAGAAGGTTATTTTTTATTTGTGATAAAAAGAAAAGCTGCCTCAAGTTGTTGAAAATGAGGCAGCTTTTCTTGTTCTTCAAAACGCCTTTGTGTTTGGATAAAAATGCACTTGCGTTTTAGTCAAAACGTCCTTGCGTTTTCCTTCAAACGCCTAAGCGTTTTAGTTGAAACGCACTTGCGTTTTAAGGTAAACGTCGAAGTGTTTTTCGCATACGTTTCAGTCGATGTTTCCTACGGTGAATTTTTCGGGATGTTTCCCCTTGAAATCCTTGAAATACGACTTGATTTCTTTCATGTCCTTTTCAATGTCGCCCGTCGGCATGAGGTATTTCCCTGCCTTGATGCATTTCTCTTTATAATCTATTCCAATCAGTACGATGGGAATCTGGGCCCCCAAGGCAATGTAATAGAACCCCTTCTTCCATTCCGGGTTGACCGAGCGAGTACCCTCCGGAGTGATGGCCAGGTGAAACGTATCGCTTTTCTTGATTCGTTCTACCAGTTGGTCCACCATGGAGGTACGCTTGTCGCGGTGCACAGGAATTCCTCCCATCTTCCGGAACAGGATGCCCAGCGGGAAGAAGAACCATTCCTTCTTCATCAGAAAACCCGATTGGCGGCCTACGGCCGTGATGAACAGTTTCCCGATAATCAGGTCCCAGTTGGTGGTATGCGGGGCTGCACAGATGATGCACTTCTTGAAGTCGGGCACATTCACTTCCGCTTTCCAGCCCAGCAGTTTGTGGTAGATAAATCGGCAGATGGCTTGTTTCATGCGTATTTATTTGGCCAGTTCTTCCAGTTTCTTGAACACGTTGTCCACTTCGGCATTGAAGTCGGTTCTCAGTTTCTTATAGAACAGTTTCACGCTACCCGGTTCCGTGTGGCTGATACGGCTGATGATGTCGTTGCGCAAGTTGATAATCTGGAGAAACAGCTGGCTGTAAGCTTCGCGTTTTTCCGCATTGGCATTGGCCGATTCTACCAGGCAGAGTCCTGCTGCCACTTCAGTGATATAATTGACGGTTTTTTTCAATGATTTTCTGCTTGCCATAATCTAAAGTTTTTAGTTAATAAATGGATTATGCTGTAAAGATACGATTTCTTTTGGAATATCCATGAAGAGGGCTTGGTTTCTTAGGGATAAAAAACACTCCGTACGGTCCGTCTGCTTGTGAAAGTGGATAAGAAAACGCCGGAACGTACGGAGTAGAAGAGGTTAAGAGAGATTGTATGAATTTGAATCCGTTTCGGATTAGTTTAAAAATAGTCCTATTGGGGTACGTTTGCAAATAGGAGAAGGGTGTTTACGTACTGTCCTTTTGTGGAGTGTGATTATCAGCTTGAAATTGTGGATTATGCGGATAGAATTTTCGCAAGGTTTTCAGCGAATATTTTTTACCTTTGTGGCATAGACGCGAACATTATGAAACGGATACTGATTTACACAGGTGCGGGCTTGCTGGCGTGCCTCTTTCTGCTTGCTGGCGGATTGTGGATTTTCCGCAACCGCATCTTGAACCGTCTGATGGAGAGGAAAATTGCTCAGGTGGAACAACGCTACGGGCTGGAGGTGCATTATGACAACCTTCAGTTTGAAGGAACCGGACGGCTTTCTCTTGGGGGATTGTCGGTGGTGCCTGAGGGAAGGGACACATTGCTGACTCTTCGTTCGGCGGCGTTTGACTTGGGTTTCTGGCAATTGTTGAAGGGCAATGCGGAGGTACGCAATGTCTATATGGACGGCCTGACGGTCAGTTTTGTGAAGGAGAACCAGACAGCTAACTATGATTTTCTGTTCCGTAGCCGGGCAGACTGGGAGGAGACTTCCGGACAGAATGCTGCTCACCTGGGCTTTGATGAGCGGGTGGGAAAAGTGCTCGATGGGGTATTTCGTCTGCTACCTTCCGACGGAAAGCTCACTAATCTCCGGATTCGGGAGCGGAAGGACAGTGATTCAGTCAGCTTGTTCGTGCCGGAGTTCAGCATCAATCATCATCGTTTCAATAGTCGCCTCAACTTTGTGGAGGGGGCACGCACGCAACACTGGCAGACTGAAGGCGAAATCAATGCTGACGAGCGACGGGTGTCGGTAGGCATTCAGGCTCCCGACTTGATGGTACCTTATATTCGTCGCAGGTTGGGAGCGGAGGTTTCTTTCGACCGCCTTTATTTGAGTTTCACTCAGCAGAAGGAAAGCGGAAAACTGGTCTTGTCTGGTAAGACGGAAGTAGACGGGCTGACCGTGTTCCATCGTCGGCTGTCGCCGGAACGCATCAACCTGGACGAGGGGGAACTGGACTTCCATCTGAACGTGGAGCCGCATGCACTGGAACTGGACAGTGCCAGCACGGTACGTTTCAACCGTCTGCAGTTTCATCCCTACTTGCGTGTGGAACCGCCCGGTCATTTGATTGCATCCATCCATAAATCTTCTTTCCCGGCTGAAGAACTGTTCGGTTCCTTACCCCACGGTCTGTTTGAGAACTTAGAGGGCATCCGGGTGGCAGGTAACCTGTCCTACGATTTCGGACTGGATGCCGACTTGGCTTGTCCTGACAGCCTGCAGTTTCATTCCGACCTGTATCCCGATCATTTCCGGATTCTGGGCTATGGAACGACCAATCTCAGCAAGATGTCGGAAGAGTTTGAATACACTGCCTACGAAGATGAAGTGCCGGTACGTACATTCCCGGTAGGGCCTTCGTGGAACCATTTCCTGCCGCTCGACAGTGTGCCGCAGCTGATGCGCATGGCCGTGCTGCAAAGTGAGGACGGCGGTTTCTTCTACCATCAGGGCTTCTTGCCCGATGCCATTCGTCAGGCCATGGCCTACGACTTGAAAGCTCGCCGTTTTGCCCGTGGGGGAAGCACGATTTCCATGCAGCTGGTCAAAAATGTGTTTCTGAACCGCCGGAAAAACATTGCACGGAAACTGGAAGAAGCTTTGATTGTATGGCTGATTGAGCAGAATCATCTTACCTCAAAGGACCGGATGTTTGAGGTGTATCTTAATATAGCCGAATGGGGGCCGAGAATCTATGGCTTGTTAGAAGCCTCGGAGTTTTATTTTAAGAAGCGTCCGTCGCAACTGACGCTGGAGGAATGTATCTATCTGGCTTCCATTATCCCGAAGCCAAAGCACTACCGTACTTCGTTTGATGACAACGGACGGTTGAAAGCCAATCAGGAAGGACATTTCCGCTTGGTGGCCCGCAGGATGGCCGCCAAGGGAGTCATTTCGGAAGAAGCCGCCGAGGGAATCGATCTTTCGCGGGTGGTGCTGACCGGAGAAGCCGGTAAATGTTTCTCCGACAGCCTCAGTCTTTCCGCTCCGCAATCTGCTCTCTGACGAGGGATGTGGCTCTCCGTGTCATTCTCCGATAAGGGTGGCCACAATACGTCGTCCTCCGCCGTGGTTGCGGAACTCACAGAGGTAGATTCCTTGCCACGTGCCCAGGTTCAGTCGTCCGTCGGTAATGGGAATAGAAATACTGGCTCCCACCAAGGTCGATTTGGCATGGGCGGGCATGTCGTCCCATCCTTCCAGCGTATGGTCGTACCAGGATTCCCGTTCGCGCACCAGGTTATTGAAAATCTTTTCCATGTCGCTCCGTACGTCCGGGTCACAGTTCTCGTTGATGGACAATCCGGCACTGGTATGCTGGATGAAGAGGTTGAGCAGTCCGGTTTTGGGCAATGCCGGCAGGTGGTTCAGCACCTCGTCCGTCACCAAATGAAAGCCGCGGGTGCGTGGCCGGAGGGTAAAAGTCGTTTGTTGTATCATCATTATAACAGGTTGATTGGTTTATTTTATATACATTTCCAGTCGCCGATCGTGCCAGTTTCGGAAGAGAAGCTGGCGCCTATTCTGTAAAGCGTGCGGGAGTCGGAGGCATATTCCCTTGCATACCCCTTTTCCTCTATCTGCTGAAGAGCCTCTTCGGCTGTGCCGTCCAGCTTGAACTCGAAAATATAGACATATTGCGGTGTTTCCACGATGCAGTCCACCCGTCCTTGGCTCTGTGTCTTTTCCACATAGACCGTGTAGACACTGACCATCCGCATAATCAGGTAGAAGGTGTATTGGAAATAGCGCTCGCGTTCCGTCTCGTCCTCCTTTCGGCGCATGGTGTAGGGGATGCTGGCCAGGAAAGAAGTGAAGAGGGTACGCAGGGTCTCTGTGTCGCCTTTCCGCAGGGTTACTACCACGTTGCGAATCCATCCTCCGGTTTCCGTGCCCGGCTTTAGGTAAGAGGCGGCCAGCATGGTCAGGAAGCCGTTCTTCACCTCGTTGTTGGGGAAGTCGAGCAGGAAGGTATTGAAATCCCGGTCGTAGTCCTTGATGGTGAGGTATCCGCTTTGGAAAATCATGGGCAGGGGCTGTTCCACATCCGCCTTGTAGTCGATGAACTCTTCGGGACGGTAGTATTTTCCCGTGAGTTCGTTGAGGTTCTCGTTGAAATGGGTAAGGAGCCGGATGAGGTAGGTAGGCGTGCCGGAGCGGAACCAGTAATCGTATATCCGCAGACTGTCCAATGCGTTGAGCAGGCTGAAGGGATTGTACACGTCCGTCAGCCGTTCACTGAAATGGTAGCCGTCGTATTGCAGTTTGAGCCGTTGCCTCATTTCCTCCGGCATACATTGGTAGTCGTGTGCCATTTCCGCGATGGGCTCTGGGAAATAGCGGTCTATCTCTTCTTGGGTGATGCCGCAGAGCGCCTCATAGCGGCGGTCCATGCTGATGTCCTTGGGCTGGTTGAACCCACTGAATACACTCACCTGCGAGAACTTGGTGACTCCCGTTAGCAGGACAAACTGCAGGTGGGCATCGGCTCCCTTGAACACGGAGTAGAAGGCTTTCAGTACGTTGCGGTGTCGGTCTTCCAGTCTGGTGTCCACATCGAGTACGTCCAGAATCGGTTTGTCGTATTCATCAATCAGTACCACAGCCCGTCGTCCGCTCTGCTCATGTGCTGCACGGAGCATCTTGATAAACCGCCCTCCTACGTCCAGCCGATCGGCTTCGGAAGTCAGTCCGTAGTGGGTTTCCCAATCGGACACGTAATCCTCCAGCCGTTCTTCTAGCACCCCCGCTTGGGTAAAGTTGGAGCCGTTGAAGTCCACATGAAACACGGGATACACGTGCCAGTCCTTTTCCAGCTGGTCTATCTTTAGCCCCTTGAACAGTTCCTTGTGCCCCAGGAAATAGTGCTCCAAGGTAGACACCAGCAGACTTTTTCCGAAGCGTCGCGGACGGCTCAGAAAATAGGTTTTTCCTTCATGGGTCAGTTGATAGACTAAGTCAGTTTTGTCGATATAGACGTATCCGTCTTCGATAATCTGGTCAAAGCTCTGTATTCCGATAGGGTACTTCATGGGGCGAATGAATAATAAAGAATGAATAATGAATACTTTTTCCCAAAGATAGTGCAAACCGAGTGAAGCGGCAAGCGGAAAACAAAGTTTTCCAGCTTGTGTTTCCGATGTGCAGCCTATTTTATGGAACGATTCTGTAAACCGGGGAAGCATTTATCAAAAAGCACCGTCCGACTTTCTATGTTCTCCGTATGAGAAACGTAGGTTTTCCGCCTGCGAAACGTACGGTTCCCGATGGAGAAACCTACGTTTCCCGAACTGGAAACATAAAAATGGGAATGGCGTTTGCTGGAAAATACCGGGACGTTTCTGACATAAAAAATAGCGATACCCCGAGGATACCGCTATTGAATCTGCTTTGAATTCTGCTGCCGGCTGTCGTGCCGCTTACAGCTTCTGGTCGGAGATGAGCCGGGCGATGCGCGTCTTGCTATGTGCCCCTTTGGTGAGCAGGTACACATGCTTGTAGGCATCGCGGTTCAGTTCCGTGGGCGAGCCGTTGATGAGGATGATGTTCCGGTCGTTGGCAAACTTCAGGATACCGTTCACGTTGTTCGGGTGGAGCTTGCCGATTTCGTCCATCATGCAGTGCAGCTTGAAGTCCTTGAACTTGCGCGAAGCCCCTTCCTTGAACACGTTCAGCAGCATGATGTTGATCATGGCCTTCACTAAGATGTCGGTACCTTCCGAACCCACGTTCGAGAGTTTCTCCACGAAGCCCGTGTCGTTGTTGTTCTCGATGATGCGGAAACGCAGCTCGAACGAGTCGTACAAGCGGATGCTGTCGTAGCGGTAGGCATGAATCTCTTTGATGAAGTCGCGGAGCAGGGCGATGGCTTCCTGCTTCACCAGCTGCTCGTTTTCCGACGAGAAGAGGTTGGTGCCCGGCGCCAGGTCGTAGGCATGCTCATTGTAGTATTTCTGGATGGCGCGCAGGCTGTTCACCACGCGGTTGCTGCTCTCTTCCACCTTCATCTCGATGCACTGGATGACGCCCACGAAGTTGCACGTCTGGAATCCCTTGTTCACCTTGCCGATGAGGTCCTGGATGTCGTCTTCCGAAGCCGTCAGCATCGAAGTGTCCATGCTGATGCGCTTGAAGATGTCGGAGTGCTCGTTGTTGATGCGGCGGACAAACTCACTGATTTTGTTCTCTTCCACGAAGTCGTGCAACTCCTCGGCAAAGCGGAGATACTCCCAGTCCTCGGTAAACTTGGTCTTGAACTTGAAGGTGTTGTCTTCGTCGAAATGGCCGGTGAAGAGGTTCACTTCCTTGCGCAGGCGGTTCTGCAGCGTCATGTACTGGCTGTCCGTGCGGCCCAGCTCGTCAATCAGTTCCAGACAGGTGCGCGGCGTGTGGATTTCCACCGTGACAGGGTGCTCCGGATTGAAAATGTCCTGATGAGGCTTGTACCAGTCGTAGGCCGGAATCTTGCCGTATGCCTCCAGGTTGGCCTGCAACTGCGTCACTTCCTGTTCGGCCTGCTGTAATTCTTTGTTTACGGCGTCAATCTGTTCCTGCAAGCCCGAGGTCTCCCGGCGCAAGTTGTCCTTTTCCTGACCGAGCTGACGCTTCTGTTCCTCCTGCTCACGTTTCCATTCCGGAATGTGGTCGATGAGGTCGCGCTTGTCTTTCTCGTACTCGATGAGGAGGGTGGCGTGCTCCTTGATGAACAGCAGTTCGCGGTCGATGTCACGCAGCTGACTGCCAATTTGTTGCAGACGTTCGGTGTTGGCCCCTTGCGAGTGGAGTTCCTGCTTCATCTGACGCTCGTATTCCGCCTTTTCTGTGGCGATGCGCTGCTGTTCCTCCTGGTCTTCCAGACGGATGCTGCCGGCCTGTGTCTCCTTCTCCCGGGCGATGTCCTGCTGCACCTGGTTCCATTCCTGCTTCAGCCGGTTCAGCTTCTCGCTTTTCTCGCGGTTCAGGTTGTTCAGCTTGCCGTCAATCTCTTGCAGTTCCGCGGCGATGCGCTGCTTTTCTTCCTCCAGTTTTCGGAGCTTGGCGGCACGTTCGGCTTCCGCCTTCTTCTTCCAGTCGTCCAAGTCGAGCATGTCTTTCTGGTACTGCTGTTCCAGCTTCTCCAGCTCGTATTCCTGTACCGAAATCACGTCTTTCTGCTCCTTGATGCGAGGCTGGTATTTGGCCTTCAGCTGTTCCTCCAAAGCCTCTTTTTCCTGTTGCAGACGGAGGGTTTCGGCCTGGATTTCCGCCAGCCGCTTCACGCCCTTGTCGCGTTCTGCCTGATAGTCATCGATGGAGCGGATGTGGCGTTCGATGTCTTGCAGGGAGATGGAGATGCCGTAGAACGACGTGCCCTCGTCCACTATCTTCGGCGAGAGGTTAGTCTGCCAGAGGATGGACTCGTCGCACAGTTTGCCGATGTTCTCTTCCCATCCCTTCTTGTGCTCCTTAAGCCAGCCTTGCAGGGTGCTCTTGCTGTTTTTCAGGAAGGTCTCCAGTTCGTCCATGCGCGGGCGGAGCTGCAAGTGCTCGGCCTGCAGCTGCATCAGGGCTTCGTCTTTCTCCTTCAGTCCCTTCTGCAATTCCTCTTCCCACTTCAGGGTGAGTTCCTTGATGATGAGCTGGGCGTTGTTGATGCGGTTCTTCTTGCTCATGTGCAGGCCCGTGTACGACTGGATGCGGTGTTTCAGTTCCTCCTGCTCGGCTTCGAAGAAGGTTTCCTTGCGGCACAGCTGCATCTGGTAGTCGAGGGCGGTCAGTTCGTTCTGTTTGCCGCTGCGTTCCGGATGCAATTGCTGGGAGAGCTGTTCGTACTCCTGGTAGAGGGCCTCGGTGGCCGCTTCGTGCTGGCGGCGGGCCTCCTCGATGCGGGCGTTGAACGTGTTGTTCAGTCCCTCGAGCTGCTTGATTTTGGCCTCATGGATGCGGTTCCACTGCTCGTCGAGGCTCTGGATGAGCGACTTGTACTTGGTGGAGATTTCCGTGTAGTGCGAGGTGAGGATGCGCTGTTCTTCCTGCAATCCCTGCTGCTTGTTTTTCCATTCGTCCTTGCGGGCCGCCCGTTCCTTGATTTCCTCAATCTGCCGGCGGGCATATTCTTTTTCCTTCTGCTGGGCCTTCTGCAGTTCGTTGTTCAGGATGGCCAGTGCCTCCTGCATCTTGTCGCAGCGCTGGCGCGACTGTTCCTGCAGTTCCTGACGGCGGGTGAGGAGGGCGGCACGTTCCTTTTCGGCCTTGTGCTTCCGTTCCTCGGCCTTGGGCAACTGGCTTTCGGTGAGGCGGAAGGTGGCGGCCAGTTCGCGGCAACCCTGTACGAGGGCCGTCTGCTGGCGGGCGACCTGTGCCGAGAGGGAGGTGATTTCCTTGGCCTGTTTCTGCGTCTCGCGCTTCTGGAACTCCTCGATGTCGCGCAGGCGGGTCTCGAAGTTTTTCAGGTGCTCCTTGTAGGTGTTCAGGTCGATGGCTGTCTCGTCTTCGTTGATGGACGAGATGATGGTTTTCTTGATGAACTCCGCGTCGAGCTTCGAGTTGAGGAGCACGTTCTGGATGGTGCGCGGGATGTTTTGGTACTGCTTGCTCTCCATGAGTGAATAGCGGCTCATCTCGGGACCTGCACCGTTGCCGTAGAGAATGTTACGGTATTCGTCGTAGGTATAGATGATGCGCGAGTAGTCCACGCCATACTGGTCGAGGGCGGCGCGGATGCGGTCGTTGCCGCTGTAGGCCGTGCGGTGCTCGTCGACGAAGAACTCCATGCGGTAGGGCGAGTCGATGAAACGGTAGCACACGCGGCCCATCGACTTGAAGCTCAGGATGCAGAACGGGCCTTGCTCGGTAGCCACCTCGTAGATGATGTAAGAGTTGGAGTAGGGGAAATAATATTCCGTGTAGCTCTGCTTCTCCACGGGGATGCCTAACTTCTGGGTGTCGGCGTTGTAGAAAAACAGGATGGCGCGCAGGACGGTACTTTTTCCCACTCCCTGCGTACCGATGAAATGCACATTCCCGTCCAGATAGATGTCGTCGGCGTAGGGAATGTTGGCACTATTGATAAAGATGATTCTATTCAGGTTTCTCATTGTCTTCCGTTTCAGTGTCGTCGTAAATTTGGATACTTTCAATCAGGCGTTCCAGGTAGTGCCAGGAGCTCATCACCTTGTAGGTGTTGGTCTTCTCGTTCTCCAGCTCCAGGAAAGATTCCTTGGTGAGCTGGCGAATCATGTTGTCGAGCACGTCCTTGCGCACATCCTTGTCGGAGAAATGCTTGCGCAGGCCGTCGAGCTTGTTTTGCAGCATCACGTTGAGGTTGGCCTCCACCAGAATCTGTTCGGGCTGGAAGCGGAAGCCCGCGCCGAAGGTCTCGTCGTAGGTCTTGAACAGGTCGAGCACGTCAATCCAGTAGTAGGCGCGCATGATCTTCTGTTCCAGCGTGGTACGCGGTTCCACCCGCGAGAAGTAAAAGTATTCGTTGCCCCGTTCCAGGGTGTAGCCGATTTGGGCGAAGTAGACCGACAGTGCCTCAAAATGGTCGTCTATCTGGTCGTACATGTCGCGCACGGTTTCGTTGCAGCTGTTCGAACTGATGAACTGTCCCTTCTGGAGAGAGTCGAACAAGGCCGCAGTATTGTCAGGTATTTGTATGTTCAGTTCCATAAGTCAAATGTATAGGGATAATTGAGGGGTTACGAGTGCGCCGGGTAAATCTTGGCATACTCGTACTGGTGGTACAGGCCGAACTCCTCGCTGATGCGGAGACGGTTTTCGTAGAGCGACACCATCTGGCAGAACAAGGTGGTGCGTTCCTGCTCGTCTACCTCGCGGGCGAAGGTGTAGTGCATCAGGTAGTGGAAGAGGTCTTCTTCCGGAGCCGAGGCATCGTTCCAGCGGGCCTGCGCCTGTGCCTGGATGTAGTCGCCCAAGGTCTCTTCCAGGTCGATGACCTCCTGGTACATGGCCGGCGATTCCATGTCTTCCTCGCTGAAGGCCCCCGCCTCGTGGCTGCGGATAATCTCGCGGTATTGCAGGTTGTGCAGCACCTTCAGGATGACGGGGCGTGCCTCGTCGGTACTTAGGTAGGGTAGTGACAGCTTGAACGAAGAAGGTACGGTGCCCTCTAATAGCACGGAATGTTCCTTGTCGAGCACCTCTGAGAGGTTGCTTCGCGACCGCAGTTCGAACTGGTCGTGCAGGTACTTCACCTTCCGGATTTTTTCCACCAGAATCACCTGGCTCTTGATTTGGTTCAGGTAGTTGATGATGTCCTGCTGGGCCCGGATGAGGCTGTGGGCCGAGAGTTGGAGTTCACTGCGCAGTTCCAGCAGGATGCGGTTCAGCTCCTCGTCGGTAGCCTGCTGGAAAAACCGCCGTTCCTCGTGCAGGATAAGGTTTTCGGTGGTGTCAATCAGCTGCTGGATGTGAATCCGTTTCTTGTCGAGGTTTTCCAGCTTGGCAATCTTTATCTGGTAAGTCGGTTCGTGCTTGAAGGCATTGTCGATGCTGCTCTGCAGGTTCATGATGTTGCGGAGGGTGGTACGCGCAATCTTCTGGAACGTAATCTTGATGTTGCGCACATAACTCTCCTTGCGCGAGGCAATCTGCTCCTTCTCATAGTAGTCCATCAGTTCGTGCAGATAAGCGATGTTCTCGTCGATGATGGCCGTGTTGATGTCCTCGTTCGCCTCGAGGAGCAGTTCGAAGAAGTCGAGAAAGCGGGCATCCAGTTCCACGAAGTTTCCGTTCTGGCGGATGACTTCTTTCTCTATAAGCAGTTTCAACCGGTTTTCATCGTCCTTGAGCAGTGCCAGTGCGTCGGAATAACGGAAACTGAGCGTCTTTCGTTTCTCGAACATTTCCGTAAGCAGTCCCCTGGCCGCCGCAATGGTATTGATAATTTCGTGAATCGATCGGAATATATACATAGTCTAGTTGAAAATTCGGGCAAAGTTATAATTTGCCCGCCAATTATCCTAATGTTCCGAGGCGATTTTCCCCCTCTCTCGGGGCTCTTTCAGGCAGGTTTGGAGGAGTTTCAGTACTTTCCCGGCAGTACTAAAGTAAAATCGTTGGGCTTTCTTGTCGGTACGGAATGTTTATTCCTCGCTCACGGCTGTAAACACCGGGCAGAGTTGCTGACTTTCGGTCTCGAAGCCGTACCAGTAGCAGCGTCCTTCCTCGGGGGCGGGGAGCTTGCACAGGCGGAGGTCGTCACGGTAAGTGCCCGTGCAGACTGTCCAAGTATCGATTGGCGTGACGTGCTTCGTGCGTACCCGTTCGGCTGGTTCCTTCTTGAGCGACATGCCGGCTTCAATCCAGGCCCGACTCATGGCCGTCAGGAAATGCGGATAGTGTGCTTTGCAGAACTGATAGAGCAGGATACCCCGTCGTTCCAGTCCCATAGGCTGGTCGATGACCCCGATTTGAATCAGGTGGTTCAGGAAGCGCGTCAGGAAATCGGGCTCCTCCACAATCAGGCGGCGGGTGATTTCCTGCCAGGCCGATGCGTTGTAGAATCCGTCGAGCAGGCGCGAAAGCTGGCGGGCGGTCTGTAATTCATCGGGAGTGATTTCACGGGTCTTGAGCACCTCGTAGGGTGGCAGGGGAGCGTAGCAGATGCCCAGTTCTTTGGCCCGGCGCCGCATCTCTGTGCCTGGCAGCAGTTTCAGCGATTCCAATTGGATTTCTCCCGTACGGTACTCAGCCAGGGTACGTACGTCGTCGAAAATCTGCGACAAGTGATAGAGCGGCAGCCCCGCAATCAGGTCGGCGTGCGTCTCCATGTTGTCCAGTGAACAGAGGTAACGCAGTCCCTCCAAGGCATCGGACAGTTTCCCGGCCCGTCGGCTGACGGTGAGCACTTCCTCGTGTAGACTTTGGATGCCCGCCTCCAGGTGAAGCAGTCCCTTGGGCATGGAAGCCAGTTCCCGTTTCAGTTCCTCCGAAAGCAAGGCCGGATGGATTTCCAGGTGGAAACGCATGTCGGGAAACTCCCGGAAGAGGTCGAACAGCGCCTTGGCCCGGTGGCTCTGGTAGTTGAACGTGCGGTCGAGCACCCGGATGTTCCGGATACCCTTCTCGTGAATCAGTTGGACGCGGGCACGGATGGCCTCGATGGACAGCGTGCGTACTGGTTTTTCTCCTCCGCTCACACAGAATGCGCAGGTGTTGAAGCAGCCGCGGGTAGTCTCCAGTTGTACGAAGGGCTTGGTCCAGTTGAAGAATGGGCTTTGTTCGGGGTTGACCAGCTTGTCGAACGTCCTGACGCGCGACAGCCCGTTGTCGTGGTAGTGTCCTTCCGCATCCAAAAAGCAAAGCCCCGTGACCGCATCCCAGTCGTCCGGCTGTTGCCAGCGGGCGAGCCACTGCGGAAAAGTTTCTTCCCCTTCGCCTCGGAACACACAGTCGACAAAGCGGTTGGAACGCAGGAAGTCCTCGTTGGACCCTAAAAATTCCGGGCCGCCCAGTGCTACTACGCATTGCGGTAGCATGGCCTTCACCCGACTGAGCACGTGCATGAGCACCTCGTGGTTGAAGAGCCAGCAGGTAGCTGCCACGATGTCGGGCGCATGACGCACCACTTCCCCGGCCGTCATTCCCGGGTTTTCATTGATGGTAGCCGATACCACTCCCCACTCTAGGGAAGGGTCGTGCATCACTTGGGCATGCAGTGCCGGAAGTGCCAGTGAAGCATGCGCATACGAACTGTTCAGGTCGAGCCAGAGGATTTTCATGGGCAAAAAAGAATGAAATGAAAGATGCGTAAAAACAAAGGAAAAGGATTTGCAAACCGATGCGGAACCGGGCTGCAAATCCTTTATCGTATCAGACCCTCTCTTGTGCAGAGTGTCTGGTTGTATTTTTAAATCAGATACTGTGAGCTGATAGATTCGTTCGACATCACGCGGCGGATGGTTTCAGCAAACATGTCGGCGATAGACAGCTGTTTTACCTTTGCGCAACGCAGAGAGTAAGGAATACTGTCCGTAAACACGATTTCTTCCAGCTGAGAGTTCTGTACACGTTCAGAAGCAGGACCTGACATGACACAGTGAGAAGCGATGGCACGTACCGAACGGGCACCGGCTTCTTTCATGATGTCGGCAGCCTTGGTGATGGTACCGGCTGTATCCACCATGTCGTCAATCAGGATCACGTTCTTGTCTTTCACGTCACCGATAATCTGCATGGAAGCTACCACGTTGGCTTTTTCACGTGTCTTGTGACACAATACCAAAGGTACATCCAGGTATTTGGCGTAAGTGCTGGCACGCTTGGAACCACCCACGTCAGGCGTAGCGATAACCAAGTTTTCCAAGTTCAAAGACTGGATATAAGGAGCAAAAATAGTAGATGCATACAAGTGGTCTACCGGAATGTCGAAGAAACCCTGAATCTGGTCAGCGTGCAAGTCCATGGTAATCAGACGGTCGATACCTGCCACGCTCAGCAAGTCGGCAACCAGTTTCGCACCGATAGACACACGTGGTTTGTCCTTGCGGTCCTGACGAGCCCATCCGAAGTAAGGAACAACGGCAATGATGCTCTTGGCAGATGCACGCTTGGCAGCGTCAATCATCAGCAGGAGTTCCATCAGGTTGTCAGAGTTGGGGAAAGTGGACTGTACCAAGAATACATGCTGTCCACGAATGGATTCTTCATAAGAAACGGCAAATTCGCCGTCTGCGAAGTGAGTAATGTTCATGTTACCAAGTTCACAGCCCAAGCTGTTACAGATTTTTTCTGCAAGGTATCTCGAGTTTGTTCCGGAGAATACCTTAAAAGGTGATTTTGCGCTCATTGTAAAATAGATAATATTGCCTTATTTTCTGCAAAAGTACGCCATTTCTTTAAGCCGGACAAACGTTTCCGGCAGAAATTTCATCGGGAGGCTCAATCAGCCAGCCGTTTCAACTTCCTGAAATGAGCGATAAGTTCCTGATAATTGTAATCGGAAGCGGGGTTGAATTTGCCCCAAAGTCCCCCTAAAATGGCCGCGCCTCCGAAGCCGAAGTCTTTTACCTGGAGGAGATTATCCTCGTCTACACCTCCCAAGGCAATCACCCGCTTGTCGATGATTCCTTTGGCAGCTGCTTCCCGGATTTGCTCGGAAGTGAATCCTGCATGGTATCCTTCCTTGGAGATGCTGTCGAATATCGGACTGAGGAATACATAGTCGCACATCTTCTTGTCGGCAATGACCTCGTCGAAGGTGTGGCACGATGCGCTCACGTGTCCCGAATAGTTGTCGGGCACAATCGGATTGCGATGGCTCAGGTGGATGCCCTTGAGCTTGTATTCTTCTTTCAGGTAGAAGTAATCGTGTACGACAATACGTTTATGGTATTTTTCGGGAATGAGGGTGAGTAGACGTTCCGCGTAAACCGGTGCTGTGTCGGGCTTACGCAGGTGGAGAATGTCCAGTCCCTCGTCAAACAGAGTGGTGATTATCTTGTCCTCCTCTACGAAATAGGTAGGGGTTGTTATCAAAATTAACTTCATGCGATTACACAAATTGTGGCGCAAATTTAGTAACCTCTTTGTAATATTCCTAATGCCCGTGGATATTTATTTTCGTAGGGATTGTGAATCAATTGTTTATCAGAAGAAGATTACTAAAAGTAAGAGTAGGAGTAGGGCAATCACTCCCACATATAAGGTGATTTTGAGGGCCTGTTTCCGGTCAGCCTGTTCTTTTTCCTGTGTCCGTTTCTTTATTTCCTTCAGTTTCTCGACCGAAAGTGACGGAGGAATTTCCGTATGGCGGCATTCGCTCATTCGCCGGCGAGTTTCTTTCATGCGCTCCCGGCTGCGTTGGCGGAGTTCCCTGTTTTCCTTGTCCCTCCGCATCATGTCGTGGATGCATCCTAATGTTCCCATGGCGGTTGTTATTTTGTGATAAGATAGGCAATGAATAGCTGATAGCAGATACTTCCAAGTGTGTCATTGTTCGTAAATACATTCTCCTGCTGCCCAACTATGCGTCGGTGAGCGTGAGCAAGTCGCCCTATCAGATCCAGTGCTTCGTGGAGGAAGTGATGGCGGGCAAGGTAGACGATTTCTTCGACCGCCTGAAGACGATGTTCGCCGACATCCCCTATGAGCTGGCCCGCGACCGCGAGGTGCATTACCAGAACATCCTGTACATCATCTTCAAGCTGATGGGCTTCTACGTGCAGGTGGAATACCACACGAGCCGCGGTCGGATTGACCTGGTGCTCCAGACACAGGACTACGTGTATATCATGGAATTCAAACTGAACGGCAGCGCGGACGAGGCGCTGGTCCAGATTCGGGAGAAAGGCTATGCCGCTTCTTTTGCCAAGGACAGCCGCACGGTCTACCGGATTGGCGTGAACTTCAGTGACGAGCTGCGGAACATTCAGGAAGTGAAAGTAGAAGCGCGATGAGTTTTTCCCCATCTTTCGCATACAGATAGACCTTCTTTCCTTTCTGGAGGGTCAGGCATACGTTGTACCATCCATGGCGCACATTGAACCGAGTGGAGTCATAATGTACTGCTTGTATGATATCGTGTAAGACCAGCGTCTTCAGAAGAACGTGTGGAGTACGTATTTGCAGTATCTCCTTCCTTACGGCGTAATAAGTGCGACTGTGCATCCAGCTGACGAGAATTCCGCTCAGCATATAGGATGAATAAGGATACAGTAAGTCTGCTTCCTCCTTAGGGGATTGGGTGATTAGGTTCAGGAGGCAATAGAATATCAGTCCTCCGAGGAACCACCACAGGATGATGTAGCCTCCATACATCCATCTGTTTTTAAGTCTGAAATTTTCCATTTTATGTAAAGTGAGAAATATCATTTGTTGTATAATGACAAATATAAAAAAACAGACGGAAAAGTGCTCCAATGCCTGTCTTTTTATTGTAAAATTAGAGCTTTTTTTACTTCACGTGCTGACTGGGTTAAAATAGAAGACTTAATTTTATGTTGCACGAATGCTTAAAATCAAAACTATGCCCAATCTGATAGCCGGTATAGTTTATGCCAATAGCCATCCATTCTGTCAATCTCTAATCATATCCTGCCGAGACAGACAAGGCATATCGCATGTAGCTTTTCTTTTGAGCATACATTTGCAGGCTGCAAAACAATCATACAGCTTTTACATTGAGAAAAGTAAGAATGATTATAAGCCAAACTTATATCCCACGGAAAGCGTCAGCGTGTGATAGTTGGCGCCAATCACATCATTCTTGCCTTCTTTGCCCAAGGAAAGGTCATATTGCAGCTTGGCATACCAGTGATGGGTTTCAATGCCTATATTGGAGGATACACCCCAGTCAAAGCGGCGGGCCTCATCGTAAAGGTAGAGGTTATCATTTCCCCAAGCATCCTTCCCATGCACAAAACCGTCATAATACTGTTCATACATTCCCGGGAGACTTCCCTCTAGATAGTAAGGATTGCTGTCAAACTTGTTTTTCAGGCAGAAGGCCACGTAGGGGCCCACCCCGAAAAACAGTTTGGTGTCCTTGTTCAGGTTCCATCTGAACTGGGCCATCACCGGTATCTGCAGGAAATGCCTTGTCTGCGACACGTTCTCTATCCAAGTAGAGTTTTCATTGCTGTAGATTCCCCCGTTGGAAATGGAATATCCCCTGAAGGTGTAAAACAGACCCGATTCAATGCCGAAATGACGGGTCAGATTGAAATCGGCGGCTACCCCGACTTTGGCAGAAGGTCTCCATTCCTGTCCCCATCCGTATCTCTGTACGGCAGAAATACCTGCTTCGGGAGCCAATGTCACATTTTGTGCGTACACTCGCACACGCTTGCCATCAGCAGGCAAGCCAAAACTACTTTTTTCTTCATTGTCTTTCGTTCTAATTTATGTGTTACACGTTCCGTTTATGGTTGGATGATGTCTCTGATACCGTTATCATCTCGTGGCAAATATATAAACAATATTATTACAGTCATCATATTTTGTGCTTTTTTAAAACCACATCTACATTGTTTTGCAAATCGTTCGTTTCTTGTCACAGGTTCAATCGGCTGTATCTCTCTGGCCTCTGGATGTGGTGTGATGACTCTGACCGGTACCTGTGTACCGTTACCTGTGCTTTTCCCACAGATAAAAAAACGTGAAATTTTATGACCCTGATAATAATTATTATATTTGCAAAAACGTCCTGATATGAAGAATTACGATATTGACCGAATTTTAAGGCCCGCATTCAAATTGTTCTTGATGTATAATTACGAGAGTGTGTCGACGGCTAAACTTGAAGAAGAAACAGGTCTGACCAGAGGTGCTATTTTCTTTAAACATAAGAGCAAGGAAGCGCTGTTCAAGGCTGTGGTCGACAGGTATGTGTTGGAGTTCAAGCCGGGCTTTACGGAAGTGGACGACATGGACACCTTGAAAAGTTTTATTGATGCGTTTCTGGCAGATACCAGTAGACGAATGGACGAAATGTGCTTATTGGGAATACCCAATGTGCAAAGAGGCTATTTCAACCTGTTGTATCAAGCACTAAAATATTATCCGGAAGCAGACATTAAGATTCAAGCGATGTTTGGTGCAAGCTTAAAAATCTGGGAGGACATCCTACAAAAGGCAAAAGAATCCGGCGAAATCAAGCCGACTTGTGATGTGCATAAAACGGCATTGCAATTCAGGTATCTCTATTCTGGCATGGCTTTTGAAGATAGTTTCTCAAAAGGTTTGAATCTGGATTCGCTAAGAGATTTGTTTTATTCCCTGTATGACGAACTGAAAAATGAAAAGTAGGGTATGAGGGTGTCTCTCCCTGGAACAGATAAGTGGAAAACGCCTTGAAGGAGTGAGGATTTCTTCAAGGCGTTTTCTATGTTTCCTACAAGGAAAACGTATGTTTCCCAGCCGTAAAACGTACGTTTCTGCCTCGGGAAACATACGTTTCCGGGAAGAGAGACGTACACATCAGACGTACGTTCCCGGGAAAACGAAGAGGCGTCTGGCCAATTTCTTCCACAACTTTGAAAAACCGTTTCTTTTTCGTATCTTTCAGGACAAGATTTTCCTTATAGTCAGATGCGTATGAAAAAGATGGTGCTGTGTATCCTGCTGTGGCTCGCCGTGCTGCCGCTTAAGGCCACAGGGCAATCGGGCGATGTGATTCGCCTGGGAGGAGAAGAATGGGTCTTGATGGCAAAGCCCATAGCCTACGATTCCCTGCTGTGCAGGCGGATGGGAGATTTTCTTCCGGAAAATGTTAGTCGGTCCACGGGCAATTATAGCGGATATACCGCTTTCTGGGAGGTGCGTGACGGGTATCTTTGCCTGCAACGGGTAGAAGCAGAGGTTTATGAAGAGGTCGGCAAGAAGAAATCTACATGGGTGTATGAGGTGAAGGACTTGCAGCCGATTTTTGCGGCCTATTGTCGGGCGGGGACGATTCAAGCCCGCTGGTTCAGTGGGGAACTTCGGGCCGGGAAAGGTGATTTGGTGAGATACGTGCATGACGGGTTCGACCGTAACATGGAAACGGAGCAGGTACTGACCGTCCGGAACGGTAAAGTGCTGGAAATGCAGACTTATCACAATTACCGGAGAGCCGGATTGAATCTGATGAAGGCACAAGGGGAAATCGTGCGTCGGTTTCCTTGGGAGCGGTTTCCTGAATATCAGGGAGAACGGATTATTTTTTCGATAAGTAATTTTCAGATGACGGAAGACGGTCACTTCGTAGACTGTGACGTACGTCTCATTTATCTGCGTTCTTCGCGGGAAAAAATAGACGGCAAAAATCATCCGCTGGCCCTCGCTTTTAAAGAAACGCTGAAATCCATTTATCCGTGGGAGGTGCTTTTTATCAATGGAAAGTACACGGGTGAATATCGGAATTTTACTATGACTTTGCAGGAAGATATAACGCATGATAAGGATGATTCTGCAAAATACACGCTTGTCGGTCGGGTTTATGGTGAGTTCGTCCGTCAACGTCCTCCTTATGATGTGAAACATGAAGTGTTGGTTGGTTCCAATTTGAGCATGGCTGGACAACCGTTTCAGGGATGGTTGACAGATTCCACCGGCTGCTTCCAGATAAAGGGGCTGGAGGCCGGAACTTATCATCTGAAAGCGGAATATGTGGGACTGGCTCCTTGTGATACGGTAGTAACTCTCCCTTCGCAGCATAATGACACGTTGCGGATGGTGCTTCCTTTAGAGTATGATCATATTTTGAAATATGACTGTTCGCCGGAGCTGTCTAGAGAAAACATCCTCAAGGGACATCCCAAGCTGCGACTGGTGATACCGGAAGAACAGGAACAAAAAATCTGCACACACTTTTTCTGGAAGAAGTACGGCGTGAGTTATGACGCTTTTTATCTATTGAAGAAAGATGGGACACTGGACTGTTATCTGGGTGTTCCCAATCATCTGCTGACAGCTTATAATCTGGTGGTTTTTGATTATCTGGACAAGAAGTTTGGCACTTCATGGCGCAAGGAAGCTCCGAAAGGAATATTTGGGCTGGATAAATCTTTAGATGAATTTCGTGACTATAAATGGTTTGTCAGAACTTTACACAAGGAAGGCAAGTATCCGGTAAAGTTGTTGAACAAAGGAAAAGAGTGTCTGCTTCGCATCGAATATGCAGTGGACAGTAACGGATATGTCGTGCAACCGAAAATCATTTCTTGCAGCAACCGCTCGTTTCGGGAAACAACATTGGATACCTTTAAAAAGGTGATGAATGTCCCTACTTTATTGAAGGCGGGTAAAGATACACTTGCAGTTCAATATAAACTGGATTCTTCTTCTGCTGCTGTTAATCCGGAAACAGATGTACTGATTATTGGCTATTCGTCATGTGATAAGCCGGTGCTGATGAAATAGGTATTTTTAATCAAAATAGAATGTGTAGGACATGAAAAGTAAATATATTTTCTTCGTGGCAATGATGACAATATGCGGACTGGGATGCAATCGTACGGCATCGGAAAAGCAGGTTATGCAGATTGGACCTGCCGATGCACAATGCCTGAACTGTGATACGTTAGGGAATACTATGCGGATGAATATGATACAGAACCATTATCCGCTTGATACGAAGAATGTATATGCTATCCTATTGAATCCTAAGCGTAAGTCGCTGATTTTTGGCGGTGACTGGACATTGCAGAAGTGGGAAAACGGTTCGTGGATAGGTGCGGAAATGAATGGAATGTATGGCTTTGGAGATGTAGGTATGCAGTTAAACTTTGCTCCTGATTATTATTGTTTTAGTTATCCTGTCAGTTGCTATGGAATTACATCCGGAAAATATCGGATTATTCAATCATTTCATGACGGGAGGGAAGAAATTACAGTAAGTGCCGAGTTCTGGATAGACAAATAACGGAAAATTGTTTCACGGAAAAATCGATAATACAATGAGAAGAAAAGGACTATATTTACCGGCTTGCGTTTTCTTGCTGATGGTAGGCTGCATCAGTAATGCGGAACAAAAGAAAGCGGAAGCCTCAGAAGTCGTACCTTATGTGCCTGTTCCTAACCAGGCTGAAGGTCATAAAGTTATTGATGCCTTGAGTAAGGCTTACGGTGATGATCCGAACAGCATCGGAGATTTTATCGGGAGTCCCCGTTGTCCGGATTTTCTAGAGGGACATTATTTTGACGGAAACACACTGGTCCTTCAGGTACGGGGTGATACGCTGCGGGCACGGAAGATACTGGAAGAGGTGTCGAGAAGCAAGGCTTTCCGTATCGAAATGATGACCGACAGTATTTTCTCAGAAAAACAGCTTAAAGATTTATTGGATGAACTGAACAGACGGTATAATGCTTTGCCGGAAGGTAAATTGAAAGCTAATATGATGATGTGGGGAAGTACGCTCCATTTCATTGAAGTGACCTTTATCCGTAACACTCCGGAAGCCCGTGCGGAATTCCGCAGGTTGCTGATGGATTCGCCTGCCATTCGTTTCTCGGGTCCGGAAGAGCCCGTTCGGAATAATGTCACTGGTGTGTCCGAAGCGCACGGTATTTGCCTGTATCCGGAATACACTGTTTATGCTGATACGGCTTCCACTGCTTCATTCATTCTCATGAACGGAAGTAATGAGGCGATTACTTGTGGAGAGCATTATTTCATTACTTACGAAGGGAAAGATGGTCAATGGTATGAACTGCCTATTAATACATTTGCAGTGGATATTGCCTATTATGTTACTCCTGGTTCATCACGTCAGTTTGTTGCGAGATTGTATCCAGAAGTCAATGGGAATGCATCGGGACGCTACCGCTTCTTCTATGAGGTGTCTTTTGAGTCAAGAGAAAAAATCCGGATGATGGCAGAATTTCGTCTGACGAACAATTACGGGAATTCCAAACGGGCTGAAAAAACTCCGATACCGAAAATGACTGGTGGAAATTATGTGGAGGCTCCAAAGGAAGATGAGCAAACAGTTTATCAGGTAGTGGAGGAGATGCCGGAGTTTCCTGGTGGTATGCCTGCCTTAATGGAGTTTATCCGGAAAAACCTACGGCATGACAAGGCTGAAAAGAAGGAGCGCATCATCATTCAAATAGTAGTAGATAAGAAGGGAAATGCCACCAACCCTGTGGTGTTACGGAGTACAAATCCGGCGTTGGATGAAGAAGCCTTGCGCATCGTCAGTCTGATGCCGAAATGGAAACCGGGCAGACAAGCCGGGAAGAACCGGAATGTAAAGTTTGCTTTTCCTGTGGCGTTTAAACCTTCTGTGCAGAATACAAATTAATTATCCCAATAGCGTATGAAAACAAATGCATTTTTTCAATTGTTTGTGGCGGTGGTCTGTGTGATGTGTGTTGGTTGTACAGGCAAGCGTAAGGCACAACCGGTAGATGTTCTGGCAAAGGAGACTCCTCCAGCAGTACAGAGTCCGGAAGTAACGGATGACACGCTTGCAGCAGAGGAGCCGGATACGGAAACTTCGACAGACACTCCGCCTCAACCGGTGGCGATGGTACTGGAACCGGTGGCTCGGGATATTCCTGCCGGCCGTCCTCTTTCTGCAGATTCGCTTTCTATGCGTACGGAATATGATTATTATCCTGTAGCGACTTCCAAGGTCAAGGTCATCATTACCAGTCGTGCGAACCGGGAATATGACAGTGGGGAAAGGTATAGTCTGGTATATTACAACGAAGCACTAAAGCAATGGGAACCTCAGCCTACCAGTCCGATAATCAACGATGTATTGTGGGTGTTTACGCCCGATTATCCTACACACCGGCAGACCATTCACTTCTATACGGACAAGAACCGCCCCGGTAGGTATCGCATTTACAAATCATTCAACCGGAATACACGTACGGCATACGCAGAGTTTGAACTTATATCCAAGGCTCAGCATCGGAAACTGCTCGACAAAATTAGCCGATACGGAGAGAAGCATCCCAAGGACCGTGTCATAGAAAACCTGAATTCTGGGGGATTCCATGACAATGACACGTTGTATATGTCGTGGATGGTGAACTCGGAGGCATTGCAGAAAGAGTTCCGGCAGAAGGTGCTGAATTATGCGGCAATCGTGGTGAACGACGGGAAAGAGGATGCAGCTACTTATTTCACCCAACCGATGTGTACGGATACTTTCGGCATCAAGATGTACACGGAGAAGGCGGTGTATCCGCCAAATACGGAATCCGTGGCAGTGAGAATCGTGAACCGGAGCGGCCGGAGCATCTCAATGGGGTCGCCGTACTGGGTGCTTCGGAAGGAAGGGGAAAAATGGTTGTTTTTGCCTGGAGCAACGGTTTGGACACTTGAAGAACGTTTTCTTCCATCCAATAAGATTTATCCCTTTTCTGCCAGTTTGTATCCGTCACTTCGTATGCTTATGCCCGGCGTCTATCGTGTGGTGAAGGAAATGGATATCGGGGATAATTATCACGACTGGTATTTTGCTGCGGAATTTCGGATTGGCCACAAGGTGGAAGAGCGGGATGCTGCGGACAAGGAGCCTTCTTCAAAGCCTTTGCAGGAAGTGGCTGAGGAAAAGGATATGGATATTGCGTATGACGTGGTAGAGGAGATGCCGGAGTTTCCCGGGGGCATGTCGGCCTTGATGGATTTTATTCGGAAGAACCTGAACTATGACAAATCGCTTGTGCCTGAAACGGTTGTAATTCCTCGGGTCATCGTGCAGTTTGTGATAGATGAAGAAGGAAACATTATTCATCCGGTGGTGTTGCGGGGACTGAGTCCGGCATTGGACGAAGAGGCCCTTCGAGTAGTGAAACTGATGCCGAAATGGAAACCGGGGCGGCAGAGTGGAAAACCGGAGAAAGTGAGGTATGCCATTCCGGTTACTTTCGAGCGTGCCGCCAAGGTTCCTTGATTCTATTGGAGTGATTCAGGAAAATAAGTTCATCAAAATAATTATTTCCCTTTCACAAAGTTGTTGCTTAAGCGATTTTTTGTATCTTTACGGTTGTAATCAAAACAAATGCCTATGAAAATGAAACCGTTATTGTGGAGTCTGGTGGTCACTGCCGTAGTGTGCGGACTCAGTCTGTTCGTTACACAATGGACAGGCCTTGCCGATGATTGGTGTACCATGGTGAGCGTGTTCCTTGGCATCGTATTGGGGAGCAGTTGCAACCGGTGGTTACAGCGTGCAGCTCATTGAAAAATTCTCAGGCAAGCGGAATACTTACCTGAGAATTTTCTTTTTTCATCGGATAATCCCCGTATCCTTGTCTTTCAGCTGAATGGAGCGTTCGACGTCGCGGAACTTGCGTCCTCTGGTCAGGCGCCACGTCACGGTCAGGTTGACGAGGTTGCAGGCATCGCCGCTGTAGAGGGCAGTGTGCTTCTGGAGGTTCCGGTTCAGGATTTCCGATTCAAACAGCTTGTATTTGTGCTGGAAGGGCTCTTGCCAGATCAGGGCGAACTGCCAGTCCTTGTAGCTGTAGGCGGCCTTCAGGGTGATGTCGCTTCCGCTGTATCCCTTGGTTTCTCCTTCCAGGAAGCGGGAACCGTTGTCGGCGTAGGCATGGAGGGAGAGGTTGCCCAGGTAGGCGTTGACGGCCCCCGTGACAAAGTAGGACGTGTAGCAGTGCGTGTAGTCCTGGCCGAAGTTGAAGCAGCGGAACAGTCCCCCGTAGGCCGTGACGGAGAGCTTTTCCGGCATCAGCCAGTAACTTGCGTAGGCCATGGCGTTCAGCACGTCAATCTCCTTCTGGTTGCGCTGGGTGTAGATGAACCGGTCGTCGGCCGTGCGTTCATACACCGCCATGTTGGGACGAAGGCATTGCTTGTAGAAACCTTCCAGACTGGTTTGCAGACGGTTGTTGGTGTACGTCAGCCGCAGGAGGTGATACATCTCCCGGTTGGGCTTGAGGTCGGGACTGCCCACGGTCCACTCCATGCGGTTGTTGCGGATGGAGGCGTCGCTGATCATAGCCACCCGTGAGGTGCGTTCGCTCATCTGGAAATTGTAGCTCAGCTGCAGGGCGTGGGTGAAGTTGTAGCTCAGGGCCGCTTTCGGGCAGAAACTCCAGTAGTCGTACGAATGGGACTGCTGGCGATAGTGCAGGTAGCTGCCCCCGATGCCTGCCGAATAGCGGAGGTTGCCCCACAGTCCCTTGATTTCGGAGAACAGGTACACGCGGTTGTTGTGGATAGAGGTGGCAGCCGAGACGTCGCCCGTATATTCATTGTTCGTGTATTTCTGGCTGTAGTTGAGGCCGGCCGACAGGGTGAAGGGCTTCAACCGGTTTTCGTAGATGGCCTCGCTCAGGAGGGAGTAGGTGCGTCCGTCCACGTCGTAACGGTAGGGAGAACCCTCGTCGTAGCTGTCCGAGGAACGGGTGCTGATGTATGTGCCCACGGCGTTGAGGGTGAGCGACTGCCGGGGGGTGAACTGCTGGAAGTAGTAGAGGTCGAGCACCGGACTCCCGCTCCGGCTCTGCTGCTGTTCGAGGGCCGTGTAGGTCTGCTTCCCGTCCACAATCTGCTTCTGATTGAAATTGTTTGGCACGTGACTGAAGTCGCCGCTCAGTGAAGCCTGAAACACATAGCGGGTGGAGTCGGCCAGGTTGTAGGTCAGCTTCAGCTGGTTGTTCAGGCTCTGGTTGCGCGAGGCGAGGTCGTTGCGCTGGATGGTATAGACCGACCCGTCGTTCAGGTGGTAGTGGGCGGTTTCCTCCGTCCGCAGGTCGCTGTAGTTCTGGTAACCGATGCTGTAGTTCAATGACAGCTCACTCTTTCCCGTGTTCCATTTGCCATACACCGTGTAGTCGCCCTGGAGGGTCGTCAGCGCCTGGGTGAACGAGGTGCCCAGCGTGTATCCGTTGTCCGCCCGTCGGGTGGTGATTTCGATGACGTAGGCAATGCCGTCGCCGTAGCGCACGCCGGGGTTGTCGATGAAATGGATGGTACGGATGCTCTTCGGGTCGAGCGAAAGCATCTCCGCCTTGTCCACGATGATGCCGTTGATGCGGATTTGTACGCTTCCCCGCTGGTCGATGGCCGAGATGGTGTGTCCCACCTCATCCACACGGATATTCGGAAGGGTGAGTTGCTGGAGCAGGCTGTAGCCCGAGCGGGAAGAAGTCTTCTGCTGTTCGGAGGGATAGAGCAGCATTCCGTCGGTCTTCTTGATAATCCGGTCGGCCTTGACCTCCACCTCGCCCAGTTCCACGGTGGGTTCCACCTCTTGCGCGAGGGCGGGGAGGGTCAGCAGCAGAAGGAAGAGGATGGCCCTGAATCGGGAGGCGGTGGACCGGAAACTCCCGGTCGGTCGGGACTGTTTATGGGTGGTCCCGCATGTTGTTTGAGACTTTGTGGGGAGCATTGAAGCCCGACATGAGGACTTATGGCCCGACTCATGCAGTGTGCGATGGGTAAGGAAGGTTCCCTCCTTTTTCAGGCAGAGGGTGTGCATCAGCGGAAGCCGGCTTCCGGCTCCCTGCTGGAAAAGTAATCTGAGTGTTTGCATTTGTTCCTGTGTGTAAAATTCAGGAACAAAAGTAGGGGGCTGTCGCGAAGGCGTCAAAAACCGACGCTGACATTTGCCTGACAATTCGCTGTCAGTCTTTCATCTCGTTGATTTCCAGTGAATAGTTCCGCCCTCTGTCGGCTACGATTTTCAGTCGCGTATGCTCCTCCACGATGGGTTTCAGGCGGCGGATAAGGGTGTAGAGCGTGTCGTTGGCATCGTCTTTCTTGGGCCAGAGCACGGCACAGATTTCCTCTTTCGTGAGCGAGTGGGAGGGAGCCTGCCAGAAAAGCCGCATCAGTTGCTGCTGCATGGGCGTGAAACGGATGGGCGTATGGTCGGCTGCGTAGAAACGGTCGTCTGCATCCGAGTAAGTCAGTCCCCCGAAGTCTGGGGCGGATTGTGTGCCCCCTCCGGCCGATAGTACGCTCCCTTCGGCAGGTTGCAGCATCGGGTTCTCCTTTTCCCGCTTCCGCAAGTACAGCATCGAGCCGATGGCCCAAAGCAAAGCTGCTGCCATCAGTCCGCCGGGCAAGCGCTGGTCGGACATGCCGAATACGGCCGCTGCCGACAGTCGGGTGTAACCTTTCAGGGCCAGCGTTTCGCCCGCCCGTCCGTTACGGACCACCAGTGTGTCACTACAGATGGTCTGTCCGTCCATCGAGCTGCCCCGGTAGTCGCCGTCCATCACGTCGAAGGTGAGGAAAGCCGCCTGTTTCAGTCGCGGGTTCTTCAGGTGGCGACAGAAACGTTCGTCGGACACGGCGATGAGCACCTGTCCGCCTGATGTCTGCCGGAGCTGTTTGTACGCCCGTATCGTATCCTGTGTCACAATCGGGTCTTTCTTTTCCAGTAAGGTCTGGGCCAGCGCCTGGTTCAGATCGGCGGTTATCTCGTCTCTTGTCACGCGGTAGTTGTGACGCCCGGCCAGCAAGGAAGTCAGCATCAGCGTCAGAAACACCGTGACGGGTAGTAGTCTGCGGTTCATAGCGCAATCGGGTTTGGTTTCTGCAAATGTAGTGAATTCTGTGGTTCTTCTTTGTGTCGGATTAAAATATTTATTATTTGTAATCCGTCTTGCTCCGGTATTCATTCGGAGTCATTCCGGTGGCCTTCTTGAACACACGGGTGAAATGCTGCGGGTACTGGAAGCCCAGCTGATAGGCAATCTGGCTGATGGATTCAGAGGGAAGAAGCAGCTGTTCTTTGGCGATGCCGATGATTTTGTCTTGTATGTACTCCAAGGCGGTCTTGCCCGTTTCCTTCTTGATGAGGTCGCCGAAATAATTGGGCGACAGGCAGAGTTCGGCGGCACAGTATTTCACGCTGGGCAATCCTTTCAGTGCAGCATTTTCGCCCGTGAAATACCGGTCCAGGAAGGTCTCGAAACGGGTCAGGATGTCGCGATGGGCATCCTGCCGGGTGATGAACTGCCGTTCGTAGAAGCGCAGGCAATAGTTGAGCAACAGTTCGATGTGGTTGGTGATGAGCCGTTTGCTCATCCGGTCGATTGCATGATGCAGTTCCTCCTGAATGTTCAGCAGGCAGTCGATGAAGATGTGGCGCTCCCGTTCCGAGAGATGCAAGGCTTCGTTCACCTCGTACGAGAAGAACGTGTATTCCTTGATGGTACGTCCGAGGTGGGTGCCGCGAATCAGGTCGGGATGGAAGCACAGCGCATAGCCTTTCGGCTGGAATGTTTCGCCCGTATCTTCTATGCCGATGACCTGTCCCGGTGCAAGGCAGACCACCGACCCTTTCTGGTAATCGTATCGCTGGCGGCCGTAAATCAGGTCGCAGTTCTTCTCGTCTTTCAGGAAGACCACGTAGAAGCTGAACGTGTGGCGTAGGTGGTGCATCGGTCTGGCCTTCGAAAGGTCGATCACGCTGACCAGCGGATGTAGGGTTTCTACGCCGAGCATGTCGTCGTACTCCGTGACGGTTTCAATGTTCAATAAGGAGATTTTCATCGGTTTGTATGTTTCTGACGGCAAAAGTACGAAAGGATTCCGGTTTCTGGTCCCTGCCGCTCGTGAAATCTGTGTTTTCATGCAGTAAATCTGTGTTTTGTATCCCTACGGATAATACGGTAGGGATTACTTTTGCAGTGACAATTAACCGATAAACAGAATTGAGTTATGACACAGGAAATGGAAAGCCGTATGGCTTTGAAAGATTTGGTAGACCGTTATGCGACGGAATCGGACAAGAACAATCAGGATTACTATCGTAACCTGTTCCGTCCGGATGTGAAGCTGAAAGTGTATATGGGAGACAAGCAGATTATGGATATCCACAATGTGGAAGATATGATTGCACAATACAAGGCATTCGGGGCGGCCAAGGCTTCGTTCCATCAGAACGGCCAGCAGGTGGTGGACTTTACCGACGATGCGCATGCCACGGGCATCTGTTATGCCATTGCTACGCTTGTGACGGAAGTGGATGGAAACGACCGGCTGACGATGTATGCCGTACGTTATTATGATAAATATGTGAAGGTGGACGGCCGCTGGTGGATTGCTGAGCGGGAACAGCATTTTGTGTATGCAGCTGTTCCTCCATTGGCTTGACTGATACAAACAGAGTAAAGATGAAAAAGATTTTTTTAGTTGTTTGGATGGGATTTTGTGCTATTGCGGGAGTGCAGGCGCAGGAACAACATGACGGCTTGCCCGGCGTACCGCAGACAGAAGCATATGTGGTGACACCCGTTGATACGACCAGCGGGGTGGCCGTCCGCAAGGTCTCTTTTTTACGCAGTAACCAGATTGTGCTGGTGGGCAATTTGTTCTTGCCAAAGAACTTCGATGGTTCGCAGCGCTATCCGGCTATTCTCAGTATTCATCCTGCGGGAAGTGTGAAGGAACAATCGGCCGGACTGTATGCGTACCGGTTAGCGGAGAACGGCTTTGTGACTCTGGCTTTCGATGCGGCCTATGCCGGTGAAAGTGGGGGAACGCCTCATTGGTCTGAAGCACCTTATGAGCGTGTGGAAGATATTCGCTATGCCGTGGATTACCTGGTGACTCTTCCGTTTGTGGATGAGCATCGTATCGGAGCGTTGGGCTTGTGCGCCGGAGGAGGATATGTCATTGCTACGGCTCCAACCGAGCGTCGTATCCGTGCCGTAGCCGGAGTGAGTGCGGCCGATATCGGTGCAGCCAACCGGGAAAGCTGGCTGCGTGGTCGGACGGTGGAAGAACAGATAAAGTTGCTGGAAGACGTATCGGCACAACGTACTCGTGAAGCACGGGGTGCGGAACTGATGAAGGTGTATATGTGTCCTGAACCGACCGAAGAAACGGCCCCTTCTTTCCGTGAGGGATATGAGTATTACCGTACTTCCCGTGCCTGGCATCCTCGGGCCGATAACTTCTACCTGCGCAGGAGTCAGGCAACCAAGATGGCTTTTTCTGCCATCGAAAACAGTTATCTACTGACACAACCCGTCTTGCTGGTGGTAGGAGATAAGGCTGATTCCGAATGGCAGACAACACGTTTTTATCAGGCTTTGCCGGGAAAAGACAAGGAAGTGTTTGTCGTTGCAGGTTATTCGCATATCGACCTTTATGACAAGCCGGGAGCGGTTGGTCCGGCAGTGCAGAAACTGACGGATTTCTTTAAACGGGCCTTGCAATAAAATGATGGATATCTCAAAAAAGCAGATTATGAATACTAAGAAAATTCTTGTGGCGTTCTTTTCCCGGGCGGGAGAGAACTATGCAGTAGGATACATTGAAAAGGGAAATACTCACATCCTTGCTGAAATGATAGCTGCTAAAACGGGTGGCACTCTTTTCCATATAGAACCGGTACGGCCTTATCCGGAAGATTATACGGAATGTATAAAGGTGGCAAAAACAGAACTTCACAACCAGGCTCGTCCGGCCGTGAAGGGAGATGTGGCGGTAGAAGACTATGAGATTATCTTCATTGGCTATCCTAACTGGTGGGGAGATATGCCGATGGCTGTCTATACGTTCATTGAGCGGCATGGCTGGAAGGACAAAACGGTCATCCCTTTCTGCACGCACGAAGGAAGCGGACTTTCGGGGACAGCGCGCAGGTTGCAGCAGGCTTGCCAGGGGGCTACCCTATTGGAAGGGCTGACCGTGCGAGGGTCTGTGGCACAGAACTCGCCTGAACAGGCACGGAAGAGAGTGGAACACTAGACTTTATATAGATTAATTTATTATATGACTCATTTTGTGCGTGATTCTGAAGTTGTGTAATCCACAAGCAATAAGAATCACCATATCTTCGAAACCGAATTTATGGCATCTGAATCGTTCTTTA
>NZ_JACJKA010000013.1 GCF_016900355.1 Bacteroides mediterraneensis | reverse complement strand
TTGTACCTGCAATTCCAATTCTTCAAATTCCAGTCTATTCATAATAATTGAGGTTTAATTGTATTCGCTGCCGCAAAGCTACAATCAAACCTCAAAGTGTAAAAGGGGCATTTGTCCGAATGCTTACTAAAAACGGATCAACGTAAAAAAAGCCTGAGCGATTCGTTGATTGTAGGCTCGGCTGTCGGCGCCATGCCACCTTACGGTGGTAGGTTTCCGACAGCCTGCCTCCGAACCGTACGTACACGTCTCCATGTATACGGCTCTCCGCCCATAACGGCATTTTAGCTATTCTCCGCATGAATCATGTTATGACATTCTGCACAGACGATTAAAGATTTTCTATGCATTTTGAGCATTTTACGTTCCCATTCGGTTTTGCCTCTTAAATCTGAGAGTTTCCTGACGTGGTGTGACACAACATTTCCTTCTTTTCCGCACAACTCACACTTATTTGCAGTCAGTCTTTCGACCAGACTCATAGATGGAGTGTTGAACAAGTAGGGCAAGTTATCACATTTTTGAGTTCCCAAGTCGGTAATACGCTTGAAGCCCTCATTGTAAAACACCCTTGGTTTGCGTTCGCCTTTCTTGTCCGTATACCACACCACAAATTTATCATCTTCACGATACTTGTCTGTTATGGTTCTGACGGAACTGTTAAGTTTTTGCGCAAATGTCTTTAGCATACTGAACCTCATGATACATCCAAATGAACGTCCAAGTGCCGATGCATTGTTTGCAATGGAGTAGTAGTTGTAGAATCCTCTGATTTCTGTGTTGAAACGTGCTACTATGTCTTGTGGCTCATTGTCTATCAGGTATGTTCTACCTTTAGACCTCCACACTTCTTTGCCATTTTGTGTTTTCACATTCATGGCTTCAAGACTCAGCAACTTCTTCTTTATTACTTCTCGTGATACGTGTAGTATCACATTACCATTACGATGTCTACGAGTTTCTCCTCTTGCATTTTTCTGCGTTGTGTAATCTTTACGGACTGATATTTCATAGCCGAGAAATTTTGCACTGTCTTGTGCGTTGGTTATCAAGGTCTTTTCTTGTGACATTTCCAATTTTAGCTTCTTTTGCATAAATTGTGTGACATCCGCCTTGATTTTCTCGCACTCTGCTTTATTTCCAATGACCCCTATAAGGAAATCATCAGCGTAGCGTACATAATTCAATCTACGGAAATTCTCATCCATATCGTTACCGCTCGGCATAGTCAGTATTTGCTGTTGCTTATTACGAACTTCCTCCCGCATTGCTTCCAATTTATCAACGTCCGTCACCTCCTTCATTCTCTTCTTTAGATAGTGAACTCGATTGTTCAGTCTGCCGATATCCTTGTTGCGGTGTCTAACTTTACCCTTATGGAAATCTTGTGCATACTTCTTCATATACTTATCGAACTTGTCCAGGTAGATATTAGCCAGTATTGGACTGATAATTCCACCTTGAGGCGTACCCGAATAAGTTCTATTGAAGTGCCATTCTTCCAAATATCCAGCGTTGAGAAATTTACGTATTAACCGAAGGAAACGTTCGTCAGATATGCGTTCCCTCAGAATTTCTATCATCACGCCATGGTTGATATTGTCAAAGAAACCTTTTATGTCTCCCTCAATGAACCACTTTGTTCCGTTGAAATTATTCTGTAGACTCTTAAGTGCCGTGTGGCAGCTTTTGTGGGGTCTGAAACCATGTGAAGTCCGTTCAAAATATCCTTCGTATATGGCTTCGAGAACCATTCTCACTACCTCTTGCACTAATTTATCTGCAAACGTAGGGATACCGAGCGGACGTAACTTTCCGCTCTTCTTCGGTATGTAAACCCTCTTTGCCGGTTTAGGCCTATAGACTTCGCTTTTGAGACTGTCTATTAATGCGTGTATCTTGTCAATGCTCATGCCGTCCTCCGTCTGTCCATCAGTACCGGGTGTCATATTGCCTGGTTTTGCATGAATGCGCTGATATGCGACTAAGAACATCTGCTCATTGAACAGAATACGATAGAGTCGTTCGTATTTGTAACCTGACTCGTTGCTGTGTTCAGCTAAAATGTTTAATACTTGCTCGGGATTTCTCATACGTCTCTCACGTTTTCCTTTGTTTGTACTAAAGTTATGGACTGTTCCCCTTCGCCATGTACAAGCCGTTAACTTGCTCGGACTACTATGGGAACTCCGTTGCCATATCAGATATTCAGAGACCAGCTCTCATAGCCTTTGAGGCGTTCTGACTTAGGCAATCCCCAGTTAGTTTCACTTGATAACTATTAGCGTGACATATTGTCGGATGCGACTTTCGTTCTTGTCCGCTTATTGCGGCTGTGTCATAGTCGGTTCTTAATGCTCTGAACTAACGCACAAAATAGCCAGAGTACTATGAAATAGCGTATATAAAAGCCTTCCGCTATTGCAAGATGTGGTACCACCGAACTATCGTTCAACCAATCAAGGCTTCATCCTTGTATATGTCGTTTCGTCTTGCCCTTCAGTCGCTACTTGGCTATTAGTAGACTCAGGGCTTTAATCAGCATGCTACACTCCCCGTTAGGTTTCCCCGTCGGATAAGCTGATTGACGATAGGATTATATTGAACCCAATCCTAACTTCTTGCTACAGAAGTATTTATCAAGCGACCAATCTGGGCGCACAAGCATAAATTTGAGCCGGCTTGAACAAAAAGAACACTTGAAGAATCGGCCGCTCAAAACGCACTTACGTTTCATCTTAAACGCAAAGACGTTTCCATCCAAACGCACTTGCGTTTTATCTTAAACGTCGAAGCGTTTTAGTTCAAACGTAAGTGCGTTTTCCTCGAAATGTACTTGCGTTTTTATACAAACACAAAATAAATATAATCTAAATTATGTTTAATTATAAAAATAGATATACCTCCTATTAGGGAAAACGGAAAATTCTAAAAGCACGGCGACAAATTTAATATCAATAAAATTTAAAACGAAAGAAGAATATAAACCATTGGAGCGAACAAACAAATCAAGGGCCAGATTCTAAAAAAGAATCCAGCCCTACCTAAATTTAAAAAGAATCAGTTTATTTGATTACCAGAATCGGTGTATTGGAATGGAAAATCATCCGCCGGGCAATACTCGGATTGAACAGACGGGCAAAGATATTCCGCTTGTAATTGGACAGACACAGCACATCGATACCTTTTTCCTTCACATAATTATCGAGGTTACTCAGCAGACTTTCTCCGCCCAGCATATCATAATCAATGGTCAATTGAGGATACTGTTTCTTAAAATATTCCTGAATGCCTACCAACTTGATTTCGTTCCATGTACGTTTCTGCGCATTATCACTCAAATGAATGAACGACACTTCAAAATGATAATCCTTGAAAGTGGTCACCAAAGAATCAAAGGCAATCAAGTCGCGCTGGTCAAAACTGGTAAAGAAAGCAATCTTGCGAATGTCATCGAAATTCTTTTTCACGGCATTTTTGGGAATAGCATATACAAATACCGGACTACGGTCAATGATTTCCGCTGTCACACTACCTATCAGATCCATTTCCTTTTCTCCCTTTCCACGCGTTCCCATAATGATGATAAGTGGCCTTTCTTCGCGTGCATAGTGCAAGATTTCCTCCTCTGGCACCCCTTCCTTCAGCACACAAGTATATTTCACGTCGGGCAACTCTCCTTTCGCGATACGGTCCTTAATACTGCCGGTGAGCTTGTTCAGCTGCTCGTGAATATTGTCGAGCATACTCTTGATACCCAGTTCATGTTCCATAGGCAGCCCGTAACTCTCCGTAGCATATTGTAAACTCGGCATATACACCGGACTGAAATACACATGCATCAATACCACTTCGGCCTGAATCTTGGACGCAAAGTTGAAACCAAACTCACACGCCGCCATTGAATAGTCAGAAAAGTCTACCGGCACCAGAATTTGCTTGCTGTGATTTTCTTTTGGTTTTTCCTCATTAATCACATCATCGGCCAACCATGCAGAACTTTCAATGATTTTCAATGCCCTGGGCAAATCGCTTTCTCGAATACGGATTCTCACCCCTGAAGAAATGACGGGTTGAATCAGATTGACATTGTGGATGCATGCCTCAATTCCTTCATTTTCAAGCACATTCTTAAGAATCTGGGCTTTAGAATAAGTAAGAATGGCCAGTGTTACAAGTTTTTCTTCCATGGCTTCTGCATTTTAAGGTTAATATCTGAACAACAAGGGCTGCAACCGGAACGGACACTCTCCCACTCCTTGTTACAGCCCTTATCTTATTTCTTTCTTAAGCGCGTTGTTCTTCTTTCAGAATGGCTATCGCCTTATCGAGTACCGTCGTATCATCCAGCATCACCAATCCGCCGTCAGGCCCCGGCTCCAAATGAATACCCACGCTCTTTCCGTCCTTGAAATTGTGTCCTCCAAAGAAATTGCGCACCGTTTCCACACTGAGGTTCAGTTCATCGGCAATACGATGCATACTGCCTGAGGGCAATGAGTCTTTGATTTTACGGAGTTCGTTAAAAGTTATTGTTCTGTTCATAGTAGTCAAAATTAAGTGTTAGACAAATTGTTTTTTTATTATCGATTTAAATATAGCAAAAGATTGTGACAGCGCAAACTTTCAATTTGTTTTTTTTGAAAATATCTTTCTTTCAGATTAAAAATGCAGACTTTTTGCCACCATCATCCCCTTAATGACCGCATAAAGATAAGTCAAAATAAGTATGGCATGAAGCATAGATACATCGTCTATCGTATATCCGCTACGAGTATACTGGGTAGAAATGTATTGCGGACTATCGAAAAAGCGCCGGCAAATATAAGCATACAGCAAATACAATAGCCCACCGACAGCCAATCCGACCAAGGCTCCGCACAAAATATCACCAGGATAATGCACTCCCAAATAAATGCGAGAATAAGAAGGTATCAATGCCCAAAGGAACATCATGCACGTAAAAGGCAGGTAACGCACCAGCAATGACACGAACATGGCCACGGCAAAGGTATTGGCTGCATGACTGGAAATAAAGCCGTACAAGCCGCCCCGGTAACCGTTGACCGTCTGCACCATATACATCAGTTCCGGATCTTGCGTGGGCCGGAAACGCATGAAATAAGGCTTACAGAGTCCGGAAGCCAGCTGATCGGCCACCAGCACACAGAGTCCAATCATCAGCGTGATGACAATGCCCTGCTGAATCCGGTTGTTCTTGAAAATGACATACAGCAACACCACCATGGCCGCAATCCATGTGCGGGTATCGGTCACCGTCCACATGAATCCGTCCCAAAACAGAGAGTTGCTTCCGTTCCACGAAAGCAACAGTGCCTTGTCGGCCTCTATGAGTTGCTGTATGCCTGCCATCTTTCAATAATTGAATTAAATGATTTCTATTGCTTCCGTCTTCACCCAACCTTTGTTGCCGTCTTCCAGGCGGATTTCTTTCCAGCCCTTCATGGAATTATCTTCAATGAAGACTTTCGTTCCTTCGTGAAGCACAAAGAGGTCGGTACCGCTTTCATTCGGCGTACTCTTGACATTGATGGTCGGTTCCATCACAATGGCACCTGTCCGGTTTACAAGTTCAGCTTTCTGCTCGCTGGCAAAGACATTGGCCAAGATTGTTACCACCAAGAACACCACTCCTCCGATGAATCCGGTCTTCTTAATCCAAAGACGATTGCCGAAGATATAGAAAGAAACTCCAATCAGCAAAAGAATGAAGGAGAAAATTCCCACATAACCCCAGCTTTTCTCGCTCATCAGGTTGACCAGCGACTTATACCAAGTGACGATGAACACCTCAGCTGTCGGCGTGATGTTATCCACCGTCTTGCTCCGAGCCATATCCAGGTTAAAGCGGATATCGGCATCTCCCGGGCTCAGCAAAAGTGCCCGCTCGTAGTTGAGCACTGCCTTGGGCGTGTTCTTCATCTTGAAGTAGGCATTACCCAGATTATAATAGATATCGGCCGACTCGCCCTGCGTCTGCAAGATTTGCTCGTACATACCAACGGCTTCACTGAACTTCTCCTTCTGATATGCCTGGTCAGCTTCTGCCTTCGTAGGAGCTGCCATCGCAAACTGGATGCACCCAATCAGTCCAATCAATAGTAAAGACAATTTCTTCATATTTAGTTGCTCTCCTATCCGTTTTTAATGTTTGATACTGTTTTCCATTTTGCTGATCACTTCCACGGAAGCGGAATAAACCTTGTCCATGGCCTCGTTCTCGTCACCCGGCGCATAGCGTGCGTATTCACATTCATTGAGCACCCCAATGAACTCGGCAATCAAAGCCTCCTCTACGCCGTAATTGGTCAGTTCAGCTTCGATGTTGTCTTTTGAAAGCTGTGACGCCGGAATACTGAGCTTGTCGCTGATGTATCCCCACAACGCCTTCAGCACTTCATCGTAGAACTCATTCTTCTTATTTTCAGCCAACAGCTTGCCGGCCAGTTTCATACGGCGGGTAGCTACCTTGTTGGCCTTCTTGGTCTTCATCTTGGCCACGTTGGCATTGTCGAGAGCCTTCTGGCGATAAATTACCGCAAAGACGATGAACAGCAGCAACGGAATTAGATAGCACAAGTAATAGCCTACAGTGCCGAAGAAGAATTCACCTTTCGGACGGAGGGTCGTATTACCCAACTTAATGAAGCGGACATCCTTGCCCAGCATCTTCACATTCTCCTTGTTGGTGAAATCCGCAATCACTTGATCGGCATTGCCTTGTCCCTTTGCTACTTTCAAGTCATAGGACTCTGTCTTAAGCGTCTTGTAACTGTTGCTCTTCAGGTCGAAGTAGGTGAATTCCACTGCCGGAACGGTAAAGTTACCGGCATGGCGCGGAATAGCCAGATATTCAAAGGTTTTTGTACCTGTCAGTCCGCTGCTGGTCAGCTTGTAGTTGTCGGTCACTTTCGGATCATACACCTCAAAATCCTGCGGGAACTTGATGTCGGGTGTGCTAATCAGTTTCATGTTGCCCGTACCCGTCAGGGTCAGCTTGATGGTTACGGCATCGTTGGTCTTCACGTCGGTAGCGTTGATAGACGAAGCCAGCTTGAAGTCACCCACCGCACCCGAGAATCCGGCAGGTTTGGCCGGAAGCGGCTGCACGTTAATGACCAGCTTGGGGGTAGTGATTTTCTTTTTCACCTCTACATATCCTACGCCATTGAAGAACGCGTCAAACGGGTCTTCGGAAGCTGTCTGCTGGGCAATCACCCCATCGAACGTGATGGAAGGAATCTCCAGTTTGCCGGTCTGCTGCGGGAACAGTACATACTGGCTCCACACCGTCGTATTGTAATTCCGTCCCTTATAATGCTCCAGCGTGAAAGTCTTCTGCTGCGGCAATTCCACTTCCTGAGTATGGAAACCCTTCAAATCGGGCATCTTACCATACAACTGGCGAAGGTTCACCACTGTATATACTTTGTAAGTCAACAGAATGGCTTCCTGTTCGTGTACGGTCGTCTTGCTAGCTGTAGCCGTGATAAACAAATCATTAGACGTAATCCGGCTTCCTGCCACCTGACTCCGAGAAGAACTACCCCCTCCGCTATTTCCACCTTTTGAAGCCTGATCCTGTGGAAGCACTTTAATAGTCAAGGTATTGGAAAACACCTTCTTGCCATCGACCTCTACACTGGCCGACGGAATGGTATACGTACCTGGATTTCCAGCCATCAGAATATAGGTAAACGCCGTCGAACTGCTCGACGTACGTTTTCCATTGATAATCTGAATACTGCTCTGCTGAGAACGGCTCGGTCCCATCAGCACATCGAATCCCTTGATGGATGGAGCCCGGAAATCCTTGATATCTTGCGAATTGACCGTGAACACCAGACGTACCTGGTCACCACTGACCACCACGTCGGCAGCTTCCGCCACAAACCGTACGTTGTCGGCCTTCACCTGTCCTACGGCAAGTATCGTAAAAAGTAAGAATATTATCTTTCGCATTCTTCTTTAATTTATAATTATTCGTTTGTTCTTCATCTCTGCTGGCTTACCAGTCTTTCTCCAGCTTGCGGCCCCGCACCTGAATCTGCTTCTTCACCTTGTCCTGCACGTTCTTTTCGTCCTGCATAGCGGCGTTGAGCAACTGTTCGGCATTCTCTTTCGACATCTGGTTCTGATTTTGCTGCGGTTGCTGCGGATTCTGCTGGTCCTTCTTGTTTTGGTCTTGCTGGTCTTTGTTCTGCTGCTTGTCGTCCTGCTTCTGATCCTGCTTGTTCTGTTTTTGGTCCTGATTCTGCTGGTTCTGCTGCTGGTCTTTCAACTGCTTCTGCGCCAGTGCCAGATTGTAGCGGGTTTCATTGTCCTTCGGATTGTTGCGCAGGGATTCCTTATAGGCTTCGATACACTGCGGCAACTGTTTGGACGACTGCAAGATAACGCCCATGTTATGGTAAATCTGCGCCAGCTTCATCTTGTCCTTTTCAACCTTCGAAGCGGCGGTAAACTGTTCCATGGCCTCCTTCCCCTTCTGCTGCATCAGCAACGCATTGCCTAGGTTGTACATGGCATCGGCCGACTTGGGATTCAGTTCCAGTGCCTTCCGGTAGTCCACTTCTGCCTTGACAAACAAACTGTCCTTGTAGAGTTTGTTGCCGCTCCGCAGATAATCACGGTCTGTTTTCTGTGCGTAACCCGCCACAGCAGTCATGGCCAGGCACATACACAGCATATATCCTTTCACTTTCATCTCCAATTTCATTTAAAGAGTTTCACATTCTTGAAAAGCGGATTCTTGCGGTTCAGAATCATCAGGTCGGCAGCCAACAACAAGATAGCCAACCAGGCCAGTACCTGGAACTGCTCGTCGAATTCCGTAAAGACCTGCGTCTCCACGTCCGCCTTTGCCAGTTTGTTGATTTCCGCGTTCAAGGCTCTCTCCGCATTGTTGGTGTTGTCCACCCGCACATAAATGCCGTTTCCCGCCTTGGCGATTTCCTGACACATCTGTTCGTTCAAACGGGTCACAATCACGTTGCCGTCCTTGTCGCGGCGGAACTCGTTGCTGCCTTCCATCGGAATGGGTGAACCGTCGGGTGAACCAACACCCAACACAAACACGCGGATTCCTTTCTTGGCGGCTGCCTGTGCAGCTTCTATCGCTCCTCCCTCGTGGTTTTCTCCATCCGTAATCAGCACGATGGCTCTTCCTACGCCTTCATTCGGCGTGAAACTTTTCATGGCCAGGTCGATGGCCCCGCCGATATCCGTACCCTGCGTGGTTATCAACGACGGGGAGATGGTTTCCAAGAACATCTTGGCCGATACATAATCGCTCGTAATCGGGAGCTGTGTAAAGGCCTGACCCGCAAACACAATCATGGCCACCTTGTCGTTGTTGAAGGTTTCCACCAGACGGGAAATCAGTTTCTTCGACTTCTCCAGACGGCTGGGAGTGACATCCTCTGCCAACATGGAGTTTGAAATATCCAGTGCCACCACGGTTTCCACACCTTGCCGTTTCACCGTCTCCATCTTAGAACCGAACTGCGGACGGGCCAGCATGAAAATCACCATGGCCAGTGCGGCAAAAGTCAGCCAGAACTTGACATCGGGACGGTATTTGGACACATCCGGCATCAAGTGTGCCAGCAGTTCCGGACTACCGTATTCGCGCAAACGCTTGCGGAGGCGGTAGTTCGTATAAAAATAGAACACAGCCAGCAAGGGCAGCACAATCAGTAAATATAAATATTGAGGTTCTCCAAATCGAAACATGGCTTCTTCTTTTAAGGTATTTTCTTTAATACTGTATTCCGCAACAGGATTTCAAGCAGGATGCTCAGGAACGCAATCAGGGCAAACACCTGATAAGCCTCCTCGCGCTTGCTGAATTCCTTCACGTTCAGTTTCGTTTTTTCCAGTTTGTCAATCTCGCGGTATACTTCTTTCAGCTTGGTATTGCTGGTGGCCCGGAAATAGTTTCCGTTAGTAGTACCCGCAATCTGACTCATGGTCTGTTCGTCGATTTCTACCGGCATCTGCACATACTGCACACCCGCATAAGTCTGCATCGGATAAGGTGCCGTTCCGTTGGTTCCTACACCGATGGTGTACACGCGGATGCCAAACTGCTTGGCAATCTCGGCCGCCGTCAGCGGAGAGATGTCTCCCCGGTTGTTCACACCATCCGTCAGCAGGATAATCACCTTCGACTTGGCCTTGCTGTCTTTCAGACGGCTCACTGCGTTAGCCAGTCCCATACCCAGTGCCGTACCATCTTCAATCATTCCGCGCTGCACCATATCACAGCCCACACTCTGGAACAAGTTCAGCAACACCCCGTGGTCGACCGTCAGCGGACACTGCGTAAAAGCCTCTCCTGCAAAGATCGTCAGACCGATGTTGTCGTTCGGACGTCCATTGATAAACTCTGCTGCCACCTGCTTGGCCGCCTCGATACGGTTCGGCTTCAAGTCCTCTGCCAGCATACTGGTCGATACGTCGACCGCCAGCATGATGTCGATACCTTCAATCTCCGTGTTCTGCCAGTTATCCGTAGTCTGCGGGCGTGCCAGCACCAGCACAATCATCACAAACGTCAAGATACGGAGCACGAACGGCGCATGCAGCAAATACACCTTCCAACTGCGCGGAGCCTGCATGTACATCCGTGTGGTGGATACCTGCATGGTCGGTTCCGTTTTTTTGCGGCGCATCACGTACCACACGATATACGGAATCAGCAGCAACAGCAGGAACAGATATTCTATATTCGCAAAAATCATAGTCTCAACTCATTTTAAAATTAAAAAAAGAGGTCGATGAGGTGACGCACAGACAGATATAAAGCAATCAATGCGGCAATACCCGTAATGGCAATGCTGCAGAGCAGTACAATCCGTCCCTGTTTGGAACGTTTTTCCTCCACCTTGATTTCTGTCGGCTCCTTCTTGGCGTTCGGATCTTCCTCTATCTTGGTCTGATTGATGAAATCCACGGCATTCACCAAGTTCATGTCGTTCTCATTCATCAATGGCGCATATTTGGCAAACTTCACCAGGTCGGCCGTTTCAAACATGGTTTTCAAATCACGGATAGAATCCTTGTCCTTCTCCTCCATCAGTCGGTCGATAATTTCCGAAGAAGTCATTTCCATGGCATTGAAACCAAAACGTTCCTTTATATATACACGAATCACATCGGTCAGTTCCGTGTAATATGCCTTCGGATCCTCCCGTTTGGCAGTCTTGTCGGCCTTGATGGTCTCAATCTTCTTCATAGCAGCCAAATGAGGAGGCAACTTCGGTTCTATCTTGATAATCTTGATAATCGGCTTGTTGTCACGATAGCGGATGACAAAGAAGACGGTCACCACTCCCAATGCGATGAACAACAGGATGGAATACACCAGTGGTGCCAAGTCATCCCAAGTGAGAGGTACTTCCTGAATAGACTTCGGGCCAAAGAACTGGTCGGGATGCAACGTATCCACCGGAATGGAATACACCTTCAGGGCCAGCGCCTTGGAACGGTAGGCCTTGTCATTGACCAGTACTTCGAACGGCGGCAGGTAATACAAAGCCGAGTCGAATGAAGTCACCGTATATTCCTGTGAAATCAACCAACGCTTGTTGTCGTTGAGCAATTGGGTATCCGGTTTAGCCACATCCAAAATCTCCACTCCCCTAACCAGTGTGTCACGAAGCAGCGGCAACCTCAGTTTCTGGTTGGCATCCATGCTGACCTGCAACTTAATCTTGGCCTGTTCTCCAATCAGCAGCTGAAGAGAATCGATAGTCGCTTCCACCGTCACCGACTGGGCTTTCAAACCAGACGTACCGCACAAAATCAGCAGTGCGCAACAACATGCCTTTATCATTTTCGTACAATATAATAAAAAATGTCTCATGTCAACTGTCAGTTTCGTTTCGCAAATAAATTCAACAACGCCTTCACATAATCCTGATCCGTACGGACAGACACAGAATCCACATTGCTGTGGGTGAAGGTTTCGTTCAGCTTCTGCTGTCTCTCCTTCCACCAGGCGTGATGTGCATTCCGCAACGCCTTGGAAGAAGTGTCAATCCACTGTTCATGACCCGTTTCCGCATCGCGTACCAGCATCAGGCCCACATCGGGAAGCTCTTCCAGTCGGCGGTCGTACACCTGTACCGCCACCACATCGTGCTTCCGGTTGGCAATGGTCAATGCATTCTGGAAGTCCCTGTCGTCGATAAAATCGCTGAGGATGAATGCCGTACAGCGTTTCTTCAACACATTCGTCAGGTACTCGATGGCACACTGCAAATTGGTCCGCTGGCTTTCGGGCTTGAAATCAAGCAGCTCACGGATAATATACAAGATGTGCTTGCGGCCTTTCTTAGGAGGGATGAATTTCTCAATCCGGTCGGAAAAGAAAATCACGCCAATCTTATCGTTGTTCTGGATGGCAGAAAAAGCAAGCGTGGCGGCAATTTCCGTCACCATATCCTTCTTCAGCTGCTTGATGGTACCGAAATCCAGACTGTTAGACACATCCACCAACAGCATGACCGTCAGTTCACGTTCCTCCTCAAAGACTTTCACGAATGGTTTGTCGAAGCGAGCGGTCACATTCCAGTCTATATCGCGCACGTCGTCCCCAAACTGATATTCCCGGACTTCGGAGAACGCCATACCCCGACCCTTGAAGGCCGAATGATACTGGCCGGCAAAAATATTGCTCGAAAGTCCCCTCGTCTTGATTTCAATCTGACGGACACGCTTTAAAAGTTCACTTGTCTCCATTCCTTTAGTATTTGACCGTGCCCCTGCGGAATCGGCCGAGGAACACGGTTGAATCGTTTATAATCTATGCAGCTTTTCCGCTGCGGATAAATGCCGACGGGAACACTCTCCTTCCCGTCTGCCCCGATATCAGGCGGCGGGCATCAGGGTACTTCCACCTTGTTCAGAATCTTGCTGACGATTTCGTCGGAAGTCACATTGGTCGCTTCTGCCTCGTAAGTCAATCCGATACGGTGACGGAGTACATCATGTGCCACAGCACGCACATCTTCCGGAATCACGTAACCACGGCGTTTGATGAAGGCATAGCTGCGGGCAGCCAATGCCAAGTTGATAGACGCACGCGGAGAACCACCGAAGCCAATCAGGCCCTTCAGGTCTTTCAAATCATATTTTTCCGGGTAACGAGTAGCAAACACGATGTCGGCAATATATTGTTCAATTTTTTCATCGAGATATACCTGGCGAACCACTTCGCGGGCTGCAATGATGTCTTCAGCCTTCAGAATCGGACGGATTTCCACGCGTTCGCCGGAAATGTTCTGACGGACAATCTTCTTTTCCTCTTCTAACTTCGGATAATCGATGATAACCTTCAGCATGAAACGGTCCACCTGTGCTTCCGGCAGCGGATAGGTACCTTCCTGTTCAATCGGGTTCTGTGTAGCCATTACCAAGAAAGGTTTCGGTAAAGCGAACGTCTGCTTGCCCAGTGTCACCTGACGTTCCTGCATGGCCTCGAGCAAAGCACTCTGCACTTTCGCCGGGGCACGGTTAATTTCATCGGCCAATACAAAATTGGCGAAAATAGGTCCCTTGTTGGCGATGAACTGTTCATCCTTCTGACTGTAAATCATGGTACCGATAATATCGGCCGGCAGCAAATCAGGAGTAAACTGCACACGACTGTATTTGGAGTCTATCAATGAGGCAAGAGTCTTAATCGCCAATGTTTTTGCCAAACCCGGCACACCTTCCAACAGGATATGTCCGTCGGAAAGCAACCCGATCAACAAAGATTCGATGAGGTGTTTTTGACCTACGATTACCTGATTCATTCCTTCCATCAGGTTAGTTACGAATGCGCTCTGGCGTTCGATACGTTCGTTTAATTCACGAATGTCAATAGCTTCAGCCATAATTTTCTTCTATTTTAGTTCCTATTTTTTTCATTAAAAAAAGCCCTTTCTATACCTATGCCTAAAAGGACACCCCAAAATTAAGGCATTCCATTAACAGGCACAATAAATTTTGATAAAAAAATATAGACTGTTTTCCCCTTTTAAGGCTTATTGAACTAAAGAAGATTAAAAAGGCCCTGTTTCGATTGAAACAAGGCCATTCTCTATTTTTTAGGAGTCAGTTGTGGAATCTGGATAGTAGTACCCACCGGCACATTGTCCGGATTCTTGATGATAGACTTATTATGCTTCACCAAATAAGGCCACAATTTCTTGTTGCCATAGAACTTCAAGGCCACCCGTACCAAGCTTTCTCCGGGACGGAGTGTGTAAGAAGTCTGCGTACCTGTAATCTGGTATTCCACCGTATCAGCCAAAGTTTCCTGCTTTGGTACCACGGCCTTCGTTTCATTTTTTTCCGTTTGGACAGGAGTTGCGGTCACCACCTTCTGCTCTTGCTTTACCGTATCCGGACGCTGCCCTCTCTCTATCTGGGATGAATCCACTTTCACCGTCAAAGTATCTGCCACCTTGGAAGAATCTGGCACGACAGGAGCTACTTTCTGCTGCTGTTCCTGCCGCATCAGGTACTCCACCACTTCTTCCGGTACATACCGCCGTCCAGAAGTCAACGCCCAGGTAATCAATCCTCCTATAAAGATACCGACCAACAGAATTGAAGCAATCATACACCACGGAATGTGTCGTTCCGTTTCTCTTTCCGGTACAGCCGCATCAGCTTCTGGAATGTCCATTTCCTGCACAAGCGTTTCTGTATCCGCTGCTTCCGCCGGTTTTTCTTTCTCTTCCACCGACGGAGTGGCCGCTACTTCCGGACACGATGCCTCCGGCTGCTGTTCGATGGAAGAAGAAACCACATCAGTTTCTGTCGTATCTGTATCAGATTCCGATTCTTCTTCTTCCCCCTCCGGCAGTACACCTTCTTCCGGGAGGTCAGCAAAATGCACCTCATCTTTGAGCAGCACCGACTGGAAATGTGCAAAAGGTTTGTTGATCAGGTCTCGCAACCCCGCTTCCGGGATGAACGATACACGGGTATGTCCCTTGATTTCAATGGCTTCCCCCGTGTTTACATCCACGCTTTTCCGGGCCTCGATATTGATAAGCTTAAACGTGCCCAGCCCTTTCACCTTTACATACTTGTCGCGTGTCAAGGCTTCCTCAATCAAGGAGAGGAACTCCTTCACAAATAGTTCCGCATCTGCCTCATTCAACTGGCATTTCTGCGCAAACAATTCCACAAGTTCTTGTAAGGTTATTTTCTCATTCATCAGTGGACACGTTTTTAAACTTTTCTTTCAGAGCTGCGCTCGGCTTGAAGGCCAGCGTCAATTTGGGAGGCACTAAAAAACGTTGACGAGTCACAGGATTCACAGAGATACGTTCCATCTTCTTCTTCACCTCAAACGCGCCGAACCCTTGCAGACTGACCGTCTTGTCATCCTGCAAAGCCTGCGACATACATTCGGTAAACGAAGCCACCAAAGAAGCCGTCTCCTTTCCCGGCCTGTTCACACGGCGGGAAAGTTCCTCTATGAATTCCTTGTTTGTCATTGGATTATTTTACTATTCTTGCATACAAATCAAAATCATCTGCATCATACACCTTCACGCGGTGGAAAGTACCGGTCTTCAAGCGATGTTCTCCCGCTTCAATCAAAACTTCCGGATCTACTTCCGGTGAATCAAATTGCGTACGGCCGATGTAATAGTCGCCTTCTTTCCGGTCGATGATAACCTTGAACTCCTGTCCGATTTTCTGGTGAGCCAGTTCGGCCGAAATTTCCTGCTGCAACGCCATCAGTTCATCCAAACGCTGCAACTTTACTTCCTGAGGTATCTCATCCTTGTAATGCTTGGCCGAATAGGTTCCTTCCTCTTCCGAATAAGCAAATGCACCCATACGTTCAAAACGAGCCTTGCGCACAAACTCCTTCAGTTCTTCAAAGTCCTGCTCTGTTTCTCCGGGATGCCCCACCATCAGTGTAGTACGCAAATGAATACCCGGTACCTCCTGACGGAACTTTTCAATCAGACGATACGTCTCCTCCTTCGTCACATGACGACGCATTTTCTCCAGCATATTGTCGCTGATGTGCTGCAAGGCAATGTCCATGTACTTGCACACGTTGTCATTTTCCCGCATCACACGGAACAAGTCTTCCGGGAAGTGAGCTGGATAAGCATAATGCAGACGAATCCATTCCACACCCGGAATATGCGCCATCTGCTCAATCAGCTCCGGCAACATCTGTTTCTTATACAAATCCACGCCGTAATAAGTCAACTCTTGCGCAATGACCTGGAATTCTTTCACTCCTTCCGACACCAACAGACGCACCTCGTCCAGAATCTCTTCCATCGGACGGGATACATGTTTTCCGGTAATAATAGGAATGGCACAATACGCACACTTACGGTCGCAGCCTTCCGAAATCTTCAAGTAGGCATAGTGCTTAGGGGTAGTCAAATGACGTTCGATGGCAAATTCTGAATGATATGCCTTGCCCAAATCGGCCAGCAACTCATTCCAGTTGAACTTCCCATAAAACTTGTCCACCTGCGGAATCTCCATCTGCAAATCCTTCAGATAACGTTCTGACAGACAGCCCATCACATAGAGTTTCTTCAGCCGGCCTTCTTCCTTGGCCTGACAGAACTCCAGTATCATGTTGATGGACTCTTCCTTGGCATCGCCAATAAAACCGCACGTATTAATGACGGCTATTTCTCCCTGAGGGTGGGCACTGTCGTGCGTCACTTTGTATCCATTGGCTTCCAGCTGTTTCATCAGCTTTTCAGAATCCACCAGATTTTTTGAACACCCTAATGTAATAATATCAATTGTATTCTTTCTCATTTCTCTGTGGTTGAGCCAAACAACGAATCCACGAATTCCCGGCGACGGAAGACCTGAAGATCTTCAATTCCTTCTCCCAGCCCGATGTATTTTACCGGAATCTTAAACTGGTCGGAAATGCCGATGACCACGCCACCCTTGGCGGTTCCGTCAAGCTTGGTAATGGCCATTGCCGTTACCTCCGTGGCCAGCGTAAACTGCTTGGCTTGTTCAAATGCATTCTGTCCGGTAGAACCGTCGAGCACCAGCAATACCTCATGCGGTGCATCGGGAACCACCTTCTTCATCACGTTCTTGATTTTGGTCAGCTCGTTCATCAAGCCTATTTTATTGTGCAGACGGCCTGCCGTATCAATAATGACTACATCCGCATTATTGGCCTTGGCCGAACTCAGCGTGTCGAAAGCCACCGAAGCCGGATCGGCTCCCATTTTCTGCTTAATCACTGGCACACCTACCCGTTCACCCCAAATGTCCAGCTGCTCCACAGCGGCTGCACGGAACGTATCGGCTGCACCCAAATAAACTTTCTTTCCTGCTTTCTTGAACTGATAAGCCAGTTTTCCAATGGTTGTAGTCTTTCCTACTCCGTTCACACCCACTACCATGATGACATACGGTGTCTTATCCTGTGGCACGTCAAAATCTGCCGTATCCACCGTATTGTTTTCCATCAGCAGTGCCGCGATTTCTTCCCGAAGAATATTATTCAGTTCCTGGGTATTGACATACTTATCTTTCGATACCCTGGCTTCAATGCGCTTGATAATATTCAGCGTAGTTTCTACTCCTACATCAGACGTGATAAGTACCTCTTCCAGATTGTCCAACACCTCGTCGTCTACCTTCGACTTTCCAGCTACTGCACGTGCAATCTTGCTGAATACACTTTCTTTGGTTTTAGACAATCCTTTGTCTAACGTCTCTTTTTTTTCCTTTGAGAAAAAACTAAAAAATCCCATACAACATAACTTTTATCAGTTTCTGACACAAAGATAAAACTATTATAGTTTACACACAAAAAAAAGTTCCTTTCATATTGAAATGAAAGGAACTTTTATTTAGCATTTTATAATTGACTCGCTAAATTATTTCTTGAAGAAGTCCTGAACTTTATCGTTAGGAACCATCTGTTCGTCAAAAACGTAAGCACCTGTTTTCGGAGACTTAACCATTTTGATAACCTTAGTATAAGAACGGCCTTCTTTACCTGTCTGAAGGGTTGCGACTGTTTTCTTTGCCATGGTCTGTTATTATTTAATTTCTTTATGAACTGTTACTCTTTTCAAAATAGGATTGTACTTTTTCAGTTCCAATCTTTCAGTGGTATTTTTTCTGTTCTTTGTTGTAATATAACGAGAAGTTCCCGGCATACCACTATCCTTCATTTCTGTGCATTCAAGGATTACCTGTACTCTGTTTCCTTTAGCTTTCTTAGCCATAGTCTTTCTCTCCTTTTAATTAACCAATAATTTTGATAGTTTTCCAATCACAATAGCCTTTTGCCACTGCTTCATTCAGCGCTGCATCCAGGCCTTTTTTGTTAATAACTCGCAAGCCGTTAGCACAGATATTCAGGCTAATCCAGCAATCCTGTTCTACATAGTAGAATTTCTTAGTAAACAAGTTCACATCAAAAGTTCTTTTTGTTCTTCTCTTAGAGTGTGAAACGTTGTTGCCTATCAAGGCTTTCTTTCCGGTAATTTGACAAATTTTCGACATTTCTATCTAGTTTTTATAGTTTTATTCCATGGTTCTCTCAAACGGAGTGCAAAGTAAGTGATTTTATTTTATATAAGCAAATCTTTCACCAATAAATTGCACTTTTACTCCTCATTTTCTTGATTTTGACACAAATCCAGCAATAATTGAAGAGTTTTGGCCGTTGCAGCCTGAATATTTTTCTCACGACCTTCGTCTTCGCTTAACATAGCCGTGAGCACCTTTTCTTTCGAGCCGGCAGCCACCCAAATAGTACCTACAGGCTTTTCCGGAGTACCTCCAGCCGGTCCTGCAATACCTGATGTGGCTACAGCATAATCCGTATTCAAAGCTTCAATGGCTCCTTTCACCATTTCTACCACGGTTTCTTCACTTACAGCCCCATATTTTTCCAATGTTTCTGCATTCACATGCAAGTGATTCACCTTCACCTCATTTGAATAGGCGATAATTCCACCTTTATAGAAACGAGAACTACCTGGGATAGCAGTTATAATGGCTGCCACATTACCTGCCGTACAGCTTTCAGCGGTAGCCAATGTAAAACCTTCTCTCCAGAAGATTTCACTTATCTCCTTACTTAGTGTTTTGGTTTCTACTGACATAATCTCTTTTTTCTAAATTGTTACTTAATGGTTACCCGTGAATAAGCGGGCTTGTCTATCGTGCAAAAATCCTTGTCCAAAAATTTATAATATCCTGTAATAGCAATCATGGCCGCATTGTCGGTGGTATAGCCAAACTTCGGGATGAAGATGTTCCAGCCATACTTCTTGGCATGTTCGCGAAAAGCATTGCGAAGTCCGTTGTTGGCCGATACCCCGCCGGCCACAGCTACTTCCTTGATGCCTGTATCTTTCACCACCTTGCGAAGCTTGTCCATCAGGATGTCTACGATGGTTTTCTCCAGCGAAGCTGCCAAATCAGTCTTGTGGTGTTCCACAAAATCCGGATCTTCTTTCACCCATTCCTTAAGCGAATACAAGAAAGAGGTCTTCAAGCCGCTGAAACTGTAGTTGTATCCCGGAATATGCGGTTTACTGAACGTATACGCATTCGGATTACCCTGGCGTGCCAGCTTGTCAATAATCGGTCCACCCGGATAGCCCAGTCCCATCACCTTAGAACATTTGTCGATGGCCTCTCCTGCCGCATCATCGATAGTCTGTCCCAATACCTCCATGTCATTGTAGGCATTCACACGGATAATCTGTGAATTTCCACCTGATACCAACAGACAGATGAAAGGTAAACTCGGCTGCACGTTCTCGCCATCAGGTTCCTTAATGAAATGAGCCATCACATGTCCTTGCAGATGGTTCACTTCCACCATCGGAATACCTAGTGCACGAGCAAACCCTTTGGCAAATGATACTCCTACCAGCAAAGAACCCATCAGTCCCGGTCCGCGGGTAAAAGCCACCGCACTCAGCTCTTCCTTGGTCACCCCAGCCCGCTTCAACGTCTCATGCACCACCGGCACTATGTTCTGCTGATGTGCCCGCGAAGCCAGTTCGGGAACTACGCCCCCATACGCTTCGTGTACTGCCTGACTGGCAATTACACTGGACAGCAGAAAGCCGTCTTTGATTACCGCAGCCGAAGTATCATCACAAGAAGATTCAATTCCTAATATTATCGTACTCATAAAATGTCTTTATACCTTAATATATTAATATTAATGCGTCAATATTTCAAGACCTTGTTCCGTCATCACGAAAGTATGTTCCCATTGTGCAGAAGGAAGCTCATCTTCCGTCACTACGGTCCAACCGTCTTCTTCGTCAATAAACACTTCCCAAGTTCCCATGTTGATCATCGGCTCGATAGTAAATACCATGCCTGGTACGAGCAGCATGCCGGTACCTTTCTTACCGAAGTGCTCTACATCCGGTTCCTCATGAAATTCCAGTCCTACTCCGTGTCCGCATAAGTCGCGTACTACCGAAAAACCGTTTTTCTTGGCATGTTTTTCAATGGCATGGCCGATGTCGCCCACAAAGCTATAGGGTTTGGCTGCCTCCATACCGATTTCCAAGCATTCCTTGGCCACACGTACCAGTTTTTCCTTCTGTGGAGTGGTCTTTCCGATAATGAACATACGAGAAGCATCCGCATAATACCCGTCCAAAATGGTCGTACAATCCACATTGATGATATCGCCTTCTTCCAAGATTTCTTCCTCGTTCGGGATACCGTGGCACACCACCTCATTGATGGACGTGCAACAGCTTTTTGGAAAACCTTCATAGCCCAAGCAAGCCGGGATAGCGCCATGATCTTTGGTATATTCGTACACCATCTTGTCTATATCCGCCGTACTCATTCCGGCATGGATTTCTTTTTCCACCAAATCAAGCACCCCTGTATTGATGACTCCACTGCGACGGATGCCTTCAATCTGCTCCGGAGTCTTGATCAACTGGCGAGTAGGAACCAAATGGCCTCTGTCCTGATAGTACAGCACCTTCTTGTCCAATTCGGTCAACTCCGCTCCTTTAGGAACTTTCCAGTTTATTTTATGTCTTCTCATAATTCTCGTTTTTTACTTGACGCAAAGTTATAAGAAAAAAATGGAATAGGATACGGTATGAAGAATAAAAATACCTCCCCGTCCGAGAAAGAGTTGTCACATTTCTGTAATACTATCCCAAATCCCCCGAAAATGTTCACAAAATGCCACACATAACATAAATTTGACAACTAAAAAACTTGCTGTAACAACAAAATATTTATATCTTCGCCGTGACAGTAAACAAATAAAACAATTTAAATTCAAAAACTATGATGGACAAGGCTCACATTGGAACAAATGCCGGCATTATCTGGAAACTGCTCTCCGACAACGCACACTGGGAATACGAGAGACTGAAAAAAGAATCCGGATTGTCCGACAGAGATTTAAATGCCGCAATCGGGTGGCTGGCACGCGAAGACAAAATAGATTTCGACATCGACGAAAAACAAGACCGCTTATTCCTACATGTCAACGTCTATATCGGATGACAAAAGGGCCATTGAATGCCACCAACTTGCACATTCAATGGCCTTTTCTGTCACTTTTTTAATCGCATCACACGATTCGGTTTACCGTAATATCCGGAAAATCATGCAAAAGCATGAGCAACAATCCTTCTTCATTTGCCCGTTTGGCCCGTATCACCATTGAGATACGATACAACTCTCGTCCATCCTCATACACTTTATTCATCTCATAAGAAGCAATCTGAAAGCCATCTGAACTAAATCGGCCCGACACAGCCTTCAAAACTTCCGGATTTCCTGCCGTAAATTCAATAATCATATTCCGCATTCCCACGCTCTTGAAGCAATAGCTGAGCACCTCCAAGCCCGCCAGCGCCAGAAGTGTGGCCAGAATGCCAATCAGATACATACCCGCACCGATGGCCAGTCCGATGCCCGCGGTGGCCCACACCCCTGCCGCCGTGGTCAACCCACGGACCACCTGCTTCTGCAAGAGAATAATGGTACCCGCTCCGATAAAACCGATACCGCTGACCACCTGTGCCGCCAACCGGCTCGGGTCCAGCCGCACCAGATCCTTTTCCAGTACATCCATAAAACCGTATTGCGATACAATCATCATCAGTGCGCTTCCCAAAGCCACCAGGAAATGGGTCCGGTAACCAGCCTCCTTTGCGCGGTATTCTCGTTCCAGACCGATAAGTACCCCCATCAGGCCTGCCACAAACAATCTCAAAGAAAAATCCACGTAAATATTCATATACATTCTGTTATCAACTTCCTTGCGAAAGATACGAAAAAAAATTGACAGGTCTCCCTCAATAGCCCACATTTATCGGACCCGTAAACACCTTCAAGCTGACTATCAGATCCATAACTTCAAAACCTACCTATCTATACCGCCATCCACCCTTCCATTTTCTACGTTTCGCTTTCGGGGAACGTACGTTCCTGCCCGCGAAAACATACGTTTCCCAATGGAAAAACCTACGTTTCCGCCATGCGAAACATAGAAATACGCTTCATGTTTCCCAATCTACGTCTTTATCTTTTTCAATCACACAAAGAGTTTTCTTCCTGATATCACCCTCCCTCTCCCCCATTGTTCCCGTGCACGTTTCCGCTCCCGCATTTCCATCATTAGACTTTTTTTCGTATTTTTGCACCCGATTCACAGTACTATTTTATGAAATACAAACTATTAGCATTAGACCTCGACGGTACGCTTACCAATTCGAAAAAAGTAATTACCCCTCACACTCGTGAAACACTGCTCAAAGCGCAGGAAAAAGGAGTAAAAATCATACTGGCTTCCGGACGGCCCACCTACGGCATCGTGCCCTTAGCCGAACAGCTGGAGCTTCAGAAATACGAAGGATACATCCTGGCCTATAACGGCGGGGAAATCACCGACTGGAAGACCAAGGAAGTGATATGCAAGAACCTCCTCGACCCGGAGGTGCTTCCCTACCTGTATGAATGCGCCAAGAAAAACGATTTCGCCATCGTGACCTACGACGGGGAATATGTGCTGACCGAAAAGCCCGACGATGAATACGTGCTGAAAGAGGCGCTGCTCAACGTAATGAAAATCAAGAAGGTAGACAACTTCCTGGAGGCCGTGAAGCACCCCATTGCCAAATGCCTGATTGTGGGCGACCCTACCCGGTTGGCAGTACTGGAGAAAGAAATGTACGAACATTTGAAAGACCGCATGGGCGTGTTCCGCTCCGAGCCTTATTTCCTGGAACTGGTGCCAAAGGGCATCGACAAGGCCCTGTCACTCGCGGGCCTGCTGGAAAAGATTAGGGTATCGCGCGAAGAAATGATTGCCATCGGCGACGGGTTCAATGACTTGTCCATGATCAAATACGCCGGACTGGGTATCGCTATGGCCAATGCGCAGGACGTGGTAAAAGAAAACGCCGACTTCATCACTCTGTCGAATGAGGAAGACGGCGTGGCGTATGCCGCAGAAAAATTCATTCTGTCTTAGGCTTCCGGTCGAAGAACGGATTCTTGGAAGATGCACTCACGGGGATGGCATACACCTGGGTGCATCCGTCCAGCCAGTCGAGTTGCTGGGCCGCCAGACCGGCCGAGAACATGACCCGCGTATCCACCCGATGGTCGGCGGCTACGGAACAAGCTGACCCGATGGCAATACCTACATCTACACTATTGATAGCACAAGGAACCCCTTCCTTGCGGCTGGCACAAGTTTCGTATCCACAATGTCCGCAATTCAACCCTTGCGGATGTTCATGCGTACCAATCAGTACAATACATTCTGCCTGAAGGATATTGTCAGCATCCCGTAAGAAGAATTTAAAACCATTGTCTTCATACATCTGCTTCATTGTATCCGACAAGATGCGAATATTACTTTCCGTTACCATTGCCACTTCAATGATGTCCACGCCTTTCCCTTTGGGGGCCGTACGTGCGGCCGTCATCATCTGTTGTGCCACCTGCAATACTTGCTCATGGCGGCTGTCTCTTTCATTCAGTATCATATCATTTTCAGTTAAAACATACTTGCATAACAAAAGGGTTATATTTGAGTTTCCTTTGCCGAAGCATCGGACACTCTAAATATAACCCTTTTCAAAATAAACCGCCAAACGATTTATTTCTTTTTTCCTTTTTTCAGGTCATTTTCATGAATGGCCTCTTCTACTTGATAAGCCGGTGCATGTTTTTTATGCATGCCTTTTGGTTTTTTATTACCTGCAGCTCCCATAGTAAAAACCTCCTTTCAAAGTCCTTTAAAAAGTCAAACTATATAATTTATTATTTCAATAAATCCAGTTGTTTGAAGCACTTAATCAGCTTTTCAATGGCGAAGTCCACCTGTTCCTTAGTATGAGTAGCCATCAGTGCGAAACGTACCAGTGTATCCTGCGGTGCACAGGCCGGCGGGATTACCGGATTGATGAAGACACCTTCATCGAAAGCCAACTTGGTCACTTCGAAGGTCTTGTCCGTATCGCGCACGTACAACGGGATAATCGGGCTCTCTGTGTCACCGATTTCAAATCCAGCGTCACGGAAGCTCTTCAAGGCGTAATTGGTAATCTCCCACAAATGTTTCTGACGTTCCGGTTCAGTCTTGAAGATACGGATAGCCTCTCTGGCGGCAGCCGTAGCGGCCGGAGTATTGCTGGCCTGGAAGATATAAGAACGGGCATTGTGACGCAACCAGTTGATGACATCCTTATCACCAGCTACGAAACCACCGATAGATGCCAATGACTTACTGAACGTACCCATGATCAGGTCGATGTCGTCCGTTACGCCGAAATGGTCGCATACACCGCGGCCTTCCTTACCGAATACACCCAGACCGTGAGCTTCATCCACATAAATGCTGGCATTGTATTTTTTCTTCAGACGAACGATTTCCGGCAAGTTGGCCAAATCACCTTCCATAGAGAAGACGCTGTCCACCACAATCAATTTGATGGCATCCGGTTCGCATTTCTGGAGTTCCTTTTCCAGCGCTTCCATGTCATTATGCTTGTACTTCAACTGAGTAGCAAAAGAAAGACGGCGTCCGTCCACGATAGATGCGTGGTCACGGTCATCACAAATGATGTAATCGCCACGTCCGGCCAACTGAGGAATCACTCCTTCATTCACCGTAAAACCTGTGGAGAAACAAAGTGCTTCATCTTTTCCTACGAATTCGGCCAACTCTTTTTCCAACTGTACGTGGATATCAAGTGTTCCGTTCAACAAACGGGAACCTGCACATCCCGTACCGTATTTGCGGGTGGCAGCAATGGCCGCATCAATAATTCGCTGATCGTGAGTCAGACCCATATAAGAGTTTGAACCAAACATCAGCACCTTCTTCCCACTCATCATTACCTCTGTGTCTTGTGCACTATCTATTTCACGGAAATAAGGATATACGCCTCTTTCCATATACATCTGAGGCAGTCTGAACTTGCTAAATTTTTCTTGTAATAATCCCATATTTTAAGTATCTGGTAAGCACCCCGGCTTACGTTAAACTTTATCACTTTGCAACCGTATCGTCACAACGTTTTTACTAAGAACGTGCAAAGATACAAAAAACTCCAAAATCAGACACAAATCACCTAAAAATTTTGGTTTTCTGTTTAATTATCCACAAAAACATCCTCCCAATAGAAAGATAATATTATTTTTGTACTCCCAAAATCTAAATCTGGCTTATGGATACGAAAAAGCGAATCATTTTTGTGGTAAACCCTATCTCCGGAACACATGGAAAAGAATTCATTCTAAAACTTATCGAGCGAGAACTGGACCAATCCATGTATGAGTATTCTATCCGAAAGACCGAATACGCCGGACATGCTTCTGAAATTGCCACACAGGCTGCCGCAGAAGGAACAGATATCGTGGTAGCCATCGGCGGAGACGGAACCATCAACGAAATAGGACGTGCGCTTATCCATACCAATACGGCCATGGGAATCATCCCCTGTGGGTCAGGCAACGGACTGGCACGCCACCTGCATATTCCCATGGAACCCAGAGGGGCCATCAAGGTATTGAACGCCGGAAAAGTCAAGACCATTGATTACGGAAGAATTGACAACCGTCCTTTTTTCTGCACTTGCGGAGTGGGATTCGATGCGTTCGTAAGCCTGAAATTTGCAGATTCCGGGAAAAGAGGGCTGCTCACTTACCTGGAAAACACACTCCATGAAAGCCTTACCTACCAGCCGGAAACTTATGAAATTGAAAATGAAGCGGGCACCGTCCGTTACAAGGCCTTTCTGATTGCTTGCGCCAACGCCTCCCAGTATGGGAACAACGCGTACATTGCCCCGCAAGCCTCATTGACCGACGGAATGATGGACATCACCATCCTGGAACCGTTTACCGTGCTGGATGTACCTTCACTTTCCATCCAATTGTTTACCCGTACCCTTGACCAGAACAGCCGCATCAAGACGATGAAGGAAAAGAGCATCATCATTCACCGGGAAAAAGAAGGGGTGTTCCACTTCGACGGGGACCCAGCGATGGGAGGAAAAGACTTGAAAGTGGAAATCATCCATCAGGGACTTCAAGTCATCGCTCCGATTCGCCCCAGGCGAATGCCTTCTCCCCCGCTGAACATCCTGCAACATTTCACGGACTTCATTGGCCGGCAACCCTTCACCTCGACCATCGCCCAGAAGCACCGCCAACTTCTGATGCTTAACCAGCATATTTTGCGAAGACTTTCCAAGAAATGACCTTTCCTGCTACAAGGCCAAGTAGAACGATTTGACAAGTTCCTTAAACTCCGGCGTATAGACATGATGTGTGGTCTCAATAGCTAAATGACGGATTTCCGTCTGTAGGCAAGACGATTTGACAAAGGCCATCAACACACGCTTCGGAGGAAGTTCAGCACGAGAATGTACCCACGTCTGACGGGAAAGAGACAAGCCCTCTTTCAGGGCTAAGGCTACAAAATCAGAAGCCGCCTGGGCTGGAAGTATCACCGAAAAGCATCCTTCGTCTGAGAGCAGGAAAGCAACCTTTGCCAAAAGTGCTTCAAAATCCAGCGCATCAGTATGCCGAGCCGTGTTCCGCTGGGCCTGCGGGCATTTCACCGATTCCACAAAATAGGGTGGATTCGATACGATTGCGTCAAAACGGCCTTTCCACTCTTCCGGAGCCTTCCGGATGTCCAACTGGGTCACTTCCATCCGGTCAGCCCAAGGGGAACGGGCCACGTTCTCCCGTGCCTGTTCTACGGCCGCTTCGTCAATGTCGACCGCCGTGACAAAAGCCTGCGGATTGCGCTGGGCCAGCATCAGGGCAATCAGTCCGCTTCCGGTACCAATATCCAGGATACGGGAAGTCCTTTCCACCTGTGCCCAGGCGCCCACCAAGACTCCGTCTGTACCCACTTTCATGGCACATTTATCATGAAAAACCACAAATTGCTTGAACTGAAAAAAAGGATTCGGCATATTTCTTCTTTCAAAATTTTCGCCAAAAATACAGAAAACCCCTCAGAAAGCAGTCTCACCTCATATTATTTTTAAATAATAAACAGGTATTTGAAGTAAATAGTTTCCATATTAGGCGCAGAATGATTACCTTTGTGCCGTTTTGAACAATAAAAAACCTTCTTAATTCAGAAGCGACAAACAAATATGGTAAAAAAGACAAAAAACAATGAGATTCTGGTTGGCGCAGAAGGCAAGGACATCCCCATGATGGCAGAAATTGAAACGATTCCTGCGGAGGATACCAAGGAAGAAGACCTGGCCGGGGATTTGCCCGTCATGCCCTTGCGCAACCTAATGATATTCCCTGCTATCGTCATGCCGATCAATGTGGGACGGCAACCCACACTTAAACTGGTGAACCAGGCTCTTCAGACCAAGGAACCTATCGTCATTACCACCCAAAAGGTGGGCGAAACGGAGGCTCCCAAGCAAAAGGACCTGTTCCCTATTGCGGTCATCGGAAAAGTGCTCCGTGTATTTGAGATGCCGGGTGGAACCGTTACCGCCATCCTTCAGGCTACGGGTCCGAAGGTGAAATTGGAAGAAATTACCTCTACCCGTCCTTTCTTACGGGGAAAGGTGTCTGTCATCAAGGAGAACATGAAAGATGAGAAATCGGACGAGTTCAAGACCTTGATTGACACCTGCAAGGAGTTGACTAACAAGGTAATCGAACTTTCAGATGACCTTTCTCCGGACACTTCTTTTGCGTTGAAGAACCTGGACAACAATGAGGTGCTGGTCAACTTTATTTCGGGCAACTTCCCCTTCCCGATCAACGAGAAGTATGAGTTATTGCAGATGAACGACCTGAAATCACGTCTGTACCGGCTGATCCAGCTCCTGAACAAGCAGATTCAGCTGGCCACCCTGAAACAGAACATCCAGATGCGTACGCGCGAAGACCTGGACCGCCAGCAACGGGAATACTTCCTCCAGCAACAGATCAAGAACATCCAGGACGAATTGGGTAACGGACAGGACGATGAAATTGACGAACTCCAGAAGAAAAGCGAGACCATGCTTTGGAAACCCGAAGTGAAGGAAATCTTCGACCGTGAGCTCGCCAAGCTGGAACGCATCAACCCGCAATCGCCCGACTACAATGTGCAACTGACTTACCTGCAAACCCTACTTTCATTGCCGTGGGGAGTCTACACTACGGATGTGATTGACATTCCGAATGCCAAAAAGATTCTGGACAAGGAACACTATGGCCTGGAAAAGGTAAAAGAACGTATTTTGGAATACTTGGCCGTACTGAAGTTGAAAGGCGACCTGAAATCACCGATTATCTGCCTCTACGGTCCTCCGGGAGTCGGTAAGACTTCATTAGGACGTTCCATTGCCACAGCTCTGAAGCGGAAATACGTCCGTATGTCACTGGGTGGCGTACACGACGAAGCCGAAATACGCGGACACCGCAAGACGTACATCGGAGCCATGCCGGGACGTATCATCAAGAGCCTGATCAAGGCGGGAACTTCCAACCCGGTCATCATTCTCGATGAAATCGACAAGCTGAGCAACGACAATCACGGTGACCCGAGTTCGGCTATGCTGGAAGTTCTCGACCCGGAACAGAACAACTCGTTCCATGACAACTATGTGGACATCGACTACGACTTGTCGAACGTCATGTTCATCGCTACGGCCAACAACTTAGGTACCATCCCTACTCCGTTGCTCGACCGTATGGAACTGATCGAGGTGAGCGGCTACATCACCGAGGAGAAAATCGAGATTGCCCGCCGTCACCTGATTCCGAAGGAAATGGAAAAGAACGGCTTGAAGAAGGAGCACGTGAAGTTCTCCAAACCGGCCATCGAATATATCATCGAGAACTATACCCGTGAAAGCGGCGTGCGCGAGCTGGAAAAGAAAATCAGCAAGGTGATGCGAAAAATTGCCCTGGAAATCGCCAGCGGGGAATTTACCGAAACGCACGAACTGAAGCCGAAGGACATCGAGAAATTCCTCGGTCCGCAGGAATACTCCCGTGACAAGTACCAAGGCAATGAATATGCCGGCGTAGTGACCGGACTGGCCTGGACGGCGGTAGGCGGAGAAATCCTGTTCGTGGAAACCAGCCTGAGCCGCGGAAAGGGACAACTCACCTTGACCGGAAACTTAGGTGCGGTCATGAAAGAATCGGCTATGCTGGCACTGGAGTACCTGAAAGCACACAGCCATCTGCTTGACTTGCCGGAAGGTATCTTCGACAACTGGAACATCCATATCCACGTGCCGGAAGGAGCCATCCCGAAGGACGGCCCATCTGCCGGTATTACGATGGTCACCTCACTGGCTTCTGCCCTGACCCAGCGGAAAGTGAAAGCCAACCTGGCCATGACAGGCGAAATCACCCTGCGCGGAAAAGTATTGCCGGTAGGCGGTATCCGCGAAAAGATTCTGGCCGCCAAGCGTGCCGGCATCAAGGACATCATCTTGTGTGAGGAGAACCGCAAGGACATCAACGAAATCCAGCCGATGTACCTCACGGGCATGACCTTCCACTACGTGAAGGACATCAAGGAGGTGCTCCGCCTGGCCCTGACCGACGAGAAGGTGGCCGATGCCATTGATTTCACCGTGAAAGAAGACAAAGACAAGAACCCAGAAAACCCAGCACAATGAAGTTTGAGTTACAATATACGGATCCCAAATCGAATGCCCGCGCCGGTCTGATTACGACCGACCACGGGCAGATTGAGACCCCTATCTTTATGCCGGTCGGCACACTCGGCACGGTGAAGGGGGTGCATCTTCACGAACTGAAGAACGACATCAAGGCCCAGATTATCCTGGGAAACACCTACCACCTCTACCTACGTCCGGGACTCGACATCATTGAAGGGGCTGGAGGATTGCACAAGTTCAACGGTTTCGACCGCCCGATGTTGACCGATAGCGGGGGCTTCCAGGTCTTCTCCCTCTCCGGCATCCGGAAATTGCGCGAAGAAGGTGTGGAGTTCCGCTCGCACATCGACGGGTCGAAACATTTGTTCACGCCCGAACGGGTGATGGACATTGAACGCACCATCGGGGCTGACATCATCATGGCCTTCGATGAATGCGCACCCGGCACCTCCGACTATGACTATGCCAAGAAGTCGATGGAGCTCACGCATCGCTGGCTCGACCGTTGTTGTGCCCGTTTCAACGAGACGGAGCCCAAGTACGGCTACAACCAGTCGCTCTTCCCCATCGTGCAGGGATGTGTGTATCCCGACCTGCGCCGGCGCTCGGCGGAATACATCGCTTCGAAGAACGCCGACGGAAACGCCATCGGCGGACTGGCCGTGGGCGAACCGACGGAGAAGATGTACGAGATGATTGAGGTGGTCAACGAGATATTGCCCACCGACAAGCCCCGTTACCTGATGGGCGTGGGAACTCCGGTCAACATCCTGGAAGGCATCGAACGAGGAGTGGACATGTTCGATTGCGTGATGCCGACCCGCAACGGCCGAAACGGCATGCTCTTTACCAAAGACGGCATCATGAACATGCGCAACAAGAAATGGGAGAACGATTACTCCCCCATCGAAGCCGACGGCGCCTCTTACGTGGACACCATGTACAGCCGCGCTTACCTGCGCCACCTGTTCCATGCCCAGGAGCTGCTTGCCCTCCAGATTGCCTCCATCCACAACCTGGCCTTCTACCTCTGGCTCGTGGGCGAAGCCCGCAAGCACATCATCGCCGGCGACTTCTCTACCTGGAAACCGATGATGGTGAAACGTTTATCTACCCGATTGTAATTGTAGTTTGATATGAAGCACAATGTGGCCCAGCTGTTCCGTTTCTACCTGAAAGCAGGAAGGGAACAGCTGAAAAAATTAAAAGGAAACCCGTTCAAGAAGAAATGGCTGAAACGGCTCGACAGGTACATCATCGTGAAGTTCCTGGGCACCTATTTCTTTGCCATCGCACTGATTATCTCCATTGCCGTGGTGTTCGACATCAATGAAAACATTGACGCCTTCATCAACAACAAGGCGCCCCTCAAGGCCATCATCTTCGACTACTACCTGAACTTCATTCCTTACTACACCAACCTGTTCAGCCCGTTGTTCGTGTTCATCGCCGTGATTTTCTTCACGTCGAAGCTGGCGGAGAACTCTGAAATCATTGCCATGTTCTCCACGGGCATGAGCTTCAAGCGGCTCATGGTGCCTTACATGATTTCGGCGGCCGTCATCGCCCTCGTGACCTACGTGCTGAGCACGGAAGTCATCCCCACGGGAAGTGTGACGCGACTCAAGTTCGAGCAGGTGTACAAGAACAAGAAGAAGGTGGACTATGTGCGCAACATCCAGCTGGAGGTGGACACGGGAGTGATTGCCTACATGGAGCGCTACGAGGACTACAACAAAACGGCTTACCGCTTCTCGCTCGACAAGTTTGAAGACCACAAGCTGGTATCGCACCTCACGGCCCGCCGTATCACCTATGACACCACGGCCGTGCACCGATGGATTATCAAGGACTACATGATCCGCGAGATGAAGGGCATGCGCGAGACCATCACCCGCGGCGACCGGATGGACTCCATCATCAACATGGAACCGCAGGACTTCCTGATTACGCGAGGACAGCAGGAAACCATGACCAGTCCCCAGCTGCGGGAATACATTGACAAGCAGAAACAACGAGGGTTCGCCAACATCAAGGTGTTCGAAGTGGAATACTACCGGCGCATCGCCACCTCGTTTGCGGCCTTCATTCTGACGGTCATCGGGCTCTCGCTTTCGTCGCAGAAACGGAAAGGAGGTATGGGGCTCCACCTCGGTATCGGTATCGCCCTGAGCTTCTCCTACATCCTGTTCCAGAGCATTTCGTCGACCTTTGCCATCAACGGAAACGCGTCGCCCAACCTCGCGGTATGGATTCCGAACATCCTGTATCTGTTCATTGCAATTTACCTCTACCGCAAGGCACCGAAATAAGACAACGGAAATACACACACGAGTATTTCTTATATTACAACAAGAAAATGCATCCCAAAAGTCATCGTTACTTTCAGGATGCATTTTTATTTTGGGAAACTCAACCTTTTCAGATCAGGCATCCACAAAAATAAGTTTTCTCAAAACAGATTCGTTAAGATAAAAATCTTATGAGAAGAGCCTTAAAAGTAGAAAATCTCCTGCTTTAGTCTTTGCTTGAATTTATATGACTAAAAACAGGAGCTTCTTATTGGCGACCTATAAATTCAGCAGGTCTTTCCTTTTCCCTGTATTGAGACTCCTCATTACTTTTATTCAGTTTAAAATCTCGTTTCTATATCCTTCCGATATAGTCCGAGAATAACTGGGGAAACTTCTCACTTCAGGTACGTACGGAAGAACTGCTCAATCTTGTCGAAAGGAATCACGTCCATCCGGTCGTACAGGTCCACATGGCTGGCACCGGGGATGATGAGCAGCTCCTTGTTGTCGCCCTTGAGCTTCTTGAAGGCATCCTCGCTGAAGTAACGCGAATGGGCTTTCTCACCGTGAATCATCAGCACGGCACTGCGTATCTCATCGCTATAGCTCAGCAGGAGCATGTTCATGAACGAAAGGGCCGAGGTCTTGTTCCACCCGTTGTTGGAATTGAGCGAGCGCTTGTGGTAGCCGCGCGGGGTCTTGTAATACGCATGATAGTCTTTCACGAACTGGGGCGCGTCGGCGGGCAGCGGGTCCACCACTCCCCCGGCCTGCGCGTATGTACCGTTGCGGTAGTCTTCCGTGCGCTGGGCGTTGAGCTGTTTGCGCTGTTCATAGCGGGCATCGGCATCCATGGCGTCGAAATAGCCGTTGGCCGTGACGCGGCTCATGTCGTACATCGTGGAGGTCACCGTGGCCTTGATACGGGTATCGATGGCCGCCGCATTGAGGGCCATACCTCCCCATCCGCAGATGCCCAGGATACCGATACGGCCAGCATCCACCTGGTCGCAAGTGGACAGGAAGTCGACCGCCGCACAGAAGTCTTCCGTATTGATGTCGGGTGAAGCCACATAGCGTGGTTCGCCTCCGCTTTCACCCGTGTACGAAGGGTCGAAGGCGATGGTGAGGAAGCCCCGTTCGGCCAGTGTCATGGCATACAGCCCCGACGACTGCTCCTTCACGGCCCCGAACGGTCCGCTCACGGCGATGGCCGGCAACTTGCCTTCGGCCTCTTTGGGCACATACATATCCGCCGCCAGGGTGATGCCGTAGCGGTTCGTAAAGGTCACCTTGCGGTGGCTCACCTTCGGGCTCAAGGGAAACACCTTGTCCCATTCCTGCGTGAGATTCAAACTCTGTCTTTCCATTTTCACCTCCGTTTTTACATCCGGCGTTGAGGCGGGAAGGCTGCCCGTAGCCAGAAACCAGGCCGCCGATGCCACGCACAACGTCTTCCACATTTTATGATCCATTTTTACAAGTTTCTATGTTTCTACGGAGGCAAAGATAACACAAAAGCCCCACAGAGGCATTTCTGTGAGGCTCAAATTTCATTTCCGAAAGGCTCAGACTGGGAGCGGCGGCACCAGTGCCGTAGGCGGGATGCCATATTGCTTCTTGAAGGCCGTGGAGAAATGCGAGGGGTTCTTGAAGCCCACTTCGGCATAGACCTCCACCACTTTCCGGTGTTCCTCCTTTATCAGGCGGTAGGCCACTTCCAGTCGTTTGCGGATGAGCCATTTCTCGGGCGTCAGATCACTCACTTTCTTGAAATCGCGCTTGAAGGTGGCCAGGCTGCGTCCCGTGTAGTGCGCCAGCTCCTCGAGCGAGAACTCGTACATGTAGTTCCGGTTCATGAAGTCGAGGATGTCCATCTTCCACGGAGTACTGAAATCAAACAACACGGTCATGAAACAGCGGTCCGTGTGGAGCAAGGCCAGCAATCCTTCCTCCAGCTTCAGGCGCATCACGTCGTCCTGCGGCTTCACCTCGGGATTGAAGTAAGGGGTCATCGAGGCGAAAAGGCTCTCAATCTCGGCCGAAGGCGGTAGTTTCATCACACCGGGAGTGAATTTCTCCGTCTTCCCTGCCCGGTCTTTCTGAAGGGCGTATTTGCCGTACATCTCGCGCAGGAACGGACGGGTGAAGCATAGGTAGATGCCGCAATACTGCTCCCCGTGGCAGGTCTTCTTGTACATCGTCACCCGGTGGTCGCGTGGAATGAACACGCACTCTCCTTTTCCCACGTGCACCTGGCGGCTCCCGTCGTCGAGCACCATTTCGCCCGAAAGCACGTAGTTCATGGCATATTCGCGCGAGCGGTGCACGCAGGCGTCGGCATCGTCATAGAAGAAACTGAAAAATACGTTCTGGTAGTTAAAGATGACTTTCATGGGGTCGAATGAAACCGGTTGGGTGTCTGAATTCATGGCGGATAATGTTTAAAATATGACGAGGTGAAGATACAAAAAAACTCCTTTGCGCGTGGTTTACACACAAAGGAGTTTTCCGAAAAATGAACGAACCACCCCCGAAAGAGGGGTCCGCACACTTTTTTTATTTATTAGTAACCCAGTTCTTTTTCAAGGGCATTGTATTTTTCCTTATCCAGCTTCCAGTAGATGTTCAGCAGGTACTGACCCCACAACTGGCGGTTGTCCGGCTTCACTTCTTTGGCTTTTTCATAGAAAGGCTGAGCTTTCAGATACATTTCCTTGATTTTGCCTTCATTGGTAGCATACTTCGGATCGTCCATAGAAATCTTGGAGTTTTCTTCTACAAGTTCCTGAGCCGGGAAGAAGTAGCAATCGCCAATCTTGGAATAAGCTTCACCCACGAAGTCTTTTCCTTCTGAGATAATCTGGTTGAAAGTAGCGATGGCTCCATCGTAATCTTTCTTTTCATACTGAAGCACACCCTTTACATACAAGAAATAAGGAGTAGAGTTCTTGGCCAATACGGCATCCATCTGAGCCAGACCTTCGTCAATCTTACCTTTCTGGATGTAGTAGTCCATCAGGTTACCGATGAAGTATTCCTGAGCCGGGAATTTTTCTACACCTTCCTGGATAGTAGCCAGCCATTTGGTAGAGTCGGGAGTTTCACCCTTTCCGTAAGCTTCAGCCAGGCACATCAATGAACGGTAACCTTCTTCTTTGTGTTCCTTACCGATAGTAGCGTATTTGATAACGGCTGCATTGTCTTTCAAAGTGTTTGCGGCAAGTGCGGCATAGTTGGCAATCAACGGAACCAGCGTATCGTTCTTTACGGCTTTTTCGCTTTCGAACATCGGATTCTGCGGAGCATCTACATACAAGCCGAAGAATTTCAATGCGTTGGCATAGTTACCTGAATTATAAGCGTCAGAACCTGCGTTAGTCAACTGAGGACGAACCGTAGCCAAAGTCTTGGCCAGTTTCTTTCTCAGTTTCGGTTTCTTCAATTCACCACTCTTTACTTTAGCCTGTTCTACTTCGTCACATTTTGTGTAGTATTCAAACAGTTTAGCCAAGCTGTTGTACAATTTAGTGGTATCAGCCTTTCCACCCGGCAAATACAATTTCATGTTTTCATCGTCGTAGATAGACTTCTGGAAATCACCAGCCAGTTTCCAAGTTTCAGGGTCATTGGCCGTTGAAGGATCGGTCAAAGCCGGTTCAATGATTTCTGCTGCCTTTGCGGGATCGCTCTTGGCAGATTTTGCTTCCTTCACCACGCTTTCCTGAGCGGAAGCAGCGCATACGGTGAAGAACAAAGCTGCTGTAAATAAAACTTTTTTCATAAGGTTTGAATTTAGTAATACAAATATTCAAGTTAGTTTTTGTCGGAATTCTCGTCACCTTCCTCCTCCGCAGGCTGGATGGTTTCCCCGTCAACCGGCTGGATGTCCGATGGCTGGATGGTTTCCGTGCCTTCCGCTTCTTCCTCTTCCGTTTCAGAAGCTACCTTGCACACAGAACCAATCTGGTCGTTCCGTTTTTCCAAATCAATCAGGCGCACGCCTTGTGTGGCACGTCCCATGATACGCACATCGGCCACCTTCAAACGGATGGTAATGCCCGACTTGTTGATAATCATCAGGTCATTTTCGTCGGTTACCGACTTGATAGCTACCAGGTGTCCGGTCTTTTCAGTGATGTTCAGGGTCTTCACACCCTTTCCGCCACGGTTGGTCTTGCGGTAGTCCTCAATGTCGGAGCGCTTGCCGTATCCGTTTTCAGATACCACCATGATGGTTTCCGTTTCCGGATCTTTGATGCAAATCATTCCGATTACTTCATCAGTTCCATCCTCATCAAGCGTAATGCCGCGTACACCCGTAGCCGTACGTCCCATTTCGCGGACGGCACTTTCGTGGAAGCGGATGGCACGGCCGTTTCGGTTGGCAATCACGATTTCGTTGTTGCCGTTGGTCATGCGCACTTCAATCACGCGGTCATCTTCCCGGATGGTGATGGCGTTCACACCGTTCTGGCGCGGACGTGAGTACTGTTCCAGCAAGGTCTTCTTGATGACGCCGTTCTTCGTACAGAAGAGCACGTAGTGGCTATTGATGAAGGCCGTGTCGTTCAGGTTCTTCACGCGCAGGTAAGCCGTCACTACATCGTCGGCATCAATGTTCAACAGGTTCTGGATGGCACGTCCCTTGGAGGTCTTGTTGCCTTCCGGAATTTCATATACTTTCAGCCAGTAGCACTTGCCTTTCTGAGTGAAGAACAGAAGGGTATTGTGCATCGTAGCCGGATAAATATGCTCGATAAAGTCTTCATTGCGGGTTTCGCTGCCCTTTGAGCCTACCCCGCCACGGTTCTGTGCATGGAATTCAGAAAGCGGCGTACGCTTGATGTATCCCATGTGGGAGATGGTGATAACCATTTCATCGTCAGCATAGAAGTCTTCCGGATTGAATTCTTCCGAAGCATACACGATTTCCGAACGGCGGTCGTCACCGTATTTTTCTTTCACTTCAATCAGTTCGTCCTTGATGACCTTCTTGCAAAGTTCGTCGTTGCTCAGGATTTCCTCGAAGTAAGCAATCTGCTTCATCAAATCCTCGTATTCAGCATGGAGCTGGTCTTGCATCAGACCGGTGAGCTGGCGCAGACGCATTTCCACGATGGCGCGGGCTTGTACCTCGCTCAGGTTGAAGCGGGCCATCAGGTTGGTAATCGCCTCATTCGGGGTCTTGGCCGCACGGATGATGCGAATCACCTCATCGATGTTGTCGGAAGCGATAATCAGACCTTCCAGGATGTGGGCACGTTCCTTGGCCTTGCGCAGGTCGTAACGTGTACGGCGGATCACCACCTCGTGACGGTGTTCCACGAAATATTTGATCAGGTCCTTCAGGTTCAACAAACGCGGGCGGCCGTGAACCAAAGCCACGTTGTTCACACCGAATGAAGTCTGAAGCATGGTCATCTTATAAAGCTTGTTGAGCACCACGCTGGCATTGGCATCCCGCTTCACGTCGATGACGATACGCATACCCTCGCGGTCGGTTTCGTCGTTCACGTTCGAAATGCCGTCGATTTTCTTTTCGTTCGACAAGTCGGCGATGCTCTTGATGAGTTCGGCCTTGTTTACACCGTACGGTATCTCCGTCACCACAATCTTGTCGTGCGTAGGATGCGTTTCAATTTCAGCCTTCGCCCGCATGACGATACGTCCACGTCCGGTTTCATAGGCGTCGCGCACCCCGCTTATACCATATATATATCCTCCCGTCGGGAAGTCGGGTGCCTTGATGTATTGCATCAGGCCGTCCACATCTATGTCGTTGTTGTCAATGTAAGCCACACAAGCGTCAATCACCTCCCGCAGGTTGTGGGTCGGCATGTTGGTAGCCATACCTACGGCAATACCGGATGCTCCGTTCACCAGCAGGTTCGGGATACGGGTCGGCATGACGGTCGGTTCCTGCAACGTATCATCAAAATTATTGGTAAAGTCTACGGTCTCCTTGTAGAGGTCCTGCATCATTTCTTCCCCAATCTTCTTCAGGCGGGCCTCTGTATATCGCATGGCGGCGGCGCTATCTCCGTCGATAGAACCGAAGTTACCCTGACCGTCGACCAGCGGATAACGCATGGCCCAGTCTTGCGCCATTCTGACGAGGGCTCCATATACAGACGAGTCACCATGGGGATGGTATTTACCCAACACTTCACCCACGATTCTCGCGGCTTTTTTATACGGTTTGTCGGAGGTATTTCCCAGTTCCATCATTCCGTACAGAATACGGCGGTGAACCGGCTTGAATCCGTCTCTGACATCAGGGAGGGCGCGTGCCACGATTACTGACATGGAGTAATCAATGTACGACGACTTCATTTCCTCTTCGATGTTGATTTTTATAATTCTGTCTTGTTCTTGCATTTAACACATTATTAATTATACTTCCTTTTCAAGGCTTGTGAAAAACCATGCTAAAGTACGACTTTTAGCCGATATACAAAAACTTTTCCCCTAAAAAAAACGTACGACGCATCTTTGGGGAGGGGATACGACTCATGTGGCACACATTTTGTTAAATAGAGAAAAAGACTTCACTTGAAATCTTTATAATAATGTATATTTGCAATCTATTTTGACCTAATTTTGAGGAGACATATATGAATTTGATGAGCAACGAATTTACACAACAAGTGTCTGATATTGTCGTATATGGCAAGGAAGAAGCCAACCGCCTCCAGAACAGCCATATCGAACCAGAACATCTGCTACTGGGCATCATACGCGACGGAGAGTGTAAAGCGGCAGAGATTCTAAAGTCGTTCTATCTGGACTTGAAGGCCATCAAGAACGAACTGGAGACACAATTACGTGAAAAATCCATCCCCGGAAATTATTCTCAGGACATTTCTTTCAGCCCGGAAGCGTCAAAGATTCTGACACTGAGCCTGCTGGAAGCCAAACTGATGAATGAGAAGAAGGTGGACACACCCCATATTTTACTGGCAATTATGAGAGACAACCAAAATAACGCATCCAAAGTATTGGAAGAAAACGATGTGACGTACGCCAAAATCGCCGAACGCCTGCAACCGGAAGACATGATTCTCGACGGACTGGATTTCAATGACGACGAGGAAGACGAGGGCATCGGACGCCGGGACACTTCAGGCCGGAACGACGGCGGGACAAGTGCCCAAAACAATCGTCAGACCGCACAGGCCGCCCCTCCCAAGCATCTGGAAGGAGATACACCCAACTTGAACAAATTCGGAATCGACCTGACACAAGCGGCCAGAAGCGGGAAACTGGATCCGGTAGTAGGACGGGAAAAGGAAATTGAACGAATCGCACAGATTCTGAGCCGCCGGAAGAAAAACAACCCGATTCTGATTGGTGAACCGGGAGTGGGAAAATCAGCCATTGCGGAAGGACTGGCCTTGCGTATCCTTGAGAAAAAGGTATCACGCGCCTTGTTCGACAAGCGAATCGTTTCGCTCGACATGACCGCGGTAGTGGCCGGTACGAAATTCCGTGGAGAGTTTGAAGAGCGTATGCGTGCCATTCTGACAGAAGTCAAGAAGAATCCGGACGTCATCTTGTTTATCGACGAGATTCACACCATCGTGGGAGCCGGATCGGCGGCAGGCTCGATGGATGCGGCCAACATGCTGAAACCGGCACTGGCCCGTGGAGAAATACAATGTATCGGAGCTACCACACTCGACGAGTACCGGAAGAACATCGAAAAGGACGGAGCCTTGGAGCGTCGTTTCCAAAAAGTACTGGTGGAACCGACCACTCCCGAAGAGACACTCCAGATTCTCCGGAACATCAAGGACAAATACGAAGAACACCACAACGTGGTCTATACCGACGAGGCACTGGAGGCTTGCGTACGCTTGACCGACCGCTATGTGACCGACCGTTATTTCCCGGACAAGGCCATTGATGCATTGGACGAAGCGGGCTCCCGCATCCACCTGACCCACATTTCCGTGCCCAAGGAAATCGAAGAGCAGGAACGGCTGATTGAAGAAGCCCAGCAACATAAGAACGAGGCCATCCGCCTTCAGAACTTTGAACTGGCGGCCAGCTTCCGCGACCGGGAGAACCAGTACAACGAACAATTGGAACGCCTGAAAACGGAATGGCAAGAGAAGTTGAAAGACAACCGGGAAACGGTAGATGCTCGCCAGATTGAGGATGTGGTATCTATGATTTCCGGTGTGCCCGTACAACGTATGGCCCAGTCGGAAGGGGTTCGGTTGAAAGGCATGAAACAAGCCCTCTTATCCAAGGTCATCGGACAGGACAAGGCGGTCGATACCTTGGTGAGAAGCATCCAGCGGAGCCGTGTGGGCCTGAAAGACCCGAACAAACCGATTGGTACGTTCCTCTTCTTGGGACCGACGGGCGTGGGCAAGACACACCTGGCCAAGGAACTGGCCAAGAACCTGTTTGGTTCGACCGATGCCATTATCCGCATCGATATGAGCGAGTACATGGAGAAATTCACCGTGTCTCGTCTAGTAGGAGCTCCTCCGGGCTACGTGGGCTACGAAGAAGGCGGTCAGCTGACGGAAAAAGTACGCCGTCGTCCCTACTCCATCGTCTTGCTGGATGAGATTGAAAAGGCGCATCCCGACGTGTTCAACATGCTCCTTCAAGTAATGGACGAAGGCCGCTTGACGGATAGCTTAGGACGCACCGTCGACTTCAAGAACACGGTCATCATCCTGACGTCCAACATCGGTACCCGCCAGTTGAAGGAATTCGGCAAGGGCATCGGTTTCACGGCACAAACCAGTGAGAACGAGAAGGAACATGCCAATAGCGTCATCCGCAAGGCCTTAAACAAGTCGTTCGCGCCAGAATTCATCAACCGTCTGGATGAGATTGTGATGTTCGACCAACTGGACATCGACTCTTTGGAGAAAATCATCGACATTGAACTGAAGGGACTCTACGACCGCATCGAAGGTTGTGGCTATCGGCTCCTGCTCGACCCGGAAGCCAAACGCTTTGTGGCCGAAAAGGGTTACGACGTACAATTCGGTGCCCGTCCGTTGAAGCGTGCCATCCAGAATCACCTGGAAGACGGTTTGGCGGAACTCATCCTCAACGAGGAGCCGGAACCGGGCGACACCTTACACGTATCGCTCAATGCACAGGGCGACGGACTGGAGATGAAAGTGGAAAAAGCCACAAAGAAATAAACGGGATTCTCTGTCAGAATTTCGGAATACAGACAAAATGTCAGGTACGAACGTATCTGGCATTTTTTTTGTGAAAAGACCGGAGAAAAATTTTTATTCGACAATCATAAAAAATAAAATAAAGAGATATGCAAAAAGGTAATATCGGGGTTACAACAGAGAACATCTTCCCCATCATCAAGAAGTTTTTGTACAGTGATCATGAAATATTCCTCCGCGAGCTGGTTTCAAATGCCGTAGATGCCACTCAGAAATTGAAAACATTGGCGGCTACGGGTGAGTTCAAAGGAGAACTGGGCGATTTGACCGTCCGCGTCAAAGCCGACAAGGACAAAGGTACCATCACCATCAGCGATCGTGGTCTGGGTATGACGGCCGAGGAAATTGACAAATACATCAACCAGATTGCCTTCTCCGGTGCCAACGACTTCCTGGAGAAATATAAAGACGATGCCAACGCCATCATCGGTCACTTCGGTCTGGGATTCTATTCTGCCTTCATGGTCGCCAAGAAAGTGGAAATCATCACCCGTTCTTATAAGGACGATGCCAAGGCCATGAAATGGAGTTGCGACGGTAGTCCGGAGTTCACCCTCGAAGAAACGGAACGTAACGACCGGGGTACCGACATCATCCTGTATGTGGACGACGATTGCAAGGAATTCCTGGAAGACTCCCGTCTGCACGGCCTGCTGACCAAATATTGCCACTTCCTTCCGGTACCGGTAGCTTTCGGCAAGAAGAAAGAATGGAAAGACGGCAAGCAGGTAGAAACAGAAGAAGACAACATCATCAACGACACTTGTCCTATCTGGACCAAGAAACCGTCGGAATTGAAAGAAGAGGACTACAAGAAATTCTACCGTGACTTGTATCCGATGTCCGACGAACCGTTGTTCTGGATTCACTTGAACGTAGACTATCCGTTCAACCTGACCGGTGTACTTTACTTCCCGAAAATCAAGAGCAACATCGACTTGCAACGTAACAAAATCCAGTTGTATTGCAACCAAGTCTATGTTACTGACTCTGTAGAAGGTATCGTACCAGACTTCCTGACCCTGCTTCACGGTGTCATCGATTCACCGGATATTCCGTTGAACGTTTCTCGTTCTTACTTGCAGAGCGATTCGAACGTGAAGAAGATTTCGACTTACATCACCAAGAAGGTGGCCGACCGTTTGCAATCTATCTTCAAGAACGACCGGAAAGAATTTGAAGAGAAATGGGACGACTTGAAAATCTTCATCAACTACGGTATGCTGACGCAGGAAGACTTCTACGAAAAGGCTTCCAAGTTTGCCCTGTTCAAAGATACAGACAACAAATACTATACGTTCGAGGAATACCAGACCTTGATCAAGGATAGCCAGACCGACAAGGACGGCAACTTGATTTATCTGTATGCCAACAACGCCGACGAACAATATACCTACATTGATGCCGCCAAGAACAAGGGTTACAACGTGTTGTTGCTCGACGGCCAACTGGATGTACCGATGATCAACATGCTGGAACAGAAGTTCGAGAAGAGCCACTTCACCCGTGTGGACAGTGACATCATCGACCGCCTGATTGTGAAGGAAGAACAGAATGGCGAAGAACTTCCGCAAGACAAGCAGGAAGTGCTCAGCACCTTGTTCAAAGGCCAGATGCCGAAGGTGAAGAAGACCGAGTTCCACGTAGAGGCACACGCCTTAGGCGAAAGCGCGGCTCCGATTGTCATCACACAGGCCGAATACATGCGCCGTATGAAGGATATGGCCAGCATCCAGCCGGGTATGAGTTTCTATGGCGAGATGCCGGATATGTTCAACTTGGTACTGAATACCGACCATCGTCTGATCAAACAGGTATTGAGCGAAGCAGAAAGCGCTTGTGCCGAGAAACTGGTACCGGTAGAGTCTGAACTTGCCATGCTGACTTTGCGCCGTAACGAATTGCACAAGGCACAGGAAGGCAAGAAGGACGAAGAAATTCCGACCACGGAGAAAGACGAGCTGAAGGATGTAGAAAAGAAAATCGATGCCCAGAAAGCTGAAAAGGAAAACATCCTCAACGGCTATGCCGCCGACAACAAAGTGGTTCACCAGCTCATCGACCTGGCCCTGTTACAGAACAACATGTTGAAAGGGGAAGCCTTGACCAACTTCGTGAAACGAAGCGTAGAAATGATTTAATTAACCCTTTAAAATAAGGAAAGCCATTCCTGCAAGCCCGCAGGGATGGCTTTTTTTGTGCCTTTTATAGCCTCGGATAGAAGATAATTTGTACATTTGCAAAGATATCACGCTAACAAACGACCATGGAAAACAAAACTGAATTGATATTAATCCGTATCAGCGGAGTGGACAGACCGGGGCTAACCGCATCAATAACCGCAATCTTATCGAAATATCAGGTAGATATTATGGACATCGGACAGGCCGATATTCACAGTACTTTGTCACTGGGTATCCTCTTTAAAAGCGCTGAAAAAGATTCGGGAAATATCATGAAGGAGTTGCTTTTCAAGGCATCAGACTTGGGTATCAACATCCGTTTCTACCCCATCAGTGCAGAAGAGTATGAAACATGGGTCAGCCTGCAAGGAAAAAACCGCTACATTCTGACCCTGCTTGGACGGAAGTTGACCGCCGAACAGATAGCCGGTGCTACCCGCATCCTCGCCGACCAAGAGTTGAATATCGATGGCATCCACCGGTTGACTGGCCGTATTCCGCTCGACGAAAAAAAGGCCAATGTGCGAGCCTGTATCGAATTCTCGGTCAGAGGCACTCCGAAAGACCGTGAGGCCCTGCAACGCGAGTTGATGAAGTTAAGCGCCTCGCTGGGCATGGATTTCTCGTTCCAGCAAGACAACATGTATCGCCGCATGCGAAGACTCATCTGCTTCGATATGGATTCTACCCTGATTGAAACGGAAGTCATCGACGAACTGGCCATGCGTGCCGGCGTGGGCGACCAGGTGAAAGCCATCACCGAAAGAGCCATGCGCGGAGAAATCGACTTCTGCGAAAGCTTCAAGGAACGGGTGGCTCTACTCAAAGGGTTGGATGAAAGCGTGATGCGCGACATCGCCGAACATCTCCCCATTACAGAAGGAGTGGAACGCCTGATGTACGTGCTCAAACGTTACGGGTACAAGATTGCCATCCTGTCGGGAGGATTCACCTACTTCGGCAATTACCTGAAAGAGAAGTTCGGCATCGACTACGTCTATGCCAACCAGCTGGAAATCGTGGACGGAAAACTGACCGGACGTTATCTGGGCGATATCGTCGACGGCAAGCGGAAAGCCGAACTCCTGCAATTGCTGGCACAGGTGGAGAAAGTGGACATCGCACAGACCATCGCCGTGGGTGACGGAGCCAACGACCTTCCGATGCTCTCCATAGCCGGATTGGGAATCGCCTTCCACGCCAAACCGAAAGTAGTGGCCAACGCCCAGCAGTCCATCAACACCATCGGCATTGACGGAGTGCTCTACTTCCTGGGATTCAAGGATTCTTACCTCGATGAACGGGGAAAATTATAATGAAAAGTATAAAACCAAGATATGAAGTTTTCAGAACTGAACTTAGAAGATAGCGTCCTCGATGCATTGGACGCCATGAATTTCCAGGAATGTACGCCCGTGCAGGAGCATACCATTCCGGTCATCCTGGAAGGAAAAGACCTGATTGGCGTGGCCCAGACAGGTACGGGAAAAACAGCCGCCTATCTGCTCCCGGTGTTGAACCAGTTGAGCAAGGGAGGTTACCCGGAAGATGCCATCAATTGTATCATCATGTCGCCTACCCGCGAACTGGCCATGCAGATTGACCAGCAGATGGAGGGCTTTTCGTATTTCATGCCCGTTTCAAGCGTAGCGGTATACGGAGGAAACGACGGTATCCGTTTTGAACAGGAGAAAAAGGGACTGACCCTGGGAGCCGACGTAGTCATCGCCACTCCCGGCCGACTCATTAGTCACCTGAGCCTGGGATACGTGGATTTGTCAAGAGTATCGTTCTTCATCCTCGACGAGGCCGACCGCATGCTCGACATGGGATTTGCGGAAGACATCATGCAGATTGTCAAATATCTGCCCAAGGAACGGCAGACCATCATGTTCTCGGCCACCATGCCGGCCAAAATCCAACAACTGGCCAAAACCATCCTTCACGACCCGGTGGAAGTCAAACTGGCGGTATCGAAACCGGCAGACAAGATTATCCAAGCAGCCTACATCTGCTACGAGGCACAGAAACTGGGTATTATCCAGTCGCTCTTCCAGTCACAGGAACCGGAGCGCGTGATTATCTTTGCTTCTTCCAAACTAAAAGTGAAAGAAGTAACCAAGGCCCTGAAACGAATGAAGCTGAACGTAGGCGAAATGCACTCCGATTTGGAACAGAGCCAGCGAGAAGAAATCATGCACGAGTTCCGCAACCGCCGCATTGACATCCTGGTAGCCACCGACATTGTGGCTCGCGGTATCGACATCGACGACATCCGCCTGGTCATCAACTACGACGTGCCGCACGACAGCGAGGACTATGTACACCGCATCGGACGTACGGCCCGCGCCAACAACGACGGATGTGCCATCACGTTTGTGAGTGAAACGGAACAGACCCGCTTCAAACAGATTGAGAATTTCCTGGGAAAAGATATTTACAAGCTCCCCTTGCCCGAAGAAGTGGGCGAAGGTCCGGCTTACGCTCCCCGCACTTCCAAGAAAAGCGGAGGCAACAAGCAGGTCAAGAATTTCTCCCGCAACAAAAAAGGCGGATGGAAGAAAAAGGGAGGCAACCAACCGAAAAAACAAGGTGAACGAACAGTGAAGAATTAAATCCATCCGTACGTGTTCTTCTACTAAAAGCCCGGATAAGTGCCATGCAAATAAGGTCAGGTATTTATCCGGGCTTTTTTGTCGGGCAGAGCAGCTTCAGAAAAAAATCCCTCATCCGGTTTTCTTCTGTTCACGGAAATTCCTTCCACCGTACACCCCATTTCGTTACCGATTTTTCAAGATTAGATAAATAATTGATATACAACAAATTAATCTATCATCTATAAATTCTTACTTTCACGCCAAAAACAACATAAAAAAACGCAAGTGCGTTTGCTCTTAAACGTACTTGCGTTTTACCTAAAACGTCCTTGCGTTTGGATCAAAACGCACTTGCGTTTAAGTCCAAACGTAAAGGCGTTTTTTAGCCCTCAATTTCACTTAATTCCAGCCAGCGCATACTCTTCTCGTCGAGCTCGTCATTTAGGACTGGCAGACGTTTCGACTTCTCGGTCAGTTCGTCCACACTCAAGGTGCCACTGCACAAGGAGGCTTCCAACTGCTTCTTTTCCTCCTCCAAGGCAGCAATGTCTTTTTCCAATTGCTCCAACTCTTTCCGCTCCTTGAACGTCAGGCGACGTTTTTCGTTCAAACGGACACGCTGGGTCTTTTCCTCCTTCGGTTTGGCGGCCTCCTTGTCGTATTCCGCCTTGGCCAGCTTCCAGTCACGGTAGTCGGAATAGTTGCCAGGGAAATCACGGATGTCACCCTGACCTTTGAACACCAGCAGATGGTCGACCACCTTGTCCATGAAATAACGGTCGTGGCTCACCACGATGACGCATCCCTTGAAGTTCTGCAAATATTCCTCCAGCACCTGCAAGGTCACGATGTCCAAGTCGTTAGTCGGCTCGTCAAGCACCAGGAAGTTCGGGTTCCGCATCAGCACCGTACAGAGATACAGACGGCGGCGTTCTCCCCCGCTCAACTTGTACACATAGCTGTGCTGTGTTTCGGGAGTGAACAGAAAATGCTGCAGGAACTGCGAAGCCGTAAGCCGTTTGCCATTGCCCAACTCTATCACCTCGGCAATGTCGGTAATCACGTCAATCACCTTCATCTGCTCATTGAACTTCAGCCCCTCCTGCGAGTAATAACCGAAACGGACGGTCTCGCCGATGTCCAGCGTCCCGCTATCCGCCTTCTCCAGTCCCATCAGAATCTTGATGAACGTCGACTTGCCGGTACCGTTGTTACCCACGATACCCATCTTCTCATAACGGGCAAAGACGTACGAGAAATCGTCCAGTATCACCAGGTCGCCGAAACGCTTGCAGAGATGGTCGGCCTCGAAAATCTTCGAACCGATGTACGACGCCTTGACATCCAGTTTCACGTTCGAGTCATAGCTCCGCTGCTTGGCCACTTTCTCCAATTCATAGAAAGCTTCTTCCCGATAGCGGGCCTTGTGACCGCGGGCCTGCGGCATCCGTCGCATCCATTCCAACTCCGTGCGATACAGGTTGTTGGCACGAGCAATCTCCGCATTGGTCGCCTCGATGCGCTCCTGACGTTTTTCCAGGTAATAACTGTAATTGCCTTTATAAGAATACAGCTGGCGGTTGTCTATCTCTATGATCTCCGAGCATACCCGGTCCAGGAAATAACGGTCGTGCGTCACCATGAGCAGACTCAGGCTTCCGCGGTTCAGGTATTCCTCCAGCCACTCGGTCATGTCCAGGTCGAGGTGGTTGGTCGGCTCGTCTAAAATCAGCAGGTCCGGTTCCGTAATCAGCACATTGGCCAATGCCACCCGCTTCAACTGTCCGCCGGACAAGTGTCCGATTTTTTGGGAAAAGTCGCGGATTTTCAGCTGCGAGAGAATCTGCTTGGCCCGTCGTTCGTAATCCCACGCCTTCTCGTGCTCCATCCGTGCCAGCAGGTCATCCAGTCCGGGATTGCCGGGCGTTTCCATGCACCGTTCGTATTCCTTGATCAGTTCTACCGTGGAGTTGCCATGATAGAAACATGCCTCGAGCACGGTCAGCTCTTCCGGATACTTCGGACTCTGTTCCAGATAACCCACGCGCAGGTCGCGACGGAAAGTGATTTTTCCTTCGTCATAGCCTTCCTTTCCCGCCAAGATGTTCAGCAAGGTGGTCTTGCCCGAACCGTTCTTGGCAATCAGTCCGATGCGCTGTCCTTCCGCAATGCCAAAAGATATTTCATTAAAAAGCACCAAGTCGCCGAACGACTTGGTCAGGTTTTCTACTTGTAAATAAGGAGTCATAATTGATTGCTTCTAAAGTACATAAGCCGAAAGCTCAATCCATGGCCGCTTCCACCTCGTTCTTAATCCGTTCGAATTCCGCTTTCAGGTTGCACGGCTGTCCGTTGCGCACCTTGTCCCAAATCAGGGCCACTGGATTCACTCTTACCTTCGAGCCACCGAACTGCAAGGCCGGATATTCTTTCGGTCCGTCGATGACCGTCACCCATTCCATGCCGTCCATCTCATTGACCAGTATCACGCCGAAAGCCGTACCGAATCCTTCCCATGCCTGACGCTGCTTGGGGTTGAAGCGCCCGCTGTCCATCACCTTCTGCAAGTTTGCCAAATCGGCCTCCGTGCCCGTAAAGTCCTTGGTCAACTGCTTCTTGACCGTGGAAACGGCCCAATCGTAATCTTCGTTTATCTGGTTGATTTCTAACACCCGCACCGGAATGACGGCTTTCACCGGCTTGTCGGAGGCAGTACGTACCTTCAACGAGGCCACAATTGCCTCTCCGGCTTTCGGGCTCTCTCCTTTGATTACGGTAAACGAACATTCCACCGAAATCTCACCTCGCCCGGTCACCCAGATGTGCGTAGTGTACCACACATTGTTTTCCTGAAAGCTCTCGGCCGAATAGACACAGTCCCAACTTCCCAACTTTACTTTCTTGGCTCCGCGCACTTTGCGCAATTCATCTTCCATACACGCCGCAGCATAATCCGACCCTTCGCCCCGATAGGCCGAAATGCGGAAATTGCCGCTCCACTTGTTCGGATTATAAAACAGGAAGCTGTCTTCCGTATCCTCAAATTCACACCAGTTGTCGGGGTACTCCAGTGAAAACCACGCCCCCGGAGAGATATATTTTTTCATGATATGTTTGTTTTATGTTCGTATACCCATCGGACTGATTTACTTCAGCGGAAGAATCTCAATCCAATAATCATCCGGGTCGTTGATGAAATACAGTCCCATCTGTTCGTTTTCGAAGCAGACACATCCCATTTCCTTATGGAACTTACGGGCCTCGTCGTAATCGCCTGCCACACGCAGACACAAATGACTTTCATTTTCACCCAGTTCATAGGCCTGTGTATGGTCGCGCAACCAAGTCAGTTCCAGCAGGAAATTTGAACTGCCGTCGGTGAGATACACCAAAATGAACGAACCGTCGGCCGCTTCCTTGCGGTGAGACTCGTGCAAGCCCAGCGCCTTCTCATAAAATTGGATACTTTTTTCGAGGTTGGTCACGTTGATATTGAAATGGTCAAATCTTCCTTTTATTTCCATGTCTTTTTCTATTTTAGTTTTCTATAGTCATATTATCCAAGTCTGTCTGCTGGCCCCTGCGGACAGGTACCCACACACGTGTACCCTCCTGTGCGGCCAACGGGACGAAATCCTCAGCCTTTGCATAGGCTTCGTCGAAATGCATCGGTACAAAGATAGCAGTTTTTATCCGTTTCACAAACTGCACAGGGCCGCGCATGTATTCCTTTCCCAGCCGGGGGTCCACCGGAAACATCACCACATCCATCCGGTCAGTATAAGCAGCAATATCTTCCAATTCTCTCAGAAAGAAAGCTTCATCGCGCTTCCATTCAGCTTCGGGACTCTCGTCCATCCAGTGCCAGTTGTTCAGGTCACCGGCGTGGAACACCGTTTTTCCTTCCACCTTCACCAAGAACGAAACGCCGATATCAGTCGAACCAAAGGCTCGTATTTCCAGAAAATCATCCTGAAACACATCGCCTTTCTCCATCCAGTGTATCGTCCGCAAGTGGGTATTTCCAGCAGAAAGCTGAATGTCGCGCGAAAACACATAGACGATGTCCGGCCGGCGTGCGCTCCACGACAACACCTCCCGGTTGAAATGGTCATAATGGGAATGGCTGGCCAACACATACAGTTGTCCTTCCCGTGAAAGGATTTCTTCGTGCAGAATCCCCTTGTCGGCCGACCGGGAATCTTCAAAATAATCAAATACGATAGTATAGCCTTCGCCCAGCAGGGCAAAGCCGCTATGATACAGATACACCAGTTTCATGAGGTTTATTTTCCAGCTATGGGTTGTACGTATGCCCGCGTGGCCTTGTCTATTTCCAAGAACATGTAGTTCACCTTTCCCGAATGAATCAGGTCTTTATGTTCGTTGTAAATACGGGTAGCATATTCCTTGGATTTCTCGAACATGAACTTCGACACACTCTCCTGCGACTTTCCCATCATGGTAGAATCCAGTTTTTCTTCCGGGAAGAAGTCATCCAGGTTCACGTCACCAATCATGGACGTTTCCAAGAAATGAATGTTCCGATGCAGACGGTCTGTATAATAACCTACGAACATGTGGCCCGGCACCCGCACCAGAATCGGGTTGATATTGACAGCTTTCAGCAAAGAGGCAAACAGCACGCTTCCGTCCACACAGTTAATCTGGGCTGATTTCAGGGCATCGTCGAACGTCCGCACCCGCTGGGTGAACACCACGTTCGAAGAAAGGCTGCTGTTGCTGATGGAACTGTACTTGAACCCTCTTTTCTGCAACACATACCACAGTGCATACACCTGCTTGTCGACCACTATCGTGTCCTTGCTCTGATACCCCCAGAAACGGTTGACGATGCGCGAATCAAGAGCCTCGCGCAACACCTGACTGATGTTCGGGTTATCCTCATTCACATATGCGGCAAAGAACTCACCCGTGTCGTGAAACTTCATGTTGCTGTCAATATAGCCCAACAGACATTCGTTGATGCTGCGCACAGAATAGGTATGTACCGCCGAATATACTCGCCCGTTGTTCAGCTTCGCCTGTACCGACACCGTGACCGGCATGGCCTGTGTGTTCTCCAGCAACGCCTGATAGTTCCATATTACGTCCGGAAAAATCAAGTATTCCTTCCCCGACTCCGGCAAAATGAATTCAGAAATAGAATGGGCAAAAAACGGCGTCTCCGCTAATTCAATGTGAAGTTTGCTATTGGCATGAGGGCTGCGTATCTTGATGGCGATACACGATTTAGGATTACCCAAATAGGTACTGTCGCCCGGCACAATCAACTGGGCATCCGTCGTAGCAGTGGAAAGAATCGTAACGGGGAAGATATTTCCACCCAGTTCATCGGTAATTTCCAGTCCGGATGAAAAAGGTTCATACCTAAAAATATACAAAGTCGTAGCAATGGCAACCAGCACGGCCAACACGAAAGTGGCCAGCTTCCATTTATTCTCTTTCCTGATTTTAAACTTTCTCAGTAACATCATCACAAAATTACCCATTAAAAAAATACCGGAGCAGCCCCGGATAAAAACTTCCCCCCGTGCCTGCTCCGGCCTGCGGTTATCTTACCGCAATACTTTCTATTTCTACCAGCACTCCCTTTGGCAAAGCCTTTACGGCTACAGCCGAACGAGCTGGGAAATCGCCCTCAAAATACCGGGCATACACAGCATTCATGTCGCCAAACAAGGCCATATCAGACAGGAATACCGTAGTCTTTACTACATTGGCAGTAGTCAGTCCAGCTTCAGCCAGCACGTTCTTGATGTTTTCAAACACCCGTGTGGTTTGTTCCTTGATTCCACCTTCTACTACCTCGCCTGTAGCCGGATCTACCGGAATCTGTCCAGACAAGAATACCATACCGTTTACTTCCACAGCCTGGCTGTATGGGCCAATGGCAGCAGGAGCTTTTTCTGTAAAAATTACTTTTTTCATAAGAGTTAATCAATCATTTAAATTGTATTTTCAACGGCTAAATTAGCACATTTCTTTCAATCGGGAGAGAGAAATATGAAAAAAAGTCACCATTTATTCGTGATTATCACAAAAAACACTTACTTTTGTCCTCGCAATGAAACAAAAGGGTATCTGGAAACGTACATCGCATCCTATTCCCAAATCAAAAACAACAATCAAAATCTTTCGAAATTCAAATACGTGTGAAAGAGGAAAGAGACCTCTCGATGGTTTGTCATGTTTCACACGACCAATATTAATTATATCATTTAACCTATTTTATGTACAATATCATTCAATTAAACGACAAAGATTTGTCGGAATTGCAGCAGATTGCCAAAGAGTTGGGTCTGAAAAAAACCGATTCGCTGCGAAAAGAAGAATTGGTATACCGCATTCTGGACGAACAAGCTATTGTCGGTGCCACCAAAAAAGTGGCCGCCCAACAAAACAATGAAGAACGCAAAGAAGGGCAGCCACGCAAGCGTTCACGCATCAGCATAAAAAAAGAAGGGGATAAAGTGTATACAGCTACCAAAGACAAAGCGCAGAAACTGGAAGCCAACACCCCTGTTCTCCCGGCTCCGGCACCTTTATTTAAAGAAATACCTGCTCCATCCGAAAACACAACAATTACAGAAACGGCACCTGCGGAGGGAGAAACGATTCCTGTTGAAACTACAGCCGCAGAAGAAAAGCCCAAAGCAAAACGCGGACGTAAACCGGGTTCTAAAAACAAATCGACACTGGCTAAAGAAGCGCAGGAAGCAGAAAAACAACAAAAAGAAGAAACGACAGCAGCTGCTCCACTTCCCATCGATGACGACATGGAACTTCCTCCATTGGATTTGAGCAACAACGACTTTATCCCTATAGAAGACCTGCCATCGGAAAAATTTGAGATACCTTCAGAACTGCTCGGCAAATTTGAAGCGACTAAAGTGGAAGCACCCGCTCCTGCCGCTAAAGAACCCAAACAAAAATTTCCACAGCGCCAGGCTCGCCAGAATAACCGGAACAACCGTCCCAATAACAATAATAATCAAGGAAAAGACAATAACACGCAAGCAGCTGCTCCAAACACCCCTGCAGGACAACCGACTGCAGCCGCTACAGACAACCAGACCAATACGGCTTCTGCACAAAAGCCTGCAGAAAAAGCATACGATTTTGACGATATTCTTCAAGGGACTGGAGTACTGGAGATTATGCCCGACGGTTATGGCTTCCTCCGCTCTTCCGATTACAACTATCTTTCTTCACCCGACGATATTTACGTATCTCAATCACAAATCAAACTGCTTGGCTTGAAAACCGGCGACGTGGTTGAAGGCACTATCCGCCCACCGAAAGAAGGTGAAAAATATTTCCCGCTGGTCAAAGTATCCAAAATCAACGGACTCGACCCGGCTTTGGTGCGCGACCGTATTCCATTTGATCATCTTACTCCTCTTTTCCCTGACGAGAAATTCAAATTGTGCAAGGGATATAACGACAACCTTTCAGCCCGTGTGGTAGATTTGTTTGCTCCAATCGGTAAAGGACAGCGTGCACTGATTGTGGCACAGCCCAAGACCGGTAAGACTATTTTGATGAAAGACATTGCCAATGCCATTGCCGCCAACCATCCGGAAGTGTACATGATTATGCTGCTCATCGACGAGCGTCCGGAAGAAGTGACCGACATGGCCCGCAGCGTAAAAGCCGAAGTAATTGCTTCTACTTTTGATGAACCGGCTGAACGCCACGTAAAAATTGCAGGCATCGTATTAGAAAAGGCAAAACGCATGGTAGAATGCGGACACGATGTGGTCATCTTCCTCGACTCTATCACTCGTCTGGCACGTGCCTACAACACCGTTTCCCCGGCATCGGGCAAAGTGCTGTCAGGAGGTGTGGATGCCAACGCACTACACAAACCCAAACGTTTCTTCGGTGCTGCCCGTAACATTGAAGGAGGTGGTTCATTGACCATTGTAGCCACCGCACTAATTGATACCGGCTCCAAAATGGATGAAGTAATCTTCGAAGAATTCAAGGGAACAGGTAACATGGAACTGCAGCTCGACCGCAACCTGAGCAATAAACGTATCTTCCCGGCTGTCAACATCGTGGCATCAAGTACTCGTCGCGACGACCTGTTGCTGGACAAGACTACACTCGACCGCATGTGGATTCTCCGCAAGTACCTGGCGGACATGAACCCGATAGAAGCCATGGACTTCGTAAAAGACCGTCTGGAAAAGACCAAGGACAACGACGAATTCCTGATGAGTATGAATTCTTGAGAATCAGCTATAAAAAGAAGGAAACTCCCCTGTGCCACTTATGCACACAGGGGAGTTTTTCTTTTCTTCGGACACAAAAAAAAGGTACCGCTTCGGGCACCTTTTCTGATATTCTTCTCTTTTTTAAAACGGCAGATCGTCTTTCTCATCTGTGGCAGAGAAATCAGCCGGAGCCGCATTTACCGGAGGGAAAGGAGCTTCCGTAGGAGGTATCTGAGGAGCTGCCCCTACCCGTTCTACTTTCCAGGCACGAATACTGTTGAACCAGCGCCCCTGCCATTCGCGGGCGTCAATGTCGAAAGACACATTCAGTTCCTCTCCTATCTGAATATTAAACTGTTTGATTTTATCATCACCGAATACATCAAAGCACATACGACGCGGATATTGATCGTGTGTTTCAATCACATATTCTTGAACTTTCCATTCATTTCCATTACGTGAAGTACCGCCTTTCGGCTCCAAAACTGCAATCACTCTTCCTGCTAATTCCATAAATATTGTTTTTAAATTCGGTGACGAAATTACGATTTTCCACAGAAGAAAACTAATTTTTAGGACCTTTTTTTATGGGCTGTATGCAATCTTTTCGTAACTTTGGCAATTGGTTTAAAGCATCCCCAGATGCTTTCTAAGAACAAAAACAAAACAAAAATAAATATAAAACAACTATGAAGTTTATCGTTTCAAGTACTGCTTTATTCAGCCATTTGCAGGCTATCAGCCGAGTCATCAACTCCAGAAATTCATTACCTATTTTAGACTGTTTCCTTTTCGAACTGAGAGACGGTACACTCTTTATGACTGCTTCGGACAACGATACAACCCTGTCCACTTCTATCGAAGTGAACGAATCCGACAGCGACGGCCGCTTTGCCGTTTCTTCCAAGACTTTGCTGGAAGCATTGAAGGAAATCCCTGAACAACCGTTGAGTTTCCATATTGAAACCAGCAACATGGAAATCACCGTACAGTACCAGAACGGTAAATACAGCCTGATGGGACAGAATGCCGACGAATATCCGCAAGCACAGGAATTGGGCAGCAACGCCGTACAAGTAACCATAGGAGCAGACATTTTAATGAACGGAGTAAACCGCAGCTTGTTTGCCACGGCCGACGATGAACTTCGTCCGGTAATGAACGGTATTTATTTTGATATAAGCACAGAAGACATCACCTTAGTTGCCAGCGACGGGCACAAACTGGTGCGTTGCAAGACTTATGCAGCACACGGAGCTGAGAAAGCAGCCTTCATCCTCCCGAAAAAGCCCGCCAACCTACTGAAGGGCTTGCTGCCGAAGGAACAGGGAGACGTACAAATCGGTTTTGACGACCGCAACGCCATGTTCACCTTGGAAAACTACCAGATGATTTGCCGCCTGATTGAAGGACGTTATCCGAACTACAACTCAGTGATTCCGCAAAACAACCCGCACCGCGCCATCATCGACCGCGCATTGTTCATCAGTGCCTTGCGCCGTGTGTCAGTGTTCTCTTCTCAGTCAAGCAGTTTGATTAAACTAAGCTTGTCAGAAAACCAGATGAAGATTTCTGCACAGGATATTGATTTTTCTACATCTGCCGAAGAAACCATCGTTTGCCAGTATGACGGAAATCCGATGAGCATCGGCTTCAAGTCATCGTTCCTGATTGACATTCTGAACAATATCTCTGCACAAAATATCATTATCGAACTGGCTGATCCGTCACGTGCAGGAGTCATCGTTCCGGAAGAACAGGAAGAGAATGAAGACCTGCTGATGCTGTTGATGCCGATGATGTTAAATGACTAATTACTCATTTGTATACCTAACTTATGAAACTGAATCTGAAAAATCCGCTCGTGTTCTTCGACCTGGAGACCACGGGCACCAATATCAATACAGACCGTATCGTTGAAATCTGTTACTTGAAAGTATATCCCAACGGAAACGAGGAAGCCAAAACACTCCGTATCAACCCGGAAATGCACATTCCAGAGGCATCCACAGCCATCCATGGCATTCACGATGAAGATGTGGCCGACTGCCCGACTTTCAAGGAGGTGGCAAAGGATATTGCCAAAGATATTGAAGGGGCAGACATTGCCGGATTCAATTCCAACCGTTTCGATGTACCCGTATTGGTGGAAGAATTTCTGCGGGCAGGCATTGACATCGACCTGACCAAACGGAAATTCATCGACGTGCAGGTGATTTACCACAAGCTGGAACAGCGCACACTTTCGGCTGCCTACAAGTTCTATTGTGGCAAGAATCTGGAAGATGCGCATACTGCCGAAGCCGATACACGAGCTACGTATGAAGTACTGAAAGCACAGCTTGACCATTATCCGGATGTATTGCAAAACGACATCAATTTTCTGTCGGATTACTCCAGCTACAGCAAGAATGTGGACTTTGCCGGAAGAATCATTTATGACGACAAGGGAGTGGAAGTTTTCAACTTCGGAAAATACAAAGGAATTCCTGTAGCCGAAGTGCTCAAGAAAGACATGGGATACTATGGTTGGATTATGAACGGAGACTTTACCTTGAACACCAAAAATGTGCTGACTAAAATCCGTCTGCGCGAAACAGGTTTGGTGAAGTAAAACGGACGGTACATGAGCACACTAAAAGGAAAGAAAATCGTACTGGGCATCACGGGCAGTATTGCAGCCTATAAGGCAGCAGTATTAACTCGCGGACTCATCAAAAAAGGAGCGGAAGTGCAGATTGTCATCACTCCGGCAGGAAAGGAATTTATCACTCCTATCACGCTGTCAGCACTGACCAGCAAACCGGTCATCAGTGAGTTCTTCTCACAGCGCGACGGCACGTGGCATAGTCACGTGGACTTGGGATTGTGGGCCGACGCCATGGTCATCGCTCCGGCTACAGCTTCCACCATCGGAAAGATGGCACACGGAATCGCCGACAACATGCTGGTCACGACTTACTTGTCGATGAAGGCTCCGGTTTTCGTGGCTCCAGCCATGGACTTGGACATGTTTGCCCACCCTTCTACTCAGCATAACCTGGACATTCTGCGCAGCTACGGTAACCACATCATCGAACCGGCCTCTGGCGAACTGGCCAGCCACCTGGTAGGTAAAGGGCGCATGGAGGAGCCGGAGAAGATTGTAGAGGTATTGGAAGAATTCTTCACCCGCCAACAGGACTTGGCTGGACGGAAAATCGTCATCACGGCGGGCCCTACATATGAAAAAATTGATCCGGTACGCTTTATCGGCAACTATTCTTCCGGAAAGATGGGATATGCCCTGGCCGAAGCTTGTGCCTCACGAGGAGCAGAAGTGACTTTGGTAAGTGGGCCTGTCACCCTGCATACCGTTCATCCGCACATTCACCGCATTGACGTGGAAAGTGCGGCGGAAATGCATCAGGCTGCCACAAAAGCCTTTAAGGAGGCCGACGCCGGAATCCTTTGTGCGGCCGTAGCCGACTTCACACCAGAGCAGGTAGCCGGACAGAAAATCAAACGGGAGAAAGATGACCTCGTACTGCGATTGAAGCCGACCTGCGACATAGCCGCCTCGCTCGGAAAGGAAAAACGGCCAGGACAAGTACTGGTGGGATTTGCCTTAGAAACCTGCGACGAAGTAAGTCATGCCCAGGACAAACTGACAAGGAAAAACTTCGATTTCATCGTGCTTAACTCGCTGAACGACAAAGGAGCCGGCTTTCGTTGTGATACCAATAAAATTACGATTATCGACCGTTCAGAAGCCATTTCTTATCCACTGAAAAGCAAGAAAGAAGTGGCCGAAGACATTGTAGACAAACTTTCGAGTCTGTTTCATTCTTAAATACCATGCTACAGTCTATTTTCATACAAAACTATGCCTTGATTGACAAGCTGGACATCAGCTTCACTTCCGGTTTTTCGGTCATTACCGGTGAAACCGGGGCGGGAAAGTCCATCATCTTGGGGGCTATCGGGCTTTTGTTAGGACAACGGGCCGACGTGAAAGCCATCAAAAAGGGGGCTTCGAAGTGCATTGTGGAAGCGACCTTCCGGATTGCCAACTATGGCATGGAACCGTTCTTCCGGGAAAACGACATTGAATACGAACCGGATGAATGTATTCTGCGCCGTGAAGTATCGGCCAACGGGAAAAGCCGGGCGTTCATCAACGACACTCCAGCTTCACTTGCACAAATGAAAGTGCTGGGCGAAAAACTAATCGATGTGCATAGCCAGCATCAGAATCTGCTGCTGAATAAAGAGGGATTTCAATTGAATATCCTCGATATTCTGGCGCAAGACGAAGCACAGCTCTCTGCCTATCAGGCCGTCTATCAGGCGTATAAAAAGGTAACGAAAGAACTGGAAGATTTCATTGCACAGGCCGAAAAGAGCCGACAGGATGAAGACTATATCCGTTTCCAACTGGAGCAATTAGAGGAAGCCGGACTGAAGGAAAACGAACAGACAGACTTGGAACAGGAAGCAGAAACCTTGAGCCATGCAGAAGACATCAAGGCCGGACTCTACAAGGCCAGCCAACTGATTAACGGCGAAGAAGGTGGTACGGTATCACTCACCAAGGAATGTATGCAAACACTCCAAGGGCTCACACAGGTCTATGCTCCTGCACGGGAATGGATGGAAAGACTGAACAGCTGCTACATCGAGCTGAAGGATCTCGCCCGCGAAATTGGCAATGCGGAAGAAGAAGTGGAATTCAATCCCTCTCGTCTCGATTTCGTAAACGAACGGCTGAACCTGATTTACTCTTTGCAACAGAAACATCACGTACAAACGGTAGAGGAACTGCTGGAACTAACAGACAACTACCGCAACCAATTGAATGCCATTACTTCTTTCGATGACCGGATTGCGAAACTGGAAGAAGAAAAGAAAGGACTTTACACTGAAGTACTGAAACAGGCTAAGGTGCTGACTCAACTCCGCACCCAGTCGGCCCGTCACATCGAATCGCAAATGGAATCTCTACTCATTCCATTAGGAATGCCCAACGTACGATTTGCCGTGGAATTGACAGCCCGCAAAGAACCGGACAGCAGAGGGATGGACAGTGTGAATTTCCTCTTCTCAGCCAACAAAAACGGTACGCTACAGAATGTAGCTTCCATTGCTTCGGGCGGTGAGATTGCCCGCGTAATGCTCTCGCTCAAGGCCATGATTGCAGGAGCTGTAAAACTCCCTACCATCATTTTCGATGAGATTGACACTGGGGTTTCGGGTTCCATTGCAGAGAAAATGGCACTCATTATGCAGGATATGGGAAGACAGAATCGACAAGTCATCAGTATCACCCACCTGCCACAGATTGCCGCCCGCGGCATCGCGCACTACAAGGTGTACAAGGAAGACACCGAGACCGGAACCAACAGCCACATCCGGCGGTTGTCGGACGAGGAACGGGTACAGGAAATCGCCCACATGCTCAGCGGCAGTACGCTTACAGATGCAGCCGTACAGAATGCGCGTGCCCTGTTAGGCTTTAACTCATAACAAGAAACTACAAGACCATGATAGAAAAGAACGAAATGATTTTCGGCGTACGCGCCGTCATCGAGGCTATCCAGGCCGGAAAAGAAATTGACAAGGTATTAATCAAAAAAGACATCCAGAGTGACTTGTCGAAGGAACTCTTTGCAGTATTGAAAGATACTTTTATACCCGTACAACGAGTGCCGGTGGAACGCATCAACCGTATCACCAAGAAGAACCATCAAGGGGTGGTGGCTTTTATCTCGCCCATCACTTACCAGCGTACGGAAGACATCGTACCTTTCCTATTTGAACAGGGAAAGAATCCGTTGCTCATTCTGCTGGACGGGCTGACCGACGTACGCAATTTCGGAGCCATTGCACGTACGTGTGAATGCGCCGGAGTAGATGCTATCATTATCCCCTCCAAGAACAGTGTCAGTGTGAATGCGGATGCCATCAAAACTTCCGCAGGGGCTCTGCACACAATCCCTGTCTGTCGGGAAAGCAACATTACAAATACCATCAAATTTCTGAAAGACAGCGGATTCAAAATTGTAGCAGCCACAGAGAAAGGTGATTACGATTATACCAAGGCCGATTACAAGAGTCCCACGTGCATCATCATGGGAGCAGAAGATACAGGTGTGCCTTACGACCACCTGGCCCTTTGCGACGAATGGATCAAGATTCCTTTGTTTGGAAACATTGAATCACTGAACGTATCCGTAGCAGCAGGTATATTGATCTATGAAGCCGTAAAACAAAGAGGTTTCGGAGAAGAATAAAAATAATAAAACATAGACTACCATGAACATAAGAAAATTTACCCTTATCCTGACGTGCTGCGGAACGGCTTTCCAGATGGGGTTTGCCCAGGAACTTCCCAAATGGGCCAATAAAGCCCGGAAAGCGGTATTTTCCGTCGTCACGTATGACAAAGACAATCAGATTCTCAATACTGGTAATGGATTCTACATTGATGAGAACGGTACGGGTGTTTCGGATTATACCTTATTTAAAGGGGCTGAACGCGCCGTCGTAGTCACTGCCGAAGGAAAAGAACTTCCTGTAGAATACATTTTAGGAGCCAATGACATGTACGACGTAGTGAAGTTCAAAACGGCTTCCGATAAAAAGATTGAAGCCTTGCAGCCCACCTCTCGCCCAGGAACAGTGAACGAGACCGTGTATGTACTGCCCTACTCTACACAGAAAGCAACGACAGGTACGCACGGCACCATTGCCAAGATTGACACCATCAGCCACAATTCTTTTTACTATACTCTGAACATGAAGACAGGCGACAAGACCGTCAGCTGCCCCGTAATGAACGCAGAAGGAGAAGTGATAGGATTGGTACAGAAAAACAGTGATAAGGAAAGTACTTCGAGCTATGCCATCGGCATCGGATATGCCAAGAGCCTTTCCATCAGCGCTTTGTCGGCCAATGACTTTGCACTGAATACCATCGGCATCCGCAAAGGATTACCGGAAGATGAATCACAGGCTCTGGTGTATGTATACATGGCTTCGTCTAGCCTGAATCAGGATGAGTACTTGAACCTGCTGAATGAATTCATCCAAAAGTTCCCCAAAAACAGCGAAGGTTACTCCCGCCGAGCTACCTGCTACATTGGATATGGTGACGATACCCACTATGCATTGGCTGAGAAAGACTTGGAGGCCATGGTGGAGGTTTCTGACAACAAAGCTGATGCTTACTATAATCGCTCCAAACTGCTGTATAACTATGTATTGGGATTGCAGGGTGCCAAACCTTATGGCGACTGGACACTGGAACGGGCGCTGAAGGAAATCAATACAGCCCTTGAGAGCGACAAGCAAGGATTGTATTACCAGCTGCAAGGCGACATTTATTTCGCCATGCAGAAATACCCGGAAGCCTTCGCCAGCTACGAAGAAGTGAATCGCTCCCCAATTGCCTCTGCTGCTACTTATTATGCAGCTGCCAAAACGAAGGAACTGATTGAAGGTTCCTCCAAGAAAGAAGCAATTGCATTGATGGACAGTGCTGTAGCTAAATACAATCCACCCTACGGAAAAGATGCAGCTCCTTATCTCTTCGAACGGGCTCGCATGAAAGCGGAAGACAACCAGTTCCGGGAAGCCGTAGCAGATTACAATCTTTTCTACGATGCCATGATGGGACAAGTTTCCGCAGAATTCTACTCTATCCGTGAACAAGCGGAAATGCAATGCCGCATGTACCAGCAGGCCATCAACGACATCAACCAAGCCATCGAAATGGAGCCTAAAAATGCGAACTATTGGGCAGAGAAAGGAGGTGTACATCTCCGTGTCAACCAGCTGAATGAAGCCATCGAGGCCCTGAACAAAGCCATTGAACTGGATGCACAGAATTCAGCCGCTTATCGTATGCTTGGCTACTGTCAGTTACAGCAAAACAAGAAAAAAGAAGGGCTGGCCAACTTGGAAAAGGCCGTTAAATTGGGCGATACCGTAGCCAAGAGCCTACTGGAAAAATACAATAAATAATAGCCTATGAACAATAGAATCTGTCATCTTTTCGGTATCCGCTATCCCATCATTCAAGGAGGAATGGTGTGGTGTAGCGGCTGGCGACTGGCCTCAGCCGTCAGCAACGCAGGTGGACTGGGATTGTTAGGAGCCGGCTCCATGCATCCGGAAACCCTGCGCGAACACATCCGCAAATGCAAAGCTGCTACTGACAAGCCGTTTGGCGTCAATGTGCCACTGATGTATCCTGAAATTGAAACGCTGATGGACATCATCCAGGAGGAGGAAGTGAAAATCGTGTTTACTTCTGCCGGTAATCCCAAAACATGGACTTCCAAACTCCAACAGGCAGGCATTAAAGTAGCCCATGTAGTATCTTCCAGTCGTTTTGCCATGAAATGCGAGGAAGCTGGCGTAGATGCCATTGTAGCCGAAGGCTTTGAGGCTGGCGGACATAACGGGCGGGAAGAAACTACCACCTTCTGCCTGATTCCGGCAGTGAAAAAGGTATGCACTGTGCCCCTCATTGCCGCAGGAGGCATCGTGTCGGGAGAAGGTATCCTGGCTGCGGAAGCCTTGGGCGCAGAAGGAGTACAGATGGGTACCCGCTTTGCTTTGACAGAAGAGAGTTCAGCCCACTTCACTTTCAAGGACCGATGCCTGCGACTGAACGAAGGAGATACCCAACTGACCCTCAAGCAGCTTTCTCCTACCCGTCTGGTCAAGAATGACTTCTACAAACAAATAGTAGAGGCAGAACAGAAAGGAGCTACCGTCGATGAAATGAGACTGCTGTTAGGAAAGGGCCGGGCTAAAAAAGGCATTTTTGAAGGCGATATCTATGAAGGAGAGCTGGAAATCGGACAAGCCGCCTCTCAGATTCACCAGTTACAAACCGTGGATGAGGTAATGACAGAGCTGGTGGAGGATTACCGCAAGGCACTCCGCCAACTACAGGACAAACAAGGCTGGTAAAAGGTCTTAAAGGCTTCTGAATTCGAGGATATTTACAAAGGAATCCCCTTATTTTTCCACCTTCCTTTTAATAAGAAAGAGAAAAATAAGGGGATTCCTATATCAAAAAACCTTGTTGGAGATATTCAAAAAGAAGCCCACTCGCTTATTTGTTCCGCTTCAAGAACAACGAGTTGGTAATGGTAGACGGAAGTTCCTCCTGATAGTGCGTCACCATAATCAAGGTCTTGTCCTTCCGGCCACAGAAAGCCTCGATGACATCCTTCACCAACCGGCGGTTACGCATATCCAAACCGTGCAAAGGCTCGTCCAGAATCAGCAGTTCAGGGTCTTTGACAAACGCACGGGCCAACAACACCATACGCTGTTCTCCACTGGAGAGTTGCAGGAAACTGCGGTCTTTCAGGTCGGCAACGCCAAAGATGTCCATCCACCACACGCACGTGTCCACATCCTTTGCCTGTGTCTTGCGATACAAGCCGATGGAATCGTGCAGACCGCTGGCCACAATGTCAATGGCCGGCAGATTCTTCAAATAGGCACGGTGCATTTCCGGACTTACATAACCGATGTGCTTCTTGATTTCCCAGATACTCTCACCACTGCCCCGTTTACGTCCAAACAACGTAATGTCGCAGGCATAACTCTGCGGATTATCGGCACAAATCAAGCTCAGCAACGTAGACTTTCCAGCTCCGTTCTCCCCGCTGAGTGCCCATTTCTCTCCACACTTCACCGTCCAGTCAAGATCTTTCAGAATCACCCGTTCCCCGTAACGGATGCTTACCTTGTTCAAATCCACAATGTGTTCCGTATGATACAGGTTGTCCGCATACGGCAAATCCAATATCCGCTGCCGTTTCTCGTCGGACAGCACATGGGCCGGCGCCGGTTCCCGGTGAGCCAGATATTCCTGCAACGTGATTTTCGGTCCACAGTGACGGTCTTCCACCGGTATCACGTGCGTAATGAATGTCGGGATATCGTCCGTCTTCGACAAGACCAAAATCACCTGCAAGTCCGTCATCTCCGTCAGCTTGCCCAGCAACGTATGCAACAAGCCACGTGTCCGTGCATCCAGACCGATGAAAGGATTGTCCATAATCAACACCCGCGGACCGCTCAGCAACGTCTTGGTCAGCTGGAACTTGCGGAGTTCTCCACTGGAAAGCAAAATGATATGCTTACCCAGCATTTCTTCGATACCAAACAAGTCATAGAGTGTCTTCCGGAGCTGTTCATCCTTGCACTCCGGCAGTAAATCGGCCACGATGGGCGTATCGTCCAAGTCGTGCGAGTTCCATCGCTGCTGGTAATAATAATTTCCGTCGGCATCTCCATACGAATCGCGGAAAGTGATGTATTTGATGTTGTCACAAGCCATTTTTGATTTTGAGGGAGAAAAATCATACTTCACCTCATTCATCAGCAACGGATAGCGGCCGGTAATTGTGTCGACCAGCAAACTCTTTCCAGCTCCATTCGGTCCCACTATGGCCACATGTTCTCCCGCAGCTATCTGCAGGTTGATGGGCTCCTTCATCCGGTAAAGCGGATGGCGAGTCACCCCGTTCTCAATTGTAATTACATTCTGCATTGTCTTTTTTAGTTTTATAATTGTTTCTATGTCGTTGTTTCTTACTGATGCACAATCATGGCCGTACGGGGAGCTACCGTGAGCACATTGCCCGTCAGCGTACCCAGTCCCAGCACATTGTCCACACGTCCGTCGCGACAGGCTATCCAATAACGTCCTTCGGGCACATTGACCTGCACTGGTTCCGTACGTGCGTTAAGCACCACCACCGTATTCAGCCACGAATCACCCGCCGGACTTCCCTTGATACGAAAAGCCACTACATTGCTGGCTGGTGTCGGCAAGAACTCCAAGTGCTTGGCTATCAGTGAAGCATCACCCATACAGAATGAAGGATGCGCCTTACGCATGGCTATCAATCCGCGCACGTAATCAAAGAAATCATGATGTGAAGTCTTTCTCCGCCAGTCGATGGCATTGACGGCATCCGGGCTCTTGTAAGAATTGACCACTCCCTGCTTATCACGCAGAATCTCATCCCCTGCATACCAGAACGGAATGCCCTGCGACGTGAATACCGCCGTAGCCGCCAGCTTGGCCAGTGCATTCATCTCCTGCTCCGAAAGTCCCGGCAAGGTCGTTTTCAATCGATCAGCCAGGCAGAGGTCGTCGTGACAGCTCACGTAACTGATGAGCTGGTCGGGCTGCGTAGCCCAAAAATGAAGCTCCCTCTCCGCCTTTACCGTGGCCAGTGAATCTTCCGTCAGACTATCCGCAAGGGTTGTACTCTGCACAGATGCAGCTGCATGCTTTACCGACAGCTGCGGATGGGCAGTGCCTCCTACCAATCCGAACTTCACACCCGCCGCATGCCCCATACGGCCGATGACAAACGCACCTTTGGATTCATCGTTCCAAGGACCACGCAATGCATCGCGCATCTCGTCACAAAACATACCGATATGCGGAAGCTGCGGCGCGTTCTTCTTCATGGCCAGCAGGCTGTCTGGCAATTGCGGACGATTGGCTGCCCAGCCTTCTCCATAAATATAAATCGTAGGATCAATCCGGTCGAGTGCCCGGCGAATTTCGTTCATCGTTTCGATGTCATGGATGCCCATCAGGTCGAAGCGGAAACCGTCGATATGGTATTCCCTGGCCCAATAGCAGACCGACTCAATCATGAAACGCCGCATCATGGGACGCTCACTGGCCGTCTCATTGCCGCAGCCCGAAGCATTGGCCCATTTCCCTTCGTCATCCGTCCGATAAAAATACCCAGGTACCGTGCGTTCGAAGTTGCTTCCTTTTATAATCGCGGTATGGTTGTACACCACATCCATCACCACCCGGATACCCGCCCGGTGAAGGGCCATCACCATCTGCTTGAATTCCCGGATACGCACATCCGGCTTATAAGGATCGGTGGCATACGAACCTTCCGGCACGTTATAGTTTTTCGGGTCATAACCCCAGTTGTACTGCGGCTTATCGAGCTTCGTTTCGTCCACCGACGAAAAGTCGAACGACGGCAACAGCTGTACGTGAGTCACCCCCAGTTCCTTCAGATGGTCGAGCCCCGTCTTCTCCCCCAGATAAGTCTTTGTACCCTCTTCCGTGAGTGCCAGAAACTTGCCCCGGTTATGAATACCCGCCACCGTATCGATGGAAAAATCCCGGTGGTGCAATTCATAAATGATGATATCCGAAAAACGCTTCAACAGCGGACGCTTATCTTCGTTCCACCCCTTCGGGTTCGTCGCACCCCAGTCGATGATGGCTGCCCGGTCGCCGTTCACCCCCACCGCCTTGGCCAGCAGTCCGGGAGTATCTCCCTGCCATACGTCGTCAATCTTCACGTTGAACGTATAGAACTTCCCTTTCAGGTCTTCGTCCACCCGGGCCTGCCACATCCCGTCGGATGCCGGCTCCATCTTCACCATCCGGTAGGCCGAGCCTCCCTGCCCTTTCTCATAGAGCAACACCCGCACCTCCTGTGCCGTAGGTGCCCAAAGCGAAAACTTCGTGACGGAAGGGGCATACACCATTTCCTCCCATTCACCGTCGTACACCGGATATTTGTCGAACGTCGTCTGTGCATCCTGGTGCGAGGATGTACATCCCGCTGCCACTGTCATCATTGACATTACGACAAGATGCTTCAGTTTCATATTTCTTTTCTCCTATTTTTTAATGCGTTCCGGATTCTTGGCAATAAAATCTTTCCAACTGGAATACGCTTTCGGCATTTCCGGACGTCCCATCTGCAGGTAATGGCAGTAAGCTGCTCCCAACGCATCGGTGGCATCCATGAAAGGTCCCATCTCCGAATCGGGAATGTGCAACATCCGTTTCAGCATGTCGGCCACCTGCTCCTTGCTGGCCTGCCCGTTGCCGGTGATGGCCATCTTGATTTTCAGCGGTGCATACTCCGTCACCGGAATATCGCGCATCAGGGCTGCCACGATGGCCACCCCCTGCGCCCGTCCCAGCTTCAGCATGGACTGTACGTTCTTTCCGAAAAACGGCGCCTCGATGGCCAGTTCATCGGGCAGGTACGAAGAAATGATACCCTGCACGCGCTCATAAATGTGTTTCAGCTTCAGATACGAGTCGCCGCATTTACGCAGGTCGATGACGCCGAGTGTCATCACTTCCGGTTTGACACCCGTCACCTTCAGTACCCCGTATCCCATGATGTTCGTACCCGGGTCGATACCGAGAATGATTTTTTCCTTAACCGGCTGTATCACCTTATTACCTCCATTAATGTGGGGAAACCGATGACCTTATCCTTGAACACTTTCATCATCTCCGTATTCAAGGCAGCCCCCTGCTTTACATGCCAACGATGCAACGTCGCGCTGTCTTCCACTTCCCACTGGAGTGAAAAGCATTCACTGTCCTGCTCCTTATGGCTCAAGATACGCAGGATACGGGGATTTTTCAGTTCACCCGATTTTTCCACTTCCGGAATGTAGAATTCATTCAACCATATCACAAAATTACGGGCATCACCCATCTCTACATGAAAAGTAGTATTATAAATCAGCATATATCTTCTTATTTTAATCCGATTACAAAATTATACAATACGATGAAAACAACCTGATCAGGAATACCGGCGAGGATAACGCAACAGAATGCTCAGCACAGCCGCCACTCCCAGTGCCATGGGATAATAAAGGTATCCTATGATGTGGATAGGAGATAAACCCGAAAGCTCGGCCGCAATCAAGAGTTGCGCACCATAAGGGATAATACCCTGAATCACACACGAAAAGGTATCGAGAATACTGGCACTCTTCCGTTTGTCTACCCGGAACTGTTCGGCAATGTCATTTGCCAATGGGCCCACAGTGATAATGGCAATCGTATTATTGGCCGTACAGATATTGGCCAGGCTCACCAGTGCGGCGATACTTAGTTCGGCTCCTCGTTTTCCTCTTACATGCTGAGTCAGACGGTGCAGCACATAATCCACACCTCCGTTAAAACGTATCAGCTCCAGCATTCCTCCGGCCATCAGGGTTATGATGATAAGTTCACCCATTCCCGTCATCCCTTTACCCAAAGCCCCAAACCATCCGAACACATCGAATGTACCGTATGCCATGCCTACAATACCCGTAGAAACCAGACCCAGCAACAGTACCAGCAATACGTTGACACCAGCCACTGCCGTTCCAAGCACAATTATATAAGGTATGACTTTCATCCATTCTACATGGGGAATATCCTGCACCACCTCAATATGGCTTCCATATATAACATAATACACGAATACCAGCAAGGCAGCCGGAAGGGCAATCAATGAATTCACCCGGAACTTGTCGCGCATCACACATCCTTGCGTACGGGTCGCTGCAATGGTCGTATCGGAAATAAAAGACAAGTTATCACCGAAAAAGGCACCTCCCACGACTATCGCCGTCATGAAGACCACACTGACATCCGTCTTGGCCGCAATACCCACAGCCACAGGGGTCAGTGCTACAATCGTGCCGACCGAGGTACCGATGGACAGGGATATGAAACATGATGCCAGAAAGATTCCAGCCAACAGCAGATTGCCCGGAAGCAGCTGTAAAGTCAGATTTACCGTCGCATCAATAGCCCCCATCGCCTGTGCCGACTGTGCAAAGGCACCAGCCAGAATGAAAATCCAAATCATCAGCATGATGTTCTTGTTGGCCGCCCCTGTAGAATACTGTAGCAAACGGTCGTTCAGGCTCAGCCCTTTCGTAATGGCCACGGCATAAATCGAAGAAAACATAAATGCCACTGTGATAGGAATCTTGTAGAAATCATTGATGAGAAGAGAAGTTAACAGATAAATACATAAAAAGACCACCAGCGGGCTTAAGGCCCAGGCGTTTGGTTTGTTTACGATAGGAGTCAGTTTCTGAAAATTCATTCTTTTCTTGTATTTTTTGCAAAGGTACGCATTTTTCAGTATTTTTTGCGAGAAAGTTTCCATTCCAGCGAACATTTCAGCAAAAAGAAATGTCATTATAGCAAAGTATGAGGTATTCAAGCTTCTCAATCTTGAAACTAAAAGGAAATATTCCAGCAATATTTTGCCCAGATTAAGAATATTATCTATATTTGCCGGAGTTTTAGTAAAAATAGAAATTGAATATATGAAACAGACCATATTTAAAATAATGCTGTTACTGGCGGTCATCTTTATGAGAGTAGAGATGGCAGGGGCTGTTTCATGTAACCATGCGTTCCATGATGCCCAGACCTCATCTGCGGTATCAAACCAGACGGATGCAGACGAAACCTTCCATTTTATCCATGCGACTCTGGATAAAACGCATGATTTGTTCGGCACGCTTACCCACGACCATTCATTCAACAAATTGCTAGATGAACGTGTGATGCGCAATGATGAACAAAACATCAAGTTTTCCTTACGTTTATTATTATTCTATCATTCCCTACGTGAGGTAGGTTTATTGAAGGACAAGGAGAGCCTTTACCCTTCAACAAACATTCATTGTGTGATTCCTTCATGCGAATACTATGTATTTGCCATGAGGAAAATCATTATTTAGCCGTTTTATAGGTTAGTTGTTTTTCACTGCTCCGGCACCCTTGCAAAGTGTCGGAGTGGATATGGATTTCTTGCTTCACATGCTTGACGCAAGCCAGTTACTTATTGTCTAAACTTTTCAAAAAAAACAAAACTCTATAAAACGATTAAATTATGAAAACGAATAACTCAAAACAATCTTTCAAAGGAATAGAATCCGCAGGTTTAATCATCATCGCATGTTTCATCGTAGCCATTTGCATTTATCATTTTGTGTTTGGAAACCCGGCCAACTTCATGAACAATGACCCTAACAATCATCCGCTTCCAGGAAACATGTTGGGAACTATCTATAAAGGAGGTATCATTGTGCCTGTTATCCAAACTCTTTTGTTGACTGTGCTCACCTTAAGCGTAGAACGTTATTTTACCCTTCGCGCCTCTTTCGGAAGAAGCAAGCTCTCCAAATTCGTGGCGCAGATTAAAGATGCCTTGAATAAAGGAGACATGGAGAAAGCACAAGAATTATGTGACAAGCAGCGCGGCTCAGTGGCCAATGTAGTGAGCTCCACTCTCCGTAAATACCGCGAAATGGAGCAGAACAATGAACTGGCGAAAGACCAGAAAATTCTTGCCATACAAAAAGAGCTGGAAGAAGCCACCGCACTTGAGCTTCCCATGATGCAGCAGAACTTGCCTATCATCGCTACCATCACTACCTTAGGCACCTTGATGGGATTGCTGGGAACCGTAATCGGTATGATCCGTTCATTTGCCGCGCTTTCTGCCGGAGGAGGTACTGACTCAGTTGCATTGTCTACAGGTATCTCTGAAGCCTTGATTAACACCGCATTTGGTATCTTGACCGGTGCACTGGCCGTTATTTCCTATAACTATTACACCAACAAGATAGACAAGCTGACGTACAGCCTTGACGAAGTGGGCTTCTCCATTGTACAGACTTTCGCAGCTACTCATTAATTCTGCCAGCCGAGGTTTTCCTCATGCAGACAGAAACAGAAGTTTGATTTAAAATTTTCAATTATGAGTAGAGCTAAAATTCAGAAGAAAAGCATGTTCATCGACATGACAGCCATGAGCGATGTAACCGTACTGCTGCTTACTTTTTTCATGCTGACAGCCAGTTTTGTGAAAAAAGAGCCTGTGCAGGTTGTCACTCCCGCATCAATTTCTGAAATAAAGATACCCGAAACAAACATCATGTCCATCCTGGTAGGCCCTGATGGAAAAATCTTTATGAGTCTTGACAAGCAAAGTGACATGGCAGCCACATTAGAAGCAATGGGAAAGGAATACGGGCTTTCATTTACCCCGCAAGAAATAAAGAAATTTTCTTTGTGCCAGACTTTCGGAGTACCAATAAGCCACATGAAATCTTTCCTGGCCCTTAGCACAGAACAGCAGGACCGCACCTTAAAAAACCAGGGAATCCCTTGTGACAGTATCGACAACCAGTTCAAAGCATGGGTGCGCAATGCACGTGCCACGAACCATGACTTGCGCATTGCCATCAAGGCCGACCAGCAAACACCCTACGCGGTCATAAAAAAAGTGATGAACTCTCTTCAAGACCTCAAGGAAAACAGATACAATCTGATTACCTCCTTAAAATCGGGTCCGGAAGAATAAAGAAAAAGAAATATGGCTGAAATTCAAGAAAACAACAATAAAGAAAAGAAAGGTAACAAGCAGAAAAAAATGAATATCCGCGTGGATTTCACTCCCATGGTCGACATGAATATGCTGCTGATTACTTTTTTCATGCTGTGTACTTCATTGAGCAAGCCGCAAACAATGGAAATCAGCATGCCATCCAATGATAAAAACATCACCGAAGAGCAACAGAATAAAGTCAAGGCCTCTCAGGCACTGACTTTATTGCTGGGCGAGGACGGAAAACTCTATTATTACGAAGGCGAACCGGACTACAAGAACTATGCTTCACTAAAAGAAACCACCTACGAAGCCAGCGGATTGCGTAAACTATTGCTCAGCAAAAACTACGAAGCAGTCAAGAAAGTACGTGAGCTTAAGGATAAGAAAGCAAGGCTTGAAATCACCGAAGAGGAATGTAAGAAGGAAATTGCCAGCGTGAAATCGGGAAAAAACACTCCTACCGTCATCATTAAGGCAATGGACAAGTCGACTTATAAGAATCTGATAGATGCGCTGGACGAAATGCAGATTTGCAGCATAGGGAAATACGTAATTGTCGACATTACGGACGGCGACCGTTTCCTGATAGACAACTACCTCTCTCATGGTGAGTTAAGTCAAAAAGCGACAGATAGGAATGTATAACTTCAAAAAAGGGAAAAATGTCAAAGGTTGATTTAACTTCTTTGGAATGGTGCGAACTCATTTTCAAAGACAGAAATAAAAATTACGGTGCCTATAAAATGCGCCGTGACCTGGGAAGACGGCAGACGGCCTCTCTGGTTATTGTCACAGTTGTGGCATTTGCCGGATTCACCTTACCCCGTCTTGTCAAAATGGTTATGCCGGAACAGAAAGAAGAAATGGTGGAAGTGACACAGCTTTCTGCCCTGGAGGAGCCGGAAGTGAAAGAAGAAACATTGAAAAAGGTAGAACCCATTGCCCCACCCCCTCCGGCTCTCAAGAGTACCATCAAATTCACGGTACCGGTCATCAAGAAAGACGAGGAAGTGCACGATGACGATGAGCTCAAGAGCCAGGATGAGCTGACAGAGACCAAGGTACAAATATCCATCGCCGACGTGAAAGGCAATGACGAACTGAACGGAAAAGACATTGCCGACTTGCAGGAAGTCATTACCCAGGCACCAGAAGCTCAAGAAGAAGAGCCTTACATGATGGTAGAACAGATGCCACAATTTCCGGGAGGGCCTGCAGAGCTTCTTAAATACATAGCCAAAAACCTGAAGTATCCGGTCATTGCACAAGAGAATGGCATACAAGGAAAAGTCATTCTGCGTTTTGTTGTCAATGCACAAGGCCATGTGGAAAATGTCAAGGTGCTCCGTTCACTGGATCCTTATTGCGACAAAGAAGCGATACGCGTGGTAAAATCGCTGCCACAATGGATTCCCGGGAAACAGAACGGGCGTAACGTACCGGTTTATTATACCTGCCCTATTGTTTTTAAATTACAGTAATCACCAAGTGTATGAAAAAGAAATTAATGCTATATCTGTTGTGCATGCTCACGTTCTCGGCTTGTAATTCCTCCGGGAAAAACGGTAAAGAGGAAACCTTGTATTCGGGAGAAATCCGCATTGCCGTAGACGAATCGTTCAAGCCTATCATGGAAGAAGAGCTGCAAGTATATCAGGCACTGACTCCCGAGGCTTCAATCACCCCGGTTTATTGCAGTGAGGTAGAAGCTGTCAACCTGTTGCTGAAAGACAGCGTACGTCTGGCAATCACCAACCGCCGGCTGACAGAAAAGGAATTAATTTCTTTTCATACACGCAAATTCTTTCCGGAATCCATTCAAATGGCTTCCAGCGGAATCGCACTGATTACCCACCATTGCAATCCCGACTCACTCATTACAGTGGAAGACTTCCGGCGCATCGCCACCGGAGAAATCACGGAATGGAAAGAGTTAAACCCAAAGTCAAGGCTGGGACGCATGCAAGTAGTGTTCGACAATCCGAACTCAGGAACCGTACATTATGTCATCGACTCCATCTGCCAAGGGAAACCTCTTTCTTCCTCATTAAAGGCACGGAAAAGCAATGAAGAAGTAATTGATTATGTAGCTGCCACACCGGATGCCATTGGCATTATCGGTGCCAACTGGATAGGCAACAAGGCAGATACGACACGGCTCTCCTTCAACCAAAGAGTCAGGGTCATGTCGGTTTCGGAAAGCAGTGAAGCTACTCCAGAAAACAGTTACAGACCTTATCAGGCTTATCTGGCTTTAAAACAATATCCGCTGACGAATGAGGTGTACATCCTTATCAATGACCCCAAAGGAGCACTCCCTACCGGACTGATGACGTTTCTGACAGGAGAGCGCGGACAACGGATTATCCTCAAGTCAGGACTGATACCGGCTACACAGCCAGTCCGGATTGTAAACGTAAAAGATGATTTCTAATTTAATGAGCAATTTATGATGAAAAATAAAATTTTATGCTTTGTATGCAGCGGAATGATATTTTCTGCCTCATACTGCTATGCCCAGGAAACTCTTACAGCTGAAACCCACAGGCTAATTACACAGATAGCTTCCGGTATCAATGAAACACCGGAAACAGCCGCCAAAGAATTCAGCGAGTTACTAAAGGGGAAAAACAAGAAAAACATCTCCTTGCTGGTTGCCATAGGCAACGCCTATCTGGATCATAACCGCCCGGCTGAAGCACAAGTTTATGCTGACCGTGCCATGAAAACAGACTCCAAATCGGCTCCGGTATATATGCTGGCAGGTGACATTGCCCTGGCACAGAAAAATGTAGGCACGGCATGCGGATATTACGAACAGGCCATTTTGTTCGATGCAGATTGCTACGATGCCTATTACAAATACGCACGTGCCTACATCGGGGTGAACCCTCAGCTCTCTATTGACATGCTGACAAAATTGAAGGCAAACCATCCTGAACTGCTGGAAGTAAACCGTGAATTAGCCAATGCGTACTATCAGGCAGGGTACTATGGCAAAGCAAAATCTGCTTACGACGAATTCATGCAACAAGGAACTCCTGATGCGCAAGACTACGGGCATTACGCCATGCTGCTATATTTGAACAAAGACTATGCGCAATCACTGAAGGCCGTAGAGAAAGGGCTTGCTACAGACAAGGACAACCATCTCCTGAAACGTCTGCGTATGTACGATTTGTATGAAATTGCCGCCTATAAAGAAGGGCTTGAAGCTGCTGACGCTTTTTTTGACCGTCCGGACGGAAGCGACTACGTCTACCTGGACTTTCTATACCGTGGACGTCTGTCATTGGCAGACCAGAGGAACGACGAGGCAATGCAATGGTTTGAAAAAGCCCTCGAAGCGGATGCGGCACATGAGCATCCGGAAATAGCCAAGGAAGCGTCTGCCGCCCACGAAAAATTGCAAAATTACCCTGAAGCCATCCGCCTGTACCAAGTGTATCTGGACGGGCTGAAAGGAAAGGCCGAGGTGAGCGACATGTTCTTGATGGGAAGACTGTATTACATAGCGGCCGGAAGCAGTACCGCCAATGAAACCGAAAAAGAAGCTTATTTGAAGAAAGCCGACGAAATCTTTGCAGAAGTATCTCAACGTGTACCCGACAATTACCTGGGCTATTTCTGGAGAGCCCGCACCAATGCCATGGCCGACCCTGAAAGTACGGAAGGACTGGCCAAGCCTTATTACGAATCGGCTCTGGCCTTGCTGGAAAAGAAAGCAGACGCGTCCAAATCACTCCTCATCGAATGTGAAAGTTACCTGGGATACTATTATTTCCTGCAAAAGGACTATGAAAAGTCTAAAGCATACTGGAACAAAATTCTGGAACTTGATCCGGAAAACGCTACGGCCAGACAGGCCCTGCAAGGGCTTCAGGCTACCCAATAGTTCTCTTTAATTTTCAACTACAAAAACAAGAAATTCATGGAAACATTTAATCTATCACAGTCATATCCCACACAGGATATACGGAAACGCACCAGTTTCCTCACCATAGGCCTTTCAATTTGTTTGCTGGCTGCCGGTATCAGTCTGTTTTTCTTACCGGAAAGCACCTCAGAATCCAATATTAATGCCCTGAAAATCGCTGCCGGAAGCTTGCTGGCAGTCATTTCATTCTATTTTCTGATTTTCCGTGCCCGCTATCAGGCCTATGCAGGAACAGGCAGCATGGTATGCAAAAAAAGCCTGACATTCAGCAAAGAACAGTTCCAAGGCTTGAAAAAATACCTGGCAGATTATTGTGACCTGCCTGCCATGTCAAGAGAAGAGCCGCAGCTGTATTTGCTGATTGTTCACTCAAAAGACAACCAATATGCCGCATTTCAACTGCTGACCTATAGTTCTTTCTTGTATAAACCAGTCACAGAACTGTGCTGCCTGAAAGGAGAAAAAGCCAGTACATTCATGAAAAACCTGCATACGTCACATGGATTTCTTCATTGATATTTTCCTACATATAGACCAGCATCTGATTACACTCGTGCAGGAATACCATGAATGGACATATGCCTTGTTGTTTTTAATCATTTTCTGTGAAACCGGACTTGTAGTCACCCCCTTTCTGCCCGGAGACTCCCTTCTGTTTGTCTCCGGTGCAGTGGCATCCCTTCCGGGGATGCCACTGGAAATAAGCCTGCTGATGATGGTTATTTTCATCGCAGCCGTGCTTGGTGATTCCTGCAACTACCTGATTGGACATTATTTCGGGAAAAAACTGTTCTCCAAACCAGACTCAAAGATCTTCAAGCAAAGTCATTTGGAGAAAACCCATCATTTCTTCCAGAAATATGGCGGAAAAACCATAATCATTGCCCGTTTTGTCCCCATTGTCCGCACTTTTGCACCGTTTGTCTCCGGAATGGGACACATGAATTATTACTTGTTTATGATTTACAACCTTGTCGGGGCAGCTGTCTGGGTCTTACTTTTTTGCATGACAGGCTATTTCTTTGGAAACATCCCTTTTGTGCAGCAAAACCTCAAAATACTTTTGATGGGCATCGTACTGGTTTCACTCTGCCCTGCCCTCATTGAATATATACGAATAAAAAATAAACGAACAACAGAATGAAAAATTCCCTGTTAAACCGATTTGTACCCAAAGAAAGCAAATTCTTTCCTTTATTAAACCAATTGTCACAAACCGTACTCAATGCTTCTGAACTTCTGATTGACAGCATGAACCATGACACACCAGAGACATGGCAGGAGTATTATCACAAAGTGAAGGAGGCTGAAAGAAAAGGCGACCAGATAACACAGCAGATTTTCATGGAGCTAGGCCAGACCTTTATCACCCCCTTTGACCGGGAAGACATACATGACCTGGCCTTTTCCATCGATGACGTGACCGACCGCATTCACAGTGCCTCGAAGCGGATTGCCATCTACAAGCCGCACGCCATTTCAGACAGCGGAAAAGAGCTGGCTGTCCTCATACAACAAGGAGCCTCCATCATCTGCAAGGCCATGGATGAGCTGGAAACCTTCAGCAAAAATCCGTCCAGACTGAAAGATTACTGTCAGAAGCTCCATGAGATAGAAAACCATGCGGATGAAGTCTATGACCTTTTCATCATGCAACTGTTTAATGAAGAAACCGACTGCATTGAACTGATCAAGACAAAAGAAATCATGCAGGAACTGGAAAAGACGACAGATGCCGCCGACCATGTAGGAAAGCTCCTGAGAAACATTATCGTAAAATATGCCTGAAAAAAGAATTGCACATGGAATTACTCATCACCATCATTGTACTGGCCCTGATTTTTGACTATATCAACGGTTTTCATGATGCAGCCAACGCAATAGCTACCATTGTTTCTACCAAGGTGCTGACTCCGCTCCAGGCTGTAATCTGGGCTGCCTTTTTCAATTTTCTGGCGTTTTTCATCGCTAAATACCTTATCGGTGATTTCGGCATTGCCAACACTGTGTCAAAAACAGTCTATGAGCAATACATTACTTTGCCAGTCATCTTGTCTGGAGTGATTGCAGCCATCATCTGGAACCTGTGGACCTGGTGGAGAGGAATTCCTTCTTCTTCATCCCATACACTTATCGGCGGGTTTGCGGGAGCCGCCATTGCTGCTTATGGATTTGGTGCCATTCAAAGTTCGGTTATCCTGAAAATCGTGCTTTTCATTTTTCTGGCTCCAGTCATAGGTATGCTTGTAGCCTTCCTCTTCACTCTGATAGTGCTGAATCTGTGCCGTAAGGCCCATCCCCACACCGCAGAGAAATGGTTTAAAAGACTACAGTTGCTCTCATCCGCCCTGTTCAGCATCGGGCATGGACTTAACGACTCGCAAAAGGTAATGGGTATCATTGCAGCTGCCCTGATAGCAGCCCATTCGCAAGGCATTGGCATGGGGGTAAACAACGTAGGCGATTTACCCGACTGGGTCGCTTTTTCCTGCTTTACCGCAATCTCACTGGGAACCATGTCGGGAGGATGGAAAATAGTGCGCACCATGGGAAACCGGATTACCAGAGTTACTCCGCTGGAAGGTGTCATAGCCGAAACAGCCGGTGCATTTACGCTTTATTTTACGGAATATCTGAAAATTCCGGTCAGCACCACCCACACCATATCAGGAGCCATCATCGGAGTGGGCGCCACCCGTCGCCTGTCCGCAGTGCGCTGGGGAGTTACCCGAAGCCTGATGACAGCCTGGGTGCTTACCATCCCGGTAAGTGCGGCATTGGCAGCAGCCATCTATGCACTGATCGGGTAACCAATCTCTTTTTTCAAGGAATAACAAATAAGGAAGAAAAAATAGCACAAACATCAGATTCCAGCAAAAAAAGGACTTTCATAGAGATAATTCTATTAACTTTTATTACTTTTGCACACATTGTGTCAAACATTGTGCAATTTGAAAATGGAAATACAAGACAGTTTTATACAACTTCTTGAAGAAAGCATCCGCGCCAACTGGGACCGTGATGCACTGACAGACTACAAAGGAGCTACGCTGCAATATAAGGACGTGGCCAGAAAGATAGAGAAAATGCATATCCTGTTCGAACATGCAGGAATCCGGAAAGGGGACAAAATCGCGCTGTGCGGGCGCAACAGTGCCAACTGGACAGCCACTTTCCTGAGCATCGTAACTTACGGGGCAGTAGCCGTTCCTATCCTTCACGAGTTCAAGGCCGACAACGTGCACCACATCGTCAACCATTCGGAGGCACGTATGCTTTTTGTAGGCGACCAGGTGTGGGAGATGTTCAACGAGGCGGCCATGCCCAATCTGGAGGGAATCATCGAACTGAAGAACTTCGACCTGGTAGTGTCACGTTCGGAAAGGCTGACGTATGCACGCGAACACCTGAACGAGGAATTCGGGAAGAAATATCCCTGCCGCTTCCGTGCCGAGCAGGTTTCCTACCGCCGGGAAGAACCGGAAGAACTGGCCGTCATCAACTATACTTCAGGAACTACGGGCTATTCCAAAGGGGTGATGCTGCCCTACCGGAGCATTATTTCCAACATCGTACACATCCATCACAAGGTGGGACTGAAGGCGGGCGACAGCATCGTATCCATGCTTCCGCTGGGACATATCTTCGGACTGGTGTTCGATTTTCTTTACGGCATCACCGTGGGCGCACACTTGTGGTTCCTCACCCGCATGCCGAGTCCGAAAATCATTGCGGAATCGTTTGCCGTCATCCGTCCGCGGGTCATTGCCTGCGTACCGCTCATCGTGGAGAAGATTTTCAAGAAAAACATTCTGCCGAAGGTGGACAACCGGCTGGGCAAGCTGCTGCTGAACCTGCCCATCATCAGCGACAAAATCAAGGAACAAATCCGCCAGCAGGCCATGGAGGTGTTCGGCGGGAATTTCATCGAGATTGTGGTGGGAGGTGCGCCGTTCAACGCCGAAGTGGAGGCTTTCCTGCGGAAAATCAATTTCCCCTACACCATTGCCTACGGCATGACGGAATGTGCCCCGCTCATCTGCCACAGCCGCTGGGATGAGATTCTGTACACTTCGTGCGGAAAGACAGTAGCCAACATGGAGACGAAAGTGCTCTCCGGCAATCCGGAGCGTGTGCCCGGAGAACTGGTGTGCCGCGGGATGAACGTGATGCTGGGCTACTACAAAAACGAGGCTGCCACTGCACAGACCATCGACAAGGACGGCTGGCTGCACACGGGCGACATGGCCATCAAGGATGCCGACGGAAACATCTTCATCAAGGGACGCTGCAAGAACATGTTGCTCACGGCTTCGGGACAGAACATTTATCCGGAGGAAATCGAGGCACGCCTCAACAACATGCCGTATGTGAACGAATCGCTGGTCATCCTGAAGGACAACAAACTGGTGGCCCTGATTTATCCGGACATGGACGACGCGCTTTCTCACGGGATGAGCAAACAGCAACTGGAAGTGGCCCTTGACCAGAATCGAAATGAACTGAACAAGATGCTTCCGGCCTATGCGCAAATAACTCACATTCGACTCTATCCGGAAGAATTCGAAAAGACGGCCAAGAAGAGTATCAAACGTTTCCTGTATCAGTAATATCCTGAAAAAGAATCCCTTGCGAATGGTCAAAAAAACGCAAGGACGTTTTAGATAAAACGCAAGTGCGTTTCAAGTAAAATGCACTTGTGTTTTGAGTAAAACGTAAAGGCGTTTTGTTCCAAACGCACTTGCGTTTTTTTTAGGCCTTTTTTCCCCTTTGAAAAACCTTCAGAAGACAGTGGAAATCACGGTTTTCAGTGAGAAATAGTATATCCCGATTACCTACCTTTGCTTTATAAATCTTAAAAACTTCTCTCTTATGAAAACTTGGATTCCCCTTATGTTATCTGCCGCATTATTGTGCGGAGCATGTAGCAGTGAAAACGAAGACAACGGAAAGACCATCCAACTGGCAGAAGGAACTTCTCCCACCTTGGTACTCGACTCAAAGACATCGACCAACACGCAGGAGCAAATCAAATTTACCGCCACTTCGGCATGGACGGCATGGATTAAGGCAGCTACTGACCAACGGAGCGGTGGCAGTGAGGTGGACTGGCTTACGCTCAGTGCGTACAGCGGTCCTGCCGGTGAGCAAAGTCTCACGCTGACCATCTCTCCCAACACAAGCACTACGAGCCGGAAAGCTGTGATTACCATTGAATGTGGAGGACAGTCGCTCACCATTACCGTAGAACAAGCCGGAAGCGACAGCTCCGAAGGAGTAACAACCACCAAGCTGGTAAAAGAAATACGTTACACCGCAGATTGGCAGAGAAATACACTGTTAGGAATCACCACTACCCCGGAAGTGACGATCTGGCAATTCAGTTACGATGACCAAAACCGGATGATAGGTACTTCCATACAAAAGGAAGGCCAACAAGTAAACCGGACCTTTACCTACACGTCCGAGAATGAAATCACACTGGACGAGAAAGAAACCTACAGTTCATATTCTTATGAAACCCATTACATCATCAAACTGAATGAAGCCGGCAATGTCACAAGTGTTCTCCATGATGAGAAAGAAACAGGAAACTATACTCCTTATATCAATTTCACCTATACGGACGACGGACGCCTGGCTCAAATGAAGGATGCCGACGCTGGAGAGGAAGGCTCGGAATACACGTTCACGTATGCAGACGGGAAACTGGCTTCCTTCAAATACTACAACGGGAAATATACGAATGATAATTATTCTTACACCTTTGACGCCACCACTGACTTTACCCATCAGTATCCAAACCGCGGTCCCATCGACATCATGGGCTATCTACTGACGGACGACGATTTTGATTTCTTATTCCACCTCGGACGTATGGGCAAAACAGGAGACTACTTGCCTGAACATTTCTCGGGTCAAGCCATGAATCAGGCGAGCAGCACACAAAAGGCCTATCTGACTCCGGGGGTCACGGAACATGAATCATCCAAGTATATCCGGGAAATTCAAAAACCTAGTGACCTTAATTATACGTTCGACAACGAACAGAACCTGCAGTCGATTCTCTTCAAAGACTACTTCGAAGTCGTGACACGGGAATATGATGTGGTGGTAGGTACGGAACTGATTGACCCCAAAAATCCGGACAGGGGATATCAATACGAAGAAAAGAACGTGAAGGAAACCGCTAAGGAGGCCTACGACACGCTTACTTTCGAGATTACTTACAACTGATGCCCGCCGGTTTCGGGTGTATGCGCTTTCCGGTAGTCCATGGGCGTCATCCCATGGTGCTGCCGGAAAAGTTTGTTCAGGTAGCAGGAGTCGATGTATCCCATCCGACTGGCTATCTCCTTCACACTCATGCGGGTGCCCGTGAGCAACTCCTCCACCCGCTTCAGGCGGTTCTTGGAGACATAAAGCCGGAAATCTTCACCGAAATTCCGCTTGAAGAAACGTCCGATGTAGGTGGGCGACAACTGAAAGCGGGCGGCAAGGGCTTCCAGCCGGAGCTCATCGGGCTGGTCAATGTGCTGCTCGATGTAGAGCAGCAGGTTCCGGGCCTTGTCGCCTTCCGGCCTCACGCCTGTCTCCGTGGCATCCAGTCCCCGGGCAGTCAGCAAAATGAGGCTGTTCACATAGTTCGACAAAAGCATCTCGGACAAGGCACGCTTGCCGGAGGCTTCTTCCACCAGCAGTTCCATAAGCCGACGGATGGCTTCACGGTCGGCCGCAGCCGGCTGCATCCGGAACCCCGACTGCACCTCAAGCGCGCGCCCCACGTAGTGGCCGATGCTGTCGAACACATAATTCTCCGTAAAGCGGATGAACACATAACGGCTGTGCGTGCGGATGGTGTACACGTGTATCCGGCTGGGCGGAATCAGGAAGAGGTCGCCCGCCTCGTAGGTATGACACTCCCGCTCGCTGCCCACCGTATGGGCACAGAAAGTGCCGCTCCCCTCCAGGATATAGGCCATCTCAAAAAACGAGTGCTGGTGCTCCCCGATTGGAAATTCATCATGCTCCCTTAAAAGAATCTCCACCTGCTGATACAGATTTTCCTTCCACATAGTCGTATTCTTCATGATTATAGCACAAAAATACAATATTAATCCCTCACTCCTTCCTAACTTTGCAACGTTTTTTGAAAATAATTAAGACACAGACTATATGGAAAAATTTAGCTGGAAAGGACATGCTTCCATGCTGGGAGCCAACACAATGTGGGGACTGATGTCGCCTATGTCCAAACTGCTGATGGCCGGAGGGGCCGTCACACCGTTGGTCGTTACAGACTTGCGTATCGGGGGAGCCATGGTATTGTTCTGGATTGCTTCCTTGTTTCAAAAACCGGAACACGTCAACCACAAGGATTTGATTACACTGTTTTTCGCCTCCCTGTTTGCCATCGTGTTCAATCAGGGTTCGTTTATCTTCGGCGTGAGCCTGAGCTCACCGGGCGATGCGTCCATCATTACAACAAGTATGCCGCTTTGGGCTATGGTACTGGCCGCCTTCATCTTGAAAGAACCGATAACCGGGAAAAAAGTGCTGGGTATTGCCTGTGGTGCGGGAGGTGCCTTGCTGCTTATCTTAGGAAGCAGTCAGAACCAGCCGGCCGCTTCTTCTGTCAGCCACACGGCCATCTGGGGAGATTTGCTGGTACTGTTCGCCCAGTTCTGCTATGCTTTCTACATCGTGCGCTTCAAGGATTTCGTGAACAAGTATTCGCTCATCACCATCATGAAATGGATGTTCACCTATTCCTTTATCTGCACACTTCCCTTCTCGGCCCGCGATTTGATGAATTCCGACTGGGCCGGATTGCAGGCCACTGAAATCGGCAGCTTGATCTTCATCGTGGTAGGTGCCACATTCGTAAGCTACATGTTGATTGTGGTGGGACAGAAGAACCTTCGCCCGACGGTAGCCGGTATGTACAACTACATCCAGCCGCTGGTAGCCTGCATCGTGGCCGTATGCTGGGGCATGGATTCCTTCAACCTGACCAAAATCATTGCCGTAGTACTGATTTTCGGCGGGGTCTATCTGGTTACTTCCAGCCGTAGCCGGAAAGAAATGGAAGCCTACCAACAAGCACAATCTACTGCAGAAAATTCGTAAGTTATTTTTTCATTCGCATATTCCCTCATTTTTCCTTACCTTTGCGCCAATTCAAAAAGGGAAAGATGAGGGAATTACTTTATATACACTGGAACCCGGACCCGGCTCTGTTTCACCTTGGAGGGTTTACACTCCGATGGTATAGCGTGTGCTGGGTTATCGCCATCCTGAGCGGCACGCAAGTGGTCTACCGTTTGTACAAACAGAAAGGGCTTCCGCTGGATACATTTCAGACCCTGTTCACTTACAGTTTCATCGGGATTTTTGCCGGAGCACGATTGGGACACTGTCTCTTTTATGACCCGCAGTATTTCCTGAGCCATCCGCTGGAAATCATCCTTCCGGTTCACTTCCTGCCACAAGGGGGATGGGTGTTCACCGGATATGCCGGACTGGCCAGCCACGGTGGTACGCTGGGACTGATTTTAGCTCTGGTCCTTTTCTGCCGGAAAACGAAAATCCATTTCCTTGATATTCTCGACATGATGGGCATCGCGGCTCCTTTGGGGGCCGGATTCATCCGTCTGGCCAATCTGATGAACTCTGAAATCATCGGCATGCCCACGAATGTGCCTTGGGCCTTCGTCTTTGAACGTGTGGACATGCAACCCCGCCATCCGGCCCAGCTCTACGAGGCACTGGCGTATTTCGTCTTCTTCCTGATTATGCTGGTCGTCTACCGGACACGGAAAGACCGTGTGCAGAAAGGATTTTATTTCGGTCTGTGCATCACCCTGATTTTTACCTTCCGTTTCTTCGTGGAATTCCTGAAGGAAAGACAAGTGGACTTTGAAAATGCTCTTCCGATAGACATGGGACAAATTCTGAGCCTCCCCTTCATCGCCATAGGATTGTATTTTGTATTCCATAAAACACATACCCGTCATGCCCGAAACTGATGTATCTCATACCTGCCTGCTCTGCATGGGCTCCAACCTGGACGCCCAGCTTCATCTGAAGAATGCAGAAGAGTCGCTGCAACGACTTTTCCCGGGAATTGAATGGGGGGAAATCGTCGAAACACAGCCGGAAAGGATGAGCAACCCGCAACCGTTTCTGAACCGGGCAGCCCGTTTTCATACCTCACTGGCCATAATGGAGGTACGGAGCTTGCTGAAAGAAATCGAACAGAGCAACGGTAGGACGCCCCAAAGCAAAGAGGAAGGACGCATCCCCCTCGACATCGACTTGCTGACCTACGACCAGCAGGTGCTCAAACCCTTGGATTTGAAAAAAGAATACGTACGCCGGGCCTTCCTTCACGCCAGTTTCACATACCCCAACCGGGTATAGCGTACCCCGTGTGATTCATAGTGCGACATCACCTTGGCTGACAGCAAATGCAGAAACTGCTGCGGTTCAATCGCCCGACTACGGCAACTCAGCACATTGGGGCTCAGGCTACGGGCACGGGCCTTGACGAGAAACGTAAAACGGTTGCCGTCGCGGTCAGCTGCCAGCACGTTCTGGTCGACAAAAAAATCAGGTTTATAAGTATCTACCTGCAACCGCACGTGAAGTACCGTCACCTGCAAATCTTTCAACGTATCCCCCACTTCCCGCACAAATCGGCTGACGGAAGCAATACGCGGCTTGCGCACGGTCAGTTCAAAGTGTACCACGGCAAAACGCTTGGCCAGTTCCACTGTACGTTCATAGCGCGGGTTGTGCGGTTCAAACTTATTGGCCAGCCAAAGTATATACGAAGGATCAATGTAATAAATCTCTGCCAGATGCTTTCCTTTGTACTTGCCAAAAGGCATCAGGTCATCCAGAAGACCGTAATACGGTTCAAACCGTTCATTGTCGGCCGTTTCCAACCTCACATTACAGTTCTGCAACATCGAGAATGCACGAGCCGAAGCCACATCCAGCGTTACCCCCAGCGTGCGGACAAAGAGATACGAATGAGGAGAAAGAAATTCGCGCCACAGCGCATAATAGGGGCGATACTCAGTCGCCATACTGATAAGATAGGCTCCATTGTCACGCATGCGTCCACGGTTGAAAAGCTCCAATTCCTTCTGTATTTGTGCGGTAATCTCCATACCTGCCTCCTTCTTTGAAAGGCAAGATATAAAAAAAGAATCAAAAATGCAAGTTTATACAAGCAAAACGGGAGGAAACGGCCCTTTGTCCGCCTTTCCTCCCGTCAAAAGACTATGGAATTCTAACAATTAATTATCAAAGAATGGTCTTTACGGTTTCCAGCATGCCTTTTTCCTGAATGCTGTCCAAATCTTTCTTCACAGCGTCCTTCAATCCCGGAATCAGATTCAAATCTTCGCCCCAGATAGAGGTTGCTCCCAGCACACCTTCCGCAATCTTGGCCGTATCACCCGTAGCCCACAACTGTTTCAGCAAATCCATGATTTCCGGTGCGTCGTTGGGCACGATTTCAGCCCCGTCGGCACGTACGCCTCCTTTATAGTAAGTAATAATGGCAGCAAGTCCCAAAACTAATCCTTCAGGCAGTTTACCCTTGCGCTGCAGATAAGTCTTCAAACCAGGCAGATCACGGGTCTGATATTTCGGGAAGGAATTCAGCATGATGGAAGTCACCTGATGGTCAACAAACGGATTGTTGAAGCGTTCCAGCACGTCGTGGGCAAATTTCTCCAGTTCCTCTTTCGGCAGGTTTAAAGTTTCCATCAGCTCGTCAAACATTACCTTATGGATGAATTTACCTACTACCGGATGCTGGCAGGCATCGCGCACGATATTGATGCCGGAAAGATAAGCCACCGGAGAAAGTACGGTATGCGGGCCGTTCAGCAAGGTTACCTTCCTTTCGTGATACGGGGCTTCCGACGGCACAAACAGCACGTTCAATCCGGCCTTGTCGGCAGGGAATTCAGCAGCGACTTCCTTCGGTGCCTCGATGACCCACAAGTGGAAAATCTCGGCCTGTACCACCATGTTATCGTCATACTGCAACTTTTCCTTAATGGCGTCGATGTCCTTGCGTGGAAATCCCGGTACGATACGATCGACCAAGGTAGCATATACACCACAGGCTTTTTCAAACCAATTCTTGAAACCGTCGCCCAAGTTCCAAAGTTCGATGTACTGGTAGATGGTTTCCTTCAGCTTGTGTCCGTTCAGGAAAATCAATTCACACGGGAAGATAATCAACCCTTTCGACATATCGCCTTGGAAGGTCTGATAGCGATGATACAAAAGCTGTGTCAGCTTTCCGGGATATGAAGAAGCCGGCGCATCGTCAAGCTTGCAAGAAGGGTCGAAAGCAATACCCGCTTCCGTTGTATTAGAAATCACGAAACGCATTTCAGGTTGTTCAGCCAGCTTCAGGAAATCCTGGAACTGATGGTAAGGATTCAGGGCACGGCTGATGACATCAATCATCGTCAGGCTATTCACGGCCTGCCCTTTCTCTAATCCCTGTAGGTTGACATGATACAAGCAATCTTGAGCGTTCAGTTTGTCAATCATTCCCTTTTCAATAGGCTGTACCACAACCACACTGCTGTTGAAGTCGGCTTTTTCATTCATGTTGTAAATAATCCAATCTACGAATGCACGGAGGAAGTTTCCCTCACCAAACTGGATGATTCTTTCCGGACGGACCGTCTTATGAGCGGTCTCTTTGTTCAATGCTTTCATACTATATCTTTAATGCACAAAATTGTTCCTCTTTCACTCATCTATGGAAGAAACAGGCGTACAGGCCATTAAGGGAGAACTATAAATATTTATTTTTCAGCCAATTAAATTCACTCCGACAACATTAATTTTCATAAATGAGTGTTGCAAAGGTAATAAATATTTTGTTATTCCAAAGAAAATTTCTACTTTCGTGTTCGATAACGGAAGGGCAATCGATATTTTATGTTGCCCAACATAAATAAATTGTAACCTTACGCACAAGTTCAACTCTACAAACATTTAAAACATATTCGTCATGAAGAAATTTATGGATGAAAACTTCCTGCTGCAAACTGAAACCGCACAGGAATTATATCACAACCATGCGGCCAAGATGCCGATTATCGACTACCACTGCCACCTGAGTCCGAAAATGGTGGCCGACGATTACCAATTCAAGTCTATCACCGAAATCTGGCTGGGAGGTGACCACTATAAATGGCGTGCCATGCGAAGCAACGGCGTAGCTGAACGTTATTGTACCGGTGATGCATCCGACTGGGAAAAATTTGAGAAATGGGCCGAGACCGTTCCCTACACGCTCCGCAACCCATTGTACCACTGGACACACTTGGAATTGAAGACTGCTTTCGGCATCGAAAAGATTCTGAATCCGTCTACCGCCCGCGAAATCTTTGACGAATGCAATGCCAAACTGGCTACACCGGAATATTCTGCCCGCAACCTAATGCGCCGTTACCACGTAGAAACGGTCTGCACGACCGATGACCCGGTTGATTCACTGGAATACCATATTGCTACCCGTGAAAGCGGTTTTGAAATCAAGATGCTGCCGACATGGCGTCCGGACAAAGCCATGGCTGTGGAAGTGCCGGCTGACTTCCGCGCCTATGTAGAAAAGCTGAGTGAAGTAAGCGGTGTCAGCATCTCCAGCTTTGACAATATGGTGGAGGCTCTGCGTAAACGTCATGAATTCTTTGCGGCACAAGGTTGCAAGCTGTCTGACCACGGTCTGGAAGAGTTTTATGCAGAAGACTATACCGATGCGGAAATCCGTGCCATCTTTAACAAGGTATATGGTGGAACTCCGTTAACCCACGAAGAAATTCTGAAATACAAATCAGCCATGTTGGTTGTATTTGGTGAGATGGACTATGAAACCGGTTGGACACAACAATACCACTACGGCGCCATCCGCAACAACAACACGAAGATGTTCAAGCTGATTGGACCGGATACCGGCTTCGACTCTATCGGTGAATTCAATACCGCCAAATCCATGTCGAAGTTCCTTGACCGCCTGAATACAGAAGGCAAGCTTACCAAGACCATCCTCTACAACCTGAACCCTTGTGCCAACGAAGTGATTGCCACCATGCTGGGCAACTTCCAAGACGGCACGATACCGGGCAAGATTCAGTTCGGTTCAGGCTGGTGGTTCCTCGACCAGAAAGACGGTATGGAGAAACAGATGAACGCACTCTCCCTGTTAGGTCTGTTGAGTCGCTTTGTGGGCATGCTCACCGACTCCCGTTCATTCCTCTCCTATCCGCGTCATGAATATTTCCGCCGTACGCTCTGCAATCTGCTGGGTAAAGACGTAGAAAACGGAGAAATCCCTGTCAGCGAAATGCCACGCGTACAGCAGATGGTGGAAGACATCAGCTACTACAACGCCAAGAACTTCTTCCAGTTCTAAGTCCTCACATTTAGTAAAAAAACGCATAAAAACCCTTTGCAAGGCCGTCCCTAAAGGAACGGCCTTGTTTGATTTCTATCTTTTTTTTCGTAACTTTGCGTTCCTTTAGCAAAAAATGAAAAGAAGATGAAAGTAAGATTCATGAGTCTGGCCAGCGGAAGCAGCGGTAACTGCTACTACCTGGCTACCGACCACACCGCTATATTGATTGATGCCGGCATCGGTATCCGTACCATCAAAAAAGTATTCAAAGACCGTATGCTCAATCTGGAAAGCATACAAGGTGTACTCGTCACCCATGACCATGCCGACCACATCAAGGCCGTCGGTCATCTGGGCGAACGGCACGGCCTTCCCATCTATACCACTCATGAGATACACGAAGGCATGCGGCATAGTTACTGTATGACCGAACGACTGAGCCCGGAACATACACATTTCATCCAGAAAGAGGAAACCTTCACCTTAGGCGACTTCCAGATTACCTGCTTTGAGGTACCGCACGACGGTACCGACAACGTGGGTTATTGCATCACGGCGGGCGACAAAACCTTCTCTTTCCTGACGGATATCGGACACATCACCCCGACAGCAGCCCGTTATATCCAACAGAGCAACTATCTGATTATGGAAGCCAACTACGATGACACCATGCTGAAAATGGGACCTTATCCACAGCACCTGAAGGAACGCATCGCCGGCCCCAACGGACACATGAGCAACCATGAAATGGCTGATTACCTGAGCAAGAATTTTCCCAAAGACCTGAAATACTTGTGGCTCTGCCACCTCAGCAAAGACAACAACCATCCGGAACTGGCTTTTAAGACCGTGGAACTGGCCTTTCGACAGGAAAACATCCTTGTTGGCAAAGATGTGGAAGTCGTACCATTGAGACGTACCAGTCCTTCCGAAATGTATGTCTTTGAATAATATCTCAAAGAAAACAAAAAGACGAGAGGCGTCCTTTTTCCCGAAGCAGGAAGAAGGGCGTCTCTCGTCTTAAATATATTGCAACGCCTGTATCAGCGCAATCTTTCGTAAGCTTTCACCAGCATTTCGTCCTTACCAATGGCGCGGATGGCCAGCCAGTTCAAAATGATGCTCACCAACGGAAGACAGACAGACCAAGAAGGCATAAAGCTATAGTCATCGAAAGCCTTTTCCGGATTCACCACAAAATAAGTCAGTACCAGATAGTAACCAATCAATACAATCGTATTAAAAATCGTGAGACGAATCTGCAGCATCCGTTTCCGATAGAGAAAGATAGTACCCAATGCCACTACGGCCACTACCACTAACACCGCAAACAAAGCCCACGGCGTATAGTTCACATTCCCATCCGGAAGCATATAGTAAAGATTGGTCATCTCACAAATACTCTTGTCTGTATAAAAACTTCCTACAGAAGCAGACATCATCACCACCATCAGGATGGCCACCACCAGCAAATAAACAGTTTGTATTCTCTGTATCATAATTTAATTGTCCAAAAAAAGGTTTCAAAAATAAATGTCATTCTGAGGGCGACGGTTTCTGCCGGATGCGCTCAGAATGACAAGCCCAAATGCGCTTATACGCATTCATTCAATTCTTTCCGATAAGGATTACTGCAATTTTTCTTTTTCCTTTGCAGGGTTACGATAGTAAACTTTTCCTTCGATGTACTCCTGAGTGGCAATCAATGTCGGTTTCGGGAGTTTTTCGTAATAGCGAGAGATTTCAATCTGCTCTCTGTTTTCAAACACCTCTTCCAGATTATCGTTATAAGAAGCAAACTCCTGTAATTTCTTGGAGAGGTCATTCTTCATCTCTGCAGCAATTTGGTTGGCACGTTTGCCGATGATAGCTACTGTTTCATAGATATTGCCTGTGTCCTCACAGAGTTCCATCAAATTACGAGTAACGGTAGTTGTAGGAGCGTTTGTCTTTTTGTAATCCATAATTCCTTATTTATAATTATAAACGTTTATTATTCCTCTTCATCCGTAGAGACATACTTGCTGACATCGGCAAAAATGTCTTCCACTTCCTTCATATACTTGCTTTCCGGAAACTCATTCTTGAACGCATAGTATTCGTCCACGGTCTCACGCATACGGTCATCCCGTTTTTCAAGCACACTTTCCTTGGCCATGTGATATTTAGCGCGAAGAATCAGAATGGAAAGGTCTTCCCGCATCTTTGTATAAGGATATTCCTTCAGTACATTCTGTGCCGTCACGATGGCAGCCAGATAATTGTTACCCGTACTGCTGTACACCGCATTTCCAGAATAGGAACCCAAGTCGTAATACAACTTTGCAGAAAGATATTCCTTCTCGACCAACTTATCCTGCAACTCGAAAATCATGTTCTGAGCCAGTTCCTTCCGGTCGCTTGTCGGGAAATATTCCATGAACATCTGCAGTTCCTGAATGGCCTTGTAGGTACTACTCTGGTCCAAACGGGGTTCCGGAGTATCAAGATAGAGTGCCTTTCCACTGTAGAAACGCGCCAGTTCCGTATAAGTACCTCGTGGATAAGTCGTGTAATAAGTATTAAAATAATGTGAAGCCGTTACATAGTCGCCCTGATTATAATAGGTCATACCCAACATGTACAAAGACTCTTCTCCGTTGGTCGTACCTTTCAGAATAGGAATCAGTTCCTCGAGAATGGTAGCCGCACGTGAACTCTGTCCTTTGGCAAAATAAGCTTTTGCCGCCTCGTATTTGTATTCGTAGTCTGTGCTTTTCAGCACCTTATTATACTCTCCACAGGACGACAAGAATCCCGCAGAAAGGAGGGCCATTACTATGTATTTCTTCATATTTATCAAGATAGTTGCGCAAAATTACTCTTTTCCAGCGAATAATGCAACTATAGGGCATATTTTAATGTAATTTTTCAAGACGGGCAAAGTGTTGTGTAAAATAATATGTAATTTTACATCCGTTTTCAATTAACAATTTCCTGATTTCATGAATTTCGAACTGATATCCGACTACCAGCCCACCGGCGACCAGCCGGAAGCCATCGCCCAGCTGACCGAAGGCGTCAAGCAACACATACCTGCACAGACGTTGCTGGGAGTCACCGGGTCCGGAAAGACCTTTACCATTGCCAATGTCATCAAGAATGTCAACAAGCCGACCTTGATTCTGAGTCACAACAAGACGTTGGCAGCACAACTCTACGGGGAGTTCAAGAATTTCTTCCCGCACAACGCCGTAGAATACTACGTGTCTTACTACGATTATTACCAGCCGGAGGCATACATCCCTTCGACCGACACTTATATAGAAAAGGACTTAGCCATCAACGAGGAAATTGACAAACTGCGACTGGCAGCTACCTCTGCCCTGCTCTCCGGACGGAAAGACGTCATCGTCGTATCGTCCGTGTCGTGCATCTACGGTATGGGAAACCCGGCGGATTTCTACAACAACGTGATTGAAATCAAGAAAGGAAAACTGCTGGACCGCAACGTATTCCTACGCCGGCTGGTGGACAGCCTGTACGTGCGCAACGACATCGAACTGAATCGTGGTAACTTCCGCGTAAAAGGGGATACGGTGGACATCTCCCTGGCCTATACCGACAGTGTGCTCCGGGTAATGTTCTGGGATGATGAAATAGACGGAATCGAAGAAGTAGACCCGATTTCGGGACACCGACTCGGCACGTTCGACGAATATAAGATTTATCCAGCCAACCTCTTCATGACAACCAAGGAGAGTACGCTCCGGGCCATCCATCAGATTGAGGACGACCTGACCAAACAAGTGGCCTATTTTGAGGAAATTGGAAAGCCCTATGAAGCCAAACGCTTGTACGAGCGTGTAACCTACGACATGGAGATGCTGCGCGAACTGGGACATTGCTCGGGCATTGAGAACTACTCTCGCTATTTCGACGGACGCGCCCCAGGTACTCGTCCCTACTGCCTACTCGACTTCTTCCCGGAGGATTTCCTAATTGTCATCGACGAAAGCCACGTCAGCGTGCCGCAAATCCGGGCCATGTATGGCGGCGACCGGGCCCGCAAGACCAACCTAGTAGAATACGGCTTCCGTCTGCCGGCAGCCATGGACAACCGCCCGCTTACGTTCGAAGAATTCCAACAGATGGCCAAGCAGGTGATTTACGTGAGTGCCACTCCGGCCGAATATGAACTGCAACAGAGTGAGGGTATCGTGGTGGAACAGGTGATCCGCCCCACAGGCCTGTTGGATCCGGTAATTGAAGTACGTCCCAGCCTGAACCAGATAGACGACCTGATGGAAGAAATACAGCAGCGTATCGAAAGCAAAGAACGTGTGCTGGTTACCACCCTGACCAAGCGTATGGCAGAGGAACTGACGGAATACCTGCTCAACAACGGCATCCAATGCGCCTATATCCACAGCGACGTGGATACACTGGAACGTATCAAAATCATGGACGACCTGCGACAGGGCATCTATGACGTACTGGTCGGTGTGAACCTGCTGCGTGAAGGACTGGACCTGCCGGAAGTTTCCCTGGTAGCCATTCTGGATGCCGACAAGGAAGGTTTCCTCCGTTCGCATCGTTCGCTTACCCAGACAGCCGGACGTGCCGCCCGAAACGTCAATGGAAAAGTCATCATGTATGCCGACCATATTACGGACAGCATGCGGCAGACCATTGACGAGACCAACCGCCGACGAGAAAAACAGCTGGCCTACAACGAGGCACACGGCATCACGCCGAAACAGATTACGCGCTCGCGCAACAATGCCCTGCTCGACATCGAACGGTCTTCTTCTGCCGCAACGGCCGACAGCAAGCCGAAAGCTCCGAAGGCATACACCGAGACGGAAGCCCAGCTGCATGCGGCAGCCGACCCGGTGGTACAGTACATGTCGAAGGAACAGTTGCAGAAGAGCATCGACCGGACCCGCAAGCTTATGCAGGAAGCAGCCAAGAAGCTGGACTTCATCGAAGCGGCACAATATCGCGACGAACTGCTGAAAATGGAGGACTTATTGAAAGAAAAATCCTGATATCACATTCATTTCTGTCACATTTTTGTTTGTTTTAATTTATTATTCATACTTTTGCAATTAAAATCAAGACAAACAGAAAATGGAACAGATTACAAAGATTGTACAGGAAATTAGTTCGTTCATGTGGGGATGGCCTATGATCATCCTCCTTTTAGGCACACATCTTTACCTGACCGTCCGGTTACGCTTCCCGCAGTTGCACATTCTCAAGGCCTTGCGACTTTCCGTCAGTAAAGACCGGGATGCGGGCGGTGATGTCAGCCAGTTCGGTGCACTGGCCACTTCCCTGGCAGCCACCATTGGTACGGGTAACATTATCGGAGTAGCTACGGCCGTAGCGATGGGTGGACCGGGCGCTGTGTTCTGGTGCTGGCTTACAGGTGTCCTTGGCATGTCGACAAAATATGCGGAAGGATTGCTCGCTGTGAAATACCGCGTGAAGAACAAATCAGGCGAAATGATTGGCGGACCCATGTACGCTCTGGAACGCGGACTGGGCATGAAATGGCTGGGCATCTTGTTCTGTATCTTCACCGCACTGGCGGCTTTTGGCATCGGCAATACGGTGCAGGCCAATTCTATCTCCTTGCTGCTAAACGAATCCTATGGGGTATCTCCCCACCTGACGGGAATACTGATGAGTGTCCTGACTGCCCTTGTTGTGATTGGCGGTGTCAAAAGCATCGCCAAAGTATGTATGGGACTGGTCCCGCTCATGGCGTTCCTCTATGTGGCAGGTTGCCTTTACATCCTGATGGTGAATCATGCCTACCTGGGCGCTTCCATCCGCCTTATTTTAGAATCTGCTTTTTCGGCCCGTGCGGCAGGAAGCGGTTTTGTGGGCACCACGGTGATGATGGCAGCCCGTTACGGCATTGCCCGGGGACTTTTCTCCAACGAATCAGGACTGGGATCGGCACCTATCGTGGCTGCAGCCGCCCAGACGCGCAACCCGGTGCGTCAGGCACTGGTTTCTTCCACGGGTACTTTCTGGGATACAGTGGTCATCTGCGCCTTAACCGGACTGGTACTGGTGAGCAGCATCCTGGCCTATCCAGACATCGACTACACAAGTGATGCAGCTCTTACCAAGATGGCCTTTGCCAAGATTCCTTACATCGGTACCCCTATCCTTTCATTCGGCATCATCACCTTTGCCTTCAGTACCATTTTGGGCTGGACCTATTATTCACAGAAGGCCGTAGAATACTTAGGAGGAAGAAAAATCATGCGAACCTATCGGGTGATATGGATTGTGATGGTGTATGTCGGTTCCGTGGTCAACCTGTCCCTCGTATGGAACTGTGCCGATGTACTTAATGCGCTCATGGCCATTCCGAACCTTATCTCCTTACTATTGCTTTCGGGAGTCATTGTCAGTGAGACCCGAAAATATCTCTGGAATGACCGGTTAGACGACTATCATAACGAATGAAAATCCACCCTTCCAAAAACGCCTTTGCGTTTGATTTAAAACGTAAGTGCGTTTTGTCTGAAACGCAAGTGCGTTTGAAGTAAAACGTAAAGGCGTTTTATTCCAAACGCACTTACGTTTTTTTCAGTTCCCTCTCCGAGACTCTGACGACATCCTATAATATATTGGTAATCGGATATTTATGTATTTTCCCATCAAAAAATACCATCAGGTTCTCATCTTCTGAACAATCACAAATCTGCATACAAAAAAAGTCCCGCAAACTTTTACAAGTTCCGGGACTTCAGATTGGTTCAAAATATCTTCTTATTATTTTGCTTCGTTCAAGTCGATGCCTTTATTGCGCAGTGTCATGGCCATCAAACGTACATAGCTTGAGTACTGCTTGTCATCCAGTGTCTGTTTCATCAGTTTCAGGTTGCCATAGACTGCCTTACGAACTTTTTCCTTGTGATCAGTCTTAGCATAATTGGCACGAGTCATTTCCTGTTCAAAGTAGTCACAAATGTCAGCAACTTTCTCGTTCTGAGTAGATGACAGATTCAAATACTGAGTCAGTTTAGACTTGTTGATTGAACCATTCCACTTCTGTGCGTTGTTGTTTTCGTTTACACCTTCTGCAAACATAGAAACTGAGAATGCCAATGCGGCTACCAATGTTAATCCTAATCTTTTCATACCTTTAAATCTTTTACCTAAAAAACTTTGTTACCTTAATAATCTAGCTTAGCTCGAGCTTTCTTTTTTTACCGATGCAAATATAAGAACATGTTGAACAACATAAAAACAAACTAAAGAAAAAATCACTTACACCCTATCATTTATTGACGTATATCAAGAAAGGAATATCAAAATGAACAATTTTTTCATTCTTTTGTAATATAAAGCCTCATTTCCATCCATATTTATTACTACTTGCATATCATTTGACAAGTTACATTCCCTTTGGAAAGTGTTTACCCGAGATTTTCGGCCATACGACACCTACAGCCCAGCCTTTTGCTGCATTTGATACCGGAAGGTAATAAATCCAACGGAATGATACCTTCTTATTTCTTGAGCATACGACTGAATGTCTTGTATGCGTCTCCGATAAAAACTGTGCAACAGGGCAGATGAAAGAAAAAAGATCAAAATACCATTAACGGCTTATATAATTTCTCCTTAAAGCCGCGGGAAATGACTATTAGTCTCGCAAATCAAATGAAGAGAATACCCTGTATACGTGAAAAGACACAAATAAAAAAGAGGCCGTCTCAAAATGAATTGAGATGGCCTCTGTCGTTTTATATCAGATTGAAGTCGTTTGGATTTTCCTCAAAAAGTTTACAAGTTTCCTCCTACAGATTTCATGGTTTCAAACCGTTTTGTT
>NZ_JACJKA010000012.1 GCF_016900355.1 Bacteroides mediterraneensis | reverse complement strand
GGCAACCGGTGCTGACTGCAACATATAGGTTCAACAAAATAATAGCGACTGCAACTATTAGGTTTATAGTGACAGTCGCTATTGTTGTATATAAAGTTCAATACCTGTAGTTTAACGAATGCTTACCGTTTTTATGTTGATTTAGTTTCAGAATGTATCAAAAGCTGATGATAAACGTCTTGGAGGAAATAAAAAAGCACCTCTCATTTTTAGAAAGGTGCTTTTTCGTGACCGCGACAGGATTCAAACCTGTAACCGGCTGATCCGTAGTCAGCTACTCTATTCAGTTGAGCTACGCGGCCAATCATTGAAAACCAGAATAGAAAAGTGACCACGACAGGATTCAAACCTGTAACCGGCTGATCCGTAGTCAGCTACTCTATTCAGTTGAGCTACGTGGCCAAATATCTATGTCTTTTTTGTTAAATGGTGACCGCGACAGGATTCAAACCTGTAACCGGCTGATCCGTAGTCAGCTACTCTATTCAGTTGAGCTACGCGGCCAATCATTTTTTATTCAAACCTAACCGACAAGTGACCGCGACAGGATTCAAACCTGTAACCGGCTGATCCGTAGTCAGCTACTCTATTCAGTTGAGCTACGCGGCCATGTCCTTTTTGTTTGACGGGTGCAAAGGTATGGAGTTTGTGTGAAATATCCAAATCTTTCACTTACTTTTTTTCTATAAATTTACTCCATAAACCGGCCTCCAAATATCTGCCAGCCCAATGTAATGCCCAAATTCCAGTTGTTACTTGGTGAACTGTAGTGATTTAAGTAGGCACTGATGGAGCCGAATGGAAGGCGGGCCACTACCTCCAGTTCGCCTAAATATTCGAACTGAGAGAATACTTTTCCGTAATAAGCTTTATATCCGTCTTGCCGGATTGGAAAAATTGGGGCAAATCCGTACATACACAAGCGGATTTGGAAAATATTGGCAAACTGGTATATCGGACTCACTCCTATTCCTACAAACTGGTTGGCTCGAAATGCTTCATTGTAAGTAATTCGGCTGTGAGCGGTCGGTGCGAATTCTCCGGCCTGCATCATCGTAGCCCGATAATTGTGGCTGAAGTTGCGCGAAGAGTAATACGCTTTCAAGTATGTGCCCAAAGAGAAATGTGTACCCAGGTTATGGTATTTCTCCAGCTCGTAAGAAATTTGCAGCCACGACTGGATATATTTGTAGTTTTCCGTATAGGTAGGGTCTTCCATGCCGGGATAATAGCGCTCCACGCCTGTGTAGATATGCGCTGCGAGCCTTTCCCTGCGTCCAGCTGTGGCAAACTGTTTGCTGTTTAAGGTGTTTCCGTCCAGCGCCACGGAGCCTCCGAAAATTGTGTATTTGCTGGCATCCCGCACATCCGACGTGAAGTCAATGACATTGGTTTGGAAATACTGGTCTTCCAGGTGGCCGAGTCCGATGCCGAATTCTGCTTTTTGTCGGCTCAGAAAAGGCATAGATACAAACATCTTGACATATTCCTCCTTCTGCTTGTTGAATATGGGCGTATTACCTTTGCTCAGCAGCTTTTCCTGCTTCAAGTAGTCGAAGGTCGACAAGGAGGCCACAAGTCTGTAGGAAGTCGGCAGCCGTGTCGGCAAATCGATGCGGCCGGAGATTTGCAGGTTGTTGTAAATCTGTCCCAGTTGTCCGTCCAGTGAGAATTCCTTCGAATAATTGTTCAAGCTGTGGTAAGTGGCTCCTACATACACCTGATTCGCTCCGTTAGACCCCACATTGCCACCTACCCTGATAGAAAGGTTATCTTTCATCTTGACCTGCAGGTCGAGGGTAAAATCATTCTCGTATGGATCATACACTGCATGCGGGAGGATTTCTGAAATCATGTTGTCGGACGACATGAGTCGGAAATATCCTTTCCGCAGTTCCTCCAGCGAAAATGTGCCGTCGTCGTCAAGATGGAACTCCTTGCGGATATATCTTTTCTGCTGGTCGTTGGCTCCGTGGATGAGGATGTTGCGGAAACGCAGTTCGGGCATCTTCTTTTTAAAAGCGAGCCGTTCCTTTTCCAGCAGCCGATGGTCCATACGTCGGGATATACGATTTTTGATGGAGTCCATCAGTTGGATGGTACGGTTATAGCCGATGTCATGGAGCTCATCGAAACGGTCGAAATCCATCAGGCTCACATCATTATATTTGAAAGTCATGAGGATGCCCGTGGAGTCAGGTACGGAGTAATCCGTTTTCTGCATGATCATGCTTTCCAGCTGTCCGATGATGTCGCCTTCCTGTGGCTTTCCGGGGTTGGAGCTGACCACACTGCCGATGATGATGTCGGGATGGAAGTCCTCCATCATGATGTTTACCGGGAAATTGTTGTAGATTCCTCCGTCATAGGCCAGCACGGAGTCGATTTCGATGGGTTTGAACATGCCCGGAAAGCTCATGGAGGCCCGCACTGCATCGCCAAGGTCGCCGTCTTTGAAGATGATGGGACGCTTGTTGTACACGTCGGAAGCTACACAGCGAAACGGTACAAACAGTTTGTTGAAGTTCCCTTTGCAGGTCGCTGTGGCCTGTCCGAACAATTCTACGAAGGCCAGGTTCATCTGTAACGGGTCGACTACGCTCGAAGGCAGAAACTGCGTTTTTACCTTGTGCAGGGGATTTTTCAGCGACACACGGATATTGATAAACTCTGGCGTGGGTGGATTTCGTTTGAAATAATAAATGTATTTTTCCTGGATGCCTCCCGAATACCATCGCTTGAAATCATCCGATTTAATGAGCTTTTCCATGTCGTCCGGCGAGTAACCCATGGCATAGAGCGAGCCGATGATGGCTCCCATGGATGTTCCTGTAATGTAGTCAATTGGAATATTGTTTTCTTCCAAGGCACGGATGATACCGATGTGGGTCAGTCCTTTCGCCCCGCCCCCACTGAGCACGAGTCCCACCTTTTGAGCAGATGCTACGGAAACAAGCAGACAGAAAAGAGCAGTCAGGAGGCAGTATATTTTTTTCATGCAGTGAATGTTCCAAGTTGTGTACCTCAAATATAGGCATATTTTTTCATCTTCAGGGAAAATTTCAAATTCTTTTCAGAATCAGGTGTAATCTTTGCCACAGATAAATGAAAAAAGGACATAAGTTATGAAGAAATTTGCATTCTGGGCTATGATGACACTAAGTGTGGTCAGCCTGACAAGCTGTGATAAAGACGATGATCATGTACGAGTATCAGCCGACCTTCAAGCGGCCTTTGATAGCAGATACCCCAATGCTTCCCGTGTGGATTGGGAACGGAACGGTGGATTCTATGAAGCCGAATTTGTGGGCAACGGATATGAGAACAAAGCTTGGTTCACTCCCGACGGCGCATGGGTAATGACCGAATACGACATCCCATTCAACCAGCTTCCGCAAGCTGTATTGGATGCCTTTGCGGCCAGTGCTTATGCCACTTGGAGAGTAGACGATGTAGACATGATTGAAAAGAGCGGTATGGAAATGATTTACGTGATTGAAGTGGAATCGGGCGAACGGGAATATGAGCTTTGTTACCTGGAAGACGGTACGCTGCTCCGTGAGAATACGGAATGGGGCGATCATCTGCCAGTGGCTCCCGGACAGACGGCTGACGTGAAAGCGCTGGTGATGGAGAAATATCCGCAGGCCGTGATTCTGGACATCGAGGAAGACCGGAGAGGCATTGAAGTGGAAATCCGCGACGGAGGCCGCCAGAAGGAAGTGCTCTATCAGAAGGATGCCAGTGGAGTTCTCACTTGGGTGTACACCATGTATGAAGTGAGTCGATACGAAATGAATAATTTGCCAGCAGGAGTACAACAGGCTTTGACCGATCTTTCGACCAGTGGTATGCGTGTGGATGACGTGGATTATTTTGAAACTGCCGACGGGAATTATTACCGTATTGAAGTGGATAAATGGGGTGCCGACAAATATATCTATGTGGGAGAAAATGGTGAAACAGTGCAAGTGAACCTTTAAAATTATGCTTAAAAACATAAAATAATGGACTGAACAGTACTTTTTAGGGAAATAAATCGTATATTTGTCACGGATTTCCCAAATTCACGTGGCGGAAGGGACTTCCCGTTCCGCCACAGAAGTAATGTTCCGGGCAGGAAATCACTGTAAGGACACAGTACCGGATAGTATTAACTAAAATCAAATTACATGCTCAAAAATGTAAAGTGGTTTTTTGTTGTATTAGTATTCAGTTCCTTGATTTCTCTGTCATTCGACAAGAGAAATACTCCCACCGAGAAACTTCCCGTCGGAGCGCAGGCTCCGGAGTTAGTGCTCGGAAACGAAAAGCAGCCGCTCAGCCTGCAAGCCTCCAAAGGCAATTATATTTTGCTGAGCCTTTGGGCCAGTTACGATGCCGCATCACGTACGAGTAATGCCAGATTGCATCATGTGGTTTCGGACGACGCCCGTGTTGAGATGATTTCCATTTCGTTCGACCGCTATCCGTCGGTTTTCCGGACGGCAGTCAAGCAAGACGGTATCAATGATAACGTCTATCAGGAAATGGAGGGTGAGAATTCAGAGATATTCAAGTCGTACGACCTGAAGCACGGTTTCATCAACTGTCTTGTAGATGACCGCGGGGTGATTGTCGCAAAGAACGTGAGCCCCTCTGAACTGGCATCGTTGCTGCACACAGCCAAAGGCTGATGCCCGCCCCTTACAGAAGATGACATGGATACAACAAAAAGCAAAGAGATTTCAAATCCCGTTTCGGTTTTTGAAATCTCTTTTTATTTTGCGTGTATGCGTAAGAAGGTGCAGGAAAATCCCTCTTAGCACCTTACTTTCAGTTCGTCCAGAATGCGGCGCATCTGCTCGTAAGTGGTGATGCGTGTAGGTACCAGCGGCAGACGCAGGCGGTTTTCAATCATGCCCATCATGCTGAGCATGGCCTTTACACCGGCTGGGTTACCGTCGACGAAGAGCAGCTTGAACAGCTCCGTAAACTTGTGGTGAATGGTCAGCGCATTGCTGTAGTCGCCCGCCAATGCCAGACGGGTCATGCGGCTGAACTCACGCGGGAAAGCGTTTCCGATGACCGAGATGACTCCTACGGCACCCAGTGTAATCAGCGGGAAAGTAATACCGTCATCGCCCGAAATCACGTCAAAGTTCTCCGGTTTGTTTTTGATGATGTCGTCCATCTGAGAAATGTTGCCCGAAGCTTCCTTGATGGCCACGATGTTCTTAAAATCGCGCGCCAATCGCAGAGTCGTTTCGGCTGTCATGTTCACGCCTGTACGTCCCGGCACATTGTAAAGCACCACCGGAAGGTTCGTAGCTTCGGCGATGGCCTTGTAATGCTGGTAAATACCTTCTTGCGAAGGTTTATTATAATAAGGAACGGCCACCAGTACGGCGTCCACTCCCGTGAAGTCTTCGTTTTTCAGGGTGTTGAGTACGGTCTGTGTGCAGTTGCTGCTGATGCCCAACAGGATGGGTACACGGCCGTTGACGCGTTCTATTACTGCTTTCTTGATTTGTCTTTTCTCTTCTTCAGTCAATGTCGGGGTTTCTGCGGTAGTTCCCAGTACACAAAGGAAATCTACCCCGTTCTGTACCTGATATTCAACGAGTCTCAACAGTGCCTCATAGTCCACGCTACCGTCACTCTTGAAGGGAGTAATCAATGCCACCCCCATTCCTTTCAGTCTTCTTGCTATCATAAATGAAATATAAACGCTTTAACAAGTGTACAAAAGTACGAATATTTTCAACGAAACCTATATCTTTAATCGTTTTTTTGCCTTTTATAAATAATTTGTAAAGGAATGTAAGTATCTTACTCACCAATCATTCCAAGAAACTCTTCTTCGTTGACGATGCGGATTCCAAGTTTCTGTGCTTTCTCCAGTTTGCTGGGACCCATGTTTTCTCCGGCCAGGATGAAGCTGGTTTTCTTGGAGATGCTGCCCACGTTCTTTCCACCGTGTTTTTCGATGAGCGCCTTGTATTCGTCGCGCGAATGGCGGGCAAATACTCCGCTGATCACGATAGACTGGCCTTGCAGTTTGTCGGTCTGTCCGGCCGTTTCTTCTTCGCTTATGGCCATCTGCAGTCCGGCTTCACGCAGGCGTTCGATCAGCCGCAGGTTCTTTTCGCTATGGAAATAACGCAGGATGCTCTGTGCAATCTTCTCGCCGATTTCGTCCACATGAATCAGGTCGTCCAGCGTAGCCGCCTTCAGCAGATTGATGGAAGGAAATGCCCGCGCCACTTTCTTGGCCACGGTTTCGCCGACAAAGCGGATGCCCAAGGCAAAGAGTACCCGTTCGTAGGGCACGCTCTTTGATTTCTCTACTCCCTGAATGATGTTCTCGGCCGATTTTTCACCCATGCGGTTCAGTCGGCAGATGTCGGCTGCCTGCAACGTATAGAGGTCGGCCACGTCGTGAATCAGTCCCTCCTGATAGAACTGGTCGACCGTCTCCGGGCCCAGTCCCTCGATGTTCATCGCGCGGCGGCTGATGAAATGCTCGATGCGTCCCTTGATCTGCGTAGGACAGCCGTCCTCGTTCGTACAGTAGTGGGCCGCCTCGTCTTCGTAGCGCACCAGCTTGCTGCCGCACTCCGGACAGTGCGTGATGAAGGTCACCTTCTCGCTGCCTGCCGGACGCGCATCCTTGTCCACCCCCGTAATCTTCGGGATGATTTCACCTCCCTTCTCCACGTACACCATGTCGCCCAGGTGCAGGTCGAGCGCCTCGATGATGTCGGCATTATGGAGCGAAGCTCGCTTCACCACCGTGCCTGAGAGCTGCACCGGTTCCAGGTTGGCCACGGGAGTAACTGCTCCCGTACGCCCCACCTGATAGGTCACCTTCAGCAGTTTGGTGCATGCCTGCTCCGCCTGGAACTTGTAGGCGATGGCCCAGCGCGGCGACTTGGCCGTATAGCCCAAGTTGCGTTGCTGGCGTAGGGAGTTTACCTTCAGCACGATGCCGTCGGTCGCTACCGGCAGGTTCTTGCGTTCCAGGTCCCAGTAGTTGATGAAGTCGAATATCTCCTCCAGCGTGCGCACTTTGCGCATGTGCGAGGAAATCTTGAAGCCCCAGCGTGCGGCCTCCTGCAAGTTCTCGTAGTGCCCGTCGTGCGGCAGCTCTTCGCCTAATAAATAATATAGATATGCGTCGAGTTTGCGCGAAGCTACCACGGCCGAGTTCTGCGACTTGAGTGTACCCGATGCCGCGTTGCGCGGGTTGGCAAACAGCGGTTCTTCGCGTTCCTCTCGTTCGCGGTTCAGTTCCTCGAACACCGTCCACGGCATCAGAATCTCGCCACGGATTTCAAACTGGCGGGGATAGCCTTCGCCCGACAGGCGCAAAGGGATGGAACGGATGGTCTTCACGTTGTCCGTCACGTCGTCGCCCCGCACGCCGTCGCCGCGGGTCACCGCCTGCACCAGCTGCCCGTCTTCGTAGGTCAGCGAGATGGACGTCCCGTCGAATTTCAGCTCACAGCAGATTTCGAAATCCTCGTTCAGCGCTTTCCGTACTCGTTCGTAAAACTCCCGTACCTCTGCCTCGGAATACGTATTGCCCAGCGAAAGCATGGGGTATTTGTGTTCCACCTGGCGGAACTCCTTGTTCAGGTCGCTGCCTACGCGCACGCTCGGCGAGTTCGGGTCGTAGTGTTCGGGATGTTTCGCCTCCAAATCCTGTAGTTCGCGCATCAGGTGGTCAAATTCCTGGTCACTGATGGTGGGGGCATTGAGAATGTAGTAGTTATGATTATGTGCGTGCAATTCTTCACGCAACTGATCGATTCTTTCTATTTCTGTCATGAGATTAAAGGGGAATGTTTTCATGCAAAAGTAGCAAAAATATTCGTACTTTTGCAAAAAACAATCGCAGACAAATGAGAATAGACATTATAACCGTATTGCCTGAAATGATTGAAGGGTTCTTCAATTACTCCATCATGAGCCGGGCACAGAAGAAAGGAATTGCCGAGATTCACATCCACAACCTGCGCGACTATGCGTACGACCGCTACCGCAAGGTAGACGACTATCCGTTCGGGGGATGTGCGGGCATGGTGATGAAGATTGAGCCGATTGACCGTTGTATCTCCGCGCTGAAGGCGGAACGGGATTACGACGAGGTGATTTTCACGACGCCTGACGGGGAGCAGTTCAACCAGAAGATGGCGAACACGCTGTCGTTGTCGCAGAACCTGATTATCCTGTGCGGGCATTTCAAGGGCATCGACTATCGTATCCGCGAGCATTTCATCACGAAGGAAATCAGCATCGGCGACTATGTGCTGACGGGCGGTGAGCTGGCGGCAGCGGTGATTGCCGATTCCATTGTCCGCATCATTCCGGGAGTGATTTCCGACGAGCAGTCGGCCTTGTCCGATTCGTTCCAGGACAACCTGCTGGCTCCTCCGGTGTACACCCGTCCGGCGGACTACAAGGGCTGGAAGGTACCCGACATCTTGCTGTCGGGGCATGAAGCGAAGATTCGTGAATGGGAGTTCCAGCAGTCGCTCGAACGGACGAAGCGCTTGCGTCCGGATTTGCTGGAAGAAAAATAAATGAGACTTGTCTTGTGACGGACCTTTTCGGAAATGGAATGCCAGCGGGTGATTTCATTTCCGAAGAGTTTCTATATTATAGGTGGAAGGAGGCTTCTGGTTGAATGCGGTCGGATTTATCTTTCAATGATGAATTTAATTGTTTTTGTCGTAAAGTCAATCATGTATTTGAAGTAAATAAACCCAATTATTCTCGTCAGAATATGACGAAAATAGCGTGGATAATCCAATCATTTGAGGGCATTTTAAAACGCAAGTGCGTTTCAATCCAAACGCCTTTGCGTTTAAAAGAAAACGTCCTTGCGTTTTGTGACGAACGCAAGGACGTTTTTTTATGCCTGTTTTTCGGGCCCTGAAAAGTCGGTTTTCAGACCTCCAATGCTCCGATGATGTCGCGTACGGAACTGTATCCGTGACGGTCCAGATAGTCGTTGATGCCTTCAGCCACTTTTACGGTGATGGCCGGGTCGATGAAGTTGGCTGTACCAATCTGGATGGCAGTGGCACCGGCCAGCAGGAATTCCACGGCATCCTTCCAGTTCATGATACCGCCCAGACCTACTACCGGAATCTTCACAGCCTTAGCTACCTGCCATACCATGCGCAGGGCGATGGGTTTCACGGCCGCACCGCTCATACCGCCGGTTACGGTAGACAGCACCGGACGGCGCTTCTCGGCATCAATGGCCATACCCAGCAGGGTGTTGATGAGCGACACGCTGTCGGCTCCGGCACCTTCTGCCGCACGGGCAATCTCAGTGATGTCGGTCACGTTGGGCGACAGTTTGACAATCAGGGTCTTCTTGTAGACCTTGCGCACGGCGCTCACCACTTCGGCTGCTCCGTGGGCCGTCACACCAAAAGCCATACCTCCCTGCTTCACGTTCGGGCAGGAGATGTTTAGCTCGATGGCCGGGATGTTTTCCAGTTCGTTGATGATGGAAGCTGTTTCGGCATAGTCTTCCACTTGCGATCCGGACACGTTTACGATCATGTTCGTGCGGATATCCTTAATCTGCGGATAGATGTGGTCTACGAAATAATGCACGCCTTTGTTCTGCAGTCCCACGGCATTGAGCATACCCATGGGCGTTTCGGCCATACGCGGATAAGGGTTTCCTTCCCGATGGTGAAGTGTGGTACCCTTCACGATGATGCCTCCGATTTTCTCCAGGTCGACGAAATCCTGGAACTCCAGTCCATATCCGAATGTACCCGATGCGGTCATGACCGGGTTCGACATGTTCAATTTACCGATGTTTACGCTTAAATCTGCCATAATAATTTCTTTATATTAAATACCGGACCTTCTTTACATACGCACACATGTCCCTCGTCGGTCTTTTCCACGCAGCAGAGGCAGGCGCCGACGCCGCAGGCCATGGTGTTTTCCAGTGACACTTCACATTCGATGCCTTCTGCCTTGGCATACTTGGCCACTGCCACCATCATGGGTTTCGGGCCGCAGGTGCAGATCAGGTCGAATCGTTTTTCTTTCAATACGCTGTGCATGGTGACGTATCCTTTTTCGCCCATGCTGCCGTCTTCGGTGGTGGTGTACACGTCGCCGAGGGCTTTGAACTCTTCCAGCTGGAGCAGGTCGTTCTGCGAGCGGGCACCCAGCAGGAAGGTCGGCTTGCATCCCCGTTTCAAGAGGGCTTCACCCAGGTAGAGCATGGGAGCCGTACCTACGCCGCCGCCCACGAGCAGCACCTTGGTGTCGGGCGAATCCGGTATCGTGAATCCGTTGCCCAGCGGGAGCACCACGTTCACCGTGTCGCCTTTCTCTACGGTGGCCAGTTTACGGGTACCGTCGCCTACGAGCTGGACGAGGAACCACACTTCGTTTTTATCTCTATCTACATAGTTGATGGAAATGGGGCGACGCAGGAAAGTGGTCGGCGAGCCGTCCACCCGGATTTCGGCAAACTGTCCCGGAAGCATTTCGGGCAAGGGAGCCTCTTGCGTCAGCTTGATGAGAACGTAGTTCGCGTGCAGGCGAAGGTTCTCGGTGACTGTCAAATCTAAGATGTATTTCTTCATATAAAAAAGGTAAATTCGTTTCTGTTACGCAAAGATACGAATTTACCTTTTATATGCCTAACTCCCGGGGGGATGCTTTTTCCCGTGCGAGGCGTTATTTTTCGGGTTTGAAGACCTCGTAGGTGCCGTTGTCGAAGAAAATGCGTATTTCGGTAATCTTCGGATGTGGCTTCTCGATGTACTTAACTTCCTCTCTGATAATCTCTTTGGGGGGATAAACCACCTTGGGAACCTCGTCCTCCTTGCAAAAATCGGGAGAATCCGGTTCGTCGGACGTGTTTTTCGGATTCTCAAGCGGTTGGGTGAACAGGTCCATGCCTGTCACGGCGGGAGCGCTTTCTTCCATTTCGCCTTCGCCGTAGAGCAGCCAGTTGATGTTGACATACGGACAGGCTTTGTGGATGCGCATCACGACTTCCAAGCTCGGTTTGTTTCGCCCGCTGAAGATGTGCGACAGTGACGAGGTGGAAATCCCAATCTTCTCGGCGAATTCGGCGTTCGTCAATCCCTCTTTTTGCATGATTTTTAGAATCCGGTCCTTCATATACAAATGGAAATGGCTTTGTTTGTTGATTACAAAAGTAATTCTTTAAATTTAGAAATGCAAATTTATAAATCTAAATTTACATCATTACAGATGTAAAGATATGTATTCCATTTGTATAATTACGCTTCTATACAAGTGTAAATACAATTGTAATTTACTTTATCTTATATTATTATATTACTGGTTTAATGCTATTTATAGTTTGATACATGTGTATATTTGGGTGAAATTGAAGTTTATTCGTCTTATTTCCTCTTTTTCTTGAATTGATTTGTGGAAATTTGCTTCATAATAGCTGGTAATCAATCAATTATGTATGATTAAAGTGAAGGTTATATTTATTCGTTTACATTTAGAGATGTAATTGCTTATTCTTGTAAAACACTTTGTATCAGCGTAATCACTCCCCTACTAGATTCTGTATATTTACATTTGTTGTGTAGAAAAGTAGCAAATACAAATGTAAACCATACAAATCTACACGAAAGCAGGTTTACTTTTGTATTTTTCTTCTTCCAATTCTACTTGTAATTGACCGTTTGTAGGGAAACCTCGTGAGAATTCAAAATTTGACGTCCATTTGTATTCTGTTCCGGATTTTTCAATTCTCGTGAAAACGAAAAAAAAGCGGCACACACCCGGCGATTTTCCGAATGTATGCCGCTTTTTTGAGGGCTTATCGTAACTTCCCGCTTCGAAGTGAAAATTTAGTGCAGGATAAAGTAAATCAGGTCGCGCAGCAGTTCCCCGTCGGGCGTGGACGGATTGCCGATGCCTTTTGACTTGGCGTCACATTCGCGGATGGCATGGATAATCTGCATCACCTTCACGCCCGAATAGCGTCGCATGGCCAGCATGTAATCCTTCGCCTGCCACGGACTTTTCAGTCCCAGCTGGGCGGCGACTCCCTGGTCGGATTTCTCGGGAGCGTAATAGGCCAGCATCAGGTTGGAGAAGAAATTGAACAGGATGGCCAGCGTCATCTGCAACGGGTTGTTCTTGGGATTCTCCTCGAAATACTTGATGATTTTGTTGGCCTTCAGCACGTCTTTCTCCACCAGCGCATTCCGCAGCTCGAAGTTGTTATAATCTTTGCTGATACCGATGTTGCGCTCTATCTGTTCCGGCGTGATTCTGCGTACGCCGGTCGGAAGTGTGAGGACGAGTTTCTCCAGTTCGCCCGCCATGCGGTTCAGGTCGGCCCCTACGAACTCGGCCATCATCTCCGAAGCTTTAGGCTCGATTTCCACCTTCCGGCGTTTCAGGTACGACGAGATGAAGCCGGGCAGCTGGCTGTCCTTGAGTTTGCGTGATTCGAAGAGCACGCCGTTCTTTTCGATTTCGGCGGCCAGTTTCTTCCGGCGGTCGATGCTGCCGTGTTTGTAGCACACCACCAGGATGGTCGATTTCTGGGGCTTCTGCAGGTAGAAGGCCAGCTCGTCGAGGCGTTTCAGGCTCTGTGCCTCCTTAACTACCACTACCTGGTATTCCGACATCATCGGATAGCGCTTGGCGGCATTGATGACGTTGGCTACGTCAGTATCCGCTCCATACACTACGGTCAGGTTGAATTCCTTTTCCGTCTCGTTGAGTACGGTGTCGATGATGTAGTCGGCAATCCGGTCAATGTAGTAATCCTCTTCGCCCATCAGGAAATAGACAGGCGCGTAGACCCGGTTCTTCAGGTTGCGTACAATTTCTTCGTATGTGACTTCCTTTGCCATTGTCTCTCGTCTCGTTTACCAGTCGAATTTCAGGTGTTTCACGGTTTTCTTTTCGTCGATGATCATGCGCAGGGCATCGATGCCGATTTCCACGTGCTCATGGACGAAATTCTTGGTCACCATCGAGTCGCTCTGTTCGGTCTTCACGCCTTCCGGAATCATGGGCTGGTCGGACACGAGCAGCAGGGCACCCGTCGGGATGTGGTTGGCAAATCCGGTGGTGAACAAGGTGGCCGTCTCCATATCCACCGCCATAGCACGGGTCTTCACGAGGTACTTCTTGAATTCCTCGTCGTGCTCCCAAATGCGGCGGTTGGTGGTGTAGACCGTACCTGTCCAGTAGTCGCGCGAGTGGTCACGGATGGCCGACGATACAGCACGCTGGAGCATGAAGGCCGGAAGCGCCGGTACTTCGGGCGGGTAATAGTCGTTTGAGGTTCCTTCGCCGCGGATGGCGGCAATGGGGAGAATCAGGTCGCCTATCTGGTTCTTCTTGTCGATGCCCCCGCACTTGCCCAAAAAGAGGCATGCCTTGGGATGCACGGCACTCAGCAGGTCCATGATGATGGCGGCATTGGGACTTCCCATCCCGAAGTTAATGATGGTGATTCCCTCGGCATGGGCCGAAATCATGTTGGCGTCGCGTCCCAGGATGGGTACGTTGAACCGTTCAGCGAAGATTTCCACGTATTTGTTGAAGTTCGTCAACAGGATGTATTCACCGAAGTCTTCCAGCTTCCGCTTGGTGTAGCGCGGCAGCCAGTTTGCTACTATTTCTTCTTTTGTTTTCATTGGATTTCAGAATTTGTGTTGCCTATAAGGTTTTCTCTGAAACGTGAAATCACGTTCTATTTACGCAAATGTACAATAATAATGCAAACAGGAAAAAGAAATCAAGATTTTCTCGTGCCGGATGATGGCAGATTTTGGAAAATAATTCGGCTTTTATGTGGTTTTGGGAAAATAGCGTATCTTTGCCCCGTAATAGAAGAACGCTTATGGATGCATTGAACTTACCCGCTTTTGACGCCAAGATTGAGCAGCGCGACGGAAAACACGTGATATTCGACGTGATTCGCCGCCGTTATGTGGCTTTGACTCCGGAAGAATGGGTGCGCCAGCATTTCACGCATTTCCTGCTGGAAGTGAAGGGTTATCCGCAAGGACTGCTGGCCAATGAAATACAAATCAATCTGAACGGAACGAAGAAACGTTGCGACACCGTGCTTTACCGCCGCGACCTGACCCCGCAGATGATTGTGGAGTATAAGGCTCCTTCCGTGGAGATTACACAGGCGGTCTTCGACCAGATTACGCGTTACAACATGGTGTTGAAGGTAGACTACCTGATAGTGAGCAACGGACTTCGCCATTACTGCTGCCGTATTGACTATGCGCGCAACACCTATTACTTCCTCCCCGACATTCCTCGCTATACCGACCTGTAAGACATAAAAAAAGAAGGAATCCCCTTGGATGGGAATCCCTTCTTCCAGTCACCGGATTTCCGATGTTTATTTCGTCTTTGTTTCCAGATGTCTTTCTGGTTCTACACCCGCCAGTTCCGGGTCGATCATGATACGTCCGCAATATTCGCAAACGATAATTTTCTTGCGCATACGGATATCGAGCTGTTTCTGAGGCGGAATTTTGTTGAAGCAACCGCCACAAGCGTCACGCTGTACGTATGTGATACCCAGACCGTTGCGTGAGTTCTTGCGGATACGCTTGAAAGCCTGCAGCAGACGCGGTTCGATGGTAGCTTCCAGATTCTTGGCTTTTTCTCTCAGCTTTTCTTCTTCCTGCTTGGTTTCAGCCACGATTTCGTCCAGTTCATTCTTCTTTACTTCCAGGTCTTTCTTTCTTTCCTCGAGCAGATTTTCACTCTTCACGATTTCATCTTCTTTGTCCTTGATGGAAGCAGTGTATTCTTTGATACGTTTTTCACAGAGTTCCACTTCGAGGCTCTGGAATTCGATTTCTTTCGTCAGCACGTCGTATTCACGGTTGTTGCGTACGTTGTCCTGCTGAGCCTTATACTTGTCGATGGAAGTCTTGGCAGTTTCGATTTCGATTTTCTTGCTGGCCACATTCGACTTCAACTCTTCAATTTCGCCTTTGATCTTTTCGATACGTGTGCTCAGACCGGTCACTTCGTCTTCCAAGTCCTGCACTTCCAGCGGGAGCTCCCCTCTCAGTGTCTTGATCTTATCAATCTCCGACAACATGGTTTGCAACTGGTAGAGTGCTTTCAGCTTTTCTTCTACACTCAATTCACTCGGATCTTTTTTTGCTTCTTTAGCCATAGTTTTCTACAAGTATTTTATGGGATTGGTATTGACACGCGTCAGCTCTACATCGAGTGTCGGAAACTTCTCCCGTATGATTGAATATAATAAATCTTTGGTATATTGTTCGCTTTCGTAGTGCCCTATCTCCGCTATCAGGATGTCGTTCTCATAGCTGAAATAGTCGTGGTATTTCACCTCGCCCGTCAGGAAGACGTCGGCATGCGAGCCTACCGCCTTGGGCAGCAGAAAGGCCCCTGCTCCTCCGCAGAGTGCCACCTTCTGGATGAGGCGTCCTGTCATGCGAGAATGTTTTACGCAGCCCACTTCGAACAGTTTTTTTACGCGTCGCAGGAAATCGGTCTCCGTTTCCGGTTCTTCCAGTTCTCCCACGAGTCCTGAGCCTGCCTGTGCCCATTCGTTCTGCAAGGGATAGAAGTCGTAGGCCGGCTCTTCATAAGGATGTGCTTCGATGAGGGCTTTCTGCACTTTTCCCTGTAAGTAAGCGGGAAGTACGGTTTCAATCCGTACCTCATGTTCCGTATGCAGTTCGCCAATTTCTCCGCAGAAAGGATGTGTGCCCGGCTGTGCGCGGAAAGTACCCTTCCCTTCCAGGTTGTAGCTGCAAGAGTCGTAGTTGCCGATACAGCCGCATCCGGCGGTGAACAAGGCGTTGCGCACTTCATCGGCCTGAGCTTCGGGGACGAAGGTAACCAGTTTCAGCAGTTGGTTTGCTTTCGGTTCCAGGATGCGCAGGTTTTTCAGTCCGATAATTTCGGCAATCTTGAAGTTCACTCCCTGCGGCGCATTGTCCAGGTTGGTGTGCATCGAGAAAATCACGATGTCGTTTTTGATGGCCTTCAGGATGCAGCGCTCCACGTAGTCGCGTCCGGTAATTGACTTGTAGCCTTTGAAGATGAGCGGATGGTGGGACACAATCAGGTTGTACCCCAGCGTGATGGCTTCGTCTACCACGGCTTCCGTAACGTCCAGACACAACAAAGCCCCTGTAGCTTCCGCGTCTGTCAATCCGATTTGCAGTCCGGCATTGTCGAATCCGTCCTGTAAAGGCAGAGGCGCGAATATCTCAAGGGCATTTACAATTTCCTTAATTTTCATATTTCGCGAAAAATTTCACGCAAAGATAGGATTTTCTGTCCACATATCCATGCAGCGAGCATCGTTTTTGTATTTTTTCATGAATATTCTATTGCGTGTGGGTATGAAAAAGCCTCGCAATGCCTTAGTGTGCGTTGCGAGGCTTTTCACTTATACACCTTTAAACAAAATGAATCTTGTCTTATTTGCGAGCTTCGGCAATATAACCCAGTGCTTCCTTGCACTTGTCGGTCACGTATGCCCAGTCTTCAGCGGCTACCTTGTCTTTCGGGAAGAGTTTGGAACCCATGCCCACGCAGAATACGCCGGCCTTAATCCAAGCAGTCAGATTCTCCTGAGTCGGTTCTACCCCGCCGGTCACCATCAACTTAGACCACGGCATCGGAGCCAGCATTCCTTTTACCAGTTTCGGGCCCAGCACGTCGCCCGGGAAAATCTTGCAGAGGTCACATCCCAGTTCCTGAGCGAAGCCTACTTCAGATACGCTGCCGCATCCCGGCGTGTAAGGAATCAGGCGTCGGTTGCAGACCTTGGCCACTTCAGGGTTGAAAAGCGGACCTACCACAAAGTTGGCACCCAGCTGGATGTAAAGGGCTGCCGTAGCCGGATCTACTACTGAGCCCACTCCCAGAGCCATTTCCGGACATTCCTTGAGTGCGAATTTCATTACTTCGGCAAATACTTCGTGTGCAAAGTCGCCACGGTTGGTAAATTCAAATGCACGAACACCGCCGTCATAGCAGGCCTTTACTACTTTCTTTGCAATTTCTACGTCCTTGTGATAAAACACAGGCACCATGCCGGTTGAACCGATCTTGTCCAACACCGCAATTTTATCGAATTTAGCCATTTCTTTAAGGTTTATTGGCTGTGTGTAAAATTATCGTTGTACACGTCCGCTGGCGTCACCGCCTGCCAAAGCTTCTACTTCCTCGACCGAAACCATGTTGAAGTCGCCGTTGATAGTGTGCTTCAAGGCTGAAGCAGCTACGGCGAATTCCAGCGCCTCACCCTGAGTCGGTTTCGTCAGCAAGCCGTGGATGATACCACCTGAGAAAGAGTCACCTCCACCCACACGGTCGATAATCGGGTCGATGTCGTAGTGCTTGGATACATAGAATTCCTTGCCGTTGTAAATCATGGCCTTCCAGCCGTTGTGAGTAGCCGAGTAAGACTCACGCAAAGTAGAAACCACGTACTTGAAGCCGAATTCTTTGGCCATGGCCGTAAAGATGCCTTTGTAGCCTTCTGCATCAGTTTTTCCGCCTGTTACGTCAGCATCCGGCTTGAAGCCCAGGCAGAGTTCAGCATCTTCTTCGTTGCCGATGCAAACATCGACATATTTCATCAGCGGGCGCATGATGGACTGTGCCTTTTCCTTTGTCCACAATTTCTTGCGGAAGTTCAAGTCAACAGAAACCGTTACTCCGTGACGTTTTGCTGCTTCACAAGCCAAACGAGTCAGTTCGGCAGCCTTATCTGAGATGGCCGGAGTGATGCCTGACCAATGGAACCAGTCGGCTCCTTCCATGATGGTATCGAAGTCGAAGTCGCAGGGATCTGCTTCAGCGATAGCTGAGTGAGCACGGTCGTAAATCACTTTGCTGGGGCGCATGGAAGCACCTGTTTCCAGGTAGTAGATACCTACACGGTCGCCGCCGCGGGTGATATAGTCTGTTTTCACGCCGTATCTGCGCAAGGCATTTACAGCCGACTGCCCGATTTCGTGTTTCGGCAGCTTGGTTACGAAATATGCCTCATGGCCGTAGTTGGCACAGCTCACTGCTACGTTGGCTTCACCGCCGCCGTAAACTACGTCGAAGCTGTCAGATTGAACAAAGCGAGTATTGCCCGGTGTAGACAATCTCAGCATGATTTCGCCTAAAGTCACAATTTTTCCCATGGCTAGATAATATTTTATACTTATATGGTTAATAATGTAGTTTTTCGTTTGCCTCGCAGAAGGGATAGCTGGCACCTGCCATTTTTGAAAATATCCTCTTTGTGTGCGCACACAAAGGTACGGTTTATTTTTTAAAAACCAAAATAAGTTATATATTTGTATCGAAAAAAGTGGTATTTTACTGCACGACGAGTTTTTTAATATATAATCAAGGTGAAAGCATGGAAAAACAGCAAGATAGAATCCGAATCAAAGATATCGCTCGGATGGCTGGGGTATCGGTAGGAACAGTGGACCGTGTGCTTCATTCGCGGAGCGGAGTGTCTGCTTCCAGCCGTGTCAAGGTGGAAGAAATATTACAGAAGCTGAATTATCAGCCCAACATGTATGCCAGTGCACTGGCTTCAAACAAGAAATATAGGTTTGTTTCTCTGCTCCCCTCCCATCATGAGGGAGATTACTGGACAGATGTGGAACACGGCATGCAGCAGGCTGTAATTCGTTTTTCTGACTTCAATGTGTCATTGTCAGCTTTCTATTACGACCAGTATGAAGCGGGTGCTTTTGCCGAAGCAGGGATGCGCATTCTTGACGAGCAGCCCGACGGAGTCATCCTCTCGCCTGCCATCGAAACTGAAACCGAGCGTTTTGTCGTCCGTTTGCAGGAGGCAGGTATTCCCTATGTGTTTATTGATTCCAACATTCCTCGCCTTTCTCCGCTGGCCTTTTACGGACAGCATGCCCAGCGAAGCGGTTACTTCGCGGCCCGCATGTTGCGCTTATTGGCGCAGGGACAAACCGAAATTGTCATCTTCCGACAGATTAACGAAGGACATTTAGGGTCTAACCAGCAGTTCCACCGGGAGGAAGGATTCTACGAGTATATGAAAGAGCATTGTCCGGAGCTGAAGATGTGGGAACTTAACCTCTATGCCAAGCAGCCAGGTGAAGATGCGTCGCGGCTCGATGAGTTCTTTGCCGCTCATCCCGACGTGAAGTGTGGTATTACTTTCAACTCGAAAGCGTATATCATTGGGGAATATATGCAGCGCCATGGGCGTAAGGATTTCCACCTGATGGGATACGATTTGCTCCGCCGCAACGTGGCTTGCCTGAAGGCGGGAAGCATTGACTTCATCATCGCCCAGCAGCCTACAATGCAGGGGTACAACAGTATTGAAAGCTTGTGCAACTACTTGATACTACGCAAGAAGGTGAAAGATTGTAACTACATGCCCATTAACTTGATTACAACGGAGAATCTCGACTTTTATTTTGATACACACGTCAACGAATAACCTGATCATACTATAATTATATGAAAACAACTTACTTGCGAATCAATCCGGCCGACAATGTGGCGGTGGCCATCGCTCCCCTTCGTGCGGGAGAGACCATCGAGGCAGACGGGCGGACTATTACGCTGCGCACGGACGTGCCCGCCGGACACAAGGTGACACTGAAGGATTTCCGTGCCGGAGAAAATGTCATTAAATACGGCTACCCTATCGGTCGCGTGATGAAGGACGTGCCCGAAGGTACTTGGGTAAGCGAAAAGGATATCAAGACCAACTTGGCGGGGCTGCTGGATTATACCTATACACCGGTGGAAGTACATACAGACATCGCCGTGGAGCATCGCACATTCAAGGGCTACCGTCGCCGCAACGGGGATGTGGGAGTACGTAACGAGATTTGGATTATCCCCACCGTGGGCTGTGTGAACGGCATCGTCAACCAGCTGGCCGAAGGACTCCGCCGTGAGACGGACGGCGGCAAGGGAGTGGATGCCATCGTGGCTTTTCCTCACAACTACGGTTGTTCGCAGTTGGGCGAAGACCACGAGAACACAAAGAAGATTCTGCGCGACATGGTGCTGCATCCCAATGCCGGAGCCGTGCTGGTAGTGGGTTTGGGATGCGAGAACAACCAGCCCGACGTGTTCCAGGAATTCATCGGTCCGTACGACGAAGACCGCATCCGTTTCCTGGTGGCGCAAAAGGTGGACGATGAATACGAGGAAGGCATGCGCATCCTGCGTGAACTGTATGCCAAGTGCTGTCAGGACGAGCGTACGGATGTGCCTCTCTCCGAGCTGCGTGTGGGATTGAAATGCGGCGGCTCTGACGGCTTCTCCGGCATTACGGCCAATCCCCTACTGGGCAGGTTCTCCGACTACCTGATTGCGCAGGGAGGTACCTCGGTGCTGACGGAAGTGCCTGAAATGTTCGGGGCGGAAACCATCCTGATGAATCGTTGCCGCACGCCGGAACTCTTTCAGCAGACGGTCAGCCTGATTAACGACTTCAAGGAATATTTCCTTTCCCACGGGGAGCCTGTGGGCGAGAATCCTTCGCCGGGCAACAAGGCGGGCGGAATTTCCACGCTCGAAGAGAAAGCCCTGGGTTGCACGCAGAAGTGCGGCAAGAGTTACGTGTCGGGCGTGATGGCCTACGGAAACCGCTTGCAGACCAAGGGACTCAACCTGCTTTCGGCTCCGGGCAATGACCTGGTGGCCGCTACGGCTCTTGCCGCTTCTGGCTGCCACATCGTGCTGTTTACTACTGGGCGCGGTACCCCCTTTGGTACCTTCGTGCCTACGATGAAGATTTCCACCAACTCTCATCTGGCGGCACAGAAACCCGGATGGATTGATTTCAATGCGGGTGTCATTGTAGAAAACGAACCGATGGAGACTACCTGCCGTCGTTTCACCGACTATGTGATTCGGGTGGCCAGCGGGGAGTTTGTGAACAACGAGAAGAAGAACTATCGCGAAATCGCCATTTTTAAGAATGGAGTAACGCTTTGATAAACAGATGTTTGTAAAATTCGCTGAAACCCATAAAAAAACGCAAGTACGTTTGTGATAAAACGTCCTTGCGTTTGGTTTGAAACGCCCTTACGTTTTACTTCAAACGCAAAGGCGTTTTCCTTTAAACGCACTTGTGTTTTTCTTAAAGCGCAAGTGCGTTTTTTTACTTCTTTTTGGTGGTGATGAGAATCACACCATTTTTCCCTTTTTCGCCGTATTTGGCCGTGGCCGACGCATCTTTTAATACGGTAATGGACTCAATCTGCTGCGGGTCGAGTTTGTTCATCGTTTCAGTGGAGACCTCTGTTTCGTCTATCAGCACCAGTGGCGATGCTCCCTCTTTTTCCAGACCGTCCTTGCCGTTCTGATGCATCCGGATGGTCGGCACATCGGCCGGAGCATCCGAATCCGTACCATAAGCCACTACCACTACGTCGTCCTTCCCTGCCTGCGGCTTGTTCTTGGGACCCTCCAGTGCGAAAGTAACCGGAAGGTTGAATTTCACGGCAACTGCCTGACCGTCCTGCATGCCCGGTTTCCATTTCGGCATGCTGCCAATCACCCGGATGGCTTCCGCATCCAGCCACGGGTCGACCGGGTGGAGTACGTGTAAATCACTCAGCGAACCGTCCTTCTGCACGATGAACTGTACGATAACTCGTCCTTGCTTACCTGCTTCCTGTGCTTTGGTGGGATACTTAAGATTGCGTGCCATAAACTCCAGACCAGCACGCATGCCGCCCGGAAATTCCGGCATTTGTTCCACCACGTCAAAAATCCGGTTGTCCGATGCGGCGGACATCACAACTTTCTGGGCTGAGCTGTCTTTCTTCAGCTGAAGTTCCTTTTCGGCAGGGTTCGACACATTTTTATCGGCATACGTTTCCAGAACTGCCGATAAATCATTAACTTTGACACTTGAAATCTCGTCCAGCGGTTGGGAGATTTCGGGACGGGCAAAGGCAGCTACGGTAACGGCTGCCAACGGAAGTACATAGAGGTACTTGGCACGTGCCCACGGATTGGATTTTTTTCGAATCATCATAGTGATACGTTTTTTAAGTGAACTGTGATTAAAGCTGTTGGCAATAGAGTAGAGCCTTGCGCCAACGGCTTTTTTTATTAATAACATTTGATATTCTTTCGCTTGGATGCCCTGACGGAGCACTTCCTCGTCGGCCTCGTATTCGTGGATGTTTTGCAGCTCCTGTTTGAGCAGCCAGATAGCCGGATTGAACCATTGTACCCAGGCACAGAGCTCGGTCAGCAGCAAATCCCATGAATGGCGAAGACGGATGTGGGCCTGTTCATGCACCAGGATGTAGTGTCCTCCTTCCTTCAGGTCGGTTTCTGAAATCACGATGTAGCGCATCCAGCTAAAGGGCGCGATGTCGCGCTGATGTACTACCAGCCGGACGCCGTGATCCAGCTTCTCGCATCGGCTGTGGCGAATGAGGAAGAGCATGCGTCCCAACGACCAAAGGTGACGAACCATGACGAACAGCAGTCCCGCAAAGTAGACCAGTACCAGCATTTCCTGCCAGCGGAGCGTGTGGCTCCCCTCTTCTACTATCGTCGCCCCATTGTTCCACTGGTACATCAGCAACAAGTCCTCCATCGACATCACTTGCATGTTTACCGGAGAAGCCTCCTTGACCGTAATCTGTATCAGCGGCAGCAGGCACGAGAGCACCATCACTCCCAGCAAGGCTATCCGGTTGAAGCGGTGGAAAGTCTCCTTGCTGAGCTGCAGGCGATAGAACAAGTAGAACACCGCCAGGCAGACGGCCGATTTGAGTATGTAGACTAAAAAGGTTCCCATAAGCCGAGAAGTGTTACTGTGGTTTTTCCTGCTCTCCCTCTTCCACTTGACGGATGAGCTCCTTGAGTTCCTTCAGCGAGATGTCTTCTTCCTTCACCAGCGAGGAGACGGCGCCTAAATAAGAGTTATTGAAGTATTTGCTGATAACTCCGCGCAGCGTGCGGCGGCTGAAGTCGTCGCGACTCACGGTGGCATAATACTGGTAAGTGTTGCCGAAGGCCGTGTGCGATAGGTAACCCTTCTCTTCCAGTCCCCGCACAATGGTGGACAGGGTATTGAAATGCGGCCGGGGTTCATCGTAGAGTTCCACCAGCTGCTTGACGAACATGGGGCCTTTCTCCCAGAAAAATCCCATGATTTCTTCTTCTTTGGCGGTAAGAGTTTTCATATCCGTTTCATTTGGTTACCGCAAATAACTAAAACTTTTAGTTTATAAACTAATTTTCATAGTTAAATAACTAAAAAGAATAGTTATTTCTTTTCTTTCCCCTTCGGACGCCTCCGCTGAGGGCTGGTCCGATGGGGGGAATTTCTGTTTTTCAGGCTTGTGGAGGAAGCGGTTTACGGTGTCCCGGACCTTTGAACTTGGCCGGTTTCTTGCCGTGTTTCTTCTTGGCATGACGGTGGGGAGCTTCTTTCTTGTGAGGAGGTTTAGGAGTATGGCGATGAACTACGCACGAAGTAGTGCCCAGGCTGAGCAGCAGACCGAACAGGGCAATCAGTAACTTTGCTTTCATAAGAGTTTGGTTTAGGTTTTTGCGAAGTTACGAAAAAAGGGGGATAGTTTGTGCTGAGCGGTTCAGTTTTCTATGAAAGGTAAGCAGCTTCTGAAATAAGATAACCTTAAAGAAATAACCACGACATTGACGCTGCACGTTAAACAGAGACAGCTTTCTTCTCTTAAAAGAACCGGTAGTAAATCTGAAGAATAGAATAATCAAGTCAGAAAAATTACGGGATTTATATAAAATCAACTAACTAAAATATTGACTAATTGAATAGCGGTATCTTTCAAGGTATCGCTATTTTTACGGTTATAGATAATGGAATTTAATTTTGAAGAATAGAATTTTTTTTCTTAGTTTTGCAATATGATAATTGAGTAAACCTAATGAGAATATTTACAGAACAAGCTATAAAGGAATATGCAGAAACGCATCCTGATGCAAAGGTAGCTTTACAAGAATGGACTACTATAGTCAAGAAAAGCGAATGGACTTGCTTTGCTGATGTAAAAAAGACCTTTAATAGTGTGGATAATGTAGGGAACCAACATTATGTATTTAATATTAAAGGGAATAATTACAGGTTGATTGTGGTTATAAAATTCACTATAAAATTCGTTTATATTCGTTTCATTGGCACTCATGTTGAATATGATAAAATAGCTGATTGCTCAGTTTTATAATTAAACCGAATCGGCGGTTACCGATTAACCAAGAGCTATGACAAAAATAGAAACAAAAGCTCAATACGACTGGGCTGTAAAAAGGGTTGAGGAATTACTTCCACTGGTTACAGATGAAACCCCTCTCGATGATCCTAATAGCATAGAGTTGGAATTACTTTCTAACCTTGTTGCCGACTATTCAGAAGAACATTTTGCACTGGGAGAACCCTCACTTGTGGATGTTCTCAAGCTCCGTATGTATGAAATGGGGCTTAACCAAAAAGCCTTGGCTAAATTGATAGGTGTCAGTCCTTCACGTTTGAGTGATTATATGTCTGGTAAATGTGAACCGACTTTGAAGGTTGCCCGTGAAATTAGTCAAAAACTGAATATTGATGCTAATATAGTGCTGGGTGTTTGATATGAAAGCTGTTGAAGTAATAGTTGAAAATGCTGGAAATAATCTTAGTGCCTATATTGAAGGTGCTCCGGTAATGACTGTTGGTAACGATGTAAAAGAAATCGAGAAGAATATGAAGGAAGCTGTTAAGCTTTACTTGGAGTCATGCAAGGATATGCACATTGCTCCAGTGGAAATATTACAGGGAGAGTTTATCTTGAAGTTCAAGATAGATGGCGGCTACCTTCATTAACTATTACAGCAGTATCTTCACCAAGGTAGTTTTGAGCCGGATAACCGGAATCAATGAGCGCCAGTTGTGGTATTGCGGCTGGAGTCTATAAACCTTTCGAACAGCAGTTGGAGAAGGTTCAGAAAAGTATTGACGTGCTGACGCAGAGGAACTTGTAGCTATAGATTTGTTGTGATGAATGATGAAAAGGAAGGGAGAATTATCGCCTATAGAAGATGAAAAATGCTTAGATGAGATTGAAAGCGTGGATGACGAAAGCGACTTACCCAACATTGAAGGAATAACAGTTTAATGTAAAAGCTTATGGATTATTTGGAATACAAAGGTTACAAGGGTTCTGTAGAATATAGTAAAGAGGATAATTGTCTTTGCGGTAAGGTGCAAGGAATGGATAAAAAAGCCTTGATTCTTTATGAAGGGATCACCCTCGACGAACTTCGAAAGGATTTTGAAGAAGGGATTGATAGCTATCTCGAAGGTTGCAAGGCAGATGATGTATGACATCCAATTTTCATATCCGGGTGGTTGCATTTGCTGCAAGTACAGGAATAACCATTTAATGGCTCAACGTAAAAATCTGAGGAGTAAACCGTATAAAATCGTATCTTTGCGAGCAACGAATCATCAGCAGTTATGGAAACAAACGGTTATCGCCTCCTTCTTCCTGAAGGAACATTGGATTACTTTCTTATCTCAGATGTAAAGGAAAGCAGTACGGAAATAGTGATTTACCTGGAGGAGAAGAACGAAGTTCCCGGTGAATACTCAAACATGAGAGTAGAAAGCAGGGGATTTTATGATCCGGTAGTGGTTCAGGATTTCCCGGTCCGCGGCAAGAAACTTTTTCTAAACATCCGCCGTCGCAGATGGATTGTGAAGGAGGATGGACACTATGTAAGCCGCAACTGGAAACTGGTTGCAGAAGGCAGCCGTATGACGCATGAATTTGCGTCTTTTTTAAAAGAACTATATTGATACTCTTCCGGTAAGCTGCAAGCTCCTGGGGTTTCTCTTCGGCGTGGACGGTGAGCTTCTTGGGCGTCAGTACCGCAACCATCTGAGTGGTTACATGAACTGGAATCAGCTATCCCATGCGGAAGAATGGATACTTTTCGAGAAGAACATCGGTCCGTATGTGGGTATTGATGAGGTCAGCCTTTCACAAGGTGAGCTCTATACCATTCTAATAAACAAGGAGAGAAAAGGACGTTCAGGAAGTGTCATTGCAATCATAAAGGGCACCGATGTCCGGACTGTCACTTCCGTCCTGCTGAAGCTTTCCAGACGCAGACGCTTCCAGGTCAGGGAGATAACCCTCGACATGGCTCCGAACATGGAGCAGACGGCACGTATCTGCTTCCCTGCCGCACGCCGTGTGACGGACCGTTTCCACGTGCAGAAGCTGGCTTATGAGGCGTCCAGGAAATGAGAGTGAAGGCCCGCTGGGAAGCCCTGGATGAGGAATCCATACAGATGGCACATGCCAGGGCATGCGGGAAAATCTATCATGCTCCGGTATTCGAGAACGGGGATTCAAGGAAGCAGCTGCTGGCAAGAAGCATCTATCTTCTCTATAAGAAAGAGTCCTTATGGACCGAGTCACAGCGTGCGCGTGCCGAAATCCTCTTCAGAGAATATCCCGATATAAAGAAAGCATACTATCTTTCAATGAGACTCGGACTGATATATCACCAGTGCAAGCATAAGGATACTGCATTGACAAGATTTGCCAGATGGTATGACGAGGTGGACAGATCGGGATTCCTTGCCTTTGGAAGAGTGGCAAGATCCATACAGACACATTATCTGGAAATCATTAACTTCTTTGAGAAGCGTTCCACAAACGCTGCATCTGAATCCTTCAATGCAAAAATAAAGAGCTTCCGTTCACAGTTCAGGGGAGTAAAGGACAAGGCTTTCTTTTTGTTCAGGCTGGCTAAAATTTATGCTTAATCTACGAATCCCTCAGATTTTTACGTTGATCCCATTTAATCTATAAATCGGAGAAACTTACTTAGAAAAGTAAAGGCTAACATCCTTAATTATCAGAATATTAGCCTTTAAACACTGAGGAGCGGCAAGCGGGACTCACCGACATCTCTGTATGTCAGCCTATTATACCCTATTTCAAAGTTCAGGTATAGCGTACGAGTATAGCACAGCGGAATTTAATTTTTTATCCATTATCTTTAATATATGCTATTCCATATATTTTATCACCTCTTTTCCAAATCTTATAAGTAGCTAATGTTCTTCCACCATAAATACTGTTAATGCATTTGTGCAGTTCCTTATTCATATCTGATGGGATATATCCTACTAACTTAAAAAATCCTTTATCTGTTCTGTATATACCAACAGCACACGAATCGTATGGATTATTATTCTCTGCAATGGCTAAAGCATTATTGTGAATACCGTAATCACTGCTATCTAAATCTCGAAATCTCATTCCGACCATTTCATAATATGAATAAGATGGACCTGGATACGGTAATCGTATATCAGCGCAATCATTTAGAATTGTGTCAGAATTTTTTCTTTTAAATAAATGAATGGCTATATAAATGAAGCCACTTATTGCTATGACTGAGAGACCAACTGCTGGGTATATAAATAGCAGAACAAGGCTTATACTAATAATTATAAATGTCGAGATTTTCATGACTTTCAATATTAAAGCATAAGTGCAATAGATTGTAAATTAAAATCCCTCCCTTATATCATTCTTCTGGGTTGATATCTTATTCACTAATGAAAGTCTGGAAGATAATTCTTCTGAAAATGTATTAGTCTTTTTCTCTGAATAATTAGCATCTAAATTTTCTGTATTCGTTTCTACTCTCACCTTTACTGCCCCTTCTGTAGCTAAATCTAATAAATCTTCATAGGATATCGGATAAACGCCATGAGAAGAATGTATTGTCATACCAATGATTGGAAAATAAGTGCCAATAACATCTTCTGTTTTATAATCATCGAGTTGCTGTTTACTTTCAATTACTTTTCCAGATTTTGTTTTAAATAAGATAATCCCATTTTGAGGTATAGTGATGTTATACATGCTATTTATTCTCAATCCTAAATAATATGTAATTTCTTTATCTGGAGAAATATAGGCCTTGATTGAATATAAAAAGGGAGTCCTGTCTGTAAATCCTGTTTTTATCACATATTCATCTGTAGATACAATACGAGATCCGTCTTGATTCACTTTATTGACAACTATAGACTGCGAGTATGCCTTAAGAAAGAATAATAACAAAAAAAATGTACTTAATATTCTCATAATTATATTCTTAAAAGTCCGACTACCAAATTATACGAGTATATATCTTTCTTGTCTATAGAGAATGGAGGGTACTCCGGATTGTAAGACACGCATTTTATCTTGTCACCATCCTCATAGATTCTTTTTACGATAATACCTTGAGCCGTATCCAGTACATGCACTTTACCCCATTGAATGAATGATTTTTCGTCAATCTTCTTGCATGCCACTTCATCTCCTCCAAGTATGTTGGGCTGCATACTATCACCTCTTACTACAATGGTAAAATCGTATTTTGGGAATGATTGTATAACCGGAATTTGTTCGCAGTCATATTCTTTTACGCCATCCAACGCATTTGTAATGGACCCGGCAGCAGCTGTGTATGGGATACGTGGCTTTGTTTTTAAAATTTCATGTGTAGAATCATTCATTCTATTTACATTAACAGACTTCAGCATCTCACCTTTACCAGTTATTAGCCAGTCCAAATTTAAATCTTGGAAAAAATCTGCAGTCTTTTCAATAACTTCAGATGATATAACATCTGATTTGGTAGATAAATATCCTCTTGAAACTCCTATTTGAGTTTCATATCTATTTCTACCAATACCCTTTACAGATAAGAATTCCTTTAGTCTATCTTTTGTAGTCATAGTGAATGTTTTCAGTAAATATTCCCCATACAAAGCCGCACAAAGGTTAATAAAAGTTTATATGCTGAAATAAATCAGCAAATTCTTTGTTTTAGTGATTTATTTCAGCAACCTTTGTATCCGTAATCGAAAGGGGTTCGGTTACAGGTGTAAAAAAGGTGGTTGCGGTATTTGCCGTAACCTTCAATTCAATCATCAACAGCAAATATAGTAACTTCCTTTTTATCACCAAAATAAATGCATGAAAATCTGCTATTTCGTGGCTGTTATGGCGGATGAAAGAAAGGACTTTAGGTTATGAATTAGGTAAAAAAGCCTGGATTCGGAGAAAGCGTCAAACAGCCACAATAGGATGCTTATCTGAATTCGGGCTTTTGATTTTTTGGTATGGTAACGAATGATACAATTTTGATTGACCTCCCCTACGATGTAGCACAGTTGCTACATGTCCGCAGCCGGGGAGCCAGTCGGTGAGAAAGGAGGAAGTATGGAAAAAGAAAAGACAGAATGTGTAATGTCGTCCGTGATACGGATAGAGACGTGGCACGAACACAAGGCAGGAGTCCCGGAAATTGTACGGTACAGAATACGAAAGGTTTATTCCAATGACCGACTGCTATATGAGGACAAGATGACTACCAAGATATTTCGTGCCAAAGAAGATGTGTTCCGGCAGTTGGACCGCTTTCTGTTAGGACTTAAAGAGAGTGAGAGCAGAAAGGATAGCCATTGCAATAGAAGAAAGCTGATTGGCTTTTTCAAGATACTTTGGCTCAAGTTCTTTGGATAGAACGTCCAACTCATATCCCAATTTATTGATATTGGCCTTTAGCAATTCTTCTTGTGCAGTAAATCCGCCATGGGCATAGAAATCGTATGCTTTTCCTTTGATTTCAATTATAAGATAATCGCTTGTATGAGTCTGGCTTATTAAATCCAAGTTTTCAAATTCGTCAAAAATCATCTTTACTTGAAATTGAAGACATCCGGAATACTTGACAACTTCTGAGGTTTTAGGATATACCTCACTGTCATTGAATGAAAGCAGATACTCTAAGGCTAAGTCCTTCATTTGGGGTGTAATAAGTTTGATTGCCATGAGAATAATGATTTAGTGAATAATACCACAAAGATAACCAATATGATGACAAGTTCGGACATAAACAGACTGGCAGCGAAGGTGGCAGAACAGGTGCTGCAGATGACAGACGAGCTTATGACTCCCAAGCAGGCGGCGGAATACTTAGGTATAAGCCTGAACGCCCTGCAGCAGCGGAGGTCCAAGACACAGATACCATCCCACAAGAAAGACGGATGCGTGTACTACAGTAAAAGAGAATTAACCAATTATTATCTGAATCTATGAAACTGAATGACATGACTAAGGGGGCGCTTCTATGCCTCGGAATTCTGGTCCTTATAGCCATCGCCGGAACATGCGACTATCAGGATGCAGTGCATTTCAAAAGCACGGAAGATGAAGGGTTCCATATTGAGACGCCTGATACCACAGAGAGCGCATACGATGTAATTAGGTATGTGCAGACAATGGAGAAGAAACTACCGCAGTGATGCGCTATACATCATACTTTAACTCATTTCGTCCCGGTCCAGTTGTGGGCCGGGACATTCTAAAGAAACATCATCAAAAACATAATACAATGGAAACAAACAGAAATCAAGGTAAAGGGGATGACATGATTGTTTTGTCCTCCCTTACCAATGCCGATCCGCCATCACACGTGGAGATGAACGAGCATCTGGAGCATGCAAAGGAGCAGATAAGCAGAATAAGTTCAATGAAGCAAGTCCACAAAGTACACATCCCGAACGGGTATGTGATGACCACACGTCCAGAGGTATGGGATGGATACAAGCTGGATGCTAAATCAACAGTATTTAAGTGATAACCTAAAATGTAATAGAAAATGGGAACATGGTTTGAATGTAAAATCCGTTACGAAAAAACGATGGAGAACGGAATGAGAAAGAAAGTAAACGAGTTGTATCTGGTAGACGCTATGAGCTTTACAGAAGCTGAATCGCGTATCATTGAAGAAATGCGGCCATTCATCACAGATGAGTTTAAGGTGACAGCAATAAAGCTGGCCAACTACAGAGAGTATTTCAACAGCGACAAGGAACATGATGACAAGTGGTATAAGGTAAAAGCAAACTTTATCACCGTTGATGAGAGGTCAGGCAAAGAAAAGCGGTCCGGCTGGTATGCACTGGTTAAGTCAGACAGTACGGTCAATGCGGAGAAGTATTTCCATGAACGGATGAAGGGAACACTGTCGGACTACATTGTAGAGTCCGTATCTGAAACGGCCCTCATGGATGTGTACACATACGAAACAGAGTCTGAAACAGAAGAAACGAAATAGGAATATGAAAAAGAAATATACACCTGAGAATATTATAGAGTTGAAAGAAAACGAAGTATTTGTTTTCGGATCAAACATGAATGGTAATCATGCCGGTGGTGCAGCTTATTTGGCTGTACAGAAATTCGGTGCAGAAATGGGGAATCCAGAAGGGATTCAAGGACAGTCGTATGCTATTCCAACGCTGGATAAGGAGATGGAACGTATCAACCTAACAGATTTGGAAAAATCTATAAGGAGATTTTATGAATATGCAGACAAACATCCGGAAAATACATTTTATATGACCAAGATAGGTTGCGGAATTGCCGGATATGAGTTGTCGGACATTGCTACGGTAGTTAATTGTCGGGATATTCCTGCAAATGTGATTATTCCAGAAGAATTTACACACATACCAGGATTCAAGGGGTTTAATGAAAATATGCAATGCCGTGGATTCCAGTATGAGGTTGGAAAGGATTATCATGAGGATGGAAATATACAGGCATGTGAATCAGGATTACATTATTGTAAGTATCCGCTTGATGTGTTCGGGTATTATCCCCCAGCCAATAGCCGTTTTTGTGAAGTAGAGGGTTCAGGTTCTATATCAAATGATAGCGGAGACACAAAGATTGCAGTTTCTGATTTGAAGATTAAGGCGGAAATTGGAATAGCAGGGATAGTGAAAGCTGCAATAGAGTACACGAAAAAGAGATGTACAAACAAACATAATGCCGAAGAAGGAAAAGCGGCCACTGCCGGTTCTTATGGTGCGGCCACTGCCGGTTCTTATGGTGCGGCCACTGCCGGTTATCGTGGTGCGGCCACTGCCGGTTCTTATGGTGCGGCCACTGCCGGTTCTTATGGTGCGGCCACTGCCGGTTCTTATGGTGCGGCCACTGCCGGTTCTTATGGTGCGGCCACTGCCGGTTCTTATGGTGCGGCCACTGCCGGTGATAGTGGTGCGGCCACTGCCGGTTCTTATGGTGCGGCCACTGCCGGTTCTTATGGTGCGGCCACTGCCGGTGATAGTGGTGCGGCCACTGCCGGTTCTTATGGTGCGGCCACTGCCGGTTCTTATGGTGCGGCCACTGCCGGTTCTTATGGTGCGGCCACTGCCGGTGATAGTGGTGCGGCCACATCAAGAGGTGCATCATCTGTAGGAGAAAATGGTCTTGCAGTTGCTCGTGGAAATGGAGTGAAAGTAAAAGGAGGAATGGGAGCAATATTGGTAATTGCAGAAGAAGAGGAAGAAAATTTTGAAATAAAATCATGGAAAGCAGTGGTAGTTGATGGAATCAATGTAAAGCCAGATACATGGTATAAAATTGTGGATGGGAAATTGGAAGAAGTATGAGAACAATATATGTACATCCATCAGTGATGAAAAGAATAAAATCGGGCAACCTCTCTCCTATCACAACCAGATACGAGGTCGATGTGGGTGACATCGTGGAAGTGATGGATGATGATGAGGTTAACTCAGTCATAACGAAAGTAAAGCGTGTGAGGAAAGTGGCAGTTGGTTTATATCAGATTGAACTGGATGATCCGGCCACGGCATTTATTGAGTAATAAAGAATGGAAATCACTGGCTCCATCAGGATAACGAATAATCTCATAGTGTAGTGTTTAAGGTTGATTGTAGGGTAAAGGTAATGAGATTGGGAGCCAGTGATTCTTTTAGAAGTATGTGGAACAATAAACGAAAAAGCAAGACATCAGGAAAGACGGAGCATCAGAAACTGGTAGCAACGCTGGACAGATGGTTTTCAAAGTACATCCGGCTGAGGGATTCATTTGTAAGCAATGGAGAACTGTTTTTCCGCTGTATCAGCTGTGGAAAAATTAAGTCATACGATGAGGCTGATTGTGGCCACTACATCAACAGAGGTCACATGTCAACCAGATTTGATGAAGAAAACTGCCATGCGCAATGTAAGTTCTGCAATCGGTTTGATGAAGGAAACATCTACAACTACCGGGAACGGCTGATAAATAAAATCGGCCTGAGCCGGGTGCTCTTACTTGAAGCAAAGAAGAACCAGACCTGCAAGCTGAGTGATTTTGAGCTGAAAGCTCTGATAAGCCATTACAAAGCTGAGGTCAAAAAGCTGGAGGAGGCAAAATGGGACAGGAAATGATAACCGTACCTCAAAGTGAGTGGGACGAGATGAAGAAGCAAATAAAGGAAATTCAGCAGAAAGTGGAAACGCTGTATAGCCGTGAAACGGACTATGTTTCCATTTCGGAGCTGTGCGATTGGCTCAACATATCGCGCACTACATTATGGAGGTTAAGAAGTGAAGGAAAGATAAAGACATACCTTGTTGGAGGGAAAATGGTAGCGAATAAGGATGAGATTCAGACGCTGCTGAATGAAGGAAAGATATAATTGAAACAACATGTTTGACAAGATGATTTTTAATGCACGGATTGACTTTGTACGTGATGCAGAAAGGATAGCCAGGAAGCACCATCTGATACAATGTGCGGAGGGAAACGAAATCTATTATCAGTCATCGGCATTAAGCAACATCGAGGGTATATGGTGGAAGATACGAGGAAGAACGGCACAGATTAAATGCTCACTGCATAAGCTATTCTGGAGGTCCAGATATGGCACGCTGGACAACTCTCAGATGTTCACCATATCGGATGCCAAACAGATTATATCAGAGCTGCTGGATGAATGGGATATAAACCCGGAACAGGTAAGAATCACATACTATGAAGTTGGATTGAACATACCAGTCGACCATGATCCGATTGAATACATATCGCTGGCCGAGTCTATTGGCGTACTGAGAAACAGGGAGCTTTTCAATGATGCGAACTTTGAAAAGAACAGACAAAAAACAACGGAGAAATCGAAGAACATCAAGAAGGTTTTCAAGATTTACGACAAAGGATTTGAGGCACGCGATAAGGGCAGACTGTGTGAAGGTAATATTCTAAGGATTGAAACCATATACAGGAGACAGTCTGTCAGCCTGATTGATTTTTTCTCTGAGAAGTCGATATACAACATTATCCATACCTTCTACCGGGACTGGGCCACAATAGGATTCAGGCAGAGGCTAACCGCTGACAAAGGTATCAAATCAAGCCAGATAGATAAGGCTGAGGCTTTGTTGAGGCTGGGAAGGGATGACTACCTGAGAAGTACATACGAGCGTTGGAAGTCAGGCCATCTGACTGACAAGCAATATCGTACCATTAGAGAGTTCATCAACTCATGGGATGAGATTAAATGCCATTTCAGGATGGTCCAATCACCCCATGAGATTGAGTATAAAACCAAGTTACTGAGCCTTTTCAATGAGGCAAAAAATTAATGACCTTATAGGCATATAGGAATATGGCTGAAAATCAAATAAATAACTTTTTCGTGAAACGTAATGAAACAGCATTTGTTTCATTTAGGGAGTTATTTTGTGTCCGGTTATCTTACCAGGTAACTTGTCCTATACAGCCATTAGCTGGTCGGTAAACCTTAAAAACAAGAGAATGGAAAAAGAGAAACGAACAATCTGTTATGCGACTAACAGGAAAGACGAAATAGCAAGAATACAGGCTGAATACTCCTTACCTACCGGATACAACATCAATAGAGAAGTTGAATGTATGCTATCAAAGGATGACATCAGGAACTTGCAGGAAGAAGAGAAAAAAGGTTTGATTCAGATAAGAAAGAAATAGTTATGGGAACACTGAGCATGGAACAAGCTATCAAGATATACTTGGATAAGCGAGCAAAGGAAGATTCACTCTTTGCAGAGGTGTATAAGAAGGCGAACAAGAGTATCGAGGAATGTATCAAGTACATCTACTCACAAGCCAGGAAGCTGGCAAAGGGAGAAAATGCAGTCGGGGTGGATGATGCCACAGTCTATGGATGGGCCGTACACTACTACGATGAGGACAACATCAAGGTTGAAGATGTGAAAGAACGTGTGGAGGTAGTCGCCCCGGCTATAGTACAGGAACCAGTAGTACAAGAACCAGTCAAAGAAGAAAAGTCGGTGAAACAAAAACCTGCAAGGAAGAAAACGAAGCAGGAACTGTTTGATGAACGGCAGTTGTCACTATTCAGTTTTGAATAATATGAAGCCAAGAACGAAACGTGAAAGGCTGGTGGTCGAATTGAGCAGTAAGCTGCCAGCGATAACAGAAGCCCAGATAAGATGGGGAAAGAAGCATTGTTTTCCGCATAATGCTTACCGCTGTAAGGATGAAATGTGGTGCAGCGAATGTGGAAAGATGTGGGTTGATGTAACTGGCCAGAAGGAAGGGTACATCAAGTGTCCTTACTGCGGTGAAAGGTTGGAAGTTAAAGTAAGCCGTAAGACCAAGGATAATGCAGTAAGCTATCTGACAGTCGTTACTACATCAGGAGATTTTCAGGTGCTCCGTCACTTTTACACAGCCAGGTATGCAAGGAAAGAACGTGACACACATTATTTCATCGATGAGGTATGCCAACAGTGGATAACTTCTGACAACAAAGAGATTGTTATCGCCAAAGCTATGAATATGGGGTGTAGAGGTTGGATTCATACTACAGACATGAGTCTCAAGCAGAGCGGAAATATATACTATCCACATTCATACGACATAGACGGCTATGTGTATCCGAAAGTAAATGTGCTGCCGATTCTTCGCAGAAATGGCCTTCGCACTTCGTTTCATGGTGTTACTCCAGCGGTGTTGATACGTGGCTTGTTAGGTGAAAATAAATATGCTGAAATGCTTATTAAGACACGTCAATATAGTATGCTGGAGTTCTACATGTATCGGGGTGGACTATCTCATCCGTGGGCAGTGAATATCTGCAACCGTAATGGATACATCATCAAGGATGGTTCCATGTATGATGACTACTTGCGTCTGCTTGACTATTTCCACCTTGATACCCATAATGCTCACTATGTATGCCCAAAAGACCTGAAGAAGGCACATGATGAATTGCTAAAGAGGAAGCAAAAGATTGAAGCCAGGGAAAGGATGGAACGCGAAAGGATTGAACGCATGAAGAAGGAGAAGGAACTAAAGCGGAATATCGCAGTTTTCTGGAAAAAGATACAGCCATTCCTTGGTTTACAGATAAAGGATGAGGGAATAGTTATCTGTCCTTTGGAAAGCGTCACCCAGTATTATCAGGAGTGGAAAACGATGCACCACTGTGTATATAACTGCGCCTATTATGCAAGAAAAGAAAGTCTGGTGTTATCCGCAAGGAAGAACGGAAAACGCCTGGAGACTATCGAGGTAAACCTGAATACATTCAAGATAGTGCAGTCCCGTGGTGTTTGTAACGAAGATAGTAAATACCATAAGCAGATTATTCGGATAATGGAGAATAATATGGCTGAGATTATAAGGAGGGCTGCGTCATGAAAGTTTGTATCGAGTGTGGCCGGAACCTTCCGGAAAGCAAGTTCCGTGCCTATGAAACGAAATCCGGCATCCATTACACCAGCAGGTGCCGGTTATGTGAGAGCAGACACACGTCTGAAAGAAGAAAGCAGGACAGGCTTCATGGACGGCTGGCCAGATACACCAACGAGCAGCTGGTGGCCGAACTCCGGAGTCGTGGAGCCTATATCATGTATGGGAAGGACTTTGATTGTGTAACGACGATATGATATGGGAAAGCTGAAAGTTTATTATGGATGGGCTAGAATTGGAGGCGTAAGGAAAAAGCGTGCTTTGTCGGTCATGTTTGAAAACGAAATGCTTGGATGCAGGAGTGAGAGAGGACAAAGATGTCTGAGAACAATTCAAGACACCGTATTTGAGCGGTACCAGACTGATGAAGAAATGGATGATGGGAAACGTCAGAACCGGATATTTACAGAATACAGTTTGTTTCTCGACGAGAGACCTATAAACGGGAGCCTTGAAAGATGCTTGCTTATCAACAGCGAATCGGACAAGAACCATGTATCTAAGGCTGTTCGTGAGAAGATTGCGGAAGCTTTACGGAGGGCTTTTATGTTGGCCAATCCGGGTTATAAAGAACCGAGTAGCCAACTTGAACTAAAATTTGAATGATATGGGAAAGCAGGAAAGTTTGAGTTATTATTATCAGTTCGCAAAGGATTTGGCAAAAGCTGAAAAGGAGCTGAAAATCGAGAATTGGGTGCAAATCAGCATCTGCTATGGTTACGGCCATCAATCTGTCATCCTATACACCTACGACCTTCCTCGTGAAGTGTACGAAAGAAGAATGTGGGTAATCAGATGGAGGGTGGCCAGATTGCAATGCCAGTATCCGAGGAATGATGTGTATACTTCTTTTTACTACTACGACAATCGTTCAGGAGAGTCGCTTGAAGTGAGTTCCTGCCTTTCCAAACTGATTTCTGCAAAAGCTCAGATAACGAAAGCGGAACGGATAATGAAGAACTATATTGAGCAAAACCGCCATAAAAACATGTTCTTTGACGAGAATACGGACGAGGAACTGGTTAAGTTCCGGGAGAAGCTGGAGCGCAAGAAACTTGAATGTGCAGAGTGTGAGAAGAGGTTAGAATTATTAGTTGAAAGAAGGAGAAATAATCAATGAAAACTAAATTGTATTACCTGTTCCTGGCAGTCATGTGGTGGCTGCTGGGATAGGTGGAAAGGAGAATTAAAATGCAAATATCAATCACTGAAAAGGAAGTTAATGCAATAGACTTCGGATTGGAACAGATTAGAGACGCATTGGAAGGTTCCTATTCTGAGGAATACAAACAGGATGCTGAAGAAGCTATGAGAAGCCTGGGTAATATATTAAGAAAATGCCATTTGGCGAGAGAAAAGGCTAACGACCTAAATGATGCCAAAAGATACATTCGCTCAAAAAGTGGATGGATGCCGCCTACCAAGCTTGATAAAATGGCAAGATTATTAATAAAAAAATCAAAGAAGGAATGATATGACAAGAAAAGAAAATATGCTAAGAGAAGCCGTACAGAAGGAATACCTGTGTAACGGAAAATATGCCTGCAGTGAGCGTGATTATTGCCGATTTTGCGAAGGGAAAAACACTGCACACGATTGTGACTATGAATGTTATGCGGATGAATTTGCGAAAGGATTTGACGCTGGTTGGGATGCCTGCTTGAAATACCTTGGGGAGATTCCATGGAATGAAGCAATGAATGAAATTTGTAACCGATAAAAGGAGGAGAAATGAATATCAAAGGACAAATAATAGTAGTGAAAGATATAGAACAAATTACTACAAAGGATAAAAGAATAATCCTAAAGCGTACAGCAGTAGTAGAAACTGATGGAGGGAAATACGCCCAGTCGCTGGCTTTCGATGTGATGGGAGAAGATGTCAATAACCAATGGCTGGCAGTTGGCCAGAAGGTTGAGGTAGATTATAACTGCCATGTCACAGAGTTCAATGGAAGGCTGTACAACAATATCAGAGCATGGAGAATAAAACTGGTTGAGAATGAATAGGAAGAAACGAATACAAACGGTACAGATTGTAGCAAGAGTCACACTTGCAGATTATAAGAGATTGAAAGATATATGTGAAAAATATGGATTTAAATCTATATACCAACTGCAAAATTATCTGTGTTACTCATTTCTACGAGCAGTTGATAAAGAACATGATCCAATAGATGAACCGGTTCCTGATGAAATAGTGCAGATGTTCGATGATATGGGAACACCGAAACTGCCGATACGATACCGTAAGGCGAGGCCAGTCAAGAAAAGTACAGACCTATGAGCAGTCGGAGTAAGGATTACAGAAGGTTGATTACGTCCAAACGCTGGCGGGAGCTGCGGGCCATCAAAATAGCCCGCAACCCGCTGTGTGAGGACTGCCTGCTGGACGACAGGGCCACGCTGGCCACAGAGGTACACCATATCGTGCCGATAGAAAGCGCGCACAGTATTTCAGAGATGGAGCGGCTGGCCTTCGACTATACAAATCTGAGAAGCCTGTGTGAAAAGTGCCACCAAAAAACGCATGAACGCATGCATAGTAGAGGCAAGGAGTCCGCGAAGGCCAGCTCTGAACGTGAGACAAAGAGGTTTATAAGCAAGTATCTCGACTGAAAGACGCCCGAAAGACTGTTTGCCATCAATCATTAGCAGAGATTAACGACAAATCCCCGGGGGGGTATTTTTTAAAATACTTTAAAAATGATTGAACCCCGTGCGCTTAAAGTTTACACGCGCGGGCAATTTTGAATCCGAGGGGGTTTAATACTTTTTCACGGTTGAGGATATGGAAAAAATTACAAGCATTAAAAGCAGAATCAGGAAAGCCCTGAAGAACCAGAACACCTACTCCAAGGATCTCGAAACCTGTATATCCATGGCCGCAGGTTCTTACTATGCGTTCCTGCTTGCACAGAGGGATATCGAAAGCCTTACCTGTACCTTCCTGACGGAAATCACACGGGAGGGAAATGAGAAATTGGTTCCCCACCCTGCCTTCAAGGTATTGAAAGATGCACAGGAAATGGTAAGACGTTCACTTCGTGAGTTGGGACTGACACTTGGAACATTATCTACTGGAGACAACGACCCGCTGGAAGACATGCTGGACAGAGCCCGAAAGGAGGAGGAATGATACTCGACGAGCAGGAGAAGCAGAGGTTAAGAGACTTGAAAACGGATACGGCGAATAAGCTGGAATGTATTGATCTGGACGGATACCCAGCGCTTGACAAGACAGACATTCGGTTGAGAGTCTACATAAACAGTGTACGCAGCTGTCCGGACAGGCATAACCTGTATGAACTGCTGGCCCTGCTCCGCTTCTTTCACCTGCTCGATACCTACGAGTTTCGTCCGTCTGCCGTCCGTCGGTTCATCGTTGTGTACGAGTCGCTCCGGTTTAATGGCATGACGGGTGTCACGCGGTACCGGCTTACCCCGATTCAGGTCTTCCAGTTCGCCTCCATCCTGGGCTTCTACCGAACGCCGGAGAAACGTCTGTGCCGTACCGCACTGCTGTTTGTCCCAAGAAAGTACAGCAAGACTACCTCAGTAGCGGCGCTGGCCATCGACGACCTGCTGTTCGGCGATGCGAACGCACAGGCGTATGTGGCGGCCAACAGCTACGAACAGGCGCAGATATGCTTCAAGGAAATCAAGGGAATCCTGAAGAACATGGACCCGAAGATGAGGCGTTTCAAGATTAACCGGGAAAAGGTGTACAATCTCATGCCGGGGCGCAGCAGTTTTGCCAGGTGCCTGGCATCCGAGGCAGACAAGCTGGATGGACTCAACGCCTCACTGGTTATCCTTGACGAATACTCACAGGCAGACAGCGCGGAGCTGAAGAACGTGCTTACCTCCTCCATGGGCGCACGTGTCAATCCGCTTACAGTCATCATCACCACCGCATCGGAGAAGTTGAACGGACCGTTCTATGCAGAGTTGCAAGGTTATAAGGACATTCTGGAGGGAAAGCTGGAGGATGACAGCGTGTTCGCACATATCTTCGAGCCGGACATCGACGACGACGAGGGAAGCGAAGACACGTGGAAGAAAGTACAACCTCACTGGGGGGTAACTATACAGACCGACTATTACGAGCACAAGTATAGGGAAGCCCTTCGAAGCTATGAGGACATGAAGGCTTTCCGCACCAAGCTGCTGAACATATTCGTGATGGATGACGCGAAGGCATGGATAACCGCAGATGAGGCTATGGCGTGCAAGCGTAATGTAGACCTTGACAAGGTTGTGGGAGGACCGATGACGATGGTGTCGATGGACCTCTCCGTACACGACGACTTTTCCGCGGTATCGTACAATCTGTACAGCGATACACTTCGCTCCTTCCACATTCATACGGACTACTATTTCCCGGAAGGGGCACTTAGAAATCATCCGAACAGGGAGCTGTACAGCCAGTGGGTAGCAAGCGGATATCTTAAACTGTGCAAGGGAGATGTGATAGACTACCGGATGATCGTGCAGGATATACTGGAGCGAAGCCGTACGCTCCGCATAGTCGGCGTGGGTTATGATGCGTACAAGTCGCAGGAGTGCGTCAACATGCTGGCCGCATCCGGATTCCGCGACGTGCTGCGTGCGGTGCCGCAGAACTACGGAGCGTTCAACTCTCCTGTAGAGTCATTCGAGTATGCGTTACGTACAGGCAAGGTATCATTCAACGACAATCCGATAAACTGGTACTGCTTTGGAAACGCGGTACTGGACACGGACCGGAACGACAACAAGAAACCTATCAAGATTTCTGACAATCGGAAAATCGACGGAGTGATAACGGCCATCATGACTTTCTACCAGTTTAACAACTACGAGCGCCCGATTCGATAAAAAAGTGCTACCAAAATACGGGATATGTACGTAAAGTAAAAAAGGCTTATGTACATATCCGTAGATGATTTAAAGCGTCACCTTAACATTGATTATGATGAGGATGACCAGTACCTCACTGAACTTATAGAGGCGGCTGAGTCTGCTATAGAATTGTATATCCAGCAGCCGCTTTCCAATCTGGCGGATGATGAAGGAAATCTCCCGTCAGACTTGAAGATGGCCGTGCGGATTATGGCAGGTGGATTCTATGCCAACAGGGAGCCGGCAGCCTTCGCCGTTTCATCCGAGATTCCTTACGGACTTACTTTCCTTCTTATTCAACGGCGTAAACTTTCATAACCATGCAGGCAGGATTATTAAGAGACTGGGTAGAGATACAGCAGGAGACCGTGGAACGGGACCAGCTGGGAGGCGAGACGCGAAAATGGGAAACTATCCTCCGTACACGTGCGAGAATACAAGACAAGAGTGGAGACCTGAAGGAAGAGAACCGGGAAGCAGTGTTCACTGCAATAAAGAACGTATCCATCCGATACAGACCTGGAATTACACGTAACATGAGGCTGTCGTGGGGAGGTGAGAATTATCGTATTCTTTCAATAGACCGGAACCGGAAAAACATGAGCTGGGATATTAAGTGTGAACTGATTAACGAATAGCATTATGGGAAAATTTAGAGATGCTTGGCATGTGCTGACCGGAAAGAAGCAGGTACGCAGTATCGGTGAAGGGAATATAACGACATGGTATGGAAATAATGACATGCAGGTAATAGCCGGAAGCTCGTATGCGGTAGGTCCTGACATGGCGATGAAGCTTGCAGCCGTATATCGCTGTACGTCCATCGTGTCTGGAACGGTTGCCTCACTCCCACTCCAGATTAAGAAGAAAGTTGCCGGAAGCTACTGGAAAACGGAGGATACAGGAAGACTGGCCAGCCTGTTGGCCTTGAAGCCGAACGAGCGGCAGACATCCTTCGACCTTATCCGGAATTCCGTTGTCCAGATGCTCAACCAGGGCAACGCATACATATATCCGGAATGGCGAACGAATGGTGACTTGGGCAGGCTGGTATTGCTGAGCCCAAACACCTGCACATACGACAAACTGTCTAACCGGTACATCGTAAGTGACATGGTGAACCATGTGTTCGGTACGTTCGAGGCGGACGAGATGATCCACCTCCGTAACCTGTCTACGGATGGCGGATATTTGGGTGTGTCAACGCTGCGATATGCTGCTAAGGTGCTGCGAATCGCTTCGATGTCGGACGACAAGAGCGAAGAAGTATATTCTCCGGGAGGAACCAGAAGGGGATTCGTAACGGGTGGAGATGCCTATGTGAAGGGCGTGGGAATGTTTCAGGATAACGAATTGAAGAATGTGGCGGACAGAGTCAGCGAAGAACTGAAATCCGGCAAGCAGATTATGAATCTGCCGGCAGGTACCGGGTTCAGTGCGATAGACCTATCACCAGCTGACAGCAAACTGCTGGAGAATAAGCAATTCGGCGTGCTGGAGATATGCCGGTTCTACGGAGTCCACCCGGATAAGGTGTTCGCCGGTCAGTCGACAAACTACAAGGCCAGCGAGATGTCGCAGGTATTGTTCATGAGCGACACTTTGCAGCAGATCTTGAAACAGTTTTCTCTGGAATTTACAGCAAAACTTTTCGTCCCATCGCAGTATGGAAGATACCGTATCGAGTTCTCGGTAAAAGACTTTTATAACACCGACCTGATGACGCTGGCTACTGTCACGGAGAAAAACATACAGGCTGGCTTACAGACTATTAACGAGGCAAGACGAGAGAGAGGTTATCCTCCAGTTCCGGGTGGAGACGAACTGCTTGTGTCGGCAAATCTTATGCCGGTAGGAAAGAAAATTGAAGAAAATCCAGGAAATAATGGATAAAGTGCTACCAAAATACGAGTTACGCTGGTAAGGTAAAGAGGCATTGATTATGGAAATTAGAAGTTATGGACAAGACGCGGCGCCCAAGCTGGCGCAGGATAGCCGAAACATCGAGGGATACGCCATCGTGTTCGACCAGGAAAGCGAGGTGCTGTATGACAGGCAGAACAAACGGTACTTTCGCGAGATTATCCGTTCGGGTGCGGTGACACAGGATTTGCTGGCACACAGTGATGTGAAGGCACTGCTGGAGCATACGATTGGACGTATGCTGGCAAGAAGATACAATGGTTCCGGTACGTTGTCACTCACGGTAGATGCACATGGATTGAAATATAGTTTCGAGGCTCCGACTACGCAGGATGGTGATTATGCGGTAGAGATGGTAAGACGCGGTGACTTGTTCGGATCATCATTCGCATACATGACGGACGAGAACAATGTGCAATATGAGCGGAAAGGCAACATGCTGTACCGATATGTGAACAAGATTGACTGGATAGGCGATGTCAGTATCGTGTCTGACCCGGCCTACATGGGGACAGACGTGTCTGTCCGGAGTCTGGAAAAATTCTATCCGGAGGACCGGAAGGACGAATACAAGGAAGAAGTCGCTGAACTTCGAAAATTATCAGAAAACTAACAACTTAAATCTTAAGGTAATGACAAAAAGAGAAATGATGAAGCGCGTGCGTGAGATTAACGCACGATTCAAGGAAATGGCCGACACCCTGGAGGCAGAAAAGAGACAAATGACTCAGGACGAAATCGACGAAAAGAACGCCTTGACGGCTGAAAAAGCTGTACTGGAACTTCGGATGGCACAGGCAGACCAGCCTCGTACGGAGCAGACCGTGCAGAGAGAGAACCGTGGTCGCGTGTTCGACGAAGCAGTAAGATTCATGCGTAATGGTGGCCAGATTTCGGAGGAAACACGTTCATTGGTGAAGGCAGGTGGTATGGATATTCCGTTGACTCGTGACGTGACGGACAGCACCACGGCTGCTCCTATTATCCCGTTGACCATCGGTGATGTCATCGAGCCATTGGAAAAAGGACTTATCTTGGGCCGAGTAGGCTGTAAGGTACAGTACGGCATTGAGGGTGCATGGCAGTTCCCGGTAGTAGCGGGCGGTGTGGAAGCTACGCTGGAAGATGAGAATGTGGAACTGACTGACACTAAGGTGGACCTGAGTAAACTTACTCCGACTCCTAAGAGAGTGGGTATCAGTATTCCGGTGTCTAATCATGCGATTGACCAGTCAAGCGGATTGGTACTCGACATCGTACAGCGTCAGCTGACTATGGGTCTTGCCCGCCTGTTGAACAAATGGATGTTCAATAAGACTCAGCTGAGCAAAGCATCTAAAGGATGTTTCGTAGATGCGTATGCCACTCCGGCTGTGACGATGGCTGGCGCTGCGCCAACTTGGACAGAAGTCTTGCAGATTGAAGCAGCTGCTTTGGAGAAAGGCGTTGTTCTGGATGGGACAGCCTGCTGGGTATGCTCTGCATCCATGATGGCAAAGCTGAAGTCCACGCCTAAGGACACAGGTTCCGGTTTGTTTATCTGCGAAAACGGACTGATTGACGGTTATCCGGTGTATGTCACTGAATATGTGGACAAGGATATGCTGGGATTTGGCGTATTCAGCTATGAGCTGGTTGGTCAGTTCGGTAAGATGCGTATGACAGTCGACTCACAGTCTGCAGCCGTAGCTAAGAAAGACCTTACCTACTTTATTTTCAACACGCATTACGACATGTTGACATTGCGTTCGGAAGCGTTCGCTGTGGGTAAGGCAACATTGGAGTAGTGTTCAATCTTTAATTTAGGACTGGGGTAACACCCGGTCCTTCTATTAGTAAATTATGGCTGTAGAGGGTATAAAATTCACGGTAGATGTCAGCAGAATTAATCAGATGATTAAGGACCTGTCATTGACTAACAGGGAAGCCAGAAGCGCAATACGACGGGGGCTGGCTGCGGCTGGAGGAATCATCCGGAAGCAGGCCGTACAGAACCTGAGAAGCGTGTCGGGAAAGAACGGAAGAATCAACTACCGGCCTATGCAGCGGTTTGTGAAGTTCAAGGTCTATAAGGACTTAGGAGGAGTGCGAGTAGATATTTTAGGAGGACTCACCAGGAAGCAGTCGGCGAGTTACCGTAAAAGAGGGATTAAAGACATCGCCTATACACTGAAATTCTTTGATCTGGGAACCGGAGAACGCTACAATAAGACAAGCCGAAAGCTGTCTAAGAAGCGATACACCGGACGCATACAGGCATCCTACTTCTTCCAGAACGCGGTAAAGTCCAAACAGACAGAAGCCCAGACAAGCCTTAACAGCTTAATTGAGAAATATATTAATCGAATAGCATCGAAAAAATGAGCCTATCAGTAGCGGAACACATATTGAGCCGGATGACTCTCTCGGAGGAACTGACGGAAAAAGTCGGAAACCGGATGTTTCCGGTAGCCTTATCGGCCGAAACAAAATTTCCCTTCATCTGCTACGAGCGTTCCTCAGTGGCTCCCTTACGGACGAAGGACATAAGAAGTGGTGAGGACGCGGTAACGGTTGACGTGTATGTATTCTCCGACAACTATAAGGAATCCGTTCAGGTGGCAGAGCTGGTACGTAAGGCGCTGGACTGTACTGGAGGGATATACAATACGTTCCAGGTAACGGAGTGCTACATGGAAGACGCCATGGAGTCATTTTCGGATAACGTATATATGCAACAATTAGTATTTAACTTAACCACAACAAACGTATGAGAAAAGTATTGAAAGGTAAAGATTTCATGGTCTTTGTAGACGGGAAAGCCGTGGCACTGGCAACCAACCATCAGCTCACTCTGAACATTGATACTACCAGCACGGCATCCAAGGACAGCGGGCTGTGGGATGAATCGGAAGTGACTGGATTTAACTGGGAGGCATCCTCCGAGTCGTTAGGTGCGCCTGATGATGGAACTCCGGTAGATATCAGTTATGAAGCATTGATGGACAAGGCATTGGCCGCTCAGAAAGTACCTATCATCGCAGGTATTCCGAAGAATAAGAGTACCGATGCGGTGCCTGAAGGAGGATGGACTGCTCCGGATGGTTCTACGACCACTTACTACAAAGGTGAGGCTATCATTACCAAGGTGGACCTGAAAGGACAGAACGGTGATAATATGACTGTGTCTGCCACGTTCAAGGGCGTAGGAAAATTGGAAAAAGTGAAGACAGGTGGGGCATGATAGTAAGTATTGACAATAAGGAATACTACCTCCGATACAGTCTCCGGTCGCTGTTCAAGTATGAGCAGCTGACCGGACATCCGTACGAAGGAAAGAAGCTGGAGGATGCATACCTGCTCCTTCATGCTTCCCTCATGGCATGCAATCCGGAATACAGCCTGACATTCGAGCAGCTGATTGACCAGTGCGATATTGACCCGACAATCTTTGAAGGCTTCATGGAACTGGTGAAGACAGAGGCCGACCGCCTGGAGCAGCTTAAAAAAAAAGCGAAACCGGTGAAAGCAAACAGGAAGAAGGGCTGAGCATAGCACGTCTGTATGAAGAGATAGTCTGTAAGGGCGGCGTATCTCCGGAATACTTCCTTGACAGGATGGACATACCGGAGTGCGTCGCCTATATCACAGGTCTGCGGAGGAAAGAACGGTCGGAACTGGAGAAGATACGGATGGTAATGTGGGCCTCTCTCCGACCCTACTGCAGGGACCTGGAACTGGATGACGTAATGACTCTTGACGGAGACCTGGACGATGTAGAGAGCCGGGAAGACCGCAAGAGAGAAATGGAAGAATTAAGGAAACGCGCAAAAATGTTTGAACACCATGGCTAATATATTTACCCGACTACTGCTTGACAAGAGCGATTTTGATGCGAACTTGAAGAAGGCTCAGGGAAGCATCAGCAGCTTCGCCAACACATCGAAAGGTATAGTTTCAGGATTGACTAAATTTGGAGGGTATGCCGCCGCATTTGTCGGCATAAGCACTTCCATCCATTCTGCTGTCACGGCGAACATGGAATTTGAAAAGTCTTTGTCTTCACTGCGTGCCATTACGGGTGTGACCGCAGATGAACTGAACTATTTCCGTTCGGAAGCTATCCGCATGGCGATGGACAGCACCCAGTCGGCCACGCAGATGGTGGACGCCTACAAGCTTATCGGGTCGCAGATGCCGGAGTTGTTGAAGAATAAGTCGGCCCTGACAGCCACCGCTGAGGCGGCTGTTACGCTGGCTGAGGCGGCAGAACTCGATGTCCCTACTGCCGCGAAAGCCCTTACCGGCTCACTTAACCAGATGGGACAGTCCAGTGTACATGCAGCAGAGTATATCAACATTCTTGCCGCAGCCTCCCAGCAGGGTTCCGCTGACATTCCTTATCTTAATAAGGCCATCGAGAACGCCGGAGGTACCGCATCATCTGTAGGTATTAAGTTCAACGACCTGGTAGCCGCCATCGAGGCCATCGCACCTCGTATCACCGATGCCGGCAGTGCGGGTACCAACCTTCGAAACATCTTCCTCACATTAGAGTCTTCTGCGGACAGACAGCTCCGCCCGTCTGTAGTAGGTCTTTCACGTGCGCTGGATAACCTGTCAGCGAAGAATATGGACGCTACCGAGCTCACCAAGATGTTCGGTAAGGAGTCCGTAACGGCGGCCATCGCCATCCTGCAGGAACGGGATGCGTTTGAGCAGCTACGCACCGGCATTACGGATACGAATACCGCATACGAGCAAGCCCGGATTAACAACGACAATCTCGCCGGATCTATTGGAAAATTGCAGAGCGCATGGGGCGCATTTATCAATACGATGGCCGGAAGTAACGGCATAATTAAGGATATCGTTGACGAGATAAGGGACTGGGTAGATAAGCTGGCAGAGGCGAACATGAGTATTGACGAGCTCTTCAATAAGAGAACCAAGAAAGACAAGGATATCAACCAGGACGAGTTCAACAAGAGAATCACCGGATACATGAATTCTGGGATGAGTATGACAGAAGCGCTGGATAAGGAAGAGCGCCAGGTGAACTACATGTATCCGGAAGCGCTTAAACTGCAGCAGCGAAAAAATGAGTTACAAAAAGCAGAAGCCAATTATATAAGGGCCAAGGCTGTGAATGTAAACGGTGTGGCAGAAGAAGAAAGAAAGGCTCTTGTTGAGGCTCAGAAGACGTACGATAATGCATACAGAGAGAGCATATTACATTCGCAGATTCTATCTCTTATCAAGGAACAGAGAAAGGAACTGGAGGCAAAAAATAAGGCCGAAGAGAAGGCTAATGACAAGCTGAACACAAGTAAACTATCCGGGACAACGGAGAACGATCCTCCTAAAGGTTCAATGGCTTATCTTGACAATCAGATATCAGGAAAGAAAAAAGAGTTGTCTCTCGCAGTGAATGATGCGGACCGTATTCGCATATCTCGTGAACTGGATGAGCTGGTCTCAAAAAGAAGAGAGATGGATATCACGGTGAAGTACAAGGACCTGAAGGCTCCGGGTGCTGTACAGAAGCCGGCGTCAAACTTGGCTGGGATGGCAACTCTTCCAGATAAGTTGGATAAGATAGAACCTATCTCCGATAAGTCAGTAAAGAATGTAGACGATATGACAATGGGGCTCGAAAATGTGAGTTCCATACTCGGCACGTTGGGCGGACTCATGAGCCAATCTTCAGATAATATGGGGGCATGGGCTTTGTCCAGTGCGGCCAACATCGCACAGATGATCGTGCAGCTTCAGGCGCTGGCTACTGCCCAGGGCGTGGCTTCCGCTTTCTCTGCTCCTTGGCCCGCATCACTGGCCGCAGTGGCAACAGTTCTTACTACGGTAGCCTCTATTTTCAGCAGCCTTCCCCAGTTTGCAGAAGGCGGTATTATCGGAGGAAGCAGCTACTTTGGAGACCGTTTGCTGGCCCGGGTAAACTCCGGTGAGATGATTCTTAACCAGAAGCAGCAGAGACGGCTGTACGACCTTACCACATCGGACGGAGGCGCTACCGTGAGCCTCGGTGTGAGCCGCATACAAGGTAGTGACCTTTATCTGGCATTATCTAACTATATGAAGAAAACAGGGAAGAAACTATGAGCTACGGACTGATATATACACTGCCATTCAACGGAATAGACGGGAAAGATTACCTGATAAAAATCGAGAAGGAAGGATACCAGGGGGCATCGGCTGAGCTGAAGGGCCAGTCCTCCCCTTTCACCGTGACTTTAAGTGACGAGGAATTCGTGTACACCCCTACCCGGTTCAGCACAGCCACGCTGCACATCTTCGGCGGGGACTACTTGCAGGACCTATTTTCTACGGATTACCGGATGTGTCGTGTGACGCTGTATGAAGGAGACCGGATGATATGGAGGGGATTCATCAAGCCCGAGATATACACGCAGGACTATCGGAGCGTAAAGTTCAACCTCGACCTGGAGTGCTACTCGGCTATGTCGGTACTGGAGTATGTGGACTACAAGCAGAAGAACGAGAATCGAGGATTCGTCACATTGTGGGACCTGTTGCAGGCCTGTATCGAGGAGTCACGCGGGGAATATCAGTCTGTATATCTTCCGCACGTATATGGAGCTGACCAGTCGGCCTTTGATTCCTGGAGCAATCCGCTTTCGGAAATGAGCGTATCCGAGCAGAACTTCTTCGACGAGGACGACAATCCGATGAAATACAAGGACGTGCTGGAAGAAATCATGAAGCTGCTGAACTGGACATGCGTGGACTATTTGGGAGACTTGTATTTCGTGGACATCAATAATACAGACGGGGAATATTACAAGTACGCAGGTACCGAATACAGCAAAGTACAGACAGATTCTATGTCCGTGCAGGAAATAGGATTTTCTGGTGACGGCCATACGCTCGACATCGCTCCTGGATACAACAAGGTGACCATCCGGTGCAGCAACTATCCGGTAGGCGATGCGCTGCCAGATACGTCTTTTGACGCGTTGAAGTATCTTACGAGTAAGGATACGAGACTCTATCAGAGTAACACGCAGGGATATAAGGTGACACATTACGAGTTCATGAAGTCAGAGAATGACCGGTATAAGTTGTGGGCATATAAGTACGGAGATGGAGAGGATGATCTGACTGAACTTTCATCAGAAGAACTGAAGACGGCGATTGATAATGCGAAGACCTGGGAGCTGGAATCAATTACGGGTTCCATACCAGTAAGATATGATGATTATAACGAGGACAAGGACGGAAATGCCGATATCAAGGACTATGAGTTCACCGAGCAATACTACATCAAGACCGGGAGGAGAACGGCTGACAGAACGCCTATATTCAGCCGTAGCAACCGTATTCCAATAATGACTATTAAGGGAGTTCCGGCCGCATACAGTAATGGCGCATTTTCGATTTACTTTAGCCTGGAAATGCTGGCCAGCATGACTGGCGGACTGGCCACATACGATTTCCATTTCAGGCTCCGGATTGGCGACAAATACTTTCATGGAGGTGATAACGGATATTACTGGGATACCAATCCAGAACCCGTAGTCGGGGAATATACTAATAATTTGTGGGTGGACTTCGGTGACACGAACGTCAACGACTTCAAAGGACCTTACGATATACAGACAAAAGGTCGTAAGTTGAACGACGGGCTGGATGGCGTGAAAGGATACGTGTGTCATCTCCCGGGAGACGAGATACTGTATGGCGACATGGAGTTCACCTTGTTTGGTCCTCATGCCTCTTTTGTGGTAGGTTCTACCCCGGCAGATTACTTTGCCATTAAGGACTTTGAATTCGCTTATACGAAGTATTCAACCAATGATGACAGCGAAGATTCTGACCGTACGTATGAAAACGTGGTTAATGAGAACTACATTAACGAACTTGACGAGATTGAATTTAAAATTTCTTCATACAATAATGACGGAGCATGCTATAGTAAGGTGCTTATTGGCGACAAGTATCTGGAGGATAACCTGTATTGTGGGATAACAGGTACAACCATCCGCCCGGAAGAGTTGCTGATAAGAAGAATAGTCGACTATTATAGTGCTACCAAATTACGGCTTACGGAGGTATTAAAGAGAGCGGATATCACTCCGTTCACGAGACTGACAGACAGGAACCAGCCGGGAAAGTATTTCCTGGCCATGGGCGGTGAGATTGATTACAAGATGAATTCATTTAAGGTTATAATGGTAGAAGTCGTATGAAGCAGGTAGATATAAAGACAAGAGTTATCCCGAACAAGCCCAGAAGCGGAAACTATCCGGTAGGAAGTACCGTGGTAAAAGGTGGAAGCTCGGGAGGAGATACGACTATCATTAACCAGGGAGGAGCGGATTTGTCGACACTAAGACAGCAGTTCCTGTCGAAAAAGTCGGATGATACGGCCAACGGAATTATCACATTCTTAAAGGGAATCAAGATAGCATCTAACTTAATAAGATACATACTTAAAGAAGAGGATGCAGATGATATTACAGATGAGGCTGTAATGACGGCAAGTCGTGTAATTAAAGAGATACAGAATAATCAAGAATCACTTAAAGACCTATTTATCAGAAAGGACATCCCGGATTCTACGCAATTCCTTCTCAGCCTGTTAGGCGGTGCTGTGTTCGGAGAGCACGGTTTTGCTTCCGGGATTACCGGCTTTGGAGCAAAAATTGACGAAAAAGGTTATGGTGAAATGCGTGGTCTCACACTGTGGGAGTGGTTACAGGTGCCTGAACTGCGATACAACCGTGTGGAAATCCTGATCGGCGATAAATGGAGGGGACCGGGTGGAGGTATCATAGAGACATGTACACCGGATACGGATGCTGAAGGGAATATCCTTGACACGGGTACCGCTACGCTGAAGCTGGAGGACGGAGAATATGGTTCCATCCACCTTCATGACATGAATATGGGTATCTATCATTTCGGCGACGAGCGCGATGCGACTGAGGATTCGGATGATGGCAAAGGTAATTTCTCCTTTGCCGGATTCGCCACATCCTATTTCATCATTACTGAGGTCAGTGATGATAATAACGGTACTTTCCGTTATTCCCTCCGACCAGGTTACAAGATACATCCATATTCACAAATGCACTTCACGTGTCGAGGTAACACCACGTACGAAGACCGTATGACTGTGGTATATGAGACCCGGACATACACCCGTATGCTGTGGAAGCTGAATACTTGGGAGATTGGAGTACAGAATATCGCCATGCAGTTCGGTGACCTGACAAACTTGAATGTGTTCGGCATGAAAATGGACGGATATTCCATGTACCTGAATTCTGTCTACTTTACTGGTACAGTGGCGCAGGTGAAGCCAGACGGCACGCCGGTGATGACTGCCAATGACCGCGGCGCATGGCCGCCGGCCGATAACCATGCGGATTATTACGACCGTTTCTCTTACAAAGGCTGTCTGTGGCTGTGCATTAACGAGAATGGGACTGATACCACACCCTCTGAAAATAATCCATCCTGGCTGCTGCAGGTGGAGAGCGGTACATCTATCAAGATACTTGCCTCATTAGACGACGAAAGCCAGCTCCCGTCCTCAGGGAACAGTCAGGGGGATGCATACCTGATTGACGGCGATTTGTGGGTCTGGAATGGTTCCAAGTTCAACAATGTAGGCAAAATTCAAGGTCCGGCCGGTCAGTCAGTGACTCCGATGGGTTACTGGTATTCAGGTCTGCATGTCCCGAATCTGGGCGTCGTTCGGATGGCAAGCTCTACCTATATGTGCAATTCTTCCGACGGTACCGACAATCCTCCGGAATGGTGCTGGACGGATAAGGACGGCAACCGTTTCACATTTTCTGATGGTGGATACGCTCTGACAGGCGAGAGTAACACAAATGAATATATTACGATTGCGACCGATGGAGCTGATGCATTGGGACTGATAAATGTCGATGTGGAATATGCGATTGGCGACAGTAATACAGTCGCACCGGCGACGGGCTGGCAGACGATTGCACCGGCATGGGAAAACGGGAGATATATCTGGTCACGTACGGCGATGTATTACAAAGATAATACCATGACCTACACCGACCCTGTATGTATTTCCGGTGGTAAGGGTATCAAAAAAATTACGGAATATTATTACCGTTCAACCTCCGCTACCGAACTGGTAGGCGGTGAATGGACTTCTGTGTATCCGGGCTGGCAGAACGGTACCTACATCTGGACAAAGAGTGTGATTGAATACACTGACGGTACAGAGGATTCTACCGATTTTGCGAATGTCTCCGGAGCACAGGGTGAAGGCTATACGAACATGGGGGCATGGCATACGGATTTGCTGGTACCAAAACTGGGCGTGACAAGCATGGCCGGCAGCTCATGGACGGCCAAGGTAGCGACACGCAATCCTCCCATGTGGTGTTGGACGGATAAAGACGGCAACCGTTTCACTTTCTCGGACGGTGGATATGTGCTGACAGGCGAGCGAAACGCATCTGAATATGATGTGCTGGCCCAAAAGGGTGAAAACGGTAAGGATGGTGTGATTCCTGAAGAAATATACATCCGGACATCCAGCTATTCGATACCGTCTACGCCTGTATCTCCGCAGAGTGAAGATTATTTGCCCGCAGGATGGACACGTTACCCCTCAGGGATATCTGAATCCTATCCTTACGAATGGGTGTCCAAAAGACGGCGTTCGTCGTCAGGTATCTGGGGCGCGTATTCGACGCCGGCCATCTTCGCACAGATGGGGAAGGACGGCCTTGGAGGCTGCGTGATACGTGACAGTGAATGGGCGTTGAACACAGAATACCGGAATGATAGCAATCTTACAGACAAGAGCATTATACGTTACATTGACATAGTGCTTGTTCGAAACAATGCGATGGAAACCGGTTGGGACGCATACCAGTGCTTGAAGACGCATGTTTCCTCTTCCAGTATCACGTACACAAATACGGAGTATTGGATGAAATTCGGTACCAACGTGGCGGCAATATTCACTTCGCTGATTATCGCAAAAAATGCGAAGATCCGTTTCTTCCAGGGTAATGACCTTCTGATTCAGACAGAAGACGGTATCGTGGATGCAGGTCTTACAGGGAGCAATGATGCCGGGAGCATCCGGTTCTTTACCGGCAGCACCTTCGAGAATCGGGCTACTGCACCGTTCCGCGTCAACCGCACCGGTGAGTTCTGGGCCACAAAGGCACACATTCAGGGTGAAATTGTGGCGACATCTGGAACATTTAGCGGTAAACTAATTGGTGCCACTGGAGAATTCACAGGTAGCCTCCTTACGAACGCGGATGGAAAGAGAATCTTGATTAATCCAGATACAAGATCTATACAATTTATCTTGCCAGATAATAGCGTAATATCCGAGTGGGCATTTTTTGAAAATAATGGATATCAATCCTGCACTTTAAGGCTTTTTAATAATGGAGGTGAAAATCTAATCATGTATCCTCATTTAGTGAGGTTAATACGAGGAAGTGATGTAAAGCTTGATGCAGAACCTGATTCTATTACTTTACAGAATGGGGATAATTCAATATCAATCCGAGCAGACCAGATAACAATGTCAGACGGTAACAATTATACAGGATATACTGGTACTGCAGAATATGTACCGCCTAATGGATACTCTAAGACGCTTTATTTTAAAAATGGTATATTGTATAAAATCGGATAATATGAAACTTAATTTTAAAGAATTACGTGTGTTTAATAGTCTATCCAGGACGCAACATTCGGTAGAGGATGTGAGAGAGATGTTCGCCGATGCAATATATGCGTCTGGAAGAGGAATTGCATCACTTGAACTTTGTCGTAAGATTTATAATTCAATTGGTGAAGAAGAGTATAATGAGAAAGAAGTGGATATGATTCAGGCGTATGCTAATTTGGGGTCACCTCGTTTTATTGACGCAATTAATGAAATGGTTAAAAACGCGAAAAATGATACTACAAGCAAGTAACGGATGCTTCCTTACGCAAAGCGGGGAGGTATCCATCAAAGAAAGAAGATTCGAGAAAATGATGCTGGTAGCCTCTGTCGAGGAAGCAGCGCTCTGGAAAGAAGTTACAGAGTCGGAAATGAACGACATGATAGAAGAAGGTAAACTATTCTATCCGAATGAACTTAGCTATGATTTTTTGTCAAAGTTGAATTCTCTTGTCGGTACCGTTTCTCAAGATATTAATAACCTGAAACTGACAAACACCCAGGCCCTGAAGGTTAAAAGGTTCTTCCCGGAATGGGCTGATTTGTTCGGGCAAAAGGCGGAAGTGGGTTTCAAATTCAGATATAATGATGTGCTGCTTGAGGTCATTACTCCGCACACATTCAGCACGGATAATATACCAGCCCAGCAACCACTGCTTCTTTCCGTATCTTCAGAAGATAATACAGAAGGTACAGTATATTACCAGCCGGTTCTTCCTGAGGTGGAAGTAACTGCAACGGAGGCTTTGATGACTTCAGATAAAGAAAACGAAAATACTAACGATTAAATTTTACGATTATGGCAGATAAAAAATTAAATGAAGTGACTACGGTCAGCACTGGAACTTTAAATAATGTAAAAAATTTCCTTGCAGTAATGAATGACGGAAGCATTCAGCAGATGTCTAAGGAGGACATGGCAGAAGTTGTGGGAGGACTACTTGGCATTAACAATACTTATTTCAAGGATAGGGGACAAATTAAAAATTCACAACTTAATGACACATTAAATACCGGAGCATATTTTGTACTGGAAGAGTCTGGTGTTGAGTTGGCTAATGGTCTGTTATTAGTTTTTACATCAAGTTTTATCACATATCAGGAGTTTTTTAATTTCAGCAATTCTTTACGAAAGAGTAGAATAAAGTGGGGAACCGTATGGCGTGAATGGAAAGACATTTAATGAGGCACTGTCCAAAACTATTCATATTATACATTTGATACTGTCATTTTCATCCATTCATTCCATTTTTTCCCCCATCTTATGCGTATATAAGTAACATTATGAGACTTAAATAATTAAGTAGAAAATATTGTAACAATTATTGCATATCGATTTTTTTTAATGCTCCAATATCACCTTCGTACTTAGCATACACGATAGGACTGCTAAATCCTGTTGAAGTATATGTTCTGATTGTTATAAATTTCACTCCCACGACTCTTACATACAAAGAATCTGTATCTGTGTACACTTCAAGATTTGTACTGCTATCTGAATAAACTGTTTTTTTTGCAGAACATCGAATATCCTCCACACCTTCTTTTCCAAATGAAATCTTATATGATTGAAATCCTTGTGAAGCGAATAAATCAATTTCTGCTAATATATAATTATATGTACCTTTAATTTGGGCTATTTTATAAGTTAAATTTTGAACTTGCAGGCTTTCTCCTGATGAAGCACATTTTCTATCTGTAATTAATCCATTTTTCGTATTATTCCCATTTCCAATCAGTCCTCCCACGAGGGGCCCGTGGGAGGACTACTGGGGAATCCTTTAAGTTATAAAGGTAATGCTACTGGACTATGGAAAAATTTAGATAGTGGTATTTATAAGGTTGATACAATATCTGAAGATGGTCCATCAGGCGCATATCAATATGGAGTTCTAATTGTTATAAATGAGGGTAAAACAAATGGATATGGGATGTTGATATATAAACCAGTAGGTACTACAAGTTCAAATTCAAATAAATTATATATAAATTCGATTGTCGGCAATTCTGGTAGTATATTATTAAGAGGGTGGGAAATTTATACAGCAACGTACTTATGATACTGTAACCTCTATAGTTTCAGATGGGATGGTGCTTACCGATGAAAACGAAGGGTTAAATAACGTATTTTGAGGTGATACATAAATACGAAGATACGCACCACTTTGTATGTATAGACTTACATTACCATTCGATTCTACTGCATAATACAACCTAATTTTCAACGTAGATATAGTATCTGAAGAACCACAAATTACTTTTGCAGATACAATAGTACTGTTCCATTTATTTACAATTAAGTAAAGTCCTAAAGATTCTCCAGATACGGAGCATATTGTTAATATTGATGCGTGTATATGGGAAACAGATGTTGTCTCAAAAAATAATTTTGCTATATCGTTATTATTCTTATTATATTCATAAGGAATTAAACCTTTAGGAGCAAGCCCATCTTTTTTAGTAGTTGCTTCCCCTATAAGTACTCCCACCTCCGGCCCGTGGGAGAATGACTATTTCTTCTTGATTCTTTGAAGAGAAGATGTATCTATAATACCATCTATTATTTCGTATGCAACATTAATTGTAGATATAGTCGGGGATATTATAATATGAAAGTTACTGCTTTCTTCTGGCACGCCTTTAATATAAACGTTACTTTCATTATCAATAAACGCTTCTATGTCTTCTAAATACCAATTTGCACTTTTCAAATAATAATTAATATGTAAAATGCCAGTAGTCGTAACACCCGTATTATATCTGTACACGAACAATTCACAAGGACTAAATTTTTCAGCTATAATTTTCAGAGTTTTATTTACAATCAAAAATCTTCTTTCTGCATTTATTCGAGAAAATAATCCGTTTTTCTCTCCAGTTGCCGTACCAATCAGTCCTCCCACGGGTCCATATTTGTTAGAGAAATACAAACAACGTATATTAGACGGAAAAATGGATAAAATAAGATACCGCCTCGTATATAACAGGAAAAAGCAGCTTAACAAACAAGGAACCGCCCTGGTGCAGGTAGAAGCCTCTTTGAATCAACGTAAAATATACTTCAAAACAAATATATATCTGCGTCCGGAACATTGGAACAAGCAGACAGCACAAGTAATTGACCATCCGCAAGCCAACGACCTTAACGCAATGTTGTTTGAGTATATCCTTCATCTCCAAGCCATCGAGCTTTCTTTCTGGAAGCGAGGAATCTCGCCCACATTGTCACTATTGAAGGACGCGATAAAGAAAGATACCCCCGTTTCTGTTACGTTCCCAGTATTCTCCAAAGAATACGTTAAACATTCAGATAGACGGCAGAGCACAAAAGACAACCTGATTACGACGATTAATGTACTTCAGGAGTTCCGACCAGGGTTGGACTTCAAAGACATCACGTACACATTCCTGAAGGATTTTGAAGCATATCTAAGAGAGAAAGGAAACGGAGTGAACACGGTGGCCAAACACCTTCGCCAGCTGCGTACACTCGTCAATGAAGCAATCAATCAGGGATACATTCATGCAGATGCGTATCCTTTTCGGAAATTCAAGATAAAGCAGGAGAAGGGCCGACACGAGTTCCTTACTCCTGACGAGTTGCGTAAGCTGGAGAACCTGGAAGTGAACGACCAGAAGCTGCGTCACGTACTCGATGCATTCTTATTTTGCTGCTATGTAGGTTTGAGGTTCTCTGACTTCTGCCAACTTACACCAGCTAATTTTATCCGTGTGAACGGTAAACGCTGGCTGCACTTCAAGTCGATTAAGACTGGCATAGAACTTAGATTGCCACTTCATCTACTTTTCGAAGGCAAGGCATTGTCCATTCTGGACCGCTACAACATAGAAGAATTTGCCAGCCTGGGGTGTAACTCGGATGTGAACAAATACCTCGCACAAATTGCCGGAATGGCCCGGATACGGAAGCACATAACCTACCATACGGCCCGTCATACATGTGCGACCCTACTCATCCATCAGGGGGTCCCAATAACGACAGTTCAGAAGCTGCTTGGCCATACCTCAGTCAAGACTACAGAAATTTATTCTGAGGTTCTTTCATCAACAATTCTTCGGGATTTGAAGGCTGTAAAAACGCGCAAAAAACGGCTCGATTTTCAGTCCAATTTTGCCGTTCGGTAGAACCTGGGTAGATTCCTTAGACTCTACCCAGATTCTACTGACAAGGTGTGTCAGCCTTTTTGAAACAATATATTCTTTGTTCGTTTTTAACTTGTTTACCTTCGTTGGAAAAGGAAGGTAAATGAGTAGATTTGTGTGTGACTTATGAGATAACGCCCATGAGCGTGTTCCATCCCGGGATGCGCTTGTGGGCGTTATGTCTATTAGAAGTGCTACCAAAATAAGGGATAAGAGGGATATATAAAGACATATTGTTTAACTAAAAACCTTAATTGTATGAAAAGAAAAATGATTTTAATGGCTATTGTAGTAGTCATAATTGTAGGATTGCTGGCATACTACCAGTACGTACCGTTTTGGGCCAGTATCGTGTCTACAGGAGCGTTTATTTTTGGTGTGTTTTTGGGCTGGCTGGCAAAGGGCTGGTCAGATAAACATGTGAGCTGATGGAGAAACTGGTTACCATCATAGCCCCGCAGCTGCTGGTTGCCGGGGCTTACTCCTTTATAGGAGAAATTAAGAATGTGGTGTTCGAACTCCGCTGGATGCTGGCCTTCATTGTCGTAATGATCGTGGCCGATTTCGTCCTTGGCATCATTGACAGCGTGGTGAAACGTGGGGAGGATTTCCGGTTCAGCAGGGCCGGCCGGCGGACGATGTGCAAGTTCATCGAGTATAATTCGTACCTGGTTGTCGGGTTCATGCTGGGTATCTCCATCCTTCAGCCTATTGGGATATGCAGCTATACCATTTCAGCTATGTGCGGGCTGGGGCTGGCGTTTCTATTCGAGTTTGACAGCATCGCCGACCATATCTGTTCAATACACGGAATCAAGAACAAGGTCTCCATCAAGCGGCTGCTGGTCGGATATATTAAGAAAAAGTATGCGGCTGCTGGTGAGATTATCGAAGAAGTAACTAATGAGGAAAAGAAATAAAAAAAGGGCGCCGCTGCACCCAAAAAATAAAAGATTTTCACAAATATAAATAATTTAATTATATGAACAAAATAGATTCGATAATAATTCACTGCTCGGCCACACGTGCCGGGCTGGACATTGGTAAGAAAGAGATTAATCAGATGCATGTAGCCCGTGGGTTCCAGTGCATCGGGTACAACTTCATTATCCGGTTGGATGGTACGGTGGAAGTTGGCCGCAGTCTGACAATCGACGGCGCCCACTGCAACAGTAAGGGATTCTCCGGTGTAAGCTACAACAAGCATTCCATCGGTATTTGTTACATCGGTGGACTGGATGCGCACGGTAAGGCGGCCGACACACGAACGCCGGCTCAGAAGAAGGCACTGGCCAAGCTGATTAAGGAGTTGTGCTCAAAGTACCAGATTGTCGAGGTGTTGGGGCATCGTGACACATCTCCAGACTTAGACGGAGACGGAATTGTAGAGCCGGAAGAGTGGACAAAAATGTGCCCATGCTTCGATGTACGTACTGAGTATCCTTTTATCCCTGAAATTGTTGTGAAGCCATGATTGAACTAAATAAAATATACAATGAGGATTGTTTGGAGGGAATGAAGCGTATCCCCGACGGAAGTGTGGATTTACTAATTAAAGACCCTCCGTATTGCATAGGAACTACAAGTAATGGTAAAAAAGGTAGTTGGAGTGATAATAATTTAATAAGGCCGTTCTTTGATATTTATTTTCAAGAGATAAAAAGGGTATTAAAATATGGGGCAGAATTTTACATAAATACAGATTGGAGAACATATCCATTCCTTTATCCAATAGTAGAGAAACATTTAAATGTTAAAAATCTTATAGTATGGGATTATGAGTGGATAAAGGCAGGTTCACATTATCGATTCTCTCATGAATTTATAATATATGGTGTGAATGGAGATGGGAAAAGAAGATTTAGCGCAAGCGAGCGAGATGTTTGGCGGATAAGACCAATTAACTTTACGTCAAAAGAAAAATTACATAACGCACAGAAACCAGTAGAGCTTATTGGTAAGATGATTAAAAATAGTTCAAAAGAAGGAGATTTAATATTAGATACGTTTATGGGTAGTGGCACAACAGCAGTTTGTAGCATTGATTTGCAAAGAAAATATATAGGTTTTGAAATCGACGAAAAATATTATAATATAGCATTAAATAGAATATCAGAACACCAACCAAAATTATTATAATATGAAGTACTTACCATATCTTTTAATAGCTGTACTGGCTTTCTGTTTAGGCTGGTGCAGCCGTTCGCCAACTGAAGGCAATATAGGGAAGTCTGATACCATTACATCTGTCCATATAGTTACGAAGGTCGATGTGGATACGATGTACATTCTTTCTCCTCAGCCTTATCTTGCATGGATTGATAGCTCAGACACCATTCATGCAAGCGACACTTGCTATCATCTGCGTGAATACAAAGAGTACCAAGATAGCAACTATTATGCAAAGGTAAGCGGTGTGGCTCCACGTCTTGATGAAATTCGGGTTTATCCACGTACCATTTACCAGACTGAGTACGTTTACCGTAACATAACTCAAAAGCCCAAACGCTGTGGAATAGGACTGTCTGCTGGCTACGGTGTAGGAAAGAACGGACTCACTCCGGTATTGGCTGTTACTGTCAATTATAATTTATTGCAATTCTGATATACAATATTTTCCAATAATTATATACAACTTTTCTCAGAAATTATATACATCTTTGTGGTGTAGAAGTTCGTCTTATTTCTGAGACGACAAGCCCCGACCAGATTATTCCGGAAGGGGCTTTTGTTTGCTATAATATATTAGCCAGTCTCTCAGCCTGCTTTTCAATCGAGCTATTAAGTATCTTCGCATATACTTGGGTAATCTGGATACTTGTATGGCCCATCATCTTTGATACTGATTCAATAGGAACCTCATGCCCCAGCAAAACAGTCGTGGCAAACGTGTACCGGGCAATATGCGATGACAAGTTTTTCTTCGTTCTAATCAGGGAGCCTATGCACTTGAGTAACCTGTTATATGCTTGCTGAGTTATTCGCGGAAGCTGGTAGTCGTATCTTTCAAGTATGGCCATTGCCGGAGGAAGTATAGGTGTATAATACTTCGTTCCAGTCTTGACACGCTTCTTGTCTATATAATAGTGTCCATGTACCATTACAACATCCTTGGAAAAGTCGAACACGTCCATATCTGCATAAGCAAGGCCGGTGTAGCAACAGAAGATAAATAGGTCACGTGCTTTACTGAGACCTTCGTCTCTAAGTTCAAGAGCTCTGACTGCAGCCAGTTCTTCCTCGTTCAGCGCATTTTTAGGTTTGTTTTTCCCACGCTCGGCCTTGAATTTCACATAAGGGGATTCTTCGATTATACCAAGTTCAACCGCTTCGTTAACATAGGGTCTGAGTCGTTTGTGGTAATTGTATAGAGTGGGCTGCTCTCTGGATGGGTCTTGCTGTCTTAACCACAAGTCGAATCTCTTAATATTTTCAGGTGTAAGGTCGTCGAATGTGCGGATGATCCGTGATTCTCTCAGAGTCTCCAGCGTGTGTTTATGCGCGCGAAGAGTAGACGCGCGCAGCCCTCTCCTCTCCATCACGTAGTAACAGAATTCGATGAAGTCAGTACCGAATTTACCTGACTTTCTGTCCAGCGCTGAAGAAAAAGTTTGGTAAGTTACTTCTTTCCCGTCCTGAATTATGGAACGGGCTATCCCTTCATAATTCTTGATCAGGTCAGTAATTTTCCGGTTCAGCTTTTTTGACTCCGCATGACGGACTACTAAACCATCCTCCCACTGGTTGGAATACAACTCAATTCCAGAAGACAATGTTTTTCGTTGAGTACGGTTGAAAATGATTTCAATCTCTACCACGCCAGTTGTGGTGGCAGATGCTTTCTTCTTGCGGTCGAACACCGCTCTGACTTTAGGTAACTTTAACATAACATTTGCGGTTTTTCCATGGATACATGAATAAGTGCAATACGAGCGCAATACCGATGCAATACGATAAGAATGCTTGGTATTGCAAAATGCTTTTATACACTTTTTCAGACAGCCATAGACGGTTAAACATTTATTATTTCGTTATCCGCAAATGCGCTATACATCAATACTTTAAACTATAAAAGCCTATATTTCAAGTAACTAATGCAACTCAAATATAGGCTTTACTTTGAGCGGCAAGCGGGACTCGAACCCGTGACCCTCAGCTTGGGAAGCTGATGCTCTACCAACTGAGCTACTGCCGCGATTTGGTGATGCAAAGATAGAATTATTTTTTTAGAATCCTCTTTTTTCCTCGCTTTTTTTCGCCCGAGAAATGGAAAAATAGCTTGTCGACTTATTCCCAGAGCTTGTACAGGCCGGTTTCTCCCCAATAATTGTGGACGGAAGTGGCAATGCAGTTCTTGTAGCGGAAAAAGTATGATCCAAGCATCTCCCCTCCCTTGGCATGACAGACCGGTGTCTGGAGCGAAGTCGCTTCTTCTGTGGGCACGATGTCGAAGTAGCGATACTCATATCCTTTCAGGTTGAGTTCCCGATAGGAAGTCTGGCGGTATCCATTGCACGGACGGTTGTCTTTCACGTAGACGGAATAAGGTAGGATTCCAGCCATCTCATAAGCTGTTCCGCCGGGACGTGCAGTCAAGGTCTGTCCCAACAGAGCCATTCCTCCCCCTTCGGCCAATAGCTTTCCTCCGTTTTCTACGTACGTGTGCAACTGCTCCATCAGGCGTTTCCGGCGATGCAGCTGGCGGGCGAACAGTTCCGGATAACCGCCGGGCAGGTAGACGATGTCCGCCTGAGGCAGTTCGCTGCCGAACACCGGACTGAAACGGATGATTTCTCCTTGCATCCGGTCGATGTTTCTCCGGTATAGGAAAGGAAAAGCCGGGTCGGAAGCCAAGGCAATTCGCAGCTTTCGGGCACCTATCCATGTCTCCGTTTCGGTTTCTGAAATGTAAGGAAGTGAGTACGCACAAGGGAAGATACGGGTACAAAGATTCAATAGCTTGGATAAATCAATATGCTGTTCCAATTGTTCAGCCACTTTGTTGAAGAGTTGGTCAAGACTCTTCCGCAGCGGCAGGGTAAGTGCCTGATGCCGGGGAGGAAGGCCCGCATCTTCCAGTAAGGGAAGATATCCCAGACATTCCACCCCCGCCTCGGCACAGGTTTCGCGCAGGAAACCGTATTGGGCAGCCGAAGTGACCTGGTTGAAGATTACTCCGGCTATTTTTAAATCTGTATAGAAATGCTTGAAGCCTTGCAGCATGGCCGCTGTGGAATAGCCCGCATTGCGGGCGCTGACCACCAGCACCACCGGTATTCTCATCAGACGGGCCAGTTCAGCCCCGCTTCCCTGTGCTCTCCGGAAACCGTCGAACAGTCCCCCTTTCCCTTCTACAAGACACACGTCAGCTTTTTCGCCGTAACTGTTGTAGAGGGTTTGCAGATGAGTGTGCGAGGACATCCACGCATCCAGATTGGCTGGTTCGTGGTCCGTAGCCAGCGCATGGTAGCGCAGCTCAGCCAGCTCCGGTCCGCACTTGAACGACTGTACATGCAGGCCGCGGTTGTGCAATGCCCGCATCAGTCCCAAGGCCACGAGGGTCTGCCCGCTTCCGGGCATCAGTGCTCCGACAAGAAACTGTGGCTTCATCGGCTTACGACAATCCTTCTATTTCTCCGTTCACAATGTCGATGTGCAAGGCCTGCGGCTCTTTCGGCAATCCCGGCATACGCATCATTTCTCCGGCTACTACCACCAGCATTTCTGCTCCGGCGTTGATCACGATGTCACGCACGGCGAAGTTGAATCCGGAAGCCACTCCGTAGAGTTTCGGGTCGGTAGAGAAAGAATACTGTGTCTTGGCAATGCAGACAGGGAAATGCGTATATCCCAGATCTTTGATCATCTGTATCTTCTTGCGGGCAGCCGGACCGAACAACACTTGTTTGGCTCCATACAATCCGCAAGCAATCTTGGTCACCTTTTCTTCTACTGAGTCGTTCTCGTCGTAAGTGAAAGTCAGCGGTTGTGACGGGTTGTGCTCGATAGTGTCTACCACCAGGTTGGCCAAGTTGACGGCACCTGCTCCCCCTTCCATGAAGGCGTTGTTGATGGCAAAGCCTACGCCGATTTCCTCACAGTGACGGCGCACGAAGTCGAGCTCTTCGTCAGTATCGTTGGCGTAACGGTTGAAAGCTACCACTACGGTCTGGCCGAACGACTGGAGGTTGTCGATGTGCTTGTCGAGGTTCTTCACTCCTTCTTTCAAGCCTTCCATGTTCGGTTCCTTGATTTTGTCTACATCCACACCACCGTGCATCTTCAGTCCTTGAGCCGTAGCCACGATGACTGTCAGTTTCGGCTGGAGACCCGCCTTGCGGCATTTGATGTTGTAGAATTTCTCTGCACCCAGGTCGGCACCGAATCCGGCCTCTGTCACTACATAGTCGCCAAAGGTCATGGCCAGCTTGGTAGCCAGTACGGAGTTACATCCGTGGGCGATGTTGGCAAACGGGCCGCCGTGTACGAAGGCCGGTGTGTGTTCTGTAGTCTGTACCAGGTTAGGCGACAACGCATCTTTCAGCAACACCGTGATGGCACCCGCCACGCCCAGGTCTTTCACCGTGAAAGGCTTGTTTTCGATGGTGAATCCTAACAGGATGTTCTCGATGCGGCGGCGCAAGTCGTCTTCGTCTTTTGCCAGACAGAGGATGGCCATGATTTCAGAGGCCGGCGTGATGTCGAAGCTCGATTCACGGGTGATGCCGTTGGTCTTGCCTCCCAGTCCCGTCACAATGTAGCGCAGGCCGCGGTCGTTCACGTCGAGCACACGGTTCCAGAGCACTTCCTTCATGGCAAAGCCGTTATCTTTGTTTTGGTACATATAGTTGTCGAGCAGGGCCGTAATCATGTTGTGGGCTGAAGTGATGGCGTGGAAGTCACCCGTGAAGTGCAGGTTGATTTTGTCCATCGGGAGCACCTGTGCATAACCACCTCCGGCAGCTCCACCTTTCATTCCGAAGCAAGGACCAAGTGACGGTTCGCGCAAGGCACAGAAAGCCTTCTTGCCGATTTTGTTCAGTCCGAGTGCCAGACCGATGGAAACGGTGGTCTTTCCGATACCGGCCTTGGTCGGCGTGATGGCCGTCACCAGGATCAGGTTACTCTTCTTCACCTTTTCTTCATCAATCAGTGTTTCTGGAACTTTGGCAATGTAACGTCCGTAGTTGGAGATTTCCTCTACCGGAATGCCATACTCGCGTGCGATTTGTTTAATCTTTGTCAGCTCAATGCTGCGTGCTATTTCGATATCCGATTTCATTAGGGCAGTTTTTAAGTTTGTGCCGCAAAGGTACAAAAAGCCCCGTGCCGAGGCAAATGGAAACTACAGTTTTCTCGCGGGAGGAGGTCGAGGTGTGTCGTATTTCCTATAAAAAATACGGAGAAATTCTGTAACTTTGTCCAACAAAGCATATAAACCCTATAATCTGTAAGCAATATGAATAACTTCGATTTTTATAGCCCGACCGAATTCGTGTTCGGAAAAGGCACAGAGAGCCGGACGGCAGAGCTGGTGAAGAAATACCATGGCACGAAAGTGCTGATTGTCTACGGCGGAGGTTCCGTGGTGCGCAGCGGACTGCTCGATAAGATTAAAAAGGAACTCGACGAGGCAGGCATTCCTCATGTGGAACTGGGAGGCGTACAGCCCAACCCTACCGATTCGAAGGTGTACGAAGGCATCGAACTGGGACGCCGCGAGCAGATTGATTTCCTGCTGCCCGTGGGCGGAGGTTCCGTGATTGATACGGCTAAGGCCATCGCTATGGGCATTCCCTATGAAGGCGATTTTTGGGACTTCTATATCAACAAGGCCGTGCCGCAGAAGGCGGTTCCCCTGGGCGTGGTGCTCACCATCCCGGCAGCCGGAAGCGAGGGCTCTGGAAACACGGTCATCACAAAGCTTGACGGGCTGAAGAAGCTGAGTGTCCGCACGCACGGCCTGCTCCGCCCTACCTTTGCCGTGATGAATCCGGAGTTGACCTATACCCTGCCCGCCTGGCAGACGGCTTGCGGGGTGACCGACATGATGGCGCACATCATGGAGCGTTATTTCACCAACACCGAAGACCAGGAAGTGCCCGACCGCATGTGTGAGGGTACGCTCAAGGCCATCATCACGGAGGCCCTCCGGGTGATGAAGGAGCCGACGAACTACGGGGCTCGTGCCAACCTGATGTGGGCCGGTACCATTGCCCACAACGGAACGTGCGGTGTAGGAGCCGTGGAAGACTGGGCTTCGCATTTCATGGAACACGAGGTGAGTGCTATATATAATGTAACGCACGGGGCCGGACTGGCGGTGATTTTCCCGGCTTGGCTCACCTATATGGCCAGCCATCACGTGGGCAAGGTGGCCCAGTATGCCAACCGCGTATGGGACGTGCCCGAATCGGACGACAAGAAAGCCATGGCCTTGGAGGGAGTGGCCCGTCTGAAAGCCTTCTTCCATGCCATCGGTATACCCGTCACCTTCAAGGAATTGGGTATCGAGCATCCGGACATCGACCTGCTGGTAAAGAAACTGCACGAGAACAAGGGGCAATATGTGGGCTGCTACGTGCCGTTGGATGCGCAGGCTACCCGCGAAATCTATGAACTGGCCAACCAATAAAAATAGAATAATTATGGAATACAACAATCAGGACGTGCGCAGGCAGGACCGTCTGCTCGACGAGACCCGCGCCTTTGAAATCCTGCGCGACGGTGAATACGGCATCCTCTCCATGCAGAGCGAAGACGGAAACGGGGCCTACGGCATTCCGATTAATTATGTGTGGGACCGCGGAAACTCTATCTACATCCATTGTGCGCCGGTAGGCCGCAAACTGCGTTGTATCGACGCCTGCCCTAATGTATCATTCTGCGTGACAGGGCGGAGCCGCGTCATCCCCGACAAGTTCACTACGGGCTACGAAAGCGTGGTACTGCAATGCACGGCCCACCACAGCCTGCACGAGGCGGAACGGATGTCGGCCCTCTCCCTCCTGCTCTCCAAATATTGTCCCGACCACAAAGTACAGGGCATCGAGTATGCCAACAAATCGTTCCCTCGTACGGAAATCATCCGGCTGGACATCCAGAAGGTGAGCGGAAAGACTAAAAAGATGGGGCTCTGACAGGAAGATTATCAAGGATTTTTGAGGCTTTTCGGAAGACATCCGACGACCTGGAAAAAACGCCTTTACGTTTGGACTTAAACGTAAGGGCGTTTTGTCTGAAACGCAAAGACGTTTTACTTTAAACGCACTTGCGTTTGAGTTAAAACGCAAGTGCGTTTTTTGAGGGGGATTTTCTGATTTTCTTACTTGATAAAGTTTGATTATTTAAAATGTTTTTGTAAATTTGTGTATCATCACAAAACGAAAGTGGGCTTTCATTCTTTTAGATTATAAGTGAAAGTAGTCCCTTCACTTTTGAAAGACAGATTGGTTCAAGGGGACAGACCTAAACTAAACCGATGATATTATGAAAAAGTTCTTATTGATGACAATCGTGTTGGCAATGTATGCGTTGGCAGGTTTTTCTCAGATAAAATGGGATGGACGTGTAGGTGTGAACTTCAGTAACGTGACCAAGATGGAAGGTACAAAAGCATTGCCCGGTTTTACACTGGGGCTTGGTATGGATTATGGATTCAATGAAAGTTGGTCTTTCCAGTCGGGCTTGATGTTTACTTCCAAGGGATATAAAGTGAAAGATATGTATAAGGTAAGGCCGGTTTATCTTGATATCCCCCTTTTAGGTGCGTATAAAATCAGCGTTAGCGAAAGCACCAAGTTTGTAATCAATGCCGGTCCGTATTTGTCTTTCGGGCTGGGTGGAAAAGCCAAATATGATAAAGGTGGCGATTATAAAGTTTTTGGTGACGACGGCTGGAAACGTTTTGACTTAGGTATCCAATATGGTATTGGTTTTGAGTTGAGCGATCGTTATTTAATAAATCTGACGGGACAGCACGGATTCATTTGTCCGTGGGATGTAGAAATCGGTGACAAATCGAAGAACATGAACTTCGCCATTAGCTTGGGTTATCGTTTTTGATTTACGAGTCAAATCTGCTATTATGTAAATAAAACTGCAAGGCCGGCTGGGATTTTTCTATGCCGGCCTTTTTTATATCTGTCTTATAACCAGTCAGTCGGGGAAAATATGAAAAAATAGAGTGAAATAAACTATAGAAATGTTTGGCTGTTTCAAACAAAAAGTATACCTTTGCACTCGCAAATGAAAATAGTGATGCACTCTTAGCTCAGTTGGTAGAGCAACTGACTCTTAATCAGTGGGTCCAGGGTTCGAATCCCTGAGGGTGTACAAATTTCGGAAAGTTTGACAATTATAGTGGATGCACTCTTAGCTCAGTTGGTAGAGCAACTGACTCTTAATCAGTGGGTCCAGGGTTCGAATCCCTGAGGGTGTACCGAAGCTGTGAAGCAAAAGGAGGAAGTTCTGAAAATCGAAAGATTTTTGGAACTTTTTTTATGCCCCTACCCTTTGTTTAAATAAAAAGGCCGGCAGACAAATCCACCGACCTTTTCTCATATAGGCAAAAACGCAAAATCTTTATTCTATGTTCCGGATAAATTTAGCTGGTACTCCTCCTACTATCGTATTGGCCGGCACATCTTTGGTCACGACAGCTCCTGCTGCAATTACAGCACCGTCACCGATAGTGACTCCTTGCAATATAGTACTATGGGAGCCTACCCACACCCGTTTTCCCAGCACAATGGGAGCCGGATTCATGGCAGCCCGTCGTTCGGGATTCAGGTCGTGGTTAAGTGTGGCAAATACCACATCGTGTCCTATCAGACAACCGTCGCCTAAGGTGACTCCACCTTGGTCCTGAAAATGGCAGCAAGCGTTGATAAACACATCCTTCCCTACATGAATGTTTTTCCCAAAGTCGGTGTAGAACGGAGGAAACACCCGGAAAGATGCATCGACCGGTCTTCCGAAAAGACGGGACATCAGTGCTTGAATTTCTTCCATGGTATGGTAGGAGCCGTTCAATTCAAAAGTTACCCGACGGGCTTCGTCACTCATTCGGTTCAGGAACTCCTGAATTTCAGGGGTGTCCAATGGGCGACGTTGGGCTACATGTGTCAAAAAATCATTTAGTTCCATGTCTTTTATAATACGTTATAGATTTCTATGCTACAAAAATACGTCAGTTTGGGGAGATTTGCAGTAGATGAATTACAGATAATTTTACCCTGATTACTTGTTCCGGACAAAAACTCCTTATTTACATCAGCTTTTTCTGTGGGGTTTGCTTTTTATCACGTACATTTGTGGAAACTTTAACCGACATATCATGAGAAAAACGTATGCTATACTGCTTTCCTTTCTATTGATTTGCAGTACCGGATTTTCGCAATACCGGAAATCTGTTTCTATTTTGGGAGATTCTTATTCCACCTTTGAACATTATCTTCAACCGGATACGAATGCCGTGTGGTATTTCCCCCAGCCTTTGAGTAAGAACGATGTGACCTCCGTCGGCCAGACGTGGTGGTACAAGTTCATTCAGGAAAGCGGTTACCGCCTGTGTGTGAACAATTCTTTCTCGGGTTCCACTATCTGTCATACGGGATATGGAAAGGCGGATTATTCCGACCGTTCTTTTGTGACAAGAATGAACAACTTGGGTTGTCCGGACATCCTTCTGATTTTCGGCGGAACGAACGACAGTTGGGCTGGAGTGCCTTTGGGGCAATACCAGTATCAGAATTGGACAAAGAAGGATTTGTACAGCTTCCGTCCGGCTATGGCCTATATGTTAGAACACATTCGTTACCGCTATCCTAATGTGGAAGTGTATTTCTTGTTGAACTGCGATTTGAAGGCGGAAATCAACGAATCGGTAAAGACCATTTGTCAGCATTATGGGGTTCCCTGCCTTGAACTGAAGGGCATTGACAAGCAGGGAGGTCACCCTTCTGTGAAAGGGATGGCGCAAATTTGTGCCCAGTTGAAGGCTTTTACGGATCGCCACTGAGAAAATACGAAGCAGAACGGTTTGACCGATAAGTCAAACCGTTTCACCCAATAAATTGCGGATTAGTTTTTCCAGTTTGTCTCTCACCTCTTCCATTGGAAGTTCTCGATGCAGTTCGGCAGCCAATGAGGTTACCCCTTTGTTAATGAATCCACAGGGGTGAATGTATCCAAAATATCGGAGGTCGGTGTTCACGTTGAAAGCCAGTCCGTGCATCGTAACGAAGTGACTGCTTCTAACGCCCATGGCACAAATCTTTCGTTCGTCGGGTGTACCTGCGCCCAGCCAAACGCCGGTAGCTCCTTCCACTCTTCCGGCCTCTATGCCGTATTGTCCGCACAGGCGGATGATGGCTTCTTCCAGCATGTGCAGGTATTCCTTCAGCCCCAAGTTATAATCTTCCAGATTCAAAATGGGATAACACACCCACTGTCCAGGCCCGTGATAGGTGATATCCCCTCCCCGGTCTACATGAAACAGTTCAGCATGAAGGGCATGGAGCTGGTTCTCATCCAGCAGCATATTAGCGGTTTTGCCGTGTTTTCCCAGCGTATATACATGTGGGTGCTGGCAAAAGATAAGTCGGTTAGTATAAGGCTTTTCGTGAAGTTTTGCTTCAATCAGTTGGTCAAAGAGAGCAGTTTGTCGTTGCCAGGCTGCTTCATAGGAGATTATCCCCCAATTTTCAGTTATCATCATGGCATTTTAATCTTAATAGGTTACATTTTGCAAAGAAAGAATTTTTCCATGGGAATGGCAAAGATTTACAAAAAGAATTCCTTTTTCCATGACAATTCGCGAAGTTATGCTATATTTGTAGATGTAGAAACTATTCTCTGATTCTAAACCTCTGAATATGATGAAAAAATTACAGAGAGGGATGTTCTCCTCTATTTTATTATGTGGAGCATTCTCCACGATGGTGTTGCCGGGATGTACAGGAAATCGTTCGGAAGAAGTAGACCGGATGGCTGTAGATTCTATTCCGATGGATACAATTGTGTATTTGGACAAGGAAAATCCTGAATCACCTACATGTCAGATAAAAATCAATTTTACATATTTGAAGTCGTCCGAAGCGAACGATTCGCTGGCTGGTGTCATCAACAAGGTGTTGGAAGAAGCATTTTCCAGCGCACATACAGGGGCCGCTTCTCCTGAGAGTTTTGTTGCTTCCATCAAGGAAAGTCTGGCAAACGATTATTTGCGGGATGTGCAAACTCCTTATCAGACAGATGTGAAGAACGGCATGAAAGCCGACGAGATTCCTAACTGGTACAATTATGAGTATGAAATAACGTCCAAGCTGATCGAAGGGAAAGACAGCGTCTGGAATTATGTTGTAACGACTTATGAGAATACGGGCGGTGCGCATCCCAACACATGGAGTCATTGGGTTAATGTGGATGCCACAAGTGGGAAAAGCCTGAGCAAGAAAGACGTGTTTGTCAAGGGAACAGAAGAAAAAATCTGTCAGCTGATTTTACCGCAACTGCTGGCCGAGGCGAACGAGAAACTGAATACAGACACATTGACGTGTGTAGCAGGATTGCAGGAAGTAGGTTTGTTGCTGGAAACAGATTTGTATGTACCTGATAATTTCCTGCTTGGGAAAGACGGGGTGACTTTCTTGTATAACCGGTATGACATTGCTCCGTATTATATGGGGGCGTTTGAACTGACGGTTCCCTATCAAGACATAGATGCTTATTTAATCAAGAAATAAATACATGGACATTATCTTAAAATATTTTCCGAACCTGAGTGAGGTTCAAAAGCAACAGTTTGCGGCATTGTATGACTTATATACAGACTGGAACAGCAAAATCAACGTGATTTCCCGTAAGGACATTACCAACCTGTATGAGCATCATGTGCTCCATTCGCTGGGTATTGCGAAAATTATCCAGTTCCGACCAGGTACAGAGGTGATGGACTTGGGTACGGGCGGAGGCTTTCCTGGCATCCCGTTGGCCATTTTATTCCCTGACACACATTTCCACCTGGTAGATAGCATCGGCAAAAAAGTGAAGGTGGCTACGGAAATAGCCCAGGCTATCGGATTGAAGAACGTGACCACCCGTCATTGTCGTGCCGAAGAGGAGAAGCAACAATTCGACTTTGTGGTAAGCCGGGCGGTGATGCCGCTCACAGACCTGTTGAAAATCATCCGGAAGAACATTCGGAAAGAACAGCACAATGCCCTTCCTAACGGACTGATCTGTCTGAAAGGGGGTGAGCTGGAAAAGGAGGTCATGCCCGTGAAACATCAGGCACTTGTTTACGACTTGAAGGATTATTTTGAAGAAGAATATTTCGAGACCAAAAAAGTGGTCTATGTAACCATTAACGGATAATAATCGTATGCTGAAAATAAAATCATTTGAATTCAATATGTTTCCGGTCAACTGCTATGTAGTGTGGGATGATGAAACACTGCAGGCAGCTGTGATTGATGCCGGATGCTATTATAAGGAAGAACAGCAGACCCTGAAGAAATTCATTACAGACAACCAACTGACGGTGGTTCATCTGCTGAACACGCACTTGCATCTGGACCATGTGTTCGGCAATGCGTTCATGCTTCGGGAGTTCGGATTGAGCACAGAAGCCAGCGAGAAGGATGCCTTCCTTTTGCCGCGCATCGGAGAATATTGCCGGATGTTTGGCTTTCCGTTGAACGAAGACCCCCCTGCCATGGGCAAGTCGCTTGCCGATGGAGACAAGGTGCAAATAGGACAACAAGAATTGAAGGTGATTGCCGTACCAGGACATTCACCGGGCGGACTGGTGTTCTATAGTGAGTCACAGCAATGTATATTCAGTGGTGATGTCTTGTCCCGGGGCAGCATTGGACGGGCTGATTTGGAAGGAGGTAATTTCGAGCAGTTACGCGACGGTGTCATGTCGCGGTTGCTGGTGCTTCCTGATGAAACAGTCGTTTATCCGGGACATGGAAGTACCACGACTATTGGATATGAAAAGATGAACAATCCTTTCTTCCGTTGACATTCTTATTTTTTCATTTGAAACCTAAATCCCCATATAAAACAATGAAAACTACAACATTCGCAAATCGACACATCGGCGTTGGGGAGAAAGAACTTCCCCTGATGCTGAAAAAAATTGGAGTCAAAAGCTTGGATGAGTTGATAGATAAAACCATCCCGGCCAATATTCGGTTGAAAGAACCGCTAAAGTTGGGGCCTGCTATGACTGAACGTGAATTTGCCACGCACATCGGTCAACTGGCTGCCCAGAATAAATTATATAAGACTTACATCGGATGCGGATGGTATGATACCGTAACTCCGGCTGTCATCCAACGCAACGTATTTGAGAATCCGGTGTGGTATACATCTTATACTCCCTATCAGGCTGAGATTTCACAGGGACGACTGGAAGCTTTGCTGAACTTCCAGACCGTAATCAGCGACCTGACCGCTATGCCGTTGGCCAACTGTTCTTTGCTGGATGAGGCTACTGCAGCTGCTGAGGCAGCTACGATGATGCACGGATTGAGAAGTCGTGCACAGCAGAAGGCACAAGCCAACGTGCTGTTTGTGGATGAGGAGATCTTTCCGCAGGATTTGGCGGTAATCCGTACCCGTGCCATTCCGCAGGGCATCACAGTGAAGGTGGGCAGTTACAAGGATCTGACTTTCACGCCCGACATGTTTGGCTGTATCGTGCAGTATCCGAACAACAGCGGAAGCATTGAAGACTACCGGGCATTTACAGAGCAGGCACATGCGGCTGGATGTAAAGTGGCTGTAGCCGCTGATATCTTAGCATTGGCTATTGTTACTCCTCCGGGAGAATGGGGAGCTGATATCGTCTTCGGAAGCTCACAGCGTTTGGGCGTGCCGATGTTCTACGGAGGTCCTTCGGCCGCTTATTTTGCTACACGGGATGAATACAAACGCAACATGCCGGGACGTATCATCGGCTTGTCAAAAGACAAATACGGACGCTTGTGCTACCGTATGGCCTTACAGACTCGTGAGCAGCACATCAAACGTGAAAAAGCTACTTCCAACATCTGTACCGCTCAGGCTTTGCTGGCTACGATGTCTGGATTCTATGCTGTGTACCACGGGCCGGAAGGTATCCGTGAGATTGCAGAACAGGTGCATGCCGTAGCTGTATGGGTAGCTGAACAGTTGGTTCGTCTGGGCTATAAACTGCGTCACGACACGTTCTTCGATACCCTGAGAATCCAGTTGCCGGACAATGTAACGCTACAGGAAGTACGTACCATTGCCTTGGGCAAGGAAATCAACTTGCGTTATTTCGACAATGGAGATGTAGGTATCAGTGTGGACGAAACAACCACATCGGCTGATGCCAAACGACTTGTCAGCTTGTTTGCTGTAGCGGCAGAAGAACCGACACACGATGCCGGACCGATTCCTGCAACTGCTCCCCTGCCTGAACTTTTCCAGCGTAAGAGTGCATACCTCACTCATGAAGTGTTCAACAAGTACCATACGGAAACGGAAATGATGCGTTACATCAAACGCTTGGAGCGCAAGGATATTTCATTGGCTCACTCTATGATTTCATTGGGTTCTTGTACCATGAAACTGAATGCGGCTGCCGAGCTGTTACCGTTGAGCAATGCGGCTTGGATGAATGTACATCCGCTGGTGCCGGATGATCAGGCTGCAGGCTATCAGACTTTGATTCATAACCTGTGCGAACAATTGAAGACCATCACAGGTTTTGCAGGAGTTTCTCTTCAGCCGAATTCTGGAGCAGCTGGTGAATATACAGGGTTGCGTGTCATCCGGAGCTATTTGGAAAGCATCGGACAAGGTCATCGTCATTTGGTATTGATTCCGGCATCGGCACACGGTACAAATCCGGCGTCTGCCGTACAGGCGGGGTATGAACCGCTGACTTGTGCCTGCGACGAGCATGGAAACGTGGATTTGAATGATTTGCGCGAAAAAGCAGAGGCACACAAGGACGAACTGGCTGCCTTGATGATTACGTATCCGTCCACTCACGGTATCTTTGAGGAGGAAATCAAGGAAATTTGTCAGATTATCCACTCTTGTGGCGCACAGGTATACATGGATGGTGCCAACATGAACGGACAGGTAGGATTGACGAATCCGGGTACCATCGGAGCCGATTTGTGTCACTTGAACTTACACAAGACCTTCGCCAGTCCTCACGGAGGTGGCGGTCCGGGTGTAGGTCCGATTTGCGTATCTGAACATTTGGTACCGTTCTTGCCGGGACATGTAAGCAAGGGTAATCCGACGAATGAAGTATCGGCTGCACCTTATGGAAGTGCGGGTATCTTGCCTATTACCTACGGATACATCTGCATGATGGGAGCTGAAGGGCTGAAGCGAGCTACTCAGGTGGCTATCCATAATGCCAACTACCTGGCCGCTTGCTTGAAGGATGCGTATGGTGTGGTATATTGCGGTAAGAACGGTTTCGTGGGTCATGAAATGATTCTGGAATGCCGGAAACTGCACGAAGAAAGCGGCATCTCGGAGAACGATATTTCCAAGCGTCTGATGGACTACGGTTATCATGCACCTACCCTCTCCTTCCCCGTACACGGCACCTTGATGATTGAGCCGACCGAAAGTGAAAGCAAGGCCGAACTGGATAACTTCATCAATGTTATGGTACACATCCGGGAAGAGATTGCCGAGATTGAAAGCGGAGAGGCCGACAAGGAAGATAACGTACTGGTCAACTCACCACATCCGGAATACGAGATTGTAGGAGATAACTGGACGCATCCTTATAGCCGTGAGAAAGCTGCCTATCCGATTGAGAGCGTACGTGAAAACAAGTTCTGGATTAATGTGGCTCGTATTGACAATACGTTGGGTGACCGCAAATTGCTTCCTACTCGCTACGGTAGTTTTGAATAAATCATTGTGAGGCGGTTCCGTTTTCCTGGCTGCTTCTGTACGGAAATAAAAGAGCCGTTGCATTTCTTCGTCTGTGAGGAAGGCAGCGGCTTTTTTCTTGCATTTCGGCTGGAAGTCGGTTGTCCTCAGAAAAGAGGAGCCGGAAGCATGGAGCCGCCTAGACTCCATCTGTCAAATTTGAAGTATTTCCACTTTCTCACAATAAAAATGAAAGTATTTGTTGGTGTTTATTTTATTATTTCTATATTTGTAGGCCAAATAACAGAAAATAATATGAGAAACACACAAATGTACTTGCATCCTGAAGTGGAAACGATGTCAAGAAAAGACATAGAGAAACTTCAGTTGCAGCGATTAAAAGCTACAATCAATCGTTGCATGCGTTCTCCATTCTATAAGGAACGCTTTCAGCAATATGGAATCAAACCTGAAGATATACAGTCGTTAGAGGATTTACAGCGTATCCCTTTTACTACCAAACAAGATTTGCGCGACCATTATCCTTTTGGACTTTCCGCCGTGCCACTGGAGGAAGTGGTACGTCTGCATTCATCCAGTGGTACCACGGGCACTCCGACCGTCATTCTGCACACGCAGCACGATTTGGAGGAATGGGCCAACGCCGTGGCCCGCTGCCTGTATATGGTGGGACTCCGCAAGGGCGATATTTTCCAGAATTCTTCGGGCTACGGCATGTTTACTGGAGGATTGGGGTTCCAGTATGGGGCTGAACGCCTGGGGATGCTGACTGTTCCCGCAGCGGCAGGCAATACCAAACGCCAGATCAAGTTCATCACCGATTTCGGTACCACGGCTCTGCATGCCATTCCGAGTTATGCCGGACGCCTGTACGAAGTAATGCAAGAAATGCACATTGATCCGAGGCGGGACACCCACCTCAAGACGTTGATTATCGGGGCGGAACCTCACTCCGACGAACAGCGCCGACGCATAGAAAACATGCTGGGTGTCAAGGCCTACAATTCTTTCGGCATGTCGGAAATGTGTGGCCCTGGCGTGGCGTTTGAATGTCTGGAACAAAACGGGCTCCACATCTGGGAGGACTATTACATTGTGGAGATTGTAGACCCCGTGACATTGGAACCGGTACCCGAAGGTGAAGTGGGAGAACTGGTGTTGGCCACCATCAACCGGGAGGCGATGCCGTTGCTCCGTTACCGTACGCGCGACCTGACCCGTATCTTGCCAGGCGATTGTCCTTGCGGACGTCACCACAAGCGGCTCGACCGGATGAAGGGACGTAGCGACGACATGATGATTCTCAAGGGCGTGAACATCTTCCCCATCCAGATTGAAAACATCCTGTTGCAGTTCAAGGAGCTGGGCAACGAGTATCTCATCACCCTGACCAACCTCGATGCCAACGACGAGATGACGGTGGAAGTGGAATTGAACGACTTTACCGACGATTACGCTTTCCTTCAGAACCTGACCAAGGAAATTACCCGCCAGCTGAAAGATGAGATTCTGATTACTCCGCGTGTCAAGCTCGTACCGAAAGGAACCTTACCGGTACACGAAGGTAAAGCCGTGAGAGTGAAGGATTTAAGAAAAACATTGATTTAAAAAAGAGAAGAATATGACCATACATCAGTTATCTGTTTTTGTAGAAAACAAGTCGGGTACACTATTGCAGGTGCTTGAGTTGTTAAAGGAAGCCCATATCCAGCTGATTGCTTCCACCATTTCCGATACCGTGGAATATGGTATCTACCGCATCATCTGTTCCGAGCCTCTCCGTGCCTTTCACGTGTTGAAGGATGCCGGTATTTCTGCCAACGTGTCCGAAGTGTTCGCCATTAGCTTGGACAATGAACCTGGACGTGCAGCCGACGCCATTCGCAGCTTCAGTGAGACGGGTATAGGTATCTCCTACCTCTATTCTTTTCTGTTGGGCGGAAAAGGTATCCTGGTGTTCCGCACCGACAATCCGGAGAAGACGCGTGAAGTCATTCTGGAGCGCGGGTTGCGTTATATTGAAGAAAAAAACTTGACAGAAATGGGTTAACGGAACGTCAGGCGGCGGTTGCAGATGAAATTGACGGCGCCATAGACGAAGAGTCCGAGGAATTGTGCCAGGTACTCGTTGCAGTGAAGAAGCTCCACGAGCATCAGCAGGAAAAGAAATTGTGCACTGTAGGCCAGTGCGAAAGCACCAATAAAAAATAGCATCTGATGCCAGATGCTATTTTTTTTGTCATCTGTTTCAAGGGGAAAGATCCAATATTTACACCAAATGAAGTTGTGAATCTGTGCTACGATGTACGCACATACATTTGCAATAAGGTAACTTTCTCCTTCGATGTGCATCAGTAGCCAAACCACTACAGCTGCAATCAAGGCATTGAGCGTACCTACTATGGCAAAGCGTATTACGCGTACAGTTTCCTTCATTCAGTTCCTTTCTCTCTTATCTTTTCCTTGAAACGTATGGTGTGTATTATTTGTTATCTTCTAAATCGACTTTCAGATGCAGTTCATCCAATTGTTTTTGGTCGAGGAATCCAGGAGCATCCAGCATCACGTCACGTCCAGAGTTGTTCTTCGGGAAGGCGATGCAGTCGCGGATAGAATCCAGACCGGCAAACAGAGATACCCAGCGGTCGAGTCCGTAAGCCAGACCTCCGTGAGGGGGTGCACCGAACTTGAAGGCATTCATCAGGAAGCCAAACTGTTCCTGTGCCTTTTCTGGAGTGAAGCCGAGGATTTCGAACATCTTGGCCTGCAGTGCAGAGTCGTGGATACGGATAGAACCACCTCCTACTTCCACACCGTTGACTACCATGTCGTAGGCATCGGCACGTACAGCTGCCGGATCAGTATCCAGCAATGGAATATCCTCGTCTTTCGGATGAGTGAACGGATGGTGCATAGCCATCAGACGGCCTTCTTCTTCGCTCCATTCGAACATCGGGAAGTCAACCACCCACAGGCAAGCGAATTTGTTCTTGTCGCGCAAGCCTAACTGGTTACCCATTTCCAAGCGCAGTTCAGAAAGCTGCTTACGGGTCTTCATGGCATCGTCACCACTCAGAATCAGAATCAAGTCACCCGGTTTGGCACCGAAGGCTTCCTTCATCTTCTGCAATACATCTTGGCTGTAAAATTTGTCTACGCTTGACTTCACTGTACCGTCAGCCTCAATGCGGGCATATACCATACCTTTGGCACCAATCTGCGGACGTTTCACGAATTCAGTCAGGTGATCCAACTGCTTGCGGGTATAATGAGCGGCTCCTTCTGCACAGATACCGCCAATGTAGGCTGCATTGTCGAATACCGAGAAACCGTAGCCTTTCAGTACATCCATCAGTTCCACGAACTTCATGCCGAAACGCAAATCCGGTTTGTCACTTCCGTAGTACTTCATGGCATCCGACCACGGCATCCGCTGGAACGGTTCTGTCAGTTCCACGCCACGCAGTTCCTTGAACAGGTGCTTGGCCATGCCTTCAAACATATTAATAATGTCTTCCTGTTCCACGAAACTCATTTCGCAGTCAATCTGTGTGAATTCCGGCTGACGGTCGGCACGCAGGTCTTCATCGCGGAAACATTTTACAATCTGGAAATAGCGGTCGAAACCAGAAACCATCAGCAATTGCTTCAGGGTCTGCGGAGACTGAGGCAGAGCGTAGAACTGTCCCGGGTTCATACGAGAAGGCACAACGAAGTCGCGTGCACCTTCTGGAGTAGAACCGATCAGCATCGGAGTTTCTACTTCCAAGAAACCTTTGCTGTCCAGATAACGGCGAACTTCCATTGTCATGCGGTGACGCAGTTCCAAGTTCTTGCGTACGGCTGTACGACGCAAGTCCAGGTAGCGGTATTTCATACGGAGGTCATCCCCTCCGTCGGTATTGTCTTCAATGGTGAAGGGCGGTGTTTGAGCCGTGTTCAGAATATTCAGTTCTGATACGATGATTTCAATCTCTCCTGTCGGGATATTGGCATTTTTGCTGGAACGTTCGCTCACCGTTCCTTTTACCTGAATCACATATTCACGTCCCAGGTGGTTGGCACGTTCACAGAGTTCAGCATTCACTTCAGTGTTGAACACCAACTGTGTGATGCCATAACGGTCGCGGAGGTCTACAAATGTCATTCCTCCCATCTTACGTGAGCGCTGCACCCATCCGGCCAGTGTCACGTTCTTGCCTGCATCGGCGAGTCGCAACTCACCGCAAGTATGACTTCTAAACATATCCTTATTTAAATGTTAGTTTTATCTTTTTGACAGGCAAAGGTAGTACGTATTTTTCATTTATGCAATAAAAACCCGTATCCAAAGGACAAATATAAATGAATAAAGGATGCATATTTTCGAAAAATCCACAAGCGGTTGTAAGGATTATTCCAAAAAATATATATTTTTGCTCAACAATAACTCGATAAAGATAATTTTATTTCATTATTATGGCAACAGAACATGTAAAATGCCTGATCATCGGATCAGGACCTGCAGGATACACGGCAGCTATCTACACCAGCCGTGCCAATCTTTCTCCCGTACTTTATGAAGGTATCCAGCCTGGTGGACAGTTGACCACCACTACCGAAGTGGAAAATTTCCCCGGCTATCCGGAAGGTGTGACCGGTCCCGTGCTGATGGACGACCTGAAGAAACAGGCCGAACGCTTCGGAGCCGATATCCGTAACGGAATTGTCACAAAGGCCGACCTGAGCAAAGCACCCTACACTTTCGTGGTAGACGATGAGAAAGAAATCACCGCTGATACGGTTATCATTTCTACCGGTGCCACAGCCAAATATCTGGGACTGGAAGACGAAAAGAAATACGCCGGCATGGGCGTGAGCGCCTGCGCTACTTGTGACGGGTTCTTCTACCGCAAGAAAACCGTGGCTGTAGTAGGTGGCGGTGATACTGCCTGCGAAGAGGCAGTCTACCTGGCCGGGTTGGCCAGCAAGGTGTACTTGGTAGTACGCAAGCCTTATCTCCGTGCTTCCAAAATCATGCAGGAACGCGTGCTGAACCATCCGCATATTACCGTATTGTTTGAACACAATGCCGTAGGGCTGTTCGGTGAGAACGGCGTGGAAGGCATGCACGTGGTAAAACGTATGGGTGAACCCGACGAAGAACGCTACGATATAGCCATCGACGGATTCTTCTTGGCCATTGGCCACAAACCTAATTCTGACATCTTCAAGCCGTGGGTAACCACCGATGAAACCGGTTACATCGTGACGGAAGGAAATACTCCCTGCACGGGTGTTCCGGGCGTATTCGCTGCCGGTGACGTAGCCGATCCGCATTATCGACAGGCTATCACAGCCGCCGGAAGCGGATGTAAGGCTGCCATTGAGGCAGAGCGTTACCTCTCGGCTAACGGACTTCTCTAATCTTATTTACAATCTAATCAAAAAAAATTACAATGAAAGTTTTTAAACTGAAAAGAACTGTGGCGGCAGTCATTTTGGTGGGAGGCGCCCTGACGGCCTTCGCACAGCAAATGCCGCCCATCCCTACCGATCCCAATGTGCGCATCGGTAAGCTGGACAACGGATTGACCTATTACATCCGTCACAATGCGTTGCCGGAACATCAGGCCGACTTCTACATTGCGCAGAAGGTAGGTTCCATCCTGGAAGAAGACGACCAGCGTGGTCTGGCCCACTTTCTGGAGCACATGTGTTTCAACGGAACCACGCATTTCCCGGGCAATCTGCTTCGGGAGTATCTGGAAAGCATCGGCGTGAAATTCGGTGCCAACCTGAATGCCTATACTTCGGTAGACGAAACCGTATACAATATTGACAATGTGCCGGTTATTCGTGACGGAATCATTGACTCCTGTCTGTTGATTCTGCACGACTGGGCCAACGACCTGACCCTTGACCCGAAAGAAATCGACAAGGAACGTGGCGTGATTCACGAAGAATGGCGTACCCGTTCTGGTGCCATGATGCGTATGTACGAAAAGGTGTTCCCTGTTATTTATAAGGATAGCAAGTATGCTTACCGTCTGCCTATCGGAACCATGGAAGTAGTCGACAATTTCCCTTACCAGGCTTTGAGAGACTATTATGAAAAATGGTATCGTCCCGACCAGCAAGGTATCATCGTGGTGGGCGACATCAATGTGGACAGCATCGAAAATAAAATCAAGCGGATGTTCTCTCCTATCGAAATGCCGGCCAATGCGGCTGAACGCAAATACTTCCCGGTGCCCGACAACGACGAACCGATTATCGCTGTAGCCAAAGACAAGGAACAACAGTTCCCGATTGTATATTTGATGCACAAGCATGATGCGGTGCCCAACGATCAGAAGAACAACATGGGTTATCTGGTGATGAACTACATGATTTCTTCCATCGAAAGCATGCTCAACAGCCGTCTGAATGAACTGACCCAGCAGGCCAATCCGCCGTTCATTGAAGCTGGTGTGCAGGATGGTGACTTTATCGTGGCTAAGACCAAGGATGCGTTCATGGCGTATGCGGCTGCTAAGGAAGACGGTATCCTCCTGACTACCGAAACCCTGATGCGCGAACTGGAACGTGTGCGTCAGTTCGGATTTACAGCCAGCGAATATGCCCGTGCCAAGGCGGATTACCTGCGCGGACTGGAATCGGCTTACAACGAACGCAACAAGCAGCGTAACGGTGCTTACGTAAATGAATACGTGCGCAACTTCATTGATAATGAACCGATTCCGGGTATCGAGAATGAATATGCTATCATGAACCAGGTGGTACCGAACATTCCGGTAGACGCCATTAACCAGGTGATGAAACAGCTCATCACGGAAAAGAACGTAGTGCTCAGCGTGTTCTGTCCTGAAAAGGAGGGTATGAAATACCCGACGGAGGCCGAACTGAAAGCCGTATTGGATAAGGTGAAAGCCGAAAAACTGACTCCGTATGTAGACAAGGTTTCCGACGAACCGTTGATTAAGGATAAACCGCAGGCTGGAAAGGTGGTCAAGACAGAACAGGGCGTGTTCGGTTCTACCATCCTGACCCTGAGCAACGGTGTGCGTGTCATCCTGAAACCGACCGATTTCAAGGCCGACGAAGTACGTATGCAGGCCTTCAGTCCGGGTGGAACTTCTCAGTTCGACGACAAGGATGTACTGCAGTTTGCCCTGATCAGCCAGATTGCCTCTTTAGGAGGTTTGGGTAACTTCAACTCTGTAGATTTGGACAAAGTATTGGCTGGAAAGATGGCATCTGCCAGCGCACAAGTCAATACTCTGACCGAAGGATTGTCTGGTAGCTGCTCTCCGAAAGACTTTGAAACCATGCTTCAGCTGACTTACCTGCGCTTCACGGCACCGCGTATGGATCAGGAAGCCTTCACTTCTTTCATCACGCGTAACAAAGCGGCTCTGGCCAACCAGGAAGCTGACCCGATGACCGCGTTCAGTGACTCTATTACCGTAGCACTCTACAATCATCATCCGCGTGCTTTGTCTATGAAAGCCGACATGCTCGACAAGATTGACTACAACAAGGTAATGGAATTGTATAAGAATCGTTTTGCCGATGCCAGCGACTTTACCTTTATTCTGGTGGGTAACATTGATGAAAAGACAGCTACTCCGCTCATTGAACAGTACCTGGGTGCCCTGCCGGCAACGAAGCGCAACGAACACTTCCGTGATACCAAGATGGATATCCGCAAGGGAATGTACGAAAACAATTTCGTGAAAGAACTGGAAACTCCGAAGGCCAGCGTGTTGATGGTTTATTCCGGCGACTGCAAGTATGACATGAAGAACAAGCTGCAGATGAGCATGCTCGGTCAGCTGCTCAACATGGTTTACCTGCGTACCGTACGTGAAGATGCCGGAGGAACTTACGGAGTAAGCTGTAGCGGAAGCCTGAGCAAGTATCCGAGCGAAGAAGGTGCCTTCCAGGTGTACTTCGATACCGACCCGAACCGTCGCGAAGATATGGTGAAACTCATCAACGAAGGCATTGAAGGATTCATTGCCAACGGTCCGGAGAGTGATGACCTGAGCAAGGTGAAGGAATACATGCTGAAGACCTACAAGCAGAACCAGAAAGAAAACGGTTACTGGATGGGTATCCTGAACACGTACTACTGGGAAAATCTGGATATGAATACCGGATACGAAGAAGCAGTGAACGCCATCACCGGCGACGACCTGAAAGCCTTTGCCAAGGCCTTCTTCGGACAGAAGAACGAAGTGGAAGTCAGCATGAGTTCTCCGGTAGAAAAATAAGGAAACAGAACAATTACTCCGCGTATGTTATTTACTGAAATACGGAGAAATCAAAAACTTGCTGCAAGGCGGAGTCCGATGTACGATCGGAACCGCTTTGCCAAGTTTCTGATTTATCTGTTTGTCGCATTTTGGGCAGCGTACCTCGTTTTAATCGGGGTTTCGCTGCCCTTTGTTTTTGAAAAAGGGTTTTCCGGAATGGAACCCTATGATGTGCTCAATGCCTGCTTGCCGGGCATCCTGTTTTTGGATTTTCTGCTGCGTTTCCTTTTCCCGACTCCTACGCAGGAAATCAAACCCTATCTCTTGTGGCCGGTCAGAAAACAACAACTGATTAATGTCCTGCTCGTACAGGTGGGACTGAAGGCGTTCAATCTGTTCTGGCTCTTTTTATTTGTACCTTTTGCGGCCATGACCGTGGTCCGTTTCTTCGGTATAGCCGGTGTGATAGGCTATGCGGCAGGCATCTGGCTGTTGATGGTGGCCAATGCCTATTGGAGCGTGTTGGTGCGTACGCTGCAACGCCGTCATACGGCTTGGGTACTTCTCCCACTCGGGTTCTATGGCCTGCAGTTACTGGCAGAATTCCTTTTCCCGGAAGGAGGCATCAGCCGTTTCTTCATGACACTGGGCGAGGCCTTCATGCAAGGCCGCGTACTGGCCTACCTGGGCGTACTGGCCGTGATTGCGCTATTGGGCTTCCTGAACAGCCGGGTGCAGATGGCTTGTATCTATAGCGAACTGAATCGCCGGGAGAAAGTGCCGCAAAGCAAACATGCCGGGCGCTACCGTTTCCTCGACCGTTTCGGACTGACGGGAGAATATATGAAACTGGAATTGAAGATGATATTCCGCAACAAGGCTCCCCGGAAGAATTTCCAGATGATGACTGTGGTCATCGTATTGTTTGCACTGAGCCTGCTGGGGCTCAGCCATACCGGTGAGGACGAATTTTTCGGCCTGCATCTGTATGTGGTGTATTGCTTTACGGGATACGCCATCAGCATCTTGTCGCGTATTATGGCCTATGAAGGTAACTACCTCGACGGACTGCTGATGCACCGCGGCTCCCTGCTCTATCTGTTCCGGGCCAAATACTACGTGTACTGCCTGCTGCTGGTCATTCCGCTGGTGTGCATGGTGCCTGCGCTGATTTGGGGGAGCACCCCCGTCCTGCTGGTCTTCAGCCAGCTGGTCTACACGGCCGGTGTCACCCTTCCGGTCATCATGCTGCTGGCCCTTGTGAACCGGAAGACTGCTCCGCTGGACGCTTCCCTCATGGGAAAAGGCCAGTGGAACTCTCCCTATCAGGCCTTGAGCGTAGCCTTTGCCTTTTTCATGCCGATAGCCCTCTGCCGCATCCTGTTCTTATGGATGGAACCCTCTACGGCCTATCTGGTATGTGCCCTGCTGGGCCTGCCGGGCATCCTGCTTCATCCCCTTTGGTGCAGGGCACTCTACCGGAAAGTATTCCGGAAGCGACATTCACTTCTGGAGAATCTGCGCGAAACCAGGTAACTTTTATTTGTAACCAATCACAATGAATCCTTATGGAAATCAAGATACAGAACTTGAAAAAGACATACGGCAGCAAGACGGCTGTCGATATTCCAGACTACACCCTGCAGGCGCCTGAAATACTGGGCCTGATGGGTAACAACGGTGCCGGAAAGACCACTCTCTTCCGACTGATGCTCGATTTGCTGAAAGCCGACAGCGGAAGCGTGTGCCTGGATGGTACCGACGTGTCACAAAGTGAAGACTGGAAATTGCGTGTGGGAGCCTACATGGACGAGAGTTTTCTGATAGATTACCTCACCCCCGAAGAATATTTCCAGTTCTGCGGGCGCATGTATGGGTTCGATGCCGCTACCCTTCATGAGCGCATCCATCGCTATGAACGTTTTTTAGGCGATGAAATCCTGAAAGAAAAGAAATACATCCGCAATCTTTCGGCAGGAAACAAGCAGAAGATGGGTATCGTCACCGCCCTGCTTCACAATCCGGAACTCGTCATCCTGGACGAGCCGTTCAACTTCCTCGACCCTACTTCACAGTCGCTGCTCAAGCACTTGCTCCAGCATTATCACGAGGAACATAAAGCCACTATTCTTGTGTCCAGCCATAACCTGAGCCACACCGTGGACCTCAGTACCCGTATTGTACTGCTGGAACAGGGACACCTGCTTCGCGACCTCGACAATGCCGACGGTGCCGCAGGAAAAGAGCTGGAAGACTATTTCGAGGTGAAGGAATAAAATAAAACAATCTTCAACAGGTTCTAAAATACGCTAAGTCGATTATCAGGTAACGAGAATATTGTGTACATTTGTTTTAAAATCACATGATATGTACAGAAACCGTATCACTCGTTTTTCGGTGTGCATGCTTGTATTGGTGTGCACACTTTTGTTTTCATCGTGCGGCACCCGTGCCCCTCGCGTGGACTACCGGGAACTGGCACGTGCGGCTGTACGTCTGGAAATGGACATTGATGCCGACGACAACCACCGCCTGTATGTAGAAGCAGCCGACTGGATTGGCGTGCCCTACCGCCACGGAGGAAACACTCACCGGGGAACAGACTGCTCAGGCTTCACGTCGGCCGTCTACAAGAAAGTGTACCACAAGAAACTGCAGCGCAATTCGGAGGCTCAGCGGACAAAGGACTGCCGCAAGGTGAGCAAACACAAGTTGCAGGAAGGCGACCTGGTGTTCTTCCACGACGGACGCCGCAAGAAGACCGCCAACCACGTAGGTATCTATTTGAAAGACGGAAAATTCATCCACGCCAGCACCAGTGCAGGGGTCATTGTCAGCCGGCTGGAAGAGCCCTACTATCGCAAATGCTGGATGCAGGGCGGACGAGTGAAAGGACTATAATACGCACACGACATGGACTACGCATCACATTTATCCTCCAAACTGACTTTATTCCTATGTACAGCCGGTATTCTTCCGGCCATGGCTCAGCAGCAGGAAAAGGAACTGCAGCTCAACATGGATGCCGTGAAAATGATTCAATTCGATTTTGACCCTTCGAGCAAACCGGAGAACAAGCCTCTGGAGGCTCCGCTCAACAAGAAATGGATGGACTTCAAGGTCGACCTGAAAGTGCCCCGCAGCCTGATTGATACCACCAAGGTGAAGAAACCCGAAGGATATGTCCGCATGGAACCCTACACCATCTGGACCCGTTTCGGAGAAGACCCTGTGTACGACGTGCTGGTGGCCGGACGTCCCAAGAAATGGGAAATCTCCTGGACCCTGAATCCCAACCAAGTCTACAGGGATGAAAACTATGGGCGCAGCCTGATGCCTTCTACGGGAAGAATGTACAGAGACCTCAATGCACCGATAGGGCCGATTTTCGGCATCGGCGGGCTCGATTTCATCGGTTTCCTCTACGATAATCTGTCTCCCCGCGGACGGATGCTGGCCCACAATCGCAAGCATGCCAACGCCTGGAAGACGTATGCCGACTACGTGCCTACCGCCGCCGACAGCCTGAAGGTACCCAATTTCTACCGTTACACTGCTGCCCGGAAGGCCGATACCACCCGTACCGTTCTCCCCTTCCAGTCTGCCTTTTCGGGAGCCCCTCTCCTGCCTGTCTATGCCACTCCCGATTCCGTCAAGGCCACCCAGCCGGCAGCGAAGCCCGACACCCTGGGAGTGCAGAAAAAGAAAAACCCGCAACCAGCCCGGGAGGAGGATGCGGGAAACTTGTATGAGTATATTCGCCGGAAAGAAGCCGAAGACTCCATCCGGCGCAAAGAATTCTTGCGGAAAGATAAAATCAGAAACAACCAGTACGACGTGCAGCGCGAAATCCAGCGCCTGCGCGACCGGCAGAACTGACCTCGCCGCTTATTTCTTGAACACGAAGTACACAGCCAGAATCAGGCAGAAAAAGGCAGCCAGGTGATTCCATTTCAATTCCATCTTGAACGCAATCATGGAAAATATCGTGAAGACCGTCAGCGTAATCACTTCCTGAATCACTTTCAGCTGCATGATGTCGAACGGTCCGCCGCTGTCCTTGAAACCCAGTCGGTTGGCCGGTACCTGCAAACAATATTCAAAAAAAGCAATGGCCCAGCTGAACGCAATCACCCCGATGAGCGGCAGCGCGGCAAACCAGCTGAACTCCTCACGCATCTTCAAGTGCCCGTACCAGGCAAACGTCATGAAGATGTTCGAAAAAATCAGTAAAACGATAGAATAAATTCCGTGCGATAGCATATCTTTTTCCTTTATTTAAAAACCGGCTGCAAAGATACGCTTTTTAAATGAAAAAGACATGCTATCGAGGGTCCTTCTTTATTTATCCGTGCGCAGGAACTTCCACACGAGGGCACTGAAAGCCGCTCCCACAAACGGAGCCACGATGAAGAGCCAGAGCTGTTCGATGGCCTGTCCGCCTTCCATCAAGGCCGGTCCGATGCTGCGAGCCGGGTTTACGGAAGTACCCGTAATCGGGATACACACGATGTGAATCAGTATCAGCGTCAGTCCGATGGCCAGTCCCGCCAGATTGCCAGCCCCTTTCTTTTCGTCTGTAGCGCCCAAGGCCACCAGCACAAAGATAAAGGTAAACACGGCTTCTGCCAGGAACGCCTGTCCCATGGCATCGGGTGCAAAACTGTTGGAGCCGGTTGCTGTCGGTCCTCCGTGCGCACCGGTCGATACCAGCAAGGTCAGAATCAGCGAACCGATGATGGCGCCTACCACCTGAAAGAGCATGTACATCAGCGCCCGTTTGGTCTTCATTCCTCCCGAGAGCCACACTCCCAGCGTGATGGCCGGATTAATGTGGCAACCGGATATGTTTCCGATGGTATAAGCCATGGCGATGACGGAGAGTCCGAAAGCCATAGCTACTCCGATGGTTCCTACTCCGGCACCCACTGTGTCGGCCACTCCCCCGGCGAATACGGCACTGCCGCAACCCAGTAATACAAGAACCATTGTTCCGATTAATTCTGCTACATACTTTTTCATAGGCATTACATTTAAAATCTACGGACGTAAATTAGCGATTTATTTTGAGAAAACCAAGAAAACAAATGATTTATTTACCTAAAAATCAAGGAGAAAGGATTTCCTGAAAAACGCAAGTACGTTTCAGTCAAAACGCAAGTGCGTTTGAAGGAAAACGTAAAGGCGTTTCAGGTAAAACGCACTTGCGTTTTAAGGCAAATGCACTTGCGTTTTTTAGAAAATATTAGTTATCTGATAATCAGTTGATTACAAGCATAAGTAAATGGGGACTGATATCAAGCGGTTTTTTGATGTGTTGCAGGTGAAGTGAATATTCCCATCCACTGTGAGAGTCCGGTTTTCCCTTCATCTGAAATAGTCAGCACTTCGGAAAAAAGTATGCGTAGCTTTTTATTTCTTTGCTTCATAGGTACGATACACCAAGTAACGACCCTTTGCTTGAATGCGGAAACCGTTCCCGGTCACCTCGTTCAGCGTTCCCTGCCACCAGCTATGGAAGTCATACAGCGGATACCGCAACCCTTCGCTCCGCAGCTGCACCGCATCCACATTGAATACCGATACCTGCTGACGGGGAAATCCAGCGAACTCTTCCGTATCTTCGGCCGGCACAAACGACCCGTAATCAGTGAGCATCGCCACCTCCAGTCCCATCTGCTGGTATTCCATGAGCAGGCTGATGTTTCCCAGGGTATGGTCTTCCCGCTTGCCCGTAGCTCCCACGAGAGCAATCCGCCGGATACCCTTGGCAGCCAGAAAGGTAATGGCTTTCGTCTGGTCGTTGGTCTCTTGTTCAGAGATGCGGTGTATCCGGTCGTGAAAACGCACCCGGTTCGTTTCCGAGAGCGAATCGCCGTCGCCTACTATCCAACTGGGCACCCGTCCGCTTTCTACCAGTGCATTTGCCCCTCCGTCGCAGCACACTACGCACGTCGAAGCGTCCAGCATGGCCAGTGGAAACGGATGCGAAGGAAAATCGCCGTTGCCCACCACGATCGCTTCGGGCATAAAGGGTAAGACGGCCTGTAGTCTTTCCTCCTTCTCAGGATACATCTTATGATTATATTCGTTGTGTTCCATGTGACTTGTTCAATTATTCGTTTTCAGTTTGTGGTTCAGAAATCATCTCTTTCCGCCATCTTCTCCATCCGAAAATAGCTACTACGGCATATACGCCATAAAGTACCGCCGTGAAATACAGTCCTTTGTAGAAATACAGTCCGCAACACACCAAGTCGACCACTATCCATACTCCCCACTGTTCCACGTACTTGCGGGCCAGCATCCACATTCCCACTATGCTCAAGGCTGTGGTGAAGCTGTCGGTCCAAGGTACATTGCTGTCGGTCCATTCAATCAGTATCCATGCAATGGCCAGCCAACACACTACGAACACGGCCGTCAGAGGCAGATATACTTTGCGCGGCATGGACGTGATGGGCAGTTCCACGGCAGGCTGTGCGGAGTCCGTTTTCTTCTTTTTCCAACTCCAGGCCATCCAGCCGTATACTGAAGCAAGCAGATAGTAGACATTGATTCCAAAATCAGCATACAGTCCGGCCTGATAATACACCACCAAATAGATAGCCGGCATGATGATGGACACCGGCCACAGGTAGATGCTGGCGCGATACTCCAGTGCCAGATAGACCAAGCCCACGAGGGTTCCAAACAATTCCAAGTAATTCATGGCGCAAAGATAGTGGAAAGCGGGGAAATGACCGTTTGGAGGAGGTTTTTTCTTGTAGGAAGGAATATTTTTGTATCTTTGGAAGTGATTGAACATTTTTGTTCAGCAGATTGAACATTTTGTGGAACCAGATTGAACATTTGAAAAGACAGACTTTCTTATTCGACAGTTGTTCTGAAAATTACTATGACAGATGTATCTGTAAAAAAAATCAACCATGAATGAACAGCCTAACAATGGAAATATAATTCTCTATCAGACAGAGGATGGCAAATCGAAAATAGAAGTAACACTATGCAATGATACGGTATGGCTGACTGCTGACCAGATGGCAGAACTGTTTCAGAGAAACAAATCGACCATTTCAAGGCATATAAAGAATGTGTTCGAGGATGGAGAATTGAATCCGGATTCAGTTGTTGCATTTTTTGCAACAACTGCCTCTGACAATAAAAAATATCAGGTGGCATATTATAACCTCGACATGATAATCAGTGTAGGTTACCGTGTCAAGTCGCACCGTGGCGTACAGTTCAGAATATGGGCTACACAAGTCTTGCGCGAATATCTCGTAAAGGGATTTGCGATGAACGATGACTTGTTGAAGAGAGCTGGTGGAGGAAACTATTTCGACGAGCTGCTCAGTCGTATTCGTGACATCCGTTCTTCCGAAAAAGTGTTCTACCGCAAGATACTCGAAATCTATGCACTGAGCATTGATTATGATCCGCGTACAGAGGTTACCATGCAGTTCTTCAAAACTGTACAAACAAGATGCACTTCTCTGTACATGGTCATACTGCTGCCGAAATAATATACGAACGTGCTGATGCGGAGAAAGATTTCATGGGATTAACTTCATGGACAGGAGCATTACCTAAACGTACTGATGCAGAGATAGCTAAAAATTATCTTTCTTCTGATGAACTGGATACACTCAACCGAATCGTCAGTCTGTACTTGGATTTTGCTGAGCTTCAGGCCAAATCACATAAACCTATGTATATGAAAGACTGGATTCAAAAACTGGATGATTTTCTAAAACTTTCTGGAAAAGAACTGTTAAACCATGCCGGAAAGATTTCTGCCGAACTAGCGAAGCAGAAGGCAGATACGGAATACGACAAGTTTAAGGAACGGACAGTCTATAATCTTTCGCCCGTAGAGATTCATTTTCTGGAGAACTTTGAAAAGGAACAGAAGAAGCTGAAAAAACTCTAATCATGAAGATGGAAATTTAACAAGTCAAGTTGAATTTTATGAAATTAGGATATATACACAGTAACAGAGAAGAGCAAACCCGGGTCATGCAAGTACTGAAGATGACTTCGGAATCTGTAGCTCTCGACGAACTCGGCATTGGCCGTATCCGTGACGCTTTCGCAGACCGTATGTTTCCCGGGATATCTACCCTGCAAAAGCACATGAAATATTTCTCGCTCATGCCGCAACTCTATCGCAAGGCAACTGAAAAACGATATAACCGTTTGTCGGAGGTGAAAGCGGAAATAATCCGGCTGGAACGCATCATGACAAAGAATCTCTACGAAGGCAGTGCGGACAAACGAGGCATCACTGGAAGTGAGATGATTGGTAAAAATACAAACAATTATGTAAAATATGATCCGGCATACATCTACAATTCAGGATTGCAGACTTTTGGCATCTTACGCAGTCCACAGTTGTATGAACTGATTTATTCTACTTCAAAGGCCTTGCACAATGGTCCTAAGGTGACCAAGACGGATGACGAAGATACGAATGATGATGCAGATGAGAAGTCTGGCTTGTTCCAGTTCTGCTCTTTCCCTAATGTGGATTATGATTTTACCCAGAAATGTACATTAGACCTGACCGTAGAGGATAAAGACTTTATTGTGGATCACATTCTGAACGCAGAAGCATGTCAAGGTACCTTATTACGTTACATCGTAGATCATCCTGACTTTGTGATAGCCGATAGTTTTGAGCAAATTTCCTCCCGCCAGTTGCCGCAGGAGATTGGAGAACTGCAAGACTTGGCCCGGCGTTTCGCTGATTTTATATATATGGTACACATCCGCTATAACTATATCTATTCGCAATACCAGGATGAAGAAATGCGAATCGAATTTCAGGAAAAACTTGAAGAATACCGGAATAGTGGTACGGACATAGACGAAGTGCTGAATGCCGTAAGCATACGGGAAAACAGTGGAAAATGGTTTTGCAAAGAAGTTGCGGAACGCATTGCAGCCAATGATATTGAAGAAGATGGAGGTTTGGATCAGTTGATTATCAACCGGGAACGAAGAGTAAAGGGAAATCGCAGAAAAATAGGAAATCCTGCATATATTTACGATAAGAAGAATCGTATACACTACTATAAACTCACCTACCGATGGGAGACGGTAAAGACCTTTGCCGAGGAATTAAGAAAGGAGGCAATCAATGGCTGATGCATTATGGAATGACATTGTCTATACGGATGTGTTGCAAAGCGATGGCTTTGTAATAGATTATGCGGTTTGTACCACCTACAGTCTGGACATGCCTTCCTTGTTGTCGGTCCCTTTTATGTTGGGTACGATGACCGATTTGACGGAAACGGCCATGCGCTCTCCTCACCTGATATTGGAGACGATCAATCAATCGGCAGGCAAGTTTGCCGTTTTCTGCAACGCCGGATGTATGGCAGTACCGCAAGCCAATTCCAAAGTGTATTCACTCCTGGAGCAGAGCGTTGTACAGGTAACGCTGCAAGCAAAAGGTGGTGGTTTTGTCAATTTTCATCCCAAAGTATGGATTATCAAAGAAACGAACCCGGACACCGGTGCTCAGCAGATCAAACTGATTGTCCTGTCCCGTAACCTTACCGGCTCCAATGACTTGGATGTGGTATGTGAACTCATCGGTAAAATCGGAACCAAACCGGCCACCCGAGAAGCGCAAGGTAAGCATGCACCGCTTGTAGACTTCCTCACATGGTTAATCGCAAAAGCCGATAACCGTACCATCCGTAAAAATATGAGTTCACTCTGTAAGGACATTGACTACATAGAACGATTTGACCTTACCGATTCTCCTTTTGAGGATTACGAGTTTTTCCCTATGGGGATACCAGGATATGATGGGTATACAAAGTGCTTTGAGCAAAGTATGCTGAATCATGCGGCGGAAATGCTGGTCATCTCCCCCTTCGTGGACAAGAATATCTTGAATCAGATGGTCAGTTGCAGTCCGGGTGCCAAAAAAACACTCATCACACGACAGGCTTCGGTTACGCAAGAGGTCATAAACTTGTTTAATAATGGTGGTGTTTATGCTCCGAAGGAAGTACTGACCGACAAGGTGGAAAAAGATGTGGCTGTCGACTTGCACGAGAAAGTGTATTTCATACGCCGGTACGAAGGCAATCTTAGTTATAATCATCTGTATCTCGGTTCTACCAATGCCACCATGAATGGATTCGGACGGAATGTGGAGTTTTTATTGCACTTGAAGTTCGCTCCCTATCAATCTTCGTATGAAAAATACCGGAATGAACTGATTAACGACAGCAAGGAATGTATGTTCGAGCAGGTCCTTTCGGTACCAGAGGAAGACAGTGGAAAAGAGGATGTCACCAACGAATTGATGTTACGTCGTGCAATTTCAGCCATTCAGCAGGCACAAGTTACGTCCGATGACGGAGGCTATACTATTACCATTCAATGTCTGGCTCACAGGATGCCTTCGGAGTCTGTTTTTCTTTGTCCTTTAGGATGTGACGGCAAGGAACAAATGTTGGCCAACGGTATGACATTCAAGGAGATGCCACTGGATGCATTGACAGAATTCTATACGATACGGATTGGGGGGTTGCGCCGTCTGATAAAAATACAGACGAAAGGAATACCAGTCAATGAACGGGACAAAGCGATATTCCGTTCCTTTATCAATACGAAAGGAAAGTTCATCAACTATCTGACATTCATGCTGACAGATGAGGTGGAACAGTATCTGTTGGAAAGCCAGCAACTGGAAAAGGAGCTGGCCAATGACAACGCGTCCTCTCTGGAACAGCAAATCAGTACTTCACTTTATGAAGACATGGTGAAAATGGCCTATAAAGACCCTGACCGTATCGCTTCTATTCGGCAAATCGTGGAGAAAGCAGACGAGACGGTCATCCCGGACCATTTCATGGAGATGTATAATACATTTGAAAACGTTCTTAAACAAATCAAACGCTTATGAGTCAGGAGGTAAAAGATTTTCAGTGTGCCACCGCAAATCGTATCCTGCATATCTATAAAGAATTAGGCCACCGTAGGGTATTGCTCGCTGATGAAGTGGGACTGGGCAAGACGTTCGTGGCCAAACAAGTCATCAATCTGGTCCGTGAATGGCACAAGCAGAAGAAGGATGACTTCTTTAAGGTGGTTTATATCTGTTCAAATGCCAACATAGCCGACCAGAACATTGAAAAATTAGGGGTTGAAAATCGGATGAGCATCAGCGAGAGCCGTCTGTCAATGCAGCATCTCTATATCAAATCGGCTGAAAAACAGATTGCAGAACAACACGAGAAGGGAGAAATGCCTGAATCAATCATTCCGCTGACTCCTTCCACTTCCTTCCGTTTTTACAGTGCACAAGGAACAGCCAATGAACGTGCCTTGATGTGTGATATCTTATGCGGACTGCCCCAATTCAAAGAGTATAAGGAAGTAATCAGTGATTTTCTTAGCTGTAAGGTAAAAAACTGGCAGGAGCTTATCCATACTTATAACGACAAAATCGAATTGTGCGGAGATGATTATCTTCGTGAAATGCATGGTAAGTTACAGACGAGTTTGTCGGATCCTATCATCAATCAACTGATTGAATATGCACAGAATGGTTGCGACAATCGTCAGCGGGCAGACATGATCAACAAGCTGCGTCGTATTTTCGCAGAAATCAGTATTGACATGCTCGATCCGGACCTGGTCATCATGGATGAGTTTCAACGCTTCAATTCGCTGCTTGAACAAGGCGATGACGAGCAATCCATGCTGGCCAACAAATTCTTTGACGACAAGCGTTCCAATACGAAGATTTTGTTACTTTCCGCTACGCCCTACAAACCTTATTCCACCCTTGAAGAGTTGAATACGAATGGGAATGACGAGCATTATCAGGACTTTATGAAAGTAATGGACTTCCTATATGCCACAAAAGATAAAACCGACCGGTTCAAGTTGATATGGCACACCTATTCTGCTGCACTGAAACGTACCGATGTGGTTGATTTGACCCCGCTTGTGACTGCCAAGAACGAAGCGGAAGAGGCTCTGTATGGAGTGATGTGCCGTACGGAGCGGTTCAACAGTGGCATTATAGACGATTCCTGTGTAGGTGATGTGCAGGTCATGCCGGAAGATATCCTTTCGTTTGCAGAGGGCCAGCATCTGATGGATTGTCTGAGCCATGAAAATACAAGAGTACGTTTGGGAAATCTTCCCATGGAATACGTCAAATCTTCACCCTATTTGTTGTCCTTTATGGATAAATACGAACTGAAGAAGCGAATTATTTCGGCATTATCACATTCAGATGTAAAAAGATATGGCAAAATGGACGCATTGCTTCTATCGAGGTATGCCATCAACAATTATCGTCCCATCCCTGCTGCCAATGGAAAATTAAAGTATCTCCACGACCTTGTATTTGGCGCACGTCATGAGAAGAAAACACAGTTGTTGCTTTGGGTTCCTGCCTCCAATCCTTACTATAAGACCGGAGGGGTATTCGAGAGTAACGAAGCCCGCAACTTCTCCAAGATTATCCTATTCTCTTCATGGGAGATGGTACCGAGAATGATTTCCATCATGATGTCATATTATTCGGAGTTGTATACTTTTGGAGAATTAAAGAAAACGGAACTAGAGATACGCTATACCTCTCAAAAGAAGAACCGTTACGGCGAGAATCGTTTAAGAGCTGACGGATTATTGGAGTATCCTTGCCGAACCTTAGCCGGTCTTTTCTCTCCTGCCATATTTTATGGAGAGAAACTTTCTGTAATCCGGAAAATTATCAAACAGAAAATTCAAGAAGAATTTGCGCAGAATTCGCTTATACGTACCCTTCCACAACAAGGGCGAAACAATGCCAGACTTGTTCTTACGCTCATGAAAATACTGGATGGAAAGCCAGTAGAAGATTTAACCGGCTTGTATGTACCTTCAAATGCATTGGATGTGATGACGGATATTGCCATCGCTTCACCGGCGGTATGTGCTTATCGGCAATCTGGAAATGAAGAAGATGCCCAGATGGTGGCTAAAGCAATTGTCTCTGTATTCAACAAGCCTGAAAGTGCAGCTGTGATAGACTTGATGTACAATAAAAAGAACGATGATGATTATTACGAATCGGTTCTTGATTATTGTGCGATGGGAAACCTGCAGGCTGTACTCGATGAATATCTGCACATGGCACAACCAGAGGATAAGAAATTGGGAAAAGTGGTCACAGATGCCATTATCGGCACAAGCAATCTCAGCATAGACACCACTGATTCTTTGGGTAGGGAAGAGAAAAAACAACTGATGCGTTGTCATTTTGCCATTCCGTTCATTGATAAAACGGTTACTGACAAATCTGTTACTCGTACCACTAATATTCGTAAGGCTTTCAATTCTCCTTTCCGTCCGTTCCTGCTTTCCACGACCTCTATCGGTCAGGAAGGTCTCGATTTTCATTGGTATGCCCGAAAAATTGTGCATTGGAATCTACCCTCCAATCCAGTAGATTTAGAACAACGTGAAGGCCGTATCAACCGTTTTAAGTGTCTGGCCATTCGTAGAAATGTGGTCAGATTGTATGGCGGTGGAATCTATCATACTTGGGATGAACTGTTCTCTATGGCCTATTCAAATTTAAAAGGTACACATTCGGACATTGTTCCTTATTGGTGCCTTCCTGTGGCAGAACTTACGGAAGAACAACGGGCTAAATTGGAATACATTGAACGCATTGTTCCGCTTTATCCGCTCAGTCGTGACCGATATAAATAACGTGAGTTCGAAATAGTAATAAATATATTTCAGTGATAATTAGAAACATAGCGATAAAAGTATTAAATTTATAGTGCTGAATTATAAGATTTAAACGATTACCACTATGTTTCCAGAGTCTAAAGT
>NZ_JACJKA010000011.1 GCF_016900355.1 Bacteroides mediterraneensis | reverse complement strand
TAGCAGCCATTTGTATTAGACTGCAAAGTTGCAAAATCAAGTCCGTTTCATTTCAAAAGACCGTGTAATTGACTATATTTCAATAATTTCAAAGAACTATTTATCCACTTTTACGGGACAGTAGTGAAATCATGTTTTAAAAAAAGTAGCTGCTTCCTACTGACAAGTGCTTTAATCAGCACTTCTCTGCCTGCTTTCGCTACTTCTCCCGAGACCAGTACCAATCTGGTGGTTCAACAACAAAGCCAAAAACTAAGAGGACAAGTCATTGATGCCAAAACAGGCGATCCTGTAATCGGAGTGAACATTCTGGTAAAAGGGACGACCAACGGAACCATCACAGACATTGATGGAAAATATGAAATCAATGCTCCCGTAGGTTCACTTCTTCAAATCTCTTTCATCGGATACCAAACTGTAGAAATAAAAGCCACAGCCGGTGAACAAACCATCAAGCTGCAGGAAGATACCGAAACTTTGGATGAAGTGGTGGTAGTAGGTTATGGTGTACAGAAAAAGGAAAGTCTGACCGGTGCCATGCCTACATTGAAAGAAAACAAACTGAAAGATATCACCACACCAACTGTGGAAAACATGCTGAACGGTAAGGTCTCCGGAGTGTATGTAGCGCCGGGCTCAGGACAGCCGGGTTCCAACGGAGCCGTACAAATCCGTGGTCGTGCCACGCTGAGTGGAAGTACCTCCCCGCTGTGGGTAATCGATGGAGTCATCGTAGGTGAAGACCCTGGTGTACTAAACCCCTCGGATATTGAGAACATGACCATATTGAAGGATGCAGCCTCTACTGCCATCTACGGTTCACAAGGTGCGAACGGCGTCATCATCGTGACCACTAAAATGGGAAAGAGCGAAAAGATGAAAATCAATGCCTCCGTCAAACTGGGTGTCAGCACCATGACCAACGGAAAGATGGAAGTGATGAATGGAGCTGAACTCTATGATTATTATGCATCCTTCCCCAATCAGGAAGACATCAAGTTCTCGCGCTGGAACCCCGAGTTGAGAAACGCCAACTTCGACTGGGGAGACTTGGCTTCACAGGCTGGCTTCACACAAGACTATAACCTCTCCCTATCCGGAGGCAACGAAAAAATGAGTTCCTACTTCTCCCTGGGATATTATAGTGAAGAAGGAACCGTAAAAGGTTATAAATATGACCGATACAGTTTCCGTTACCGCTCCAATTACAAACCCTTCTCCTGGTTGACCATCAAACCGAACATATCAGGTTCGATGAAGAATACCAACGACGCCCAGTACGATTACACCGCCAAATATACCATGTTCCCTTGGGATAGCCCATACGATGAAGATGGCAACCTGGTTCCCGACCGTTACAGCGGATGGGTGGACAGCTCTGACCTGAATTACCTGAATGCCCTTTCTTATGGGAACCATACCACACAAAAGACATACGAATTCTCTGGAAACTTTGACTTTGATATCAAAATCACCGATTGGCTGACTTTCACCTCAGTCAACAACTACCGCTGGACCGGATACTTCCAGTCTACTTACACAGACCCGCGTACCGACAGTGCCTCTGGTGTACAAGGACGTGTGGAAGAAGAGCAAACCAATAACATCCAACGCTACACCAACCAATACCTGACTTTCAACAAAATGTTCGGAAAACATTCCGTACAAGCCTTGCTGGCCTACGAATTCATGGATACCTCGGCCAAAGTCATCAATGCCAAAGGTACCGGTATTGTTTCTGGATTTGAAGTGCTGGATGCGACAGCCACTCCGGAAGAAGTCGGAGGAAATCTGACCGAATGGGCTAAACAGTCTGTGTTTGCAAAAGTAAACTACGCTTACGACAACCGTTATCTGGCGGAAGCCTCCATCCGACGAGACGGCGCTTCCAACTTCGGTGACGACAAGAAATATGGTAACTTCTTCTCCATCAGTGCCGGATGGAACATCAACCGTGAAAAATGGTTCAAGGCCGACTGGGTAGACGTTTTGAAACTACGTGCTTCATACGGTTCGGTAGGTAATACCCCTTATTCCAAATATCCGCAATATGGCTTGTATTCCGTATCTTCCAACTACAACGGTATTCCAGCCATTCTGATCAGCCAGGTAGGAAACAAGGACCTGACCTGGGAACAGACCTACACTGCCGGAGTCGGTGTGGATGCCAACTTCTTCAACAACCGCCTGCGTTTCGTATTTGATTACTATAACAAATACACTTCCAATATCTTATATCAGGTTCCGGTTTCCGGACTGACCGGTATCACCAGTCGTTGGCAAAATGTAGGAGAAATGCGTAACTCAGGTGTGGAATTCACTATTGGAGGCGACATCATCCGTACAAAAGACTGGTTGTGGAGCCTTGACCTGAATATGGGTTACAATAAAAATAAACTTGAAAAGCTATATGGAGATGACCCAAATATGATGATTATCGGCGGTGGCGGTAATGATACAAGCATTGCTGGAGCTGCAGAGAAAGTATTGAAGGTAGGTTACAGCACCGACCGTTATTATCTGCGTGAATGGGCTGGAGTCGACCCGAAAAATGGAGCTCCTCTGTGGTACAAGAACGACGGTAGCGGAGAAACAACCAGCAACTATTCTGAAGCCAAACAAGTCATGACAGAAGCTACGTCACCTAAATTGTTTGGTGGATTCAATACCACTCTGACTTGGAAAAATATTGATTTAAACGCTTCATTCGGATTCTCGCTCGGAGGTAAGATTTATAACTATTCCCGTCAGGAATATGATTCAGACGGTGCTTATACAGACCGTAACCAAATGAAATTGATTGACGGATGGTCACGCTGGGAGAAAGAAGGTGATATAGCAACTCACCCGGTTGCATCTTATGGAAACAAGAGCAATTCAAACAAAGCCTCTACCCGTTATCTGGAAGATGGAAATTACCTGAAACTGCGTTCTTTGTCTATCGGCTACAATTTAGACTTGTCTAAATATTATATTCAGAACATGCGTATCTATTTCACAGCCGAAAACGTATTTACAGTAACCAAATTCTCAGGTATCGACCCTGAAGTACCGGCTTACTATGATGAAACTACCGGAACCTACAAAGCTATCGGCACTGCCGGCGCCAACCTTTATCCGTCTACACGTAAATTCATGTTCGGTATTAATTTAACTTTCTAATCAGCACACATTTATGAAAAAGATAACTTCAACCCTACTTTTATCCCTTGGCATCACAGGAGGAATACTTACATCTTGTGACATAGAACGATTTCCCAATAACTACATGGCCACAGAGCAAGTAGCAGAAAACCAGGAGATACTTTTCGACAACATGTTAAACGGTATGTATGCACAGCTGAAAACTTGGTCAGACCCGATGCATCGTCTTGGAGAATATGCCGGCGACAATATGATGATCCGTGGTGCCTCAACCGATGCATTTTATGAATTCATCACTTATTCACGTACTCCCGACAACTATCGTCTGCAGAACTTCTGGGACTATGGATACAAAGCCATCGCACAGGCTTCCAACATCATCAACATGGCCAAACAGACAGACGATTCTACCATCAGAAGTAAATTGGGAGAATGTTACTATGTGCGGGGTATGATGTATTTCTACCTGTGCCGGGCTTTCGGACGTCCTTACTACCAGGCACCCGACAAGAACTTGGGAGTTCCTATCGTCAATGGAACCCCAGATGAGGACGCAATCAGCAACCTGTCTTTACCCGACCGTTCTACGGTTAAAGCAACCTACCAGCAGGCCATCAACGATTTGCGTACAGCAGAACAGATGATTACGACCTCGTTCCAGAACGCAGACTGTGCTTCCAAAGAAGCGGCCCAAGCCATGCTGTCACGTGTATATCTCTATATGAGCGGCACCTATGAGAACCCCAATACCGAATATGCGGACTCCGCGCGCTACTATGCCGATTTGGTTATCCAATCTCCCAACTTCCATCTGGTATCGCGTGAAGACTATATGAAGTCACCACGGACAGCCCCCGAAAACTATCCGGAAGATATTTTCGTCATCAAACGCTTGGCAGCCGACTTCCCCGGTGAGGATTATTATTATACCATCGGCGGTATGTACTCCAACATCGGCGGTATGGGATGGGGAGAAATGTATGCCAGCGCCAAATATCTTGACCTGTTGAACGAAACCAAACGTAACGACTGGAGAAAGGGAGATGCCGGAATCGTGGATGCGAGAGCCAAATTCATTGAGCCCCAATATTCCACAGACGACAACGGCAACTATACCGAGGTCTTGCGTTTCATCACTCCCAATGCCACAGGTACCGGATATACCTATGTACAGCTTCCTGTGAACAATACCTATACTGAATGTTATACGGTGGACGAAAACGGCAATCCGAAGGACAGATATCCCATCACTCCTTACACCATAGGCAGAACAGCTGATGAACAGTACTACACCATCAACTACAATGGAAGCAGCTACACAGGTGTCATTGATTATCAGATGTCACTCAACAATGGCTATCCGATGTTCTACATTACCAAGTGTTCTCGAGAAGACAACCTGGAATCACAGCTACATTCACCCATTATCTCCCGCCTGGATGAGATGTACCTGAACCGTGCGGAAGCTTACGTAAAATTAGGCCAACCGGAACAAGCAAGAATGGATGTCAACACCATACGTACACGGGCCATCAATGACCAAGCCGCTTACGATGCCACTACATTCGCAGCCAACGCAGCCCAACTGGTTGACAAAGAACGCCAACTGGAGCTGGCTTATCAGGCTGAACGCAGTTACGATGTGTTCCGTAATGGAGGCACGCTGACCCGACAGTATCCGGGACCTCACCCTATAAATGATGTACCAGCCACTGACTATCGTGTGACTTATTACATTCCACAGACAGCCATCAACTCTTATCCGAGCGGAAGCACCCTGACACAGAATCCGACAAGTGACGGAGGTGTAATTACGCATTGATAAAAATTCACCAGACTCAGACTGCCTCATCCCTCAAGATGGGGCAGTTTTTTTATCTAAAAACAACCACAGTAAAAACGCTTTGACGTTCGCTTAAAAACGCAAGGACGTTTCAATCCAAACGCAAAGGCGTTTCACCCAAAACGCAAGGACGTTTTAAGTAAAACGTAAAAGCGTTTTCCTTCAAACGCAAGTGCGTTTTTGGAACAGCCTTAACTATCTGAAAAACAACAAGAAAATTTCCGCTATTTTTCTTCAAACGATGTATTCTCTTCCGCACACCGATAATGCAAAGGAGAAAGTCCGGTCTCTTTCTTGAAGAAAGTCCCGAAAGCAGAAGCATTGGGGAAATGAAACTCATCCGAGATTTCCTGAATCGTTTTGTGGGAATTTTTCAGCAAGAGCATGCTGCGGCGAATGATGGCCCGAAACACCAGTTCCTGTACCGTATATCCGCATACAGATTTTGACAAAGCCGAAAGATATTTGGGAGACAGACACAGCTTGTCAGCATAAAAGGCTACTCCCCTCTCCTCCTTGTAGTATTTTTCCACCAGCCGAATCAGCTGGATAAAGGTATCAATCTTGTGTCCGGCAGCCTTGTTCTCTTCCATCAACCGCCGGCTGTAAATGGCACAGAGCCGATAGGTCAGGGCCAGCAGCAACAGTTTCCGTTCATGGCTGCCGAAAGGATTATCCGCGGCATGCCGGTAACGGCTGATCAGGGTGATATAACGGGCAATGTCTTCTTCCTCCCCTGTAGTCCATACATAACAAGGCTCCGGAGTCAGCGTAGCATAAAGATGCATGGCTACTACGGAACTGCCCAACAGTTCCCGAATAGGGTCTACCCGGTAAAACAAAATATCCACACGCAAGTTGTCTGTATACGTCCCGGCACAAAATTCCGTAGCTTCGGACAAGAAAACTGTTTCTCCGGCTTTCGCCGTAAAAGGTTTCCGGTCCAGCGTAAACTGAAAACTCCCTTGCTCACAGACCACTAGTCCCAGATAATCCATCCGGAAAGTTTTCTGCAATACAGCCGGAAAAGCTTCCACCACGCCTTCCGAACAACAAATATCCCTTCGTTCCACCAATGCCTGATTCAAGCGCATCAAGCGCTCTGTTTGTGTAGCCATAATACCGGTTCAAGTTATTTTTATACCAGTACGAAGATACACAAAAAAAGCGTCACGGCAGAGACTTCCATAGATATTCCCCGCTGAAAATATAGATTAAGAAACGAAAGGCCTCTCCGTGACGCATGACTATCTTCAAGAAACAGAAGCGGGAATCTTGTCCAGCCGCCTTTTCTTCCAGGGGATGAGCAGGAAAAAGACTGCACAGCCCAGACAACCGTAGAAAGTCCAGCCGGACATCTCCTTGACTGCCGACAGCGTGGCTTGCACCTGCACGGTTCCCTTTGCCGACATAGCCGCCATCTGTTCGGCTTCCTGCCCGCTCTTACCCTGATACTGCATGCCCTGTACCGTCTGCGCATAGGAAGCCGACACTTCCGGATTCAGCCGGTCGCGGTCTTGTGCGAAACAGGTGACATAATGTTGCTGGCGGTGTTGCATCACGTTCGTATAAAGTGCCGTACCGATACCGGGGCCCAGCGCCATCCGCACGGTAAGCATAATGCAAATCCAAGTAGAAAGATACTTATAGGGCATCCGCTGGTTGGCATACACTGCCGTCAGCGAATACAGCAGCATCATTCCCGTAGCCCGGATGATGACCGGATACTTCATCCGCTCATACAAGCCAGCAGTCTGCACCTCAAAGTACATGAACAGTGCCGAAAGTCCAATCAATACGAAACCCAACGAGAACAGGTATTTCAAATGTACTCCCTTACGTCCCAGCATGACGGCAATGACACAGCCGATGAAATATCCCGCCATGCTCCAGTTGTTCAATGCCGCATTCTGCCAGTTGTCGATTTTCATCCCAACTCCGGTAAACACGTTCACGAACAAGGCGCTGGAATTGAAAATCATCAGCAACAGGAACAGCAGGATTCCTATCCGGATGGAACGCAACTTGAAGATGTCCATCAGGAAATACGGAGAATACTGTTTCTTTTCCATATACACAAAGAGAACCGTAAAGCACACGGCACTCCCCGTAGCCCAGCAGATAGAAGGGTCATCGTACCAGTCGAGCACCTTGCCATAGACCAGCACGTAAATCACCGAAGCACACATCAGACAGAAAATCACCACGCTCCCGAATTTCCGGAAAGTGATGGGGAAACGGCGCGAGGCATAGGTGTGGTAAGGCATGGTGACAAACACCACCAGTATGGAGAGCAACAACGCCCCCATCATGAAATAATAGACGTACTGCCATTCATATTCGTATGCCAGCCAGGCAGTCAGCGAGGTGCCCAACTGTCCGAGGATCATAAAGAACAGGTAGATGGTCGGCATGCTGACGCTTTTCTCTCCGTCCAGCTTGTCCCATCCTTCTGCATCCACAGGATCATTTCCGGGCGTGATGTTACGAGTAGCCTCCATCCCGAACGCATACTTGATCAGCGTAAACAGGTTGACCATCATCAGCACCATCCGCAGAAATCCCATCACCACGCTACAGACCGCCAGCACATAAATGCTGTCAGTCTTGGCGCAGACGTAACTCAGCAGGTAAAGCAAAGAAAAACCGACGATGCACATCATCTTTTCCCGACGGAGGCACACCAGCCCGTAGAAGAAGGGCGAAAAGGCAGCCATTCCTACAGAGGTGAGAAAACCGACAAACTGAATATGTTCCGACTGGATGCCCAGTCCACTGAGCATTTCCCCACTGTTGGCAGTATAAACCCCGCTAGCCGTCAGAATCGGCACAAAAAGCAGGACCAGAATCAGGATGCCCAGCGGTTTGGGCATCCAGTTATAGAACGGATAATTTTTAGGACAAGAAGGCATAATTCTACGTTTAAAACAATTCCTAAAAACGTGACACTCACAATTTGGCCTTGACGACCACCATCATACCGGCAGCCAACCGGGCATTATCTTCCTCGGACAAATCCGTGAAATCAATGCGTACCGGAATACGCTGCTGAATTTTGACAAAGTTGCCGGCAGAGTTGTCGGTAGGTACCAGCGAATACTTGGAACCAGTGGCTCCGGAGATGGCCGTAATCTTTCCGGTAAACTCCCGGTCACTGAGGGCATCGACGGCAATCCGTACTTCCTGCCCCAACCTCAGGTTCTCTACCTGCGTTTCCTTGTAATTGGCCACAATCCATTTCTGACTGTCCGGAAGAATGTACGTCACACATTGTCCGGCAGTGATGTACTGCCCTTCTTCCAAGGCCCGGCGTCCCAGTTTCCCGTCACAAGGAGCCACCACCACGGTATACGACAGGTTCAGGCGGGCCATCTCCAAAGCTGCTTTTGCCCGCTGTATGGCAGCCTCCGTACTCTCCTTCCGATTAGATACCTCCTTGATACCCGACATCGCGGCCCGCTGCTGGCGTCGGGTAGCTTCCAGCTTCTTGCGGGTAGCCTCGTATTCCGTTTCAATCTGTTCCAGCTGAATCGGAGTCGCCGCATTGCGCTTTACCAGGTTCTCATAGCGCTGACGGTCTTTCTCCAGCTTAGCCAACCGAATCTCGATTTCAGCAATCGAAGCCTCATAGACCGAAGCCGTGGTCTGCGTGGTCTGCAAGGTGGCATCCATCACGGTAGCTCCCGCCATCGCATCTTTCAGTGCGGCTTCTGCCTCCATCACCCGAATCCGGTATTCCCGGTCGTCCAACACCAGGAGCGTATCTCCTTTATGCACCTGCTGATGTTCGGTAAAATAGATTTTCTTGATGTATCCCGATGCTCTCAGGTTTACCGGAGAGATATATTGTTCCACCTGTGCGTCGTTGCTCGTTTCCGTATGCTTGTAGTCCAAAAACATGCAGACCACTTCGACCACTCCCCACAAAAGGAGGGCAATTCCTAGAATACTGGCTAAAATCTGGCGACGACGTTGTTTTTTCAATTTCAAGGCTTTTTCCTGAAGCGTATGATTGGAAGTTTTCATATACAAAATAGTTTAAGAGTGAATCAATGAGTGGTATTTGTCTGAAACAAGCGGTCCAGTTGTCCGGTCAGTTTCAGCAAGGTCAGGTTAGCCACCTGATAGTTGTAGTGTGCGCTGAGGTAATTGTTCTGTGCCTCGCTCATGCGCATTTCGTCCTGCAGCACCTCCGTCATGGAAGCGATACCCTCCCGGTAGCGGTCGGTCGTCACCTGATAGACCTCTTCGGCCAGCAAGTAATTGTCTTTCTGCTTCTGGAAATTACGCTGGTTGTTCATCAGGTCGTTCGTGGCATTCAGATACTGCGTCTCCATGTTCTTCCGCATATTCTCGTAGTTCAACCGGGCGTTCTCCTCATCAATCCGGGCCTTCCGGATACGTGCCCGTTTGTCCAGTCCGTCGAAAATCGGCACACGGAGAGTCAGCCCCAGCCCGCTGGACGGATACCAATGGTTGGAAGGGCCAGAATGAAACCAATGACGAGCTTTGTCGGTGTAAGCCGAATACATCCAGCTTCCGGTCAGACTCAGCGAAGGAAGATAGCCTTGGCGAATCAGCTCTTTCTGCTGTCCGGCCAGTTTCTCCTGCGACTCCAGCAGCTGCAATTCATACAAGTCGCTGCGCAGCCCGGTCAACGAAACCGACTCCACCTGTTCTGGATTCACCGGTGTCAAGGCGATTTCTTCTTCCGCCGGATAGTCCATCACGTATTTCAACAAATTCAGTTGCTGTACCAGCATCGACTTCGCATTATCATACTGCACCTGCAGGTTCTCCAAATTAATGTTGACCCGCTTCACATCCACCTCCATGGCCATGCCGTTGTCGAAGAATGCCTGGGTAATGTCGCGCAACTCCTGCAACCGCGCCCGGTTTTCCTGAATCAGGGCCAGCTGTTCCACCGTGTTCTGCCCCAAGTAATACATTTTACTGATTTGCAGCATCAAGTCCTCCCGGGCCTTTTCGTAGGACAGGCGGTTCAGCTCGTTCATCGTGCGGGCAATATCAATGGCAGTGTACACCGTCTGGTTGTAAAGCGGCATCTGCAACTGCAAACCTGCCGACGCATTGTATTGCAGCGTCTTGGTCACGTTGTAGGGATTGCCGTACGCCGAACCATCGGTAACCGATACCGGAGGATTAAAATTGTCGTTGAACCCAGCTACTGCATTGATCTGTGGCAACAGCTTTGCCCGATTCTCGCTGAGCAGATGTTGGGCTTTCCGCAGTTCGTTGCGACTGCCAGCCAGCGAGAGATTGTTCTCGATGCCTATCCGCAGGCATTCTTCCAACGTGAGTGTGCGCTGCGCAAAAGCAGGTAACCACGTGAACAAGGAAGTTAAAATGACTACTAATTGCTTCATGTTTTTTCGTTTCTTAATCTGAAGCAAAGATAGTCTGTCAGGTACTTACGCGATTATTCAGAAAAGAGGAGGGGCTGTTCAGATTTTCCTTTTTCATCTCATTCTTTCCCCCAAAAGGCTCTTTGTCCCTCTTATACAAACCAAAAAATCCCTCTATTTTTGACCTTGCCTCTACAGCAAGTAAAAATAGAGGGATTTCTCTTTCACAGGCTACACTCTGTTTTACGATGCAGTCTGTATGTCTATGTACAACGGCCTTCTTTACTTTCCTGACCGTACACCTTACTTGAACATCTTTTCCAAATCTTCTTCTTTCAATACTGCCAGCACGGTCTTTCCGTCGGGCGTATAGTTCGGAGTAGACACGGCAAACAAGTCATCGACCAGCCGGTTCATTTCTTCATCGGTCAAAATCTGCCCCGGTACGATAGCGGCGGCTTTTGCCAAGGAAAGGGCCAGCATGCTCTGCACTTCCTCCTTCACCTTGCAGCCCTTTTCGATGGCCGTATGTACCATATCCGTCACCAGCTTTTCGGGATTCAGCCCTTCGATACCTGCCGGAATCCCGTTGATGGCATAGGTTCCTCCTCCCAGACTGCTGAGTTCAAAACCCAACGCGTTCAGGTCGTCCATAAATTCCTCAAGTACCGGAACTTCAGACGGCGAGAAATGTACCATATCCGGGAAAAGCATCCGCTGGGACGCATTCTTCCGGTTTTCTATCTGCGCCATATAGCGGTCGAAAAGAATCCGTACATGAGCCCGTTGCTGGTTGATAATCATCAACCCAGACTTGACTGAGGTCAGTATGAAACTGGCTTTATACTGATAATGACGCATGGAATTCTCCAGCGGCACTCTTTCTTTGTTTTCCTCTTCGGCTGTCGACAGCATGGGCTCGGCCGATGCTTCTTGCCAGTTCGCCGTTTCTAATGGCTTCGGTTCTTCTTCCACCGTATCCGACGGCTCCTCGTGCGACCGTTCCAGCCCTTCAAACAAAGGCTCCCATTCTACCCGGTTTTTATGTCCTCCAAACGAAGGGGTATAGTTGCCGCTCCGTCCAAAATCGGGTACCGATTCCCGCCGGTTCATCGATGAACGTACGGTAGTTTCCCGTTCACTCGAAACAGGTTTCCATTCCTGTCCTTCCTCAAAAGAGGGAGACGCTTCTACCCGTCCACTGGAAGCAGAGGAATAAGCAGAAGGAGGCACAGCCGAAGTGTTAAACGGATTATAAGAAGGATCAAAGCTGGTAGGCGGAGGAGCCACACTATAAGGAGAATTTTCAAAGGCTGGAATATCTGGCATACCCTCCGTATCGAAATCGATGGAAGGCACCGCATTAAAACGGCCTAAGGTTTCCTTCACCGCCGCAGAGAGTATCTGCCATACGGCCTGTTCGTTTTCAAACTTGATTTCCGTTTTGGTGGGATGAATATTGACATCGATATCCGAAGGAGCCACCTCAAAATAAATGAAATAAGAAACCTGCTCTCCTACCGGAATCAGGTTGTCGTAGGCACTGGCCACCGCCTTATGAAAATAAGGGTGCCGCATATACCGTCCGTTCACAAAGAAAAACTGACGGGCCCCTTTCTTACGGGCAGATTCCGGACGACCAATGTATCCGTGAATCTTTACCATCGTGGTATTGATGTCCAATGATAAAAGTTCCTGATTCAGTTTCTTCCCGAATACGCCCATAATCCGCTGACGCAATGGGATAGCCGGCAGATTCAGCATCTCCGTACCGTTATGGCTCAATACGAACGAAATGTCGGGATTCACCAACGCAATCCGTTCAAATTCCGCCACAATATTACTCAGCTCTGTCTGATTGGATTTCAGGAACTTCCGGCGGGCAGGCACGTTAAAAAACAGGTTCTTCACCGAGAAATCACTGCCCCGCTGACATGCCACAGGTTCCTGCTTCTCCACCTGAGAACCAGCAATCTGGATATACGTACCCAAGCCGTCCTCCTTGCAGCAGGTTTTCAACTCCACCTGTGCCACAGCCGCAATGGAAGCCAGCGCCTCGCCCCGGAACCCCATGGTATGCAGGGCGAACAAATCGGCCGCTTCCCGGATTTTAGAGGTAGCATGACGCTCAAAAGCCATTCGGGCATCCGTTTCCGACATGCCCTTCCCGTCGTCAATTACCCGTATGCAGGTTTTCCCGGCATCGGTCACCAGTACCTCGATGTTCTTGGCACCGGCATCGACAGCGTTTTCCACCAGCTCTTTAATGACAGACGCAGGACGTTGTATCACCTCACCGGCTGCAATCTGGTTGGCTACCGAATCCGGCAACAAACGGATTACATCTCCCGAGGTCATAATGTAAATTCTCCTGTAATCAGATAATGTAAAATATAAAGCAACACTACAATCGCCACAAACATGGCTCCATAACTCAGAGGTTTACGTCCGCTTTCCTTGCGGCGTTTCAGGTACGTCGTTCCTTCCACGAACTTTCCACGAATGTCTTCCGGATCAAACTCCTTGGGGGGAAGCATTCCCAGTTCACGTTTCGCAGTATCTTCTATTTTCTGCAATTTTTCCTTGCGCTCATCCACGTAAATATATTCATGGTGATAACCGCGAGGCTTTCTCATTGTAAACATTCCCATATCTTATTCCTCCTTCTTATTTTCAAACAAACGAGCATTCGGCAAGACTACCGGTCCGCGTACACTCTTCTTCAACTGGTCTTCTACTCGTTTACCGCGCCAGTTGAAAATATCGGCCTTATCTTTCGGACGGATATAATCGAACCAGACAAAGTTCTCCAACCGGTCTTTCCCTGCCGGAATCTGTGTCATCGGATACAATACCCCGTTCGATTTCGGACTCATCACCATCCGTTCGATTTTCTTGTCCTGTAGATAGATTTCCAACTTACTGGTCTCCGACACGTTCATACCAATCAGCGTACTGTCGGAGTCCATCGGATAATATACCACCCGTACGGAGCCTATCACTTCAGTCTTTCGCATGTCTCCGCCCACAAAGTAAGATTTCATCTCCTTTCCGGTCACTTGATTGTACAAGACGGAATCTATTTTTTCAACCGAAAGCGCCTGACCAATGATATGCGACCAGTCGATGGTACTATCGTTCATATACACTTTTATCTCTTCACCCAGAAGCTGCTGGTTTTTGTTCCAGATAATAGGATCACGGTACATGGTCAAACAACTGTCTGTCGTAGAGAAGACCAGTGAATCGGCTACTCCCTGTACATCTGTACGGTAAAAACGCACCTTATGGAAGGCCCGCATTTCACGGTACATGGAATCCGTATCCATGTGGAAGGTTTCCATCAACAATGTATCCGCATGCAAAAACAAGCTGTCGCCCTGTGAATAATCAATGGCTACAGCACTGTCAGTTGCAAAGGCATATCCTGTCTTTTCATTGTAGAAACCATATTCACCCGTCAGCATATTCCGATTGACTGTATCTGTCATCACCATCCGACTGAATGCTTCACCGACTCCGGTATTGCGGTCATAAAAAAGCGTGTCTCCTGTCAATTGCTTGCCTTGATTGGTCAGCACAGACCGATCATACAAGTCAGCCTTTCCGGTTACGGTATTGTAAATTCCTTTTTCTGAATAAATATGATTGGCATCGCTCCAGATATCCGAAGGTCCCACGATGTCGGCAATCTTAGAAGCCGTATTGTAACGCAAGGTATCCGAGGTCAGCGTAAACTGCGGATTGACCAGCTTCACATTGTAATTGAAAACGGACTGCTTGGTCTGCGGACTGTATTCTCCCCATTCAGAGGTCAATACGTTCTGTTCGTCCATCATGGTTCCTCCATCGAAGAAATAACCTAAATTGTATACCCGGTCATAATTCAAACTGTCTGTCAGCAAGGTAGTCGTACGGTTTTCCATCCGTACATTGCAACGCATCTCCGCAATCTGGGTCAATCCGTCATAGTACAAACGGTCACCATAGAGAAATAAGGTATCTCCCTGTACCATCTTCACATTACCAAAAGCTTCAAAGCTGCTGATTTTATCATAATAGCATGCACTGTCACAATACATGTACACACTGTCATGGCGGAACTCCACATTGCCGGTCACAATCTGGGCATCCGGATGCTGGGCATCTTTCCGCAGCAAATCGGAGTGCAACAAATACACCTTGCTTTTAGCTGCCGGACGCTTGGATTCTCCTTTCTGCTGGGCAGTCTTTGCCGGAGCTTGTTTTTTTTCCTGCTTCACCGGATGCTGAGGAACAGAAAGTCCTCCCTGAGCTGAAAGGCTCAGTATGGTCAAACAAAATGCCACAACCGGCAGGAGACGATGCATCCTTACACGGCCTGATTTTTTATCTGTATCCTGTTTCATGTGCAGGTATTCTCATCACTGTTTAATCCATCCCGGATATTTGAAATCACACTTACGCCAAGACGGATTGATTCGTACATACGTATTTTTCTGTTTCTCTACAATCCATTTCTGCAGTTTCTCTTCACTACGGTTAGCCGTTACAATATCCTTCAAACGCTGATAGTCTTCCGAAATAGTAGCTTTGTGGCCATCAATACGGTTTTTCAATTTCACAATGGCACACACCTCTTTTCCCTTAGCATTGATCATGGTAAACGGCTGAGAAACCTCTCCAATCTGCATGCCTTCTACGGTCTTAGCCACTTCTTGTGAAACCAGTCCAGCCAGCTGTTGCATTTCAAAACGAGAAGTAGAAGTCTGAGGATTAGCCAGCAAACCGTGGTTGTTACGGGTATCTTTATCCTGAGACACCCAAGTGGCTGCCTCATCAAAAGTCACTTTTCCCTTGCGGATATCATTGGCCAGCGTGTCCAACTTGTTCAGTTCTGCCTCGATATCCTTTTCGTCTACACGTGGCTTAATCAGGATATGACGATAACTCACACGGTCACCACGCTTTTCAATCAGTTGGGCAATGTGATAACCATATTCAGTCTGGAAAACCTTTGAGATTTTCTTGGGGTCTGTCAGGTTAAACACGACATTGGCAAATTCCGGGGTCAACTCTCCACGTCCCGTAAAGCCATATTCACCTCCACGACGGGCAGAACCCGGGTCTTCAGAATACATACGGGCCAAGGTAGAGAAAGTCGTCTCTCCCTTATTGATACGATCTGTAAAATCACGCAGTTCTTTCTTTACCCGTTCAATTTCTTCTTCCTTAATCTTAGGTTCACGCGTAATAATCTGTACTTCCACCTGTGTAGGTACAAACGGAATACTATCCTGCGGCAGACGGCTGAAATAGTTTCGCACTTCTGCCGGAGTCAGTTTGATATCTCCCACAATTTTCTTCTGCATTTCCTGTACGGTCAATCCGTCACGAATATTCTCACGCAACATCTCCCGAATTTGTGTGGAAGTCTTGTTATAGTATTCTTCCATTTTTTCTTTCGAACCAATCTGTTCTGTCAGCCAAGCGATTTGGGCTTCTACCTTCTGCAATACTTCCTGGTCACTGACTTCAATACTATCTATTTCGGCCTGATGGAGGAACAATTTCTGTACTGCCAGTTCTTCCGGTATCACGCAATAAGGGTCACCCTCAAAACGGCGGCCTTCATATTGGGCATTCAAACGTTCGTTTTCTACATCCGATTTCAGAATGGCTTCATCGCCGACCACCCACACTACCTCATCAATCACATTATCTTGTGCCATAGTGGGGACTATTCCTGTCAAGGCAAATAGAAGAGCCAAGACACCAGTCATGATCAATTTATTCATTTTCTGTCTATTTGATTTGTTTGGTCCGTTACATTACAAAGGACGAAGATACGGCATTAATTACTTTTTTCCGCTACAATTAACGGTTTTTAAAATGTCTTGGTTTATTTCTATTTGGAAATTTTGCTTTAATGCTTCCATTTGTGATTTTTCAATCGACAAACGATAATCACGTTGCACTTCTTCCCGCACATCTTGGAACTCTTCAGGCCCTTTTTTCAGACGTTTTCCCAAGATAAATGTATAAGGCAGGTCAGTACGAGGCGTAAAGTGTCCGCATTTGAATGCCAGCTTATCCACATAAGGATTACTTCCTATCTGAAACAGGCCGGTTACCACCTCTGCCTTCAGACCTGGATTTTCTTGGGAAGCCGCCGTAACTTCCTTCGCCCATTCCCCCAACGGCAATTTTTTCAACTTCTTTTTCAACTTAGAAGCGGCCTTCTTATTCAGGCAATGCACCACTCCCCCTTTGAAGTGAGGAAGTTCCCATGCATAATCTTTTTTATGCGCCTCAAAATAATTCTGCAAGTCCTGGTCGGTGACACTTCCTGAAGGTCCTCCGATATGACGTTTGTCCCAGTAAGCTGCCAACAATCCATCGGTCAATGTCTGTTCCCATTCCTCCTCTCCATCCGAATCACCGACTACTTCCGCCATCGTATCATCAGAGTTGGGGTATACGTCTTGCTTGCAATCCAACAAACGAACCACGTGAATGCCCAATGGAGAAAAAAACGGAGCCGAGTAGGCATTCTTCTTCAAGGTATCCAACCGTTCCGAAAATTCTTTTACCAGACATACTTCCGGAATCCATTCTCCATCCGAATAAGGCGAAGCCTCCACCAAGGGGTAATTCCGCGCAACTACTTCAAAATCCGCTCCCCCCTTTAATGCGGTATACACAGAATCCATACTTTTCCGGGCCTGACGCTCCTGAGCAGCCGACACATGCTGGGGTAACAAAATCGATATCTGACGAAATTTCACCCACTTCATGGAAGCTGACTGCAGGCTTTTCGCTCCCTTTGCCTTCCCTAACTCGCCCTGCAACACATTGCATTGCAACCGGAAATCGGGCAACGTATCCCATCCTTTCTTTCTGGCATCGGCCACTTTCAGTTTATAATACAAAAAATGAGGCAAAAAATGTTCGGCAGAGATACCATTTACGGCATGTATCCGCGCATAATAATGTTCAAATTCTTTCACAGAGGTGGCTTTTCCATCAATCCGGAACACAACTTCCCGCTCTTCTGCGTGAGCAGACAGACAAGCCCCCATCAGCAGATACACACACCACAACAGGATTCTACGCATGACTAACCTTTATTTATAACTTCATCAAACAAAAAAATCATTCCAGCCGTCAGGCAAGTCATTACGACCTGACTGACGTTCAGAATGATTATATGCGAATAAATTCAAAGAATCTTTATTTACTGAGGACGGCTGTAGTTCGGCGCTTCACTCGTAATAGAGACATCGTGCGGATGGCTTTCCAATACTCCGGCATTGGTAATACGCGTAAACTTCGCATTATGCAACTCCATGATATTGTGTGCACCGCAGTAACCCATACCGGCACGCAAACCACCTACCAGCTGATAAATTACCTCATACAAAGAACCTTTATAAGGTACACGAGCAGAAATACCTTCCGGAACCAGCTTCTTCACATCAGTTGTACCGCTCTGGAAGTAACGGTCTTTTGAACCATTTTCCATGGCTTCCAATGAGCCCATACCACGATAAGATTTAAACTTACGTCCGTTGAAGATAATAGTGTCACCCGGAGATTCTTCCGTACCGGCTACCAAAGAACCAATCATCACACTGTAACCACCGGCAGCCAATGCCTTGACTACATCTCCAGAATAACGCAAACCACCATCTGCAATCAAAGGAACGCCTGTTCCTTCCAAAGCTTTTGCTACATCATATACTGCAGTCAGCTGAGGAACACCTACACCGGCTACCACACGAGTCGTACAGATAGAACCCGGACCGATACCTACTTTCACGGCATCCGCACCTGCTTCTACCAGCGTTTTGGCTGCTTCACCCGTAGCGACATTACCTACCACAATATCAATATTCGGGAAGCGTTTCTTCGCTTCTTTCAATTTTTCAATCACATACATGGAATGTCCGTGAGCCGTATCAATCACAATGGCATCTGCTCCAGCGTTCACCAACGCTTCCATACGGTCGAAGGTATCATTTGTCACTCCTACACCGGCAGCCACACGCAAACGACCTTTAGAGTCCTTGCAAGCCATTGGTTTGTCTTTTGCTTTTGTAATATCCTTATACGTAATCAGACCTACCAGTTTTCCAGCTTTATCTACTACCGGCAGTTTTTCAATCTTGTTTTCCTGCAGAATTCTGGAAGCAGTTTCCATATCCGTACCCGGTTCAGTGGTCACGATATTTTCTTTCGTCATCACCTCATCAATGCGTTTGTTCATATCTTTTTCAAAACGCAAATCACGGTTGGTAACAATACCTACCAGGTAATTCTCATCATCCACTACAGGGATACCACCAATCTTGTATTCAGCCATCAAATCAAGTGCGTCCTTTACTACAGAACCTCTCTTAATGGTGACAGGATCATAAATCATACCATTCTCAGCACGCTTTACAATAGCTACCTGACGAGCCTGTTCCTGAATGGACATGTTCTTATGGATTACACCGATACCGCCTTCACGAGCAATCGCAATGGCCATCTGTGCTTCGGTAACCGTATCCATGGCTGCAGTTACAAACGGAATTTTCAACTCAATGTTGCGTGAAAACTTAGTCGTGAGTTCGACTGTTTTAGGTAATACTTCAGAATAGGCCGGAATCAACAATACATCATCGTAAGTCAATCCGTCCATTACAACTTTATCTGCAATAAATGACATAGGGCTTTATGCTTTAGATTTTATTGCGTGCAAATATACGAATTTTATTCAGATTTAAACCTATAGTTAACATCTTTTTAAAAAGCCAGTTTATCACTTAAAAAAAACAGCGGGTCAGTGTATACACACACCAACCCGCTGTAGAATATCCTAAAGAAATACTTTATCTTCTTTATCAATTGGCCATCTCAGAAATAAACTTGATACGTACCAACCGGATTTCATCTTCTGTATAGTCATCACCCAATTCATCCATGGCATCATCAATCTTGTCCGTAGTAGACTCCTTGAAATAATCATAAATATCCTGCATGTGGTCTTCATCCATGATTTCCTCCAAGAAATAATCGATGTTCAGCTTGGTACCTGAATAAACAATGGCTTCAATCTCATCCAGCAGTTCGCTGAACTCAATTCCCTTTGCCACCGCAATGTCGTCCAATGCCACTTTACGGTCAATGCTCTGAATAATCGAAACCTTCAACTTCGATTTGTTGGCTACCGTACGTACTCTCAAATCTTCCGGACGGTCGATTTCGTTCTCATCGCAATGTTTCTTGATCAGTTCACAGAATTCCTGGCCGTAACGTTTCGCCTTGCCAGCCCCTACCCCCGGAATATTCTGCAACTCTTCCAAAGTTACCGGATAAATCGTGGCCATTGCTTCAAGAGAAGGATCCTGGAAGATTACGTATGGAGGAACATCCAGCTTCTTCGACATCTTCTTCCGCAAATCTTTCAGCATGGAATACAATACTGGGTCGACTGCGCATGAAGCGCCACTCCGCATCGGAGTTTCATCCACTTCCTCCTCATCAAAATCCGCATCTTCTACGATTTTGAATGACTTCGGCTTTTTCAAGAACTTATGCCCTTCGGGCGTCACTTTCAACAAGCCATAGTTTTCCACATCCTTTGTCAAGTAACCGGCGATAAGTGCTTGACGAATAACTGCGTTCCACAATCGTTCATCTTCCCCCATTCCCGAGCCGAACACTTCCAGATCTTCATGCTTATGAGCCAGCACTTCAGAAGTCTCCTTACCCAACAAAATATCAATTATATAATCTTGCTTAAAGTTTTCTTTTACAGCAATGATTGCTTCAATCACTGCACACAATGAATCCTGAGCCTCCACTTGTTTCTTTGGATTTAAACAGTTATCACAATTACCACAATTATCTTCCGTATATTCTTCACCAAAATAATGCAACAATATTTTTCTTCTGCACACTGAAGATTCAGCATAGGCGGCTGTTTCCTGCAACAACTGGCGTCCTATTTCCTGCTCCGAAATCGGCTTTCCCTGCATGAACTTCTCCAGTTTCTGCAAGTCCTTGCTCGAATAGAAAGTGATGCACTGTCCTTCGCCTCCGTCACGTCCGGCACGTCCGGTTTCCTGGTAATATCCTTCCAAACTCTTCGGCACATCGTAATGAATCACAAAACGTACATCCGGCTTGTCAATCCCCATACCAAAAGCAATTGTTGCTACAATCACATCAATATCTTCTTTCAGAAACGCATCCTGATTGGCATTCCGTGTGGCAGAATCCATTCCTGCATGATAAGCACGGGCCTTGATTCCGTTGGCCAGCAGAATTTCCGTCAGTTCTTCCACCTTCTTGCGGCTCAAGCAATAGATGATGCCCGACTTTCCTTCGTTCTGCTTGATAAACTTGATAATGTCCTTATCTACATTTGCCGTCTTGGCACGTACCTCATAGTACAAGTTCGGACGGTTGAACGAAGACTTGAACTCTACTGCATCCGTCATACCCAGATTTTTCTGGATATCCATTTTGACTTTCGGAGTAGCCGTAGCCGTCAGTGCAATGACAGGCGCTTTTCCGATTTCATTGATAATCGGACGAATCCGACGATACTCCGGGCGGAAATCATGTCCCCATTCCGAAATACAATGTGCTTCATCCACCGCATAGAACGAAATCTTCACGTGTCTCAGAAAATCCACATTCTCCTCTTTGGTCAAAGATTCAGGTGCCACATAAAGCAATTTCGTCTTTCCGGCCAAAATATCCGATTTCACCTGATCGGTAGCCGATTTGGTCAGTGAAGAATTAATGAAATGAGCAATTCCATCTTCTTCACTAAAATTACGCATGGCGTCCACTTGATTTTTCATCAAGGCAATCAACGGTGAAATCACAATAGCAGTTCCGTCCATCAGCAAAGAAGGAAGTTGATAACATAATGATTTTCCCCCTCCCGTAGGCATTAAAACAAATGTATCCTTTCCAGATAATAAGTTCCGAATAATCGCCTCTTGGTTCCCCTTAAAAGTATCGAATCCAAAATACTTTTTAAGTGCTGCTGATAAACTGATATTTTCCGCCATTGTCCTTTGGATTTAGATGTTTATTGATTGTAAAAATATTGTCTCCGTATGTAACAAAGTTATAAACAACTTTTCATATTACACAAATATTTCGGCGAATATTTCATCGGAAGTTTTCATTTTCTCACTAAAAACTCTCTATTTATGCCATTTGCAAACGAGAAATATTTGCCTTCCCCATCTGTTGTTTGGCATAATCTAATGTCACGACAAAGCGGTCTACATGCTGCGATGGAATCTCAAACATGACATCGTTCATGATGGTTTCCACGATAGAGCGCAAACCACGAGCTCCCAATTTATACTCGATGGCCTTATCGACAATGTATTCAAACACTTCCGGTTCAAACTCCAGCTTTACGCCATCCATTTCAAACAGCTTGACATATTGCTTAATAATGGAGTTCTTAGGTTCTGTAAGAATATTGCGCAAGGCAGTACGGTCTAGCGGGTTCAAATAGGTCAGCACCGGCAGACGGCCTATAATTTCCGGAATCAGTCCGAACGATTTCAAATCTTGAGGAGCAATGTATTGCATCAGGTTGGCACGGTCAATCTTCACCGCTTCCTTTGCTGCACTATAACCCACTACATTGGTATTCAAACGCTGGGCGATTTTCCGTTCAATACCGTCAAAGGCACCTCCACAGATAAACAGGATATTTTTGGTGTTGACCGGAATCATTTTCTGGTCCGGATGCTTACGCCCTCCCTGAGGGGGTACATTGACCACAGAACCTTCCAGCAGTTTCAGCAAGCCCTGCTGTACGCCTTCGCCACTCACATCACGCGTAATGGAAGGATTGTCTCCCTTGCGGGCAATCTTATCAATTTCATCGATAAATACAATGCCTCTTTCCGCTTCTTCCACATTATAGTCAGCCACCTGAAGCAAACGAGTCAGGATACTCTCAATATCCTCTCCCACATATCCTGCTTCTGTCAGCACCGTGGCATCCACAATGGTAAACGGTACATGCAACAATTTAGCGATAGTTCTTGCCAGCAAAGTTTTTCCAGTACCCGTGCTTCCCACCATGATGATGTTCGATTTTTCAATCTCCACCTCATTGTTGTCTTTCGGCTGGAGCAGACGCTTATAATGATTGTATACCGCCACAGACAAATAGCGTTTGGCATCATCTTGTCCGATGACATATTCATCCAAGAACGCCTTGATGTCCTTTGGCTTAGGCAATTCCGACAGATTCAGATCCGTCGTTCCCTTTCCTTGCTGATGCATGGCTTCTTTTACAATCTCGTGCGCCTGTTCCGCACAACTGTCGCAAATACATCCGTTGACCCCTGTAATCAGAAAGCCCACTTCGTCTTCTGTGCGACCACAAAAGCTGCATCGTCTTTTGGTATTCCTTGAAGTTTTCTTATCTTCCAAAGTCTATCTAGTTTTGAATTAAATCTCCGTTATTATAATGAAGGTTTGCGTGAAAGCACTTCATCAATCATACCATATTCCTTTGCCTCTGAAGCTGTCATCCAGTAATCACGGTCAGAATCTGCCCACACCTTGTCGAAGTCTGTGTGAGAGTGGTCCGCAATAATGGTGTACAACTCTTTCTTCAACTTCTGAATCTCACGGGCCGTAATCTCGATATCCGAAGCCTGTCCCTGAGCTCCTCCCATCGGCTGGTGAATCATCACCCGTGAATGGGTCAAAGCCGAACGCTTTCCTTCTTTTCCTGCCACCAGCAATACAGCTGCCATAGAAGCTGCCATACCGGTACAGATAGTCGCCACGTCACTGCTGATAAACTGCATGGTATCATAAATACCCAAACCGGCATAAACCGATCCGCCCGGAGAGTTAATGTAAATGGAAATATCCTTTCCTGAGTCTACAGAGTCCAGATACAGCAGCTGTGCCTGCAGCGTATTGGCTGTATAGTCATCAATCTGTGTGCCGAGGAAAATAATACGGTCCATCATCAAACGGGAAAATACGTCCAGCTGCGTCACGTTGAGCTGACGTTCTTCCAGAATGTACGGATTCAAATATCCAGCCTGCGACTTAATGACATCATCAAGCACCATACTGTTCATTCCGAGATGCTTGGTAGCATATTTTCTAAAATCATCCATCATAATTCAAATATTAAATGATAACAAAAGAGGCTTCTAACCTCCTTCCTCCAAAGAAACAAAAGTACAAAACACTTCTGTCTTACAGAAGAAGTCCCGTTAAAAGCCTCCTTTTTTAAAATATTTTAGCAATCAGATTCGAGTACCAAAATCGTTTTATTGAAACATTTTGTTGAATTCTTCTGCAGAAACAGCCTTATGATTCAATGTTACCTGACCTTTCAGGATTTCAGCCAGTTTTGATTCAATGACACGGTTTACCAGAGCTTCTACGCTTTCACGTTTCTTCAACATTTCCTTAGAATAGTTTTCCAGCAATTCATCAGGAACGTTGATCATACCGTACTGAGCGAACTGAGCACGAGTAGCGTCTTTTGCCATTTCAGTGATATCAGCCTGTTCAACCTTGATGTTGTTAGCTGCTACCAATTTTTCCTTAATCAGGTGCCAAGTCAATTCGTCCAAGCTCTTTTCGTAGTTTTCAGAAACGAATTCTTCACCTTTATCCTTGTTGTTTTCCAACATGATGCGCTTCATCAGTTCATCAGCGAACTGCAATTTGCCCACCTTGTTAGCCAAATAAGTACGTACATCCAGCAAGAACTTGTAATCGCTGTCTGATTCAAACTGTTTTGCAATCACGTCCTTGATCTGAGCGCGGAATTCTTCTTCATTGTGAGCTTTTCCTTCACCCAGAACCTGGTCGAACAATTCCTGGTTCAGGTCACCCGGAATCATACGAGTGATTTCTTCAATCTGGAAGCTGAAGTTGCCTTTGTAGTTAGCTACTTCTTCTTTCTTGATCTTCAGCAAAGAAGCCAGTTCAGCTTCGTTGTTGTCAAAAGCAACCGACGGATTGAATACCAATACCGTGTTTACCTTTGCACCGTTGAAAATAGCTTTCTGCTCGTCGTTCTTCATGTAAGTAGGCATCATTACCGCGCCTTCTACCTGCAGACCGTTTTCTTTTGTATTGCCATTTTCATCCAGTTCAGCCAACAGACCCTTCAACAAGTCGTTGTCCTGATAGTCTTCTACTTTATCGTATTTAGCTGTACGCTGAGTGTACATCTTTACCTGCTGGTCTACCATTTCATCCGTTACGTTGATGTCATAGTAGTCAATTGTATCATTGTTAGACAATTCAACGTTAAACTCAGGAGCCAATGCAATATCGAAAGAGAATTCGAAGTTCTCATCTGTTTCGAAGTTTGCGTTGTTTTCCTTCGGCAGCGGAGTACCCAACATATTTACTTTGTTGTCACGGATATATTCGCCTACCTTTTCCTGCAACAGTTTGTCTACTTCTTCCAACAATACAGAAGTACCATACTGTTTCTTGATCAATCCCATAGGAACCATTCCCTTACGGAATCCCGGCATATTTACTCTCTGACGAAGCGTTTTCAGTGCTTTTTCAACTTTTTCCTGATAATCAGCTTTTTCAATCTGGACAGTAAGCACAGCACTTACATTGTCTACATTTTGCAATGAAATATTCATTTCCGACTTATTTATTTAATTATTAATTATTTCTCGTACAAATCAAAAGTGGTTGCAAAAATAATGTTTAATCTTTCAATAACCAAACTGACAAGCTAAAAAATCTTTACGGGCCAGAAATCCCCATTCTTGACAAAATCCAAAAACATCTCCCTTTACGAATCAGGAACTCCCTTCCTCTCGTAACAACTTGTCTGTAAAAAGCCCTTTCAGCCTTCACGCTGTTCCGAAGCCTCCGTCAAGAAAAACGGCAGAAAGCACACACACCTCCTACCGTCTTTTCTCCAATTATTTTTCCGACGCCTCCTGATCAGAGTTTCTGCGCCTTATTATTTTCTTCTTTTTTCACTTTCTGCAACAAATCCGAAGCAAATATAAAGTTATTCAACCGCTCATTCGTAGCATTGAACACTTCATCCTTGGTACCTTCCCATTCTTTGTGCCCCTGATAAATATAAAGGATGCTATCACCGATTCCCATCACTGAGTTCATATCATGTGTATTGATGATGGTCGTGATTTTGTATTCCGTCGTGATACTGTGAATCAATTCATCAATCACCAGTGACGTCTTGGGGTCCAGACCGGAGTTCGGCTCATCACAAAACAAATACTTAGGTTGGAGAGCAATGGCGCGAGCAATGGCCACACGTTTCTGCATACCTCCACTGATTTCTCCCGGAAATTTCGATTGGGCGTCCAACAAATTCACACGGTCCAGACAGAACTGAGCACGCTTCACCCGGTCACGATAAGTGTCATTGGAAAACATGTCCAGCGGAAACATCACGTTTTCCAGCACCGACAACGAGTCAAACAAAGCGGCACTCTGAAAAATCATTCCCATTTCCCGACGCAAGGCTTTCTTTTCCTTTTTCCCCATCTCCAGCAGGTTGCGCCCGTCGTACAAGATTTCTCCACATTCCGGAGTAAGCAATCCAACGATACATTTCATCAGCACCGTCTTACCGGAACCACTCTGTCCAATAATCAAGTTCGTTTTTCCACTATCAAACGAAAAATCGATATTTTCAAGGACCATACGCCCTTCAAACGACTTGCATATAGATTTTAACTGTATCATCCCATCAATAATTGTGTAAGTATTAAATCTGAAAACAAAATCAAGACGCTGCTTGATACCACCGAATCCGTACTGGCCTTTCCCACTGCAATGGAGCCGCCTTCCACCGTATAGCCAAAATAAGCCGACACGCTGGCAATGATAAAGGCAAAGAACAAAGATTTAATGAAGCTGCACCAGATATACCACTCCACAAAGCAATACTGCAGTCCGTATTCCAAATCTGTGGCGTTCATAATCCCAGCAAACCAGGCCGTACAAAACGCGCCGATGATACCCGCAAAAATACTGAAAATCACCAGGAATGGAATCATGGTCATCAGCCCCAAGATCTTGGGAAGAATCAGATAGGAGGCGGAATTCACTCCCATAATTTCAAGCGCATCAATCTGCTGCGTTACCCGCATCGTACCAATCTCCGAGGCTATATTCGACCCTACCTTACCGGCCAGAATCAAACACATGATAGAGGAAGAAAACTCCAACAGCAAAATCTCACGCGTGGTATACCCCACCACGAAACGCGGCATCCAAGGGCTTTCAATATTCAATTTGATCTGGATACAAATCACGGCACCGATAAAAAAAGAGATCAGCAACACAATGCCGATGGAATTGATGCCCAGCTGTACCATTTCATTCCGATATTGCTTTAAATACATCCGGATACGCTCCGGGCGGGAAAACACACGCCCCATCAACATGAGGTACTTTCCCAGATTCGTGACAGGCTTTATCATATTGTTACAATCATATTTGGCACAAAAGTACTGCTTTTTAGCTATATTATGATAAAAGACAGGAGGATTTTCGAATTAAGGACCACAGAAGCCAAGATTTTTACTACTTTTGCACGACTGAACAGCTAACGAAAAGACAATGGCAGCGCAAGAAAATCAAGAAAATACAGCCGAAAAGTTTGAATTGCCTTCCGACGGGAGAATGGTGCTCCGCACCGAAAATCTGGTAAAGAAATACGGAAAGCGAACGGTGGTAAGTCATGTTTCCATCAATGTGAAACAAGGCGAAATCGTGGGACTGCTGGGACCGAACGGAGCCGGAAAAACCACGTCTTTCTACATGACAACCGGACTGATTGTGCCCAACGAAGGACATATTTACCTGAACGACAAAGACATCACTTCTTATCCTGTATATAAACGCGCTCAAAACGGTATCGGTTATCTGGCCCAAGAAGCTTCCGTGTTCCGCAAGATGAGCGTGGAAGACAATATCGCTTCGGTGCTGGAGCTGACCAACAAATCGCCCGAATACCAGAAAGAGAAACTGGAAAGCCTGATTGCTGAATTCCGACTACAGAAAGTCCGCAAGAACTTGGGCGACCAGCTCTCCGGAGGAGAACGCCGTCGTACGGAAATTGCCCGCTGTCTGGCCATTGACCCGAAATTCATCATGCTCGACGAACCTTTTGCCGGTGTCGACCCGATTGCGGTGGAAGACATCCAGCACATCGTCTGGAAACTGAAAGACAAGAACATCGGTATCCTGATTACCGACCACAACGTACAGGAAACACTGAGTATCACCGACCGTGCCTACCTACTGTTTGAAGGAAAAATTCTGTTCCAGGGTACGCCGGAAGAACTAGCCGAAAACAAGATTGTCCGCGAGAAATACCTGAGTAACAGTTTCGTCCTGCGGAGAAAGGACTTCCAGCTGAAAGAGATTAGAGAATAATACAAACTGTAGAAGAAATTATAACCTGTTTTTTAAAGAAATGTCCCTCTCCGCAGCAACCTGTGAAGAGGGACATTTCCATATATCAAAACCTCAATATCTAATCAAGAGTTCCTGTTCCATCTGCAAAATTCAACGATATTTTCTGACCTGGATTGGCTGTCAAAGAATATTCAGCTCCTAAATCAGTCCATCCATTATTGACCGCATTGTTTTCGCGATAGAAGATGGTTTCACCATCTTTCAAGGTAAATTCAAGCCGCCACCAGTCTGTGTTCGCCTTGATACACATACGAACTTCACCCGCAGCCGTCAAAGCCGGAGAGACAAAGCTGCCACTCTTATCTTCCGGAACAGAAAACTTATAGGCTTCATTGTAGTTCCAGTCGCCCACCGTATTTCCAAACACATACACATTAGGTTCGTAGAAACTCATAGTATATTGATACTCTTCTCCATTCACGGCAGCTACCAAATAAACAATATACCATCCAGCTTTGTCGACTTTAATATTACCTCCATTATCTGACAGCCCGGCTCCCGCATGATCTTCAAACTGATGGATATTAGAATAACCATTCCAGTCTTGTTCAAACTTACCGAATTTAAATTCGGCACCTGCATCAAAATAAACCATACTCCAGAACTCTCCGGACAGCCCGTTCACACTGACCATCGGTTGCCACGTTCCCCAAGCCGTTCCGATGCTGGAACCAACTAAATACATTGCCTCAGGCGGCTCCAAAGTAGAAACAACTTCACCCAGTTTCACTTGGCTGACTTTAACCACATTCGATACCGAACTACCCAGTTCACTACCCGTAATCACTGCCGTAAGCCGGAAATACACCGAAGTTACCGTGCCAATATACGCATCTGCTTCCGGGTTCGCCTGCTTCCACAAATCCACTACAGCCGTATTCAGCTCTGTAGACTTCAATGCAATGGAAGTGGAAGTATAAGTCGTCGACAAAGTCTTGTAATTAGCTTCAGCTTCTTCTGTGGCATCCACAAAAGATTCATTCAGTGAAACCTGTACACTATAAGTCGTAGCCGCCGTAAAGCCATAAGCAGGCTGCACACAATTCAATACAATCGTATCCTGAGCCTCTCCTAAATCATATACATTGTCCTCCGGAGTTTCCAGTACAAAAGTCTCTGCTTCCTGTAATGTCGGATTATCGTCTCGGTCTGTATTACAAGCCGTCAGTAACGGAAGTCCGCATCCGACTAACAACAAAATGGGAAATAATATCTTTTTCATGTTACTTGCTTCTAATAGATTAATAACCTTCATTCTGGTGCATGTTCGTATTATTGTTCAAGTCTGTGGCAGGAATCGGATAAACATTGTAAATGTCACTAACCGACTTGCCTTCTTTCACGCCCCCTTTCCAATCCCACAAATACTTGTCGGTAGTAAAGCAGTCGAAACGTACCAAGTCACTACGACGACGTCCTTCCAGATAGAATTCACGTGACCATTCATCCAATAAATACATCTCAGTAATGTCATTCAAGGCAGGTTGCTTGACACAGCCACGTTTTGCACGCAAAGTCTTGATATCCTCCCAGGCCAGGCTCTTTTGATTCAGCCGAAAGTTGGCTTCTGCACGGGTCAGATAAGCTTCTGCCAACCGGAACAACGGGATATCCGTATCCGGATATTCGGTGTGGCTGGTAGAAGCTCCATCCGAACGGATGTTCTGCCATTTCACAATAGACAACCCACTCTGGAAACCAGTAATGGATTTCGGATCCATTGTTCTGCGTCCGCCACCTGCACCCGAATAGAACATAGCACGGTCATCACCTGCTGCTTGAATCATATCCTGCGTCCGCACGCCATATTGTGCATCCCAAGCATCGATAGCCTCATCATTGGCAAAATCACTCTGCCCGGGCACTTCTACATCTTCCGGAATCATTGGAACAGATCCTTCCTCAAAGAACTTATACACCAGCGCATTGCGGGCTATCAGACACGACCAGCCGTTTGTAGTACCCATGTGCGGCATTCCACCCGTACGCGTACCACATACCAAATAGGTAGAACCCCCATAGTTTCGGGTCTTCATACCATCCTGACGAATGGGAAGAATGATTTCCTTCATGGCCTTTTCATTTTGGTCATTATCGGCCATAAACATCAGTTTATAGTCATCGCATAACTCATAATATCCGCTATTGATCACTTTATCCGCATACGTCTTGGCATTTTCATAATCTGCCGTACCGGTGTACACCTCCGCATTCAAGTAGACACGGGCCCTCAACAGCCAGTTGGCTGCTTTGTCTGCGCGTCCGAAAGGAGCCTGACCCGGCTCATACATATCTGCCTCACATTCGCTGAGTTCATTCTGGATGTAGTCAAACAAATCCTTCCCCGTTTTTTCAACCGGTAATTCATTGTCAAAATGCTCCTTGAAAGGTGCCTTTCCAAACAAGTCCAGGAAATAAGAATAGTGCAAGGCACGCAAGAAACGCACTTCCGCACGCTGACGAAGGGATTCCTCATCCGTTTTGTCAGCAATCTGGTCCAAGAAGAAGTTCATTTGAGTAATGTCATAACCCAAACGCACATACACCCACTCGGTACGCTGACTGGAAGAATTCCACGCAATGCTGGTAAACTGAGGAATATCCACGTTGTCCTGCCATACCCACACACATTCGTCTGTAGACAGTTCCTGACAATTAAATATGGTACGATAGAATCCGGATTCCCCTTCATCCTGTCCATCCAGGTCGGGAGTACCTGCCAGACCTTTCTGTCCTGTCAGACCCAGCAAGGCATACTGCTTGACAAAAGCCCCCTCCTGATCAAAGCTGGAAGAACTTTGCGGGTCAATGGAACTAATGTCCAAATCATTAATGCACGATACATTTCCCAATGAAACGGCCACAATCATCGCCGCTGAAAATATATGTTTCAAATAATTAGTTTTCATACGTCTTATTAATGTTTTCATAGATTAGAATTGCAAATTAACTCCCAGCAGGAACGTAAACGCACGCGGATAAGGATTAGAGTCAATACCACTCTGCACCTCCGGATCCAGTCCCTTGTACTTGGTGATAATAAACGGATTCTGAGCCGTTGCATACACACGTCCACCAATGCCCTTATAGGCTGAGGTCTTGAACAGATTCTTAAACGAATATCCCAGTGTAATGTTGTCACAACGCAGGAAAGAAGCATTCTGTACAAAATAGTCGCTCATGTAATAATCTCCTTTTCCTGTAAAGCCTAATGCGATGGCTTCCGGGGTAGTATTCGAATACGCCGTGTTAGAGAACAATCCCGAGCTGCTCACATTCGCTTTTCCTGCCAAAAAGTCGTAATACACATAGTTGTTCAGGCTGCTGCGCAAAGAAAAACTGAAATCCCAGTCTTTATAAGTCATCTTCGAAGTAAGTCCCATCATGAAATCAGCAGCCGGTTTCTTGTAGATATACTTATCAGAGCTGTTGATGATGCCATCTCCATTGCGGTCGACAAACATATTCTCAATCGGATTACCGTTTTCATCATATACCTGCTGGTACACATAGAAAGAGTTAGCTGCATAACCCACCTTGTTGACTTGCACCTTCGTATTGTTACCACGGGAAATGCTGTTACCCGTTTCTACGTAATAATCTGCATCATCTCCACCGGTCAGCTTGGTAATCTCATTATGGTTCCAGGTAAAGTTATAAGTCACGTCCCACATAAAGTCTTTCGTAACCACCGGTTTTACGTTAAAGGCAAATTCCACACCGTAATTCTTCAAAGAACCGATATTCTGCAACATTTGTGCATTGAAGTTCGTGCCTACCGGAATCTTCACACTGTTCAGCAAGTCGTTTGTTTCACGATAATATCCGTCCACATTACCACTGATACGTCCGTTGAGGAATCCGAAATCCAATCCGGCATTATAAGTAGTGGTCTGCTCCCATTTCAAGTTCGTATTGAAGGCATTGGCACGCGAGGTATGATAATATGTATCTCCAAACGGATATTGTGCATAATCGTCACTTACCACATACAACGGCATGTAGGCAAAATCCGAACTTACATCCTGCTGTCCGGTGATACCCCATCCCAGACGGAGTTTCAAGTCAGACAGGAAATTGACATCTTTCAGGAAGTTTTCCTCCTTCATCTTCCAAGCCAGAGCCAGAGAGGGGAAAGTACCCCAGCGGTTTCCATCAGCAAAACGGGAAGAACCATCCCAGCGCATAGTGAAGGTGAACAGGTAACGGTCTAACAACGTATAGTTCAAACGTCCGAAATAAGAGACCAATGTATTACGGGTAGCATACGCCGTCTGTTCCTTCAACACGGCATCATGAATGTCTCCGGTATAAGGATCCACTCCATTCCCGATGGTAAATCCGTTCCGATGGAAATGCTGTTCCTCCCCACCGGCCATAATGTCAAAGGTATGTGCGCCTAATGTCTTGATATATTGTGCATATACGTTATACGACAAATTGTATTTGTATTCAGTTACAGCCGAAGTATTCCCATAATAGTTGTAAGAGAATGAATAGGGAGAATAAATGGTAGTCTGTGTACCATCTGCATATTCACCACCCAAGCTGGCATGCAAATGCAGGTCGGGCAAGAAATGAAATTTATAATCCACTTCCACATTCCCTACGAAATCGTTGCTGTTGGCACTGTCATCTTTCTGTTCCAAGGCTGCCACCGGATTCTGCGGCGTATTCTTATTCGCCGTATACCGCCACTCCGGATCCGAAAAATCAGAAGTAGACTGTGCATTCTGATAATAACCTCCAAATACGTCATACATACTGTCACCGCCATATACCGGACGAGTAGGATCCATGGAAAGTGCACCTCCAATGGCTGTTCCAGCATCTGCATACCGGTTCTTTCCATTCATGTATTTGGCCGTTACATTCACCTTCAAATGGTCATCGAAGAAAGAAGGTGCCAGATTAACCGATGCGGTAAAACGCTGGAAATTGGACGTTTTCAAGATACCATTGTTATAACTGTATCCCAATGAAACACGATACGGAAGATTCTTCAGACCTCCGTTGATAGACACATGATGGTCGGTACTGATGGCCGGACGGAAAATCTCATCCTGCCAGTCGGTATTGGCCGTACCCAACGACGCCGGCAACTCATCGCCAAAAATCTGCTGGGCGTATGCCCGGTATTCGTCTCCATTCAACACATCGTATTTCTTCTGAATGGTGGATACGGAAACTGAACCGTTGTAGCTGACCCTCGGAGCCTGACTGCTCTTTCCTTTCTTCGTAGTGATAATGATGACACCGTTGGAAGCACGGGAACCATAAATGGCTGTAGCCGAAGCATCTTTCAACACCGTAAACGTCTCAATATCTTCCGGATTCACCATGGAAAGCCCGTTCGACATACCCTTGACACCGCTGTTATCAATAGCCAGCCCGTCAATCACAATCAGCGGATCGTTGCTGGCATTCAATGAAGAACCTCCACGAATACGGATTTGTGCACCTCCACCCGGAGTACCGTCATTGGAAATCACACTCACACCAGCTACCTTTCCGGTCAACATATCTTGCGCATTGGTCGTAATACCCTTACTCAATTCATCCGGTTTGATGGCCGTCACTGAACCAGTAGCGTCATTCTTCTTTACCGAGCCATAACCGATAACCACCACATCATCCAACATTTCCGTATCATCTTGAAGTGTGACATTCATGGTAGCTGCAGCTGGAAGCTCCTGCGTTTTGTAACCGATAAAAGAAATGACAATCACATCGCCCTTTTTAGCCTCCAACGTAAAATTACCATCAAAATCAGTAATCGTACCCACAGTGGTTCCCTTCACCAGCACATTGGCTCCGATGACTCCCATACCGGCATTGTCTTTTACAACTCCTTTCACAGTAAGACCTTGTGCAAAGGCCTGTACGGAAAGTAAAATTCCGACTATCCATACAGACAGGAATTTACTCGCATTGTTCAATTTTATTTCCATATTATTAAATTAAAGTGTTACCTAAATTCGGAATTCCAATACCTATTGAAAACCACAATCTTTCCCTTATTATTTCTTATTTCACTTCCTTGATGGAAATGGCGTAACCTCCACCCACAGCAGCCTTCAGGTTCAATTTGGTCTTATTGGTCACTTTTTTCTTGGTAATAGTATAAGCCTGCGGATTTTTGTCCCAGCTGGCATCCTTTGCATCAGCATAAATGGTAGCTTCATATTTCTTGCCCGGCTGCAGGAAATCGAGAGACAACTTCGATTCATGACCGTTATATCCGGCCGTACATCCCACATACCAGTCGGTAGTACCTTTGGCACGGCGTGCAATGGTGACATATTCTCCCGGTTCTGCTTCCAGGTATTTGGTTTCGTCCCAGTCGACAGCTACGTCTTTAATAAACTGGAAAGCATCCATAAAACGCTCATAGTTTTCAGGGATATCAGCTGCCATCTGCAGCGGACTGTACATCGTGACATAAAGTGCCAACTGGCGTGCCAGAGTGGTACGTGCATGCGATTTGTTGTTCGGATTCACCTTGCTGCAATCCGGTTCAAAAATACCCGGCGTATAATCCATCGGTCCTCCTAACAAACGGGTAAATGGCAGGATGGTGGTATGGTTCACATTGTTTCCGCCAAAGGACTCGTATTCCGTACCACGGGCCGATTCATTGCCAATCAGATTCGGATAAGTACGGCACAATCCGGTCGGACGCACGGCCTCATGCGCATTCACCATAATCTTGTAGTCGGCCGCTTTCTTCACTGCATACAAATAGTGATTCACCATCCACTGTCCATAATGATGTTCTCCGCGCGGAATGATGTCGCCCACATAGCCACTCTTTACCGCATGGTATCCATTGTCCACCATAAACTGATAAGCCTTGTCCATGTGACGCTCGTAGTTACGTACAGACGCCGATGTTTCATGATGCATGATCATCTCTACTCCCTTGCTGGCCGCATAGCGATGCACTTCTTCCACGTCAAAGTCAGGATAAGGAGTCACGAAATCGAACACATAGTCCTTGCTCTTGCCAAACCAGTCTTCCCAGCCCTGGTTCCATCCTTCCACCAACACGGCATCAAAACCATGTTTGGCTGCAAAATCGATGTAACGCTTTACGTTTGCGGTATTAGCCGAATGCTTTCCGTTGGGTTTGGTCTTGGAATAATCCGTCTCACCCAATTTCACGCTCGACAAATCATCCGTATAAGCCCAAGTTCCTTTATTGGTAATCATGTCCCACCAGATACCGATGTATTTTACCGGATGAATCCAGGAAGTATCTGCAATCTTGCAAGGCTCATTCAAGTTCAAAGTGATACGTGAAGCCAGAATATTGCGCGCATCATCACTCACAATCACCGTACGCCAAGGAGAAGTACACGGTGTTTGCATATAGCCCTTATCCCCTTTGGCATCAGGAGTCAACCAAGACTCAAACACCAAATTCTTGTCGTCCAAGTTCAGACTCATGCAAGAATAGTCCTTCAAAGCCGCTTCATGCAAGTTGATATACAATCCGTCGTCCGTTTTCATCATCAAAGCTGTCTGTACTCCTGTCGGTGAGAACACAAACTGTGAAGAATTCTCAGTGACCGCCTCTTTCATCTTTCCACGAATTTCAGAAAGACGGGAAGTGGTATAATCATATTCCTGCGTATCGTAATCACCCGGAATCCAGAACGCAGTATGGTCGCCTGTCATGGCAAACTGCGTATGTTCTTCCTTGATAACAAAATAATTCAGGTTCTTCTGTTGTGGAAACTCATAACGGAAACCCAGTCCGTCATTGAACAAACGAAAACGAATCACGATGTAACGGTCATTTTCCGGCTGGTCAAGTGTGACTTCCAGCTCATTGTAATGATTACGGATTTCACTCTCTTCTCCCCATACCGGATGCCAAGTCTCATCAAAAGTAGAAGTATGCGTTTCTCTGACTTTAAAACCGGTCATCAGGTTGGTCTTTTCATCCACACGCTCCTTATCCTTGCGTTCCGTCCATTCAAAGCCAATCCGTTTTTCCGGGTCTTCCCGTTTCAATTCCAACCCTAAAGTACTGGGTTTGATGACCTGTTTGTTCTTAAAGGTAAGCTCATACACCGGAGCTCCTTTCTGGTTCAAACTGAAATCCATCACCAGATTACCATCCGGCGAAGTCAGTTTCTGTGCGTGTGCCAAAAGTGCACAACAACACATTGCTACAAAGGCAAAAGTTTTTCTTGTTTTCATACGTTTTTCGCGGTATTAATTTAATTAGGTTTATGTTTTTCAGTTACTGAAAGCAAAATTAAGCTTCCTCCTCAATTTTGATATTCGTAAATAGAAAAATAGAAACCCACAAAATATTTAATCATTTATAAATAAGTCACTTAACAGATAAGACAAAGCTTAAAAATAGAAATGCATTAGAACTCCAACACCAGGTTTTCCCGTCCTTCCAACGCCAATTTTCCTCCTAAATTCACCTGCTTTCCCGTCAGCACATCCCGGGCTTTGTCTGTCGGAAGAATTTCCCTGTAAGGAGTCAGGTCGAGTTCTTTCGGAGAATCGGTTCCGTTCATCATTACCACCACTGATTTACCGTTAAATTCCCGCTGATAAACATACACGCCCTGACAAATGGAATAATGCTTCAGCGTACCTTTTCCGATAACTGAGTTTCCCTTTCGCCAGTTCAACAACCTGCGCGTAAACTCGAATGCCTCATTCTCCAGGGATGTCCGTCCGCTGGCCTCAAAGCAGTTGCGGACATCGCCCGGCCATCCGCCCAGAAAATCCTTACGCAAGTCACCGTCTCCTTTTCCTTTATCACCGGTCATCAGGATTTCCGTTCCGTAATAAATCTGCGGAATCCCACGGGTAGTCAGTAAAAAGACCAAAGCCTGTTTATAACGCTTCAGATTCTGCGCCAGCTCATCCGTCCGGGTAAAGCGTGAAGTGTCATGATTGTCCAAAAAGATCAACAAGTTCATCGGATTCGCATACACCAAATCCTGTGTCTGATAATCATACAGTTTATAGAGACCACCTCCCCACTCACCGGTCTCTTCATCAAAAGCCTGGTTCATGAGTGCCTGCAAAGGGAAATCCATCACCGTAGGTAAATTAGAGTTCAACGGAGCCGCCAACTTACTGTCCTTCTGCCAATAAGCAACCAGCACATTGCTGTTCAACCAAGTTTCTCCTACAATATTGAAATAAGGATATTCCTCCAACACCTCTTTGCACCACTGACTCATAAAATCAAAATCCGCGTAGGGATGTGTATCCTGCCGGATGCCGTTAATACCGGCATATTCAATCCACCAGATACTGCTCTGTATCAGGTAGCGTGCTACATGACGGTTACGCTGGTTAAAATCGGGCATCACGGAAGTGAACCAACCGTCGGTAGCAATCTTCTTTTCATACTCACTGGCATGGATGTCCATCACACTGGCTGTCTTGAACGAAGTCTGTACATAATTGGAATGAAAATTAAACCACTCTTTCGAAGGCTTGTCCTTAAACAAGTAGTTCTCGCTGCCGCAATGGTTGAAAATCATGTCCATCACCACTTTCAAGCCTTTTTCGTGTGCCTTGTCCACCATGTCACGGAAATCCTCATTACTGCCAAAGCGTCGGTCTATCTGATAATAATCCGTAATGGCATACCCATGATAAGAACCACCCTCCATGTCATTTTCCTGCGTCGGGTTCAGCCAGATAGCCGTCACCCCCAAATCGGCGATATAATCCAAATGATTCGAAATACCCTGAAGGTCTCCTCCATGGCGGGCAAACGAATCGGTACGGTCCAGCTTCGTTTCTCTCATATCTTTCACCACATCATTTTCCGGATTCCCGTTGGAAAAGCGGTCGGGCATAATCAGATACAATACATCCTCCGAAGTAAATCCTTTCACATCTTCTCCCCTTCGTGTACGCGCCTTCAATTCGTATGGTATTTGAAGTTCCTTCTTTCCATTCTTTAATTGGATATGGAACGTCTGCGCCTTCGCCTCCGACAAATCTACGTACAGCAACAGGTAATTCGGATTCTCCTGCTTCACGACTTCCTCCAAATAAACTCCCTCTCCCGACACGGTCACATCGGAAGAAGCCAGGCCGTCGCCATACAACAAAATCTGCAATTCAGAATGCTTCATTCCCGCCCACCAGAACGAGGGGGCAATCTTCTTTACGTCCATGGCCCGGGCAGCCTGCCCCGTTCCCCACACGAAGAGGAACACAGCCCATAAAATCAATGTATGTTTCATGATATTGAGGTTGAATGTTTTTCATCGCAAAAATAGATTCCTGAAAAAAGATTTCTTATCTTTGGAAACAAAATATAAACGCATACAGGAACTAATATTCTGATTCACTGTATGCTAATAAAAACTTCAGTGATAAAAATATAAATGAGATAATACGTTCTATTTAACCTTAAGACTATGAAAATACGATTTTACCTTCTACTTCTCGTATTGGGAGGCGTCTTGCAAACCGCCGTTTGCGCACAAACCTCCAACGAGCGGATATTGGTACAACTTGACAAAGTCATTTCCCAAAAAGAAAAATACCGGAGCGAACGGGAAGCAGCAATAGAACAGCTCAAACAACGTTTACATTATGCCTCAAGCAATGAAGAAAAATACAAACTCTGTGGAGAACTCTTCAATCTCTATCTTCATTATCAGGCAGATTCTGCCAGCCTGTACATCAAACGCAAGGAATACTACAATTCTTTGCAAAGGCATCCGGACCGGGACATTGAAATAATGATTAACCATGCGGAAGTAAGAGGAGTAATGGGTATGTACAACGAGGCCTTAGCCGAATTACAAGCCATCAATCCTCATCAGCTAAATTCTCCAAACAGAGAATACTATTATTTCACCATCAGAGCCTGTTATGGATGGATGGCCGACAACACCGTGGACAAAACTGTTCAGGAGAAATACCTGCGTCAAACCGCACTTTACCGTGATTCTCTTCTTGAAATCATCCCAAAAGGTAATAACCACCAAATTATTCTGGCCGAGAAACTAATATTGGAGGGACATCCCGACAAAGCAATCCCCCTTTTAAACAAGGTGCTCACGTCCTCTTTAGGCCAGCAAGAAAAAGCCTATGCATTCTATACCCTCTCACTGGCCTATGAAGCCAAAAAAGACATAGACATGGAAGTCTACTATCTGGCACAAACCGCCCTTATCGACCTGACTTCCTCTGTACGAGAGTATGCCGCCCTACAGAGACTCGCCCGGCTGGTATATCATCAGGGTAATCCGGAAAGAGCCTATACTTACGTGAGCTGTTCCATGCAAGACGCAGTGGCCTGCAATGCCCGCCTACGTTTTTTAGAGGTGACAGAATTCTATCCCATCATCGACAAGGCTTATTCGGACAAGAAAGCACAAGAAAAACGGCTGGAACGGATTTTAATGTTGAGTCTCAGTCTGTTAGCCATATCACTGATTGTACTGGCATTCTATTTATATCATGGAATGAAAAAACTTTCCGCCATGCGAAAAGATTTGTCACAAACGAACAAAGAGCTCGTGGCAGTCAACAAACAACTGCAACAAACCGGGAAAATCAAGGAGGTGTATATCGCACGTTACCTCGACCGGTGTGTCAGCTATCTAGACAAACTGGAACAATACCGACGTTCCCTCGAGAAACTGGCCATGGCTTCCCGCATAGAAGAACTGTTCAAGGCCATCCGTTCGGAACAATTCCTACGCGAAGAACGCAAGAATTTCTACAACGAATTTGATAAATCATTCCTGGAACTGTTTCCCCACTTCATCCGCGACTTCAACAATTTGCTCACCGACGAAGGAAAGATTGAGCCCAAACCAGGCGAGATACTGAACACCGAACTCCGCATCTTTGCCTTAATCCGCCTCGGAGTAACCGATGCCAACCGGATTGCCCATTTCTTAGGTTACTCTCTGGCCACGGTCTACAATTACCGAAGCAAGATACGTAACCGGGCTAAGGGAGACAAGGAGAACTTTGAGCAGGAAGTGATGAACCTGTAAACGCAAATTTCCCCGCCCTCATTCTTGCTTTTCCCCTTGAATTTAACTATCTTCACCAAAGAGAATTCTCTGTTTCACACTGTGGGATACAAAAACCACAGTGTGGGATACATATTTCACACTGTGAAATACAAATCCCGCACAATGAAACAGAGAATTTGTCGAAGGAAAAGAAAGAATTTGTTGAAACCTTTAAATTTATTACTTACGATGGCAGCAACTTACACCATGCAGGAAATGAAAGACCTGCACAACGAGGACGAAACACTCCTCTATCCGAGAATGATCATCAAAGGCCAATGCAGTACAGAAGAACTAGTCAACGAAATTGCCAAACAAAGCAGCTACAGTGCGGGCGAACTCAAAGGCATGCTGATAGCCTTGCACGAAGCCATGACCCGCGAAATGGCCCGAGGCTACTCCGTCAAACTTGACCAGATAGGCACCTTCACACCTTCATTGGGACTGACCAAGGGCAAAGAGGCTGAACTCCCCGAGGGGGACACCCGACGCAACGCCCGCAGCATCCAAGTGAGGAACATCAACTTCCGGGCCGACAAGGAACTGATACAGAAAACCAACCAGCACTGCACCCTGGAAAGGGAAAATGGCACTTCCCGACTGAAAATCTCCCGACACAACAGCGAAAAACGGCTGAAAATAGCTCAAAACTTCCTGCAAAACCATCCTTACCTGACCGTATCCGACTATATGGAACTGACCGGACTGAGCCATACCACGGCGGCCCGCGAACTGCAAACTTGGAGCCGCACTCCTGACTCCGGCATACAGGCCAAAGGACAACGCACACACCGAGTCTATATAGCTGCTGTTCCAGAAGAAAAATAAAGAGTTTTTTTATACCTTTGCACCATCATTTTTTTGGGACATGAAAAGATTATCTATTTTACTCACACTGATGGCCTGCTGCCTGATGGCATGCACGGGCAATCAAAAAAAGACAACCGATATGGAAACTGGAAACGAAACACTTGTACGTTTGGAAACGACCATGGGCAACATCACGGTCAAACTGTATAACGAAACGCCCAAACACCGCGACAACTTTATCAAGCTGGTAAAGGAGGGTACTTACGACAGCACACTCTTCCACCGTGTCATCAAGAACTTCATGATTCAGGCAGGTGACCCGCAGAGCAAGACGGCTACCGATACAACCACATTGGGCAACGGTGACGTAGGCTATACGATTCCGGCCGAATTCAACCCGAAATTCTTCCACAAGAAAGGGGCACTGGCTGCAGCCCGTTTAGGAGACGACGTGAACCCGAAGAAGGAATCTTCCGGCTGCCAGTTCTACATTGTCACCGGACGGAAATTCTCGGAAGCACAGATGATCAGCATGGAAAACCAGTTGAACGATGCCCGTCTGGAAAACGTATTCAACGAACTGGCCCGCAAGCACATGAAAGAAATCTACAAGATGCGGAAAGCTGGCGACAACGACGGACTGCTGGAACTGCAGGACAGCCTGGAAGCGCAGGCACGTGCCATCGTGGCCAAGGAACCGGCTTTGAAGTTCAGTCGTGAACAGATTGCAGCCTACACCACCGTGGGAGGGGCTCCTCACCTGGACGGTGCCTACACTGTATTTGGCGAAGTAACTGAAGGTATGGATGTCATCGACAAGATTCAGGCGGTCAAGACCAACCGTGCCGACCGTCCGGAAACCGACGTACGTATCCTGAAAGCAACTGTGATTGAATAATCTAAGAACCACATGATTCAAGTTAACCGTTATACCCTGGACAACGGGCTGCGGATTGTACACAACGAGGACGACTCTACCCAAATGGTCGCCCTCGACTTACTGTACGACGTGGGAGCCCGCGATGAAGACCCGTCGCACACGGGATTCGCCCATCTGTTCGAGCATCTGATGTTCGGAGGCTCCCTTCATATCCCCGACTATGACACACCGGTACAGAATGCCGGCGGGGAAAACAATGCCTGGACCAACAACGACATTACGAATTATTATATCACCCTGCCGTTCCAAAACGTGGAAACGGGTTTCTGGCTGGAAAGCGACCGTATGCTCAGCCTCGATTTTAACCCGAAAAGCCTGGAAGTGCAACGGCAAGTGGTCATCGAGGAATTCAAACAACGCAACTTGAATCAGCCGTACGGCGACGCTTCGCACCTGATACGCGAACTGGCCTACGAATCACATCCTTACCGCTGGCCGACCATCGGCAAGGAGATTTCACACATTGCTCAGGCTACGCTGGAAGAGGTGAAGGACTTCTTCTATCGGTTTTATGCGCCCAACAATGCCATCCTGGCCGTCACGGGCCACATCTCCTTTGAAGAAACGGTCCGACTGGCCGAGAAATGGTTCGGTCCGATTTCGGCCCGGAAGATTACCCCCCGCCAGTTGCCGAAAGAAAAGCCGCAGACGGCCATCCGACGTAAAACAGTGGAACGAAAAGTACCCGTGGATGCCATCTACATGGCTTTCCACATGTCCAACCGCATGCACCCGGATTATTATGTGTACGATATGATTACGGATATCCTGTCGAATGGACGTTCTTCCCGTTTCGTACAGTCACTGGTACAGGAACAAAAGCTGTTCATGTCCATCGATGCGTATATTTCGGGCAGCCTGGACGAAGGGTTATTGCACATCACCGGCAAGCCGGCTACCGGCATATCGCTGGAACAGGCCGAAGAGGCCATCTGGAAGGAACTCGACAAGATGAAGACCGTACCCGTCAGTCCGCAAGAGCTGGAAAAAGTAAAGAACCGTTACGAAAGCGAACAGATTTTCAACAACATCAACTACCTGAACGTGGCCACCAACCTGGCATTTTTTGAACTGACAGGCAAGGCCGAAGACATCAACGACGAAGTGGATAAATACCGCGCCGTCACGGCCGCACAGATTCAGGCGGTTTCTGCCAAATGCTTCGTACCCGAAAACTGCAGCATTCTTTATTACAAGGCTATTTCATGAAATCATCGAACTACCGGGCACTTCTTTGGCTGGGTATTCCCATCGTCATCGGACAAATCGGCGTCATCGTACTGGGTTTTGCCGATACCCTAATGATTGGGCACCACAGCACGCAGGAACTGGCGGCCGCCAGTTTCGTGAACAACATGTTCAACCTGGCCATCATTTTCAGCACGGGATTCAGCTACGGACTGACTCCCATCGTGGGAAGCCTGTTCGGACAGCGACGCCATGAGGCGGTGGGACAGGTGCTGAAAAACAGCCTGGCAGCCAACACCTTGCTGGCCGTCATCGTCTGCCTGGTCATGGCTGTACTTTACTGGAATCTGGAACACCTCGGACAGCCGGAAGAACTGCTTCCAGTGATGCGTCCCTATTATCTGGTACTGCTTTCTTCTTTACCTTTTGTGCTGTGGTTCAACGGATTCAAACAATTTACCGACGGCATTACCGACACCCGTATTTCCATGTGGATTCTGTTGGGGGGCAACGTACTGAACATCGTGGGAAACTACCTGCTGATTTATGGGAAAGCCGGATTTCCAGAATTAGGGCTGTTAGGGGCCGGCATTGCGACCCTGACCTCTCGCATCCTCATGGTAGTGGTCTACCTGATTCTCTTCTTCGGCACATCCCGCTACGAAGCATTCAAGAAAGGGTTCACGCAAGGACACCTCAACAAGTCCGACTTCGGACAACTGAACAAATTAGGGTGGCCCATTGCCGGACAGATGGGAATGGAAACCGCTTCGTTCAGCCTCAGTGCCATCATGGTGGGCTGGCTGGGCAGTACGGCACTGGCATCCTATCAGATTATGATGGCGGTATCGCAGGTGTGCTTCATGATGTACTACGGCATGGGGGCTGCCGTATCCGTACGCATCAGCTACTTTTTCGGACAGAAAGACTTGGAAAATGTACGCCGCACGGCCCGTACGGGGTTCCATATCATTCTGGTCATGATTGTGCTGGCCGCTACGCCGATATTCCTGCTCCGTCACCACATTGGCGGCTGGTTTACAGACGATGCGGCCGTCAGTCTTATGGTGGCCCAAGTCATCATTCCTTTCCTGATTTACCAGTTTGGCGACGGCCTGCAAATCAATTTTGCCAATGCCTTGCGAGGGATTGCCGACGTGCGTCCCATGATGCTGTTCTCGTTCATCGCCTATTTTCTGATTTCACTGCCGGCAGGTTATTTCTTCGGATTTGTCTGCCAGTGGGGCGTCACCGGAATCTGGGCGGCTTTTCCTTTCGGACTCACCAGTGCCGGAATCATGTACTACTTACGGTTCAGATATAAAACCAAACAACGCTGTTAAACCATGTTTTCCACTTCTTCCAAAATCGTATTCGGCTACATCGTGCTGATCGGACTGCTGCTGGGGGCTTTCACCTACACCATCCAGCAGATGAACCTGCTCACCACTCCCTCCAACCTGAACGAACAATTGGATCATCGCCGTCACATCACGCACCGTATCATCAGCCAGTTGTATGATGCCGAAATCATCGGACAGACCTTGCGAACCGGCAACCTGGACGAATATTATCATTACCTGAAAGCCATGAAAGAGGTGAACGCTTCCATCGATACGCTGGAAATCATCCTGACCGATACCATGCAACAGGCTCGTCTGGATACGGTGAGAGACTTGCTGCACAACAAGCAATGGAACATGTATGCTTTACTGGAAACTATGCGGAATACCCCGACCGACCAGATTTACCAGGAACAACTGGACAGCCTAATTGCCCAGCAGGATTCCCTGCTCAGCACACCCCATATCCGGAGAAAGGTCATCACGCACCACAACTCCTACACCATCCACCACAAAAAGAAAGGATTCTTCAAACGCCTGGCCGATGTATTCGCCCCAGGCAAGGAAGATTCCACTCAGGTGAGCAACGTGATACAGGAAGAATATACCGATACGCTCGATGAGGTGTACAACCCCGTCGACACCATCAGTCACATGATTACGGGTATCCAGCACAAGGTGTTCCAGACCCGGCAAAAAGAAACTGAAATGCTGAACGCACAGATCAACAATCTCCGTGTAATTGGAAGCGGCCTCAGCCAGCGTGTCAACCAGTTGCTGGAAAACATCGAGCAGGACGAACAGGAAGCGGCCCGAATCAAACTGGCACAGGAGGAAGAAATTCGGAAGAATGCAGCCGAGACCATGGCCAAGATTGCCATTGCTGCCTTTGTCCTGGTATTGATATTCTCCATCGTCATTGCCCGTGACATTACCCGCAACAACCATTACCGCAGGGAACTGGAAAAGGCCAAGCTCTATGCCGAAAACTTGCTGGTAGCCCGCGAAAAACTGATGCTGACCATCACCCACGACATCAAGGCTCCGGCAGGCTCCATCATCGGCTACATCGACCTTCTTATCCGGCTGGTTCGCGACCGGAGACAGCAGTTCTACTTATCGAACATGAAGAGTTCGGCCCAGCACCTGCTGGCCCTCGTCACTTCCCTGCTGGATTACCACCGGCTGGAAGCAGGCAAAATGGACCTGCATCCTGTGGCATTCAATCCCCACGAACTGCTGACCGACATTTACAACAGCTTTTTGCCACTTGCGGAGAAAAAAAATCTGCAGCTTATTTTCGAGGAGCATCTTCCGGCATCACTTACCTTGGAAGGTGACCCCTTCCGTATCCGACAGATTGTAGAGAACCTGCTGTCGAATGCCTTGAAATTCACGGCAGCAGGTAAAATCACACTGGAAGCAGCCTACCACGGCAACCAGTTTGTATTTCGTGTGGCAGACACGGGATACGGCATGACAGCCAAAGACCAGGAACGGATTTTCAAAGAGTTTACCCGTCTACGCAGTGCCCAGGGACAGGAAGGTTTCGGACTCGGTCTGTCCATTACCCGCAAACTGGTGGAACTGCTGTTGGGCAAAATTACAGTAGAAAGTACCCCGGGAGAAGGCAGTACGTTCCAAGTATCCATCCCCCTGCCCTCTATTTCTCCCAAAAAGGCATCACAAATACCAGAAACTTCTCTGTCCATTCCGGAAACCTTGCTACGGGTACTCATCATCGACGATGACCGGATACAGATGCACCTCACGGAAGCCATGCTCCACAACGTGAGTGAAGAAGTGAAAGGGCTGAAAATAGAAACAGTATGCTGTGAACAGCCCGAAGAGCTGGTAGCACAGTTACAAGCACAGACTTTCCACCTTCTGTTTACCGACATCCAAATGCCGGCCATGAACGGATTTGAGTTGTTGAAACACCTCCGCAGCCTGCCTCTGCCGCAGGCACAATCCATTCCGGTCATTGCCATTACCGCACGGGGCGACATGGACAAGAATGATTTCCAACAGAAAGGATTTGCCGGCATGCTGCAGAAACCTTTCAACCAGTCGGACTTGAAGAGTGTCTTGAAAGAAGTCTTATCCTGGCATGAACTGGATACGACCAGAAAAGGACCTTCCCTACCTCCCAAAGAAGAAAACACGGAAGATACCTACAATTTTACTCCGCTGACAGCCTTCTCGGAAGATGATCCGGAAGCAGCCCAAGAAATCCTCCGGACGTTTGCGCAGGAAACCCGCAAGAACCTAGAAAAGATACAGACGGCCCTGCAAGCGGAAGATATGGACACCCTCTGTGCCGTAGCCCACAAGATGCTGCCTACTTTCCTCATGATTGAAGCCCGGCAGGCTATTCCTTCCCTCCAATGGCTGGAACAACAGAGAGGTACACATACCTATTCTCCAGAAGCTGCGCAGGCTGCCACTCGGGTAGTAGAAGAGACACAAAAAATCCTGAAATGCAAAATCTTGAAGGATATAGAAAGAGTATCGTAAAAAAGATTATCTTTGTAAAAGCAATTAAATAAAAAAATATGATTCCGTCTATTTTAATCGTTGAAGATGATTTGACCTTCTCTACCATGCTAAAAACATGGCTGGGGAAAAAAGGGTTTGAAGTGGAAACTGCGAGCACACAGGCCAAAGCACGCAAACTACTTGGTACGCGCAGTTTTGACCTGATTCTCTCCGACTTGCGTCTTCCGGACAAGGACGGAATGAGCCTGCTGTCCTGGCTGCGGGAACAGCAGAATGAGGTGCCTTTTATCATCATGACCAGCTATGCAGAGATACAGAGTGCCGTACGGGCCATGAAAGAAGGAGCCACGGACTATATCTCCAAACCGATACAGCCCGATGAACTGCTGAAGAAAATCAAGGAGGCCATCCAGCCAGGACCCACAGAGGCAGCGACGGAAAAGAAGAAAAACGCTTCGCAGACGACGCACAGTTTTCTGGAAGGAGAGAGCGAAGAGGCACGAAAGCTGTACAATTATGTCAGCCTGGTAGCGCCTACCCAAATGTCCGTACTCATCAACGGTGCCAGCGGAACTGGCAAAGAGTATGTGGCTCACCGCATCCACCAACTCAGCAAACGGGCAGACAAACCTTTCATTGCCATCGATTGCGGTTCCATTCCAAAGGACTTGGCTGCTTCTGAATTCTTCGGTCACGTAAAGGGTTCGTTTACAGGAGCCCTAAGTGACAAGGTCGGTGCCTTTGAGGAAGCCAACGGAGGCACGTTGTTCTTGGATGAAATCGGTAACCTGAGCTACGAGGTACAGGTACAACTGCTGCGTGCCCTACAGGAACGGCGTATCCGCCGCATCGGTTCTACCAAAGAAATAGAAGTGGACGTCCGTCTGATCAGCGCTACCAACGAGAATCTGAAGGAAGCCATTGCTAAAGGAAACTTCCGAGAAGATTTATACCATCGCATCAACGAATTTACTTTACAGATGCCAGCCTTGAAAGACCGGCCGGAAGACATTCTGCTGTTTGCCAACTTTTTCCTGGACCAGGCGAATCGGGAACTGGACCGCTCCCTTATCGGCTTCGATGCAGAAGCCAGTGAAGCTCTGCAAAAATACTCTTGGCCTGGTAATCTGCGCCAGTTGAAAAACGTGGTCAAACGGGCTACCTTACTGGCTCAGGGAGAATTCATCACGGCGAAGGACTTGGGAGAGGAAATTCACGAAAGAAAATTGACTGAAGATGACAGAGTGAAACCTGAAGAATCGTTCATGCTCCACGATGAAGAGACCGAGAAACACCGGATATTAAAAGCCCTCCAACAGACCGGCAATAACAAAAGCAAAGCCGCTGCCTTGCTGGGCATTGACCGGAAAACACTCTACAACAAACTGAAATTGTATCAGATTCCACAATAAACGTGTGGAATTTTTCCACACGTTCCACACTTATTCCACAGCGTTTCACTCACAGACCCCCTCCAGAAGGCTTCTGAACGTTTGGCACGAGTTTTGTCCTATAAATTATAGATAAACAAAACAATGAACAACCCAAACAAACTAGGCTAAACCCAACCCCATAGAATAAAGTTCTGAGATTGTTTACCTCAATTTAATTGAATTCTCAATTATTTTACAATCTCATGATAAAATGAAGATGCCTATGTGTTAACAAGAAGGAGACGCTGTGAAGCGTCTCCTTCTTATCTTTTTATAATTTACAACATGCCAAATCCTTTCCACAAATTTCCTTCAGGAAGAGGAGCAATCAAATCAATGGGTTCCTTGGATACGGGATGGATAAAACGTACCCTGCGGGAATGCAGACAGATGCTGCCATCCGGATTGGAGCGCGGAAAACCATACTTCAAATCTCCTTTGATAGGGCACCCCATCTTGGCCAGCTGGCAACGTATCTGATGATGACGTCCGGTCTTCAAATCAACTTCCAGCAGATAATAATTGTCTGAACGGCCTATCAGACGATAATGAAGTACTGCTTTCTTGGAGTTCTTGACTTCCTTATCGTAGGCATACGACTTGTTCTGCTTCTCGTTTCTGACCAGATAGTGCACCAGTTCTCCTTCGGTTTCCTTAGGCGGCTGCTTTACAATGGCCCAGTAGGTCTTCTTGACCTCCCCATTGCGAAACATCTCGTTCAAACGGCTCAAGGCCTTGCTCGTCTTGGCAAATACGACCAGTCCGCTGACCGGCCGGTCCAAACGATGCGTTACCCCCAGAAACACATTGCCGGGCTTGGCGTATTTCTCCTTCAAATACTGCTTTACAGTTTCCGACAAGGGCACATCGCCCGTCTTGTCGCCCTGTACAATTTCAGAAGCAGTCTTGTTGACTACTATAATGTGATTATCTTCGTAAACTACTGTCATATACAAAAAATGAAGAACAGGAAATGAAAGAAAGCCTCTTTCTCCTATTCCCTATTCTTCACCTTATAATATTATTATGGTTTGTATTACATGTTCATACCACCGTCAACCTGGATAACCTGTCCTGAAACGTATGAAGACATGTCAGAAGCCAGGAACAAGGCGATGTTGGCTACATCTTCCGGTGTACCGCCACGACGCAAAGGAATACGTTTGTTCCATTCAGCCTTCACTTCGTCAGACAGTTTCGCAGTCATGTCAGTGATGATGAAGCCCGGAGCGATGGCATTGGCACGGATACCGCGTGAACCCAATTCCTGTGCGATAGATTTAGCCAGACCAATCAGACCTGCCTTGGAAGCAGAATAGTTGCACTGTCCAGCATTACCGTGTACACCTACTACAGAAGCCATGTTGATGATGTTACCGTGTTTCTGACGCATCATGATCGGAGTGCAAGCGTGGATGAAGTTGAATGCAGACTTCAAGTTCACAGTCAACACGGCATCCCACTGTGATTCGCTCATACGCATCATCAGACCGTCTTTTGTGATACCTGCATTGTTTACCAGGATATCGATAGAACCGAAATCATTGTGAATCTGTTCTACAACCTTTGCTGTATCTTCAAAGCTGGCTGCATTAGAAGCATATCCTTTTACTTTTACGCCATAAGCAGCGATTTCTTTTTCTGTATTCTGACCGTTTTCATCGATAACCAAGTCTGTGAACGCAATATTTGCTCCTTCCGCAGCAAACTTCAATGCAATAGCTTTACCGATACCACGTGCAGCACCAGTAATAATGGCTGTCTTTCCAGTTAATAATCCCATTTTCTTTATTTTTTAATTAAACGATATGATTATTTTTCTTTCTCTTTACACCCCAATGCGCCAAATACAATTTTCGACACATAACGCCATCCGGTTTCATCATCCAGTTCCTCACCAATCTGTCCGCGGATGTAGGGCACTTCAATACCTTTTATGCAATAATGCAAGATGTCGGCCGTAATCTCCACATTGTCGATGTCGAATAGTCCTTGTTCCTTACCTTCCTGCAGGATACGGCGAAACAAAGTCACTTCTTTCCGGTCAAATTCCTTGCGCATCGCTTCCACTCGCCAGATATCCCGGAAGAAATCAGCCCTCAACGTACCGTTACGATACACCACCATCTTGATGGCATTCAAGTGCGTCATAATCAGTTCCATGATCTTCTTATCCGGCGACACCGGTTTTCCAGCCGCTTTTTCCAGCTGGTCGGAAAGCATTTCCAGTTCAGACTCCACTACCGCCATGTAGATTTGTTCCTTACTTTTAAAGTAAGTATAAAGTGTACGCCGTCCTTTTTTCGAAGCCTGGGCAATGTCATTCATTGTCGTATCTTCCACTCCCTTCTTCGCAAAAAGCTGCCGGGCCACATCTACCAGTTTAGCTCTCGTCTTTAATACTGTCATCTTTCGTTATTGCACAACTCATAAAAAACTGAGCAAAAGTACTGTTTTTCTTGATACTACACAAATATAAGGTCTCAAATTCATTGGAAAAGCCTTCTTATCTCCATTTCTCCCCATATTTACCCTTCCCTACTGAAGGATTATTTTAAATTAATATAAAATCCTCATATTTCTTTCATAAATATTTGCTTTTCTAAAAACAAGTCCGTACCTTTGCACCGCAATTAAGAAATAACATCGCGGAGTGGAGCAGTTGGTAGCTCGTTGGGCTCATAACCCAAAGGTCGTCTGTTCGAGTCAGGCCTCCGCAACTACAAGCGAATATCGCGGAGTGGAGCAGTTGGTAGCTCGTTGGGCTCATAACCCAAAGGTCGTCTGTTCGAGTCAGGCCTCCGCAACCAATAGAGAAACCCAAAAGGTTTCTCTTTTTTATGCCTCAATATACCCTAAAAAGGGTATTTCCACTTCCTAAAGTTCCCCCTATCTTTGCCCCAAACAAAAAAAGAATAACTATGGAACGAATCAAGAAACAACTTACAGAACTGATTGGGCATACCCCCCTACTGGAACTTTCCCGTTTAGGAAAGGCACATCAGGCACAAGCACGCATCATTGCCAAACTGGAATATTTCAACCCGGGAGGCAGCGTAAAAGACCGTATCGCACTGGCCATGATTGAAGATGCCGAAGAAAGAGGCATCCTGAAACCAGGGGCTGTCATCATTGAACCGACCAGCGGAAACACGGGCGTCGGACTGGCTTGGGTAGCAGGTGTAAAAGGCTATAAAACCATTCTGACCATGCCCGAGACCATGAGTGTGGAACGGCAAAACCTGTTGAAGGCCATGGGAGCTAAACTCGTACTGACTCCAGGCAGCAAAGGCATGCGCGGAGCCATCGAGAAAGCCAATGAATTGCGTGACAATACGCCCGGAGCCGTCATCCTCCAACAATTTGAGAACCCAGCAAATCCTCGTACCCATATAGCAACTACCGCCCAAGAAATTTGGGAAGATACCGATGGAAAAGTCGATGTATTCATTGCAGGAGTAGGTACAGGAGGGACTGTCAGCGGAGTAGGTGAAGGCTTGAAGCAACATAATCCGCACATTGAAATCATCGCCGTAGAACCGGATTCGTCGGCCGTACTCTCTGGCGACAAACCGGGTATGCACAAGATACAAGGTATCGGAGCCGGATTTATTCCCAAAACCTATAACCCAAAAGTGGTGGACAGAGTAATCCGTGTAGCTGACGATGACGCCATCCGCACAGGCCGTGAACTTTCTCTAAAAGAAGGATTACTGACAGGAATTTCTGCAGGCGCAGCTACCTTTGCAGCCCTACAGGTAGCCTCACAACCGGAATATGCCGGAAAAAATATCGTGGTATTGCTACCGGATACTGGCGAACGCTATCTATCCACCGCCCTGTATGCTTTTGAAGAATATCCTCTTTAAGAAGCAGACATCAGATACAATATTCCACTGGATTCACAATGCCCGCACGAAGCGCATACCGAATCGCTTCGTGCGCATTGTTTACCTGCAACTTACGAAAAATGTTTTTCCGATGAGTGGCCACGGTATAGGCACTCAGAAAACGCTCTGCGGCAATCTCCTTCGTACTCTTCCCCAAAGCCATGGCACGCAGCACCTCTTTTTCCGTCTGCGTCAGCGGAAGAATTCTATCCGCCTCTTTCTTCCCATCTCCATCCAACAAATCCAACGCTTTTCGACAAACGAACTGACGACCACTACACACATTTTCCCAACATTGCTTGATTTCTTCCCATGCCGCATCCTTCATCAAAACATGAAACATCGGTCCAGCCCACAACATTCTCTGCACAAAAGCTGTCCCAAGCTGGTCACTGAACAAAATAAAATTTGCTTTCGGAAAACGCTCATGCAACACCAACAGTTGCTCTGCCGTACAATCAAACAGCGTATAATCCAACACCACACAAGCTTCCGGAAACGCCTTCAGTGTTTCAGCCAAATGCCTCCAGTCACTCACCTCCACATTTTTACATATCGGCAACAACTCAGAAGCAATAGCTTTCATACCGTAACGGGTGATAGTCTGATTATCGGCTAAAATCAATGTTTGCATATAGGAAGAGGAGTTAAAAAAAGAAAGCTCCGCAGTGCTGCGAAGCTTGAAGTGGGCGTTGACGGATTCGAACCGCCGACCCTCTGCTTGTAAGGCAGATGCTCTGAACCAGCTGAGCTAAACGCCCAATAAAGGGAAAGTTGACAATTAATTCGGTGTGGGCGTTGACGGATTCGAACCGCCGACCCTCTGCTTGTAAGGCAGATGCTCTGAACCAGCTGAGCTAAACGCCCGATTAATTTTTCTTTTTGGGAGGTGGGCGTTGACGGATTCGAACCGCCGACCCTCTGCTTGTAAGGCAGATGCTCTGAACCAGCTGAGCTAAACGCCCCAAAAAGAAGAAGCAATGATTTACGAGAAATTCGTTGAGTGGGCGTTGACGGATTCGAACCGCCGACCCTCTGCTTGTAAGGCAGATGCTCTGAACCAGCTGAGCTAAACGCCCGAGAGTCTCGTTCTCAATTGCGGTTGCAAAGGTACAACTAAATTTGTAACCTGCAAACTTTTGGTTCATTTTTTTGCCCAAAAGTGAAAAAAGAAGAGATAAAAAGGCCGAAAAATCCATCTTGAAAAGAAAATTCGCCAGAAAGAACTGAAACAAATTGAATTATTGTACGTACCTTTGCGAGGTAGAAACGGACAGAAAATTCATGGAAGAAACATTCGCAAAATACATCAATGTAAAAGGAGAACTGCTGGATTTATCACAACCGAAGGTGATGGGAATCCTCAATCTCACTCCGGATTCTTTTTATGTAGACAGCCGCAAGCAAACCGAAAAAGATATCATCTGCCGGGTTCACCAGATTCTGGAAGAAGGAGGAACTTTCATCGACATGGGAGCTTACTCATCACGACCGGATGCGGAAGACGTATCACCGGAAGAAGAGATGAGACGGCTACGGCAGGGACTGGAAATTGTACAGCGGGAATGCCCCGAAGCTTTGGTTTCCGTTGATACCTTTCGGGCGGATGTAGCCAAGATGTGTGTGGAAGAATATGGAGCTGCCCTGGTCAACGACATTTCTGCAGGCGACCTGGATGCCCACATGTTTCCCACTATCGCCCAGCTGAAAGTGCCTTACATCCTGATGCACATGCAGGGGAATCCGCAAACCATGCAACTCAATCCGCATTATGACAATCCGGTAAAAGAGGTTATCCGTTATTTTGCCGAGAAAATAGAAAAGCTTCGGACATTAGGAGTAAAAGACCTGATACTTGATCCGGGATTCGGCTTTGGGAAAACCCTGAAACACAATTACGAGATATTGGATAAACTGGAAGAATTCCAGCTCTTCCAACTGCCTGTTTTAGTAGGAGTATCCCGAAAATCCATGATCTACAAGCTATTGAATGAGACTCCTGAAGAGGCACTCAACGGTACAACAGCCGTACATGCCATTGCCTTGATGAAAGGAGCCAAAATACTCAGGGTACACGATGTAAAAGCGGCCGTAGAAACCGTTCGCATTTTCAATGCCCTGAAAGACCGATAACGCCAAAACCTACTTATTCCAAACACTTTACGACTATGCCTTTCAATATCTACATACTTAGTTTCAAAGATATTCTCGATATCCTGCTGGTAGCTTTCCTGCTGTATAAGACCTACAAGCTGATGAAATCATCGGGGTCTATCAATATCTTTATTGGCATTTTGGTATTCATCATCATCTGGGTAATTGTGTCACAAGTGCTCCAGATGCGATTATTAGGCTCCATCTTTGACAAACTGGTCAGCGTGGGTGTCATTGCCCTCATCGTACTGTTTCAGGATGAGATACGTCACTTCCTGCTCAGCCTCGGATCCAGACACCGCAGCAACAGCCTGTTCCGATTTTTGAAAGGCAACAAGAAAAATGAAACGGACCGAGAAGACATCATGCCCATCGTCATGGCCTGCCTGAACATGAGCAAAGGAAAAGTAGGGGCCTTGATTGTCATTGAGAAAGATTTTCCGTTGGACGATATCGTACGTACAGGTGATGTGATTGATGCGAACATCAACCAACGGCTAATAGAAAACATCTTCTTCAAGAACAGTCCGCTTCACGACGGAGCCATGGTGATCAGCCACAAACGGATAAAAGCTGCCGGATGTATTCTTCCGGTTTCACACAACCTGGAGATTCCCAAAGAACTAGGGTTACGTCATCGGGCTGCCTTGGGGGTCTCACAGGAAACGGATGCCATGGCCATCATCGTATCGGAAGAAACCGGAGGCATCTCCATTGCCTACCACGGACAATTCCACCTGAAACTGACGGCCGAAGAACTGGAACGAATGCTGACTTCCGACAGTAGTAACCAATAATTTTAATTCAACATCAGGTTCATATAGGGATACTTCCCTTCAAACAACAGACGGGTCAGCTCCTCGATGGAAACCACTTGATAAGCTTTATCCTCCTGCTTTCCGCTGGAATAGTGTCCTCCTTCCAAATTGTACCAGCCGTTATTCTCCGGAATAGCCTCATCTCCTTCTACCTTTATATAAAGATTCCCGCGATAGGTTCCCGCCAATAAACGCAGCATCGCTTCTACATGGATAATCCGTGCCATACCCAACTCATAGAAGATTTCTCCCTCCTGTCCCAAGCATTCAGCTTGAGCCACCTGATAATGTGACAACAGAAACTTCACCAAAGCCCATGCCACTTGCTCCTCTGCACTAATCAGTTCGGTAACCTTCAACGTATCCCCATCCGGGAAACAGAAACAAAGTCCTTTCAGTATATCTCCCTGAAAGGCGCCCCACAACGAACCGCCGCTCAACCGCAAATCGGTTAATATGATGTGGAAATCCTCCCAGTCATGCTGTATATAGGCTTCCTGAGAAGACTGAAAATGATTAAAAAAGAGGAACGCATCACTGCACAGAGTACTTCCTGGGACGATTTCAACAATTCTCAACAATTTTGAAAAGTTATCAACAGGTAAAGAAGAGTCTGTTAATAACTTTTTCCCCTGTGAAAAGCAATTCGCATATCCGGAACGGGCATAATACCCCTTTAACCATTCCTCTGCCGGAATCAAAGTGGAAAACATTACCCCTTCCCGAAACATCCGACGATGGGCTTTCGCCAATAGCTGACGCATCACGCCTTTATTCCGATAAGCCGGATCGGTACAAGCCCCAGAAATATAAGCTACCGGAATCTCCATCCCTTCATACGTCAAGGAATACGGGATACGCTGTAAAGCGGCAATGACCCGACCGTCTGCTTCCGCATAACTGTTCAGGTCATCGGTATACCGCCTTTGAAAATAAAAATCAATGAATTCGTCCGAATCATGGAAACACTGTTTCCAAAGGACTTTGACTTGTTCCTTTATTGTCATTTCAATTCTGCCACGTACTTTTCAAGAAGAATCTCCGGATGATAAGACAGTTTCGCCCTACGAAGTCCTTCCAAACCTAAATCTTCTTCCCGATTGATATAAATATACTGCTCAGGAATATGGTTGGCAAACTCATAGTTAATCATGGCGTACGCTCCTTCAATATCCGTATCAGCCTTTTCCACACACGTATCAAAGGTTTCCTGGTTGATAGGAGCTCCAAAGGTGAAAGCCACAATCTTGCCACCGACATAAAGCACCCCTCCCTGGATGTCCAGTTGCTCCATGTGCTCCAATGCTGCCGTCATGGAACGACGTTCATCTTGCAAAGCTTGGTTTTCGGCGCAATCATTGGCCTTGCACCATTCTGTTTCCAACTGTAGACATTCCGAAATCAGTTCCGGAGTCAGCAGCTTGTACTCGTAATCCGGATAAGCCGCTTTGAACTTATTGATATGATTCCGTTTGGGCTGAAATTTCTTTCCACGCAAGGTAGCCAAATCTGTCCGCAAATACACATAATCAAAATAGTCACGGTCGGCTTCGAAATCAAACTGAAAGGGGAAAGCCGATTCCAGTTCTGCCCGCATTCCGACGCATACGCCCAACAAACGGAAAGGCGCTCCCAAACTCCGCGCATCCTCCATCAGTTCCTCCAGTATGGAGTGGAGGTTACCCTCTCCCACCGGCATCATGTAGGCTAATTGATTGTCGGCATAAAAACGAAACAACAAGAAGCCGTCTTTCTCCGCAATCTCTGTGCGATACAAGAAGCGCCAACTGTACAAATTAGAAAATGACAGGTCACAATTACGACGCCAACTGCGTAACGTATATTTCTGAACCCTGTCTTTGTCGTCTAGTTCAATAGGTTTAAATGTAATCATAACAAATTTGGTTCCTTGATTGAATGACAAATATAGCGCATTCTCCTATAAAAACCAATTCACTGGTTACTGGCTTTATGCCCTGTTTGGACAATATGACATCCCGTAACAACCTTTAATACAATCCCAACAAATGCAGAATAGTCGGTGAAAGCAAGGCCGTAAGGATTCCGTTCAATGTCAGTCCCAAGCTGGCATATGCACCGTACTTGCCACTGACTTCCATGGCACGTGAAGTACCTACCGCATGGCTGGCCGTACCCATGGACAAACCTTGTGCAATCGGACTGGCCACACGTCCTACCTGCAACAATTTAAATCCGCAGATTGCGCCAAACAATCCCACTACAATCACTACGGCTGCCGTCAGAGAAGGAATTCCTCCTACCGCATTCGATACTTCCATAGCAATCGGGGTCGTTACAGATTTCGGAGCCAACGACATAATGACTTCAGGCGAAGCCCCCATCAGCTTGGCAATAATGGTGACAGACACCAGTCCCACTACGCAACCTGCCAGCTGAGAGACCAAAATCGGCATCAGCTGTTTCTTAATCATACGCAATTGCAAATACAAAGGAACTCCCAAGGCAACCACCGCCGGTTTCAGCCAGAATTCCACCAAACTACCTGCCTCCGAATAAGTTTTATAAGAAACACCTGTACACTCCAAGAAGCAAATCAACAAGGCAATCGCTACCAAAATGGGGTTTAACAACACCCAACCTGTCTTTTTCTGCAATAACTTTGAAATAAAATAAAAGCCAAACGTGATGGCCAGCAGAAAGAATTTATTTTCGAAAAAACCCATACTTACGAACCAATTGATGAACCCAACCTGTAACTACTAACACTAATACCGTACTAACCAACGTAGCAATCACAATTGGCCAGAACTGAGCTGTAATGATGTCGAAATAAAGCATCAATGCCACCCCCGACGGCACGAAAAAGAAACCAAGATTGGCAACCAAGAAGTTAGTCAAGCCTTGCACCCACTCCAGCTTTATCCAACCCAGCTGAAGGAACAGAGTCAGCAACAGCATACCGATAATACTTGAAGGCAATTTCACACCTGTCAAGTACACAATCAGTTCACCCAATGCCAGACATCCAAAAAGAATAGAACACTGTCGAATCATTTTACCTTAAATTTAATTTATTGAAAACCGGCGCAAATTTACATAATCAGGAAAGCCGATATACCTAAAAACCTGTTTTTATTTTACTCCATAAGAAGAGTAAAGGTTTTTGCATACTTTAAAGCAAAAAAAAACGTCTTTTGCAAACTTGATATTACAAAAATAGCTATTTTTGCAACCGAATAAAGGAGAAATTCATTACCACACACAACAAGAATTTACCATTTAACATATAAATCATGGATTTAATCAGTGAAATCGTTGAACGCGCTAAAGCAAACAAACAGCGCATCGTGCTTCCGGAAGGAACAGAAGAACGTACTTTGAAGGCTGCCAATCAAGTATTGACAGATGGTGTAGCAGACTTGATTCTGTTGGGTAATCCCGATGAAATCATGGGACTGGCAAAGGAATGGGGTTTAGGTAACATTCACAAAGCTACCATCATCGATCCGGAAAACCATCCGAAGAAAGAAGAATACGCACAACTGCTTTGCGAACTTCGTAAGAAAAAAGGCATGACTATTGAAGAAGCCCGCAAACTGGTTTTGAATCCGCTTTATCTGGGCTGTCTGATTATCAAATCTGGCGACGCTGACGGACAGTTGGCAGGTGCCCGCAATACCACAGGCGATGTACTCCGTCCGGCATTACAGATTATCAAGACCGCTCCGGGCATCACTTGCGTTTCAGGTGCCATGCTGTTGCTGACACACGCTCCTGAATGTGGTGACAACGGTATCCTGGTAATGGGTGACGTAGCCGTAACTCCGGTTCCTGATGCCAACCAGCTGGCACAGATTGCCATCTGTACAGCTCGTACAGCTCAGTCTGTAGCAGGCCTCGACCCGCGTGTAGCCATGTTGAGCTTCTCAACCAAAGGTTCTGCTAAACATGAAGTAGTAGACAAAGTAGTAGAAGCTCTGAAGATTGCCAAAGAAATGGATCCGACCCTGAAGATTGACGGTGAACTGCAGGCTGATGCCGCACTGGTTCCGAAGGTAGGTGCCAGCAAAGCCCCGGGTTCAGAAATTGCCGGAAAAGCCAACGTATTGGTTGTTCCGTGTCTGGAAGTCGGAAACATCTCTTACAAACTGGTAGAACGTCTGGGACATGCTACTGCCGTAGGACCGATTCTGCAGGGTATTGCTCGTCCGGTCAACGACTTGTCACGCGGATGCAGTGTAGACGACGTATATAAGATGATTGCCATTACAGCCAACCAGGCCATCGCTGCTAAAGCTCAATAATCATCCGAATCTTATCCTTATACATAATGCCACTCCCTTTCTTACAGAGTGGCATTATGATTTTCATCATTCATAAAAATATATTCCAATTATATGAAAGTATTAGTACTCAACTGCGGTAGTTCTTCAATCAAGTACAAATTGTTTGAAATGACTACAAAAGAAGTCCTCGCTCAAGGAGGTATTGAAAAAATCGGTCTTCCAGGCTCTTTCCTGAAACTGACTTTGCCGAACGGCGAAAAGAAAATCCTCGAAAAGGACGTTCCGGAACACACTACTGGTGTACAGTTCATCTTTGATACCCTGACTAATCCTGAATATGGAGCCGTAAAGAATCTCCATGAAATCAAGGCTGTAGGTCACCGTGTATTGCACGGAGGAACTAAATTCAGCGCTTCTGTACTAATTGATGATGCTGTCATTGCAGCTGTAGAAGAATGCTGCGACCTGGGTCCTCTTCACAACCCGGCCAACCTGAAAGGTATCTATGCTGTACAGAAACTGTTGCCGGAAGTACCACAAGTAGCAGTATTCGATACTGCTTTCCACCAGACTATGCCAGACTATGCATACCTATATGCCATTCCTTACAGCTATTATGAAAAGTATGGTATCCGCCGCTACGGTTTCCACGGAACTTCTCACCGTTATGTATCCAAACGTGTATGTGAATTCCTGGGTATCCCGCAGGAAGGAAGCCGCATCATCACTTGCCACATCGGTAACGGTGGTTCCATCGCCGCTGTAAAAGACGGAAAATGTATCGATACCAGCATGGGATTGACTCCGCTGGAAGGCTTGATGATGGGAACACGTAGTGGAGATATCGACGGAGGTGCCATCACTTACATCATGAAGAAAGAAGGTCTGACTCCAGACGAAATGTCTACTCTGCTGAACAAGAAGAGCGGTGTGCTGGGTATGTTTGAAAAATCAAGCGACATGCGTGAACTGGAAGATGCCGTAGCAAGAGGCGAAGAACGCGCCATTCTGACTGAAAATATGTACTTCTACCGCATCACTAAATATATCGGTGCATATGCTGCTGCCATGGGAGGTGTTGACGTCATCCTGTTCACAGGTGGTGTAGGTGAAAACCAGGCTACTGCCCGTGCTGGTGTCTGCAAGACTCTGGGCTTCCTGGGTGTAGAAATCGACCCGGAAAGAAACAAAGTACGTGGAAAAGAAGCCATCATCTCTACCGACAATTCAAAAGTAAAAGTCGTAGTCATCCCAACCGACGAAGAACTGATGATTGCTACCGACACCATGAACATCCTGAACAACAAATAAGTCGCAGGAATCCTAAAAGAGTTAAAAGAGGATACCCCCTGACAGGAATTCACTATCTTTGCCGCGGAAACGAAGGCAAGGAAAAGGAAACCTGCAAGAGGTATCCTCTTCTTTTTTACTCCGTTCTGTTAAAACAAAAACATCCCACTATGAGCAAAAAGATTGTAACATTTGGAGAAATCATGCTCCGTCTCACCACTCCTGACAACTTGCGTATTCAACAAAGCCACGACTTCCTTGTCAACTATGGAGGAAGCGAAGCCAATGTAGCCATTTCCATCGCCAACTTCGGTGGAGAAGTGGAATACATCACACGCTTGCCGAACAACGCATTGGGAGAAACTTGTATTGCAGAACTCCGTTCACACAACATCGGTACGAAGCACATCCTTTTTGGCGGGCACCGTCTCGGTACCTATTATATGGAAAAAGCAGCAGCCATGCGTAACTCCAACGTCATCTATGACCGCGAACATTCCTCCTTCTCTGAACTGAAACCCGGTATGATTAACTGGCGGGAAATCTTCAAGGACGCCGCCATTTTCCACTGGTCAGGCATTGATGCCGCACTGACTCCTGGACTGGCTGACGTATGCAAGGAAGCCATCGACATTGCCAAAGAAATGGGACTGACCATCTCTTACGATATCAACTACCGCAAAAATCTGTGGAATTATGGAAAGACCGCTCAAGAAGTATTGCGCCCGTTAATGATCAGCAGCGACATTATGTTCGGAAGCGAAGGGGAATATGCCCTTGTGACTGGCATTCCGGCCCCAGGTTTCAAGGCTACCAAGAGCGGAGAGAAATACGATACAGCCGCTTATGAAAAGTTCTGCCAAGGCATCAGCCAGCAGATTCCGAACTGCAAGTATATCTACATCGCCCTGCGTAACGTGATGAGCTCCGAGCACCATACATTTGCCGGCGTGCTTTACGCCAACGGTGAAATGAAATACAGCCGTGTATTCGACATCGACAACGTCATCGATTGTGTAGGAGTAGGCGATGCCTTCTGTGGCGCTATGCTGTATGCACAGAATGCATTCGAAGACAACCAGAAACGCGTAGACTTCTCTACCGCCGCTTCCGTATTGAAGAATACCATTGCCGGCGACTACAATATGGTTAAGGTATCCGAAGTAGAAGGCTTGCTGGCCCGTCATGAAAGTGGTGAAGTAGCCCGATAATTCCGCCATATCGTTATACTAAAAATCAGGCGTTGATAAAAGCACCATTCATGCTTTTATCAACGCCTGATTTTTATAGTTTATACTCTCGATTATTCCACCGAGGTCTCTCCTTCCACGTACTGCTCCAAGAACATGTTTTCCCCGTCGAATACTGCATACGAGAACTCCGTAATCCAGTCTCCCAGAATCATCATCCGCGAAGTACGGCTCAACATCAAATCCAACATGATATGACGGTGTCCGTAAATGAAATAATTGATATCAGGATGACTTTTCAGGTATTCCTTTGAGAATAACACCAAGGGTTCTTCATCTTCACCCATGTATTCCGGTTCACGACCGTTTTCTCTTTTCAGACGGCTATGCTTGGCCCACTCCAATCCGAGTTCCACGCTCCACCGCGGATGCAGGGCCGAAAACAAGCGTTGCAAAGTCTTGCTGTGGAACATGGTTCGCAGCAATTTGAATTTCCGGTCGTTGTCCCCCAGTCCATCACCATGCCCTAAGAAAAACTCTTTCCCGTAAATCTCACACGTCAAGGGTTCCCGATGCAGAATCACGCCACATTCCTTTTCCAGATAGTCTCCGCACCAAATGTCATGGTTACCGATAAAAAAATGCACTTCCACTCCCATGTCCGTCAGTTCAGAAAGTTTGCCCAAGAAGCGAGTATAGCCTTTCGGAACCACCAGTTTGAATTCATACCAGAAGTCGAACATATCGCCTAACAGATACACTGCTGCTGCCTGATGCTTGATGCTGTCCAAGAAATTCACCAGTCGGCGTTCCTGCGTACGCCCATGTGCAATGGCTCTTGAGCCCAGGTGGGCATCCGAAAGGAAATATACATTTTTCATCGTATCCATACCCATTTATTTACATGAATCCCAGTTCCAGTTTTGCCTCTTCCGTCATCATGTCCTTGTCCCATTCCGGTTCAAAGACCAGATTAATCTGTGCAGATTTCACGCCTTCCACCGATTCCAGTTTCTGACGCACATCCTCCATGATAAAATCAGCTGCCGGACAATTGGGAGCTGTCAACGTCATATCCACCGTCAGCTCGCCGTCGTCCTGAAGGTCTATCTTATAAATCAAGCCTAAATCGTATACGTTTACCGGAATTTCCGGGTCGTACACTGTTTTCAGCATATCAATAATCTTTTCTTCAATTTTCAACTTCGTGTCGTTGTCCATAATCATTCAATCTTTATTCTTCGTTGCAAACATAGGCAAAAATCTCCATTTTTTCATCCTTACCTTGCAAAAAAACGAACTTACAGGCGTCCTTCATCTCCGTAACTATAGTACCCTCCGTCTGAAACCACCACATGATCCAACAAACGAATGTTCATGGTACGTCCTGCTTCCAACAACGCATGAGTCAAACGATCGTCATCCGAACTGGGACGGGTGTTTCCCGAGGGATGGTTGTGACAAAGAATCATAGAAGTAGCCCGTTTCAGAATAGCCTCCCGCAAGATACAACGGACATCCACCTGCGTAGAAGCCAGCCCTCCCTGACTGATTTTCACGGCATCTATCACCTTGGCAGCCTGGTTCAGCAACAATATCCAGCATTCTTCCACCGGCAAATCGCACATCAACGGATGAAAGAAAGCATACACATCCTGCGAACTGGTAATTCGTTTACGCTCGGAAGGCTCCTCTTCCCGCCGACGCTTGCCCAATTCAGAAGCTGCTAAAATCGTGACAGCTTTTGCCGGACCGATTCCCTTGTAACGACAAAGGTCGTCCACAGTATATTTTCCCAGCTCACTCAGCCGGTTATGGCAGTCGTCCAATACTTTCCGCATCAAGCCCACCGCAGTTTCCTCTGCATTGCCGGAGCCAATCAGGATGGCCAGCAGTTCGGCATTGCTTAAGGCTGCCGGTCCATGCTGCATCAATTTTTCCCGAGGCCGGTCTTCCTCCGCCCACTGGTTGATATTCAGTTTCTCGTTCATGGTGTACGTACCTTTTTAAAAGAGTAACTGACGGAACCACCGGCCAGGCCCAAAAGCCTATTCTTATTTATAGAACGTTTTCTCGAAAGCTGAGAAGGACTTTCCTCCGCACACGCAGCGTTTCCACCACGCCCGCAAAAAGCCGGAGCCGTAACCCGTCAACTGTATAAACGCCGCAAGGACAGACAGTCCACCAATTTTCACACTTTTATTGCGAAGAGAAGCATCTGTAAAAATAATGACCGCAAACAATGCCAACAGCAACAAGCTCCACGGACAGATAAAGGCCGCCAGCAAGACCAATACCACTCCTACCGTAAACACTGCCGGCAGCAAGTGTACCACTTTCAACGATTCCGGATATTTCTTGTACAAGTCGATGCGGGCAATACCGGAGTTATGCACCTGCTTGAAAAACTTCTTCAAGTCCGTACGGCGCTTGTGCCATACCCACGCTTCCGGAAACAGACGACAACGATATCCACCCTTGAAGATACGAATACTGAAGTCAATGTCCTCCCCAAAACGCATCTTTGAAAATCCACCCAACGCCTTGTACACGTCGGCACGGACTCCCATGTTGAAGCTACGGGGATAAAACTTATCCATTTTCTTCTTTCCTCCGCGGATTCCTCCCGTAGTAAAGAAAGAAGTCATGGCATAGTTGATGGCTTTTTGCACGTCGGTAAACGAATCGTGCGCACGGTCAGGTCCTCCAAATGCATCCGCCGGCTCCCGTTGTAGTTCGGCTTCTACCGCCGCCAGATACGTTTCAGGCAGAATACAGTCGGAATCCAAAATCAGCAGATACTCTCCTCGGCTTCGTTCCGCCGCATAGTTTCGGGTTTGTCCCGGTCCTGAATTGAGTTTCTCAAAATAATGCACATCCAGCTTTCCGACGTATTTTTCCACTACCTGCTTACACGGGATGGCAGAACCGTCTTCCACCACTACTACCTCAAAATCCTTATAGGTTTGTCCCGTCAGGCTCTGCAACAGTTCGTCCACCTCGTCCGGCCGGTTGTATACCGGTATGACTACTGAATATTTCGGATTCATTCTTTCTCCTCCTTCTCAATCTTTTTCAATTAACACCGTAGCATAGGCCGAAATTCCTTCTTCCCGTCCGGTAAAGCCCAGTTTCTCGGTCGTCGTTGCCTTGATGGAGACATCATCTGCATCCACGCCCATCACCTTGGCCAACACTTCCTGCATTTCTGGAATGCGGTTTTTCAGTTTCGGACGTTCGGCACACACCGTTGCATCGATGTTTCCCACCCGATAGCCTTTTCCGGCAATCAGTTCTACGGTTTTTGCCAGCAGAATCTTGCTGTCAATATTCTTGAATTCCGCCGAATTGTCAGGGAAATGATAGCCAATGTCACGCAGGGTGGCTGCTCCCAGCAGCGCATCACAGATGGCATGAATCAGCACGTCGGCATCAGAATGTCCCAACAAACCCAGTTCATGTTCCAAACGAATTCCACCCAGCCACAATTCACGTCCGGGCACCAGACGGTGCACATCGAATCCAAAGCCTACTCTAATCTTCATCGTATGTAAAAATCAAGAAGTTTTTCATTTTCCAAATATCCCTCCAGGTGATTGCCTATCTGTACGGGACCCACTCCCACCGGCGTACCCGTAAACAGCATATCCCCAATTTTCAACGTGCAGAAACGGCTGACGTAAGCAATAATCTGGTCTATGGTGAACAACATATCACCGGTATTCCCTTGCTGTACCGTCTTTCCGTCGATATCCAGATGGAAATTCACGTGCTGAATGTCGCCCACTTTCTCCACCGGTACCCAATCACCGATGGCTGCCGAATTGTCAAATCCTTTGCACAATTCCCAGGGTTTTCCTTCCGCACGGAACTTGCGCTGCAAATCGCGGGCTGTGAAATCAATGCCCACGGTCACTGCATCATAATAACGATGAGCAAAACGCTCGGAAATATTCTTTCCCAGGCGGCAGATGCGCACCACCATCTCCGTTTCATAATCTACCTGTTCACAAAAATCAGGGATAAAAAAAGGCTTGCTGTCTTTCAGCAAGGCAGAGTCCGGTTTCATAAAAATCACCGGTTCTTTTGGCAAGGCCTCCCCTGCATGCAATTCATGACAATGCAGGCTGTAGTTCATGCCTATAGCAATAATTTTCATGGAGTTATTTCTTTATAATTTCATTCAAACGATTGAACATCACGGCCAGATGCGCATACAGTGAAGTGTTCTGCACCACGATGGTTTCCGGCACACGGATACGGAACGGTGTAAAATTCCATACAGCCTTGATTCCTCCGGCCACCATCTTGTCCGTAATGTCCTGCGCAATGTTGATAGGAACAGTCAGTACCCCGATTCTCACCCCGTCCTTTGCCATCCGCTGCTCAAACTCATCGGTATGATAAATGGGAATTCCTTCGATGGTAGTACCCACCAGATTCGGGTTGATGTCGAATGCGCCCACAATCTTCAATCCGAAGTGCGACAGACCGGAGTCTCTCAGCAAGGCACCTCCCAGACTACCAACCCCGAACAGATAAGCCTTGTGCATGTTCGTAAACCCAAGGAAATCTTCCAGCACCTGAATCAGCAAGTCCACCTCATACCCCACTCGCGTACGTCCGGATATATCCACATACGAAAGATCTTTCGCTATCTGCGAAGCATCAATATTGATTTGTCTGGAAATTTGGGTAGACGACACATATTTTTCCCCTTTCTCTTTCATCAGCTTCGCATTCGAAAGATACCACGGGAGTCTGCGTAAAGTAGGCTCAGGAATCTTGTCCATAATTTTACGACTTCGTACAGCCATCCGGATTGTGCTCTATTTAATAATAATGCAAAATTAAACTATTTCTCGCAAACCTTAGACACGATTCCTGAAAAATGTCATACCTTTGAAGACGGATTAAATTAAATTCACATGAAAAAGAATGACTGGAAAGACCGCCTGAACATTGTATATTCTACGAACCCCGATTTCAACTATCACGTAGAAGAAGAGGAAGAAACAGAGACGCTTGATCCGAAACAGCAAAAGTTGAGAGTCAGCATCGAAAAGAAAGGACGAGGTGGAAAAACCGTCACTGTCGTATCCGGATTCATCGGTTCGGAAGAGGATTTAAAGGAACTTGGCAGAAAGCTCAAGACGAAATGCGGCGTGGGAGGTTCCGTAAAAGACGGGGAAATTCTCATTCAAGGAGAATTCAAGCCACGTATCATCGATTTGCTGAAAGCAGAAGGATACAGTCAGACCAAATAAAATACCCTACGCATCTTGTGCGAATAAAAACAAACTCCGGGGCTGCATCTCGCGACCCCGGAGTTTATTCTTTCAGGAATTCGGTATGTATTTTTACTCTACCTGTCCCAACTGGTTGCCATACTCCATTTCGCCTTGTACAACGAAGAAGATCGCATCCGGGTCAAACGGTCCCATACCATCCTTTGTAGACTCCTTGACGATGTAGTTCACAATCTCATCCTGGTCGATGTTGATATACCCTTCGTCGTCCGGCTGTGCATCCAGGCAACCGCTCGTGGTATAGTAATCCACAATCAAATCCAAGATGTAGTACAAGTCATCGTCCGAGAAAACCTCTTTCATGTCCTGAGGCAAATAGTTCTTGATGAACTCGATGGTTTTTTCATCGTCCTCGTCTTCCAACAAGAAGTCGTCTTCCATTCCCATAACTTATTTGATTTTGAGTTATTTCAACAAAGCCTCTACCTTTGCCTGCAAAGCAGCCTTGGTAGTAGCACCCACCTGCTTGTCAACCACTTTTCCATCTTTAATGAACAGCACGGTAGGAATGTTGCGGACACCGAACTGTGCAGGAAGATCTGCATTGTCGTCTACGTCGCACTTGCCGATATTTACTTTATCCTTATATTCCTCTGCCAGTTCTTCAATATATGGAGCGATTTGTTTACAAGGTCCACACCATGTAGCCCAAAAATCCAACACCACAGGTTTACCTTCTGCTACAATAGCTTCAAAATTGTCGTCTTTAATGTTCAATGCCATAATCGTTTATAGTTTTAAGTTCTACGCAAATATATACTAATTTATTTTATAGTCCAACAATGGCTGGTTTTTTAAATAATTCACCAGATTTTTCTGTACGGAAATCTTCATCGTGCGTGACATCAGGTTGACATACATCTGCCCGTCCTCATCACGCACCAGGAAGTGCAGCTCTGCATTTCCCGGACAATCCTTCACCAATGACGAAAATTCCATAATCATTTGGTCGTCAATAGCCGACAAAGGAGCTGTCACGGTCAATTTTTCGATGACCTTTTCCTTCACCTCCGGCAGCAGCTCGATAGAATTGACTTTCACTTCCCATTCTTCCTGCCGCCACTGCTTGGGCTGACACTTTCCTCTCATGAACAGGAACATACCTTCCATGAAGAAATTCTTCTTTTCCACCCACTCATTGCCAAAGAAGGCAAATTCCGCCGTACCCGAATAGTCCTCCACTTTCGCGATGCCGTAGGGTTTTCCGGTCTTGGTATACCCTTCGCGTACCCCCGTCACGATTCCTCCCATCACCAAATCATGGTTCTGCAACGGAGTCAGATCGGCCAAATCCGCCATGTGCACATTGCACACATTCTCCAGAATCACGGCAAACTCATCCAGCGGATGGGCCGACAAGTAGATACCCACTAAGTCACGCTCCTTGTTCAGGCGTTCCAAGTCGCTCCAAGCCGATGCCGGCACAATTTCCGGAGTAGCCACCTCTACCTCATGTTCTCCACCGAACAGGGAATTGGCAGCGGCAGCCTTGTCCAGCTGATATTTGTTACCGTAACGTACCAATACATCCGAGAAGGATTCATCCTTGGCATTTTTCACAAAGAAATCTTCCCGCTTGATACCCGAGAAACTGTCAAAGCCCCCGGCCAATGCCAGGTTTTCAATGTTCTTCCGGTTGCAGGCCGACAGATTGACCCGCTGCACGAAATCAAATATATTTTTGAATTCTCCGTTTTTCCGGCGTTCATCTAAGATGCTTTGTACAGCCGACTCTCCCACGCCTTTTATCGCTCCCAGTCCGAAGCGGATATCTCCATGGTAGTTAACAGAGAATTTCAGGTTACTTTCATTCACATCCGGCCCCAGCACTTTGATACCCATCGACTTACATTCGTCCATGAGTTTTGTGATTTCCGTGATGTTCGAAATGTTCCGGCTCATCGTGGCTGCCATGTATTCCGACGGATAGTTCGCTTTCAGGTACGCCGTCTGATAAGCCACCCATGAATAACAAGTAGCATGCGACTTGTTGAAGGCATACGACGCAAACTTTTCCCAGTCGGCCCAAATCTTTTCAAGCACCTTCGGGTCGTGGCCGTTCTTCTTTCCACCCTCAATGAATTTCGGCTTCATGTGGTCCAGCTTGTCACGCAGTTTCTTACCCATGGCCTTACGCAAGGCATCCGATTCGCCTCGGGTAAAGTCGGCCAGCAAACGCGACAGCAACATCACCTGCTCCTGATACACCGTAATGCCATACGTATCCTTCAGGTATTTCTCCATCACCGGAATATCATACTCAATCGGTTTCCGGCCATGCTTACGGTCGATAAAGTCCGGAATGTAATCCATCGGTCCCGGGCGATAGAGGGCATTCATGGCAATCAAGTCCTCGAACGTACTCGGCTGAAGCTCGCGCAGGTACTTCTGCATACCTGCCGATTCAAACTGGAACGTACCGATGGTGCGTCCTTCACTGTATAAGCGGTAAGTAGCCGGATCGTCAATCGGCACTTCGTCAATATTCAATACAATGCCCTTGCTCTGACGGATATTCTCAATGGCTTCCTTGATGATGGACAGCGTCTTCAGTCCCAGGAAGTCCATCTTGATCAATCCGGTATCTTCAATTACCGAACCTTCATACTGGGTTACCAGCATCTTCTCGCCGGTCTCCTTGTCGTCGGCTGTACTTACCGGTACCCAGTCGGTAATATCATCACGGCAGATAATCGTACCACAGGCATGCACGCCCGTATTGCGCACGTTACCTTCCAGCATCTTGGCATACTTGATAGTGTCACGCAAAATCGGATTCGGCGACACTTCTGCCTCCTGCAACTCCGGCACATACGCAATGGCATTCGGCAAATTCAGTTTCTTATCGGGAATCTTATCCGGAATCAGTTTACACAAGCGGTCGGACTCAGAAAGCGGGAGCTTCTGCACACGAGCCACATCCTTGATGGCCAGCTTCGTGGCCATGGTACCATACGTAATGATGTGAGCCACCTTCTCCTGTCCGTACTTTTCCGTCACCCAGTTCAACACGCGGCCTCGACCATCATCATCGAAGTCCACATCGATATCCGGCAAGGAGATACGGTCGGGATTCAAGAAACGTTCGAACAGCAAGTCATACTGAATCGGGTCAATCTGTGTGATACCCAGACAGTAGGCCACTGCCGAACCGGCCGCCGAACCACGTCCCGGCCCTACCGACACATCCAGTTGGTTACGCGCCGCATTGATGAAGTCCTGCACAATCAAGAAGTATCCCGGGAAACCCATGGTCTTCATGATATGCAGCTCAAACTTGATACGTTCCTGCACCTCTTCCGACAGGTTTTCGCCATAACGTCTTTTCGCGCCGTCGTAGGCCAGTTTTGCCAGATAATCTGCCTCCAGCTTGATACGATACAACTTCTCATATCCTCCCAGACGTTCAATCTTTGCCTTGGCCGCAGCCTCATCCATCACCACATTGCCGTTCTCGTCGCGGGTAAACTCATCAAACAAGTCTTTCTCCGTGAACTTCTTGCGGTATTCCTCTTCCGTACCAAACTCCTCCGGAATGGCAAAGGTCGGCATGATGGGTGCATGGTCAATGGAATAAAATTCCACCTTGTCGCACACCTCCACCGTATTGCTCAATGCTTCCGGCACATCGGCAAAAATCTCGTTCATCTCCTCCCGCGTCTTCATCCATTCCTGTTTGGTATAAAGCATACGGTTCGGGTCGTCCAAATCTTTTCCGGTACTCAGACAGATAAGCCGGTCGTGGGCTTCGGCATTTTCCTCGTCCACAAAGTGTACGTCGTTCGTACACACCAGCTTGATATTGTATTTCTTGGCATATTCAATCAGCTTTTCATTCACCACCTGTTGCATAGGATACACCTCGTGATTGGCACGGGGCACAGTGGCCTTATGGCGCTGCAACTCCAGGTAATAATCATCCCCAAACAGATTCTTGTACCAGCGGATTGCCTCTTCGGCCTCTTCAAACTGTCCGGCCGTGATGCGTCGGGGCACCTCCCCTCCCAAACAGGCTGAGCACACAATCAAGCCCTCGTGGTATTTTTCCAGTTCCGCACGGTCTGTACGCGGACGCATGTAGAATCCCTTGGTCCATGCCTTCGACACCAGCTTAATCAGGTTATGATAACCTTTCAGGTTCTTGGCCAGCACCACCAGGTGATATCCGCTCTGGTCGGGCTTTCCTTCCTTGTCCTCCAGCCGACGGCGCGCCACGTACATCTCACAACCGAAAATCGGTTTGAACAGTTTCTTTTTCGCTGCCTCCAGCTGTTCCTTGCAGGCCGCAATCTCCGCTTCAGGATTTTCCGATTCTTCCTTACCGCTTTCGAGGGCGGCAATTTTCTTCTTCAAATCCTTAATCTCCCCATTCGTCCCCCCGTTCTTCTTGTTGACATAGTTGAAGAACTCCTTGATACCGAACATATCTCCGTGGTCGGTCACTGCGATCCCTCGCATACCGTTGGCTATCGCCTTGTCTACCAGCCGGGGAATAGAAGCCTGTCCGTCAAGGATAGAATACTGCGTATGAACGTGCAAATGAACAAAATCCTGCATGAGTGTCAATGTTAAATGAAAAACGAGTCAAAGATACCCATCTTTTAGGGAAGAGACAAGACAGCTCAAAATTTTTAAAGAAAAATTTCCTTACCTTTATCCGATAAAGGATATTTTCAGAATCTGGTTTCTCGATGTGGCCTCCAAGGTGAAAGAGCCGTCCTCACCGCTGATAGTTCCACTCACAAACACCGAATCCGGCAACGACAATAGCACCACGTTGGCGTAGGGTAACGGCTGGCTGTTCTCATCCATCAATCTTCCACTTACGGTTTGTGCAGATAAACTTACAGGCAATACAACACCTATAAGCAGGTACAAGAATCTTTTCATTTTCTTCATTGCATAGTAGCTTTTTAATTTCTACTGCAAAGTTCCATACCTCGCGAGACTTTTCCACTACCCTGTAGGGTAGTTTCAAGACTCATCCTCAAGGGATACAACAAAGAGTTTCGGGTATATTATTGGGGATTCCCCCACAAAGAGACGGAAGAAGGATTCACGAGATCCCTCTCCGGAATCAGTTGGTAATCAATATCCAAGGGAAGCAAGGACCTTCATACGGTGAAGTAGTCTGCGGCTCACTGCCAAACGATTCAGGCAATTTCTTCTCTTCCTTTTTCTCCCATACCTTCCAACGGTCAATTTCCCGGATGAGCCGCGTCACCGCCTGCGTGCAATTCTCCGGATAAGTGAGAATCTGCACGAACCAGAGTTTCTGACGCTGCACGTATTTGGCATAAAAACGATGGCCTGCCACTTCCTGGCCTTCCAAATGAAGCGGTCCGGAAAGGATAAAACCATCGTCTTCCTCCCGTTGATAAGTGGCATGCAATTCCCGGGCAAAACGGGCCATTCCCTGCGCCACCGTCAGGCTGTCCAGATTGGGAAGCACAAACGCGGTCTGTACAATCTGCTCCACATTCCAGAAACGGAACTGGCAGTAACCTTTTTCCTTGACCTGCGGATTGGAAACTTGCTCGAAAAAGGACGGATAATGTACCACATACCCATAAAAAGGATCCCGATAGGTATTCATCCGCGTAGTACGCATCACCTTTTCCAATTTCTTGGGAAGAGGAGTATCGTCTTTCTCCTTCTTCTGCGTGATAAAAAGGGAACCTGCTATTAAAGCCAATACAAAGAAAATTAAAAACCGCCGCATCCCTACATAATATACTTTTACCTCCATACTATCCATTTTCACTTCAACTGCAAAACTACATTTCGCTTTCCATACCAACCGAAGAACTTTACTGACATCTTCCTGACATTTCCACCGGGAAGCAATTTATACCACATTCTTTTACTTTACACACAATTTATTTTACAAATCGACAAAAAATCCCTCATTTTCCAACAGTTCTTTTATCTTTGCAGTCACAAATGAAAAACAAAACTAAATATTATGAGAAAACAACTGCTCATTTTAGGAATGATGTGGATGATCGTTCTGTCAGTTTCAGCATCATCCGGAAAACAATTATTCAATGAGGGATGGAGATTCTGGTTAGGCGACACCCTAATCGCCAAAAATGAAACCTTTGATGATTCTTCGTGGAAGAAGTTGGTACTGCCACACGACTGGAGCATCGAACAAAAATTCGACAAAGATGCCCCGGCAGGAAACGACGGCGGCTATCTGCCCACCGGAATCGGCTGGTACCGAAAGACGTTCAATGTACCTAAAGAAGCCAATGGAAAGAAACTGCAACTTTATTTTGAAGGAGTGTACATGAATTCGGATGTATACGTCAACGGACAGCGTGCAGGCGGGCATCCTTATGGCTATTCTTCTTTTTTTGTCGATATCACCCCTTATGTGAAAACCGGAAAGAATACCGTTGCGGTACGTGTCGACAATTCAAAACAGAAAAACTGCCGATGGTACACCGGATCGGGCATTTACCGGAACGTCTGGTGGATAGAAAAGAATCCGGTCCATGTAGCCGACTGGGGAATCCAGATTCAGACACCCGACTTGCAGACAGCCATTGTAAAGACAGAGGTCGTCAATGAAAGTGCAGAGCGCAAAACGGTAGAGGTAACCATGGAAATAGCCGGACAGGTCAAGAAAAGTACTTATGACCTGCAGCCCCAAGCACACATCACGGCCGAACAACGCTTCCAAGTTCCGGACGCCAAAGCCTGGAGTCCCGAATCTCCGAACCTGTATACTGCACAAGTCACAGTAACCGAACAAGGAAAGGCCCAGGATTGTGTAAACGAAACTTTCGGCTTCCGCACTATAGCCTATTCAGCTGAAAAAGGCCTCCTTCTGAATGGAAAATCCATCTTGCTAAACGGAGGATGCCTGCATCACGACAATGGCATATTAGGAACGGCTGCCTACGACCGCGCAGAATTCCGGAAAGCAGAACTGATGAAACAAGCTGGATTCAACGCCGTACGTACTTCCCACAATGTACCTTCGGAAGCATTCCTCCATGCTTGCGATCAGGTGGGATTGCTGGTAATCGATGAAGCATTCGATGGCTGGCGTGAAGAAAAGAATACCTATGATTATCACACCTTGTTTGATGAATGGTGGGAACGCGACTTAAAAGCAATGATACTTCGGGACCGCAACCATCCTAGTATCTTCTGCTGGAGCATCGGAAATGAAGTCATTGAGCGCAAAAAGATAGAGGCAGTCACTACCGCCCGCAAACTGGCGGCGCTTTGCCGGCAACTGGACCCTACCCGTCCGGTCACTTCCGCACTCGCTGCTTGGGACAGTGACTGGGAAATCTACGACCCGCTGGCAGAAGCTCACGACATTGTGGGTTACAACTATATGATACACAAGGCCGAAAGTGACCATCTGCGTGCCCCTTCCCGAGTAATGATGCAGACCGAATCTTTCCCAAACGATGCATGGAAGAATTTCAGAACCGTGAAAGACCATTCATATGTCATCGGTGATTTTGTGTGGACAGCCATAGATTACATCGGTGAATCCGGCATCGGACGCTGGTATTACGATGGAGACCTGCCTGGAGAACACTACCATCGCCCGCTCTATCCATGGCACGCTTCCTATTGCGGAGACATCGACCTGACCGGGCTACGCAAGCCTATCAGCCATTACCGTTCCATGCTCTGGAATGAAAATGGAGAGGAACATCTATACATTGCCGTCAAAGAACCCGACGGATACAAGGGCAAGATACGGACTACCTCCTGGTCTACCTGGCCCACATTTGAATGTTGGAACTGGCCTGGCCATGAAGGAAAACCCATTGAAGTAGAAGTCTACTCCCATTACCCCACAGTCCGTCTGTATCTGGACAACCAACTGATAGCAGAAAAGTCCGTCAACGAAATGAAGGCGATCTTCTCTCTGCCTTATAAAGCGGGAGTACTGAAAGCAGAAGGTCTCCGTGACGGGAAAGTAATGGAAGCCACCACTTTATCCACCGCGGGCGCTCCAGTGTCTCTTCGTCTGACAGCCGACAGAGAGGTACTGCATGCCGACGGACAAGACCTTTCCTTCTTGGTAATAGAAGCAATCGATGAAGCCGGACATGTTGTTCCCGTAACCGACAATCTCCTGTCAGTATCCGTTCAAGGAGCAGGCACCTTGCAAGCCTTGGGCAATGCAGACATCAAAGACATAGACCCCACTTTCGACCAGACACATCACATGTGGAAAGGCCGGGCATTGGCCGTCATACGTTCTAACGGCAAGAAAGGCCGGGCCGTTGTCCAAGTCAAGGCCAAGGGGATGAACAAAGGCGCAGAAGTCGTGAAAACCCTCCGACTCCAATTCAAATAATACTCCATTTATATTTCTGCTGCTTCCGGTGGTCTACAGTCTTACATAAAACCGCCGGAAGCATTTTTTTGCACCCGCAATGATGGATTATTATAAAAAATATGAAGGACAAAACTATAAACGAGGATTGCTGTCCGATAGAGCTAACGAAAGAAAATAAACACAAGAGGCTGTTACTTCAAATTGAAGTGACAGCCTCTTTGACTATAAATACAGATAGAATATGTATTTCAGTAAATGCTGATTATTCTGATACTTTCTTGACTACCAAGGTATGGTTGTTGGCATCTTTCCATTCAGCAAGCAAAGCATATAGTTCCTTGTAGTTGGACGGAGTCTGCAACTGACGGTCAATCTTGAGCGTGCGGGTCACTTTCACGCCCTCTTTCGTAGGCTGATAACTGAATGCGACTTTTCCGCAGGCGTTGCTGAGCTCCTTGTCGGCACGTGGAGCCATTTTCATTCCTTCCGGCAAGCAGACCACTGTTTCCAGTGTGCAGTCTACGGTGTTTGGCAGAAGGATGTTCTCAGGAATGGTCGTATTGGCAGCATATGTATAAAGGGTACGGACCGGTGTCGGGTCAGACAGGGTGACGATTCCCCAACCTTCGGCAGGCTGCTGCATCTTGGTCTCATCTACTTTCAGAGTGTCAGTTTGCTGCGACTTCTTGGCTCCCAAATAGTCTGCTAATTTCAAAGACTTGCCCTCCAAGTCGGTTACGGTCATAAAGGATTGCAGACCGGCCTCATCCGTACCGGTCAGGGCCACTTTCTCCGGCATCATCTTGCTCTGGGCAACCAGCGATACGATGGTAGACAACCCTTGGTCAGCGGCTTGCAACGGATGCAAGGCACATACAGCCACTTCAGCTTCCAGTCCGGCAGCCTGCTGCAAGGCTACGTCCAAGTTCACCAGTTCCGCCTGGGTTCCGTAAGCCGAACGGATGACTTCTGAAGCGGGACGTAAGCGGTAGCCCGCTTCCTGCAAGGATACGCCACAACGTCCCAGTCGGTACATTTCAGTCATGTAACTGGCGATGGCATTGCGGACAGCTTGCGGATTGTCTTTGATGCCCTGAGTCAGTTCGGCCAGCTTGGCGTTGACCACCGCAGGGTCGCCAGCCTGGAACTGGGCTTTTAAGCTTCTCAGAGCTTCATCGTAGTTTGCCCAAGTAGAGGCGATGAAGACGGGCATCATACCACTGGCTGCCATTTGTACTTGTCCCATGCTGCCTCTTGCAGAAGGATAGGCGTACGGGCGGGGCTGTACATCTTTCAAGGTCCAAGTGAAGGACTTCATGCCGTCTTTCTGAGCCGTTGCCGGCTGAGCGGAAGCGTTCAGCAGTTCGTAGTGTATCGTCTTATCGGCCGGCATGTTCAATTGGAAGGTATATTCCTTGATGGGGGAAAGCTCCTTGACCGGGCAGCAGACATCGAGGGCCGGCAGATAACCTGCCTTGCTCACGATGGAGTAGTCCAGCACGATGGTAGCCCCCAGTTCCAGTCCGGTGTGTACCACGACCATCTCTTTCAGGCGGTTGTAGGCCGGGGCATTGGCGGCTGTAGAGGGAAGTACCTCTACCAGAGCATTGGCCGGGGTCTTGATGACAGTACCGTCTTTCTGACGAGTGTAGGATTCGTGGATTTCCAATTTCTGGAAGTCCGGGTCGTATACGATAAATGTTTCTCCATACAAGCTGTTCATGGCGGCATGCGTGAACAGGGTCAGTTCCTTTTGCACCCGTACTTCCTGGCTGCCGTCGGCCCGCAGGGTATAGGTCTTCGAAAGTTTGCGGAACTCCGCTTCCGATGCGGCTTTGGCCGGCAGGACAGCCAGCAAAAGCATCCCTATGATTCCTATGTAAATTGATAATGTTTTCATTGCTTTTCGTTTCATGTTAAGCCCTCGCATAAGGGGTTACTTTTTGACTACCATATATTCTCCATATCCTTTGGCGGTGTTGACTGCCTTGCGGAAGCTATCCCAGTCGGCAGCTTCATAGACACGCTTCTTCAACCGCAAAGAAGTTTTCAACTGCAACTGGTTGCCGTTTTGTTTCAGGCTTCCGGTGAATCCGGCACCCGTACCGTCCATCTGGTCCTGTTTTTCCTTTCCTTGCCATTTGTATCCGGCAGGGAGTTTCAGGTTTTCTTCCATTTCTACCAGACGAGAGCAGCCGTCCTTGAAGCCGTAGTCCCGTTTCTCCAGGCTGGTATCTATCCGCAGATAAGAAAGTACCTGCGTATAGAGGTTGTTCAGCACGAACGGCTTGAAGACCAATTCTCCTTGGTCACCTTTCATCGCATATTCCGGAATCGCATAGTGGAAAGTAATCCGGATGGGAGCTTTCTGATACTCTTTCGGCTCGCGTCCGTAGTCCACGCTGAGGAGCTGGGCCTTCGGCGATACGTTCAGCAACTGGCGTTCCATGGAGTGCGCCCATTCGCTCTGGAATCCGGTAGTGAAGATGCGTCGGATGTTGCTGTCGCTCTGACCTTCGGCTTCGATGGTGAAGGAACCTTTCAGTGTGCCCTTCTCGTCGAGGGTGTTCTGAGCCTTGATGCGTACGTAATGGTTTTCCGGGTCGGAAACCGGAGTCAGGCACAGGTCGGTACCCTCGGGCGTGCCTGGCAGGTAGTTCTGCTGCTGTTCGGCACTGCTCCACAATTCCCGGCAGAAAGGTACCCAAGTCGGGTCAAGGGGCATCAGGGTGCCGTTGCTGAGTTTCACTACGGCCACACAGTGGTTGAAATGGTCGGCAGGAATGCTCTCTACACGGCTGCCTGCCATGGTCATGGCCGGGAAAGCTTCGAATCCCGCCATCCGCAGGAATGAAATCAGCGTACCGGCAATGTCCTTACACACGCCACAGCGGTCGGTGTAATCCATTTTCAGGTTGTGCAGGGTAAACCTTCGCCCTTTCCCATGGTAATTCCGGCATAACGGATGTTGTCGGCTACCCAGTGGGTCAGCACGGCGATTTTCTCCATCTCGGTCTTTTTACCGCGAATCAGCTCATCCACTTTCTTTTGGGCTTCCGGAATGGGAGTAAAGCTGCCGTAGTCTTCGTTGACGCCATAGAACCAGCGCGATTTTTCTTTCCAGTCGGCGGTGGTAGACATCATCAGCTTCGGTGCAGCGTCATAGAAATCCACCATGTTCGGTTCGCGGCCGAACGGCATGATTTCATCCTTAGCGAAAGTATAGACTTTCCGTCCGTCTTCGTAACGCATGGAGGAAGCACAATCGCCTTGATAGAACTGGAACTGAATTTCTTTCTCGGACGGAAGGCTGACGCGGTACACTTTCCGCAAGGTCGGCTCAGTGGCCCAGAAAGGTACGATGTCGTAGAACTGTCCACGCATCGGGGGAATGAAACGGGAATCGTCTCCCTCTTGCGGCTGGTCGGCCAGCAAGGCATAGGTGAATCCTTTCTTGTCAATCTCATAGTCAATGATGTCGCCCGGTTTCAGGGCACCCACTTCCAGCATAATCTGACGGGCTCCCCAGTAGATGGCTCTGGCCGGAGCAGCGTAATCGCAGGTCTTGCTTACATCGACCGAGGTCTGTGTGCCGTCGGCATGGTAGATGGTCACCCGCTTGAAAGTAGCCGCTGCCGTCAGCGGGTCGTAGTCATATTTCAAGACCCGTTGCTGCAGGGCTCCAGCGGTGTTTTGTACCCGTACGGCCCGGCAGACAGCAAACGAACCTTGTCCGGTGGGTTCCACCGTCACACTTGTACTGTCCAATAAGTTTACACAAGGATAGCTGGCATATTGCTTGTCCAGCGTATAGGCCCTGCCGTTTCTCCACGACTGGGCATGTACCGTCGTCCCTCCCAACATCAGGACAACTGCACCCACAAAAAATAGTTTTGTCTTTCTCATACTCTTTTCGATAGGTTCCTTAGTAATAAAAACGGCCTAAAGGTATACATTCTTATGCGCATAGCCTAACAATCATAAACTTTTATTCTTAAATCTGTTTAAAACGCATCAAAATGACAAACCAATCGTTTAGGCCCATATAAAACAAAATCCTCCTGTAGTTTCTTACAAACCTCAAGACAAATTCTCTGTTTCACACTGTGGGATACAAAAACCACAGTGTGGGATACATATTTCACACTGTGAAATACAAATCCCGCAGTGTGGTACAGAGAAAATAAGGGGACAAAAAGAAATTATCCTCAGGACAACCGAAAGAATTCTTTCAAGCGCACTGCTTTTTTCCTTTAAAAACGGAAATGCCAAAGACTTACATTTGCGCAGATAAAAAACAATCCATATTTTTGCGTAGAAATCAATAACAGACAAACCATTATTTTACAGAACTACATGAATACGACCTTATTGTTGATGGGTATCGGTACCCAGGAATTACTGTTTATTATCCTGATTCTCCTGATATTATTCGGTGGAAAGAAAATTCCCGAACTGATGAAAGGTATCGGAAAAGGAGTAAAGAGTTTCAAGGATGGCATGAACGGGGTAGAAGAGAACTTAAAAGATACAGACCAAAAGAAAGAAGAAGTTTCTTCTACTGACCACAAAGAAAAATAATTGCCGTGAAGCCGAACGAACCAACGGAACTGACCTTTTGGGACCACTTGGACGCACTCCGTCAAACGATTATCCACATCGCCTGCGCGGTAGTGGTACTTATGTTGCTGGCCTTCTGCTTCAAGGACGAACTATTTGGCGTGATTCTGGCACCCAAGGAGGGGGATTTCTGCACCTACCGTTTCTTTGCCTGGGTAGGGCAAGTATTTCATATTCCCGGTCTGGAAACACAGACACTTCCGGTCAAACTCATCAATACCCAGCTCTCCGGGCAGTTTCTCACCCACATGAGCGTTTCGTTTTATGCAGGCATCCTGCTGGCCTCTCCTTACATCCTTTACCAGCTTTTTCATTTCGTATCCCCTGCCCTCTACCAGAACGAGAAGAAATATTCCCGGCGACTGATTTTCTGGAGTTACCTGTTGTTTCTCGCAGGGGTATTGTTCAGCTATTTTCTGATTTTTCCTTTCACCTTCCGTTTCCTGTCCACCTATCAGGTGAGTCCGGAAGTGGAGAACACCATCGTGCTCAGCTCTTATATCGATACGCTGAACATGCTGAGCCTGATGATGGGCATCACGTTTGAAATACCCGTATTGACCTGGCTGCTGGCCAAACTCGGTATTCTGTCGGCCGACTTCATGGCCAAATACAGAAAACACGCCTGGGTCCTCGCGATGATTATTGCGGCCATCATCACTCCTACCTCAGACGTGTTTACAATGCTGATTGTCACTTTCCCCATCGTCCTCTTATACGAAATCAGCATCGGCGTGGTGCGTCATACCATCAAGAGGAAACAAACCGAGGAAAATTGATTCCATTATTTATAGAAAGTCAGGGTACCGGCTTTCACCAGGTCGTTGTGGTGAATACGATAGCCTGTTTTCTTTCCACCGAGTTCAATCTTCTGGATATATCCTTCTGCTGAACCGTTGCCTTTCTTTTCAATAACCAGCTGGTCTTTTCCGTAAAACTCCGGATTCAAACGGATGGTAACCCGATTGAAAGTCGGATCGGTCAGCGTGTATTCCGGTACGCCCGGACAGTCGGGATAAAGGCCCATCATACTGAATACGGCCCAAGCTGACATCGTGCCGGCATCGTCATTCCCCGGAATGCCGTCGGGCTTGGGAGTGAAATACTTGGCCAGCAGTTCGCGCACCGTTTTCTGGGTACGCCATTCTTCGCCCTTGAAGTAGCTGAACAGGTAAGGATAGGCAATGTCCGGTTCATTGGCCGGATCGTAATAGCCTTTATCAAACACCATCTGTAACTTGTCGACAAACTTTTTCTGTCCGCCCATCAATCGGGCCAGTCCTTTTACATCGTGCGGCACATAGAAGGTGTAGTTCCAGGAATTTCCTTCATGGAAGCCCGGGCTCGGTTCAAAATTCTGTCCTTGCAACGGGTCGAACGGAGAATAGAACGTGCCATCCGGCAAGATAGGACGGAAAGTACCGAACTCCTTGCAATAATAATGCTTATAACCCATGGAGCGGTTGTAGAACAAGTCGGCATCGGCTTTCTTTCCCAAGCTCTTGGCCAGTGTGTACAAGGCATAGTCGGCAATGTAATATTCCAGCGCATGCGATACAGAGTTGTCAAACTGCTCCCTTAAAGGCACATACCCCTTGTTCATATAATCATCGTTGTCCGGACGCATCAGATTATCCTTTCCGGGCAGGGTGGCTGACTTCCGCATGGCTTCGTAAGCAGTTTCCATGTCAAAATCACGCAAGCCTTTCATCCACGTGTCCACAATGACCGGCAGACTGGGATCGCCTTCCATGGTAAGGGTTTCCCGTCCGTAGAGTTCCCACTTGGGCAGCCAGCCATGTTCCTTGTACATATCGATCATGGTACGCACCATGTCAATCTGACGTTCCGGATACACCAATGTCATCAACTGGTGCAGGTTGCGGTAGGTATCCCACAAGGAATACACCGTATAACGGTTGTTTTTCGTGACCTTGGTTTCACCTGTTTCCATTGCCGGATATTCTCCGTTCACATCCTGTAAGATGTTCGGATGAATCAAGGTGTGATACAAGGCGGTGTAGAACACGGTTTTCTGTGCCTTCGTACCCCCTTCCACGGTGATGCGGCTCAGGTCATCGTTCCATTGTTTGCGGGCACTGGCATGAATTTCATCGAAACCGGCTCCATGCTGCTCGACCTCCAAGTTCTGGCGGGCATTCTCCATGCTGACAAAAGAAACGCCCACGGCCACTTCTATCTGTTCGTTATCTTCCGTGTCGAAGGTGAACCAGGCACCGATGTCGTCACCGGCCAGATCACGGTCGTATTGTGTGTACAACTTGTATTTCCCGTTGTCTTTGTCCCATTCGGCCTCTATACCGTTCATCTTACGCTGGAATTTCCAATACCCTGTTTGTTGCGGAGCCTTGTTGATTCGCATTACGAAATAAATAGGGAATACCGCCTGCGGATTATAACAGAAGGTACCCAACAATTTCATACCTTCTATCTCCCGGTCGTTCACCCGGCGCAAATAGGCTCCCGATTCATTGGTCAGTCCCTCTCCTAAGTTCATCAGGATGTGGCTCTTTCCTTTCGGGAAGGTGAAACGGGTCAATCCGGTCCGAAGGGTAGAGGTAGCCTCTACTTTCACGTTATATTTCGTCAGTTGCAGGCTGTAATATCCCGGTGAAGCGGTTTCCTTCTCATACTTGCTGCCATAGTGATGATAATCCACATCCAGTTCCCCGGTGGTAGGCATCAACAGCAGAGACCCCAATTCGGGACACCCCACTCCACTCAAGTTGACATGAGACAGTCCCGTAAAATAGCTGTTCGTATAGTCGTAGGGCGTAGACCACCAGCGGGCATCCTTGTCATACTTGTTGTCTGCCGACCCCATCACATTGAACGGAACGACCGACATCAGGCCGTTCGGGCATACGGCTCCCGGATTACACGTACCGAAATTGGTGGTCCCGATGAACGGGTCGACATAATCTACTGGTTCCTGGGCATGCAGACACATCCCAACGAACAAAAAATTCAGACATGCAATTAGTTTTTTCATAGGCTTAAAGTAAAAAAGGCCCCTCCCATAGCCTCAACCATGGGAACGGTCCTATAAAGTTTTCATTCTTATACAATGGAAGTACGTTTCACGAAATCAATGATTTCGGAAATGTAACCGAAAGCCATTCCGACCACGGTATCGGCTGCCCCGTAATACACTGCCACTCTTTCCCCATCCTGAAGGGCGGCACACGGGAACACTACGTTGGGTACATCGCCCTGCAGTTCATAAGGTGCTGCAGGAGCCAACAGATAATCGCGGGTACGATAGAGCACCTTCTCCGGGTGGTCCTTATCCAGAATCGCGGCTCCCATGGAGTAGCGGAAACCGTTGCAGGTGGTGATGACGCCATGATAGAACATCAGCCAACCTTCTTCTGTCAGGAACGGTACGGAACCGGCTCCAATTTTCGTACACTGCCAGGCACTTTCCGGGAAAGGAGTCACTTTCATCACACAGCGGTGCTCGCCCCAGTATTTCATGTCGGGACTGAAGCTGATATAGATATCCCCGAAAGGAGTATGCCCGTTGTCGCTCGGGCGGCTCAACATGGCATATTTGCCGTTGATTTTTTGCGGGAAAAGCACTCCGTTGCGGTTGAAAGGCAGGAAGGCATTCTCACACTGATAAAATTCCTTGAAATCGAAGGTATAGCCAATGCCGATGGTAGGGCCGTGATAACCGTTGCACCACGTAATCCAGTAACGGTCTTCAATCCACGTGACACGAGGATCATATTTGTATTCCGACTCAATCATATCGGTGTTTCCGGGTTGGAACTTGATCGGTTCGTGATTGATTTCCCAGTGAATGCCGTCCTTACTGAGGCCTGCAAAGATATTCATCTGCACGGCCCGGTTGTCACAACGGAACACGCCGGCAAACCCATCCTTGAAGGGTACCACCGCACTATTGAAGATACTGTTCGACGTAGGTATCTGATACCGCCCGATGACGGGATTCTTGGAATACCGCCACATCACCTCCTTACAATCTGCCGGGCGTTCTTCCCACGGCATTACAAATTTGTCATTCATATTCAGTCTGTTTTTATTTAGATTAGATATATTCTCGTTCACCTTTTATCAGCTTTCCGTCGTTATCATATTTGAACGGGATGAAATACGTAATCAGAAAAGCCGGAATCGTGGCTATCAACACAAAGATAAAGAAAGGCTCATAGCCTCCCGGTTTGTTGAACCATTCTCCCAGACTTTCACATACCCAACCGCTCAGCATGCCGGGAATCATCACCCCTAAGTTCATGATACCCGAAGCAAAGGCATAATGTGCCATCTGGTGCTTGCCGGGAGCCACTTGCTGCATCATAAACAAGGAAAGGCCGACAAAGCCGAAACCGTATCCGAAATATTCAAAGACGATGCCGCTACAAATAATCCAGCCGCTTTCCGGTTGCAGATAGGCAAACAAGGCATACACCACAAACGGAAAGTTAAAGATGCAACACAACGTGAACAACGTATTCTTCAGTCCACGCCTGGCGATATAGTATCCGGCCAGCAATGAGCCCAATACAAAGGCCGCCGCTCCATACGTCCCATAATACAATCCAATTTCCTTTTCATTCAGTCCCAGTCCTCCTACCTCCCGGCCGGCTTTCAGAAACAAAGGTACAATCTTCATCACAAACCCTTCGGCAAAACGATACAAAATGATAAAGCAGATATAATATACAATATGGGTCTTGCGGAAGAAATCAAGCAACACCTCTCCCAACTCTCTCCATACCTCCCGGCTGGTCATAGCTTCTTCCTTTTTTCGCTTTGCCTGTGTGGAGGGTAAGGCAAAGTAATGATAAAGCCCCAAAAGCAGCATCGTGACTGAGAGTATCAACAAAATAATCATCCAGGCCCGCTTGGTAGCACTCAGCATGCCGGCCTCGGCATTCATTTCAATCAAATAACCCGCCAGATACACCAATCCTCCCGTCGCCAGAATCTTGGCAATGTTATAGAATGCTCCCTGCCATCCGATAAACTTGGCCTGTTCTTCATTAGACAGTTCACTCATGTACACGCCGTCGCAGGCAATATCGTGGGTAGCCCCGCTAAAGGCAACAATAGCCAGCAAGGCAATGGAAATACTGAAGAAATGCGGAAGGTTCAATGAAAAGGCTACCAATCCGAAAGTGGCTCCCGTAATCAGCTGCGTCGCAATGACAAAGAATTTCTTGGTCCGGAACAATTCCAGGAAAGGACTCCATAAAGGTTTCAACGTCCAGGGAAGAAGAATTAATGAGGTCCAGAAGGTAATCAGCTTATCATCGACTTCCAGTCCCTTGAACATCAGCACAGTGACCATATTCAGCACGACAAAAGGCAGGCCCATGGCAAAATATGCGGTAGGCACCCAGGTAATTGGTGATTTTTTTCTTGTAGGATTCATAGGTAAACTTGTATAACAGCTGTTTCTCACAGCCTCGTACAAAAACATGTATCAAAGATACACGAAAAAATCTATAAGACAAACAAATACACACTTATAGACTCACAAAAGATTAAAAGAAAGCAAAAGCAAGGACTTCATCCCCAGCCAATTGGTCTAAAAACAAAAAAGGAGTTAAAGCCTAAGTCATACAAGGCTTCAACTCCTTTTTTTATTTTAGAAAACAATTATTTCTTCATATTGGCCTCTTCCAAACCATAATGTTTCTTGGCATCCTCTGCACGGAGCAACATGGAAATCACAATGGCACACACACCAAAAATAGCAAAAATCACCATCGGGGCGGTGTAGTCGTAACCCGTAATCACTCCCGCTTCGTTGCGCAGCGTAGCAAAATGCTCAATCACCCAACCAATCAACCAAGGAACCGTAGTCAGTCCGATGTTCTGGATATAGAAGATAATGGCATATGCAGAACCCAACTGTTTCATCGGAATAATCTTAGGTACGGAAGGCCACATGGCACTCGGTACCAAAGAGAAGGCGATTCCCAGCACAATCATTACCACTACGGCAAACCACCAATAGTTCATCACCGGAAGGGCAAAAAGCACATGTACGGCAGTCAGCATAAAAGAACCGATAATCATCAAGGTCGCACCACGACCGATACGGTCGTACAAGGAACCGAACACCGGGGTAAGCAGGATGGTACCAAACGGCAAAAGGGCCGGAATCAGACCGGCAAACGATTCGGGTACATCGTATTTATAAATCATCAGCTTTGTGGCAAATTTCAGGAAGGGGAACACACCCGCATAGAACATCAAACAAAGCAAGTTAATCAACCAAAATCCCCGGCTACAGAAAATCTGCTTCAAATCGGACATCTTGAATCCTTCTTCCTTCTCCTGGCCACTCTCCATGCGTACAGCTTCGGCCGATGCATCTTCCTTGCGGTCCATCATACAATATACCAGGTAGGATACAAATCCGGTGCACAACACAATGGCACCGAACAATACAGGATAGGACACGTTACCCATCATACGGGCCACCGGCAGACTGACCCCCAACGCGAGGGCCGTACCGATACGGGCCATTGCTACCTGAAGTCCCATGGCCAATGCAAGCTCCTTACCTGCAAACCATTTGACGATAACTTTCGACACGGTGATACCGGTAATCTCAGCTCCCATACCAAAGATGGCAAACCCTACAGAAGCCAATGCCACCTGCATGTTCATGCCAAACAGCTGGGCATCGCCAAAATTAGTAGAAAGGGCATACCACTTTATCAACGCACCGACCAGCATCAATCCGGACGACATGGTACCGGTAAAACGAATACCCATCTTGTCCAATATCACTCCTCCAAAGAACAACATCAGCAGAAAGACATTGATCAGACCATAAGCACCTGAAAAGAATCCATATTCCGTGCTCGACCAACCTTCACCACGTGCCACTGAACTAATGGTCTTTTCCACCGTGACCTGCTGCCCGTTTACCTGTTCCTGATACTGCATCTTAGCGCCTGCTCCTAACTTCTCGACCGTCAAATCGGGTTCAGAAAGCATATTGGCTGCGGAGAACAAACGTACCTTCGCTACCAAGGTATCGGCAGGCATAGAGGTGTCGTCCGTAAAATAAACTACTTTTCCTTTCGTGGTTAACAAGTTTTCCAAAGGTGACATCACATCGGTCAGGAAATACCCACACATCATTGTAAACGAGACGATGAACAAGGCCGTCCAGCGTGCCGCCTTCGAATCGCTCAACTTCTTCTGAATCTTTTCTTTCATGCTATTGTTCTATTTAATCATTAATTTCTCACAAAAAACGACGCAAAGATACGATTTTTTTACATTTCTCTTTCACAATCGAAAATAACTTCTAACTTTGTAACAAATTGTAATAACAAAAGACAATACTCACTTAAATATTAACCCAAAACTAAAGCAGATATGAGAAAATTAAAACTTTCAGCTGCGTGCCTGATTCTCGGCGCCAGCATCATCTGTTCATCATGTATCGGCTCCTTCGGATTGTGGAACAGTTTAAAAGATTGGAACAGCAATATCGGAAACAAGTTTGTCAATGAAATTGTATTTTTTGCCTTCCATATCATTCCTGTATACCAAGTTGCCTATTTTGCCGACATCATCGTATTGAACTCTATTGAATTCTGGTCAGGTTCCAATCCACTGGCTGAGAATGTGGGAACCGTAAAAACAGTGAAAGGTGAAAATGGAGAATATCTTGTACGTACAAACGAAGACGGATATACCATCACCAAAAAGGGAGAAGAAAATACTCCGTTGAATTTGGTTTACAACCAGGAAAAGAACACATGGAATGTATCAGCCGACGGACAGACATATGAATTGTTTACAATGAATGAAGACGGCACCATCACTTTCACACAGAAAGATGGTACTCCGATGACCGTTACTCCGGACTTGCAGGGAATCATTTCTGCACGCCAGGCTAACAGCCAGTCTTTGTTTGTGGCACGATAAACCTAACCTATTTATAATAAAGAAAAAGCCATTGCGGAATCGTAATGGCTTTTTTTCTGTCATTTTGAGTTCATCTAATCCACAAAGTGAAAGTTTGGCAGATAATTTTATGTCAATCTGTCGACAAGTGGCAAACAGGAAGGCCACCAATGTTTGCCTAAGTTTAAAAACGAGGAGGATAGTTAAACGGGATTTAAAATCAATGTCCCTTTTGGCATACCTTCCATAAAAGGCATACGTTTTGCAATCTCTTAGGCGGATTGCGGAAGCGAAAGCCGAAGCCCTCCGGAAAGAAAATTGATAATAAAACAACTTAATATAGGAGATTACAACTATGATGCCGACTAGAAAAAATTACAATCAGAACTGGTTACCGAGTATCTTTAATGATTTCTTTGATAACGACTGGATGGTAAAAGCCAACTCTACAGCTCCTGCAATCAATGTAATTGAAAGCGAAAAAGAGTATAAAGTTGAATTGGCAGCTCCCGGCATGACGAAAGACGACTTTCACGTTCAACTGGCTGATGACAATACGCTGACCATTTCAATGGAGAAGAAGAACGAAAACAAAGAGGAAAACGACAAGAAGTATTTGCGTCGTGAATTCTCTTACAGCAAATTCGAACAATCCATGATTATCCCTGATGACGTGGAGAAAGAGAAAATCAATGCTGCTGTCAATGACGGTGTATTGACAATCGATTTGCCGAAAAAGACAAACGAAGAAAAAGTTCAGGCTCGTAAAGTTATTGAAGTCAAATAAATAAAGAGCTCCTAAAAAGAAAGCCCCGCTCCTGCATAGGAACGAGGCTTTTTTTATGCCGGAAGAAAATTATTCCTTTATCTGAATCAACAGATTGGCCAAGATAGCGGTCAATCCACCGGTAGTGATACCTGAAGAGAAAATGTTACGGAGTGTATCGGGCAACTGACACAAGATATCGGGTACCAGCTCCACACTCAGACCAAAAGAAAAACTCAACGCCATTACAAGCGTAGCTTTACGGTCAATTTTCTGTGAAGAGATGATACGAATGCCGGCCGCAGCCACTGTACCAAACATCAGCAAAGTAGCTCCTCCCAACACGGGCTCCGGCATCAGCGAGAACACCAGACCTACCGCCGGGAACAAGCCCAACAAAATCAAAAAACCAGCAATGAAATACCCTACATAACGGCTGGCGACTCCCGTCAACTGAATCATACCGTTATTCTGTGCAAAAATAGAATTGGGGAATGAATTGAAGAAACCAGCCAGCATGGAGTTGAATCCATCTGCCAGAATACCTCCAGAAGCACGCTTCACAAAGGTTTCTCCTTCTACCGGCTCACCCGAAATCAAAGAGTTGGCTGTAATGTCTCCGTATGCCTCAATGGCCGTAATCAGATACACCAACGCCAATCCGATGATGGCAGAGATATCAAATGAAATGCCATAGCGGAAAGGAATTGGGATATTGAATCCTCCATAACTTTGCACTGCTGAGAAGTCGACCATGCCCAAAGCCCAGGCCAATACATAACCGACTACCAAACCTATCACAATCGAACTCATGCGCAAGTAACGGTTGGAACTACGGTTGAAGAAAATAATCAGTACCAGTACCAGCGCAGCCAATCCAATATGGTGGAAAGCCCCGAATGAGCCGTCGGCTTGTGCGGCAGCTCCTCCTCCACATGCAGAGATTCCCACTTTAATCAGACTCATGCCAATCAAGGTCACGACAATACCCGACACCAGGGGAGTAATGACACGGCGCGTGTACTTCAACACTCTACTAATCAGCATTTCTACCGATGAAGAAACAATACATGCACCAAAGATTGCACTTAATCCTCCGGTCAAACCAGCCGAAATAATCGGCCCGATAAAAGAGAAACTCGTTCCCTGAATACACAACAAACCGCAACCGATAGGCCCCACACGACGACATTGGATGAAAGTTGAAATACCTGAAGCAAAAAGGGCCATAGAAACTAAGAAACCGGTTGTTTCCAAATCCAGCTTCAATGCTCCCGCAATAATCAACGGAGGCGTAATAATAGCCACGAAAATGGCCAACAAATGTTGCAACGCGGCAAAAATAGTATCTTTCAAAGGGGGACGGTCATTCAAACCGTAAATAAGCCCGGCACTCTGGGCTACTTGTTGTTCTTTTTCCATCAAAGATTTGCTTTACTGTTACTCCTTTATTTTAATTTGACAATTATCCAAACTCTCTATGATTGCCAAAGATTCCACATGAATCCCCTGGGCACGAAGATAATCTCCTCCATGCTGGAATGATTTTTCTATCAAAAATCCCATGCCGACCAGTTCGGCACCGGCCTTCTGTACCAAATCAATAATTCCTTTTGCCGCATTCCCATTGGCCAAAAAGTCATCCACGAACAAAACCTTATCGCCCGGGCACAAATAATCTTTACTTACACACACATCGTACGTACGATCCTTCGTAAAGGAATAGACTGTGGTAGTCAACATATTTTCCATTGTACTTGGCTTTTTCTTCTTGGCAAAAACAACCGGAAGTTCCAACAAATAGCCCACCATGATGGCCGGCGCAATTCCGCTCGCCTCAATGGTCATCACTTTGTTAATCTTTGTACTGGCAAATCTCCGTACAAATTCCACAGCCATTGACTTCATCAGAATCGGGTCCATCTGATGATTGATAAAATTATCCACCTTGAGGATTCCTCCTTCAAAGCATTTCCCATCACGCATGATGCGTTCCTTCAGTGCTTTCATTGCTTATAATGAACTAAGAATTGATTATTCTTTATTTGAAAGTGCAAAGTTACATGTTTTTTCCGAGATGTAAGGCAATTTTGCATGCAGATAAAATTTCACCTCCGCTACAAAAGGCTGCAACAGAGGTGATTTCATAAAAAAGGGCCTTATACAAAATAAGCTCTTTAAGAAAAGTTTACTCTACTGGAATTTCATCAATGGCTAGTTCTGGAAGTTCTTCTGAAATCCAACCTGTCACTTCGCATCCTACCAGTTGCAAGACTTCTTTTGTCAGTTTCAGTGTAAACCGATAAAACTTACCGGCTTGAAACTGCTTACCCAATTTCTCAGTGGAAGCTGTATAAGACACTCCATCACGCTGATAGACTATAGAGAATTTCGAATTTTCCTCCAAATCTGATGGATTACACAAGAAATACATTGTATATCCAGACTCCTCTGCTACTTCCACCGGCTCCTCATAATCAAATGCCAACGCATCTTTCTCTGAGCCTTCCTCATACGTCATGCCATCGGCATCAGCCTGTTCTCCAAAATGATAGGTGCTACGTCCAAATAAGTTCTTTCCTTCCAGTGTAGCCTGACTCAGCAATACATTTTCTTCGGGTAAATCTTTCTTGAGGGTGATGGCCAGAAGGCTATACACATGCTTGAAAGAAGAAGAACCGGTAAAAGAAACCGTACCATTATCCGTCTCCTGATAACTTGTCTGACAACGAGCGGCCAGGAAATCAAAATCCCCCACTTCGGAAAGCGAACCCGATTGCTTGCTTAAATCCGGCATCGGTATGCTGGTACGTGTGGTGGCCTCTTCTGAATAAGGATAATATGCACAAAACTGAAAAGTGTTCACTTTATCTTTCCAGGTCAACGGAGATTCTGAAATCCATTGACCACTGGTCAGTGTCCATTTCACAGGATTATTTTCTTCCGGCATAAAGAATCCCAATGCATCCAGTTCCGAGAATTCGGTGCCTCCCATTTCGTCTGTCACAGTTCGAGCCTCTGCACCTGCTGCATACACCGAAGCCCTTAAACGAAGGACTGCATCTTCACTCATGTTTGACAACGATTCATTCTGCTGACAGGAAGCCAACAAGGACAAAACCAGACATGCCCCTACTAAATTTGTCTTTTTCATAATAAGAATTAATATAGTTACAACAATAAGAATGAAATCTCCCCAAAACGTTTACCTATTTTCCATATTTTTTTCATAGAAAGGGAGGCAATCGTCACAATTTTCCGTATTTTCGCAAAAAATTATTCAACACAGAACTTTATGAAGAAATTATCAATCGCCGTCATGTTCATCCTACTGGCCTTCTGTCAAATCCATGCACAACAGGCCAAGTATGTGTTCTATTTCATCGGAGATGGAATGGGAGTGAATCAAGTACAGGGTACGGAACTGTACCTTGGTGAGTTAGAAGGGAAGATCGGAATTACTCCTTTGCAGTTTACCCAATTTCCCTATACTACGGTAGCCACCACTTTCTCTGCCACAAACGGAGTGACGGATTCGGCAGCAGCCGGAACCGCACTGGCTACTGGAAATAAAACGAAAAATGGAGCCATTGGAGTGTTAAAAGACCAACAGACACCCGTCTACAGTGTAGCCACATGGGCCAAAGACCATGGCTGCCGCGTAGGAGTCGCTACCAGTGTGAGTGTAGACCATGCCACTCCTGCTGCTTTCTATGCACACGCAGCTGGAAGAGGGAGCTATTATACCATAGGAAAAGACTTGTACAATACAGGATTCGACTTCTATGCAGGTTCAGATTTTCTACAACCTAAAGACAAAAATAATCCACAGTCTGAGAGTCTGTATGACATGGCCTCCCAATATGGTTACACCATTGCCAGAGGCTATAAAGACTATCTCAAGAAATGCAAGAAGTCTGATAAAATGATTCTGTTCCAGTCGGAAGCCTCTTCACAAGCAGACCAGACTTCCATTCCTTATGCCATCGACCGTAAAAAAGGAGATATGACCCTGCAGGAAATTACTCGCTCAGCTATCAATTTTCTTTCCAAAGACCTGTCAAAAGGATTTTTCCTGATGGTAGAAGGAGGAAAAATTGACTGGGCATGCCACAGCAACGATGCTGCCACTGTCTTCCATGAAGTCATAGATTTTGACAATGCCATCAAAGTGGCTTATGAATTCTATTCCCAACATCCGGACGAGACCCTGATTGTGGTCACTGCCGACCATGAAACGGGAGGTTTTGTCTTAGGAAAAGGTCCGTACAAACTGAACCTGCAGGTACTGAAGAACCAGAAGGTCAGCGAAAGCGGATTTACCAAAATCATCAACCAGTTACGTGCAAAGACTAATAATAAAGTGTCTTGGGAGGCTGTACAGCAGGCTTTGAAAGATAACTTTGGTTTCTGGGATAAAGTGGAACTGAGCGAAAAACAAGAAGCTCGTCTGAAAGCCGTATACGAACAAAGTCTTCAGAACCAGGAAATGAAGATGGAAAAGAGCGAATATGCACAAGATGAACCGATTGCTGCAGAGGCCAAACGGATTATCGATGAGATTGCCTTGACCGGATGGACCAGCGGAGGACATTCTGCCGGTTACGTACCAGTATTTGCCATCGGTGCAGGAGCAGATAAGTTCCAGAACCGCATTGACAACACCGAAATTCCGGTAAAGATTGCGGAAGCAGCCGGTTATACTCGTAAATAATTATTCGAAAGATAAATAAGGAGACAAACGCTGAAGGTCTTTTTCGGAAAACTCTTCAAACAAAGAGAGCCGAGAAAGACCTTTAATGTTTCCTCGTTTACGGCGATATTCCAAAATGGCTTTAGCCTTATAAAAATCCATATAAGGATGATTGCGCAATTTGTCCAGCCCATCTTTGTTCACTCTGATTTTCCGGAACGGTCCCCCCTTGACCACAAACCATTTATTCAGATCCGAATCTACATGGGGAACTTCCTGAAGCTGTTCCACACAAGTAAATCCCCCCAGTCGGTTCCGGTACGCTACAATCAATTTCGCAATTCCGCTCCCGATACCCGGTATACGCTTCAGCTCAGTGGTATCCGCCTCATTCAACGACACAAGCGTTCCCTCCGGATACTTTTCTATTCGTTTTATTTCTGTCTCAGTCTGCTGACGGTCCTTTTCTACCGGTGAAATACGGTGGATGCCCTCCTCTTCCGGAATGCGGATATAAGGTTTTAGCAAAAGATACTGTTGCTCCTCCAGCCCATAAATCTTAGCAAAGGACTCAGGCGTACGAAATCGGCCTCCCTTTTCCCGGTAACGGAGGATATTGCGAACCACAAAAGCAGAGAGCCCCAGCTTCCGTAGCTGGGAAGAATCGGCTGTATTCGGGTTAAAATCAAAAAGAATGGCTTGCGGAACTTCTTTGAATCTGTTTTTTGCATACTTCCGTTTGGTATCGTCTGTTTTACGTTGCCTTACGGAAGCCAAAAAAGAATCAATTTCCGCACTATCTTCCTGATAAACCTGTTCAGAAGGCTGCATAATCCAGCATACTCCCCACAAGATACACAAGATTACCAGCAACCCCAACAACAACAGAATGACTCTCCGTTCCGACCGAGAATAATAGAAGAAATCTTTCCACATTTACCAGTTCAACAAGCCCAGTTCATTCATAAAAATACCTAAAATACCCAGTGGAGCCACAATTCTCAATGCCAACAAGTAGACAGGATAATAAGGGGCTTTCAAGGAGCCATAATTCGTGACTTCTCCCTTCACAATCTTCTTGTCCAGTACCCAGCCTACAAAGATGGCGGCAAACATTCCACATACCGGCAGCATAATCTTGGCGGTAAGATAATCCAGTGCATCGAACATATTCATCCCCCCAATCTTGACATTGCTCCATACTCCCAACGCCAGTGAAGAAACAATACCGATAAGCAGACAACATCCTGTGACAATACAAGCGGCACGTCCCCGTGTAAAATGGAACCTCTCGTGCAAGAACGCCGTTGCCACCTCATGCAAGGAGATGGTAGAGGTCAAAGCAGCCAAAGCCAACAATACATAGAAGGCTATCGCACAGATATAAGCCAAAGCCGGAACATTGGCAAAAGCCTGTTGAAACACGTTTGGCAAGGTAATGAAAATCAAGGAAGGCCCTGCATCCGGCTGGATACCTACGGAAAAAGCAGCAGGGAAAATAATCAATCCGGCCAGTACCGCCACACAAGTATCGATTACTCCCACGCTCAAGGCCGTATGTCCCAAGCGAGTATCCTTCCCGAAATAAGAAGCGTATGTCGACAAGCAACCCATTCCCAAACTGAGGGAGAAAAAGGCTTGTCCCATGGCCCCTAAAAAGACATCCGGGGTGACCTTGCTAAAGTCCGGATGCAAAAGGAATTTCACTCCTTTCTCCGCTCCCGGCAACGTCACCGAACAGACAGCCAACAGAATGACCAAAATAAACAAGATAGGCATCATGATCTTCGAAGACTTTTCAATCCCCTCCTTCACTCCTTTGACAATGACAAAATGGGTGGCAAACATGAAGATGAACAACCAGAGAAGCGGACGGAAAGGCTGTTGCGAGAAGTCCTGGAACATCGTCACATATTCTGAGGAAGTCTTACCAGACAAGCCGAACGTCACGGCCTGCCAGACATATTCCAGGGTCCATCCGGCCACCACCGAATAATATCCTAAAATCAGAAAACCGGTCAACACTCCGGCATATCCTACCCATTTCCAATGCGAACCTGGAGCCAATACCTCAAACGCTCCTCCCGTACAGGCTTTCGCCCGACGCCCGATGGTAAACTCTGCAATCATGATGGGAAGTCCGAACACAATCACACATCCCAGATAAATCAATATAAATGCAGCTCCCCCATGGTTTCCTGTCTCATACGGAAAACGCCAAATGTTACCTAAACCTACTGCCGAGCCAGCAGCTGCCAGAATAGCTCCTAACTTACTTCCAAAATTCGCTCGTTCACTTTTGTGCTGCATAAATCATTTTATTATAATTATACCTCAAAACAGGTGACAAATGTATAAAAAAATATCTTATTTTTGCACGAAAATTTAAAGTTTTAAGCGAAATGCAAAATTTAAGACATTATCCATTTTCCATTCTCACAATTTTGGTAATTTGGTATTTATCCTTCTTCACCCCTCCCCAGACCCGGTTGGAAGAAATCACAAACTTCGACAAACTCGTCCACCTCTGCATGTACGGCGGACTCAGTTCCGTGTTATGGATAGAATACCTGATCCATCATTCAATTATCAAAAAATGGAATCTGATTATCCTCTGTATCCTGTTTCCCATCTTGATGAGCGGAGTCATTGAAATCCTACAAGCCTATTGCACAGACAACCGCAGTGGAGACTGGATGGACTTTGCCGCCAACAGCGTCGGAGTATTGCTCGCCTCCTTGGCCGGACATTTCATTTACCGTCCTTTCATCCAAAAAAGATTTCCTCACCCGAAGTCCTAAATCTGCTCCATAAAAGCACAGACGTCGGGTGCTATCACAGCAACCGACGTCCACTAAAATATATTATTTTTAAAGATAGAGAGTTTCACATTTCATCAACGGAAGTCCTTCAGGTCTTCCTGCAGTCTTTGCCGGGTGAAATAAATCCGGCTTTTCACGGTGCCCAACGGAAGGTTCAGCTTGTCGGCAATTTCCCGATATTTGAATCCTGACACATACATGGCAAAAGGCACACGATATTCCTTCGGCAAGGCATTGACGATGCGACGCATTTCCTTCAGGTCGTACGAACCTTGCATGGAATCATCTTCGATATCCACCCCTAAATTCAGAAAGAACTGATTGTCGGTGTTGTCCACATACGTCTGGTCGCGCAAAGTCTTGCGATAATTATTAATGAATATATTGCGCATGATGGTATAAATCCATCCCTTGAAATTCGTTTCAGCCACATACTTTTCCTCATTGTCCAAGGCCTTCAAAGAAGTCTCTTGAAGAAGATCATTCGCTTCTTCACGGTCGGCCGTCAATTTATAAGCGAAACGAAGTAGTTCTGTCTGCATACTCAACAGATTCTGAGCAAAAGTTGCCGTTTTCATAATTCTTTAGTCTTTCTTTTCTTTGTAATTGAAATAATGTCTGCTTTTCGTTTTGACACTGTAATATTAGCAGAAAAAGAAAGATAGCCCTTCACAAAAACTGATAATCAAACGGGTAAAAACTCTCAGTTGATAGTTTTTACCCCTTGTTCTGACAGTTTTCAGGAAGGTTTTCAGACCATTTACAATAGGGCGACTTCTTTAAAAATGAATTATAGTATTTGATTTGCCCGGTTACTTCTTCCCCTAAGAACGAAGGACGGTCGAACGGTTCGTCTTCACTGCCGAGCTCTACTTCTGCCACTACCAGTCCCTCGTTGTCTCCATAAAATTCGTCCACTTCAAACACGTGCGTTCCACAACGCACCAGGTAGCGCGTCTTGTCAATCATCCCCGGCTCGCACAGTTTCATCAGCTCCTCTGCCTCCTGCAAGGAAAGCGGATGTTCCCACTCATACCGGCTCATTCCTGCAACATCCGAAGGGCCTTTAATGGTAAGGTATCCTTCCCCATTCTGGATACGGACCCTCACCGTACGTCCCCTCTCGCTACAGATATATCCTTGCTTGATGCGCTTTTTCCCATAAGCCATCGCCTTATAAGAATCCCCGCGCACCAAAAACTTACGTTCTATTTCTTGCGACATACCTCTATTATTGAACTATCAGGAAGCTAACGTATAGCCTACAATCATCAAAATAGCCAATAGAATCAAGACAATACAAATCATCCTGAACAATCTATTGGCTTTTTCCTCTTCACGCTTTTCGAAATTCTGTCTCTTTACAGTTCTGTTGTGTCCCATAAGTTTTCATTTTTAGATTTACACCCCTAAAATTACAACTTATCTGCAAAAAGACAAACAAAAGCGATAATTTTCCGCAAAGTTTATCAGTTTTCGCTATCCGAAAACTCCATCAGGTAAGCTTTGATAAACCCGTCAATCTTACCGTCCATCACTCCATTCACATCGGAAGTCTGGTAATTGGTACGGTGGTCTTTCACCCGACGGTCATCAAATACGTAGCTTCGAATCTGCGACCCCCATTCAATTTTCTTCTTGCCAGCCTCTACTTTGGCCTGTTCTTCCATACGGTGCTTCAGCTCCTTGTCGTACAAGATAGAACGCAATTGACGCATGGCATTTTCCTTGTTCTTCGGCTGGTCACGGGTTTCGGTATTTTCAATCAAGATTTCTTCTTCCTCACCGGTATAAGGGTCTTTATACTGATAACGCAAGCGGACACCTGATTCTACCTTGTTCACGTTCTGTCCTCCTGCACCACCGCTTCGGAACGTATCCCATGACAAGCGGGCCGGTTCTACCGTCACCTCAATGGAGTCGTCCACCAACGGAGTCACAAACACGGACGCAAACGAAGTCATTCGTTTTCCCTGTGCGTTATAAGGTGATACACGCACCAGACGGTGCACACCGTTCTCTCCTTTCAGATAACCATAGGCATAGGCTCCTTCAATATTCATGGTCACGGTCTTGATACCGGCCTCATCTCCTTCCTGAAGATTGGCGATAGACAATTTATAGCCGTTGCTTTCCGCCCAGCGCATATACATACGCATCAGCATGGAAGCCCAGTCCTGACTTTCAGTTCCTCCGGCCCCTGAATTGATTTTCAGCACGCAGTCCATCTGGTCAGCTTCCGAACGAAGCATGTTCTTCAACTCCAATGCTTCCACCGCAGCGAGTGCCTTTGCATACGCCTCATCCACTTCTTCTTCCGTCACCAGTTCATCTTTATAGAAATCGAAAGACAACTGCAATTCATCTGCCAGCGTCTTCACTTCCTGGTAGCCGGAAATCCATTGCTGCAAGGATTTTACTTTCTTCATCTGCGCTTCGGCAGCCTTCTGGTCATCCCAAAAGCCGGGTGCCTGTGTACGAAGCTGCTCTTCTTCCACCTGTATCTTCTTTCCGTCAATATCCAAATAACGATGCAGGGCTTCCGTACGTTCCTTTATGTCTTTCAGTTGCTCTATGGTAATCATAAAATACGATAAATTAGTCTGTTAATATTTTCTCGGTGCAAAGATAGTGAAAGCCGAGCGCAGAGGCAAATAGAAAACGCAGTTTTCTAAATTTGACTATGCCGAGGCGTATCCTATCTTCTCCAAAGAGATAAAAAACAGGCACCCCTGAAAGAGTGCCTGTATATAAAAGTCAGTCGGTTAGCCTACATTTTCTTCATACATCTTGTCAATGATATCCTTGTAATTTCGGGCCACTACCGCACGCTTCAGTTTCAAGGTGTTCGTCAGTTCCCCTCGTTCCATGCTGAAAGGTTCAGGCAGTAACGTGAAACGCTTCACCTGCTCGTAATGGGCAAACTCCTGCTGGAGCGTATCAATACGCAACTGGAACAATTCGATGATCTTCGGATTTTCCAGCAAATCCTTGCGACTCGTAAATGTAATATGGTGTTCACGGGCAAATTTCTCCACCTGTGCATACTCCGGTACAATCAATGCCGACACAAACTTGCGGCGGTCAGCAATGATAGTCACCTGGTCAATGTAACGGTCTACCACCAGCTTGGTTTCAATGGCTTGCGGAGCGATGTATTTGCCATTGGAGGTCTTGAAAAGATCCTTGATACGGTCAGTCAGATACAAGAAACCGTCCTTCATGTAACCGGCATCTCCCGTACGGAACCATCCGTCGTCCGTAAAGGCCTGTTTGGTAATTGCCTCTTTCTTGTAATATCCTTTGGTAATCGTTCCTCCCCGAAGCTGGATTTCATTATTTTCACCGATGCGGACTTCCACTCCCGGCAACACCCGTCCGACGCCTCCAATCCGGAAATCCCCCTTCCATTCACAGGAAACCGTAGCTGTACTTTCCGTCAACCCGTAGCCGGCCACCATATCAATGCCTACGGAATGCACAAATTCCTCCACCTTTTCCGGAATGGCAGCTCCAGCTGTCGGAAAGAAGTTGCCGTTTTCCAACCCGATGGTTTTCTTCAAAAGGCTGTAAATCGTTCGCTCATAAAATTTATATTTCATGCGAAGTACGGCCGGAGGAGTCTTTCCGTTCATCAGGTAGGTGATATTATGCTCCTTTCCTACCCGCAACGCATCCAGCATGAGGGCTTTCTTCAACCCTGTGGCCTCATTGATTTTTTCATGCACACCGGCAAATACCTTTTCCCAAAAGCGCGGTACACTGCACATGGCAGTTGGGCGGATTTCCTTGATGGTTTTCTGAATGTCCTGCGGTTTCAGGTTGATGCACAGCATACAGCCCTTGTACAAACAATAAAAAGCCCATCCCCGCTCAAAGATATGCGTAAACGGCAAAAAGTTCATCACCACGTCATTCTCCCCCAGTTCCTTCAGGCGGGCATCATGCCCCTTGAACGCCGCTTCATAATTGGAATGATGCAGCATCACCCCTTTGGAATCACCGGTAGTACCCGAAGTATACAAAATATTGGCCAGATCGTCCGGCGAAGAAGCAGAAGTACGTGCCTCCACCTCATTCAGCCATTTTTCATCCTCCTCTAATTTCAGAAAATCAGAAAAATAAATTGAGTTGCAGTCTCCCGAAGCACGTTTGACGGTCGGGTCAAAAATAATGATCTGTTTCAAGGAACGTCCCAGACTCTGTACCCGATAAGCCACATCATACTGGTACTGCTCTCCCACAAACAAGAAGCGGATGGCCGCATCTTCCACAATGTAATGCACCTGAGCCTCGGAACTCGTGGCATACAAAGGAACGGTCACAATCCGGTCTCTGAAAGCCCCGAAATCCACATAAAAACATTCTGGCTTGTTTTGTGAGAAAACCCCTATATTCTCTTGTGCCTCAACCCCAGCGGCTACCAAGGCCTTGGCCACCTGGTCCACTAAATTCGCAAATTTGTTCCACGTGACAGGAACCCATGTAGATGTCGTGTAATCACGGTATTTTAAGGCTACTTTATCCCCATATTTTTCTGCTTGTCGCCGCACAAGCCGGGACAAATATGAATTAACCATCTATATTTCTTTGTTTTATTGTTTCTTTTGCAAATATAAGATTTTATTTGGAATGTGTTGTCAATCTAAACTTTTTCTCCTAAAAAAGAGTATCTTTGCAAGGAATCTAAAAAACAGGTTATATTTATGATAGATATAGGTTACTACACATCTGAAGCACTGACTCTGCTGCATTCACTGATTGGAATTCCCTCTATCAGCCGAGAAGAAGACGCAGCAGCCGACTTTCTGCAAAATTACATAGAAGAGACCGGCATTATGACGGGACGTTCCGGCAATAATATCTGGTGCATCAGTCCCATGTTTGATATTCAGAAGCCTACCATCCTGCTTAATTCACACATCGATACGGTCAAACCCGTAAACGGATGGAGAAAACAGCCGTTCACTCCCAAAAACGAGAACGGAAAACTGTACGGACTGGGAAGCAACGATGCGGGAGCCAGCCTGGTATCTCTCTTTCAGGTATATCGCTACCTCAGCATGACCACACAAAGTTACAACCTGATTTACCTGGCTTCGTGTGAAGAAGAGGTGTCCGGGAAAAACGGCATTGAAAGCGTACTTCACCAGCTTCCTCCCATTGCCTTGGGAGTAGTGGGAGAACCTACGGAGATGCATCCGGCCATCGCCGAAAAGGGACTGATGGTGCTCGATGTCACTGCCCGGGGCAAATCCGGACATGCCGCCCGAAACGAAGGAGAAAATGCCATCTACAAAATCCTGCCGGACATTGAATGGTTCCGTTCATACCAGTTCCCCAAAGAATCTCCGCTGTTAGGACCGGTCAAAATGAGTGTGACGCAGATTAATGCCGGCACGCAGCACAACGTGATTCCAGACTTGTGCACCATGGTGGTCGATATCCGCAGCAACGAATGCTACTCCAACGAAGAACTGTTCGCCGAAATCTGCAAACATGTACAAAGTGAAGTGAAGGCCCGCTCCTTCCGCCTCAACTCTTCCAGCATTTCAGTGGACCATCCTTTCGTGAAACGCGCCATCGAACTGGGGAAAACACCGTTTGGCTCTCCTACGCTGTCCGACCAAGCACTAATGCCTTTCACTTCCGTCAAAATCGGCCCGGGAAAATCCTCCCGCTCACATACAGCCGATGAATATGTGCTGGTCAGCGAAATTGAAGAAGCCATCTCCGTTTACGTACAAATCTTAGATGGATTGAAAATTTAACCCTAACCCATAAATGCAGACAAAATAAAAAGAGGCCGTCTCAAAATGAATTGAGATGGCCTCTGTCGTTTCATCTCAGATTGAAGTTGTTTGGATTTTCCTCACAAAAGGAGTATCTAAGTTTCCTCCTGCAAATTTCATCATTTTAAACCG
>NZ_JACJKA010000107.1 GCF_016900355.1 Bacteroides mediterraneensis | reverse complement strand
GGGGGATTAGCTCAGCTGGCTAGAGCACCTGCTTTGCACGCAGGGGGTCAACGGTTCGAATCCGTTATTCTCCACGAAAAAAATAGGTCTATGACATGATGTAACAAGCAAAAAGTAATTTTAGTACGAAAGCTAAAAGTATATATCATCCCGCACCCGTCGAAAGACGGAGTGTGCACGTGATAAGGAAAGTAGGAAAGGGCGCA
>NZ_JACJKA010000010.1 GCF_016900355.1 Bacteroides mediterraneensis | reverse complement strand
TCATTGCCAATTCTCTATCTGCCATAGCAGCATACTGTTTCTTTGAAAAGAAGCCCGCCATTGACCTGTGTTTTGTCAAAGACGGGCAACTTACTATGTTTTGAATTATATCGAACTCACGTTATTTTAAGGTCAAAAGTATGCAAATCAAAATATAAAAGTCAGCAACTGACCTCTCAAAATTAAGAAATTAATTTCTATCCTCAACGTATCAAGGGATAAAGATTTCTGCCGAACTTCGCCGAAACAGGATAGTGCATTTCCTCAACCGGAAGATGAAACAAGGTTTCTTCCTGATTCTGCACCCCCACTATGTGCCGATAAGCAAGTGAAGATGGGGAAACAAAATATAGCATAACAAGCAATTATCCTATACATGTATATTCGCATCGCTACAATGCCGGTATATCCTATTTACTCCAGGTTCGTAGCTTGAATGGTTCCATCTTTTCATCATTAAAACACTGTTGAGTGCTGACTTTTATGCTGAAGCCTAAAAATACAAAATAAGATATAGCTCATAAAATCCACCTATAGATTTTTTATGCCTGCCGGGCATTATTCTTTTCTTTTGACAAACAAACTGTTGTCTTTTACATACTGTCCTCTGCAAAAGATGGGATACCCGTAGGTTTTTCCATCTCGGAAAGGACTCCTTAGATAATCTGCCAAAGCTTCAAACGAATCATTGACTATGGCATTCTGGTCCACCTCCGAGACCGTCAGCAAAACGATTTGGGCTGTGTGTAAGGTACCGTGGGGCTGGCTGTATTCACGCACGAATGCACCTTTAAAGGCCGATAACACATCCTCATAAGGAGACTCGCTGGCTATTACAAAATAAGCGCTCGTCCCGTAAGTCAGTCCACATACACACACCAAGTCGTCCAGATTGGACGGTACATTCACGAACAGTCCGTCGGCCGGCATATCCATCGATACCGTGAAACCTTTGAAAACAACCTTGCCGACTGTCAGGCTTTTTACCTTTTTCATGTCGAACTTCTGTCGGCAGATATCTTCCAGTGTGCGGCTAAATGTCTGGTTTTTCATGAAGCAGCCACTCAGGCTTTCCAGACTTTTCACTTCGGCCAGCTGTGCGGTATAAGGACGGCCGGGAGTCATATAACTTGCATATTCCTCCGAGTTTATCGCTTCCTTAATTTTTTTCAAGTACTCAAAATGTCTGACCTTCTCCATGGTGGTGAGATAATAGGGATTGGAAAAACTGAATGTCAGGTCTATAGGTCTCTTTTCGTCTGTAACCTCCCTGTCGAAGGAAGTGGCAAACGCGCTTTTCGGATAGACTGCTCCTACATAAATGTCTGGACGATGGGCAAAAGCTGGCCATATTTGTATGCCCAAATAGGAAGTACTGGGATCTATATCGGATTCCTTGCGGTCATCAATGAGGAAAGTCCATTGCGGAGACGACGGAGCGATGGAAGTGTCCTGCATAATCTCAAGCAACTTGTATCTGACACGGGTACCGTCAGCCAGCGGGGCGACCGAGGTCCGTTTTTCTACTTTCAAAACATATTCATGTCCCTGCTCGTACGTAAATCCGGTGATTCCTTTAAAGGAGAGGTGCGAATATTCCGGTCTCCCTTCTTCTTTGACAAGCATACATTCAATCGGTTGGTCGCTCCCCCAAGGAACATAGGTACTTGTTTCGGCAGACACATACATGCAGATGGTTTCCACCTGATCTTTAAAGTCGTCTTTTTCGTGGCAGCCGATAAGGCTGAGTGTACATAGGAACAGCACAAAGATTCCAAATAAGTTTTTTCCTTTCATACTTGTTATTTTTAGTTATGTCTAGTCACGTTTTGGAACTTTCATCATTTTATAAAAACGCGGAAAGGTCAAAATACCCCTATCCCCTCGCATGAAAAAATTGAAATCCCGTAAAAGTTATTTGAAAGAGAAAATAGAAATCACTACATTCGCAGTAGAATCAAAATCCAGTTGTTATGAGCAAGCTATATCCGGTAGGAGTGCAGAACTTTGAAAAAGTGATTTTGGGCGGTTACGAATATGTCGATAAAACTGCCTTGATTTACGAGTTGTTTAACACAGGAAGTTACTATTTTCTGAGCCGTCCGCGACGTTTCGGCAAGAGCCTGCTGTTGTCCACCCTCGAAGCCTACGCGCAGGGAAAGAAGGAACTTTTCAAGGGACTGGCGCTTGAAAAACTGGAAAAGGACTGGACGGTATATCCGGTGCTGCACCTGGATTTGAATACGCAGAAATACGATTCGCCGGAGTCGCTGACCAGCATCCTGAACGACAATTTATGTACTTGGGAAAGCCGATATGGCGCGCGGGAGAGCGAAACGAGTCTTTCCCTCCGTTTTCAAGGCCTCATCCGCCGCGCATGCGAGCAGACAGGCCACCGGGTGGTAATTCTCATCGATGAATACGACAAGCCCATGCTGCAGGCCATCGGCAATGAAGCCTTGCAGAACGAATACCGCAGCACCCTGAAGGCGTTCTACGGGGCGTTGAAGTCCATGGACGGCTGCATCCGCTTCGCCCTGCTGACAGGAGTGACCAAGTTCGGCAAGGTCAGCGTGTTCAGCGATTTGAACAACCTGATGGACATTTCCATGGACGACCGCTATGTGGAAATCTGCGGCATCAGCGAGAAGGAAATCCATGCATATTTTGAAGAAGATATTCACGCACTGGCCACGGCTACGGGGATGAGTTACGAGCAAGCGTGCGCAGAATTAAAAGCCAATTACGACGGCTACCACTTCACGGAAAATGCTGTGGGCATGTACAATCCTTTCAGCCTGCTGAATACCTTTGCGAAGAAAAAGTTCGGCAGCTACTGGTTTGAGACGGGCACGCCCACCTACCTCGTCGAACTGCTCAAGCTTCATCATTATCCGATAGAGGACCTGGAACACATCGTCACCAGCCAGCCGGTATTGGACAGCATTGACACGGCTTCTACCGACCCGATTCCGGTCATCTACCAGAGCGGCTACCTCACCATCAAGGGTTACAACAAGATGTTCGAGAACTACACCCTGGGCTTCCCCAACCGCGAAGTGGAGCAGGGCTTCTTCAAGTTCCTGCTGCCCAACTATGCGTCGGTGAGCGTGAGCAAGTCGCCCTACCAGATTCAGTGCTTCGTAGAGGAAGTGATGGCGGGCAAGGTGGACGATTTCTTCGACCGCCTGAAGACGATGTTTGCCGACATCCCTTACGAGCTGGCCCGCGACCGCGAGGTACACTACCAGAACATCCTGTACATCATCTTCAAGCTGATGGGCTTCTACGTGCAGGTGGAATACCACACGAGCCGCGGACGGATTGACCTGGTGCTCCAGACGCAGGACTACGTGTACGTCATGGAATTCAAGCTGAACGGCAGTGCGGACGAGGCGCTGGCCCAGATTCAGGAGAAAGGCTATGCTGCTCCTTTTGCCAAGGACAGCCGCACGGTCTACCGAATTGGTGTCAACTTCAGTGACGAGCTGCGGAACATTCAGGAAGTGAAGGTAGAAGCAGGAAAATAAAGTAAAATGCGATAGACCTTCTGAAATAACTATTCCATGTTGAACTCGATGTATAGTTTTCCATAAACCACATAACCGGAATAGCTGAACCGGAGCGTTTCATCTACTTGATGAGTCCCTGCAAACGTTAGGCGTACAGATTCTCCTTCCGTTTCCTGAACCAACGTAAATTCTTCGATTTTGACGGATGCATATCCTTCAAAGAGATTATTAAGTACCATGCTTCCGGTCTGCAAATCTCTGGTATGAAAGGTGACTGAAGCCTTTTCGGACACTTTCTCCCCATTAAGGATTGCCGACAAGTGACAGGCATCGTCGGTAGGCGTATAATTTCCATCCAGATAACTTGTCAGTTCAAACCCTTTGTCCGGCGTATCGTCGCCACAAGAGGTGAAAGTCACGGTTGCCATTCCCAAGGCCAATAAGGCCGCTACTAATTTAAATCTCATGATGTTTTTATCTATTTACAAAGTTTTTAAAAAGAGTTTTCTATTTGAGGACAGATTTCAAGTCTACCCGAACCGACCGGCTTTGCACGCCACCTACAATACCGGTTCCGCCTGTGATGTTGGAATAATGAGGAGAAGGTTCTGTCAGTCCAAGGTCTGTCAGACTGCCCTTGACAGATTCCTCATCCGTATTGAAAATACCGGTCAGATAATGATAATAATCTTCCGACAGCGAATAAAGGATAATTTTACGAGGGCGTGAATCATTCGTGTATAAAGGAGCCTTTTCTACGATTTTCAGCGTATAGCGGTTCCCGTTGAACAAATCATCCGTAAACGTACGACCTTCATTCCCATAAATACCGGTATCCGTTGTGATTCCGTCAATAGACTCCTGCTGTGCCAGAAAGACGTCGTCGTACGAGTAATCAATCGTTTCGGCGGCTATTCCATCACCGCTTTCTACCCGGATGAAGTAAAAATTACGTTCCGCCGAAGGGTCGGTAAAAGTAATATAATAGGTTGCCTCGTACGATTTCCCGTAAGTAACCCCGCCGGGAGCCCAGTACATCTGGTCCGGGTCATCAAAAGTACGGGCCGTCAGTCTGACACCTTCTATGGGTACCGCTTCGGGGATGATTCCCTGTCCGGACACATGCCCGAGGGGACTCTCCGCTTCCAGACTGATGAGCTCACCGGGCACAGGATGATAATCCGACAGATACATTCGGTTTATTTCATCGTAGCGCAAGGTTTCCGTAAACCTGCCGTTCACGCACATTCTGACTTCCGCATCCGCCACATTGGTGTCCGCTTCCCGATGGTCGGTAAAGAATACCGTACGGGCTACCTGTACCCGGACAACCGTATCGGGCGAAAGTATGCTGTTAAGTACAAGTGTCGGTTCAGGACGATACTTCTCCAGGTCGATGTCCTTGTAACAGGCCGTCAACGAGAAGCCGGTCAGTAGCACCCAAATACTGTGATGAAAATGTATATTCATATAGCGATGTGTCCGTTAGAATTTATAAGTATAAGAGACAGAGGGAATGACGGGAAACAAGGCAAACTGCCGGAATCGGGGAGCCAGCGGTGTACCTTCCATACTCTGTTTCTGGTTGTTCTTCTCTATCATGATGGGGTTCATGCGGGAATAGGCGTTATAGAGCGAAACGTTCCATATTCCGGTCCGTCCGCGTCTTAACGGACGATAGATATTGATGCCCACATCCAGCCGGTGATAGGCCGGAAGACGTACATTGTTTTTCCCTGCATAGTAATCGGGCATCTCCTCCTCCTTATGCGGATAAGTGGGGACAATATCCGTAGGATAACCGTCCGGATAAGGATAGTTCTCGAGTGACAGCGTAACCCTGTTCCCGGTCATGAATACCCATCCGGCATTCAGTTCCACCCGTTCGGAGCACTTCCAGGTAGCCGACAAGGTTACCTTATGGCGGTTATCATATTTCGACGGAAAGCGCTTTCCCCCATTCAGGTCAGCAAAGAGCCGGTCGCTCCACATCAGCCCGTAACCGATGAAACCGTGCAGTTTTCCCATATCGGCTTCTGCCTGAAAATCGACTCCGTAAGCCCTGCCGCTTCCGCTGGTCAGTCTGTCTTCCCAGGAGGTGACCTGTAAATCCTTGTAATCATCCCGGTACTCCAGCAGGTGGTCCATCTTCTTATAATACCCCTCAACGGAGAAAGTGTACTTTTTACCGGGCGACACATAGATACCAGCCGAAACCTGGTCGGAAGTCAGCGGCGAGAAGTTCCGGGTAATGGGCAGCCAGTAGTCGGTAGGCAAAGAAATGTAATTGTCGCTTACCTGTTGCACGAACTGGCTCATACGGGCATATCCGGCTTTCAGGCTGACCATCGGACTCAGCCGGAAATCAGCCGAGACACGGGGCTCGAAGACCTGATATTGCTTTCCTTCCACCCGGAAGAAAGAACCGTGCAGTCCGGCATTGAACCGCAACCAGCGGCAAACTTCAAGGTCACCCTCCAGATAAGCGTTCCACTCATTGGCAATTACCCGACTTTCTCTGTTCCCGTTTCCCGATGGAAGAGAGGTAGATTCCCGTACCTCCTCTTCCGGTGCATAACGATGGTGTGTATATTGCGTTCCCAAGCGGATAATGACCCGGTCGGACGGAATAAACGCCAAGGAGGCATCTACACAGAGGTCGTGAATGGCATTTCGGTTCTCGGTTCGCGACCAGCTATTTTCATAGCCGTTCTCACTCTCCCGACCCGATACCGTTTCTACCGTTTTCCTGAAATCAGACTGATAGCGTGTATAAGAAGCCTTCATGTCATATACGAAAAGGGTATTGATAGGGAGGTGCCACTTCAGGGCAGTCAGCATATTCCCCCACCCCAACCGGTTTTCATTCTTATGGAGATAAGGCTCCGTATCTTCCCCATCACCCGAAAAGCGATGTTCCCCCATCTTGAGACGGTCATGCCCATAATATCCCAGCAAGGAAAGTGTTCCGAAACGCCCCAACCGATGGTCAAGTTTCAGGTTGAAATCCGTGAAATTGTAACCGGCTATGACTTTCTCGCCGGATTTCTTTTTCGAGGCGTTGATGATGGCCAGTGCCGGTACGGAAACCAGTTCCAGCCAGGAACGCCTGAGTGCGACAAACAGGGAAGTCCGGTCTTTCACCAACGGACCGGAGAAACTGACATTGGCCGATGTCAGTCCCACCGTAAAGTTTCCATGCCAGCTTTTATAATCTCCGCTTTTCATCGAAAGATCCGTCACACTGGAGAGCCTTCCCCCGTAACGTGCCGGGAAAGCACTCTTATAGAACGTCAGGTGACTGACCGCATCGGCATTAAAGGGAGAAAACAATCCGCCCAGGTGATTGGTCTGATAAATGGGACATCCGTCGATAAGAAACAGGTTCTCATCATTTTCCCCTCCCCGGACGAACATACCGGCAAACCCTTCCGTACCGGCAGACACTCCGGGCTGCAGTTGAAGTGCCTTGATGACGTCCGGTTCTCCCAAAAGCGTCGGTACGCTTCGGATGGCGTTGTCATCCATCACCGTCATTCCCATTTGCGGGTTCCGGAGCCTGTCGATGCGAGGGGCAGTCTTCACCACTTCCTGCATGTAGAAACTACGCACGGTATCTTTCGCAACCGGGGCCGACTGTTCCTTTGAGACAGAAGGTGATTGCGTTCGTTTCCTGACAATCAGCTGGTTTCCATGCTTCACAAACAGAAGTCCATATTTTTCTGAGGCATCCTTCAGAATGACATCCAGAGGCTCCTTCTGATAGTGTAAACAGACTTTCCGACTATCTTTCAGATCAGACTCCTTATAGGCAATCCGGCAACCGGTCTTTTCCCTGACCAGTTCCAGAAATCCGGAGGCATCATACGTCCCCTCGATGGAGAAGACAGTCTGAGCCGAATGTTGGGCATACAGGGTGCTTCCAACCATAAAAGCCAACAGGCAGGACAATATAAACAGTTTGGTCTTCATCGTGTTATTCGTGTTTTATACTAAGAATGATTGTATGGTCATGGCTGGTTCTCCAAGTAAGGTGTTCATCCAGTACGCAAAGGGTTTCCAGCACTTCCCTGACGGTGGCCGTCGAATCAAATTCGAGGGTGTACTTTTCTTTCGAAACACCTTCCAGTTTTATCGGAATATTGAACTTCCGCTCCAGCGAGTGTCTGATTTCCTCCAGACTCGCATTCCGGAAATACAGGTAAGGCGGCTTTCGCGCAGAAATGTGTAGCTGGTGTGTGGTCTTGTCATATACCAAATATTCACCGGGATGCAATACGTGTGAGTGGAAACTTTCTGCCGGGTTTATTTCAACCGCCCCCGTTTGCAGATACACGGCAGCCTGTCCGTCCTCCGGATAATCATCCACACAAAACCGGGTGCCCAGCACCCTTGTGGTCAGATTTGGAGCGTTCACGATAAAGGGCTTGTCTGCATGATGGACTACATTGAACCAGGCTTCCCCTTTCAGCCTAACCCGACGGACAGTATCCTCAAAAGCTTGCTGAAAGGCAATTTCTGAAGAAGGATTCAAACGGACCAGGGAACCGTCGGGTAAAGTAACGGTTTTCGACTCTCCTTTTCCGGTTGTCACCGTTTGTATAAGAGAAGTTTCTGTGGAGTTCCATAGCCAGAAAGAAACGGCCAGCACGCAAATCAGGAAAGAAGCGGCATAGCCGTACCTGTACCAGTGGCGGCTTCTGCTTCTGAAACCCAGCCGACCGGAAATCCGTTTCCATCCGTCTTTCATCTCCCGACTGTCGGACACGGTCTCCGCTCCATTCCAGTAACGGAGCAATGCTTCCTCCTTCGCTTCCGCATTTTCATCCTCACAGAGCCAGCGCTGGATTTTTCTCTCCAGCTTCTGAGGGTATCGGCGATTGACATATCGTCTGATAATTTCATGAATGTAATTCATAAGTTTTTCTGTTTTCTACCATCAAGTACAAACATTTCCGTCCATACTCACTTCCACGGACAGTTTTTTTAACTTATGATAACATGCAGAACAGAAAAATCACGTAGGCAGTAACGGCCTGTCTGATTTCCTTCAAAGCCAGACTGATCTGGTTCTCCACACTTCTTTTGCTGATTCCCAACGTGCCGGCTATTTCTTCATTGCTCACCCCCTGCTCCCGGCTCATCCGATAAATGCGCTGCCGCTGTGCAGGCATTTCCGAAACGACCATTTCTATGAGCAGACGAATTTCCTTGGCGAAAAGCGTATCTTCTACCGTCATGTCGGAACCTATATCCGTGTGCATGTCTTCTATCGGCTCCGATATGACAGACAATTCTTTTTTCAAATAATTAATGGCTGCATGACGCGAAGCGACAAAAAGATAGTTCTGCAGATTTCGTGAAACATCCAGCGTCTTCCGGTTAAGCCAGAGATTGGCAAATACATCCTGTGCCAAATCTTGGGCTGTCTCCCGCCTCTTGATAATGCCCGTGATAAAAGTCACCACTCTCGAATAATAATTCTGATAGAGTTGCTTGAAGGCATATTCGTTATCCTGCTGTATCTGAAAAATTAAATTATCCATTGGAACCTGTCGCACATTTTAGAAAATCAAATTCTCCGCAAAGTTACAATAAAATCACCAACCTCGGATACAATGCCTGCCTATGTAGGTGTATTTGATGCCAGTAAATGACGAACCAGACAGGTATTTCTCACTAAATATGATTTTCGGATTTATCCCAAGGCCCTGACTCCCGAAGAGCAAGATACAATCGGTCCGGACCCGAGAAACATTCATCGGCAGACGCACAAAAATCAGCTCCCGGACGGAAAGGTATCGCCAAATTCTGTGTACCTTTGTATCCAAACCAACGAAAAAGACCATGGAAAACTTTGCCGCCATCGATTTTGAGACCGCCAACGGGGCCCGCAGCTCGGTATGCAGTGTGGGCGTGGTGGTGGTGCGCCACGGAGAAATCACCGACACGTTCTACTCGCTCATCCAACCGGAGCCCAACTACTACAGCCGTTTCTGCACACAGGTGCACGGACTCACCCGCGAGGATACCGACGAGGCACCCGTGTTCAGTCAGGTATGGGCACAAGTGGCTCCGCTGATTGAGGGACTCCCCCTCGTGGCCCACAACAAAGCATTCGACGAGAGCTGCCTGAAAGCCGTCTTCCGGGTCTACCAGATGGACTATCCCGACTATGATTTCTATGACACGCTGGGTCCCTCCCGTCGCGCATTCCCGTGGGCGGAGAACCACCAGCTGCACACCGTGGCCGCCCTCTGCGGATACGACCTGAAACAACATCACCATGCCCTGGCCGATGCCGAAGCCTGCGCGTGGATTGCCAGAGAAATTTTGTAACCTTATATTTTTTACCTCATGATTGGAAGCATCCTCGGCGACATCGTAGGCAGCGTCTACGAGTTCCATAACATCAAGACCAAACAGTTCCCACTCCTCACCCCGCAAAAGGGATATACCGACGACAGCATCCTGACTCTCGCCACAGCCGACTGGCTGCTGCACGGCGGGGACTGTGCAACGTATTATTTCCGTTACGCCACCCGCTACCCGTGTCCGCTGGGCGGTTTCGGCGGACGTTTCCGCGAATGGCTCCGGCAAGGACAGCAGACGGGAAAGCTCGTTCCCTACGGCAGCTGCGGCAACGGCTCGGCCATGCGCGTAGGACCCGTAGGATGGGCATTCCGCACGGAGGAAGAGACCCTGGAAGCGGCCCGTCTCTCCGCTGCTTGCACGCACAACCATCCCGAAGGCATCAAGGGAGCGCAGGCCACGGCCCTCTGCATCTTCCTGGCCCGAAACGGAAAGAGTAAGGAGGAAATAAAAAATACCGTCGAAGCAAAATTCGGCTACAACCTGAATTTCACTTGCGACGGTATCCGTGATTCGTACGGGTGGGACGCTACCTGTCAGGGTACCGTACCCCAGGCCATCCGTGCTTTTCTGGACGGAACGGATTTGGAAGACTGCCTCCGCAACGCCGTTTCACTGGGCGGCGACAGCGATACGCTGGCCTGCATCACGAGCAGCATCGCCGAAGCGTTCTACGGCATTCCCCCTGCCCTGCACGCCCAAACGATGCGTTATTTACCGCCACATTTCCAGCGGCTTGTCACGGAGTTTGAAGAGAAATTCGGTCCTAACCTCCACTCCTCCGCCAAGCCTTAGCCCCTCTCCCCAATCCTGCTTCATAAGCAACAAGTTCATGCCTTCCAAACTCCTTTTAAACTTCTCAAAAACGCAAGTGCATTCGAAACAAAACGCCCTTACGTTTTACCCAAAACACAAGTGCGTTTGAAAGAAAACGTAAAGGCGTTTAAGACAAAACGTAAGGGCGTTTCTTAGTAACTATAAACTCTGCTGATTACCCGCTATTTGCCAAATCAGAATCTCAACAAGGGATACCTCCCGGGAAGTGGCTGAACTGTACTTTCTGGAACTTGTAGCCCAGGCGTTTCAGTTCGATGGCTGCCCCCATGCGGAACATCACCCGGCAGGCACGGGCAAACACGTGAAAGGCCCGCGGACTCTGCGGTTCAATCTGCTCGTGACGGATGGCATCGACCGCATACTCCGCACACCGGCGAATGATATTCTCCAAGTGCTTGGCTTCCACCCCGTCGAGCGGCAAACCTAACAGGTCGTGCACGATGTGCTCGTCCATGTCGTCAAAGCCCTGCGACCCGTAGTACGACTTGTACGTGGCCTTCATGCAAGCTTCCCAGTCCTCGTCCCAGTGGCAGGCCACACCCAGTCCCAGGTAAGCCGCCCAAGCCACCGACACCGTAGGATAGTCGCGAATCTGCTCCACGGCATCGGCCATGTATTCCGGTGCCAGGTCGTGCCAGCGTTTGTCCAAGTCTTCGGTGGACAGGAACGTACCGTCGAGCACCCCATCGGTTGTACACAAGTGCAGCACGTTCTGCTGCAGTCTCTCTTCAAAATGCTTCAAATATTCTGTATCAATCATGTTTTTCTGAATTTTCCGCCAAAGATAAGTGTTATGCGACACATTTCGCAGTTTACGAACAGGATTTTGCAGGAAAATATAGCGGAGATTCCATGGGTATGACTAAATTTGGCATAGCTTATCCCGCAAATTGTAGAATCACATAAACCTTATAAAACAGAATTATAGACCAATGGCAACAACGATGTACGGCAACCAGTGTAAAAGCGACAATGCTTTTACTAAAAAAGCGAGACTGCTTCAATCAATGTATCGGGTGGAATTAGACGAAGAGGAAGGAATCGGACCGACAAGAACTTCCAAGCAAAAGTATGGAAACATGATCAGTGGTGGTGAAGTGTCTGGAAAGAACTTCCTAATGAAAGAAACCTTCGAATATGCCAAAGAAAGAGTACGAAACAAAAAAAAGCACGAGACTATTGATGAGTTCCGACTATTCAACAATCTGCTTTCAAGCATGCCGATGGCATTCAACCTGTTCCACCCCATCATGTTACTTCTGAAACAGCAACCGAAAAAAGTAACACTCGCCCTACAGTCGGTTTTCAAGAACATCCCGATATGCGAAGTCACGGAAATTGGGCTGGAATTTATACCGACTCCGATTGAAAAATACACAAAGGACAAGTCGGCCATGGATGCCTACATCAAGTTCCAGGATACCAAAGGTGGCAAGTCTATAATCGCCATCGAGACAAAATACACAGATGTACTCGGAGTAAATGAGGCACGCAATTGCATGGAACAAAAACAATTGCTCATCGACACCCATCTATTCAATGAAGAATTCCAAAGGCTGCTTAAAAAGGGAGAAATAAAACTTACACAAATCTACCGAAATCTTTTGCTGACTGAACGTTACCGAATAGTGGAAGGGCTGAAAGATTCTTATTCAGTGGTGCTATCGCCCAAAGAGCATCCGTCTACAGAAGAAGAAATAAGGTCAGTGACCCGCTATCTAAAACCAGAATACCCCTATAAGCTGAGCGCAATAACCTTGGAGGACTTTGTGGATACAATGATTCGATTCCTTCCGAGAGATTATGCCCAGGTTTATGAGAAGTTTAAAGAAAGATACTTAGCATTTGAGAAGGTAAATTTAAGCCAGATAAAATTATGACAGAAGAAATTGCCAATAGACTATTAAATGATTTTTCTATATTACCGAAGAAAAATACAGATCCAACCTTTATGGAAATCTGTCAGATGGGAGGTGACAGATTGGAGGAAAGATGTAGTCAAATCTTAAAATTCTATTTTAATCCATGTGCAGCTCATGGATTAAAAGGATTGTTCATAGATTCGCTGCTGGAATTGATGCAGTGTACAGACTATTACAGCATAAAAAGCGCCACAGTAACCACAGAAGAGGTTACTACGGATAACAAACGGATTGACATTATTGTCGAAACCGATAGTTTTGTCATGGCAATAGAGAATAAGATTGGGGCAAGACTTTACAATCCACTTGAAAGTTACGTGCAGCATATAAATACGAAATATAAAGACAAACCACATAAATTTTTCATCGTTCTATCGGTTAAAAATGTAACAGACGTATCAGAGCTAAAAAGAATGCATTCTTATGGTTACCATTATGTCAACTATCAACAATTGTTTACTGTCATCAAAAAGAATTTAGGGAATTATATTCTTAACTGCAACCAATCCTATTTATTCTTCCTCATGGATTTCATAAGAACAATAGAAAACAAATATTATAACACGCACATGGAAATGAACCGGTTCTTTTTTAATAATAAACTGCAAATAGAAGAGTTAATCAACGAGTACAACGCTTTTAAAGAATCCATACTCAACAGGCAAAGAGAAAACATTGCACAAATCCAAATGATTGTAAACCAGAAAACAAATGCCGAATGGTGGAAACATGAAGGTTGGGATTTGGGAATCTCCTTTAACGACCACAGTAACCGCATCGGCATAGAAAGCAGTTATCGAGACGAAACTCTTGATAATCCGCTTGGAGACTTCCACATTTATATCACAGTATGGAGAGAAGAATGCTTTTATCCATACGAAGAGGTATTGAAAAAGAAATTTCCTGATAGTTTTATTGATAAGACTCAAGGCCGAGTTTATCTACACTTACCAGTAATAAAAGGGAATGACCATGACTTCATTGCAAATAAACTGGCTGAATACTATTTCTATATGAAAGATTTGACGGACAGAATAAAATAGTACCAGCACTAAAGCATTGTAAGATTCGGTAAACTACAGGTATCAAACCTTTATATACAACATTAGTGCCTATCACTATGAACCTAATAGTTAAAGATGTAAATAAAACTGTGTTAGCAAAGTTTTACTCTTTGCTGACATAGTTTAATATTAACAATAAGGCAAGAGGAATCTACTTGCTAAAGTTTTAGAATTCAGTTATATTATATTAATCCTACAAAAGATAATATAAAAGCGATAAGACTAAGACCATTGCGATTTTTACAGTTAATTTAGAAGAAGTATTTTACTTTAAATCAGAAAAATTCAGATTTATAATATCCAAGTCAGATTTTAAGGCACTATTTGCTTGTTTGACTAAAAGAAGTTCAGACACTTGTTTGTTATTCTGACATGTAAGGTCATGAATAGTATTTTCTAATTCACAGATAATATGATAAATACGGATTTACTTTTTCTTCTTTAACATCATTTCTGTCAAACTTATCAATGGATAAATAGATTTGCCTATTTTGGGTAAAGACAGCAATGAAGCACCTGCAAAACCAGCAGCTCCTAATAAAATACCTAAACCAATAGGACCGGCTGCAAACCCAATAGGTGCCAAAATTCCTATTGCCTTGGCTATATTTGCTAATGATACATTAACAGAAGTTTTAGTAGGTTGGTTTCCTGTTCCCATTAACTGCAGGACAGTTGTTCTAAAAAAAGGATAGGTAGATTCAATGTCAATAATTCCTCCTTCTTTTATTTTTTGAAATCCTTTGGAAAAGAGAATGATACAATCAACAATGATGCGCAAAGTGTCAGAAACGACACCTTGCACATAAATACCCCGATAAAGGAAAAGAATAAGGGAAAAGGCCAAAAAGGTAACAAAAGGACATCCCTAAAATCAGAGCTTCCCGAACTGACCATTCCCAATCTTTATGCGGAAATTATACAAAACAGAATACAATATCCGAAAATCGTATTGGCACAGGCCATCCTTGAAACCGGATGGTTCACCTCCCCGGTATGCAGGAACAAGCACAATCTGTTCGGCCTGACCAACCCACGGACAGGGAAATACTTTGAGTTCGGCCATTGGACGGAAAGTGTCCGGGCCTATTATACCAAGGTACAGTACAAGTTCAAGGGCGGTGACTATCTCCTTTGGCTGAAGAACATCGGCTATGCGGAAGACCCAAGGTATGTCCGTTCGCTAAGCCGTATATTGGAGCAATACCTCTAAATTAAATCTGTCTGAACATTTTCAGCAGCACAGGTGACAGTAATGTCGTCGCCAATACAAGCACCCACAGATTGCCCGTCGATGGATTGTAGGCGGCAAGAATTTCCGTAATGGTACTGCCTCCGGTAATTCCGGCGGCAGACTCGAAGGCTGCGGTCAATAACGCCCAGCAAACACCTATTGCCAGACAGCCTTTCATGCCACAGCCTTTTACCAAACGGGGAAGCATCAGCCATGTTACCAGAAAGATGAATACGCTTAGCAATATCCCGCTCACGGGTAATGCCGTTTCTTCTCCAATAAACTTGACCAGTACATATTCACGCAATCCGCCATTGAGTATTGCCACAGGGATGAAGCATATCCAAACGATAAATGATTTCAATAGCCACATAATTCTTTGCATAAAGGGATGACTCTTTATCCTACGGCACTGTCCACATCTACATAATAATTTGCCGGATTGTTGCGGTCCACATACACGCGCACCTTCTTCTTCGGGGCTATCTCGTAGCTTTCATACCAGAAGGAACCGCTGCGGAAGAAGTACACCCGTCCATCCGGTGCGGTGTAGCGGCAACTGACCATGATAGGATGATGTCCGTTCATCGAACTGCTTGTATCTTCACCGATGCCTGTAATTTCCGCTTCCACCACTTCCCCCGTTGCCAACAGCTGACGGGCTTTCCGCTCATGGCTGCGTTTCACCAGCCAGAAGGCCGTCCCTATTCCGGTAAACACGGTTCCTATAAACGCGAAGATGAGAATCAGCCAACCGTTATCATCCAGATAGCGCACTTCCCGCGGATTGTTTTTCTGATAATATATGGTTATCCGCTTGCCCGGATACATGGACGAGGATGCCATGTTGAGCATGGCCGTATAGGATTTTCCGTCTACGGTATATTCCACGACAGGAGTACCCAACGATTCGCTGCTCGCTCCGCGCATGGCCAAGATAACGGCATCCGTCGGTTCAGCCTTTTGCCGGAATGTGTGGCCGCTGACACCAACGGCGATGCCGACGATGAGCAGGATAATACCTACCGAAATAAATATGCCGCAGAATACGCGGATAAAGGTTTTGCCTTTCCGTCTGCCTTTGGCCAATGCCTTCTCTCTGTCGGGATACATAATGAATATGTTTTTTAGTGAATAGGACAAATGATAAATCATGGAGGAGTCAAACTGTTGTCCGTCTTGTCTGCGGCAAACTCGTCCAACCGATCACGGTAACTTTCGGGAATGAGCAGTTCCGGCCAGTCGCTCGCCCCTTGGGATGTAAAAGAGGCACCGGTGTAGCCCAGTTGGAGCGGCTTGCGGCATTTGCTGTCATAACGCCAACGGGCTGTCCGCGCTACACCAAAATCATCTGCATAGTAGCTCCACTCATTGGTTTCGGGGAAATACTGGTAGACCTCCGTAGTGCCTATGAGGGAAATAAACACGCCGGGAGGAAGCCCGATGTCGTCATGGCGCATATTCCGCCAGTTATTGTACACCACGAAACCGATGCCTGCCAACGCACCGGCGATGACGAGCCCTAAGAATGTCCTCCATATCCGCCCGAACATCTTGTATCCCCGGACAACCTCCTCAGGCCGTAGCCTGTCCAAGCTATTCCCATACTTTCCGAGGTATTGGCTGATGACGGCATCGTCCATATCCGGAACGGATTGTTCCGTAAGGCGGTGTTTCATCTTATAGAAAATGTCCGGATTATTCCGGTCAACAAACAGGGGAAGCTTGACGCCCACCCGTATCAGCCCCAAAATCCCTGCCATCGAGGAAGAAACGGATTCCTTGAAGCGCTGCTTCGAGCCTCCGGGCAAGGCAAATTCATAGACGGCCATTGTCGTCAGCTTGCCGTCAGAGTCCTTTTCATCCTTCAGTTCCACCACTTCGGCTTCCGTCAAGATACCTTGCGCAACCGCGTGAAGCTCCGTCTGATGCCTCTTCCAGGTAGCATGGGCAAAGAAGCAAGCCACTGCGATTAAGAAAAGGCCTAATCCACAACCAAACCAAAAATTAATCGGAATCAATGCGCACCAGAAAAGAGCACCTGCCCCGGCTATTACTGCAAAGACAATAACCGTTTCCTTTCGTTGGCTCTTCTTGCTTTCTTTATAGACTTCTTTGCGCAGGTCCTTTTCTTTCATGATACGAATGTTTAATGGATTTGATGACAAAAATAGCATCCTGATGTTTCATCACGGTTACAGCATTGTGAAATATGGCGAATAGCATAAACCAAATTATGGCGGAATATAGATAATTAAGTAATCATTCCTATTTAGTTTATACTATCGACGTATCTGTCATTCTGAGCGTTGTTCTCCCCCGACAAACGGGGGAGCAAAGAGGGGGTTGAAGCGTAGTCGAAGAATCTCACTACATGCACTGCCCAAGGGAATCGTGTCTTTCTGGAGATGTTTCGACTTCGCTTCGCTCCGCTCAACATGACAGGCACACATCATATAAATTAATTTTCAACATTTACTTAACTCCTCAAAAGATAATATCATTTCATTCTTACGACTTACTTATAGCCAAGTAGTTGCCCCAGCAGATTTAACAGGAATTTAACAGCCTCTCATACAGACCTCCCCCCATAAATCGTATCTTTGCACCCGCAATCCATAACTTAACCGGACAATTATGAAACTGAAAGAAATCCTACTGACATCCGCCCTGTTACTGGCTGCCTTCGGCACCGCACAGGCCCAACAACAAACACAGGTCATTGCCCACCGTGGCTTCTGGAAGACGCCCGGCTCGGCACAGAACTCCCTCGCCGCCTTGGTGAAGGCCGACTCTATCCGCTGCTACGGCTCGGAGTTTGATGTCTGGCTCACCAGTGACAACCAACTAGTGGTGAACCACGACGACACCTTCCGGGGCGTCACCATCCAGGATGCCTCCTTGGCTGTCTGCACCGCTGTCCGCCTGGACAATGGCGAAACCCTGCCCACCCTGCGCCAGTACCTGGAGCGTGCCCGCACACTCCACACCCGACTCATCCTCGAACTGAAGTCCCATCGCACGCCCGAACAGGAGACCCGTGCCGTCCAGGGCATCATCCGGATGGTACACGAACTGGGACTGGACGAACGCACAGAGTACATCTCCTTCTCGCGCCACGCCACCCGCGAGTTCATACGCCTCGCCCCGCAAGGCACACCCGTCTACTACCTGGAGGGTGATGCCGACCCGCAAACCCTCAAGGACTGGGGATGTGCCGGAGCCGACTATCACTTCAAGGTCTTCCGCCAACACCCCGAATGGATAGAACAATGCCATCGCCTTGGCCTGAAGGTCAACGCCTGGACTGTCAACAAGGCCGAAGACATGCAATGGCTCATCGACCACGGCGTGGACTTTATCACTACCAATGAACCCGTTTTGCTACAACAGATAAGTAATAAGTAATAAGTAGAGGATGATATGGAGGAGTTAAGAAGTTAAGAAGTTAAGGAGTTAAGAAGTTAAGGAGTTATCACTCCGCTGCGCTCCGTTAGGAGTTAAGCCGATAGTAAGTCAATAAGAACCGTATACACAGAGGTATTGGCTTAACTTCTTAACTCCTTAACTCCTCAAAAGATAATATCATTTCATTCTTGCGACTTACTTACAAGTGCATAAACCTATGATTTCCGACGCCTTTTCCTAAAATTTTGTAGAATATGACAAGAAACGAGCTGGAAATTGCCTGATTAGCAAAAGAACAGCAACTTTGTCCCAATATAAACGAACGTGAACAGCCATCATATAAATGTGTCATGGAAACGAACAAAGTATATCAGATGCCGTTGGCCAAGGTCTATCCCTTGCTGGTTGCCAAGGCCGAACGGAAGGGACGGTCGGAAAGCGAGGTGCGGCAGATTGTGCAATGGCTCACAGGGTACACGCCAGTAGGGTACATTTCTTTGGCTCGGTTTGTTTTTGACAGACTCTCTATCCAAAGATTTATTGCAGAAGATGACAAGTTGCTAAACAGAAGTCGGGTTGTCCCCATGAAGCGTTCTAAATGGTTTACCGCAAGTCTGTAATTCTTTGCATTGCGTTCGTGTCCATCCGCTTCCATCCTGTCTATGAACTTTCGCGCGTAATCGCTGAAGCACGCTTCTTCATCGTCTTTCAACAAGAACTCTATTACTTCCTTTATTTCCCAACAAGTCGCATTCACGCGGTTCAAGCGGTCCGTATATTGCCTGATGAGCATAGCGCAATACTCATTTACAACAGGGTCAGTGAGATCACCACCTTTCGTAATATGAGCAGCGTCTACAATTTTATTTGTTTTAATATAACTGGATTTGCGCTGGTGCGTAATCCTGATGTAAACTGTGTAAAAGCCATCGCTTCTCGGCTTTTTTACCGTTGCTTTAAATGTTGTCATACCTATTTCCTTTTTAGATAAATACAAGAAATTCTTTGGGGTAAACAGGGGTAAACATGATGATTTTTGGGGTAAACATAGAGTAAAACAAATACGCTCATTTGGCTCATTTTTTGATGTCAACTGCACGAACTGTCTTAACGCAACTCAGGCTGTAATTACCGCGTAAATCGGTAGATTACAGCCTGATACAAATCTTAATTGCTATTCTGCCTGAGGGCTTCCAGTCTTAGAGAGTATCCTCTATCGCTGCCTGCGCCGCAGCCAGTCTGGCGATAGGCACGCGGAACGGTGAGCAGCTCACGTAATCCAAACCTACCTTGTGGCAGAACTTCACGGAAGTCGGTTCACCGCCATGCTCGCCGCAGATACCGCATTTCAGGTCGGGACGTACCGAACGGCCTTTGGCTACGGCCATCTCGATGAGCTGTCCCACTCCGTTCTGGTCGAGCACCTGGAACGGGTCGACCTTCAGGATCTTCTTCTCCAGGTACACCGGCAAGAAGGAAGCGATGTCGTCGCGTGAATAGCCGAAGGTCATCTGGGTCAGGTCGTTCGTACCGAAAGAGAAATATTCGGCGTGCGAAGCGATGCGGTCGGCAGTCAGGGCGGCACGCGGCACTTCGATCATGGTACCCACCTTGAACGGGATTTCCACGCCTTCTTCCTTGAACAGCTGGGCAGCCGTAGCACGGATTACCTTTTCCTGTGCCTCAAACTCATACAGGATACCGATGAGCGGCACCATGATTTCCGGATGCGGGTCGTAGCCTTCCTTCTTCAGCTCACAGGCGGCACCTAAGATGGCGCGGGTCTGCATCTCGGTGATTTCCGGATAAGTATTTCCCAAACGGCAACCGCGGTGACCCAGCATCGGGTTGTGCTCGCAGAGGTTGTCCACACGCTGGCGGATGTATTCCACTGTCACGCCCATGGCCTCGGCCATTTCTTCCTGTCCCTTCAGGTCGTGCGGCACGAACTCATGCAACGGCGGGTCGAGCAGACGCACGTTGACCGGCAGTCCGTCCATGGTCTTGAAAATTTCCTTGAAGTCGGCTTTCTGATACGGCAACAGCTTGTCGAGGGCTTTCTTGCGACCTTCCACATCCTCGGCCAGAATCATTTCGCGCATGGCGATAATCTTTTCGTCATCGAAGAACATATGTTCCGTACGGCAGAGTCCGATACCTACGGCCCCGAAACCGCGGGCATCCTGTGCGTTGCGCGGCGTGTCGGCATTAGTACGCACTTTCAGGCGGGCATACTTGTCGCAGAGTTCCATCAGTTCGGCAAAGTGGCCCGACAGTTTGGCCGGCTGGGTCGGGATTTCTCCGGCATACACCTCGCCGTTGGTTCCGTTGATGGAGATGTAGTCGCCTTCCTTCAGCACTACCCCGTCGATTTCTACCGTGCGGGTCTTGTAGTTCACGTTGATGGCTCCGGCACCGGATACGCAGCACTTACCCATACCGCGGGCTACAACAGCTGCATGCGAGGTCATACCTCCGCGGGCGGTCAGGATACCTTCGGCAGCCTGCATACCGGCCAGGTCTTCCGGGGAAGTTTCAATACGTACCAGCACCACGCGGTGACCGCCGTCATGCCATTCGGCGGCATCTTCGGCGAAGAAGACGATGTGTCCGCAGGCAGCTCCTGGAGAGGCCGGCAGACCACGGGTCAGCACGCGAGCACGTCCCAGCGCTTCCTTGTCGAACACCGGATGCAGCAGTTCGTCGAGCTTGTTGGGCTCGCAGCGCAGCAGGGCGGTCTTTTCGTCAATCATACCCTGGTGCAGCATTTCCATGGCGATGCGGACCATGGCGGCACCCGTTCGCTTTCCGTTACGGGTCTGGAGGAACCAAAGTTTGCCTTCCTGCACGGTAAATTCCATGTCCTGCATGTCGCGGTAATGGTTTTCCAGCTTGGTCTGTAGCTCGTCGAGTTCCTTATAAATAGCGGGCATGGCTTCCTCCATGGAAGGATACTTGGCCACACGTTCTTCTTCCGAGATGCCCTGCAGTTCGGCCCAGCGCTGGGAACCGATTTTCGTAATCTGTTGCGGCGTGCGGATACCGGCTACCACGTCTTCCCCTTGGGCGTTGATCAGGTATTCGCCGTTGAACAAATCTTCCCCGGTGGCAGCATCGCGGGAGAAGCAGACACCCGTAGCCGATGTTTCGCCCATGTTACCGAAGACCATGGCCTGCACGTTCACGGCTGTTCCCCACTCTGCCGGAATGCCTTCCATCTTGCGGTAGAGGATGGCGCGCTCGTTCATCCACGAATCGAATACGGCACAGATGGCGCCCCACAGCTGTTCGTAGGCGCATGACGGGAATTCCTGTCCGGTCTGTTTCTTCACAGCCTCCTTGAAGCGGACCACCAGTGTCTTCAGGTCGTCCACGTCGAGCTCGTTGTCCAGACGCACACCCTTGGCCTTCTTCACCTCCTCGATGATGGCTTCAAACGGGTCGATGTCTTCCTTGTTCACAGGTTTCATGCCCAGCACCACGTCGCCGTACATCTGCACAAAGCGGCGGTAAGAATCCCAGGCGAAGCGCGGGTTACCGGTCTTGCGGGCCAGTCCCTCCACTACCTCGTCGTTCAGTCCTAAGTTCAGGATGGTGTCCATCATTCCCGGCATGGATGCTCTGGCACCCGAACGAACGGAAACGAGCAGCGGGTTTTCCACATCGCCGAACTTCGACTTCATCAGGCTCTCCACGCCCTTGATGGATTTCTCCACATCGTCTTTCAGCAAGGCAACCACATCGTCTTTTCCTTTCTCAAAATATTCGTTGCAGACCTCCGTGGTGATGGTAAAGCCCGGAGGTACGGGTACTCCAATCAGATTCATTTCGGCCAGGTTTGCCCCCTTTCCACCCAGCAAGTTTCTCATGTCGGCTTTTCCTTCGGCATGTCCGTTCCCGAAGGTGTAGACTCTTTTCTTTTCCATGTTTTCTTATTGATAAGGTTATTTTAATGTTTTTCGTCGGTTAACTCAACGTGTTTTTCATCGGTCAACGGACGCAAATCTATACATATTTTATTAGATTCCAAATTTTAGAAATATATTCTTCGACATATTTTGCCACATAGACTTTGCAAAATCAACTTCTTTCCAAAACATAGCAGAATGTCAGGAAAAATGTCTAAATTTGCTCCCAAATTGGTTTTATAAAAAAAACGTGGCAAGAAAGAAGAAAGAACTCCCTTTACTGGAGAAAGTAACGATAACAGATGTAGCCGCAGAAGGCAAGGCCGTGGCTAAAGTGAATGAACTGGTAGTGTTTGTCCCGTATGTAGTGCCGGGCGATGTAGTCGATTTACAGGTGAAGCGCAAGAAGAACCATTACGCCGAAGCGGTGGCCGTAAAGTTCTACGAAAAGTCTCCCCTGCGCGTGGAGCCGTTTTGCAGTCACTTCGGTGTGTGCGGAGGATGCAAATGGCAGTGTCTCTCCTACGAGGAACAACTCAAGTACAAACAGAAACAGGTGTTCGACAACCTCACCCGCATCGGGAAGGTGGAACTGCCGGAATTCCGTCCCATCTTAGGCTCGGAAAAGACACGCTTCTACCGCAACAAGCTGGAGTTTACGTTCTCCAACAAGCGCTGGCTCACCGAAGAGGAGGTGAAACAGGACGTGAAGTACGACCAGATGAACGCGGTGGGATTCCACATTCCGGGAGCGTTCGACAAGGTACTGGCCATCGACAAGTGCTGGTTGCAGGACGACATCTCCAACCAGATTCGCAACGCCGTGCGCGACTATGCCTACGCGCACAGTTTCCCGTTCTTCGACCTGCGCTCGCAGGAAGGCTTGCTGCGTAACATCATGATCCGTACCTCGTCTACGGGCGAACTGATGGTGGTGTTGCAGTGCAAGGTGACGAACGACGACGACCGCCGCAAGATGGAGGAAATCCTCCAGTTCATGGCCGACCAGTTCCCGCAGATTACTTCGCTGATGTACGTCATCAACAACAAGTGCAACGATACCATCGGCGACCTCGACGTGGAGGTGTTCAAGGGCAACGACCACATCTTTGAGGAGATGGAGGGACTGCGCTTCAAGGTGGGACCGAAATCGTTCTACCAGACCAATTCCGAACAGGCTTATAATTTATATAAGGTGGCGCGCGAGTTTGCCGAACTCACGGGTAACGAGCTGGTGTATGACCTCTACACGGGTACGGGTACCATCGCCAACTTCGTGGCACGGCAGGCACGCAAGGTGGTGGGCATCGAATATGTGCCCGAGGCCATCGAGGATGCCAAGGTGAACTCGGCCCTGAACGGCATCGACAACACGCTGTTCTATGCGGGCGACATGAAGGACATCCTCACCAACGACTTCATCGCGGAACACGGACGTCCGGATGTCATCATCACCGACCCTCCCCGCGCAGGCATGCACAACGACGTGATCGACGTGATTCTGGCAGCCGAACCGAAACGCATCGTCTACGTGAGCTGCAACCCGGCCACACAGGCACGCGACCTCCAGCTGCTCGACGGCAAGTACAAGGTGACCGCCGTACAGCCGGTCGACATGTTCCCTCACACGCACCACGTGGAGAATGTGGTACGCCTGGACCGCCGTTAAGCGCACCGCATTTACCCAACTGATAACTAACCCAAGATTACGATACACAAAGTGGCAAGAAGAAATACGAACGGCCGGCGTCCCCTTCCGCGGGCTGCCGCCAGATATACGGTCTATCCGGTCACCGAACCGGCAGAACTGATGGAGTTCCTCATGAAGAAGATGGCGGGCATCAGCCGCACACGCGTGAAGGCTCTCCTGTCCAACCGCGTGGTCATGGTGGACAACAACATCCAGACACAGTACAACTATCCCCTCAAGCCGGGCATGAAGGTGCAGGTGAGCCGGGAAAAGCACAACCACGAGTTCCGTCACCCGATGCTGAAAATCCTGTACGAGGATGCGTACCTCATCGTGGTGGAGAAGAAAGAGGGACTGCTCTCCGTGGCTACCGACCACCAGAAGGAACGTACCGCACAGCATATCCTCAATGAGTACGTGAAGCGGGAACACCGCAACAACCGCATCTTCGTGGTGCACCGCCTCGACCGCGAGACGTCGGGCATCATGATGTATGCCAAGGACGAAAAGACGCAGCACACGCTCCGCGACAACTGGCACGACATCGTGTACGACCGCCGCTACGTGGCCATCGTCATGGGCGACATGGAGAAAGACCAGGGCATGGTACGCTCCTGGCTCACCGACCGCAAGCTGTATGTCAGCTCCTCGCCGGTGGACGACGGAGGCAAGCTCTCCATCACGCACTACCGCACCATCAAGCGGGCCAACGGTTACTCGCTCGTGGAGTTGCAATTGGAAACGGGACGCAAGAACCAGATCCGCGTGCACATGCAGACCCTCGGACATCCCATCGTGGGCGATGCACGCTACGGTTGTGAAGCCGACCCCCTCGGACGGTTGGCGCTTCATGCCTTCAAGCTTTGCTTCTACCATCCGCTCACGGGCGAACGCATGGAATTTGAAACACCCTACCCCGGCTCATTCAAGAACCTGATGCTGAGAAAATAAAAACGACACAATGATACAAAACCTGATTTTCGATTTCGGAGGCGTCATTGCCCCGATCAGTCGCGAGAAAGCAGTCGAGGCTTTCAAGCAATTAGGACTGGCCGATGCCGACCAGCGTCTGGACAAATATCACCAGACGGGTATCTTCCAAGAACTGGAAGAAGGCAAGATTACGGCAGACGAATTTCAAACAAAACTGGGCGAACTCTGCGGACGCACACTCACTTGGGAAGAAACACGCCAGGCATGGATGGGCTTCTTTACGGGAGTAGACGGACGCCTGCTCGACTGCCTCAAGGAACTGCGCAAGCGTTACAAGCTGTTCGTGCTGAGCAACACCAACCCTTACGTGATGGACTGGGCCTGCAGTCCGGAATTCTCGCCCAAGGGCAAACCGCTGAACGAGTATTTCGACAAGCTGTATCTCTCCTATCAGATTGGGGTGACCAAGCCCGACCGGCGGATTTTCGACTTCCTGATAGCCGATGCCGGCATCGACCCGGAAGAATCGCTCTTCGTGGACGACGGCCCCGGCAACGTACAGGCGGCACACGTCTTGGGCTTCCAGACGTACTGTCCGCGCAACGGCGAGGACTGGCGCGATGCCCTGATTGCCCTGCTGCAGAAGTCTTGAATACACTCCTGACTCAGATCCACCGAGTTTTTCGGAAGCTGTTTCAGAAATAGAATCCGCATCCGATAGACTCCACTTCCACATAGAATCTCCTGTTTTTACCCGCCCGGAAGACAAACCACAGTAAAAGCAGGAGATTTTTTTGCGCCAATCCCTACCCTCCGTAGGGAAATTCCCCTCCACGAATAGGAAAAATCATTCGTTTGTATGCTTTTTTCCAAATACCTTTGTCACAGAAGGAAACCAAAACACCCAAAGTTATGAAAACAAAGGCAAAAAAATTCATGTATATAGCGATGCTGCTCACACTGACGCTCGCCTTCCCGTCTTGTAACGTGGAAATGGATTTAGGAAACGGCTCACTGGAATACCGCGAACGCACAGGCTACCTCTGCAGCTCCGACTGGCAGGACGACTGGTACGACGACTATGGCTACCACCGCTTCCAGGTGCTGCGCTTCTATCCCGACGGCACGGGCGAAGACTACATCCGCGTGCAGGATGCCTACGGACGATGGGACGAATACCGCTACGATTTCGTGTGGGACTGGTTCGACGCGTTCTACACCAGCATCCGGCTCAACTACGGCGGCGGCGATTTCTCCTACATGGACAACATCCGCCTCGGCAACGGACGACTGGAATGCCAGCTCGACGGTACCTGGGTGAGCTTCCATAATTATTAAAAAAAGAAAGAAAAAAAAGAGATAAAAAAACACGACGAAGAATGAACAAGGTGACAACCAGATTGTTATATAAATAAATCACCAAGCGAATTTCATGTTTTCTTTTTAAGATAATTAATTTTTTAGTTTATTCGTTCAAAAAAAAAACGTATCCTGCCGAAAGACAGCGATACGTTTTTTTATGCAGTGCAAAAAGCCGCACCGGGTCAGGCCATTGTCCCGCCCACGATGTCCAGCAGCTCATTCGTGATGGCCTGCTGACGGCTCTTGTTGTAAATCAAGGTCAGTTCCTGTATCAAGTCATTTGCATTATCCGTGGCAATCTGCATGGCCATCGTACGGGCCGCATGTTCCGAAGCCGTAGAGTCAAGCAGCACGGTGTACAGCTTCAGGCAGAGCACCTTCGGCAAGAGTTCCTGCATCACCTGTTCCGGCGACGGTTCGATGATGTAGTCTGCCTGCATTTCGTCGGCAGCTTCCTCCTTGTCGTCTGCCTTCGCCGCATTCAGTTCCAGCGGGAGATACGTCTCGCGGGTCAGGATCTGCGAAGAAGTCGACTTGAAGTGGTTGTACAACAGTTCTACCTTCTGGATTTCACCGGCAGCAAACTGCTCCATCAGGTTGGCAGCCAGGTCGGCCGCCTCCTTGTAGTTCGGTTTTCCGCTCATGTGCTGGAAGTCGCCGGCCGAAACCACGCCTTTCATCTTCTTCACCGCGTCGGCCACCTTACGGCCTACCGGGTAAATCACGATGTTCTCGCGGCCCACCGTTCCGGCATACTCCTCCACCACCTCGTTCAGGTGACGGATGACGTTCACGTTGAACCCACCGCACAAGCTGCTGTTGGATGCAAATACGACAACGGCCACTTTCTTCACCTCACGCTTCACTGCAAAAGGCGACTCCACGGTCAGCCCCGCGCTCAGGAAATGGTCGAGCATGCGGTGCAGCCGGCGCTCATAAGGAAGCATGTTTTCAATGGCCTCCTGCGCCTTGTGCAGTTTCGACGAGGCCACCATCTTCATCGCCGAAGTGATTTTCAGCGTGCCGTTGATCGAGTTGATTCTTCCTTTAACTTCTTTCAGTGATGCCATGAGGATTATGCTTTAAATTGTCTGGCAGTTTCTGCCGCTACTTTTTCGATAATGGCTGTGACGTCGTCGTTGATCTTTCCAGATGCCAGCACGTCGAGCACGTCGGCCTGGTGGTTCGCACGCAGGGTCGTGAGGAAGGCATCCTGGAACGCACGTACCTTGGCGATAGGAATTTCGCGCATCAGGCTGTGCGTACCACAGTACAGGATGGCTACCTGTTCGCCCACCGGCATCGGTGAGTACTGCGGCTGAATCAGCAGCTGGTTGTTCTTACGTCCGCGGTCGATGGCCATGGCCGTTACAGGGTCCATGTCGCTGCTGAACTTGGAGAAGGCTTCCAGTTCACGATACTGAGCCTGGTCGATTTTCAGCGTACCGGCCACTTTCTTCATACTCTTGATCTGGGCGCTACCACCTACACGGGATACGGAGATACCTACGTTGATGGCCGGACGGAAACCTTGGTTGAACAAGTCGGTTTCCAAGAAAATCTGACCATCGGTAATGGAAATCACGTTGGTCGGGATGTAGGCAGAAACGTCGCCGGCCTGAGTCTCGATAATCGGGAGGGCAGTCAGTGAACCGCCGGCCTTTACCTTGCCTTTCAGGCTGGCAGGCAGGTCGTTCATCTGCTCGGCTACTTCCTGCTGGCTGATGATTTTGGCTGCACGTTCCAACAGACGAGAGTGCAGGTAGAAGATATCACCCGGATAAGCCTCACGTCCGGACGGACGACGCAGAATCAAAGATACCTCACGGTAAGCCACGGCCTGTTTTGACAAGTCATCGTATACCACGAGGGCATGACGGCCGGTATCACGGAAGTATTCACCGATGGCGGCACCCGCAAACGGAGCGAAATACTGCATGGCAGCAGGGTCGGAAGCCGTAGCGGCTACCACGATGGTATAGTCCATGGCACCCTTTTCACGCAGCGCGTTCACGATGCTCGCTACGGTAGAACCTTTCTGACCGATGGCCACATAGATACAGTACACCGGATTTCCGGCTTCAAAGTTCGAACGTTGGTTGATGATGGTATCGATAGCAATGGCCGTCTTCCCGGTCTGACGGTCGCCGATGATCAACTCACGCTGTCCGCGGCCGATAGGAATCATCGCGTCGATGGCCTTCAGACCCGTCTGCAACGGTTCGGTTACCGGCTGACGGAAGATAACTCCCGGTGCCTTACGCTCCAGCGGCATTTCGCAGAGCTCACCGCCAATCTCACCGCGTCCGTCCAAAGGCACGCCCAGAGGGTCGATCACACGTCCTAACATCGATTCGCCCACGTTGATGGAAGCGATATGCTTGGTACGCTTTACAATCATCCCCTCCTTGATCTGGTCGGTCGGACCCAGGAGCACGGCTCCCACGTTGTCCTCCTCCAGATTCATCACCGTTCCCATGATACCGTTTTCAAACTGCAGCAACTCGTTGGCTTCCGCATTACGCAGACCGTAAATACGAGCCACGCCATCGCTCACCTGAAGTACGGTACCTACTTCGTCGAATTTCAGCGAGTTGTCAATCCCCTTCAACTGTTGGAGCAACACCTCTGAAACTTCGCTGGGTTTTATTGTATTTTCTGGCATAGTTCTTTTAATTAATAGTTAAAAGTTAATAGTTAAACACGAGAGACGAAAGCAAGAGTCGTTAAAAGTAAACCTTTTACTTCTGGACTTCTCCCTTTTCACTCTCACACTATTCTTCTGTTTTTCGCGATAAACTGCTGTTTTACGCGCTTCAGCTGGTTGGCCACACTGGCATCCAGGCGGTAGCCCGCCAGTTCGATGATGTACCCTCCGATCAGGTTCTTGTCCACCTTTTCTTCCAGTATCACCTTGCCGTGCGTACGTTCCGCAGCCAGTTTCTGCAAGTGTTCCACCAGTCTGGGCGAGCTTGCAGCGGTCGTCAGCTTACCGATGAGAATGTTTTTGTCCTCCTGATAAAGGTCGATGTACGACCACGTCATGAACTGCAAGAACTTTTCCCGTCTCTCCTCCAGCACCAGATTGAAGAAGCGCGTGAGCACTTTGCTCACCGTCTTTCCTCCCGACGCCTCGCAAAGCAGCTCCACCTTTTTCTTTTTCTCCAGTACAGGATTCTCAATGGCGTGGCGCAGGCCGGGCACTTCCACAAAGTGTGCGGCCAGTGTTCTCACCTCCTCATACACCTTGTCTTCCTGTCCCTCGTCCTTCGCGTACGCCAGCAGCGCCTTCGCGAAACGCCTTGAAACGACTCCTGTATTCATAACTCATTTATTTTTTAGAAGATTCAATCATTTCATCCAGCATACGGTCAATCAGCGCGGCCTGTTCCTTTTCGTCAGCCAGTTTGCTGCGCATGATTTTTTCCGCAATGCCCACCGACAGCACAGCTACCTGACGGCGGATGTCACGGATGGCACTTTCCTTTTCCGTTTCAATCTGCTTCTTCATCTCCTCCATCAGGCGGTTGCCTTCAGTGAAGGCTTTTTCCTGAGCGTCCTTGATGATACGGTCGCGTGTAGCCGCTGCCTCACTCAAAATACGGCTCTGCTCTTCGTGAGCCTGTGTCAGGATTTTCTCTCCTTCCACCTTCACGTTGGCCAGCTGTTCGTTGGCCTCACGGGCAGCCTTGAGCGAGTTGTCAATGTATGCTTTCCGGTCCTCCACCGTCTTGATGATTACCGGGAAGCCGTATTTTGCCAGGAGGAAGAATACGACTCCGAAGGTGATAATCATCCAGAACAGTAGCCCCGGGTCCGGAGTTAATAATCCCATAATTTACTGTTTTATGTATTACAAGAACAATGTCAACAAACAAACTACGATGGCAATCAGAGCCACACCTTCAACCAAGGCAGCAGCGATAATCATATTCATACGCAAGTCGCCTGAAGCTTCCGGCTGGCGGGCCATAGCTTCCATTGCTGAGCCACCAATCTTACCGATACCGATACCGGCACCCAAAACTGCAATACCTGCACCGACAGCGGCGCCCAATTTACTAATACCAACACCTGCAGCTACCTGCAATAAAACTGACAATAACATAATTTTCTTGTTTTAAAAGGTTATACTTTAATTTTCTTTAGTCTATTATTTTTTGGCATGTTCCTTCACCTGCGACAAGCCGATAAACACGGCCGACAGCATCGTGAACACGTATGCCTGGATGAATGCCACCAGAAGTTCCAGCGCATCCATGAAAATGCCGAATGCCACAGCCACCACCGTCATCGAACCGTTGATCACCGGTCCTGATTTCACCGTGATGAAGATAATGGCAATCAGGCTCAGCACTGCCGCATGTCCTGCCATGATGTTGGCAAACAAACGGATCATCAGTGCGAACGGCTTCGTAAAGATACCGAAGAATTCAATCAACGGCATCATAGGTACCGGCGCCTTCAGCCAGGTAGGCACATCAGGCCAGAAGATTTCCTTCCAGTAAGCCTTCGTACCGTACACGTTGGTCAGCACGAACGTACACAGGGCCAGCACCATGGTAATGGCGATGTTACCCGTCACGTTGGCACCACCGGGGAAAATCGGAATCAACCCCATCAGGTTGTTGGCCAGCACGAAGAAGAAAGCGGTGAGCAGATAAGGTGCGTAGCGGCGGTAGTTCTCGCCCACACAGCCCTTGATCACGTCGTTGTAAATCGACATCACCGTAGCCTCTATCATGCCGACGCCCCCTTTCGGAGCCCCGTCTTCCAGCGGATGTTTCTTGTACCAGCGGGCGCAGCTCAGCATAATCACCAGCAGCACCGCACTGTTGATAAACAAGCCCAGCACATTCTTCGTAATGGAGATGTCCAGCGGACGGACCTCCTCGCCGGCTGCGTTCCGTTCCACGATTTTGCCGTCGTAGCTGCCGCCCTTGGCCACGTAGAGACCCTCGTAAGGACCTTCCTCCAGCCGGGCAGACGAGAACACGTGCCAGCCTGTACTGCTTTTCACGATTACGGGCAGCGGGATGCGCACCTCCGTGTTGCCGAAGGTCGCGATGTGCCACTCATAGGCATCGCCGATGTGTCCGAACACCAGTTCGTTCACGTCTACGTCACCCTCAGCGGCCTGTGCCTGCATCGTGGCAGCCGGAACCGCCATCAGCAGTAACAGCATAATCACTATGTACCGTATTTTTTTCATCATTTCTTTTTTGTCTTAATTTGAGTTTCGCTTCAAAAAGAAGGAAAAAACGGGTTTCGAATATCAGAAACGCAAAGTAAAAGAAGATGAAGGTCACCATGAAGGCCACTACTTCATGTCCAATCACAAATCCGTAGAATATCAGTACCATTGCGCTCAGGATGAATTTCATCGCCTTGCACACCAGGTACGTCATCGCAATCTTCTGCACCCCCTGACGGTAATTGAACGCGAACATCTCTATGTAGAAGAGACCGAAAAGATAAAAGAATATCGGGATGGCAGGAAACCACAGGAAATACCTGTCGGGTATGAACAAGTGATACACTACGGCGACAAGCGCTGTCAGTATGATTCCTATCACGGTCAATTCTTTCACAAACTTTTTCTTCACGGTCAACAAAAACATAGTATCGTGCGGTTTTTCATTCGGAAAGCCGCCAAAAACATATTCGGTTCAACGTCCGCCCCACTCTTCTCAGAGTTCGGCACAGACTGAAATCTGATTGTTTTTGACTTCCACGAACCCGCCTTTAATCTGCAGCGAGTGCGTTTCCTTTCCGGCCACGTATTTCACTTCCCCTGCCGCGAGCGTGGAAATCAGCGGGGCATGGTCGGCCATGACCTGAAATTTTCCAGCACCTCCCGGAAAGGTAGCCAAGCTCACTTTTCCTTCGTAAACCAGGCGTTCGGGTGAAACGATAACCAGATGAAGTTCTTTCATATTTATTCCTTTTTAAATGGTTTATCCCTTCGCAGCTTCCAGCAACTTCTTACCCTTCTCGATGGCATCCTCAATGGTACCCACGTTCAGGAAGGCCTGTTCAGGCAGATAGTCTACCTCGCCGTCCAGAATCATCTTGAAGCCCTTGATGGTGTCTTCGATGGAAACCATCACACCCGGCACACCGGTAAACTGTTCAGCCACGGCAAACGGCTGTGACAGGAATCGCTGTACACGACGGGCACGGTTCACGGTCAGACGGTCTTCGTCTGAAAGTTCATCCATACCCAGGATGGAGATGATATCCTGAAGTTCCTTGTTACGCTGCAGAATCTGTTTCACGCGCTGAGCGGTTTCGTAGTGTTCCTTGCCCACGATCAGCGGGTCGAGGATACGCGACGTAGAGTCCAGCGGATCCACAGCCGGATAGATACCCAGCTCGGTAATCTTACGGCTCAACACCGTAGTGGCGTCAAGGTGCGTAAAGGTAGTAGCCGGAGCAGGGTCGGTCAAGTCATCGGCAGGCACATATACGGCCTGAACGGAAGTGATGGACCCGTTCTTCGTAGAAGTGATTCGTTCCTGCATCTGACCCATTTCAGTAGCCAGTGTCGGCTGGTAACCTACAGCCGACGGCATACGTCCCAGCAAGGCAGATACCTCAGAACCGGCCTGAGTGAAACGGAAGATGTTGTCGATAAAGAACAGGATATCACGCGGACCGTTCTCACCCGTCTGGCGGTCACGGAAAGACTCTGCCAGTGTCAGACCGGAAAGGGCTACTGACTGACGGGCACCGGGAGGTTCGTTCATCTGACCGAACACCATGGCCACCTGCGATTTTTCCACTTCGTTGTAATCCACCTTCGAAAGGTCCCAGTTGCCTTCTTCCATACTCTTAAGGAAGTCGTCACCGTAGCGGATTACGCCTGATTCAATCATTTCTCTCAGCAGGTCGTTACCTTCACGGGTACGCTCACCCACTCCTGCGAATACAGAGAAACCATTGTGTTTCTTGGCAATGTTGTTGATTAACTCTTTGATGAGCACGGTTTTTCCGACGCCCGCCCCACCAAACAGACCAATTTTACCACCTTTCAAGTAAGGTTCCAGCAAGTCAATCACTTTGATACCGGTAAACAATACTTCCTGGGTAGTGGCCAGGTCTTCGAATTTCGGAGGTTCACGGTGAATGGGGAAACCGCCTTTCTTGTCCAGTTCCTTCATTCCGTCGATGGTGTCACCCACCACGTTCATCACACGGCCCTTGATCTGGTTACCAATCGGCATCGTGATCGGATGACCCGTAGGAACGACTTCCATTCCACGCTTCAATCCGTCGGTGCTGTCCATGGCCACGCAACGTACCGTGTCTTCACCGATGTGCTGCTGTACTTCAATCACCAGCGTACGACCGTCGTTACGGGCGATCGTCATGGCATCGTGGATTTTCGGCAAGGCGTGTTCCACGTCTTGTCCTTCTTCTAACTTGAAGTACACATCGACCACCGGACCGATTACCTGCGAAATGTGTCCAACGATTTTTGACATAAGCTATTATTTTAATTTAAAATGAATCTTCTGGGTCTCTCTTTCGCCAAACGTCCCGGGTATTTGTCAAAAGTTTGACCTTTTCTGTAACGCAAATTTACAGAATAAACTCACATAGGTGTAACTCCATGTAACATTTTTTAGACTGATTCTTCCAAACATGACATAAATCAAGAGTTTCTATTTTCAACGTTTTACAATCGTTCACACTGATGCTGTACATTAAACACTTATTTACACGAAATTTGTGTGTGCGCGGACACATCAAGCGAGTTTGAACTAAAGGACAAAAGAACATATTTTTGTGTGCGTGTCTTTTTCTGACAGAAGAACATAAGAACAAAAAAAGGAATAACGAGAGGGATATACAAAAAAACGTATGTCCTTTTGTTCTTCTGTCCAAAATCTACAGTCTGTTCTTATACTCCCGGAACTTTCGTCTTATTTCAATTCGTTCACCGCCGAAATTAATCAGCAGTCCATGGTCTTTATGGGTGGCAGTCAAATAGTTAACCAACTGACTTTCATGCATCGCATTAAGATGCTGCACCGCTTTAAGCTCCACAATAATCTCACCCTCCACGATAAGATCCGCTTTGAATTCTCCTACCACCTTATCCTTATAATATAATTGATAGGCATTTCCATGTCGGCTCGAATTCCATTTTCCTGCAACTCCAACCACAACGCCTTCTGATACACAGATTCCAGAAAACCCGCCGCAAGATGCATTCTCACGTTAAATGCACACTGAACAGTCTTCTTAATAAGTTCCTCAATTCCCATACCCCACCTTATTTTATATATTATAAACACAAAAACTTCTGTACTTCTGTTCTTTTGTCCAAAAAAAATTATATGACAGAAGAACAAAAGAACATAAAATAAACACCTCTGTACTTATGTCCTTCTGTCTAAAAATATCAAGAAAAATCACATCCGCTGGAAGGTATAATTTCCTTCCACCTCATATGCTTCCGAAGAAGAACCGTAGGAATACGTAGCCTGCAGCACCCCGTTCTCCAGCGAAAGAATCGTCACCCGCACGTTCAGATTACCCGCCCCCGAAACGGTCAGCACCCCTTGATTGCCCAACGTCCATTGGTAGTGATACCCCTGGAAAGCCGTCGTGCCGTCACTATTCAGGGTCAGCGTCATTCCCACGTGGTCATTCCGCCCGGAATCTCCCTCCGAATCCGACCAGTCGTTTGCCGTCACTTTCCACGTACCGATAATATCTTCACGCGATACCTCCACCCCCGTAGGGTCTTCGGTACTACAACTTGCCAGTCCGGCCACCATCAGCACCAGGCCCAAAAAGAGCCATACATTTTTCAGTTTTTTCATCAGTCAGTTCTGTTTTTGTTTGAATAATATATAAAGGTATTTATTTCTTTACCCGGATGGAATCCACCTTCCGGCGTACGGCCACCACGTTCAGCACCGATACCACTAAGAACAGCACGCCCGCCGTCAGCAACGCCGGCCACAGACTGCCCTCTTCCAAATCAGGCACCAGCCGGCCCAGCATGTCCAGATAACTTCCGCGAGCCACGCATACCACCAGCACGCCAATCACCGCCACGGCCGCGTTCAATGCCACCGTGAGCACCTGATACGGACGCGCCACTGCCGCCGGACTAAATCCAATCAGCAGCAGGTTCTCCAATTTCTTCGTGTTCTTCTGCAACAGCAGATAGATGCTCAGCATCAGCAGGTAGAACGACAATACACTGATAATCAGTCCCACCGTCAGCACGATGCCCGTCACCATTTTCAGGAACCACGTGGTCTTGCCCGCATCCAGCTTGTCGCCTTCCGTCTCATACCCCCGGTCCTTGAAATACTTTGCGATGCGGTCGTCCGCCGGGTTGTCCACCTCCACAATCAGCCGCGAAGGCGCGTTGTCCCGTCCGTCACCGAAGGCCGCGTTCGCCCAGTTCATGAACGCCTGCGGCACTAAAATCGTGTTCAGCCGGTTCGAGAAACCCACGATGCGTCCCTTCATGCGTTCCGTGCGGCCCTTTCCGCTGATACGGACGTCGAGCGTCATCATGCCCATCACCCCCTCCGACAGCTGCGGCAGGTTGCGGCTCTGCGCGAAACCGAAGTTGTACAGGTTCAAGTAGTTGCGCGGGATGATAATCGGAATCTCGTCCTGTCCCTCGCGATACGTCCAGCCCTCCAGCCGCACGTCCACGAACTCGTCGGGCACCGACTCAAAGAACATCGCCGTAGAAAGCTGCATCCCGGCCATGCCCATGCCGGCCGACACCTCAAACTGCGCCGGAGTGAACGCCCCCGTACGCTTGGCAAACGGCTGTGCCTCCATGTCGGCAATGTCCCCCTTCGAGAACGTACCGCCCTTGCTCACCAGGCTGCCCAGCGTGCTCACCTTCTTGCTCACAATCACGTAGTCCTTCTTCATGAAACTGTCGCCCTGCGTAAACACCGGCAACACGTCCTTGTAAAACTGTATGCTCAGCAGCACAATCACCATACCGCACAAGTTGGCCAGGAAAAACCCCGCCAGCTGCGCCACACTGATGTGCTGTCTCAATAATTTCCAGATCATCTCTTTATGCGTTTAAAAACCTTACAAACTCAGCACCCTGTCATACTCCAGCGGCAGGTGCTTGCCGATAGACGTCACAATCACCCCGGCCCCCTGCCGGTCAGCCTCTTCCTTCAGGATGCGGGCCATAATCTGCCCGTTGCCGTCGTCCAGGTGACTCACCGGCTCGTCGAGGAAGAAAAAGTCGGCCGGCTGGCACAGACACCGCACGAAAGCCACGCGCTGCTGCTGCCCGTACGACATCTTCCCCACCTTCACATCCCATTTGTCGGCGATGCCCAACTGTTCGAACCAGTCCTTCACCTGCTGTTTGCGGCAGAAGCCCGTCAGCCCGTTCTTGAGCTGCACGTTCTCCCACGCCGTCAGTTCGGGGAACAGCCGCAGCTCCTGAAACAGCATGCTCAGCGAGCGCTTGCGGATGTCGGTCCACTGCTTCACCGTGAGTTTCCGCACGTTCACCCCGTCGAAAGTAATGATTCCCTGGTAGTCCGTACGGTACCCGTAAATAAAACTGCAAAGCGACGACTTGCCCGTGCCCGACGCCGCTTCAATCAAATACATCTTCCCTTTCTGGAAAGCCACCTGCCGGTGCCATACGTCCGACACGATAGTGTCGCGTCCCGCAAAGACCTCCGGCAGGGTTTGTTGTAATTCTATAGAGTTCATTTCATCTTAATTCTTGAACATTTCCACCAACTGTTTCAGCACATTCTCTTTCTTGTTCTTCATCTGCAATACCATGCGGCCCTTGGTCGCTCCGTCCGACTCGATGGTCAGGTAGTCCAGCAAGCCCACGTAAGGCAGTTGCGGCAGAGCAGCCGACAAGGCCTGGAAGTTCACGCTCAGGTAGAACTGCTTGCCCTTCACGTCCTTGGCCCACGGGCAATCCTCCAACGACTGACCCTTCACTTCCTTGCCGATCAGGCTCTCACGGTTGGTCAGGTAGAAACGCTTGTCCTTCACACCCAGCCAGATGGATGCCGGTCCGCGGCCCATGCCCAGCATCGAGCCATCCACGGCCACAAACTGATACGCATCCTTGCCCCTGTCCAGCAGACGCATCTGTCCGTTGGTCATCGCCAGCAGCGGTTTCAGGTCCTCAAAAGTGCGCATGAACTCACTGTTCGTCACGTCCGCATAGAAGATAAATCCCGGTGCGAACGACATTTCCGGCACAGCCAGCGCCACGTCACCCTTCACCGCCTTGAAAATCGCTTCAAAGTCGAGCGGCATCATCGAGTTGTCCAGCTCCTGACGGATGGTCGGGTTCTCGCGCAGCAGCTCGTACGCCTTTCCGCCGTCTACGTGCGCACTCATCCAGCCCACCGTATTGGCCGGGAATGTCTCCAGGTACGTCCCCTTTATCGGGCCCGCCACCTCGGCCTGTTTCTTCAGCAAATCCTTATATACCTTATTCTCGGTCAGTACTTCCATTTCCAGCACCGCCTTCCCGTCCTGGAAGTCCAGGGTGGAAAACGACTTCAGGTCCTGCAACTTCAAATCAGCCGGCAGTCCCATCGTCGCCATAGTCAGGTACTGTTTCGGCATCAGGTTCAGCGAAGCCGTCATGGCGATGTCCTCGTCCGCCTTCTTGAGTTTTTCAAAGTCCGGAGTGCCCGAATAGCCCTCTCCGTCCTTCTGACGGAGCCACATCGAAGCCTGGTGCTGCAAGTCCCTCGGATTTCCCTGGCTCACCACCATCAGAAAAGCATGGTCCGTCCAGGCCATCAGTCCGCCGCCCGCCACGGTCCAGCGGCAACCGTCGCCGTCGGCCGGAGCCTCACACTGTCCCTGTTCGTGCAGCAGCCCGATCAGGTCCTCCAACTTGTCCTTGTCGGCCACACGTACCAGCACACCTCCCATTTCCACCTGAGGTGTCGCAAAAAAATACACCCGGTCGGTCAGCCGCAATCCGCTTTCCTCCGGGTTGTCCACTATCTTGTCTACCAGCGCATCCGCAGTTCCTTTGAGCGACGACTTCATCATCGTGCCCACCGACTGCTGCACCTGCTTGTCCATGCCGCTCTTTTCGGCCATCGCTTTCAGGTCCATCGAAATCACCATCGCCGCATCCTTCGGCAGCGCGTTGGTGTACGGATTCTTCTCCCCGCACGAAGCTAAGAGGAAGGTCAGTCCCAATGCCAGGCCTCCCATCCATTTCCACGTCTTTTTCATACTCATTTATTTTAAAGTTAAACCATGCGTGTCATTCGCTGTGCGCCAGGTTCATCAGGTGCACGGCCACCAATGCCGCCGTTTCCGTGCGCAGGCGCGACCGTCCTAAGCTCACCGCCCGAAAGCCCTTCTCCGCCGCCAGTGCCACCTCCTCCGGACTGAAATCCCCTTCCGGACCAATCAGCACCACGGCATCCTCGTCGGGCCGGAGCACGTGCCGCAGCAAGGGTTTCTCCCCCTCGTAGCAGTGCGCGATGAACTTCTGCCCCGGGAAATCCCGCTCCATGAACTTGCGGAAATCCGTCATCTCGTTCACCACCGGCTTGCGGGCCTTGAGCGACTGTTTCACCGCCGACACCACAATCTTCTCCACGCGGTCAGTCTTCACTACCTTCCGTTCCGAGAAGCGGCAGTTCAGGAACGACAGCTCGTCGAAGCCGATCTCCGTGGCTTTCTCCGCCAGCCATTCCATGCGGTCCATGTTCTTCGTGGGCGCCAGTGCCAGGTGCAGGTGTCCGTGCCAGAAAGGCTCCTGTGCCGTCTTCTCCAGCACCTTCACCACACAGCGTTTCTGCGTGGCCGCCGCAATCACCGCCCGGTAGAAATACCCCTTCCCGTCGGTCAGCGTCACCTCGTCGCCCACTCCCAGGCGCAACACCCGCAGACAGTGTCCGGCTTCCTCTTCCGGCAACTCCTGCGTGTGTTCTATATCCGGTGTATAAAATACGTGCATATCCTTCAAGTAACTATTTAATTCGTTTTATGTTTGTATCTGAATATCAAGGCAAATGCAATTGCCACTACCAAGGCATAAGCCGCGAACACGAACCACGCCCGGCTCCATCCTTCCACCTGCGGCGCCGTCGAGTTGAAGTCCACGAAACAGTTCACCACCGCCTGCGCACTCAGCGTACCCACCGTCGCCCCGATGCCGTTCGTCATCAGGATGAAGAGACCCTGCGCACTCGAACGGATGGAAAGGTCCGTCTCCTTGTCTACATAGAGCGAGCCCGACACGTTGAAGAAGTCGAACGCCACGCCATACACCAGCATGGACAGCACGAACATCCACACCCCGCTGCCCGGGTCGCCCAGGCCGAAGAGTCCGAAGCGCAGCACCCACGCCACCATGGCAATCAGCATCACCCGCTTGATACCGAACCGTCCCAGGAAGAACGGAATCAGCAGGATGCAGCACGTCTCACTGATCTGTGAGAGCGAAATCAGCAGGTTGGCATGCTTCACCCCGAAGGTGTCGGCATATTCCGGAATGGCACTGAAGTTCGTGATAAACGGATTGGCAAACCCGTTGGTAATCTGCAGCGACACGCCTAACAGCATCGAGAAGATGAAGAACACCGCCATCCTGCGGTCCTTGAACAGCAGGAACGCCTTCAGCCCCAGCGCTTCCACCAGCGACTTCTTCTCCCCTCTTCCGCGGCTCACCGGACACTCCGGCAACGTATGGGCATAGATGGCCAGCACCACGCCCCAGGCCGAGCAGGTAAAGAACTGCATGTAGTTCGACTGGAATCCCATCAGGTCGACCAGCCACATGGAGCAGATGAAACCGATGGTGCCGAACGTACGGATGGGCGGAAACGCCTTGATGGTGTCCAGCCCCGCCTTGTCGAGCGCCGTATACGCCACCGAGTTCGACAGTGCCAGCGTCGGCATGTAGAACGCCACGCTCATGGAATAAAAAGCAAACAAGGGTGAAAACTCCACGTGCGGTCCGGTGGTCATGGCATAATACCCGGCCCCCGCCATAAAGAGGGCAGCCAACAGATGACTCAGTCCTAACAGACGCTGCGCCGGAATCCAGCGGTCGGCCACGATGCCCAGCACCGCCGGCATAAAGAGAGACACAATGCCCTGCATCGCATAAAAGATGCCGATATGTCCGCCCAGTCCCACACCTGCCAGGTACGTCCCCATGGAAGTGAGATACGCTCCCCACACGGCAAACTGCAGGAAGTTCATGACAATCAGTCGAAATTTCATATTCATTGTTCCGTTTTTTCTGGTTTTAACGACAAAGATACACTTTTCCGCCTAACTGCCAAACCGATTTTGCCTCTTCTACTCAAAAATTGTAAGCAGAAACCCCGTCCGGAAGGCCTTAAATGTTAAATAAGCTGAATTTGATGCAGATTTTCTATCGATTTACATGACTCATAACATAAAATCCCTACATTTGCAATGTGTTTTTCATGGTATTAGATTTAAGGTTAATGAAGATTGGGAGTCTGGGAAGATTCCCTTTTTTTATTTTATCTCCCCGTAGGGTTTTGGACATAAGAACAGAAAAACACAAGTTCTTAATTTTGTTCTTTTGTTCTTCTGTCATATAAACCTTTTGGACACAAGAACAGAAAGACACAAGTTCTTAATTTTGTTCTTTTGTTCTTCTGTCATATAAACCTTTTGGACATAAGAACAGAAAAACACAAGTTCTTAATTTTGTTCTTTTGTTCTTCTGTCATATAAACCTTTTGGACATAAGAACAGAAAAACACAAGTTCTTAATTTTGTTCTTTTGTTCTTCTGTCATATAAACCTTTTGGACATAAGAACAGAAAAACACAAGTTCTTAATTTTGTTCTTTTGTTCTTCTGTCATATAAACCTTTTGGACACAAGAACAGAAAAACACAAGTTCTTAATTTTGTTCTTTTGTTCTTCTGTCATATAAACCTTTTGGACACAAGAACAGAAAAACACAAGTTCTTAATTTTGTTCTTTTGTTCTTCTGTCAAAAAAAACAAAAGGACAAAAGTTCTTCACCTTTGCCCTTCCGTTCTCCTGTCAATATCCTCAAAACTCCTTTTTCACCTCAAAGCACGGACACATTTTCGTCCACTCCTCCGGCTCCACGACGCCGTCGCCGTCCAGGTCCGGACTCAGGTCGCGGTGTCCCACCACCTGCGTGATGCCCGGGAAGTCCTCCTTCAGCACCCTTACCAGGATACGCAGCGAGCGCTTCTGCAGTTCCGTGCGCGTATCCGCCGGCTGTCCCCGCTCGTCCAGTCCCCCTTCATACGCAACGCCGATGCTCCGCGCATTGTAACCCTTGGCGTGCGCCCCAGCCCGTTCCACCGGGCGCATGGTGCAAATCTCCCCGTCCATGCGGACATAATAGTGATACCCGCAACACTTGAATCCCCGTTTCCGGTGCATCCTCGTCAGCTCGGCAGGCGAGAGCGGAGAATCCGCCCTCGTTGCCGTGCAGTGGATGACAATCATGTCAATTTTTCTCATCACAATCCAGCTTTTTACCAATCAGGATACAAAGCAGACACTTCAACACCCTGACCACAATCCATTTTACCTTCGTTATTCTCATCGCTCATCCCGTTTAAGCCCCTAATTCCTCGTCCGATTCCTCTTTCTTCACATACTTCACCGGCACCTTCTCGAATGCTAAGTTGTTGATGGCTTCCTGCATCACCGTGCCCGGACGGAACAGTACGCGCACCTTGTCAATCAGCGAATCGTCGTACAACTCTTCCGAGGCAGCCCCTTCGCCGCTCACACTCAGCTGCAACGAGCCCAGTTCGCCTAAGCGCACGATTTCGCCGCCCTGCAATCCTTCCGACACGATTTCCTCCAGCCCCGTCAGCACCGCCATCACGTCGGCACGGGTCACGGTACACATCTGGTGGATACGTTCCGAAATCTCCCGGATGCCCATCTCGCCGCGGGCCTGCGACTGTGCATAATACTTCATTTCCCCACTTTCACGATCTGCCGGGTTCACACGTCCTACTACTGAATAAGTCACTGTCTTTTTCATACTTCTGTCATTTTTTAATTGATTAAACCTGAAAACAAAATTCCTGCAATCCGTCCGGAGGCGCCTCCCTTTCCGATTACACCACAAAGATAGCACCCGCGGTTTGCGTCGTGTAGAAGTATGTAGACTTAGGTAGACGTAGGTAGAAATAAAATTTTTCAAGGCTCTCCCAAGAACTTCACAATCAGTTCCACTTCCGGTTTCCGGAAAAAACGCCGGTTCTTTTCGTAGCCCACCGCCTCGAGGGCCTCTCCCAATTCCGTACACCGCTTGATCCATCGCGCCAGTCCCTGTAATGCCGTCTTCGTATCCGACTCCGGAAAATACAGCTGGGCCAGCTCACTCTTCCGGTACACCCGGCAATGAAACGGCAGGTCTCCGTCCGGCCCGCCGTGCATCCTTTTCCAATCCATTCCGTTCATTTTTGTCGATTTTAAACGTATTAAATTTACTTATTTTTAACTACACCTGCAAGTTTTCCGTCCGTTTTTCCACCAGTTTTTTCTTTGTCGAAACCGAAAAAAGATGCCGCCAGAGGGCTATAAAAGCCCTTAAAAGGTTGCACAGCTTTCAAATTAGCACTACCTTTGCACCTATATTGTAAATACGCGGGAGGGTCTGTGCGCCATTCCCTTATTATTCTGAAAAACAACTTTAAAAGGACAATATGAAGATTAAAGCGTTATCACTTCTTCTTTTCTTGGCATGCTCGCCCCTTATCATGGCACAGTCGGGCATGACCGACCAGCAAGTATTGGAGTATGTAAAACAAGGCATGGCCCAGGGTAAGGACCAGAACCAGATGGCTGCCGAACTGGCCAGTCGCGGTGTGACCCGTGCCCAGGCCGAACGCATCAAGAAGCTGTACGAACAGGGAAGCCTGGACGGCACCTCCGGTAGTTCAAGCAGCGAACAAAACCGTTCACGCCTGCGCAACAAGCAAGACGACGGACTGGACTCCGACAGCCGGAGCACCAACCGCAACACCCGCAACAGCCGCGACTCCAAAAACCGCGACTCATACGACCGCGACTCCAACAGCCGCGACTCCAAGAACAACCGCAACAACCGTTACAACCAGAATACCGACCAGGAAAACGACCAGAGCACACATTCCTACGACGTGTTCAGCGGAGACAACTCCACCATGCTGGAAATCACCGACATGCTCGATGCCTCCAGCTATGTGAACTACTCCGTCCAGGACAGTCTGGCCCGTGTGCTGCAGGAAAACGAAGTGTTCGGACGCAACATCTTCAACACCGAAAACCTTACCTTCGAGCCGAGTGTGAACCTCGCCACTCCTCCCGACTACCGTCTGGGTCCGGGCGATGAGGTCATCATCGACATCTGGGGTACCAGCCAGAACACCATCCGTCAGGATATCTCGCCCGACGGCACCATCAATATCGAGAAAATCGGCCCGGTCAACCTCAGCGGCATGACCGTGACCGAAGCCAATGAGCACCTGAAACGCATCTTGGGCAAGACCTACAGCGGACTCGACGCTCCCGGCGGCAATCTCCAGATCAGCTTGACCTTGGGCAACACCCGCACCATCCAGATCAACGTGATGGGTGAAGTGATGCAGCCCGGCACCTACGCCCTGTCGTCCTTCTCCACCGTATTCCATGCCCTCTACCGTGCCGGCGGCGTGAGTCAGATCGGTAGCTTGCGTAACGTACAGTTGGCCCGCAACGGCCGTACCGTGGCCACCGTCGATGTGTACGACTTCATCCTGAAAGGCAAGACCCACGATGACATCCGCCTGCAGGAAGGCGATGTGGTGATTGTGCCCGCCTACGAGGCCCTGGTGAAATTCAAGGGAAAAGTGAAACGCCCTATGAAGTACGAGATGAAGAAGAACGAGAGCCTCGCCACCCTCATCAAGTTTGCCGGCGGCTTCACTTCCGATGCCTACACTCCTTCTCTGCGCGTCATCCGCCAGAACGGAGAGGAATACGAAGTCAACACCGTCAAGGAAATCAATTACTCCACGTATACCATGCACAACGGCGACGAAGTGACCGCCGAGGCCATCCTGAACCGCTTCACCAATCGTCTGGAAGTACGCGGCGCCGTCTATCGTCCCGGCATCTACCAGCTGAGCGGCGAAATCAACACCGTGCGTGCCCTCATCACCGAGGCCAAGGGTCTGCGGGGCGATGCCTTCACCAACCGTGCCGTGCTGAAACGCGAACGTGAAGACCTCACTTCCGAAATGCTCAGCGTGGACGTACGCGGCATCATGGCCGGCAGCGCACCCGATGTCCCCTTGCAGAAGAACGACATCCTCTACATCCCCAGTATCCACGATTTGAAGGACTATGGCGACGTCACCATCTACGGTGAAGTGGCCCACCCCGACCGCTATACCTATTCCGACAACATGACCTTGGAAGACCTCATCATCCGCGCCGGTGGACTCATGGAAGCCGCTTCCACGGTACGTGTGGATGTCACCCGCCGTATCAAGGACCCGAAGAGCACCGAATCGACCGACAGCATCGGCCAGATGTTCACCTTCGCCCTGAAAGACGGTTTCGTGATCGACGGCCAGCAGGCCTTCACCCTCCAGCCCTACGACCAGGTGTTCGTACGCCGCAGTCCGGGTTACCAGGCACAGCAGAACGTGCAGGTAGAAGGTGAAGTGCTGTTTGGCGGAACCTACTCGCTCACCAGCACCGAAGAACGCCTGTCCGACCTGATGAAGAAAGCCGGCGGTGCTACGAACAAGGCCTACCTGAAAGGCGCCAAGCTGACCCGTGTGGCCAACGAGGAAGAGAAGAAACGCATGCGCGACGTCATCGACCTGATGAGCCGCCAGTTCGGTAAGGCCATGATGGACTCTCTCGAAATTGAGGTGGACAGTACCTTCAGCGTAGGAATCGAGTTGGATAAGGCCGTAGCCAACCCCGGCAGCGAATACGACCTCGTGCTGCGCGAAGGCGACGTGCTCACCGTGCCCAAGCTGAACAACACCGTGAAGGTGAACGGGGCCGTGATGATGCCGAACACCGTAGGCTATCTCAGCGGCAAGAACGCCAACTACTACCTCGACCAGGCCGGCGGCTACGCCCTCAATGCCAAGAAGAGCAAGAAGTTCGTCATCTACATGAACGGTCAGGTGGCCCGCATCAAGGGACGTAACAAAGACAAGATTGAGCCGGGCTGCGAGATTATCGTACCCACCCGAAGCAACAAACGTGTCACTGCTGCTGAAATCATTGGCTACACCTCTTCGTTTGCTTCCCTGGCCACCATGTTTGCCACCCTCTCGAACCTGTTGAAATAAATTTGTTCTTTTGTGCTTATGTCTAAAAAATAAAGAAAATGGAAGAAAACAAACAATATACCCAGCCGGAGCACCAGCCAACCCCCGCAGAAAATGATGAATTGATCATTGACTGGATGGGCATTCTCCGACAGATTATTGCTATTCGCAAGACGCTCTACAAGGCAGCGGGTGTCGGCCTCGTCATCGGAATTCTCATCGCACTTGGAATCCCCAAGCAATATACCGTCAGTGTGACCCTTTCTCCCGAAGTCAGTGGCGGGAACTCTGGAAGTAGCGGCTTGGCCAGTATGGCCGCCTCTTTTTTAGGAGCCAATGTAGGCTCCAACAGCCCCGATGCCCTCAATGCCACCTTGGCGCCGGATATCGTGGCCTCTACTCCTTTCTTGTTGGAACTGCTGGATGCACGTGTCGTCAATCAAGATCAAAAAGTCGATACCACCCTCACCGCCTATCTGGAAGAAGAGAAATCTTCGTGGATAGGATACGTGTTGAAAGCCCCAAGCATGGCCATCGGTGGACTCAAATCCTTGTTTGGAGATAAAGAAGAATCAACCGCCGACAGCATCCGAACAGGAGTTATCGAACTCAACAAAAAAGACGCCACAAAACTGGAAGGTTTAAAAAAGGCCATTTTAGCAGAACCTGATAAAAAGAGCGGTATTATTACTCTTACCGTGACCTTGCAGGACCCAAAAGTTACTGCCACGATGGCCGACACAGTAGTATCCAAGCTCCAGCAATACATCATTGCCTACCGGACCCGCAAGGCCAAGGAAGACTGTGAGTATTTGGAGAAGTTGTACAAGGAACGCCAGCAGGAATACTACGACGCCCAGCGGCACTATGCACACTATGTGGATGCCAACAGCAACATGGTCTTCCAGAGCACCATGGCGGAACGCGAACGCTTGCAGAATGACATGAATTTAGCCTATCAGGTATACAGCCAGGTGGCCCAGCAGTTGCAGGTGGCCCGCGCCAAGGTGCAGGAAGAAAAACCGGTATTTGCCGTAGTGGAACCAGCGGTAGTCCCCCTCCAGCCTTCCGGCACCAGCAAAAAGGTCATTGTCATTGGCTTTATCTTCTTGGCGGTCGTTTTCACCGGTGCTTGGCAGTTGTTGGGAAAACCTTATTGGCAACAGCTGAAGGAAGCCCTGCGCAAACCGCAGGAGTAAGTCTTCAGGCACTGGGATTTTCCGTAAACCGCCCCAATGCACGGCGGTTACGGTTCACTTCCTCACAAGTGTACATCACCACCCGATATCCTCTCTTTCCGCCTACACGGAGGTGCTCGAACCCGGCCTTGCGCAGGGCGAGCCCCACCTTGACGGCACTGAGAGGATTTTTCATGCTCCCACTGATGTGCTGCAAAATCTCGCCTACCGTCAAAAACAGGCACTCCTCGCCGGGCATCGGCACCCGGAAAGAGGCTAATACCAGATCGGTTTCCAGACTGGCCGTTTCAAACCGCTCGTTGCGCGCGTTTACCTGCGCGATTTCCTTCTCATCAAACCAGTAGCGGAACCCTGTCTTCCATAGTGACAAGGCCTGTGCATACACCCCTGCATAGTCCACGGGGTGCGTGTAAGGGTCGTCAATGTGTTTCACCGTGAACGGTAGCCAGCGGCGGCTGCCCGTCGGGTCGTTCAGAAACTCGGAGTGGTTGGTCGTGCCACAGAAACTCGCAATGTGCGGCCGATTTTCCTTGTAGTGGGCGTAAGCCCTTCGCTCGTTCACCGCCGGCAAAGTCACTAAAGCCTTGAGCTGGTTCAGCTCACTTTGGCGCAGTTCGTCAATCTCCTCTAAGCAGATCAGGGCGAATTCCGAGAGCGCTAAGTTGTCGTCCTTGGTCAGCCGCCCGTTGTTCGACCGCACACAGAAATACCGCCGCAGTTCCGGTGGCAACAAACGCGCCAGCCACGTGGTCTTGTAGCATCCCTGCCGCCCCACCAACACCAATATTTCGTGATTCGTCACCTCCTTCACCATCAACGAAACCACCGAGGCCACCAGCCACTTGCGGAAACAGGTGTCAAACAGGGCCGCGTCGCCCTCCACCTGTACAGTGGCCGTCAATTGGCCGATGTAGTCGGTCGTCCCGTCCCACTCCGGCAGCGACTGGAAATACTGCACGAAGGGGTTGAACTCGGGCACGAACTCCGACTCCAATACCGAATGCACGTCGCACAGCCGCACGTTGTGCCCCTCCTTGGTCATGCGGCTCCAGAGTGAGTTCACTAAGCGGTCAGTCAGTTCCACAAACTCCCGGGCATTGGGATAGCGCATTTCCTCTTTTCCGGTCACCACGTTCTTCCGAAACTCCGCCTGTGTGGTGAGAAACTGCTCAATCTCGTCGGGTCCGGCCAGCGGCGAACGGGAGTCCCCTTTCTTTCCTTTCCTCATGTGGTGCAGTTCCGCCTCCCGGCGTCCGTGCGCCTCCGTGTCGGCATAACACGAACGGAAAATCGCCGCCACATCCCCGTCGTACTCCGGGAAACGCCCGTCGGCCCAAGCAACGGCCTGCTTCAGCGGCAACCCAAATTCATTCATCAGATAGCCCATCCGCATGATGTACTCGTTGTGGTGATGCGGGGCATACACCACCCCCTGACGCTCCAATTCCTCCCGGATACGGGCTACCACCCGTTCCACCCGCCCGTTGCGCGGAGAAGCCCTCAACAACCGATTCGGATGGAAGCGGAAAAGTTCGGCCTCCGGGCAGAAATATACCTGCTCGTCGTATGCCAGCCCGCTCAGCCGGGTGGAATTTTTACAGGCAGGGTCAAAACTACAGCCTGTCAGCTGCCCGTAGTGCGTGTTCACCTCATTGAAGACCCGTGTATAGCAGGTCCCCCTATCGGTATCGCTCGTCTCCTTCTCTAACTCGTAGCCACACACCACCCTCACTCCTTCCCCACTGATGGTGGTATAGGCCAACAGCGTATGCGGTTCGCCACAGACCCGGTTGAACACTTCCCCTACCTGCTCCTTGGGCAAATGGTCAAAGTCCACCATGGTGAGCCCCGTCCATCCGCCGATGTCAGCCTTCCGTTTGCCCTTTTCAAAGCGTACCGCCACGGCGAAACACGGACAGGCGGCCTTCTCCCGGTCGGCAGCCCAGCGCTGCCCCTGCGAGCGGTAATAACGGTACTTTTCGGTATGGTCGGCCAACATTTTGTCCTCTCTGATCAAGCGGACCACTTCACTGAGAGTCACCGGCACAGGTACCGTGTCGGAATAGCCTTTGAAAAGGCTGAGCAATGTTTTCTTCATAGCTTTTTGTATATTTGTCAATTTTTTTTTATCGGAAGCCGATTTTTGGTTCGTTCAAACGAATGTAAGCTGAATTGACAAATTTCACAAGCATACATTGCACTTATGTGTGCAATTTTTTAATATATAATTAATTATTTTAAACAAAAATGATTATGAAGAACAAAAAATTTCCAGAATTAGGACAGATGTTGGAAACTTGGCGCCATCATGTGCTTTCCCATGGCCGAACGCTCACCCAACGCGAACTCTGCCAACTGGCTCCGATGAGCCCGCATACTTACCTGAAGGTAAAAAAGGGCTCTCTACGGACCTGATTTTTGTGGGCCGAATTCTAACGGTCTACCACCGTATACTCCTGGACAACAGGGAGAAACAAGACGAGCTACTCCGTGATTTCGTCCGTGCCTTGGCTGCCGACTTAGACCGTCTGCACGCCCATCGCCGGACCTAACCTTGTCGGGGTTGGCAGGGTTGCCACCCTTTCTTGCAAACTTTTTATATACGGGTGTGGAAACAAGTAAAATAAGTTTATTCCACACCCTTTCCTATAGAAGTTTACAAACTACCTGTCAACCCCGACAACCCTGACAAGCTTCCCCTTCCTCACTCCTTTTCCCTTGCCCGAAAAACGCACTTGCGTTTCACCCCAAACGCCCTTGTGTTTTGGTCCAAACGTCCTTGTGTTTCAAGTAAAACGCACTTACGTTTTGTTACGAATGCCCTTGCGTTTTATCTTGTCAAAATATAAAAAGTGCCCGAGAGGGCGATAAAAGCCCTTAAAAAGGTTGCATACAATTCAAATAAACATTACTTTTGTATGATATTATAATAGCATACGGTTTATCATTTCTGACAGGACGGTTTGGGAGTGGTAACGGCGAAGCATGACCTAAAGTTTTCTAAGAATTTACGGCAATATTTGTTAAGATTGTCAGAGACCATGCCTGAATCACTAAAAAAACAAACAATTAGTGGTGTAATCTGGAGCAGCATTGAACGATTCTCTGTACAGGGAATTCAATTCTTTATTATGATTATAATGGCTCGTCTACTTACTCCAAACGACTATGGATTAGTAGGTATGCTGACCATTTTTATTGCTATAGCTCAAACACTGATTGACAGCGGATTTTCTCAAGCCCTAATTCGAAAACAAAACCGGACTGAGACAGATAATTCAACCGTTTTTTACTTTAACATAGTAGTAGGTTTATTTATCTATCTGATATTCTATATTGCTGCACCATGGGTTGCAGATTTCTATCAGACATCTTCACTGACTTCTATTATGCGCGTCATATCACTGGGAGTCATATTTAACTCTCTAGCTGTTGTCCAACGTGCCCTACTTACTATACGCCTTGATTTCAAGACACAAGCAAAAGCCAGCCTATTGGCTGCAATTCTCTCGGGTATAACAGGTATAATAATGGCATACATCGGATTTGGTGTATGGTCTATTGTCACTCAGCAACTAACAAATTTAAGTTTAAACACACTCCTTTTATGGATATTTGCTAAATGGTATCCAAGAGGAAGATTCTCAAAAAACTCGTTCCGAGAACTTTTTTCATTCGGAAGTAAATTATTAGCATCAGGATTGCTGGATACACTTTATAGAAACATTTATCTTATCGTAATCGGGAAATTATTTACAGCTTCCAAATTAGGATATTATACGCGTGCTCAGCAATTCTCTGACTTTCCCTCATCCAATCTCACTGGAATATTGCAAAGGGTTACCTATCCTGTATTATGCAAAATACAAGATGACAAAGAGAAATTGGCACATGCATACCGTAAAATACTCAAGATATCAGCATTTATAATATTCCCACTAATGGTTGGATTATCAGCAGTAGCAGAACCTTTTATTTTACTCTTGTTAAAAGAACAATGGCATTTTGCTGCAATCATTCTGCAAATTATCTGTTTTTCCGCCATGTGGTATCCCATACATGCCATCAATTTAAACCTGCTACAAGTGGAAGGACGTTCAGATTTATTTTTGAGATTGGAAATTATAAAAAAGATACTCGGAGTTTTTATACTTTGCCTTACTATCCCTCTCGGGCTAATTTCGATGTGTTATGGGCAGATAGCGTCCTCCCTCATCGCATTGACTATCAACACGTATTATACAGGGAAATTAATCAATGTTGGGTTCATTCGCCAAATGAAAGATCTCACTCCAACTCTTGTACTTGTCCTAACAATGTGGGTAATCATCGACTTTGGAGTACTTCCATTCTGCGAAAATAACATTATGAAACTCACAGGTGGAATACTTACTGGCATCATTTACTATATCGGATCAGCTTGGATCTTCAAATTTGACGAATTGAAAGAGTTGTATTCTATTTTGAAACGAAAATAAAAACATCAATAATTATGGAAAAGGAAAAAATTATTACTGTAACTTCTCCCCTTTTACCAGACTTAGGAGAACTTAATAAATTGTTGAAAGATATTTGGAATCGCAAATGGATTACCAACAACGGTCACTATCATCAGGAGTTGGAAAAAGCCTTGTGCGAATACCTGAAAGTACCCTATATCAGCTTGTTCACAAATGGAACTCTTCCCTTGATTACAGCCTTGCAAGCTCTCCGCATTACAGGTGAAGTTATTACGACTCCATACAGCTTTGTGGCCACCACCCATTCCCTATGGTGGAATGGCATCAAGCCTGTATTTATAGATATTGATCCCCAAACCGGCAATATGGATCCAGACAAGATTGAAGCAGCCATTACTCCTAAAACTACGGCCATTATGCCTGTACACGTCTATGGAAAGCCTTGCAATACTCAACGCATCAAGGAAATCGCTGACAAATACGGTTTAAAAGTAATTTATGATGCAGCCCATGCTTTTGGTGTAGAAGTAAACGGAGAAAGTATCCTGAATGCAGGTGACATGTCTACACTCAGTTTCCATGCCACCAAAGTTTACAATACCATTGAAGGTGGAGCATTGGTAATGCACGATGCGGAAACTAAGAAGCGCATTGATTATTTGAAGAACTTCGGTTTTGCCAATGAAGTTACTGTGGTAGCCCCTGGCATCAATAGTAAAATGGATGAGGTTCGTGCCGCATACGGACTGCTCAATCTTCGTCAGGTAGACGCTGCCATTGAAGCTCGCCATCAGGTAGCCATCAAATATCGAGAAGCTCTGAGAAATGTAGAAGGCATTACTTTCTTTGACGACATGCCGGGAGTAAAACACAATTACTCTTATTTCCCCATTTTTGTAGATGCAGAAAAATACGGGATGACCCGTGATGAGCTTTATTTCAAGATGAAGGAACAGAATGTACTTGGTCGCCGCTATTTCTACCCACTTATCAGTACATTCTCTACTTATCGAGGCTTGGAAAGCGCAAACCCCGAAAACCTTCCAATGTCACATAAAATGGCAGACACCGTAATCTGCCTTCCGATGCATCATGCTTTGAAGGAAGAAGATATAGAAAGAGTACTTAAAACAATCATCAATAAATGAAAAAACAAAAAAGACTTCTTTTATTAGGAGGATTAAGATATTTAATACCCGTGATAGAAGCTGCGCATAAAGAAGGGTATTACGTAATCACCTGCGATTATTTACCGAACAACATTGCCCATAAATTTTCTGATGAATACCACAATGTCAGCATTATCGATAAAGATGCTGTACTAAAATTAGCACAAGAGCTTCAGATTGACGGTGTAATGTCATTTGCGGTAGATCCAGGAGTAGTCACAGCCGCATATGTACAAGAAAAAATGGGTTTACCAGCGTTTGGTCCGTATGAATCTGTTTGTATTTTGCAAAACAAAGACCGTTTCAGAGCTTTCTTAACAGAACACGGCTTTAATACTCCCAAAGCAAAAGGCTTCTCTTCTGTAGAAGAGGCGTTAAATGGTTTAGAAGGTTTTGAATGGCCATTAATAATAAAACCTACAGACTCAGCCGGTAGTAAAGGCGTAACAAAAGTAGATAATATAGAACAATTAAAGAAAGCCATAGAACATGCATTTGAGCATTCATTCTCCAATAGGATCATTATTGAAGAATTCATAGAGCAAGAAGGTTGTTCCTCTGATAGTGACAGTTTTTCTGTGGATGGAGAATTAAAGTTCATTTCGTTTTCAGCACAAAGATTTGATGTACAAGCAGCAAACCCATATACACCTTCCGCATTTAGTTGGCCATCAACAATGTCGAAAAAACAAGAAATTGAACTTACATCAGAATTACAAAGACTTCTAACATTATTAGGAATGAAGACATCCATATATAATGTAGAAACAAGAGTAGGCAAAAACGGCAAACCATATATTATGGAAGTGTCTCCACGTGGTGGTGGTAATCGTTTATCAGAAATGTTAAGATTATCTACTGGAATAGATTTAATAGCTAATGCAGTAAGAGCTGCCGTAGGAGACAAAGTCATAGACATTGAACAAAAACCATACAACGGCCATTGGGCAGAAATAATACTTCATGCAGATAAAGACGGATATTTTGAAAAATTAGATATAGACCAAGAATTCTACAACAGATATGTAAAACAAGTAGATTTATGGGTAAAAAAAAATGATAAGATATCAGCCTTTAGAGGTGCAAATGATGCTATTGGAACCTTAGTCCTTAGATTTGAAAACGAAAGTGACATTGATAAAAACATCTATAATCAAAAGAAATGGCTGAAGATTATAACTAAATAATTCAATAAAATGAAGAGTATTAAATTAGCCATAATAGGAACTGCAGAAGGACAAAAGCAATTATATATTAAAGCAAAAGAGAAAGGCATTTATACAATTGCATTTTCATATAATCGTGGTTGTATTCCACCGGAATTAATCGATGAATATTATGAAATATCAATTATAAATAAGGATACTATAGTTGAAAAATGCAAGGAAATATGTGTAGATGGTGTAATAAGCAACGGCTCGGAACTTACAGCAAATATTGCATCATATGTTGCTTACAAATTGAACTTAGAATGTACTCCTTATAATATCATAACCAATCTTCAAAATAAGTACAAAACAAGGCTGCTAACGGAGTGTATTGAAGAGCTACATCCAATACATTCATACATGTTCAACAGTAATGATAGAAAACCACATTTTCTTCCATGTGTGGTAAAACCTGTAACTGGGAGTGGTAAAAATGGAGTTTCTTTCGCAGATAACAATCAGGAATTTCAAAATGCTGTAAACTATGCGTTAGAAGCTTCCAATACTCCTGTTTTAGTTGAAGAATTCATACAAGGTAGGGAAGTTTCTGTTGAGTCTATCTCCTTTCAGGGAAAACATTATGTAATACAAATTACAGATAAGGATTCTTCTGGTGCTCCTCACTTTGTAGAGTTAGGGCATCACCAACCTTCAAATTTACCAGATTACATACAAAAAAAGATTAGGAATATTATTCCCAAAATACTTGAAGCTGTTGGATATGTATCAGGAGCATCACATTCCGAATTAAAAATTTCAGAAGATGGAAAAATCTATTTGATTGAAATTAATCCACGAGGAGGGGGAGATGAAATATCAAATAGATTGGTTTATCTTAGTACTGGATATGACTACATTGGAGCAATGATAGATGTTGCTATAAGAACTTTTCATGAACCTGTTTTAGGAGATAGCAAATGCTCAGGAATTGTTTTTTTAACCAAGCAGACAGAACAGTTGCTTCCATTATTCAAGAAAGCTCATTTACAGCCTTGGTATGTAGATGGAGCAATTGAATCCATAGACTTAAAAGAATGTAAGGGAAATGCTTCAAAGAATGGTTACATTATATATCAATCAGAGAATAGAATAATATAAATCTAATTATATATGTCGACTATAAAAAACGGTAAACGTGTTATTGTTTTAGGTGCAACTGGTTCACTTGGAGCTCATGTTGCTGTACACATGAAAAAATGTGGATATGATGTAATAGCTGTAGGGCATAGTCATTCTGATAACGGCTTTTATAACGAACAGGATATCGAATATCTAACTCTTGATATTGCAGATAAATCATCATTCAATCGTCTTCCTCAAGATAACATTTGGGCGGTATTAAACTTTGCAGGAGCATTACCGGCTTCGATGAAAGGCTTTAACGGAAATCTGTACATTTCTTCAATTATTCAAGGAACTATGAATGTATTAGAATACTGTCGAAAAGCTAAAGTAGATAGAATTATATTCCCTCAATCACTCTTTGATGTATATCATTTATTTGGACATAAAGAACCAATACCTGCAGAGCCAACTCACCTTACACCATATAAAGGAGATCATGCTGTTTATGTAATATGTAAAAATGCAGCATGTGACTTAATAGAACATTATTATCAGACATATGGTTTGAAAAGATTTATATTCCGTTTATCTCGAATTTATCTTTATCATCCAAATCCTTATACTTATATAGATGGAGAAAAAGTCATGGTGTCTGACAGGTTCCTTATTTATAAAGCAATGAAAGGTGAAACTCTTGAAATTTGGGGGGATCCAGATCGCATTCTTGAAACAATCTGTATTAAAGATTTTCTACAAATCATAGAGAAAGCAACCGAAGCAAATCATGATGGGGGATTCTATAATGTTGGTAGCGGTGGTAGCACACTACGTGAACGTATAGAAGCAATAGCAGATATTTTCTCCCCAAAAGGAAAGAAGTGTCCGATTATATATTGTCCTGATAAGCCTTCTTCTACACAGTTTGTTTTAGATTATTCTAAAACAGAACGTGAATTAGGTTATCACCCTCAATATAATTTCAAAAGTTATCTTGAGGATTTTAAACGAGATATGAAAGAACAACCATTTCGTAAGATTTGGGGGCTAGAATCTGATTATTATAAGGAAGAAGATGAAAAAAGATAAATATTTTGGTATTTCTCCACGTATTACACGTTGGAAAATTGACAACTGGTTTGAAAATTGGTTAAGTTATAAGGCTGATAATTCTAAATTTTGGAAAAATATATACGTTTTCTTTTATTATATATTTGACAATAAATACTACAAGGGTGGTATGCCATTCATCAATGAATGGTTAGACAAATATGAATCAAAATGGGAAGGAAAATTCAGTAGGAATTCACTTATAAAGGATATGATTTATTGTCTTCATAGATATGAAATCCGGATGAGAGCCGAAGTGAACTTATGAGCAAGGCCCTTAACTATCTGAAGAACTTCTGGAATCAGATCTTCGCCTACAGAAATGACGGAGAATACTCAATAGACAATATGGCGGCGGAAAGAGCGATAAGACCAATCACTGTCCAACGAAAGAACAGCCCGTTCTTCGGAAGTGTGAAGGGAATACAGAACTCCGTAATCTATAATACCTTTATAGAAACCTGCAAACAGGCAGGAGTCTCCTTCAGGGATTACTTCTGCAGGCTGCTCAAAGAATTAAAAAAAGGAAGAACGGATTACGAAAACCTTCTTCCCATGACAATATGCAAATAATAATCGTTAAATTTGTGGACTCTTTTTTAGACGGGTGCCTGCTGGCGCCCGTCTAAAAAGGGGTGCCCTAAAATTGGAAGTTTACCAGAAAGCCTATAATAATATTTTAAGGAGGGAACCATGAAGCTTGAAAATCATTTGATAAGATTTTATTATACATCCTACATAAACTTCTTAGGGTTCAACAATTATGATACTTAAAGACATCATTGAATAGCAATCTTTAAAAATATGACTAATATTAACAATATAGAAGTACCTTTAGTAAGTATCCGATGCCTTGCATACAACCATGAAAAATATATTCGTGATGCATTAGAAGGGTTCATAATGCAAAAAACAAACTTTAAGTTTGAAGCCATTGTGCATGATGATGCATCTACAGATAATACTGCTGCTATCATAAGGGAATATGCTGAAAAATATCCAGATATTATTAAACCGATTTTTGAAACAGAAAATCAATATTCAAAACATGATGGTTCTTTAGCACGAATTGTGAATGCAGCATGCAAAGGAAAATATATTGCCTTATGTGAAGGTGACGACTATTGGATTGATCCTTATAAACTTCAAAAACAAGTGAATTTTATGGAATCACATCCCGAATATACTATGTGTTTTCATAATGCGACAGAACACTTTGAATCGGGGAAGATAATAGATAGGCCTTTTTCAACTATCAAAGATAAAGATTATACAGGAATTGAAATCTATAAAAAATGGATTGTTCCAACTGCTTCTGTATTGCTAAAAAAAGATATATTCTTCAGTAAATTCTATCAAAATGCAAAGAATAACAAAGATTTTATATATGGAGATATCGTATTATTTCTCAGTTGCGCACACCAAGGTAAGGTAAAAGGTATGAGTGACTGCATGAGTGTATATAGAAAGCATGAAGGCGGAATGATATTCAACAGATCTTACCAACAAGACTTAATACGTTTAACTCATGACTTGGCCATCTACGAAACATTTGGGAAACAATATAAAGCTACTGCATTACATGCTTATGCATATTTTTCAGTCGATAGATGCTTTATGTATTCTTTGACGCATAAAGGAATAAAAACCAGATATGATATTCTCTGGAAAGCATTAAAAAAAACGCCTTTTTATACAATTAAAAGAATCATTGTTTATACAATAAAAAAAATGATTCACTGTAATTCAGAGAAACGTTAATTATTATTTTTTCCAGTAAACTTCCAAAATTGGCGTATTGACTAGCATGGCTCTTTCCCATACCTTCGTGCTAAACTTAAAACTTGAAAGATTATGTTTAGCGAAAAAGACTTTGAAAGACTGTGGTTCCTATACAAAACCGAGGGTGAGCCCAAAGGGGTTTCCATCAACTCATTCTGCATTAGCAACAATATTCCATACACGGCATTCTATGACTGGTTCAAGAAGACACAAAAGAAGGTTGTACCTGTAGAAGTGGAAGGAATTCCGGAAGAGTTGATTCGGACAGGCAATGAAGAACGGCAGGATGTTGCTAAAGACAAGTCCAAACGTACAACTCCCCATAAAGGAAGCATCATGGTGACGATAAAAACACGTGAAGGCTTGTGCATTCAGAAGAAAGGCTTAGACTATCAGGGGCTGAAAACGCTGGTAGAGAAACTGGAGGGCTTATGCTGAGCATCAACGGTCTTCACAACTTCTACTACCTTCCTGAGCTTCATGATATGAGATGCAAGGCTCAGCGTATATGTGAGATAATCCGCGGTCGATACCACGGGGTAAAAATTCAGAGAACATGGAAACAGAGGAACTTATAGAACACATACTCAGACAGAAGCATCTTGAAGAGATGATGAACAGGCCTGAAAAGGAGCATACACCCCTTGAAGGTATGGATAATGAGCAGATAAAGAGGTTCGCCCTGTTCCTGTTTGAAGAGAATCAGAACAAGAGCAAGCAGCTTGATGAAATGATAGCACGACTTGATGAAATAGGAAAAGACCTGAAGGACGCCAACCGTAAGATTGATTCCCTTACAGATGCCCTGCTTAAGGCAAACAGCAAGGCTGAGAAGGCTGCCATTGAATGCAAGCTCCGCGACAAGGAATACAAAAAGCTTGAGAAAAAGCATAACGCCCTTGTCGAGCGTCTTTCACTTATGAACACCCAGACCTACGCTTCATCTAAAAGCCTCAAAGGCATTGACCGTAAAAAGACTGTAAAAGGAAAGCATGATGAAAAAGATGATTAGAAAGATGTCAACACCTGCATACAAGGAGGCTAAGAACCGTCTGTCGGATATGGACTTGAACACTTCTCCACAGAACCTGCTGAACTGGGCTGACAAAGGTGCAATGCAACTCAATAAGCTGATACCTGCCCTCAAGAAGATTGCCCTCAGGACGGTGCCAATCCTCTCCCCTTCTATCTGTATCTTGACAACGAACTTATGGATATAGAGCATCTCTGTTGTCTGGCTCATGCAAGAGCTAAGTTCAAGTATGCCTACGACCAAGGAAGTCTGCAGGCAAGAATCTTCTTTGAGCTGATAGCAAAGTTATACGGCATGGAAGAGACTTACCGCCGGGAAAAACTCACTTCAGACGAGATTTACCACAGAAGAAACAGTAAGGAAACGACGGAAATCATTGATAAGATAAGGACAGAGCTTTATGATCTGCTTGCAAATCCGGATGAGAGCCGAAGTGAACTTATGGGCAAGGCCCTTAAGTATCTGAAGAACTTCTGGAATCAGATCTTCGCCTACAGAAACGATGGAGAATACTCAATAGACAATATGGCGGTGGAAAGAGCGATAAGACCAATCACTGTCCAACGAAAGAACAGCCTGTTCTTCGGAAGTGTGAAGGGAATACAGAACTCCGCAATCTATAATACCTTTATAGAAACCTGCAAACAGGCAGGAGTCTCCTTCAGGGATTACTTCTGCAGGCTGCTCAAAGAATTAAAAAAGGGAAGAACGGATTACGAAAACCTGCTTCCCATGACAATATGCAAATAATAATCGTTAAATTTGTGAACTCTTTTTTAGACGGGTGCCTGCTGGCACCCGTCTAAAAGGGGGTGCTCTAAAATTGGAAGTTTACAAGTATATAGATGTACAGAATACTATTTCTTAATCACGCCATTTAATTTAATAACATCAACAATAAATTCCATTATTTCTCACATATATAGGATAATAGAACTTATTAATTTAAATCGTATATTATGCTACTTGGCTTATTCGTATATTTAAGCTTACTCCTCATACTCCCTTTATCCGGATATGGGCTAAAATACCATACAACAATCGGAAGGAATATATCAATACACCCCTTTTACTGGGTCGGAATTATCTATTTCACTCTGATTATTGGATTACGATATGACGTGGGTGTAGATTATCTTTTATATAGAGAAGTATACTTGGGACAATCATCACCAAGAGCCGATTTTATTGCTCATATCGGAAACTACGTTTCCTTTGAACCCGGTTTTTCTGCTATCGTAAACTTTTTTGCCAAACATAGAATGCATCCTTGTTTTCTGTTTTTATCCATAGCCTTCCTGCAATCTTCTTTTCTTTTCAAATTCTGTAAAATTTACCGTTCTATGGCCGGTTGGGTCTTGTTCTTTTACATTACATCATCCACCTTTTTTGATTCCTTAAATGGGATGAGACAGATGACGGCTTTCTATATGTACCTCTGCACGATACCATTTATACAGAAAAGGAAATTTCTCCCTTATTTCCTATCTATTACTGCCATTAGCCTTTTCCATAAAAGTATCTTTTTGATGCTGCCTGCTTATTTTATTGTACATCGTGAAATATTCAGCACAAGGAAATGGCCTGCTATCATTGTTCTATCTTCATTTGTAGGTGGGGGGATATTAAGCTATTTCATCCTAAATGTGCTATTTCCCAGCATAGGAACAGTATTAACAGCTTTCGATAGGGTATCATCATATGCAGAAAATTCGGATAATTTACAATTAACGGCAAGAAACACCAGCTTAGGAATGGCATCTCTCATTTATCTATCTATAGACTTAATTATAGTTTATCATCTAAAGGAACTACGGACATTCTATAGCAATAAAATAAATATTAATATATTCTTCAATCTGTTTTTATTTGGTTCATTTCTTTATTACTTTTCAACAGCTTCAATAACTCTATCCAGAATCAATTACTATTTCGCCAACTTTCGTTTCATCATGTTGGGATTTTTAGTCTATATGCTAACCCAGTGCTCCCCTAAAAATAAACGTACAAGGAATATATTGATCATTACTTTTTTAATTGCAATATCACTAGCATGGTTTTTTAATGCCATTCTTCATGGGACAAAAAACCTACCATACCAATTTATATAACACCAAATAAAAATGGAATCAAACATAAAAATTAGTATAATAGTTCCAGTATATAATGTAGCTGATTATCTAGAAGAATGTCTAAACAGTGTTTTAAATCAGACACTAAAAAATATTGAAATCATCATAATCAATGATGGCTCAACAGATGACAGTCCACGAATACTGAATAAATATAAAAAATATCCATCTATTACTATCATTAATCAGCCGAATCAAGGCTTAAGTTCTGCAAGAAATACAGGAATAAGACACGCAGTTGGAGAATACATTATGTTTCTAGACAGCGATGATTGGATTGATTCAGATATGTGTGAAAAGCTATATAACAAAGCAAAAAGGTTCAATGTGCCATTGGTTATTTGTGATATGCTACAATTTTGGGGAAATGGGAAATCAGCCTCATTCAACAATTTAAAAACAGATGAAAGCCGAATTTATAATAAAGAAGAGATATATGAACTAATATTATCTTATAAATTAGGTTGCCATGTAGTGAACAAACTTTATTCAAAAGAATATATAAATCAATGTTTATTTGACCCTGGCATATATTACGAAGATCAAATTTTCACATTTAAAGTTATCGAAGTGTGTGGGCAAGCCGTATTTATCAACCAAGCTCTATATAAATATCGTATGAGAGCAGATAGCATTATTGCCACTCCATCTCTAAAGAAAATAAGAGATTATATTATGAGCACAAAAAAATGCCTGGAAATAGTTCGAAAGAATAAACAGCTCTCCTGCTTATATTCATTAATCCAAGCTTATGCGATCAGTAATAAAACATATGCTTTATATCTTGCCAATCAAATTAATGACAATAAAGAAATTATAAAATATATAAATAGAGAAATACCTATAAGTAACTCACTCACTGAAGTATTTTTTAATTCTTCCCTATCTCTAAAGAATAAACTGAAATACATTAAATACTATTTACTAACAAAAAACACGTAATGGATATGGCAACCAATAGACATCTACGTATCTGATGGTAAATTATAAAGTACAAGAATTACGTCCAGGGGTTACATTTGTGTCTCAGACAAAATCAGCATATTGAATTTTATTTTATACTATTAACAATCTTCAAAGTATTTTGGGTATACACAACAATTCAAGACTAAATATTATTGAAGTTTTAATATTAACGACAGATAACCTCAATTAACCCAACACGTAAAAAACAGATTCAATTTGAGACATCGTTCTACCCTATTAGAAGAATCATTTAATGCACTACTAGATAATTAGAATTTAATAGTTCACAAAATATAATTAACACATATTACAATTCAAATGTCCCTTATCCTATCTATATGCATTCCCTGCTACGGCAGAGTAGAATATGTAAGAAAGACATTAAATAGCATATTCAAGGACAATAATAATGTTCCTCTTGAGGAATATGAAGTTATCATTTCAGACAATGATCCACAAAAAGCTATCGAACCACTAATACGAGAGTTCCAAAAACCAAACCTCAAATACTTTCACACAAGATGTGAAGGGTTTATGAACTCCTATCATGTACTGACTTATGCTTCTGGGGAATTCTTAAAACTTCATAATAGTCAAACAATTTTGAAGAAAGGTAGCCTACAAAAAATGATACAAGAAATTAAATCTGTACATGATAAGAAACCACTTATGTTTTATACAAATGGATTATTAGGAAAATTAAAATCAATTCCATTTGATTCATTTGAATCATTTATGTACTCCTTATCATATTGGTCTTCTTGGAGCAATGGTTTTTGTATATGGAAAGAAGAATTTGAGAAAATAGGAGCAATAGAATTAAACAAACTTTTTCCACATACTTCAATTTTTCTAACTCAATACAATTCTAAATCATTTATTATTAATGACCAAATATTATTTGACGTACAACGAATACCCAAACGTGGAGGACATAACAAATTTGAAGCATTCACCATAGAATATCCATCACTTATAGAAACTTGCTATAAGCAAAAACATATTTCTTTTAAATGCAAACAGCATATCCTAAAAGACATAATGTACACTTTTCTACCTTCATTACTATTCAATAAATATATTGCTAAAATTGAAACCTTTGATTCTACTGGATTTAAACAGAATCTAAAAAGATATTTTCCACATTATGCCTATACACTAATATGGTGTTTAGTTATAACAGTTCCATTCAAACTTTTTTATAGAAAAATTAAAACATCTCTATGAAAATAGCATTCATAAGCACTCGAGGCATCCCTAATAATTATGGGGGCTTCGAACAATTTGCAGAATATATATCAGTAGGCTTAGCCAAACGTGGTCATGAAGTAGTAGTCTACTCCCCTCACTTTCATCCATATAAAGAGGATACCTATAAAGGGGTGCGTATCAAGCATATTTATAGCCCTGAGACATGGATGGGAAGTTCTGTGGGCAGTTTCTTTTATGATTTTGCATCTTTAAAAGATGCGCTAAAAAACGAGCACTTCGATATTATCTATGAAGCGGGGTATACCAGTATTGTTCCTGCTTTCATATGGTTTAACGTAAAAAAAATCAAGTATCCCATCTTCACTACCAACATGGACGGACTGGAATACAAGAGAACGAAATTCAATAAATGGGTACAGAAATTCGTTTTTTGGGAAGAAAAAATGACTGTAAAGCATAGCCATTACTTGATTGCCGACAATATGGGTATTCATGACTATTATCAAGAAAAGTATGGAAAAGAAAGCAAATTTTTAGCATACGGGGCAGATATTCATGATAACTACAATGAAGAATTTCTAAAGGAATTTGAACTGGAAATCGATAACTACTATTTGCTCGTAGCACGTCTGGAACCGGAAAATAATATCATAATGGCAATAGAAGGATATCTCGCTTCAAAAGAGAAAGGGAAACGACCACTGGTGATTGTAGGAAAGACCAATACGCCACATGGTAAAGAACTAGTCGCAAAATACGGGAATGAAAAATCGATACGGTTCGTGGGAGGTATCTATGATTTTGATAAATTAAACTCTATTCGTCATTTCTCTTATGCCTATTTCCATGGACATAGTGTAGGAGGAACCAATCCTTCCCTGCTAGAAGCTATGGCTTCAGACTGCTTTATTCTGGCAAACGATAATATATTCAATAAAGCTGTTTTAGGTGAGAATGCATTATATTATCCTGATCATAATGCAGTTACAGAGTTACTGAATAACATTGAATCATTAGCTCTAAAACATAAAAAGTCTTTTATTGAGAAAAATCTTGAAATTATACGGAAAGAATATTCTTGGGAGAAACTTATAGATGAACATGAGAAATATTTCCTTGAATTGCTAAAAAATAAATAATATGACATCACCTAAAAAATATTTTTACGAAATAAATATAGCAAAAGGGATTGGCATGTTGCTTGTTATAATAGGGCATGCTTTTCCTGATGCAGAAAAAGAGTTTTACCTTGTAGGGGGGAAAGAGTCGTTTGCTTTTTTTATAGAAAATCTTATTTATTCTTTCCATATGCCTCTTTTTATGCTATGCTCAGGTTTTCTTTTCCTTCCTAAATTAACAAAGGAAATAAATACTAGAGTAGAAATATCAAAAAGATTTCAACGCTTAATGATTCCATATTTCTTTTACTCCATCGTAGTTTATATCCTTAAAATCTTTTTTAATCAATATGCAAATCACCCTATTCAAATACAAGATATCTGGAAAATACTCATTTGTGAAAGTCCAAGTGGAGGAGTGTGGTTCTTATGGACGCTATTCGTAATAACTTTATTTTGTGTTATTATAAAACGAATAGGAATAATTTATATCAGTATCATAAGTATATTGATATATATAGCCCCATATCCAGAACAATGGATGGAATTAAAAGCTATACAATATCCTTCACATTTTTTATTATGGTTTATTGCAGGAGGGCTATTAGCAAAATACTACGAAACCATTAAATATTTTCTGCAGAACAAGTATGTATATATAGGTTCATTCTTTCTACTAATAATATTACAATTCTTTTCACCAAATAATGAAGTTCTAAATATATCTGTTGATACAATCACTACCCTTTCTGGAATTATAGCAAGTTTTGGACTATCTTATTTAATAGTTTCTTTTTCAAAGGAAAATAAATTATACCAAATATTTGATACTATTGGGAAATACAGCATGGAGATATTCCTGCTCAGTTACTATATTCAGGTCCCTCTTAGAGTCCTGTATATAAACTTTGGAATTTTAAACTATGTACCATATTTCATTTTTGTCATAATAAGCACTATTACCGGTATTATTATTCCAATATTCCTAGCAGAAAAATGGATTTATAGAAGTAAAATATTAAGTAAATTACTATTTGGTAAATAAAGTTTCATCCACATCAAAAGATTGGGTATTAATGCCTATATATTAAGTGGAATAAATCAAAAACAGTATATTATGAAAGGAATTGTATTAGCCGGAGGCAGCGGTACCCGCCTCTACCCCATTACCAAAGGAGTGAGCAAACAAATGCTCCCGATATTTGACAAACCGATGATTTACTATCCTATCTCGGTACTGATGTTAGCAGGTATCCGGGAGATTCTGATTATCTCCACTCCCTACGATTTGCCGGGGTTCAAACGATTATTAGGAGACGGCAGTAACTTCGGAGTACAATTTGAGTATGCGGAACAGCCTTCCCCCGACGGACTGGCACAGGCTTTTATCATTGGAGAAAAATTCATTGGCAATGATTCTGCTTGCCTGGTATTAGGAGACAATATATTTCACGGGAACGGCTTCAGCGCCATGCTACGTGAAGCAGTACGTACGGCAGAAGAAGAAAAGAAGGCCACGGTATTCGGCTACTGGGTGAGTGATCCGGAGCGTTACGGAGTGGCGGAATTTGACAAGGAGGGGAACTGCCTGTCTATCGAAGAAAAACCGCAGCATCCGAAATCAAATTATGCAGTGGTGGGATTGTATTTCTACCCGAACAAGGTGGTGGATGTAGCTAAAAACATCAAGCCGTCGGCTCGCGGTGAACTGGAAATCACCACCGTGAACCAGCATTTCTTAGAAGATGGGGAGCTGAAAGTGCAAACTTTAGGACGTGGCTTTGCCTGGCTGGATACAGGTACGCACGACTCATTAGCAGAGGCTTCTACCTACATTGAAGTGATTGAAAAACGCCAAGGGTTGAAAGTGGCTTGTCTGGAAGGTATTGCGTACCGCAAAGGATGGATCACCGCAGACAAACTGCGTGAAGAAGCCCAACCGATGTTGAAAAACCAGTATGGCCAATATCTGTTGAAAGTGATTGACGAAGTGGAACGGACGGGAGAAGCAAACCTTGATTAATGAATAAAATAATGAAGAATGAAAAACATTCTGAATTAAAAATTAATAGTTAAATGGAAGTAATCAAAACAGCAATAGAGGGCGTGGTGATTATCGAGCCCCGCATCTTCAAAGATGCCAGAGGGTATTTCTTTGAATCATATTCCCAACGGGAATTTGAAGAAAAGGTAGGAAAAATCAATTTTGTGCAGGACAATGAAAGCATGTCATCCTATGGCGTGATGCGTGGGCTGCATTTCCAGCGTCCGCCGTATACACAAAGCAAACTGGTACGTTGCGTAAAAGGTGCTGTGCTGGATGTGGCAGTAGACATCCGCAAAGGGAGTCCTACCTACGGGCAGCATGTGGCCGTGGAACTGACGAAAGAGAACCATCGTCAATTTTTCATACCGCGGGGCTTTGCACATGGCTTCGCCGTACTGAGTGAAACAGCCATCTTCCAGTACAAATGTGACAACTTCTATCATCCGGAAGCAGACGGAGGCATCAGCATTTTGGACAACTCATTAGATATTGACTGGCGCATTCCAACCGAACATGCCATTCTGAGCGAGAAAGACACCAAGCATCCATTGCTGAAAGACTTTGATTCTCCATTCGACTATAAGGTTTCACTGTATTAAATCGTTATCATCATGACTACATTCAAACGTAACATACTGATTACCGGCGGTGCCGGATTCATCGGCAGCCACGTGGTTCGCCTCTTCGTAAACAAGTATCCGGAATACCGCATCATCAACTTAGACAAGCTGACGTATGCAGGAAACCTGGCAAACCTGAAGGACATTGAGAACCAGCCGAACTATGTGTTCGTGAAAGCGGACATCTGCGACTACGAGAAGATGCAGGAGGTGATGCAGCAGTATCACGTGGACGGCATCATCCACCTGGCGGCAGAGAGTCACGTGGACCGCAGCATCAAGGACCCGTTCACCTTTGCACGCACGAACGTGATGGGTACGCTCTCCCTGCTGCAGGCGGCCAAGGTGTACTGGGAAAGTCTGCCGGAGAAATACGAAGGCAAGCGCTTCTATCACATCTCTACCGACGAGGTATACGGTGCCCTGAAACTGACGCATCCGGAAGGCATCAAACCGCCGTTCACTACCACAGCTTCGTCTTCCACACATCACTTAGCTTACGGAAAGGATTTCTTCTACGAGGATACGAAATACAACCCACACAGCCCCTACTCTGCCAGCAAGGCAAGCAGTGACCATTTCGTACGGGCCTTCCACGACACGTACGGCATGCCGACCATCGTGACGAACTGCTCGAACAACTACGGACCGTATCAGTTCCCGGAGAAGCTGATTCCGCTGTTCATCAACAACATCCGTCACCGCAAGCCGCTGCCGGTATACGGCAAGGGGGAAAACGTGCGCGACTGGCTGTATGTAGTGGACCATGCACGGGCCATCGACGTGATTTTCCACAATGGAAAGATTGCGGAGACGTACAATATCGGCGGTTTCAACGAATGGAAGAACATCGACATCATCAAGGTGGTAATCAAGACGGTGGACCGCCTGTTGGGCCGACCGGAAGGGGCCGACATGGACCTGATTACCTACGTGACCGACCGTCCGGGACACGACATGCGCTATGCCATCGACTCTACGAAGCTGCAAAAGGAATTAGGCTGGGAACCGAGCCTGCAGTTTGAGGAGGGCATCGAAAAGACGGTACGCTGGTATCTGGACAACCAGGAATGGATGGACAACGTAACGAGCGGAGACTATCAGAAATATTACGACTCGATGTATAAAGGAAGGTAACTGAAAGTTATAAGTGAATAGGGAAAAGGTAAAAACGAAGTGAACTGCTCGTTTTTACCTTTCTTATTTTGTCTCCCGAGGCGGCAAGTAACAGTCAAGAGTAAATCTGGCATGAAAAATAGAAAAGAATTTGCTTTTCTAAAGAAAAAACTCTATTTTTATCAATGAAGATTTTTATTATGAAAACGAAACAAGAATATCTGAAACTATTGAGCGAATATAAGCAGGAGCGTGGACTTTTTTATGGTATCTCCCGCATCTGTATATTTGGTTCCGTAGCCCGTGGCGAACAGACCGAAGACAGTGACGTGGATGTCTGTGTGGATCTGGAAGTTCCCAGCATCTTCAGTCTGGTACACATCAAGGAAGAATTACGTCAACTGTTCGGGTGCAATGTTGACGTTGTTCGCTTTCGTCAGGATATGGATGCTCTGCTGAAGCATGATATTCAGGAGGAGGGAATCTATGTATAAAAAAGACCATGTCGTGCACTTGCTGCAAAAAATAAAACAAACCTTAGAACGAATAATCTCAAATTCCAAAGAAATAGATTCTTACCAGTACTATTATCTGACTCCCGCAGGAATGGAACGTCTGGAAAGCACCTGTATGCTGCTGATTGCCGTCGGCGAAAGCATAAAGGGTATTGATAAACTGACCAATAAAGAATTACTGACTAAGTTCCCGGAGATTGACTGGAAAGGAGCAATGGGTATTCGTGACATAATCGCTCATCACTATTTTGACTTGGATGCTGAAATTGTATACAATGTGGTAAAGACAAATCTACCAGATATGCTTGCAACAATCAACAGCATATTAGAGTTTGTAGTAAACTCTGAAGAATAAAATGACACTTCCTCTTCTGCGGGAATCAATGGAGCACTAGCAGAACTTAAAAAAGTTATTTCTGACCATTTCGCCAAGCAAGCGCAAAAGGAAATTGACCGCTTGTGGGAAAATGGAGAATTGAATGAGGAAAAAGTCGAGAAATTCTACCAACTGCATGAACGTACCCCTTACAAATAAATATGAGAAACATTGTATTGGATACAAACTCACTGATTATTGCAATTTCAGCGAAGAATGACTGCCATAAGGTGTGGCAATCATTCTTGAATGACCAACAAACTATTAAAAACTTGCAAATTCAAAAATGGGACAATTTCTGATAATAGGGCTGAAACTGGAGGCCTGCGTCTGCAAAGACAGAATCAACAAATATGTAAATGAAAGGAGAACAGAGGCAGATATCCTAACCGAACTGGAAGAAGCACTCCGACTGGGAAAAGAGTATGACAGAAAAGAAAAAAAAGACTATTATACTTACTCTCTAAAACAAGAAATCTGTGACAAGGAACTGCTCCCTTTTCTAAAGCATTTCTACGACCTGCGCTATACTGGGGAAAACCGAGAAAGTGATTTTGTCTTGGAAAAGCTGTCGGCTTTATCACCTCAGGAAAGACTGAATCTGCTGGAACAAAAACAGTTCGAGTGCTTTCAAGAAGATGAAAAAACACATTACTACTACCTGGATAACTGTGGATGGTTCGAGATTCCAGTCTATACGCGAAAAATAGTGCTAAGTATGGATGGAAAAATCATCATGGAATGCTACAACGAGATATTGGATTTTTTCAGGAGATGCATTATCAAGCAATTGAAAGATTTCAGATTGGCCCAAACGCTGGATGTATACCTGAGCGACTGACAATAATAGAGCCTGTCCGGTTTCACCTTTTACGCCATTTTAGTCCATATTACTTAAAAGTTCTATCTCATTATCAAAAATCAATGGAACTAAAGTATTATAAGCAAAATCTATGGCTTTAGATTCTCGTTTTAAGGGGATGATTTCTACGCGGAAAGGTGTAAAAATCACAAAAAAAAGCGATATTTGCAGTCACGAATTTTTCATTCGCAAAGAATGAATAGAAGATAACTTACGATATTACAAATCAATATGGAAAGAAAAACAGCCCTGATTACAGGTATTACAGGACAGGACGGGTCATTTCTGGCCGAGTTTTTATTGGAAAAAGGATACGACGTACACGGCACCATCCGTCGCTCGTCAGTGGATTACCGCGAACGCATCGCACACTTGGAAGGAAAACCGAACTTCCACCTGCACTATGCAGACCTGACAGACTCCATGAGTATGCTGCAGGTAGTGAGCAAGGTACGCCCTACCGAGATATACAACTTAGCAGCACAGAGCCATGTGCAGGTGAGCTTCGACTCGCCGGAATTTACGGCCAACGTGGACGCCACGGGAGTGCTCCGCGTGCTGGAGGCGGTACGTCTGTGCGGACTGTCGGACACCTGCCGTATCTACCAGGCATCGACTTCGGAACTCTACGGAAAGGTGGAGGAAGTGCCGCAAAACGAGAACACACCGTTCCACCCCTACAGCCCGTATGCGGTGGCCAAACTCTACGGTTACTGGATTGTGAAGGAATACCGCGAGGCGTACAATATGTTCTGCTGCTCGGGCATCCTGTTCAACCATGAATCGGAACGCCGCGGGGAGACATTCGTGACCCGCAAGATTACGCTGGCAGCAGCCCGTATCGCACAGGGGAAGCAGGAGAAGCTGTACCTGGGCAACCTGGACTCGCTGCGTGACTGGGGCTATGCGAAGGACTACGTGGAATGTATGTGGCTGATCCTGCAGCACAAGACACCGGAGGATTTCGTCATTGCCACGGGAGTACAGCACTCGGTACGCGAATTCTGCTACCTGGCGTTCAAGCATGCGGGCATCGAACTGGAATTCAAGGGAGAAGGTATCAACGAAAAGGGATACGACAAGGCCACCGGCAAGTGTCTGGTGGAAGTGAGCGAAGACTTCTACCGCCCGACGGACGTGGTGAACCTCTGGGGAGACCCGACGAAGGCCAGAGCGGAATTAGGCTGGAACCCGATGAAGACGACCTTCGAGGAACTGGTGAAAATCATGGTGGATGCGGACATGGCGAAGGTGGCCGTAGAAAAGGCGGGCGAACAAATCCGCACCAACTTGGCAGAGTACCTGGAAAAGGGTATCGTGAAGTAATCAATAATAAAAACTAAGAATAAAGAACGGGATTTTTCTACAAATAAGAAACGGAGGTTTTGATTATGTTGGATAAATCAGCAAAGATATATGTGGCAGGACATCACGGACTGGTGGGTTCTGCCATCTGGAACAACCTCAAGCAGAGGGGATATAACAATTTGGTGGGACGTTCGCACAAGGAACTGGACCTGCTGGACCCGGTAGCGGTGAGAGCGTTTTTTGATCAGGAACAGCCGGATGCGGTGATTTTGGCTGCCGCACACGTGGGGGGCATCATGGCCAACCTGCACTACCGGGCGGACTTCATCTACCAGAACTTGCAGATTCAGCAGAACGTGATTGGCGAGAGTTTCCGCCACGGGGTGAAGAAGCTGCTCTTCTTAGGCAGTACGTGCATCTACCCGCGCGAGGCTCCGCAGCCGATGAAGGAGGAAGTGCTCCTCACCTCTCCATTAGAATATACGAACGAACCGTATGCCATCGCGAAGATTGCGGGACTGAAGATGTGTGAGAGCTTTAACCTGCAGTATGGCACGAACTACATCGCGGTGATGCCGACGAACCTCTACGGACCGAACGACAATTTCCACCTGGAGAACAGCCACGTGCTGCCGGCCATGATCCGCAAGATTTACCTGGCCAAATGCCTGAACGAGGGCGACTGGGAAGCGGTGCGCAAGGACATCAGCCTGCGTCCGGTGAGCGTGATGCGCAACGGCGAGAAATTTGTGGTGGACGGGACCTCGGACGAGAAAGACATTACGGAGGTATTGGCGCACTACGGCATAGCCGCCGAAGCGGTGACCCTCTGGGGTACCGGAAAGCCGCTGCGTGAGTTTCTGTGGAGCGAGGAAATGGCGGATGCGAGTGTGCATGTGTTGCTGAACGTGGATTTCAAGCAAACGTACGACGCTTCGGTGAAGAATGCCGACGGCATCACGGAAATCCGTAACTGCCACATCAACGTGGGTACGGGCAAGGAACTGTCCATCCGCGAGGTGGCCGAGAAGATTATGAAGGAAATCGGCTTCAAGGGCGAACTGCGCTGGGATGCATCGAAACCGGACGGCACGCTGCGCAAGCTGACGGATGTGAGCAAGCTGCACAGCTTAGGATGGCACCACAAGGTGGAAATCGACGAGGGTATCCATCGCTTGTATGAATGGTACCTGAAGGGCATCTGCATCAATCACCAGACGGTATAAAAACAATCACGAGATGAAAAGATATTGTCAGACACTGGAGCTCTACAACGACAAGGAGCTGATTGAGGCCTACGTGGCAGAACATGCCCACGTGTGGGACGAGGTAAAGGCGGGCATCCGCGAAGTGGGCATCACCGACATGCAGATTTACATCGACGGCAACCGCCTGTTCATGATCATGGATACCACGGACGACTTCGACATGGAACGGGACTATGCGCGACTGGCTACCCTGCCCCGTCAGGCGGAATGGGAAGCACACATGGCGAAGTACCAGAAGGCGGCACCGGGGGCTACCTCACAGGAGAAATGGAAACTGATGGAACGAATATTTAAACTGTAGAGAGTAAATACTAAAAAAGTGTGCTCTCTTCGGACATAAGCACATAAAGACAAAAAATAAAATTAAGTGCTTTTGTTCTTCTGTCTAAAAAAATAAACCGATGAAAAAACTTTTGTCTTTACCACCGAATCTGGTGGAGTGTTTTCACGACATTATGCACGCGGACCACAAGGAGTGGTTCTGCACCTCGGACCCGGTGGGACGGAAACTGGGTTCCGGAGGAGGTACGGCCTGGCTGCTGAATGCGTGCCGGGAGGAAGAAGGTGATACAGCCGGACTGAACGACTGGCTGGCGAAGGAGAAGCGTATCCTGCTGCATGCGGGAGGTCAGAGCCGCCGTCTGCCGGGCTATGCGCCGTCGGGCAAGATTCTGACGCCGATTCCGGTGTTCCGCTGGGCTCGGGGGCAACGACTGACACAGAACTTGCTGTCCTTGCAGTTGCCGCTGTACGAGGAAATCATGGACAAGGCGCCGGAAGGACTGCACACGCTGATTGCGAGTGGCGACGTGTTCATCCGGGCCACGGAACCGTTGCAGGCCATCCCGGACGTGGACGTGGTGTGCTACGGTTTGTGGGTGGACCCGGAACTGGCGAAGAACCACGGGGTGTTCGTGTCTTCACGAAAGGAACCGGAGAAGCTGGACTTCATGCTGCAAAAACCGAGCGTGGAGGAAATGGCGGGACTGATGCAGGACTACCTCTTCCTGATGGACATCGGCATCTGGCTGCTGAGTGACCGGGCCGTGGAACTGATGGTGAAACACTCGACCGACAAGGACGGGGGCGTGAAGTTCTACGACATGTACTCGGAGTTCGGACTGGCATTGGGGGCTCACCCACGCATCGCCGACGAGGAACTGAACAGCCTGAAGGTGGCCATCCTGCCGCTGCCGGGCGGAGAGTTCCATCACTACGGTACGAGCCGGGAGATGATTTCGTCGACCTTGGCGGTGCAGAACTGTGTGATGGACCAGCGGGCCATCATGCACTACAAAGTGAAGGCGCATCCGGCCATGTTCGTACAGAACGCGGAACTGCAGATTTCGCTGACGGCAGAGAACGCGGAAACCTGGATTGAAAACAGCTTCATTGCCAAGGACTGGCAGCTGCACAGCCAGAACATCATCACAGGTGTGCCGCGCAACGACTGGAAACTGAACGTACCGCAAGGGGTGTGCATCGACGTGGTGCCGATGGGTGACACGGAATTTGTGGCCCGCCCCTACGGCTTCAACGATAAATTCAAGGGGAGCCTGAAAGAGGCTTCTACCCTCTACTTAGGCCGTCCGGTGACGGAATGGCTGGCCGAAAGAGGACTGACCGCGGAGGATATCCGGGGCTGTGAGGACTTGCAGTCGGCGGCCATCTTCCCGGTGACGGACTCGATAGAAGATTTAGGCACGATGCTGCAATGGATGACGGACGGCGGACAAGGAGAAGCCGGACGCACACTCTGGCAGCAGGCACGGAAGGTATCGGCCGACGAAATCTCGGCGTATGCCAACCTGCGGCGACTCTTTGCCCAGCGGGACGAGTTCCGCAAGGAGAACTGGAACCTGTTGGCTAAAAACGAAGAACGGAGCGTGTTCTATCAGGTAGACTTGCAGGAAGCGGCCGAAGAGTTTGCCAAATGGCACCTCGACCTGCCCAAGGAACTGCCGGAGGGGTCTCCCCTGCTGAAACGCATCAGCGACGCAATGTTCCGCGCCCGGGTATTGGAGTTGGAAGGCAAACCGGAAGCGAAAGCCATGGAAGACCGGGCCTTCGGACTCATGCGCCAGGGACTGACCAGCACGATGGACCACAGCCAGCATCCGCAGTTGTCGGTCTATGCCGACCAGATTGTATGGAGCCGCAGTCCGGTGCGCATCGATATTGCCGGAGGATGGACGGATACTCCTCCCTACAGCCTGATGGAAGGGGGCAACGTGGTGAACCTGGCCATCGAACTGAACGGGCAACCGCCGCTTCAGGTGTATGTGAAACCGTCGAAAGACTATCGCATCACCCTGCGTTCCATCGACTTGGGAGCCATGGAGGTGGTTTCCACCTACGAAGAGTTGCAGGATTACCGCAAGGTTGGCTCGCCGTTCTCCATTCCGAAAGCGGCCCTGACTTTGGCCGGTTTCCATCCGAACTTCTCACAGGAGCATTTTGAATCCTTGGAGGCACAGCTGAAGGCCTTCGGTACGGGTATCGAAGTGACGCTGCTGTCGGCCATCCCGGCAGGTTCGGGATTGGGCACAAGCTCCATCTTAGCGGCTACGGTCTTAGGGGCACTGAACGACTTCTGCGGCCTGAACTGGGACAAGCAGGGCATCGGCAGTCGCACGCTGATACTGGAACAGCTGCTCACCACCGGCGGGGGCTGGCAGGATCAGTATGGCGGGGTGCTGCACGGCGTGAAACTGTTGCAGACACAGCCGGGCTGGCACCAGGAACCGAAGGTACGCTGGTTGCCGGACTACCTCTTCACCAGCGACGAATACCGGAAATGCCACCTGTTATATTATACCGGCATCACCCGCACGGCCAAGGGCATCTTGGCGGAGATTGTACGGGGTATGTTCCTCAACTCGAACCGTCACCTGCACTTGCTGGAACAGATGAAGGGACACGCCATGGACATGTACGATGCCATCCTGCGGAATGACTTCGAGGAAATGGGACGGCTCATACGGAAGACCTGGAAACAGAACCAGTTGCTCGACGAGGGTACGAATCCGCCGGCCGTACAGGCCCTGACGGAACGGATTGACGACCTGTGTCTGGGTTACAAGCTGCCGGGTGCCGGCGGAGGGGGCTACCTCTACATGGTGGCCAAAGATCCGGATGCGGCCCTACAAATCCGCCGGATACTGACGGAGAACCGCCCCAACGGCCGGGCACGCTTCGTAGAGATGAGTTTGTCGAACAAAGGACTTGAAATCAGTAGAAGCTGATATGGAAAAGATTGGATTAGTAAGAACCAGGGACGGAAGAAGTTTCCTGGTTCCTTTCATTTTGATTACGTCGCTCTTCTTTCTGTGGGGAGTGGCACACAGCATTTTAGACGTGCTGAACAAGCATTTTCAGGATACAATGGAGATTACCCGTACACGCTCGGCCCTGATTCAGGCGGTGGTGTACGGAGGGTATTTCGTAATGGCCCTGCCCGCCGGACGGCTTATCCGCCGCTTCGGTTACCGCACAGGGGTACTGACGGGACTGGTGCTGTATGGCATCGGGGCCTTGCTCTTCATTCCGGGCGGACGGATTCAGTCGTTTGAGTTCTTCCTCCTGGCCCTCTTCGTCATCGGCTGCGGACTGACCTGTCTGGAAACGGCCTCCAACCCGTATGTCACGGTGCTCGGCGAACCGGAAGGCAGCGAACGGCGTATCAACTTAGCGCAGTCGTTCAACGGACTGGGCTGGATTTGCGGACCGCTGATTGGCGGTTTCTTCCTCTTTGCCGGAGATGGCGACGTGGCGACTCCCTATGCGGTGTTGGGTACGGTAGTGCTCCTCATCGCCGTGGTTTTCTCGCGGGTGAAACTGCCGGAAATCGGTCAGGAAGCGGAAAAGAAAGAGGCAGAGACCGGGAAAAGCGGGACTTCGCTCTGGAAAACGGCCTCGTTCACCATGGGACTACTGTCGCTCTTCCTCTATGTGGCGGCACAGACGGGCATCAACAGTTTCTTCATCAACTATGCCACCGAAAATGCAGGGGTTACCGCCCAGACGGCTTCGGTGTGGCTCTCGTTCGGCGGCATGGGGTTGTTCATGCTCGGACGCATGGGCGGCAGCTGGCTGATGCGGTTCGTGAAGGGCGAAAAGGTACTCGCAGCCTGTGCGGCAGGAGGCCTGATTTGCATGGCCGCGGTGATTTTCCTGCCCGGCAAAGTAGGATGGTATTTCCTCCTGCTCTGTTTTTTGTGTGAATCGATTATGTTCCCTACAATTTTTTCACTATCTTTGCGGCACGTTGACAAAAAGACAAAACAGGCCTCTTCCTATTTGATTATGTCCATCGTAGGAGGAGCGATAGCCCCCATGTTGATGGGGTTCATTGCAGACCATATCTCCATGGCGACGGGGTTCATTGTTCCATTGGTCTGTTTTGCTGAGATTTTAGGATTTGCGACACGATACAACAAACTGTAGAGTAACGGATACTTCTACAACCTCTGTCTTACGGCATACGTGAAGCCGTACATTTCGGAGTTTGATTCTATCGGGCACTACAAATATGCGTTACTGCCTGGCGGGTTCACAGATTATGACAAGATACGTGAACGGACGGATTACGGGTTTGCCGCAGACCGTCAGGTGGATGCCATCGAGTTATACAAGTCAGGCAAAGTGGAGAAACTGGTAATAACGGGCGACGGAGCTTCTGGAGAAGAGGGAAACGCAGAAGTGTATCTGGAACAACTGGAAAAGGTGTGGGGCGTAAGCAGGAAGGATGTGATTATCGAACCAAAGGCACTGAATACCTTCCAGAACATCGACTATTCGCTAAAATTAGTGCCGGACATGCGCAGCGAGAACACAATCGTAATCAATTCGGCCATCTACATGCGCAGAACGTTGCTGAGCTGCCGCAAACTGAATTTCTACCCGGCGTATTATGCCACCGACGTGAACATTTCAAGAAAATGGACGTGGCAGTCGTGGATTCCGGACTTCCACGTGATGGACGACTGGATGCGGCTGATACACGAAGGAATAGGAATGATTGCGTATAAAATAAATTTTTAACTACCTTTGTGCCATAACTAACTTACAAGATCATGAAAAACCTACATATCGCAGTAGCCGGTACAGGCTACGTGGGCTTGTCCATCGCCACCTTGCTGGCACAGCATCATCACGTGACGGCAGTGGATGTCATCCCGGAAAAGGTGGAGAAAATCAACCGCCGTATCAGCCCGATTCAGGACGAATACATCGAGAAATATTTAGCGGAAAAAGAGCTGGACCTGACGGCTACGCTGGACGGGGCTGCGGCTTACCGTGACGCGGATTTCGTGGTGATTGCAGCACCGACGAACTACGACCCGGTGAAGAATTATTTCGACACTTCGCACGTGGAGGAAGTCATCGATCTGGTGCTGGAAGTGAATCCGGATGCGGTGATGGTGATCAAGAGTACCATCCCGGTGGGCTATTGCCGGAACCTGTATGTGAAGTATGCGGAGAAATACCGCACCACTCCTGCCCTCGCCGGAAAGGAATTCAACCTGCTGTTCTCGCCGGAGTTCCTGCGCGAAAGCAAGGCGTTGTACGACAACCTCTACCCCAGCCGCATCATCGTGGGCTATCCGAAACTGATAAACGGACGGGACAAGGAAAATGAAGCTATCAAGGCCATTGCAGGAGAGAACTTGGAAGAAAAAGCACACGAGTTTGCCGCACTCTTGCAGGAAGGGGCTATCAAGGAAAACATTGATACCTTGTTCATGGGCATGAAGGAGGCGGAGGCGGTGAAGCTGTTTGCCAACACGTATCTCGCGCTGCGGGTATCGTACTTCAACGAGCTGGACACGTATGCGGAGGTGAAGGGACTGGACACACAGGCCATCATCCAGGGCATCTGTCTGGACCCGCGTATCGGCACGCACTACAACAACCCTTCCTTCGGTTACGGGGGCTACTGTCTGCCGAAGGATACGAAGCAGCTGTTGGCGAACTATCAGGATGTACCGGAGAACCTGATTCAGGCGATTGTGGAGAGCAACCGCACGCGCAAGGATTTCATCGCGGATCAGGTGCTGAAGAAAGCGGGGTATTACGATTATTTCAACAACGGGGATTTCAACCCTTCAGAAGAGAAGCAGTGCATCATCGGGGTGTATCGACTGACCATGAAGTCGAACAGTGACAATTTCCGTCAGAGCAGTATCCAAGGGGTAATGAAGCGTATCAAGGCGAAAGGGGCCACGGTCATCATCTATGAACCGACACTGGAAGATGGAAGCACGTTCTTCGGCTCGAAGGTGGTAAACAACTTAGAGACATTCAAGCAGCAAAGCCAAGCCATCCTGGCCAACCGTTACGACCCGTGTCTGGATGACGTGAAGGAAAAAGTGTATACCCGGGATATTTTCAGAAGAGACTAAAGTTTTCCGTACAAAAGCACACTTTATACAGCTTTCTTTCCTACCTTTGCCGTTAAAATTGAATAAAGCATGAACTTATTAAAAACATTTATACTTCTTTCTCTGGCAACGCCGGCATTGGCACAAGAGGGTGCCAAGGATTTCCAATACCGCGTGGAGATGGCGGGGACAGTGTCGTCGGGCACGTATGCCCCGCTCTGGCTGACGGCCAACCGGTTCGGCATGGAGAGTGAAAAGCCGAACAGCGGCTACCTGCGGGCCGGACTGGAATGGCACAGACAGCTGCGCAGGGGATGGCGGATAGATGCCGGACTGGACTTGGCAGGAGGAGTGAAACAGACATCGGACTTCTGGATTCAGCAGGCGTATGCGGACATCTCCTGGAAGATGCTGACCCTGAGCATCGGAAGCAAGGAACGCATGGGATTCCCCTTGGAAAAGAACAGTGAACTGACCAGCGGATGGATGGCGGAAGGACCGAACATGCGGCCGATTCCACAAGTAAGGGCGGAAATCAAGGATTACCTGTCCATTCCGGGCACACGGAACTGGGTGGCCTTCAAAGGGCATCTGGCTTACGGAAGCTTTACGGACAGCTACTGGCAAAAGGATTTCTGCGGGGTGAACCAAACTTATACTAAGAACGCATTGTATCACAGCAAATCATTGATGTTCCGTTTAGGAAACAAGGAGAAACTACCCGTAGAATTTGAGTTCGGCCTGTTCATGGCGACCCAGTTCGGCGGCGACCAATACCAGAAACTGCCGGACGGAACTTCCCAGTTGACGGTGGACATGCCCGACGGCGTGAAGGCGTACTGGCATGCTTTCTTCCCGACAGCGGGAGGCAGCGACACGCCGGCAGGCGAACAGGTGAACGTGGAGGGAAACATGTTGGGAAGCTGGAACTTTGCCCTGAACTATTACTGGGGCGACTGGAAAATCCGGGCCACACTGGACCATTACTTTGAGGACCACTCGCAGATGTTCTGGGAGTACGGACGATGGAAGGACGGACAACTGGGCATCGAACTGTATCTGCCGAAAAACAAATGGGTGTCGGCCGTGCTCTGGGAAGGCATCAGCACCAAGGACTCTTCCGGCCCGATTCTGTATGACGGTTTCTGGGGCTCGTTCTCGGACTTGCAGATGAGCGGCGGCGACAGCTACTACAACAACTACATCTACAAGGCATGGCAGCACTACGGCCAGGGCATCGGCAATCCGCTCTTGGCGGGACCGGCTTACAATGCGGATGGAAGCATCACCTTCAAAAGCAACCGAATGAAGGCGCAGCATGTGGGTATCTCCGGCCAGCCCTCGGACGAATGGAAATGGCGAATCTTAGCCTCGTATGCACGTCACTGGGGAACCTATGAGGCTCCTTTGGACAAGGTACGGAAGCAGTTCAGCAGCATGGCAGAGGTGACTTATCTGCCGCAATGGGCCCAAGGATGGAGCGTGAGTGCGACCTTCGGAATGGACCGGGGAAATTACTTGGGAAACAGTACCGGAGGAATGATTACAATCAGAAAGACAGGAGGACTGGGAAAATGAAGAAATGGATCTACATAATCATGGTGGCCCTCGGAATGGTCACTTCTTTGAGCGGATGTAAGAAAGCGCCCATCAATACGGACGTGGAAGGGCTCTGGATACTGGACGAGTTCACCGTGAAGGAAACGGGAGAGACCGTGAAGTGCGAACGGCTGTACTACAGCATTACGCGCATGGTGACGGAGGTGGCCGAGAAGCAGGGCAGCAAAGGCTATGGGGCCTACATCGGACGGACGGAGTATCGGAACGACGAGACGCAATTGGTGGTGAAGGATTTCAAGGTGAGACAGTCGACGGGCGACAGCGGGGAGAATGCGCCCGTGGAACAGCTGAAGCACTTCGGCATCGACAACCAGCAGGAGACGGTGTTCGACATTGTGAAGTGCAACGGAAAGAAGATGACGCTGGAATCGGACTATGCCCGCCTGGAACTCACAAAATTCTAAGAATATTCAGAAAATTTTCATCCTGACAGTTGGAAAAAAGGAAAAAATGGTCTTAATTTACAAACTACATCCTTAAACTAACTAAACAATATGAAAACAAAGTATGATTCATACAACGACTGGGTAAGCTTTTTCGTGACATGTTGCGAGACTTTACTGGCGGGAGGACTCTTTTATCTTTTCTTTGAACTGGTGAAAGACACGGCATGGCACAAAATCTTAGATGTACCCCCCTACCAGGTTCTGCTCACCATAATGCTCTGCTATTTCATTTCGTCACGGCAAATCGGGGTTATTCTTTACAAACGAAAAATCTATACCTACCAGATAGTAACCCGGGTATTCAAGACCATGGTGATGTTTGCCATCCTCTCGGGAGTGGTGCTGGAGGTAGGAAACTTCATGGATGTCTGGTCGTATTTCTACCTGTCGTATTTAGGCATCTTATTTTTCTGCATCGGTAACTTCCGAATTATCTTGCGCAGGATACTGAAGAAATACCGTGAGAAAGGCCGGAACGTACGATACGTGGTACTGGTGGGAAGTGCGGACAATAACCTGGAACTGTATCACGAACTGACGGACCAGACCTGGGCGGGTTACCGGGTGAACGGGTATTTTGACTTCCAGCCGAATCCGAACTTTCCCAAAGAATGTCCGTACTTGGGCACTCCGACAGAGGTCATCAACTATCTGGAGAAGAACGGAAGGAACCATTATCTGTTCTGCTGTCTGCCTTCGAAAGAGCACGACATTATCCGCCCGATCATTGATTATTGCGAAAACCACTTGGTGCATTTCTATAGCGTGCCGAACATCCGTACGTACCTGCACAGAAGGATGTATTTCAACATGCTGGGCAGTGTGCCGTACTTGAGCCTGCGGGAGGACCCGTTGGACCAGATCAGCAACCAGATCCTGAAACGGACGTTCGACATCGTGTTCTCACTGCTTTTCCTGTGTACGCTGTTCCCGTTCATCCTGATCATCGTGACGATTATCACGAAACTGACCATGCCGGGACCGGTGTTCTTCAAACAGAAACGAAACGGGCTCAACGACAAGGAATTCTACTGCTACAAATTCCGCAGCATGAAGGTAAATGCACAGGCGGATACTTTGCAGGCCACCAAGGATGACCCACGCAAGACGCGCTGGGGAAACATCATGCGAAAGACGAACATCGACGAGCTGCCGCAGTTCATCAACGTACTGAAGGGGGATATGAGCATCGTGGGACCGCGTCCGCACATGCTGAAGCATACGGAGGAGTACTCGAAGCTGATCAACAAATATATGGTACGGCATTTCGTGAAACCGGGTATCACGGGCTGGAGCCAGGTGACCGGCTATCGTGGGGAGACGAAGGAACTGAAGGACATGGAAGGCCGCGTGAGAGGCGATATCTGGTACATCGAGCACTGGAGCTTCGGACTGGACCTGTTCATCATCTACAAGACCGTAGCGAACGCCCTGCACGGCGAAAAGAATGCATATTGATACTTCCCTGCGGCTGACGGATAAAAGGCTCGCAGCGGAAAAAGAAAATAGGAAATCGCCCTGACCGGAATACCACAGACCGGTCAGGGCGATTTCTTATTACGGCCGACCTCACGGAGACCCAAAAAGAAAGCTGTTTCCGGCACGGCACTCCCGGCAGGAAACAGCTTCTGATATAGGGGTGAATCTCTCTGTAAGAGGGTTATTCGACGTAAAGTACCAGTCCCTTGAGGTATTCGCCTTCGGGATGGTAGATATTGACCGGATGATCGCCGGGCTGCGTGAGCTGGTGAAGGATGCGCACGCTGCGTCCGCTCTGTGCGGCGGCAGTGAACACGGCATTGCGGAAATCCTGCTTGCTGACTACCTGCGAACAGGAGAAGGTGAAGAGGATGCCGCCCGGACGGATTTTCTCGAAGGCCTTGGCGTTGAGCTTGGTGTAGCCGCGCAGGGCATTGCGGAGGGCATCACGGTGCTTGGCAAAGGCCGGCGGGTCGAGGATGATCAGGTCGTACTGGTCGCCCATGCGGTCGAGGTACTTGAAGGCATCTTCCGCAAACGCCTGGTGACGGGTATCGCCGGGGAAATTGAGGGCTACGTTCTCGTTGGTCAGGTCGATGGCTTTGGCGGAACTGTCCACAGAGTGTACTAAATTAGCTCCACCACGCATGGCATAGAACGAGAAGCCGCCGGTATAGCAGAACATGTTGAGCACGTTGCGGCCTTTGGCATAGCGCTCCAACAGGGCACGGTTCTCACGCTGGTCAACGAAGAAACCGGTTTTCTGTCCCTTGAGCCAGTCTACGTGGAATTTCAGTCCGTTTTCCATCGCCACGTTCTCGGGACTGCCTCCCTTGAGGAAGCCGTTTTCGGTAGCTAACAGGTCGGCCTTGAAAGGCAGCGTAGTTTCTGACTTATAATAGATGTGCTGGATGACATCGCCCATCACTTCTTCGAGGGCATCGGCTACGGCCATGCGGTCGAGATGCATACCGGCAGAGTGTGCCTGCATGACGGCGGTATGGTCGTATACGTCGATGATGAGTCCGGGAAGGTTGTCGCCTTCACCGTGTACCAGACGGTAGGTATTGTTGCGGGGATTGCCAATCAGGCCCAACGCACAGCGGAGGTCCTTGGCCACCTGCAGACGGCGTACCCAGTAGTCATGGTCGATGGGCTCCTGGCGGAACGACAGCACACGTACGGCGATGCTGCCTATCTGGAAATGTCCGCAGGCAATGAACTCTTTCTTGGAGGTATAGACATCGACCACCTCACCTTCTTCCGGCTCTCCTTCCACGCGGGCAATGGCACCGGAGAAAACCCAGGGATGGAAACGCTTGAGCGATTCTTCCTTTCCGGGTTTGAGAAATACTTTCTTATAGCTCATTTGTATGGTTTAAGTTGTTAATCGTCGAGAATATTTTCGGGGGCCTCGGGGCGTATCACCCGGTATTTTCCGGTCCGGCGAAGTTCTTCCAAGTACTCGTAGATGCGTACACAGGCCCAGGCGTCGGTGGCGGCATACAGCTGCTGTGCCTCGGTCAGGGTATCGGCTTCCCAGTTGGAGAGACGCTGGCTCTTGGATATCTTTTCATGGAACAGGAGGGCATAGATTTTCTGCAAGCTCTTCTCCTCCAGTCCGAAGGCGGTGACATAGTCCTGCAACTCTACCCAGTTGCCGGTGCGCGGGTCCTTGCGGTTGCGGCGACGCAACATGGCGAAGTCGTCCTTCAGCGAGAGACCGATTTTCAACACGTCGTTCTGCAGGAACTCTTCGAGGAAATCGGGCAGTCCCAAGTGGTTCAGGCGGAAAAGGAAGCAGGTGTCGTAGGTAGACACTTGCAGCAGGGCCACCTTGTTGACGGCACCTTTCCGGAACGAGGGACGGGTTTCGGTATCCACGCCCACCAGCACGTGGGTGTTCAGGTAATCAATGGCCTTACGGGCATCGGCCTCGGTATGTATCACAAAAATGCGACCCGGGAAGGACACTTTGGGCAGTTCGGCAACCTCTTTCTTGTCTATTTTGCTCTGTAGTTCTACCATTTCCATTCTCACATTTAAGGGTTATTCCTCCTCGCCCATGTCCAGGCCTTCATAAAGTTCTTCTTCGGTACAATCATCTTCGTAGAGGGAAGATGAGTCTTCTTCGGGCTCTCCGTGACGCATCTGACGGTATTTCACATCGTGCAAGGCTCGCATCACATTGACCAAACGCTGTCCCCAAAACTCGGCAAACAGCTCGCGGCAGATGGCCAGCGAATCGTTCATGGTCTGCTCCAATCCTAACTGGAACACGCAGATAAAATCCTTGAGGGGCTGGTAGATGTCGGCCAGGTTCTCGGAAATGTTCTGATGGATGGGGGTATCGCTGTAAGCCATATCGTCGAGGAAGACTTCAAGGTAATCGTCGTATTCGCCCAAGAGCGAAGCAATCGACCCGCGAAGCACTTCGTAATCGGTTTCGGTGACAAAAGTCTCAGGATCGGCCTCGTCCATCCGCTCACACGCAGGAAGCAACGAGGCTTTCAGGTATAAAAGGGGTAAGAGTTTCAGGGACTTGTCGACAAAATCACGGCGTTTCAGGTCGGAAACCCGCTCCATAAATCCACAAAACTCGGCGGCCACTGTCACGAACTCGACCGCATTTTTATCGAATATCACTTGAGAGTTCTTTTCTTCCATATTCACGCTAATTGAAGCGCAAAGGTACAAAAAAAATTTCTCAGTTCTACTTTTATTCGTACATTTGCATGAATGTTTAGCTAAATGAATCACCATGCAAACAAAAAAAAACGATACAAGCAAAAGTGAAAAAGCGGTAGCCATGGCCGGAAAAACATGGACTGCATTAAAAAGTGAAACTACTTCATTCATCATAGGGCTGCTGTGCGTCATTTTCGGGGTGTACATGCTGTTGGCTTTTATTTCTTTCTTCTTTACGGGAGGGAATGACCAAAGCATCCTGACGCATCCTAATCCCTCGGAACTGCTGGAGACGGGCAACCGCATCCAAAACTATGCGGGGGCCAGAGGGGCGCAGCTTGCACAGTTCCTCATCAACGACTGTTTTGGATTTTCGGCCTTCTGCATCATCATTTTCCTGGTGGTGACGGGCATGAAGCTGATGAAGGCGTATCAGTTCCGCATCCGCAACTGGTTCTTAGGCTGTGCCACGGTGATGATCTGGTTCTCCGTCACCTTGGGATTCGCCTTTGGGGGACTGATGGAGGACTCCTATATTTATCCGGGCGGACTGCACGGCTACAATGTGAGCCGCTGGATCTGCTCGCAAATCGGTACACCGGGACTGATTCTGGTACTGCTGGCAGTAGCGATTCTCTTCGGGGTAGCGCTTACGCAACAGACCATGGGGGTAGTGCGGAAGGCCTTGCATCCTACCTTGAAAACGGAAGGGGCTTCTGCCCAGGCAGAAACACCGAAGGCGGACAACGTATCCCGCCAAGAGGAAGTGGCTGCAGAAACCATTACAGTACCCCTGACGGACGCGGAACAGACCGAAGAGGAGAAAAAGGAAAAGAAAGAAAGTTTCTGGAAGAGCTGGACGCGCCGGAAGCATAAAGAAGAACCGGAAAAAGAAGAAAAAACGACAGAAGAAAAGGATACGATCACAGAACCGGAACCGACTCCTGCAAAGGAGACCCCAAAGGAGGCACCGGCGGCTCCAGTGAAGGAAGAAACTTCCAAAGCCATCGACCTGCCCATTGAACCGGAAGAAAAAGCAGAAGATCACCCTTTTGAGGTGGAGCCGGTTCGGAAGGAGGAAAAAGCAGAAGAGCCGGCGTTTGAGGTGAGCAACGATACGAAAGAAGAGGACCAGGAATATAAAGGGGACATCACCCAGCCGTATAACCCGCGACTGGACCTGGAGTTCTATCACTTCCCTACCCTCGACTTGCTGAACACGTACCAGAACAACGAGCCGGACATCGACATGGAGGAACAGAATGCCAACAAGAACCGCATCATCAAGGTGCTGCGCAGCTTCGGCATTGAAATCAGTTCCATCAAGGCGAGTGTGGGTCCGACCATCACACTGTATGAAATCACCCCGGCGGAAGGCGTGCGTATCTCCAAAATCCGTAACCTGGAAGACGACATCGCCCTGAGCCTTTCGGCCTTGGGTATCCGTATCATCGCGCCGATTCCGGGCAAAGGTACCATCGGTATCGAAGTGCCAAACGCGAACCCGCACATTGTACCGATGAGTTCTATCCTGAACAGCAAGAAGTTCCAGGAAACCACCTACGACCTGCCGGTAGCATTAGGTAAGACCATCACCAACGAGGTATTCATGGTGGATCTGGCCAAAGCGCCCCATATGTTGGTGGCCGGTGCCACAGGTCAAGGTAAGTCCGTCGGTCTGAATGCCATCGTGACTTCCCTGCTCTACAAGAAGCATCCGAGCGAACTGAAGTTCGTCATCATCGACCCGAAGAAGGTGGAATTTGCCATCTATGCGCCGATTGAACGTCACTTTCTGGCCAAACTGCCGGATGCAAGCGACGCCATCATCACCGACGTGACCAAGGTAGTGCAGACACTGAACTCGCTGTGTGTGGAAATGGACAACCGTTACAAACTCCTGCAGAGTGCGGGATGCCGTAACATCAAGGAATATAACGCGAAATTCATCAACCGACAGCTGAATCCGGAGAACGGACATCACTTCCTGCCTTACATTGTCATCATCATCGATGAGTTCGGTGACTTGATCATGACGGCCGGAAAGGAAGTGGAACTGCCAATCTGCCGTATCGCCCAGCTGGCCCGTGCGGTGGGTATCCATGCCATCATCGCCACCCAGCGTCCGACCACGAACATCATCACGGGTACCATCAAAGCGAACTTCCCGGCGCGTGTGGCCTTCCGTGTGGCTTCCATGATGGACTCTCGTACCATCCTCGACCGTCCGGGTGCCCAGCAGCTGATTGGTAAGGGTGATATGCTTTACCTGCAAGGCAACGATCCGGTGCGTGTGCAGTGTGCCTTTGTCGACACACCGGAAGTGGAACGCATCGCGGCCTTCATCGGCAAGCAGCAGGGTTATCCTACGGCCTTCATGCTGCCGGAATACGTGGACGAGAATGCAGAAGCGAGCGGCAGTTCGGCCGATGTGGACATGAACCGCCTCGACCCGCTCTTCGAAGAAGCGGCCCGTCTGCTTATCTATCACCAGCAGGGGTCTACTTCCCTGATTCAGCGTAAGTTCTCCATCGGCTACAACCGCGCGGGACGTATCATGGACCAGCTGGAGAAAGCGGGCATCGTGGGACCGGCTAACGGCAGCAAGGCACGCGAGGTACTTTGCCTGGACGAAAATGACTTGCAAATGAGAATGAGTAGCCTGAAAGACTGACGGGCTGCCTGATTCGTACAACCTATAAACTGACTGGATATGAAAAAGATTTTTCTGATTGTTCTGCTCTTAGGCACCGCACTGCTACAGGCCGTAGCTCAGCAGGATGCCAAAGCGGAAAGCATTTTAAATAAGATGGCGGCTACCTACCGACAGGCGGGCGGCATCAGCCTGACGTTCGGAGGTACGCAACGCGGCAAACTGTTGCTGAAAGGCAATAAGTTCTATCTGGAAAGCGGAGGTATCCAGACGTGGTTCGACGGCAAGACGCAGTGGAGCTATGTGGCACAGAACGAAGAGGTGAACGTGTCCACCCCTACCCCGGAGGAAGTGCAGAGCATCAATCCGTATGCTCTGCTGACTTCCTACAAGAAGAGTTTCAACTATCGCTATGTGGGGGCCAAGACCCGCCAGGGAAAACGCGGACAGGAGATTGTGCTCACTCCGAAGGCTTCACAGGACGTGAAGAGCATCACCCTGAATGTGAAGGAAAACGGTTCGCCAGTCTACATTGCCATCCAGCTGCAGAACGGCGAGAAACAGGAGTTTCAGATTTCGTCGTACCAAACGGGCGTGAACCTGCCGGATGCGACGTTCCGCTTCAACAAGCAGAAATATCCGCAAGCAGAAATCATTGATTTACGATAACATCGGAGTCGTTCAGAATCGAACTCTGGGCCAGGTAAGAGGGGGTTTCGGCATAGATATACATGACGCTGCCCCCTTTTATTGTATCAATAATGGGACGTGCCAACGCGGTGGGAAGGGCCGGACAGCCGAAACTGCGCCCCAGACGACCGCCGCGCTTAGCCACAGACGGGTCGGCATAGGCAGCCCCGTGTACTACGATGGCCCGCTCACGGGCCCGGTCGTTGATGCCTTTCTCCAGTCCGTCGAGCACCAGCGAATAACCGTTTTTCCCCTGATAGGTAGAGGCCGTCAGGTAGAAACCTAAGGAACTTTTATAGGAGCCATATTCGTTGGAGAACGAAGTGGCGTAATTCCCTCCACTGTTCTTGCCGTGCGATACGACCGATGAATAGAGCATCCGACGATGCTTCATGTCAAACACGTACAGCCGTTTTTCCGTGGAAGGTTTCGAGAAATCAATCAGGGTCAGCACCTCACGTTTCCGTCCCTTGATGCGGTTGTAGCCCGTCACGGCCTGCTTGAACGCCTTCCAGTTGACCACTCCCTCCAGTTGCATGGCATGGTAGAGCGACGTCACCTCGTCGGCCGCCTTCACCGCAGCTGCCGGGTTTTCAGGAGACACAGACTCCCCTTCCGCCGTGAAATACGCGCAAGGGAAAGACAAGAAAAGTGCGGAGAAAAGAAATTTCAATATCGGATTTCGCATGATTGTGACCACTTAAGAATATTTGGCCGCAAAGGTACGGATTTTTCGGTCACGTTTTCCCAGAAAGAGAGTTAATTTTATAGAAATCACTCGATTACGATGACCAATGCCCGCTCCGTCGGGGCCCAGTCGTAGATAAATTTGGCATGCGAGGTGGCATTCCGCACACACATGTGCGAACGGGGCGTGGTCCCCAGCGACCAGCTGTATTCAATCATGGCGGTCTGCGGCACGTTGACCGGTACGCCGTGGATATAGGCCCCGTTGGTGAAACGGCTCGCGTAAGGCGCATAGCCTCCGGTGGCCGAGGAACCGTCTCTCAGAAAGACCATACGCGACTTCTTCTCCTGCAACACAAACATGCCGAGAGGGGTTTCCTGCGCATACGGCGGACGATGCATGCCCGTAGTGGCCGGATTCATGCTGCGGATGGCCCAGGTACCCTCTTCCAGCCGTTCCAGCGTGGCAATGTTCTGGTCGCCCCTATCTACCACCACCACGTGATGAAACGCCGTACTGTCGGCCAACAGCTTGACATAGCGTCGAGGCACCAGCCATTCTCCTTCGATGCTCACTGGCGACACCCGGTAGAATCCTCCGCTCTCGCCCCGCATGGAAACCAAGGCCCCGTCGCGCCCGTAGCGCTCTGGCACCAGCGTATCGGTGGGCAGGTAAAGCGGCACCGACTGGTAGCGTTCCACGCCCAGCGTATCGGCAATGCGGCGGTACACGTTGCGCACATAGCTCCGCACCAGCGGCGCTTCCTGATTCCGGTTCTTGTAGTTCTGGAAAACGGCCCAGCGGGCAGCCTCGTATTGCAGATTCTCAATGAAGGCCAGACACTTGCGCATCACCTCCCACTTGAACGACCGCACCGTGTCCTGATACGGATATTCATCCTTCAGGGTATATTTATCGAAAAGCAGTTCTTTGACCAGAATAATGTCGGCACTCGTCAACGGTTTGCGCTCAAACGGAAGGACGGTGGCCACACTGTCGGGCGAAGCTTCTTCCGCCACCATCGACGGCTGGGCAGACTGCGGCTCCAGTCCACGGTCTGCTTCCTCCTTGCAACTGAAAAGGAGACACACCAAGCAGATAAGACCGACCAGACGTTTCATAAGGGAAGATTATAAGGTTTGAACAAAGGTAATAAATTTTATTAAAAAAACGCAGAAAACAGCCAAAAATCAATACGTTAGCCACAGCAAAAAGTGCTTTTCTTACGATTCCACAACTCACTCGTCCACGAAACGGATGGTTTCGATTTCCTTCCGCCGGGCGCAGAGCTTCCTCCTTATCGACGGACGGGTGCGAAGTCGCATCCAGACGGTCATTCGTCCACGAAACGGGCGGTCTCTACCTTCTCCAACCGCGCACGAAGTTTGCCCATCATCGACTTGCGGATGCGCAGCCGCATCAGACAGTCCATGTCGTACGACTGTTCCAGTATCTCGGGCGATTCCTCCTTGACGATGCGCATGATGTCGTTCATGAAAGGATATTCGAACGCCACGGCCACCTCCTCGTCGACGGTCTTCTCCATCACCGGAGCCTCCTCCAGCGCCAATGCTGCCGCCGTACGATACGCCACAATCAGTCCGCTCGTGCCCAGCTTGATACCTCCGAAATAACGTACCACGATGACCAGCACATCGGTCAGCTCGTGCGAGTTGATCTGCCCTAAAATCGGCTTGCCGGCCGTTCCCGAAGGCTCCCCGTTATCGTTCGCCCGGAAATCCTTCCGCTCCGGTCCCAGCATGTAGGCATAGCACACATGGCGGGCGTCGTAGTATTTCTTCTGGTACTCTTCCAGGAGCGACTTGACTTCGGTCAGGGTGCGCACCGGCAGCGCGATGGCGATAAACTTACTGCGCTTCTCGGTATAAATGGCCTCGGCTTGCGCTCCAATCGTTTTATAGGTATCGTCTTGCATGGCTTTTTCTCTTTTTCAGGACGCAAATTTAGTGTTTTTTCGCTCATTTTTGCCCCGAAAACACTATCTTTGTCACAACATTAACCCCTTTAAGAAACTAATTGCATGAAAAAATTACAAAGACTGACGTATTGCATGGGGCTGGCGGCTCTGGCAGCTCCTCAAGTACAGGCAGCAAACCCCACTTCTGAAAAACCCAACATTATCTTTATTCTTTGCGACGACATGGGCTACGGCGATTTAGGCTGTTACGGACAACCCTATATCCAGACTCCCTGCATCGACCAGATGGCCCGCGAAGGCATGCGCTTCACCCAGGCCTATGCCGGAAGTCCTGTGAGTGCGCCGTCGCGCGCCAGTCTGATGACCGGCCAGCACAGCGGACACGGCCACGTGAGAGGCAACAAGGAATACTGGAGCGGCGAAGTGTGGTACGGACAGAACAAGGAATATGCCGTGACGGGACAGGAACCGTACGACCCGCAGCACATCATCCTGCCGGAAATCATGAAGAAAAACGGCTATACCACTGGCATGTTCGGCAAATGGGCAGGCGGCTACGAAGGCTCGACCTCCACTCCCGACAAACGCGGCGTGGACGAATACTTCGGCTACATGTGTCAGTTTCAGGCTCACCTCTACTACCCGAACTTCCTGAACAGTTACAGTCGGGCCGCAGGCGATACGGCCGTGACCCGCATAATCCTGGAAGACAACATCCGCTACCCGATGTACGGTGATGACTACTTCAAGCGCACCCAGTACTCGGCCGACCTCATCCACCGCAAGGCGATGGAATGGCTCGACAAGCAGGACGCTTCCCAGCCCTTCTACGGCTTCTTCACTTATACCCTACCGCATGCCGAGCTGACCCAGCCCAACGATTCTCTTCTGAAGAAATACAAGCAGAAGTTTTTTGAAGACAAGACCTGGGGCGGACAGGAAGGTTCGCGCTACAACGCCACCGTACACACCCATGCCCAGTTTGCCGGCATGATCAACCGACTGGATACTTACGTGGGCGAAATCCTGGCCAAACTGAGGGAAAAAGGTCTCGACGAGAATACGATTGTGATTTTCAGCAGTGACAACGGTCCTCACGAAGAAGGCGGAGCCGACCCGACATTCTTCGGACGCGACGGCAAGCTGCGCGGCCTGAAGCGCCAGTGCTACGAAGGCGGCATCCGCATCCCGTTTATCGTCCGCTGGCCGGGCAAGGTGAAAGCCGGTACCGTGAACGACCATCAGCTGGCCTTTTACGACATTATGCCGACGTTCTGCGAGCTGGTGGGCGACAAGCGTTTCCCGAAGAAATACCTGAACAAGAAACTGAAAGACGACTGCTTCGACGGCATCTCCTTCGCCCCCACCTTGTTGGGTAATGACGCAGCCCAGAAATCGCACGACTTCCTCTACTGGGAGTTCCACGAAACCGACCAGATTGGTCTCCGCATGGGCGACTGGAAGATGGTGGTCAAGAAGGGCGTGCCTCATCTCTATAACTTAGCAAACGACATCCACGAAGACCACGACGTGGCTGCCCAGCATCCGGAGCTCGTAGACCAGATGAAGCAGGTCATCCTGCGCGAACACCGTCCGAACGACCTGTTCCCTGTGACCTTGCCGAAATAAGACTATCTTGAAAAAGAAGAGCCTCCCCAAAACCACGTGAGGCTCACTTTCCCGACCCTAAAAAACACCTTGACGTTTCGACTCAAACGCACTTGCGTTTCAATCCAAACGCCAAAGAGTTTCAGACAAAACGCACTTACGTTTCAACCCGAACGCAAGTGCGTTTTTTTCATCGCCTTTCCGACGGATTCTCTCCCGCATATCCGCAAAAAAATCCTCCTGTTTTAGCCGTCTGCATAAGATACAAGACTAAAAACAAGAGGATTTATAAAAATGATAACGTATATCATCAGGGCTGTTCCTCTTTCACGAGGCTACAGCCCTTGATTTCTTTCTGAAGGAGCATCTCACCACTCCAGCTTATGCATCTCATTCCAGTTTGTGAATCACCAATCCCGAACGCAGTTTCGGTTCGAACCAAGTGGTTTTCGGCGGCATGATGTTGCCCGTATCGGCAATGTCCATCAGCTGCTTCATGGAGACCGGATAGAGCGCCAGCGCCATCTTCATCTCGCCGCTGTCCACCCGTTTCTTCAGTTCACCCAGTCCGCGGATACCGCCCACGAAATCGATGCGCTTGTCCGAACGCAAGTCCTTGATGCCGAGAATCTCGTCCAGAATCAGGTTCGAGGAGATCGTCACGTCGAGCACCCCAATCGGGTCGTGGTCGTCGTACGTGCCCGGTTTGGCCGTCAGGCTGTACCATTTGCCGTCCACGTACAGCGAGAAGTTGTGCAGGGCCGTCGGCTTGTAGATGTCCGTTCCTTTTTCCTCCACCACGAAGTTCTTCTTCAGCGCCTCCAGGAACTCCTGCGGCGTCAGTCCATTCAAGTCCTTCACCACGCGGTTGTAATCGATGATGGTGAGCTGCTCGGCCGGGAAACACACCGCCATGAAGTAATTGTATTCCTCGTCGCCCCGGTGGTTCGGATTCTGGGCCGCCTTTTCAGCCCCCACCAGCGCCGCTGCCGCACTCCGGTGATGTCCGTCGGCAATGTAGAGCGAAGGCATCTCCTTGAATGCCTCCGTGATTGTGGCGATGTCCTTGTCGTCGTCAATCACCCAGAACTGATGGCCAAAGCCGTCGTCCGGTGCCACGAAATCATACACCGGCTTCTGCGCCGTATATTTCGCCACCACCGCATCGAGCACCTTGCTTTCCGGGTAAGCGAAGAACACCGGTTCGATGTTCGCATTGTTCACCCGCACATGCTTCATGCGGTCTTCTTCCTTGTCGCGTCGCGTCAGCTCATGCTTCTTGATTACTCCGTTCATGTAGTCGGGCACGTAAGCCCCCACCACCAGGCCATACTGCGTCTTGCCGTTCATGGTCTGGGCATAAATATAATAACACGGCTTGTCGTCCTGCACCAGCCAGCCCTTTTCCTGGAACATCCGGAAATTCTCCACCGCCTTGTCGTACACCCGCGGGTCGTGCTCGTCGGTACCTTCCGGGAAGTCAATCTCCGGCTTGATGATGTGATACAATGATTTCTCGTTGCCTTTCGCCTCTTCGCGCGCTTCCGCCGAGTTCAACACGTCGTAAGGACGGGAAGCCACCTGCTCCACCAGTTCCTTCGGCGGACGAATCCCTTTAAATGGTTTTACTATTGCCATAATGCTTGAAATTTCGTTTGAAAAACAATACTAACGTCCGAAACGCATAAAGCCTTATTTTTTATTTACACGGAATTTCTCACAACCATCCTTCAGGAAGCCTACAATCTGACGGGCCGCTGCGATGCCGGCATTGATATTCGCCTCAGCCGTCTGTGCACCCATCTTCTTCGGCGTAGAGAAATAACGTCCCGGGAATTTGGCTGCAAACTCTTCATTGGCCACCGGCATGATGTCCGTCACATATTTCAAGTCCGGACGGTCTTCCATCAGCTTGATCAGTTCCGCCTCGTTGATGACCTCCTTGCGGGCCGTATTCACCAGCAGACCGTTTTTCGGCATCCGGTTCACCAGCGCATAATTAATCGAGTTCTTGGTTTCGGCAGTAGCCGGAATGTGCAGAGACACCACGTTGCAAGTGGCATACAGTTCTTCGGCTGAATCCACCGGTTTCACGCCGTCGGCCTCCATCGCTTCCTTCGGGCAATACGCATCGTACGCATAGATGTCCATGCCGAATCCCTTGGCGATACGGGCCACATTGCGTCCCACATTACCATACGCATGAATACCCAGCTTCTTGCCCTTCAGCTCCGTGCCCGACTTGCCGTCGTAGAAATTACGCACCGCCATCACCATCATACCGAAAGCCAGTTCGGCCACCGCATTCGAGTTCTGACCCGGGGTATTCATCACGCAAACCCCGTGCGCCGTAGCCGCTTCCAGGTCCACATTGTCGTATCCCGCGCCGGCACGCACCACGATTTTCAGTTCTTTTGCCGCATCCAGTACCTCCTTGTCGATGATGTCACTGCGGATAATCACCGCATTCGCATCCTTCACCGCATCGAACAACTGCTGTTTGTCGGTATATTTCTCCAGCAAAGCCAATTCATAGCCTGCACCTTCTATCTCTTTCCGGATACCGTCGACTGCCACTTTGGCAAACGGTTTCTCTGTCGCAACCAATACTTTCATAATATTCGATTTTAAAGAAAACAAGGACGTGTTTTTGGTATCTCCCACGCCCTTATTCTCAGATATAACAACAATTAATGCATTTTCTCAAATTCCTGCATGCAGTCGATAAGTGCCTGCACACTTTCTACCGGCATGGCATTGTAGCAAGAAGCACGGAAGCCACCTACCGAACGGTGACCCTTGATGCCCACCATACCTTTTTCGGTAGCGAACTTCAGGAAGTCGGCTTCCAAGTCCTTGTATTCATCCGCCATGACGAAGCAGATGTTCATGTACGAACGGTCTTCCTTCACGGTCACAGTGCCACGGAACAACTTGTTGCGGTCGATTTCCGCATACAGCATGTCGGCACGCTGTTTGGCACGGCGTTGCATTTCTTCCACACCGCCCTGCTCCTTCAGCCAGCGCAATGTTTGGAGAGCCGCATAAATAGGCACTACCGGCGGCGTGTTGAACATAGAACCTTTGTCTACATGTGTCTGATAGTTCAGCATGGTCGGGATATGACGGGACACCTTGCCCAGCGCATCGTTCTTTACGATGACGAAAGTCACACCCGCAGGCGCCAGATTCTTCTGCGCACCTCCGTAGATACAGATATACTTGGACACATCCACCGGACGAGAGAAGATATCCGACGACATATCGGCCACCATCGGCACATTCACATCCAGGTCGGCATGCAATTCCGTACCATAGATTGTATTGTTCGTCGTGATATGGAAATAATCCGCATCCGCCGGCACTTCGTAATTCTTCGGGATATACGTGTAGCCATCCTTTTCGGAAGAAGCCACCTCAATCGTCTCGCCGAAAGCCTTGGCTTCTTTCATGGCCTTCTTTGCCCATGTACCCGTGTTCAGGTAAGCCGCTTTCTTTTCCAGGAAATTATAGGGAACCATACAGAACTCCAAGCTTGCACCTCCACCCAGGAACAGTACCGAGTATCCTTCCGGAATATGCAGCAGTTCCTTGAACAGCGCAACCGCTTCGTCTACCACCGGCTGGAAGTCTTTCGCGCGGTGACTGATTTCCATCAACGAAAGTCCTGAACCATTAAAATCAAGAATAGCCTGAGCTGTTTTTTCGATCACTTCGCGAGGCAAAATAGACGGTCCCGCATTAAAATTATGTTTCTTCATTGGAAGTTTGTTTTGGTTAAACATTCATTTTTAGGTAACACTTGCGAATTTAGTGATTATTTTGAGACTTCCAAAAGAATTCGTGATAATTTTACACACTTATCGGATTTTAACTTTCAAATTATGCAAGTAAAGGTCGTTTTGATAACATATTGACATGAGAATGGAAAGCCATGGCAGGGAGGACACTCGCGCGACATAGCAAAATGCGAAGCAGCCCTCACCGCCGGAGGGCTGATGTGACACAAAGTTATTATTTTGCCAGTTCTATCAAAGTTTTTATCCCCTTAATCTTTTCATTTTGTATAAGTTTTAACGTTTGTTTGGCCTTTTTCCGCGAAATAGCCGCAAACGCATAGTGGTCTTTCACGTCCACACGACCCACGTCCTCCCGGCCCAGTCCGCCTTTTTTGGAGAGGAAGCCCACGATGTCAATCTTGTTGATTTTATCCTTCTTGCCCTTTCCTATATATAAGGTGACAAATTCCGGCAAGGCAGGCTGCGGTGTTTTTTCAGGCAACACGAACTCCTCGAGCGGCTGCGGCACATAGTCGGAGATACGTTCCTCGGCATGCAGAATGAGGAAGGCATTTCCATCCGCCTCCCAGCGCGCCGTACGTCCGTTGCGATGGATGAACCCGTCCTCGGCCACCGGCAAGTGATAATGCACCACATTGCGGATGTCCGGAATATCCAGTCCCCGGGCCGCCAGGTCAGTCGATACGAAGATGTGGCAGCTCCCGTTACGGAACTTATACAACGCCCGTTCGCGGTCGTCCTGCTCCATGCCGCCGTGAAACGTCTCGCAATACACCTTCATGGAGTGCAGGTACTTCCCTACCCGGTCCACACTCTCCCGGTGGTTGCAGAACACCAGCGTCGATTCGTTGCCCAGCGTACACAGCAGCTTGTAGAGCGTTTCCAGCTTATCCTTCTCCGGTGAGGTCACCCGATAAAGCCTCAACCGCTGTGATACCGTCTCCTCCGAATTCAGGAAGTCCAGCTTCTGCGTGCGGTTCATCCCCGTGAAGCGCGGAATCTCCTCCGCATCGGTGGCCGACAACAGGAAGCGGCGACGCAACGAAGGCAACTTTCCGATGACCTCGGCCATCTCGTCCTGGAAGCCGAACTCCAGACACTTGTCGAACTCGTCGATGACCAGCGTACGCACCGTACCGGCCTCGAAATTCTCCTTGTTCAGGTGGTCGTTCATACGTCCCGGCGTACCGATAATCACGGCCGGCGAGATGCCCTTCATGGTGCGGTGTTCCTCCATGGCCGGACGTCCGCCGTAGCAGCTCATCACCGGGAAACCGGTTCCCATGGCCTTGAACACCTGCTCAATCTGCAAAGCCAGTTCACGCGAAGGTACCAGCACCACGGCCTGTACGCCTTCCACTCCCTGCTTCAGCGAGCTCACCAGCGGCAACAGGTAAGCCAGTGTCTTTCCGGAACCGGTGGGCGAAAGCAGGATCAGGCCGCTGCCGTCTTTCCAGGCGTCGATGGCGGCCTCCTGCATGGCGTTCAACTGGTCAATCTTCAGGTTGGATAGTATTGTTTGTATGTCCATAATTCTTGAGGTTTTGTGGGTTAGTTAGCAAAGATACGGAAATTTGTATTATACCGACATTTATACCGTCATTTAAACCGACATTTCTATTGTTGTTATCTCATCCACCTTCTCCAAGGGATTCTAAAAGATAGCTTTCGGATACCCCCCTTTCTTTCACATCTTGACGATGAGTTTCCGCTCTGCTCTTGTCTCTCTTGTGGGAGAAGAAACGGAACAAAGCAGCTTCCTGTCTCTTCGGTGATTGAGATAGGAAACTAATCCGCTCGTGAGGCTATTTTAATTCATTTTCTATCTCTTCGATGCTTGGCAATGTACCCTTAAAGTCTGCCGGATAGAGCTTGGACAGTTCATATTCTGAAATAGCGCTATCCTGTAATTCACCCCCAAGTTGAGGGTGAATTGTAAAATACTTATTATATTATAAAGAAGATAAAATCTCTTAGCGTATTCAATACTCGTTTCCGAAAGTCCCTTTACCCCCGGAAGTTTAACACGCAAATCCGAACTCAAGTTTACAAGGAACTTTTCGCCCCATCGGCTCTCCGCATGAAGTGCAACAATATCCTTTCCCAACGACCAGTAAAATTGCAGCATTTCACTGTTCACATGGGTTGCTGCCTTTATCTGGCTATGCTTGTACCTCGGGCTGAGTTCCTCAATCCTTATATACAATATTCGCAAAATATCTCGATATCTGCAAGCAGTTAGTTGGGAATTTGGTCTACGAACAAAGAAATAGACCTTGATTTGGGAACGTTCCCCAATTTTCTGAGTTAGAAAAGTGGTTACTTTCAATATGTCTTCTGAAATCATTGATGGTAGTGAGAACTTCATACAAGATTCTACATCGAAACCTATTATCTCTTTCCAACCGATAAATAGTATTCTTTATCTTGAAAGACAATCTCAACCATTCGTATATTCCACCTCAGGTTCAGCAGCCATCGGCATATCCTCATCTTCCGATGTGTTATAAGTTTTGATTTTGCGGTCTTCCAGGAAAATATGATTTAATGTAAAAGCTAATGATTCAAGTGTCTGCGCACAAAACTTCGGTTTTAACTGACATTCCCAGATTGTAATGCAATGCCATCCCATTGCGGCCAGCTGACGCTGTTCCTCCACATCACGCTTCTTGTTCCGTTCCACTTTCTTCCGCCAGAAATCCACATTCGTTTTAGGTAGGCGATAATATTTGCAATTATCATGTCCATGCCAGAAGCAGCCGTTGACAAAAATGACCGTACGATACTTACGAAGCACAATATCCGGATGTCCAGGCAGACGCGGATGGTTCAGCCGGTAACGGAAACCCCGTCCAAACAAGAACTTACGCACCACTATCTCAGGTTTCGTGTTCTTGCCACGTATTGCCGACATGCAACGGTGCCGTTGTTCCTTCGTCAGTTTGTCCATACGCCAATCTTGTCTTCAAATTAAAACGTCGTAGCCATACTACCTAAATTCAGGATAAAGATACAGAGATTTAGCATACAAAGAATCGATTCCTTAAGAATTTATACTCCTAAACTAATCTGCCACAGGTTCTAGCGTATAAACAATGCTATATTTATCTGACATTACCAGACAAAACCGTCTGATCAAATTCAGAATTCTTCAGAAACAAACTTAAGAAATTCCTCTTTTATTTGCCCCCATTTTATTTATTTTGCACACCAATATGAAGACGGAAGATATTAATTGAATTTTAATTAAGAACGAATCAAAGCCTTAAACAACCGATTAAGAGGCTGAAGAAAAAAATTAAAATAATTTTCTCCATACATGAAAATATTCGGAGAAATATATCAAATAAAAGACCCAAAATGGACCAAACAAATAAAATAGCAAACCCTATAAATAACTTATCATACGACAAGACTTCCGCCATCAGTATATTTGAATACAGCAAAGGATTGCTAGGCAGAAGTTTGCGCGAATTCGTCAAAGAGAACTATTCACCAAAGAAAGGAAAAGGCAGCATCGGCCAGATGGTGGAGAACCTTTATTTTCTTCTGGAAACCAACAACAATCCGGAAGCAGATTTCTCGTCTGCCGGTATGGAATTAAAATGTACTCCCCTCAAATTGGGTAAAAACGACACTTACCTCATCAAGGAACGCTTGGTGTGTAATATGATAAATTACTGCGAGGTCGTAAAGGAAGATTTTGAACAATCACACTTTTATCTGAAGTGTCAGTTGATGTTGCTGCTCTTTTATTTATACAAGAAAAATTGTGACAACCTCGATCTGAAATTTATTTTCTCCGTTCTTTGGAAGCTTCCTGAGAAAGACTTGCTTATCATCAAGCATGACTACGAAACCATACTGGAAAAAATCAAATGTGGCAAAGCCCATTTACTTTCAGAAGGAGACACTATGTACCTCGGTGCATGCAGGAAAGGCCAAAAAGGCGACAGCCTGATGAAACAGCCTTTTTCAGAAGAAGGAGCACCCCGCAGGGCTTTCAGCTTGAAGATGTCTTATATGCGGACTATCCTGCAATATGTAACGGATAGCGGTAAAAAGGCGGTTTCCAATTTCAAGTTTCCTACCGGACAAATTGTTTCAGAAAGGGAGCTTGACAAACATAATTTTGAAGAAATCATATTAAACCGGTTCAAACCTTACCTTGGCAAAAACTACCAGGTAATCGCCAAAGGAAAAAAAATAGACATTTCCAATAATCCCAAAAACAAATTTGCGATAATAGCCAATGCTATCGCCGCAACCGGGAAATGTGCCAATGTCAACCGTTCTGAAGAGTTCATGAAGGCTGGATTGACAATGAAGACAATACGTGTCCAACATAACGGAAATATAAAAGAAGCGATGTCTTTTGAAAACATTGACTACATGGAAGTCGCGGAATGTGACAACTGGTATGAATCCCGGCTGTATGAATTGTTTTCAAGCCGTTTCATGTTTGTAATATTTAAAGAACAGACAGCCAATAAAGGAGATTATATACTAGACAATGTATTCTTCTGGACAATGCCTCCAGAGGATCTGGAATGGGCAGAGACATACTGGATGCACATAAAAAAGAACATATTGGAAGACCATATATCTGAGGAATATTGGTGGAAAGGACAGGACAAGAAAAAATTCCATGTACGTCCAAAAGCTCAAAGATCAACAGATTTAGCTCCAACTCCCAGCGGAAAGTGGGCTAAAAAGTTCTGTTACTGGTTTAATAATGATTACGTAAAACAAATAGTAAACAACAATGGCTCAAAATAATCATATAATTCGTGTAGTAGAACTATTCGCTGGTGTAGGTGGATTCCGTATCGGCCTGGAAGGAGCGTCCGACGCTTACGAAACAATCTGGAACAACCAATGGGAACCTTCTACCAAACATCAAGATGCCTCTTTAGTATATCAGGCCCGGTTTGGGAAAAAAGGACATTCAAACCAGGACATTAATCTTGTAAAAACAGCTGAAATTCCAGACCATGACCTGCTGGTCGGTGGATTTCCTTGTCAAGACTACTCTGTGGCCGCTTCACTCAGCCGCTCGGGAGGTATTGAAGGTAAAAAGGGAGTGCTATGGTGGCAAATCTACCGCATCTTGCAAGAAAAGGGAGATGCAAAACCCAATTATATATTTTTTGAGAACGTTGACCGCCTATTGAACTCTCCAGCCTCCCAGCGTGGACGCGACTTTGCCATTATTCTAGCCTCATTAGCCGACTTAGGCTATATTGTAGAATGGCGAGTCATAAATGCTGCCGACTACGGGATGCCACAAAGAAGAAGAAGAATCTACATTGTAGGCTATCTTGAGAATTCTCCAATAGCCAACCGCATCCAAAAAATGAAAGACTGGGTTCTGTACGACGGAGTAATGGCACAGGCTTTCCCCTTTGAACAAAAGTCGGGAATCTCGGATTTTGAAATAGAAGGTTCCATAAAAGAAGTTTCAGATAACTTCAACAAAGAAGGAAAGGCAAGCCCGTTTGGAAACGCAGGCATGATGACGCATCGTCAGGTTTTTTCTGTGGATGCCTCACCTGTTTATACAGGGACGAATCAAACCCTAGGTGATATTCTTGTGAACGAAAGCTTTATTCCAGAGGAGTTCTTCATTTCTGAAAAAGATTTGCCCAAATGGATTTATGAGAAAGGAGCAAAAAAAATAGACCGCGTTTCTAAAGAAGGGTTCAAATATACTTTCTCAGAAGGTGGAATGGCTTTTCCCGACCCACTTGACAAACCTTCAAGAACCATGATAACAGGAGAGGGCGGAAACGCTCCTTCTCGTTTCAAACATGTGGTGCTGACCCCCTCCGGAAGATACCGCCGACTGATTCCCATAGAATTAGAACGGCTCAACATGTTTCCGGACAATCACACTTATCATCCGGAAGTATCAGACGGACGCAGAGCCTTCCTCATGGGAAATGCATTGGTTTGCGGAATCGTCGAACTGATTGGGAAGAGTTTATACCGTTTCATGTATGATGAAGCACCTGTATCCTCACGACCGATACATACTTTACGCGAATCACGCCCGACATTGGATTTAGACCTGTTTGCTTTTGAAAAAGAACAACTGATTCTCAATAAGCCTAAAAAGAATTATGTGCTCGACAGGAACAAACGTTTGTTGATAGGATTTGTCAAGGAAGACAATCAAGATTATTTCTTGAATGAAGAACCGACAAAAATATATTATACCGGTAAGACGAAATCATTCCCTTCTACCATTGCATTGAACAAGTTGTACTATTTCATGCCTTACATAAAAGGGAAAGGGGTTAAAGACTTGTATCTGATCCGTATTGCAAGAATTGGGACCAAAGCAGAAATCCACCCTGAAAGCAACGACAAAGATCCAAGATTAGTCTTCGAACTGGAATTTTTAGAAAGTCTACCCGACTATCATCCTATTCGTCTAAACATCAATCACACATATACGGATACATTCCTTGGCCGGATTATCGACAAGGATAACTGATTCAAACAAAATATTCAATCCTCATCTGCATATCAAAAAGCATGCTGATGAGGATTTTTAATATACTCGGAAATACTTCCATAGAAAACTTTCGTCATATCTTCCCCCTCACTATCTACTAAGATGTAAATTCTACCAAAATGTCACCTCCCCCACTCCCTCTCCAAAACCACATTATTTTCTCGCCCCGCCGCCCATCCGCTCAAAATCCGCAAGCAGAACCACTTACCAAATTCCAAAAAGAAACATAATAGTATAAACACCCACACTAAAAGCAAGTAAAAAAAGCAAGCCCAACACAACCACCCAAAAAATCCCAAAGCAAACCCCTCAAAAAGACATCCCAAAACAATCCACCAAATTCAACCAACTAGAAAACAAACCCACCCAAACAACCATCTAAATCCACTACCCCCCCTCAAATTCCCCTCAAAAACCATACATCCCAAAAACGCAAGTACATTTCATCTCAAACGCCGAAACGTTTACCCCCAAACACAAGGACGTTTCACCTAAAATGCAAGTACATTTGACTCCAAACGCAAGCCCGTTTTC
>NZ_JACJKA010000106.1 GCF_016900355.1 Bacteroides mediterraneensis | reverse complement strand
CGTTGATAGGATGCAGGTGTAAAGCTGGAGACAGCAAAGCCGAGCATTACTAATTGCCCGAAAGCTTTCCTTATCCGCGCCGGGCGGATGGAAGACAAAATAATCCATGAAGGATGATATATACGTTTGGCCGTTGTGCTGAGATTGCTTGCTTGTGAGTCATGACAATATAATGATATTAAGGTGACTATGGCGCGAAGGTTCCACCTCTTCCCATTCCGAACA
>NZ_JACJKA010000105.1 GCF_016900355.1 Bacteroides mediterraneensis | reverse complement strand
TGGTAATTGGGGCTAAGTCGTAACAAGGTAGCCGTACCGGAAGGTGCGGCTGGAACACCTCCTTTCTGGAGAGGGACCGAGAAGAGGTTCTTGCCTTGTACTGCAGATGAGTTTGTTTTTCGATATAAAGAGAGAAAGATGAAGCCGAGTCGGAACGGACGAGGTTGAAATGTCGAACGAGTGAGAGCAGAACCAAGCTCGCTTGGGTTATGCCGAGCGGGGAGACATAAATCATCGGTACGATGATAACTCA
>NZ_JACJKA010000104.1 GCF_016900355.1 Bacteroides mediterraneensis | reverse complement strand
TTAATCCTGTCGCTGCAAGCACTTGGCTATAACGGTGGCGAATCTTGTCGTAATACATCAATTGAACCTTTTAGACCACAAAGATAAGTCAAAGAACGCTTTAATCAATTATTCGATATAAACTCTAGTGCAGAAAGTTGTTTTGCATTCGTCAAGAAAGTGAACTCACGGTCATCCTCTTCGTCGTAATATCGGACGAGTCTGAATGACTCAGGATATTTTTTCTCGGAGAGATATCCGGTCAGTTTCACTT
>NZ_JACJKA010000103.1 GCF_016900355.1 Bacteroides mediterraneensis | reverse complement strand
GAGCATTACTAATTGCCCGAAAGCTTTCCTTATCCGCGCCGGGCGGATGGAAGACACAATAATCCATGAAGGATGATATATACGTTTAGCAGTTGTGCTAAGGTTACTAGCTTGTGAGTCATGACAACATAATGATATTAAGGTGACTATGGCGCGAAGGTTCCACCTCTTCCCATTCCGAACAGAGAAGTTAAGCTTCGCCACGCCGATGGTACTGCGTACAAGTGGGAGAGTAGGTAGTCGCCGTTTTAGAT
>NZ_JACJKA010000102.1 GCF_016900355.1 Bacteroides mediterraneensis | reverse complement strand
AACATCTTAGTACCTGCAGGAAAAGAAAATAACAATGATTCCCCCAGTAGTGGCGAGCGAACGGGGAAGAGCCCAAACCTCAGATGTTACGGCATCTGGGGGGTTGTAGGACCGCGACATCGCAAGAAATCTCGTGAATGGAAGCATCTGGAAAGTTGCACCACAGACGGTGAGAGTCCGGTACATGAAGCGAGACGAAGCGTAGCGGTATCCTGAGTATCGCGGGACACGAGGAATCCTGCGTGAATCCGCCGG
>NZ_JACJKA010000101.1 GCF_016900355.1 Bacteroides mediterraneensis | reverse complement strand
GGGGGATTAGCTCAGCTGGCTAGAGCACCTGCTTTGCACGCAGGGGGTCAACGGTTCGAATCCGTTATTCTCCACGAAGTGAGAAATAGAGGATGGGCGAGCGCAAGCGAAGCCAGTCCTGACAAGTTCTCCACTAGAAAATAGGTCTATGACATGATGTAACAAGCAAAAAGTAATTTTAGTACGAAAGCTAAAAGTATATATCATCCCGCACCCGTCGAAAGACGGAGTGTGCACGTGATAAGGAAAGTAGGAAAGGGCGCA
>NZ_JACJKA010000100.1 GCF_016900355.1 Bacteroides mediterraneensis | reverse complement strand
AAAATAGGTCTATGACATGATGTAACAAGCAAAAAGTAATTTTAGTACGAAAGCTAAAAGTATATATCATCCCGCACCCGTCGAAAGACGGAGTGTGCACGTGATAAGGAAAGTAGGAAAGGGCGCATGGCGGATGCCTTGGCTCTCGGAGGCGATGAAGGACGTGATAAGCTGCGATAAGCTGCGGGGAGGTGCAAATAACCCTTGATCCGCGGATTTCCGAATGGGACAACCCGTTATCTTGAAGAGATAACATCCATCTTATGATGGA
>NZ_JACJKA010000099.1 GCF_016900355.1 Bacteroides mediterraneensis | reverse complement strand
CTCGGAGGCGATGAAGGACGTGATAAGCTGCGATAAGCTGCGGGGAGGTGCAAATAACCCTTGATCCGCGGATTTCCGAATGGGACAACCCGTTATCTTGAAGAGATAACATCCATCTTATGATGGAAGCTAACGCAGGGAACTGAAACATCTTAGTACCTGCAGGAAAAGAAAATAACAATGATTCCCCCAGTAGTGGCGAGCGAACGGGGAAGAGCCCAAACCTCAGATGTTACGGCATCTGGGGGGTTGTAGGACCGCGACATCGCAAGA
>NZ_JACJKA010000098.1 GCF_016900355.1 Bacteroides mediterraneensis | reverse complement strand
CTCGGAGGCGATGAAGGACGTGATAAGCTGCGATAAGCTGCGGGGAGGTGCAAATAACCCTTGATCCGCGGATTTCCGAATGGGACAACCCGTTATCTTGAAGAGATAACATCCATCTTATGATGGAGGCTAACGCAGGGAACTGAAACATCTTAGTACCTGCAGGAAAAGAAAATAACAATGATTCCCCCAGTAGTGGCGAGCGAACGGGGAAAAGCCCAAACCTCAGATGTTACGGCATCTGGGGGGTTGTAGGACCGCGACATCGCAAGA
>NZ_JACJKA010000097.1 GCF_016900355.1 Bacteroides mediterraneensis | reverse complement strand
TAGGCATACAAAACAGCTTTGAGCATCATTCGTGGGTGATAGGGAGAACGGCCGAACTCCTTATACAATTTATGGAACGAACTAAGGTCAAGGTTGTCAACCATAGCATTCAGAATACGTACAGGATTGTCCGATGGAATATTTTCATCTATTCTTTGTGGGAAAAGGACGATTTGATTGGGATTGTAAGAACGAAAATGTATCTTTGCCATATTACTTTGCTTATGGAGGCCGTCTCAAAATTGAAATAAAATTTGAGATGGGCTTTTTTGTGTCTGCAAAAAAATCGGGCAAGCCCAAACTTCGCTCAGTCAGGACTTGCCCGTCTCCCTAATTTTTCGTATCTTAGGGAAT